>NZ_JBPTTL010000001.1:0-1335608 GCF_051547085.1 Flavobacterium sp. RSB2_4_14
CTTAATACGCTGAAAATGCGTTTCTTGAAGGTGAATTCTAAACAATAAAATCTTTATTGTACTGAATAAGGAACAAAATATTCTTTGAAGACTAGTCGAAACGGATGGATTTTGATGGAGTAATTTTGGTAATAATAAAAGATGGGATTAGTAAAACTAATAAACAAATTGATACAGTTCCTATATTTAGAAGTAGAATATAGAAAAGATTAATATCAACGGGTGCTTCATTCACATAATAACTTTCGGGATTTAATTTAATTACACCAAAATATTTTTGAATTAACAACAATCCTATCCCTATCAAATTTCCCCAAAACAACCCTCTAACAATTAAATAAAAAGCATTGTATAGAAATATCTTTCTAATTGACCAATTGTTAGCACCGAGGGATTTTAAAATTCCAATCATTTGGGTTCTTTCAAGAATCAAAACCAAGAGTGCTACAACCATATTAATGGTGGATACCGCAATCATAACGATTAAAATAATCACTATATTAAAATCAAAAAGTTTAAGCCATTCAAAAATATAATAGAATTTTTCAACTATGGTTTGAGAGTCAAGTGTAGAAGAAGTCTCTTGGTAAACTTGCTGTCCTTTCTCTTCAATTTGATTGAAATCATCAACAAAAACTTCAAAAGAACCTATTTCATCAGGCTTCCATTTATTTATTCTCTGAACATGACGAATATCACCAATAACATAAGTTGCATCAAATTCTTGAAATCCAGAATTATATATGCCGACAATCTCGAAATTTCGCAGATTAAACCCTTCATTATTTTCTTTTATAAAATAAGTGACAAATTTATTTCCAAGCTTCAATCCTAACCTATCAGCAAGGTATTGAGAAATTAAAACTTCTTCATTGAGGTATGACTTAAAATTAGGCAATCTCCCTTCTACTAAATACTCTTTTAAATTATCCGTTTGATAATCTTTACCAACACCTTTAAAAATGATTCCCTCAAAAGCTGTTTCTGTTCTTATGATACCCGCTTTAGAAGCAACCGCCTGTATGTGCTTTATTCCTTCAACACTATTAAAATTGGGATAAAAGTCTTGGTGAATAGAAATTGGATCAGTACTGACATCAGAATTATTATCGTTGTATCCGGAAATTATAATATGTCCATTAAATGATGATACTTTTTGGCGTATTTTTTGTTGCAAACCAATTCCAGTAGCAATAGAAATAATCATCATAATCATTCCAATAGCTATGGCAGTGATGGCAATTTTTATTATTGGCGCAGAAATACTACTTTTATGGTCTTTAGCAGTAATGAGTCGTTTTGCTATAAAATATTCTAATTTCAATAGTATGAATTCAAATTTGGTGTTCAAAAATACAGTTTTATTATCATTTTTACTAATACTATCTTGTGGTAGTTCAGTAAAGAATATAGAGAATAGAGAAAAGGAAATAGAGGATACTTCAGAAAATACAACCACAGGAATTCAAACCGGAGCTGATAATTATGCAGCTTATCTTCTTTTAATAAAAGATAAAAAAGTGGGAATTGTAACCAATCAAACGGGAATCATTTCCAACAAAATACATCTTGTTGATTTTCTTTTAGAACAAAAAATCAATCTCCAAAAAATCTTCGCTCCCGAACATGGATTCCGAGGCACGGCGGATGCAGGCGAACATATTGTTGATGGAAAAGACACTAAAACGAGTTTGCCTATAATCTCACTTTATGGCGATAACAAAAAACCAAAGCCAGAACAATTAGCAGGAATTGACATCATGGTTTTCGACTTACAAGATGTTGGCGCACGTTTTTACACTTATATTTCTTCGCTTCATTACATCATGGAAGCTTGTGCCGAAAACAATATTCCACTATTAGTTCTCGACAGACCAAATCCAAACGGTAGCATTGTGGATGGACCATTACTAGAAAAGGAATTCACCAGTTTTGTGGGAATGCACCAAATTCCCTTATTACACGGAATGACCATTGGCGAATATGCCCAAATGATTAATGGCGAAAAATGGTTGAAAAACGGAGTTAAATGCAACTTAACTGTAATCCCTTGTTTGAATTACAAAAGAGAAATGCCATATAGTTTGCCTGTAAAACCATCACCAAATTTACCTAATGACCAATCGATAAATTTATATGCCAGTTTATGTTTATTTGAAGGCACTAATGTTAGCGTTGGTCGTGGCACTGAAAAACAATTTCAAATCTATGGTTCTCCATTTCTACCAAAAAGTGATTTTAGTTTTACACCTGTTCCGAATTTTGGCGCTAAAGAACCGTTGCACAAAGGACAATTATGTTACGGAGAAGATTTATCCAAAATAGAGAAAGTAAAACAACTAGAATTGAAATGGTTGATAAAAGCGTACAATACCACATCAGATAAAACCAAATTCTTCAATTCATTTTTTACTAAACTTGCTGGAACAAAAAAACTACAACAACAAATTGAAACAGGAGTTACTGAAACTGAAATTAGAAATTCTTGGAAACAAGGATTGAGTGATTTTAAAGAAATGAGAAAAAAGTATTTGATATACCAATAGAAAAATCAAGATGGAGAAAAGATCACAAAAAATAACTCAATCAATTCTTATTATTTTTATAGGTATTTTAGCAATAGGTTTTGGATTCACAACAAATTTAGGTCATCCAATAAATACAATTTGTTTTCTACTAGGATTAGCATTAACATTTTTAGGATTAATATTTTTTATTTTAAAGGTTAATTCTAAGTAATAAGAAAATTGTCTTTACAAAGGTATTTTCTTCTTCATTTCTTCCACAATATTATACGCTGCCGGACAAATAGCTACATTTTTCAGTGTTAAATCCGAAATTTGCTGAAACTTTTTTCTATCTGTGTGTGGAAATTCGCGACACGCTTTAGGACGAACTTCATATATCATGCAATAATTTTCATTATCCAAAAATGTACACTGAACGCTTTGTAACACATAATCTTTATCCTCATCAATTCTTAAATATTGGTCGATGAATTGCTGTGGTTTTTGCTTTAAATGCTTTGCTATTCGTTCTATGTCTGCCAAAGTAAAAAGTGGACCTGTAGTTTTACAACAATTGGCACAGTTCAAACAATCGGTTCTTTTGAACTCGGCATCATGCAAATCCTGCATGACATAATCCAAATTCTTGGGTGTTTTCTTTTTCAGCTTATCAAAATACTTTTTGTTTTCGATATGCTTATCTTTGGCAAGCTTTTGTAATTGTTCGAGTTGGTTTAACATTGTTTAAAATTGTTTAAGGTTGTTAAATCCTTATTTGTAAACAAAATTAAACCTTTAAACAATTTAAACTATATTAAATGAAAGATTTATTCGGCCAAGCCATACTCGATTTTCAAACTAATAATTCCCCCGAAGATTTATTTACAGAAACTAATATCTCCGAACTTGACGAAATGAGCGTTGCCTATCTTTTCAGAAATTACAATGAAATGCCTAAACTTGAAAAGAAAGCATTACAACTCACCAAAGGGAAAGTTCTCGACATTGGTTGTGGTGCAGGAAGTCATAGTTTGTATCTTCAGGAGAAAGGATTTGATGTTACTTCGATAGACATTTCTGAAAATGCTATTAAAGCATGTGAAATAAGAGGATTACAAAACACTAAAGTTCAAAATATAGTAGAAGTTGAAAATGAAAAATTTGACACTATTCTACTTTTGATGAATGGCACTGGTATTTTTGAAACCTTAGCTAAAACTTCGAAATATTTGCAAAAACTTAAGTCGCTTTTAAATCCAAACGGGCAAATCCTTATTGATAGTTCCGATATCATTTATATGTTTGACAAAGATGATGATGGTAGTTTTCAAGTTCCTGCCGATGGATATTATGGAGAATTGACTTTTACTATTTGCTATAAAAATGAAACCGAAGAACCATTTCCTTGGTTATATCTTGATTACAACACGTTGCAAAATGCAGCTTTTGCCAATGGCTTGCAATGCGAATTAATTTTAGAAGGAAATCATTTTGATTATTTAGCAAAGTTGTTTTAAAAAATAAATCCCAAACTGAGTTTGGGATTTATTTGAAACTCTATTATTGCATGTATTTTGACATCATAGCTTGCATATCTCCTTGCAAACTCATCATAGCTGCTTGCGATTTTTCTGCAATTACTTCTGATTTTTCAGCCATTTTTTTACCTGTTGGACTATCGTAAAAAGCTAACATAGCTTTTACATCTTCTTTAGTATATTCGTTCATATAAATTTCGGCTGTAGCATCGTTTGCTTTTTTTATTAACGCATCAAATTCAACTACAAATGCTGCTTGCTTTTCAGCGGGTATCATTCCAAGTAATTGTTTTTTGGCTGCATTCAATTGACCTGAACCACCACTTTTTTCTATTACTTGTAATACTTCTTCTTTACTTGGTTTGTCTTGTGCAAAACCTACTTGTGAAACAAATGCAAATGCTATTGCAATTAAAAATTTTTTCATTTTAGTTTAGTTTATAGATTTAAAAAATTAAGGAATATTCAAATATTTATGGGTTTGTAATGACACTCTCCACTTTGGATTTTTCATCACATAGTCCACAATCAATGGTGTCATTTCTTCTTTTTTGCTCCATTCTGGTTGCAAGAAAAGAATCGCATTATTATTCACCTTTACAGCTTGTTCTTCAGCAAAAATAAAATCGTGTTTGTTGTAAATAATAACTTTTAGTTCATCAGCAATGGCATACGCATCGTCAACAGGAAGTTTATTTTTCTTTGGCGAAAGACAAAACCAATCCCAAGTTCCAGTCACAGGATAAGCACCAGAGGTTTCAATGTGTACTTTTAGATTTTTATCTTTTAACTTTTGTGTTAATACAGTCATGTCCCATGTTAAAGGTTCACCACCAGTTACAACAACTGTGTCAGCATATTTCTTGGCATTTTCAACAATTAAATCAGTAGCCGTTGGTGGATGCAATTCGGCATTCCAACTTTCTTTTACATCACACCAATGACATCCTACATCGCAACCGCCAATTCTGATAAAATAAGCCGCTGTTCCCGTGTGAAATCCTTCGCCTTGAATAGTGTAAAACTCTTCCATTAACGGAAGCATTTCTCCTTTATCAACCGCTAATTGTGTTTCTTTTGATAACATTTTTTCTAATATAGTTGGCAAAGATACTAATTAAACATTTGTATTAATTTGTATTTTTTTCAAATAAAAAACCGTCCCAAATTATTGGAACGGTTTACTTATAATTTAGCCAAAATTTTATTTCAACATTTTTATTGCTTCAAGTGCATAAGCATTTGCAGGATCAAGCGCTAAAGATTTGTTTAAAAGCGAAATTGCTTTTGGTTTATCTGAATTAGCATAAAAAGAAGCCATGTTGTTATAAGACTCGATAAACTTATTTTTACTTTTTGTGATTTCAGCATCTCCTTTTGCGGTAACAACATCTACATATTGTTGATAATAGGTTGCCATCAACTCATCTTTTTCCAATAAATTATTCGTTCTTGCTCTAAACAAGTAAGCATCTTGAGTAGTTGGCGATGCGGTGATTACATTTCCAAGTGCAGTATCTGCTTTTTGTAGCGCAATTGGATCTGGTTTAACAACATCTTTTCTAGTATTATCATAATACAAAGAAGTTCCCAAATAGAAATTATCAAGTGTATAGTTTTTAGAAGTTGGTACAGTTACCGCTACTTCAAAAACGGCTGCAGCTGCTCCAAATGCTTTTTGATCGTATAACTTTTTCCCCATTTCATTCAGTTCATTTGCGGCAAGCGGTTCTAATTCCACTGCTTTTTTAAGATCTTCGATAGCAGAAGCTAACAAAGCGGCATCAACTGATTTACCATCGGCACTTGTTCCTTTTTTTATTTTGGATTGCGCCATATACATATAATCACGAGGAATGATTTTATTAGTAAGTTTTGATGTAAATTCTTTTAGGGCATTCAAAGCAGACTCAGGATTTCCATTTTCAAAAGCCGAATAACCCAAGTAACGTAGAATTCTAGGATTTACACCATCTAATTTTTTCATTTCATTAGCTTCAACTTCTAATGCTTTGTAATCTTTGGCTAAGATTAAAAAGTCAGCGTGACGCATACGTGAATTTAGAGAGTAATCAGTTAAACTCATGTACTTTTCATAAAAACCTAATGCTTTTTGAATTTTTTCATTATAGGTTTTTGGTTCATTATTTCCCCACAAATAATAGGTTTCTGCCAATTCTCTATAAACAGGACCATAATTCGGATTGATTGCAATTACTTCATCAAACGCTTTTACTGCTTCTGTGTAAGCTTTGGCGCCTTTCAATAAAACGCCCAATTGCATTTTTGCTCTTATTAATGTAGGATCAGTTTGGTATGCATTTCTGTAGGCAACATAAGAGTCGTTTTGATTTTTGTCTCCATAATACGCATCACCCAAAGCCAATTGCACTTGTGCATCAGTAGGATTTGCAGTTTTCGCTTTGGTTAAAACCTCAATGGCACTTTTGAAATCTGGTTTATCAGCATTCATATAGGCACGAGCGATATAAACATATTCTTCGGTGTCCTTCTTTTTCATGTCTTTGGTAACCAAATCAAATTTAGCTTGAGCTGCCGCCTTGTTATTGTCATCCAAATCCATTTGACCCAAACCAATGTTATTGAACTTTGCACTTTCACTACAAGCCAGTCCTTTTTTGAAATAAATAGTAGCCGAGTCGGCAATATTTTGTCTCAAGTATATGTTACCCAAAAGAAAAGTGGCTTTCCCATTAGATGGTTTTGCTTGTATAACTGATTTCAGCATTGATTTTGCTTTTTCAAACTGTTCTGCATCTATTGCCTTCTTCGCTGGTTCTAAATCTTGTGCTTTCGCAAATGTTGTTGCTACTAACGCTAAGCTGAAAATTTTAAACTTGTTCATCTTACAATTTTTATTTTTTATCTTTACTAACATTATTTCTTATCATTATTTTTCTTGTGGGAACACGCTCAGGTACTAATCCTGACTTTAAAATAATGCGTTGTCCTCTTTCTCCTCCAAGGAAGGAAGCAAACCCCATTCCCAATCCAGAATATCCTTGACAATTGATGATATACAAATGACGTGCCAAAGGATACTTGCCTAATGCAAGATTATCTTGTGTAGGGAAAACATACTCATTAGAATCCTTTCCTTTTACGCCTAAAACATTGACTTTATCTACAACTTCTTGCAAATCTAATGGCGGTTGAAAAATCCAATTCATTCCTATGACACCGATCATGCCATTGTTCTCTGCCACATATTTAATTACTTCTTCATTTGTTTTAAATGAAAAAATGTTTTTTTGATTAGTAATAGCAATTCCTGCTACTTCAGAAATATACCTTGCCGTACTAGAATTAGCATTATCAAACACTAAACCTTTTATTGATGGCACTGGTTTGCCATGTACAAAATCAATAACATCTTGCAAAGCTATTAAAGTGTCATTTGCCGTTTTATTTTTAATAAAAGCCACAGCATCTGTTGCGAATGGTGTAATCTTTGGAAATATTTTTTTGCTTTTGAAAGAAGCTAATTCAGCATCTGAAAGCGTTCTTGTTATAACAGCAATTTTAGCTGTGTCTGTCAACATCGAATTCAAAACTTCATTTTCTGATTTTGAAACTAAATGTAACTTGGCATCATATTGTGTTTCAAATACCGCTACTTCATCTTCTACTATTGGCAAAATAGATTCGTCTACATAAATTGTAGCTTTTCCTTTGATAATAGTTTCTTTATTGTCTTCAGTTTTCTGTTGACAAGAGAAAACAAAAAGCAAAGTCAGTAGTAAAAAACCAGTAATTGTTTTGGTTACTTTATTCATTTCAAAAATTATTCTTTAGTAAAGAAACGCAAAAATCGTAAAAAAGAATATACAATTAACAAAATACCAAAAACAATTCTATAATTGTATGGTAAAGTTAAGGGCAGCGACTTCCAAAATATAATAATCAAGCCAAGTGTTAAATAAATCAAAAAAAACAAAATCCCTATAACGAGAAGAAATCGCTCTTTAAGCGATTTCTTCTGAAAATTTTCAATGAATTTGGAAATCATTTATTCTGCTGATTGTATAGAAATTGGAAGCGAGTACAATACTCTCACTTTTTTCCCGTTTTGTTCTCCAGGATTCCATCTAGGACATGATTTTAAAACTCTCATAGCTTCTTTTCCTGTTCCGTAACCAATGTCTCTAATTACTTTGATATCCGTTAATGAACCGTCTTTTTCAACAACAAAAGTTACAAATATTTTTCCTTTCAATCCTTCTTCTTCTGGAACTTGGAAATTTTTACCAATAAATTTGTAAAATTTCTCTAATCCTCCAGGAAAATCTGGTTTAACTTCGATACCTGCCGTGTTGTAGATAGTATTATCTTCTTCTACCACTTCACTTGGTCCGTTTCCTACTGGTTCAACAGTAAGTTCAGCATCTGGATCACCTTTGATAGTTTCTTTTCCAAGATTTTTATCTTTTATATCCTCTATCTTTACTATTTCTTCGGTAATATCTTCCGTTTTTGCCACTACTGGTTTAACAAATTTTACCTGATCCACTTTTGGTGGTGGTGGTGGTGGTGGTGGAAGATCTTTTGGTTGTTCTTCTTTAGGAGGTAATTTGATTGTTACAATTTTCTTATCCATGGACTCTTCCTCTTTGGATAAATCGGGAATTAAGTCTATAATTAATGGAGAAGCTACTGCAAAACAAAAAATTAATGCTCCAATAAGAAGAGAACGCAACGTAGTTTTAGGACTATCTTTTCGCAATTCATATGCACCATATGCCTTGTTACGCCCTTCAAAAACGATGTCAATCCACTGTCTCGTTAATAAGTCTAATTTCATTTTTTAAAATTTTAAAGATTAGCACAAGAGCATTACTTGTTCATTTCGTCTATTAGTTTCTGTTCTTCAGGTGTAATGTCATTTACAATAGCATAGGTTGGCACATTGCAAATAGCCATTTCATCTAAAATGTCCACTAAGTTTCTATAAGTCGATTTTTTGGAAGGTTTGATAATTACAATCATACCTTTATCTTTATTACCAGTAACTTGAGGAATTGAAACTACGCGTTTCAATATCTCTTTACGGATACCATTTTTACCATAAACCGCATCAGTCACACCACCATTTTGTTCTGGTGCTTCAAGCAATCCATGAAACCATTTGATTTTATTATCTTTTCCTAAGATAACAGTCATCGTTCTTCTTTGATCAACTTTTATATCAGTTTTAACATCATCTGGTTTATCTTTATCTGGCAAACCCAAATCCATAGATTGTGGTTTTGATAAAGAGGTTGTAAGCATAAAGAAGGTAATTAATAAGAAAGCCAAATCCACCATGGCTGTTAAGTCAACCTTTGCGTTAGATTTTTTACTCCTTACCTTTTTACTTCCTTTTTTGCCACCGCCATCGCCGGTATTTAATTCAGCCATTTTGTATTATTATTAAATATTAATAATCTTTTCCTCTTAAACCAGTAACTAAATTAAAGCTATTGATTTTTTGGTCTTGCAACATATCCATGATTTTTTTAATCTGTGGATACTCTTCTTTTGCATCTCCTTTGATAGCAAATTGCAACTCTTTATCAGCTACATCTATATTTGCTTGGCGCGCAGTATATATCCAATCTTTCAATTGGTTATTGATAGAGTCACAAGGAATTCCAGGTTGAACACCCGCTTTTGATCTATCAGAACCTTTCATGGCTAATAATTCTTTCATAGACTGTATTGGCACACCAAACTCTTCTACAAGAGAAAACTGTGTTTTTTCATCATCAGTGAAAGTTACATTATATTTCTCAGCCATTAACTCCAATGTTTTAATACGTACATCTCTTCCTTTTACACCAAAGAACACTTGTTCTTTGCCTTCACTTTTACCAACTGTCAAAGTCGCCAAATCAGTGTCTGGCAATTTAGTTTGAACCGTTGATGAAGGTGTGTCCACAGGTAACGGCGCAGGCACTTTGGCCGTTGCTGTTAAGATAAAAAATGTAAGTAAAAGGAAAGCCACATCACACATCGCCGTCATGTCGATGGAAGTTGACTTTTTTGACATTTTTACTTTACTCATTATTTTTGTTTTTAAACAATTTTAGATAATTCTAAAACTGTATTATGATTTTAAACTTCCTCTGAATTTTCTGTAAGTGTTCACGATAGTTGAACCTGCTTCATCAATAGAGTAAGTTAACGTATCGATTTTAGAAGTAAAATAGTTATAAGTAACAATTGCCAAAGCAGAAGTAGAAATACCTGTTGCAGTATTGATAAGTGCTTCAGAAATACCATTTGCTAATGCCGCTTGGTCTGGAGTTCCAGCTGTTGCTAACGCACCAAATGCTTTAATCATCCCTGTTACAGTTCCTAATAATCCTGCAAGTGTTCCAAGCGCAACAAGAGTTGACAAAATAGTCATGTGTTGCTCTAACATTGGCATTTCAAGAGCTGTAGCTTCTTCAATTTCTTTATGGATAGTTTCAGCCGCTTCTTCACTTGTGAAACCTTCTTTTTTAACTTCTTGGTATTTTACCAAAGCAGATTTAATAGAATTAGCAACAGAACCTTGTTGTTTGTCACAAGCACTGATTGCATCTTCAATATTTCCTTGTTTGATGTTCCCTTGAACATTTTTCATGAACACATCCAATTTTCCTTTTCCAGCCGCTTTTGTGATAACAGCAAAACGCTCAATAGAAAAAACAACCACCATCAACAATAACCCCATTAAAACAGGAACAATTGGTCCACCTTTATAAACCATTGCCAAATAATTTCCTGGTAGCGGATGACCTGTATTAACTCCACCTTCAAAATTTGAGCCAGCACCCATGATGAAATTCCATACCAGAATACCAACTAAGATACATGCTACAATTACAATTCCAGAGAACATAGTTCCTCCTTTTGATCCACTTTCTTGCTTAACGTTTGCCATTTTTTTTAAATTTTAAATGTTTTAAATAAATTATAATTTTTAGTTGTTTATAAACTTGTTTGGGACAAATTTAATTTTTTACTTGAAATAAAAAAACTTTTTTTACTATTAATACGATATCGATTTAAATGCACCCAAAAGAGCGATTCAGTCATCAGAAATATTCGCTAAATATAACATTAAAATAAGACTGATTTTTAAGGTTTTAATAGGTCATCTATAGCATAACGTAAAAAGGTTTGAAAATGTATTTTTTTAAGCAACTATTTTGAATTGTAAGGACTAAAACCTATTTTGATTAGATTAAATAAGATTATCATTTCTTGTTTTCAAAAAATGCATTATTTTGCAATACATTTATAGTCACAATTCTAATTTCAAAAAATACAAACCATGCCAACTTCATCAGATTTCACAAAACATATAAATGAAGGTTATACTTCAAAAGGAGAAAGCATTATCCTTGGAGGTGCAATGCTAAATGGCGAAGCCGTTGCAGATACTTTTGTAAAAGTGCCTTTAAAAACGTTAAACCGTCACGGATTAATTGCTGGCGCAACAGGAACTGGAAAAACCAAAACTATTCAAGTACTGTCTGAACAATTGTCCTCATTTGGAATTCCAGTGCTCATGATGGATATCAAAGGTGATTTTTCTGGGATTGCAAAAGAAGGTGAAGAAAAACCATTCATAACTGAACGTCATGCCAAAATAAATATTCCCTACAAAACGCAAAGTTTCCCTGTTGAATTGATGTCGTTATCGCAACAAGATGGTGTTAGATTGCGTGCCACGGTTTCTGAATTTGGTCCAGTACTCTTTTCCAGAATTCTAGATTTGAATGACACTCAAGCCGGAGTAGTTGCCGTGATTTTTAAATATTGTGATGACAAACAAATGCCGCTTTTGGACTTGAAGGATATCAAAAAAGTGATTAACTACATCACCGAAGAAGGCAAAGACGAAATCGAAGAAAACTATGGTAAAATATCTACCTCAACTACAGGAATTATTCTTCGTAAAATTATAGAATTAGAACAACAAGGCGGCGATATTTTCTTTGGCGAAAAATCATTTGAAATTGATGATTTAATGCGCATTGACGAAAACGGAAAAGGATATGTAAACATTATTCGCTTAACCGATATTCAAGACAAACCAAAACTATTCTCTACGTTTATGTTGAGTTTATTAGCAGAAATATACCAACAAATGCCTGAGAAAGGAGATGCAGATCAACCCGAATTGGTAATTTTTATAGACGAAGCCCATTTGATTTTTAATGAAGCTAGCGATGCTTTGTTGAACCAAATTGAAACCATCATCAAATTAATTCGTTCCAAAGGGATTGGTGTTTATTTTGTTACACAAAACCCAATGGATGTTCCTGCGAGTGTTTTGGCTCAATTAGGATTAAAAATCCAACATGCGCTACGTGCCTTCACTGCCAAAGACAGACAAGCCATCAAACAAACCGCTGAGAATTATCCGCTATCCGATTATTACAAAACCGATGAAGTATTGACATCACTCGGAATTGGAGAAGCTTTTGTAACTGCTTTGAACGAAAAAGGAATTCCAACACCATTGGCTGCGACCATGATGCGAGCGCCAATGAGTCGAATGGATGTATTAAATGAAACTGAAATTGCCGAAATCAATGCCAAATCAAAATTAGTTAGAAAATACAACGAAGAAATTGATCGCGACAGCGCTTATGAAATGCTAACCAAAAAAATAGAAGTGGCCAATCAACAAGCCGAAGCAGCGCAAGAAACCCAAGAAGAAGAAAAAAGAAAAACCAGCGAACCAAGCACCACCGAAGTCATCGGAAAATCCGTGGTAAAAGTGGTGACAAGTGCTACGTTTATACGTGGTATGTTTGGTGTATTAAGCAAACTCTTAAGAAAATAATGAAAAGTTTTTTAACCATTGGCTTACTAATACTATCCAATGTTTTTATGACCTTAGCATGGTATGGCCATTTGAAATTTAAAGAACTCAAATGGTTTGAAAATGCTGGCTTAATAACAATAGTTTTAATAAGTTGGGGATTGGCATTATTTGAATATTTCTTTCAAGTTCCAGCTAATAGAATTGGTTATCAAGGAAACGGCGGTCCGTTTTCTTTAGTGCAATTAAAAGTCATTCAAGAAGTAATAACTTTATCCATCTTTGTTATTTTCACACTGTTGTTTTTCAAAAATGAAACGTTAAAATGGAATCATTTAGTTGGTTTTATTTTCTTGGTTTTAGCCGTTTATTTTATCTTCAAAAAGTAATGACATGAAAAAATACCTCATCCAAAAATCACCCTTCATAGTTCCCACAACCGATGGAAAACTAATAGAAGAGCACCACGGAAAAGCAACTACCGATAATGATGAAATTTCCATAGCCCACATGATAGCACCACCCAAATGGAGCGAACCTTTTCAAACACCTGAGTTTGACGAATACACCTATATCATTTCGGGAAAAAAACAATTTATCATTGAAGATGAAGTGGTAGTACTGGAAGCGGGTCAATCCATCAAGATAGAAAAGAATACCAGAGTGCAATATTCCAATCCGTTTGACGAACCCTGTGAATATATTGCCATTTGCAAACCTGCCTTTGATTTCAACAAAGTACATCGAGAATGAAATTCCAAAAAATAAGATTCCAAATTACAAACTTTTACCTATTGGAATTTGGAATTTAAAAGTTGAATTATTTTTTGTTCCACTTCTTCACTATTCCATTTCTCCTCAATGTTTTCCATTTGCATCACTTCTTCCATAATTTTATTTTGGAAATCGCCAATGGCAAGCGCTTCGGAATAAGGTTGTAAACTGAAAGTTACTCTACTGTATAATGGCATCCATTTATCAGGATGTTTGTCTGAAAACCATTTTTCTATTTTCTTTTGTAATAAGAATTTGGCATCAGCTGTTTTTGAACTCATTTCCATAAAGTTTCGATACGATAGCTCTGCAATCGCATCTGTATTAGGTTTTCTAGAGTTTTCATATTCATTAAGCAAATTTGCCCAGTCATCACCATATTTATCTATCATTTCATTTAGCACAGTAATATCTTCAAATCCAGCATTCATTCCGTGACCGTAAAACGGAACAATGGCATGACAAGCATCGCCAATTAAGGCCACTTTATCTGAATAGGTCCAAGGAAAACATTTCATGGTAACCAAATAACTGGTAGGATTCTTAAAAAAATCTTCAACCAAATCAGGAATAACGGCTTTAGTATCTGGAAAGTGTAATCCAAAGAAAGTAATTAATTGATCTTTATTAGTTAATGATTCAAAAGAGTTTTCACCATCATGTGGCATAAAAAGAGTACATGTAAAACTACCGTCTAAATTGGCTAGTGCCATCAACATAAATCTTCCTCTAGGCCAAATGTGTAAAGAGTTTTTATCTAATTTGTGAGAGCCATCTTCATTAGCAGGAATGTGCAATTCTTTATACCCTATTTCTAGGAATTCTTGCGAATAATTAAACATGCTTTGGCGTTGCATACGGTGACGAATTCTAGAAAACGCACCATCCGAACCAAAAGTTAAATCATAATCTTCCGTCGTCCATTCGCCTCTTTCGGATTCGCCAATTGATATTGTTGCAGTGGTTAAATCAACATCCCAAACCTTTTGCTCAAACTTAAAATTAACGCCAGCTTGTTCGGCTAAATCAATCATTCGTTTATTTAAAACTCCTCTTGAGAGTGAATAAATACATTCGCCGTCCTTACCATAGTTTTGATAAATCAAACTGCTATCAACCATGTGAATGCAGCGTTTATCAACTGGAATTCCTATTTTTTTAATTTCATCTTCTAGACCAATATCCCGTAGGGTTTTCCAACCTCTATTGGACATTACAAGATTAATAGATCTTCCAGAAAAATTTATTTTTCTAATATCTGGACTTCTATCAAAAACATCTACTTGATGCCCTCTTTTTTTAAGATAAATTCCAAGTAAAGTGCCAACTAAACCAGAACCTACAATAGCAATTTTTTTGGGTGTTTGCATTTAATTTTACTAAGCGGTTTGCAAATTTATGTTTTTGAAACAAATAAATAATGGAATTGAGATAATTTTACAATCTTACTCTTTTGGTGTAAAGACTAGTTTCGTCGATGTCGCTTCGATTTCCTTTTTGTTCATTTTCATCTTTCTGAATTTCCCTTTCACGAATAAGTCCGATTGGTCGCTATAGTGTTCACTCATAGGATTGCCCGATTGCCCTGTAGGCAATACGCTCATACTGTTTTCAATATCTGAGAAATCTATAATTCTTCTCGTCGATGGTCCACCTTTGGTATTGATTAGCGCATCATCGGTATAGGTGAAAAGTTGGTTGTTGATGACTTCATTGGTGCCTGCAATAGGAAATGACCCAATGTTGAAAAATTGGCTAAACAATTTCACTTTCCCTATCGGATGTTGGTATGTTACTTGGTGTACTTTCCCCCATTGCCATTGATTGATGTCGTTGCCTAATTGTTTTTCAAGAGACGCCACAGCTTCTTTGAAAGATTGAGTTAAGATATCGGCTTGAGTCTCTTTCTTGTTTTTTGTAGCAACATTGTCCCACCATGGCGAAGTCACGTTCTTGGTTTGTGACTCAATAGTTTGTTTGATAATGTGAGTGTTCAGCAGTAGTGTAAAATTATCTTTCCCAAACTCATCTTCAAAAGTATCTTTCAAATACCAATAAAGCCATTTGTTTAATAGCGTTGGCGCAATATCCTCTGTATTGTTGGTAGATTGCCACTCTTTTAAAACAGTTAACGCTTGCTTTTCATTGGCACTGAAACCTTTGGTATTAATAGCTGCTGTCATAGTAGCCACGACAGTATGTGCAGTTGCCGACGTATTATCCACTATCATTTTGCTAACATCCTCTTTGGTCCAATTATTTTTAGGTTGTAGTAACGTATCTATGCGAAGTGCTCTGTCATTTGGCAAATAGTACCCAGGATACAAGTAACCATCAATAGCTTCGGGTTGATTGTTAGACGTGTACACATAATGCCACGGCGGATTAATAGCAGCCGGATGTTTAGCAAACGGAATGAACTCTTTCTTATCATCAATGCCGTTGGCGCCATTTAGAATAAAGTTAGTATTTACCGTTTTAGGCACTTTATACAGTTTGCCCGAAGTAATCCAAGCAATATTACCTTTGGCATCGCCATACATGATATTGAGCCCAGGTGCTTTGATAAGTTCAATGTTTTTATGAAAGTCTTCCAAGTTCTTGGCATGGCTTAACGAATAAACAGCATCTAGTATATGATTTTTTTCTTGGGTGTAAATCCAAGACATGGCTACTGATTGCTCTGATTTCAACCCTTCCAATAGACCAGTGATAATAGGTCCATGTTGACTGGTTTTTACATTGAGCTTTACATCGGTGCTGTCTTTTACTTTGATGATTCGCTGTTGGTAGGTGTAATTCTTATAACCTTCAGGGGTTTTGTACTGTTTTGGGTTATTGGGGTTTTCTTCTTCCAGAAAGAAATCAACGTCGTCGTTTTCAAACATCGTCAGTCCATAGGCGTAATTGCGGTTGTGTCCTAGCAGTGGAAACGGAGTTCCGGCAATGTAATAGCCATACATTTCATAATCAGGGCAAACAATGTGGGCTTCATACCATGTGCCGGGTTGCGAATACATAATGTGAGGGTCATTGGCAAGGATTACTTTTCCATTCTTGGTTTTGGCCTCGCCTAATACCCAACTATTACTTCCTATAAATGCAGGAACAGGTGATGCTTCCAGCAATGCGGCTACTGATTTGGATATTTCACTGTATTCTTTGTATTTGCCGTTGTGTGATAGCAATTGTTTGGTGTTTAATTCCCCATTGATGCCAAAGTCTTTCAGATAATCCATCCCAAAACGGTCTCTAATGTCCGTCAGTAATGGGTCGGTTTTTTGTGCCATAGCAAAACTGAAGGACATAAACCCAAATATGTTGTATACATCCTTTAGTGTGAACTTCTCTTTTTTAATATCCAGCAAAGTAAACTCTACTGGCGTTGTTCCTTCTTCCAAGTACTGGTTGATGCCGTCAAGATAGGCCGTTGCAAGAATGTAGGTTGGAGAGTTGTGGTCCAAATGAGCCACTGCGCTTTCAGAATTTTGATCAATACCAATACCAGCAAAGAATTTATCCGTTTTTAACGCTGGAGTTCCAAAGATTTCCGCCAATCTTCCGGGTGCGATGCGTCGCATGAGTTCCATTTGCCAAAGGCGGTCTTGGGCGTGAACGTAACCTAGTGTGGTCATGGCGTCTTTTTGGGAAGCGGCGTAGATGTGTGGCACACCATAGTCATCAAAATAGACTGTCGTTTGTTTGCTAATTCCAGTTAAGGAAGTTTCGCCTTCGTATTTGGGTTTGCTGTATTGTAAGTAACCAAAACCTATCAAGGCAATGAGGATTAGTAATGCTAATAGTATTAAAAGAGTTTTCTTTAAGAGTTTCATTTGGTATGATGTTTAGACAAATGTAATTAAATATCTAATGAATGAGTAAAGGGAAAAGGCAGATTTCCTCCAAGTTTTTTTAAGAGTGCCAAAAAAAATGTAATCGCTCATCAAAATAGCTACAGCTATCATCAATACAACTACATAATATAGAAAAACAAATGCATCTATTAACAAAACAAATAAATATCTTTATAAAACAACTATATCTTTTATAAAAACAAATGCATCTCTGAACAAAACAAATTAATTTATAAATAAAGCAAGCTTATCTATTAGTAAAACAAACGCATCTCTTACCTAAACAATTCAATTTAAACATCAAAAACTTGCATATTCCAAAAAAAGATATATAATTTGTAATACCATATCTACAATAGCATAACTAACTTATTAAATTACAAGGCTATGACATCCGTACAATCCAACAAAGTAAACATGTTTCTAGTGGTTATAGAAAACCTAAGAAACCAAGCACCCGAAACACTTCAAAGCATCCCAAACTTCAACCAACTCTTTGAAGAATTCAAATCAAAATTCGAAGAACTACAGCAAAACAGTAGCAAACAATCCGCTAGCGGAAAAGGACTTCGAATAGATAAACTCGACAAAAAGGACATCATGATATCCCTAGCACTCAACACAGCCAACTGTGTCCGTGCCTACGCCGACTCAATTAACAACATCGTCCTCGAAAAAAGCATGACGTTCACAAAAACTCGACTCATACGTCTTCGTGAACTATCCGTGGCAACCAGCTGTAGCTACATACACACCATCGCAACACAAAATAGCCAACAACTAATCCCATACGGCATAACACAAACCACACTCGATGAATTAAAAGATGCCATCAGCCAATATGAAGTAAGCAACATACAACCTAGAACCAATATCTTAAAAAAGAAAACAACAACCCAAAAAATAAAAGAACTAATAAATGAATGCAACACCATTCTAGAACGAATGGATAAACTCGTTAAAATACTAAAACTAACCAACCCACGCTTCGTCGAAAGCTACTACTTCTCCCGAAAAACAATAAACCGTCATGGCTCAAAACTAGCCATACGTGGCATCATAACCAACGAAGATGGAACACCAATACAAGGAGCCAAAATAAAAATAGCCAAAATAAAAAACACAGCCACCACAACCACCAAAGGCTACTTCGAATTCAAAAACCTACCACCAGGTTTCCACAAAATAACCATCACACACCCCAACTATAAACCCATCGAGGAACAAGTAGGAACTATAAAACGCATGCGACTCCAACTCAACAGAACCATGCAACCAGTACAAGAAAACGAAAACGTCGCATAATCCAAATAATACTTGTCATGCTGTCTCGTCTTTTGGGACGAGAGAAGCATCTCATCAAACAATTTATATCCTTTAATAATTTATAAGATTAATTTCTATATTTACAATTGTAATAAAGTCTGACGGTTGTCAGACCTATAAGATAGTTAGCTGCAACCCTATGACGACACAGCAAACTCGAAACTGACGACAAGAAATGAACTACAAAATCGTAACAATCTCATTGACAATTTTACTCATCGGACTGGTGGTTACGACAGCAATTCTTGACCAAAATAAATCAAATTGGGTTTGCGGACCTGTTCTTATTTTGGTTGGACTTGTTTTAGGTGTTATTCAACTTATTCTTGCTCGTATAACCATTACAACAACAAGACATAAACTTAAAATGACACTCGTGATTTTTAGTGGAGTAATTTTACTCTTCTATACCTGGGGCTTTATTAACTTCTTGACAAACTGTAGCTGACAATGTTTATTTCAACTCTTCTTTTAATCCCTTGGATTGTTTTCGGGTTCAGACATCCAGAAAATAAGTATTTAGGACTTCGGCAGACAAGAAAATCTCTACTGACACTACTAATAGTTGAAATAGCATTCTTCACTTTACTAATTCTTTTGCTTGACAAGCCCGACCCAAATGTTGCAGGACAAGGAAGTTTCGCTTGGATGTATATGTTCTTTTATGAGAAAGGAATTTTTCCTCTCTTGACACTAACTGAAAACTTTAACCCTGTTTCAGACGCAATAATTGATAAAGATTATAAGTGGTTGTATTTGTTGACAGCGTTATTTATGGACTACATAATTTTAAAACTTATTAGTCCGGCAATCTTTAACTTTAGAAAACAAAGGAATGAAAACGACAGATAGAAGGGCAGCAGCTAACAGCACATTTGCAATAGGCGGGGGTTCGTACTCCGCAGATAGTTTAGTGGTAGCCGAAAGTTTTGTGCTCCGCATCAACATTTGTGCTAAAAATCCCGCCCATCGCAAATCTGCCAGAACGTTAGTGGCAACCAATCCTCAAAAAACGTAAAAATGAAGAAAGTATTACTGATATTGATTTTATTGTCATTTGTAAATTGTAAAAAGAAGACAGCATATTTTAATTTATCAATTTTAAATCAAGATTATAATTTAAATTTACAAACTGGTGAATATAAAATGGAATGGTATAATAATTACAGCGACAAGATAAAGTTAACTCAAAATGAAAAAGAAAAAATAAATGAGTTAATTTTTAAATATCATCTAGATACTTTAAAAGGTATTAAATTGGTGGAAGATAATAAAAACTCAATTATGCCGTATTTTAATGACGTATTCATTTTGAAAGAAGAAAAAGATACCGTCTCCAGAATAGATATTTCTAGGCAGGCAAATTTAAACTCAAAATTTACTAAAACTGAAATTGATATATTAAATTTCAGAAAAGACATTTTTGAACTTTTAGAAGAAAACTCAGATTTCAGAAGAAATTTAGATACATTAGAAGTCGCGAAGAAAAAAGTCCAAAGATTATTCCTCTAAATTTTGGCAGCCACTAACAGGCGTTTGGCAAGATTGCGAATTTTGTAGTAAATACACGTTTACATTTCGCAAGAATTTTTATCTTAGTGGAAAATATGCCGTTACGAAGTTCGCCACTATCACAAGCCGCAATACGTTATGCAGCATTGTACAAAACCTAAATAACAAGAAAAATGAAATTTTTATTACAATTAAGTTTACTAGCAATCTTCAATATTAGTTTTGCTCAAAATAATAATACTATTGAAATACAAAAAGATAGTCTAACTGATAATAAAATACAAAAAGTAGAAAAAACATCCAGCGGTGGCCTAGATAAATTCTACAAATACATAAGTGATAATTTTAGATCTCCAAATGTATATAATTTCCCTGGAGGAAAAGAAATTGTAGAATTTACCATAAAAACGGATGGGACTGTTGGAAACATAAAAATATTAAAAGACATAGGATACGGAGTTGGAGAGCAAATAAAAAAAATTCTACAAAAAAGCCCTAAATGGACGCCAGCTGTAAAGGATGGACAACCTGTTGAATGCACATACACACTTCCTATTAATATTCCAAGAGGTATAGATGAATAGAGAAGAACAACGCTACATAACAGCGCACAAAACTTAAAAAAATGATACTAATTAATAATATGACAAATTTGAAAATTTTATACTCCATAACTCTATTATTTCTATTTGAAAATATTTCAGCGCAAATGCTTGAAGGATATGAATCTAGCACTATTCAAATTGAAGCTAAAAAAGGTTTAAACAAAAAAAATGGAACAGGATATTTCTTTGGATTCACTTCAGAAAAAGACAAAAGTTCATATACAGCAATTGTTGTCAATAAAGATCTAATAAATGGCTCAGAAAATATTCAACTTTATTTTAATAAGGAAAAAGTAAACGAAAGTGACAAACCTGAAACATATTTATATACAATACCTAATAACAAGGAATATGTTTTCAATGATCCAAATCAAGAGAATAAGTTAGCTTTTATTCACATGGGGAAAATATATAACGAATTAGAAAAAAAGGGCGTCAGCACTTCGGAAATTTATATGTTTCCAAATTTTATAGAAATGTTACAAATACCAATTTCAAATAAAGATTTACAGGAATTAAAAACTAGTTGGGAAAAGAAATAAAACAAATAAGTCTCACACTACAGCCGTAACCTTTGCACAACCTCTCAAAAAGTTAAATACTCAACATAAACACAAAAACAATGAAAAGTCAATTTAAAAAAGCAGCACTGAAGATGGTATTCCTTTTACTTTTTATTACCAATTTGAATGCCCAAAATGGTATAGCTAATTTTGAAATAAAATTTTATTTAGATAGCAATCGAATTACTATGGAAAGTGTGAATGGCAATAATTGGAATACTTTAGCTGTTAAAAGCAATTCCTTTTATTTAAACCAAAATGGGATGGTTACTATTGAAAATAACCATGAGGAATACGAAAACTCAAAGTATATCATTGCCATAACCAGAAAAGGGAAAAAAATAACTTTGGTTGGGAAAAAAGGAACAAAATGGAAAGACTTAGTTTTTGAAATACCTGACAAAGAAACGTTTGTTGTAGTAAATCAAAACGGAATTAAAAGCTAAAACTCCATTCGATGATTTAATTATAGTTGATTTTACAAAAACTTCATATATACTCCTATAATTGTTTGACTTTGCTCAGTTTTTGGAATAAAAACTAAGTTCATATACAAGTTAGCAACAATTGTAACGCAGATAGACATACAGATTCGATATTGACAAAATTAAAATAAGAAAGCATTTAGCTTTATAACTGTTAATTGCAGATTAAAGTAAACTTGTTTTGTTTTTTTACTTCCCACAAAAAATTAAAAACAATCAAACTATAAATTTATAAACACCTACTATTTTTCGTAAATTTGTGGATAAACTTAGAACTTATAAAATAAATAAAAAGCCTCTCTAAACATTAATGAATTTGAATTATGAAATATTTACAATCACTGCGTTTTTTTCACTGTAGCTTACTTTCTGTAACGCTGCTAATGGTGTCCTGCAATGATGCAGCTAAAGATACAAAGTTGAAATCTGGCTCTGCCGATAGTATGGCGCAACAGAAATTATCGGTTATTGATTCCACTACTAAGTTGGCTTACGAAGGTGCTGTCATACCTTTAACAACCACACCTATAGTAGGTAATCCAAAAAAATACGCTGCTACCTTCATTCCGGGTACTGAGGAACTTGGACAGGATGAGATAAGAGTTACCATATTAGGCAGTGGCGATCCGTTTGTGAAATCCAGTCAAGCATCAGCATCTATCTTAATAGAGGTGGGAAACAAGGAGAAGGATGTGTTCTTTTTTGATCTTGGCGCTGGCGCATTACGTAATTTTACCGGATTAAAATTGCCATTGAATTCGGCCTCTAAGGTGTTTGCCACTCATTTGCATACCGATCATGTTGGCGATATGGCTGCACTTGTTTGGAGCATAGGTAAGAGTGGAAGGAATGTTCCTGTTGAGCTATGGGGACCATCAGGTGCTACTAAAGAATTGGGCACTGAGTCCTATGCCAAGCATTTAATGTTGGCACATGCATGGGATACTGAGGCGATGAAAGAAAATCCTAGTAAATCGGGTGCAAAGATTATTGCAACTGAAATCCCAAGCGACAAACCAACCAAAATATATGAACGCAACGGAGTGGTAATATCTTCCTTTCCTGTAAAACATATGATTGCTGGACCTGTAGGCTTGCGACTCGACTACAACGGCAGATCTATCGTGTACTCTGGCGACACCACTCCTACCGATAGTATACAAGTAGCTTCCAAAGGCGGTGTTGACCTGCTTATTCATGAGACATTTCCTGACGCGGTAACGTTTTCAAAAAAGGCCGGTTGGCCACTTGAAGTCGCTAAAACAGCGCTAAGCCACTTGCACACTAGTCCTGCCATGGCTGGAAAGATATTTAAGCAAGCCGATGCTCGAATGTCGGTTATATTCCATCTTGCTGTTGATCATGAAACTGTGGGTTCTGTTTATAAAGAAATGAGGGGAGAATATGATGGTCCTGTAACAATTGCTCAGGATTTGACTGTTTTTAACATTACAAAAGAAGGTGTTGTTGTTCGGCAAGCAGTCACTGATCCTGTGGCTTGGCCTGTGCTTTCTAAGTAAGCTGGAGCCATTAATTAATCAAACCAAAGGTGTTTATAAGTAATATTCTCCAAACCAATGCAATTTCGTAATCACTACAGCTTATAGAGTAAACTCTATAGTTAAAAACCCTTTCAGAGTTTCACACTCTGAAAGGGTTTATTTTTAAAACCGGCATCAATTTCCAATACAGTAGTTTAAGAAACTATACATTATACTCTAACTCCAAAGATATAACCCACCAAAGCGGATAAGCCCATAGCAATGGTTCCCCAAATAGTAATACGGAAAATAGCTTTATTTATGCTCGAACCACCAGTTTTTGCAGCAATGGTTCCCAAAATCACTAGAAAAAGTATCGTAAAACCGTAAAGCCAATATTCCATACCCTTTAAAGGAGCAAAAAGGATAACCAAAAGCGGTAAAACTCCTCCAACACTAAAAGCCGCACCCGAGGCTACAGCAGCTTGAATGGGATTGGCCTGACTAATCTCGTTTATTCCCAATTCATCGCGGATATGAGCGCCCAATGCATCATTGGCAGTTAACTCAGTGGCTACTTGAAGGGCAGTTTCTTTTTTCAGTCCTCTTTTCTCATAGATTTGCGCAAGAATTTGTAATTCCTCATCGGGCATATCTTCAAGTTCTTGTATTTCTCTTTGGATATCTGCTTTTTCTGTATCGGTTTGTGAACTCACCGAAACATATTCACCAGCAGCCATAGATAATGCACCAGCTACAAGTCCGGCAACCGTTGCTAAAACAATGGGTTCTCTTGTTGAACTGGCAGCGGCCACACCTATTGCAAGACTGGAAATAGAAATAATTCCATCGTTTGCTCCCAGCACAGCAGCTCTCAACCAATTGCTTCTGTGGATGTAATGACTGTCTAAATAGTTATCTATTGTTATCATTTTCTTCGTTGTTTTTTAAATTAGGACTTAACCATATTGGCTAGAATACATCGCTAGTATAACTAAAGACAATAGGGTTCGTAAAGGGAATCTATATTCTGATGAAGAGCTACACGAATGTACTATAATTAACCGATAGATCACAGTTATTTTGCTTAAAAAAAGCGACCCAACATGAATCGCTTTGTGAATTATTGTTCTTTTTAATGGAGAATGTTGTTGCTGTTAATCGTCGTCACCTTCTTGTTCTCCGCCTTGTTCTCCTGCATTTTGTGTCACTCCAGCAGCAATTTCGGTGTGGCGTATTTGTCCACCAAGATATCCTGTTCTTGCTACTAACACAAAACTAACAATCGAAAGGAATAACGTAACCATAGTCAGCATTTTTGAAAAAGGGCTTTTTTTGTAAAGTGTCAAAGCACTGGCTAGAGCAGCAACTCCGAGTACAATTAAACCTATTAGGGCAAATTGGGCAAAATCGGCGTGTTGTTCAATCACACTTTCTGAAACTCCTTGAATATTTTCTACCGTTTCTTCGGCAGCTTCTCCCGTTACATAGGCAATAACAGCTCCAATAGTTGAAATAATAAACAAGAAGTAGGAAGCTAGTATAGTAGTATCACTTTTGCGCCACATTCCAAAAACTAAGACAAAAACTCCGAGTAGTGAACCAAAAATAGGCAAGTGTGTAATGAGTAAATGCAAGTGTGTTTGATCCATGATTTCTAAAATTTACAATGTGTTGATTTTTACAAATTTTTCTCCGCTTGTCATGGAAATTCCACAACGTTTTGGTGCTGTTGCATCGTAGGTGTTACCACATGTTGGACACACAAAATAGGTAGTGGCTAGCGTGTTTACTTTATTAGCTACCAAAGCTGCTAATGCTTTTTCATAAAACTCTTTGTGTTTTTTCTCGGTTTTATAAGCATAGTTCAAACTGATTAATGCTAGTTGATTGCCTGCATTGTTAGCATCTTTTAGGAATGCTGGATACATTTCGTTGGCTTCATAGGTTTCTCCTTTGATGGCAAACTCAAGGTTTTCTTTTGTTGAATTCACTTTTACATCTAACACGGCTGGTTTTACCTCAACTCCCATTTCTTCTAAAACGGCTTTGTGATTACCGGCGTGTACTTTTTCTGCTAAAGATGCTGCTTTAAAAAGCATGGCAATTTCTTTGTATCCTTCTTCGGCGGCTTTTTTAGAAAATGCAGCATATCTTGCTGTTGCGTTTGACTCGCCATTGAAAGCGTCTTGTAAATTAGCAATGGTTTTGGTTTTTGCCTCATCTACGTTTACCGAAGCTTTTTCAGTAGTTGTTTCTACTGGTTTTTTCATCTCAGCTTTGTTATCTTCTGCGTTTTTACAAGAGAATAAACTTAGACTGCTAAGAATTAGTAATGCTGGTATAAATGCTTTATTTTTCATTTTGTATGTTTTTAAGTTATTGTATTATTTTTCGTTTTTCTCGTTTTCTTCATTTTCTTCTGTCTCTTTGGTTTCTTTAGACATCGGAGAATCTTTTGCTACCTCTGGTTTGGTTGTAACAGCAGTGGTATCCACTGGTGCTGTAGTAGTTGTTTCAGGAACTACAGGAGTTTCTGTTTGTGCAGGTTCATTGTTTTTGCAGGATACTAACAAACTTACTGTTAGAATCATTAAACCGATAGTGATTGGATTTGTTTTCATTTCTTTACCTTTTTAGTTGTTATTTCTAAGGCAAAGTTGCGACGGGTTGTCTTTAGCTTTTCTTTGTGATTTCTTAAATTAAGCTAAAGTTTTAGTCATTGAAAACTAAATGGAAAGAAGTTCCTTTTGTCTCAACACTCTCCACTGTGATGTTGATGTTTTGCATTTCGCAAAGTCGTTTTACAATAGACAATCCTAGTCCGTTTCCAGGAATGTGAGAACTTCGAGAATTGTCTGCTCTGTAAAAACGGTCAAAAAGAAAAGAAACTTGCTCGGGTGGAATACCTATACCATCGTCTTTGATGGTTAGTGTTTTTTGTTTTGCATTCCAATCGCAATATACATTTCCATTAGGTTGATTGTATTTTACAGCATTGGTAATGAGGTTGTCTAATACTCTTTCGAGCAGCATTTCGTCGGCTTGTATTATCGTGTTATTGGGGATATTGTTATGAAAATTGATTTTATTAGTCTTGAAAAAGTCTTGATGTGTTGTGGCAATTTTTTGAATAACATTATCTAGTACAACCTTTTCTTTTTTTACAGATAGTACATTAGACTCTAGTCGAGCGAGTTGCAGCAATTGATCAAACAGGAGTGACAATCTATCGGTTTGTAGCACTACTTCATTCAACTTGGTTTGGTATTGCTCTGGTGTTCGTGGCTTTCTGAGCAAGACTTCAACAATACCTTTTATGGCTGCTAATGGCGTTTGCATTTCGTGGGAAGCATCAGAAGTAAATTGTTTTTGTTGGTAAAAACTATTTTCCAATCGGTTTAATAATTCGTTTATGGTAGTGGCAAGTTGTTGTATTTCGTCATCATTTTGTGGCACTGGCAAACGCGAATTAATGTTGGCATAATTAATTTTTGCTGCTGAATTTATTAATTCATTCACTGGCGCAATAGCTTTTGAAGCTACAAAAGACAATATAAAATAGATTACTGACAACATGAAGAAGTAAGTCAAACACAATACTATCAAAAGATTATGAAGTACGTTATAGGACTCTTGTTGTGAAACACCGATGGTTAATTGTCCTATTATTTTATTCTCGTTATTAAAAACCGGGAATTGTCCTTGTCTTATTCTTTGATTGTTTATGATTGCATTATAAAAGGTGGTTTTTTCAATTGTAGGGTTGAAGAGGAAATGATTTTCCTGTAAGTTTGCCGACTTAAAAACAGTGTTGCCTTTGATGTCAACAATTTGAATAAAGGTTGGATTTATTTCTATTTGTTTGTGTTCTGCTTCCTCCCATTCGGGCATTTTGTTCATGATAATTTCATCGCCACTCCAATCTAAGTTATTAAAAACTTCTATTTTTTCAGTAGTAATATCATCATCCAAATGCTTGTATGAGGTATAAAAAACAACCGCATATATGACAATAAATGCCACAGCCATAAGGATGGCAATGGCAAACATGTTATAGGTTGCAATTCTTTTTTTAAAGCTTAATTTCATTGGCTTTCATTAATCTTATAACCTATTCCGCGAATGGTTTGAATAATTGATTCTTCGTTTTTATCATCTAGTTTTTTTCGCAATCCGTTGATAAAAACATCAATTACCGATGTGTCTTTGTCAAAATGAATATCCCAAATTTTTTCCATAATTCTGGTGCGGCGACAAACTTTCCCGTTGTTACGCAGTAAATACTCGAGCAGGGCAAACTCTTTTTGGGTAAGCTCTACTATTTCTCCATTTTTTGTGACTTGATGAGAGTCGATGTTCATGCTGATGTTTCTTGTTTTGAAAACAGTTTGTTCACCAGCGCTATTGCGAAGCAAAACACGCATTCGTGCTAGGAGTTCTTCAAACGCAAAAGGTTTTTTGAGGTAGTCATTAGCTCCAGTTTCTAGACCGAAAACCGTGTCATCAACCGTGTCTTTAGCGGTTAAAAAAATAATAGGAACTGTTTTGTTTTCTTTGCGAACGTTTCTACAAATCTCTATTCCACTAACCCCAGGAAGCATCCAATCGAGCAGTATGATGTCGTATTCGTTGATATAATCCATTGCCAGTTCAAGGCCTTTCCTGCCATTGTTTGCCACATCAACGGCAAATCCTTCTTCTTCAAGTCCTTCTTTTAAAAACCCTGAAATAGCGGATTCATCTTCTACCAATAAAACTCTCATAGTATTATTTTAACCTGTTATTTACTTTCATTTTCAAGGTCGGCACCAGAGAAATCAGGAAGTCCCAATTCTACTCCAGCTCCGTGTTTATAAACCAATTGTCCGCCTAAATATCCGGTTCTAGCAATAGCGCCAACAACAGCAGCAAATAAAATTACGCTCATTATTTTGGCCCATCGTTGGTTATATTTAAAAATAAAAATAGCGATATAAACCACAGCTGTTGCAATGGTAAGCCATAACGCAATAATAGCGGCTTCCTCGTGCATCCCAATTGCTTTACCTAGTGTTCCCTCTTCCATTCCCTCGCCTGCAGCGTCGCCAGAAAGATAAGAAACAATAGTGCCAATGGTTCCCACAAGCAATAGATAAAAAGCAACTTGATTGAAAAATGTTTTTTTGAAAAACAATCCGATTAATTCAGATAAAAATCCGATGATTAATATAGCGATAGGAAAATGAATTACCATCGCATGAAGGTGAGTTGAAGATATCATAATATACTAATTTTATACAAAGGTGGCGTCAAAAAAATTTGGAACGGGTTAATGATTTCTTAAGATTTTCTAAAGAAAAACAATATTAAAGGTACAACAAAAACAGGAATGATACAACTGTACTTTTAATAACAAAACCCTTTCAGCATTTAAATACTAAAAGGGTTTCTTGATTTATAATCGATAATTCAAGTAATGCGATGTTTTATTTTCTAGGGAAGTTTATTTTTTGTCCCACATTCATTCCGTTGTTCTTGGCTAAAACCCCACACATGTGGAAAAGCATTCTTGCGCCTACATTTCCATCCCAATCGGTTTCGCCAGGCGCAACTTCTACCAAATCAAAACCGATGATTTCTTTACCACTTTCGGCTAATTTATTAAACAAATAAGTAGCTTGTTCAAAAGAAAATCCTCCCGGTACTGGTGTTCCTGTGCTTGGTGCATACCACTGATACATGCCATCAATATCAAAACTAATACACACTTTTTGGGGCAAGGTTGCGATGATGTCCTCACATTGTTGTGCCCAAGTTTTTCCGGCAAACATTTCGGCTTTCAAATCCGCATCGGTGTTAACTAACACTCTTCCCTTTTCTTTTTGCACTACGGCTACCTCTTGTTCACAGAAATCACGAATTCCTACTTGCGTAATTTTAGTAATCTGAGGAATTTTCAAGGCATTGTACATTATAGAGGCATGAGAATAGGTAAACCCTTCATAGGCAATTCGCAAATCCATGTGGGCATCGAGATGCAGAATTCCAAAATTGTCATGGATAGTTGCCAATGCTTCATAATACCCCAATGGTGTAGAATGATCGCCACCAAGCAGTGCTACTTTTTTGCCTTGCTTCATCCAATACAAAACGCGTTCTTTCACTTCGGTGTGCAACTCACGACACACTTTGTTGATGCTGTCTAAATCAGCTTGTAACGCAGGATATGTTTCAATAGCTTCACCACTTTCGAGCATTTCGATGATGGGTTGTGCTAATGCTTTGTATTTCTCAGAATTGGTTGCCCAATGCGGTGGAGCTTCGTCAAGATACATGCCTAATTTCCATAACTCGGGAAAATCTTGGTGGTTTAAATCTACTTGAAAGGAAGCGTCAAGCACCGCATTTGGTCCTTCAGAAGCGCCTGCACCATAACTTACCGTTACTTCCCACGGCACAGGAATAATAATAATTTCTGATTGTTCGGCTGAAAATGGTAACCCAAAAACAGTAGCATCCGCTAATCCTGGTTGCGATGGGTCAAAAGTGTCTATGATTTGTTGTTTGGTCATTATTTTAGATTTTCAGATTAAGGATTTTGGATTTTCAGAATAGAGTTTATAGAAAAATCTACTGATTTTTATTTTGTAAATATTTGATGAATTTAATAATCATCTTAATAATTGAAGAAACTTCGTCATTAAGAAAACTGTAATTATCCTCTGAAATAAAGTTTAATTCTAATGCAACTAATAATTGAGTTTCTATTTCATAGCAAGAACCAAGTGCATTTTCAAGAAATATTACAAAGTGTTTATCCGAAGATTTTGCAGAACCTTCTGCAATATTTGATGGAATTGATATTACTGCTCTTTTTAATTGTGATATCAATCCGAATTTTTCAGAATCAGGAAATGTATCCGATATTTTATAGATTTTCGGACACAACTTGATGCTGCCTTTCCAAATTTCAAGTTCTTTATAGTTATGCATTACTTTCGTTTATGTTAAATTCAATTTAAAATAGAAACTGGAAATCAACTTTCCGAAAATCAAAAATCCAATTGTCTAAAAATCTATTTAAGAGAGATTATTCCTTCTTTCAATATTTGTCCAAACTCATACATATCCTCATAAGAACAATAGAACGGTGCAGGTGCTAAACGGATTACATTAGGTTCACGCCAATCGGTGATTACGCCGTTTTTCATCAGGTAATCAAATAAGCTTCTTCCTTGCCCGTGCAGAAAAACAGATAATTGACAAGCGCGTTCTTCTTGATTGCTTGGTGTGATGATTTCAAATTCAGTACCGTCAATTTCATTATCAATTTCGTGAAGAATGAATTCTAAATAGGCTGTAATTTGGTTTCTTTTTTTAATCAGTTTTTGCATTCCTACTTCAGCAAACATTTCCACAGATGCTAAATAAGGTGCTAAAGATAGTATCGGTAAATTGCTTACTTGCCATCCATCGGCACCTACAATTGGGTCAAAAACAGGTTCCATTTTAAAACGACGTTCTTTGTTTTGCGCCCACCAACCGCCAAAACGAGCTAGGTCTTTATTGGCATGATGCTTTTCATGAATGAAACAACCCGATGCATTTCCTGGACCCGAATTCATATATTTATAACTACACCAAGCGGCAAAATCAATGTTCCAATCGTGCAATTGCAATTCGATATTTCCTGCGGCGTGTGCTAAATCAAAACCAACGATAGCACCTACTTTGTGTCCAGCTTCGGTGATGGTTTTCATATCAAACACTTGTCCTGTGTAATAATTCACGCCACCGATTAAAACCAAAGCCAACTCATCGCCTACTTCATTAATTTTTGCCAACACATCTTCTAAACGGATGTTGTGTTCACCTTCTCTTCTTTTGATTTCTACAATGGCATCTTCCGTTTTATATCCATGAAAATGAACTTGGCTTTGGAACATGTATTGGTCTGAAGGAAATGCTTTTTCTTCGCAAATGATTTTATACCGTGTTTTTGTGGGTTGGTAAAAAGACACCATCAGCAAATGTAAATTTACGGTAAGTGTATTCATTACGGTAATTTCGGATGGTTTTGCACCCATCAATTTCCCCAACGGATTGGCAAATCGCTCATGATAATCCCACCATGGTTTTTCGGCATAAAAATGTCCTTCAACGGCAAGGTTTGCCCAATCGTTCATGACATCATCTACATATTTCTTGGTGCGTTTGGGTTGTAACCCTAGAGAGTTTCCCGTAAAATAAATTACATTTTTTCCGTTGTGTTGTGGGAAGATAAACTCGTTTCTGTAGTCTTTTAATTCGTCTTGTGAGTCAAGTTGTTGTGCAAACTCGCGGGTATTTTGAAATGTCATTGTTTGTTTTATTTGTGGTGTAAAAGTATTGAAAAGTTAGAAGGCTACAAAGTCGGAAAGAAACAAAGTTTTGTACTATTGAAAAACGAAAAAACCCAATCTAGTTTTTCAAATTAGATTAGGTTTTATATGTAAAAATATGAAACTAGTTCAGATTAAATAATCAACATAGCATCACCATAAGAATAGAAACGGTATTTTTCTTTAACGGCTTCTTCGTAGGCTTTCTTCATTAAATCGTGACCACAAAAAGCAGAAACCATCATTAATAAAGTTGATTTTGGAGTGTGGAAATTAGTAACCATACAATCTGCAATACTGAAATCGTGTGGAGGAAAAATAAATTTATTGGTCCAACCTGTAAAAGGATTTAAAGTTCTTTGAGATGATACCGAACTCTCAATAGCACGCATGGATGTGGTTCCGATACAACATACTTTACTCTTTCTTTCTTTGGCCTTGTTGATAATATCACACGCTTGTTGTGTAATAATTAACTCTTCAGAGTCCATTTTATGTTTGGATAAATCTTCCACTTCCACTGGATTGAAAGTTCCTAAACCTACGTGTAATGTAACCTCAGCAAAATCAATTCCTTTAATTTCTAATCTTTTCAAAAGATGTTTTGAGAAATGCAAACCTGCTGTTGGAGCTGCTACTGCACCTTCTTCTTTAGCATAAATGGTTTGGTAACGCTCTGCATCTTCTTCAGTAACTTCGCGGTTGATGTATTTTGGAATAGGAGTTTCTCCTAGTTCTGTTAATTTTTTTCTGAATTCAGTGTATGAACCGTCATATAAAAAACGTAATGTTCTCCCACGAGAAGTAGTGTTATCAATTACCTCTGCTACTAACGAGTCGTCATCGCCAAAATATAATTTATTCCCAATTCTGATTTTACGAGCTGGATCTACCAATACATCCCAAAGACGTTGCTCTGCATTCAATTCTCTTAATAAGAAAACTTCAATACGTGCTCCAGTTTTTTCTTTGTTTCCATACATACGTGCCGGAAAAACTTTGGTATTGTTCAAAATCATTACATCGCCGTCATCAAAATAATCGATAATGTCTTTGAACAATTTGTGCTCAATAGTTTTTGTTTTTCTGTTAACGACCATCAAACGTGATTCGTCTCTGTTTTCTGTTGGGAATTCGGCTAGTAATTCGTTTGGTAAATTGAATTGGAAATGAGATAATTTCATTTTATAGTATTAAGATTTTAGAATTAAGTATTAAGACGTTAGCCTTAATTAAGTCAGGGTGCAAATATACTATCGTGAGAGAGGCAATGTCAAGTGTTTTGCTGTTTATTTTCGGGATTGCCACAAACACAGCAAGTCGCAAAGTTTTTTTATTGTTTTTCTATTTGAAAACCAATTGTTTTTAAGTCTTCCCAAAAAGTGGGATAGGATTTTGAAACTACTTCTGCATCTTCAATAATTAAAGACGTTTTTAACCCTAAAGGTGCAAAAGCCATCGCCATTCGGTGGTCTTGATAGGTTGAGATTGAAGCCCTTCCTAAATCCTTCCCAAAGGGAAGGACTTGAGGTTCTAGCGTTAAACTATCATTGGTTACTGAAATAGTGGCAGCAAGTTTAGTCAATTCCGTTTTCAAGGCTTCTAGTCTATCGGTTTCCTTGATTTTTAAGGTGTGCAAACCTGTTAAATGACAGCCTATTCCTAATCCGAAGCACGTCACGGCTATGGTTTGGGCAATATCGGGAGAAGATTGAAGATTGAAGATTAACGTCCCGAAGCTTCGGGATTGATTTTTGATTTTGTTTTTTGCTATTGTTATTGTTTTATTGCTATTGAAAACCGTTTCCACTCCAAAATCTTTGTAGATTTCCGCCAAAACTGAGTCGCCTTGCAAACTATTTTTTTTATAACTGGAAAGCGTGATTTGGGTACCGATTTCTGATAGTGCCACGATGGAATAATAATAGGACGCAGATGACCAATCGGATTCAACAATTATAGATTTAGGATTTGGGATTTGGAATTTAGGATTTACTATTATTTTATTTCCGACAAAAGAAGTTTCTACTCCTATTTCGTTAAGCAATGCCAATGACATTTTGATATAAGGAACAGATGTGATTTCGCCTTCAAGGGTTAATTCCAATCCGTTTTCGAGTTTAGAAGCAATTAATAATAATGCCGAAATGTATTGACTACTAACATTGGCAGGCAATGAAACTTTGTTTTGCGTGAGTTTCTTCCCTTTGATTTTTATTGGTGGAAAACCTTCGTTTGCTTGATAGGTTATTTCCGCACCTAATTGGTGCAATGCTTCTACCAAAATTTTAATCGGTCGTTCTTTCATGCGAGATGAACCTGTTAAAATTACTTCTTGATTTTCTTGAATGGCAAAATAAGCGGTCAGGAATCGCATGGCAGTTCCTGCGTGGTGAACGTCTATGATTGTTGATTGTTGATTGTTGATTGTTGATTGTTGAACTGCTTTGAACATAACGTCTGAGTCGTCTGAATTGGAGGTGTTTTCCAATGTCAGATTTGGATACAATGCTTGCAACAACAACAATCGGTTGGTTTCGGATTTACTTCCTGTAATGGAGATTGCCGATTGAAGAAAAGCGATTTTTGATTTTTGAAGTTTTAAATTCACAATAAAGAATGTCTTAATACTTAATACTCTAATCTTAATACTTACTACTACTTCAGTTTTTCATTATTCTGATGTCTATCGTGGTCGCGGTTGGTTTTCAAATCCATTTTTTTATCAAAAGCGGCTTGCAAATCAATACCAGTTTGATTGGCAAGGCACAAAACTACAAAAACCACATCGGCTAGTTCTTCGCCAAGGTCTTTGTTTTTATCGCTTTCTTTTTCGGATTGTTCGCCATAACGACGCGCAATAATTCGGGCTACTTCGCCTACTTCTTCGGTGAGTTGTGCCATGTTAGTCAATTCGTTGAAATAGCGAACACCGTGTTCTTTTATCCAAGTATCGACGGCGAGTTGGGAATTTTTTAGGTTCATATTATTCTTTATTTTTTGTATCAATTACTATTGTTACCGGTCCATCGTTTACAAGCATTACTTTCATGTCGGCACCAAATTGTCCGGTTTGTACTTTTTTACCTAGTTCGGTTTCCATTTGAATTATGAATTTTTCATAAAGTGGAATGGCAATTTCGGGTTTGGCGGCTTTGATATAGGACGGACGATTGCCTTTTTTGGTCAAGGCGTGGAGTGTAAATTGGCTCACAATAATCATGTCGCCATTGGTGTCTTTCAAAGACAAATTCATGACTTGGTTTTCGTCAGCAAATATTCGGAGATTGGCAATTTTTGCCGTGAGCCAATCGATATCTTCTTGGGAATCGGAATCTTCAAAACCTACTAGGACTAATAGTCCAGCAGTTATATTTGCTACAATGGTTTTGTCAATTTCAACTGATGCTTGTGAAACTCTTTGGATTACTGCTTTCATACGATTGGTGAATTATTTCCTTGTGTCATCACTAGCAATTCTGTCGTCGTTATAAATATCGGAACGGTAATGCTCGTCATCGCCTTCCAAGATTTTAAGGTAACTGTTGTAGCGTGACCATGCAATTTTGTCGGCTTCGAGGGCTTTTTTCACCGCGCAGTGTGGTTCTTCTTTGTGGAGACAATTATTGAATTTGCATTGGTCTTTGAGCTTGAAAAACTCTGGAAAAAATCCGCTTATTTCGGCTGGTTCCATGTCTACAATCCCAAATCCTTTTATGCCTGGCGTGTCAATAATCTTGGCATCAAATGACAAGTCATACATTTCGGCAAAAGTGGTAGTGTGTTGTCCTTGTTTGCTTTGTTCAGAAATGTGTTTGGTTTTCAGATTCAAAGTGGGTTCCAATGCATTGACCAAAGTGGATTTTCCAACACCCGAATGTCCAGAGAACATACTCACTTTTCCAATCATCATTTCTTTGAGTTGGTCCAATCCTTTTTTTTCTTTGGCAGAAACTCTCAAACATGTATAACCAATAGTAGCATAAATGTGTTGCAAATACAATTGCTCATCGAGCATGGCATCATCATAGGTATCAATTTTATTGAAAATCAAAATGGCTTCAATACCATAAGCTTCGGCTGTGACTAAAAATCGGTCAATAAAACTGGTGGTTGTTGGCGGATTATTGATGGTAATTAATAGAAAAACGATGTCAATATTGGCCGCAATAATATGGGTTTGCTTGGATAAATTAACCGATTTTCTAACAATATAATTCTTCCTATCGTGAATGTTGTGGATGGTTCCTGTTGTAGTATCTGACGTTTCATCGAGTTCAAAATCTACCACATCGCCCACAGCAATGGGATTAGTACTTTTGATGCCTTGCATGCGGAATTTGCCTTTGATGCGACATTCCATAAAGTCACCTTGTTCCGATTTTACAGTGTACCAACTTCCGGTAGATTTATATACGAGTCCAGTCATTTTTCTAATTTACGATTCGAAGTACGGAGTTTGATTTTGACAAAGGTAAAAAAGGAGATTATAAGTTTATAGGTTTATGAGATTAGTTTTTTTATTACTTTTAAAAAATTATAAGTTTTTATACTAAAATAAAGGTTGTGCCTTTTGAAAAAAATTAAAATCATACTTTCGATTTTGACTCTATTTAGTTACTTCATTTCTGTTTCACAAACAGAAAAAGACACTATTGAAATAAAAATAGAACCCAAAAATTTATATTTAAAAAGTGTACCGGATTATATCAGTATTAAATTTGATTTAGAAAGCAATAACGAACGTTTTGAAATAACAGGAACAGATTTTGATTATGATATTAGACCTAATGTTTCGACTGTTAGCCGATTATCTGTCAACTATTCATTTATCTCATTTAGTTTTAGATATCTGCCTAAATTTTTTCCAGGAAATAATGATAATGATTTAAAAGGCAAAACAAAAGGTTCTAGTTTTGGTCTTACTTTAAACTTCAATCATTGGGTTCAGGAATTAAAATATGGTAAGGTTACTGGTTTTTATCTAGAGAATTCTCAAGATTATGTAACGCCTTGGATTGAAGGTACAACTCCCTATATTCAATTTCCTGAATTAAAAGTAACTTCTTTTCGAGGTGCAACATCTTATAAATTTAATTCCAATTTTTCCCTTAAAGCCATAAGTACTCAAACAGAGATTCAGCTGAAAAGTGCTGGAAGTTTTATTCCTGGATTAATCTATAGCTATTTCATTATCGACAATCAAAGTAATTCAATAAATCAAAGTTCTAGTCAAAGATCAAACAACTATGAAGTGCTTGCCAACTTTGGTTACTATTACACTTTTGTGTTAAATAGAAGTTGGTATGTTGCATTAGGAGTTTCACCGAGTATTGGCTATAATTATACTGATTTACTCACAAGATTACCTGATGAAAACATTCACACTAATTATTCCTCTGCCGTTTACCGAATTAATGGCAAAAGTGGTTTAGGTTTTAATTCTGAACGTTTTTTTGGCGGTCTTGAAATTACGGCATTTCGTTCAAGTAAAGAAGATGAAAATAACACCATAAATCAGATAACAACTTACAATGCCTTCCAGTTTTTTGTAGGTTATCGATTTAATGCTCCAAAAAAAGTTCAAGAATTAGTTCAGAAAGCAGAATCAAGAATACAATTGTAATAAGGGTTTAAGAGCTAATATTAAATAAAAAAGGTTGTGAAAATTTCACAACCTTTTTAAATTTTAGTCTTCCAATAATAATCTTCCGAGTTTGTCTAATTTCTTTCTGGAGGAATATATGATTAACTCATTTTCACTTTTTCTAAAATAAATTCCTGGTCGAATTACCAGTTCATTTTTGATAACTTCTTCAGGATCTTTTCTGGTTATTTTTCCTTTATCGTCAAATATAAAAAGTGTAGGAACAGCATTATTATAATTCCCTAAAGCTTTTATTTCTTCAATATCCGTTATTCCTTTGTTTTTAATATTATCATTGAAAACAATGTTTAATACGCCGTTTTTATAAATTGGAATAGCACCCAAATATTCTGGTCCTTTACCCATTTGTGCCAAAGGTATTGCTATAGCGCCACCAACTGCAAAACTACCATTGCTGGAACCCATTCCAAATACAAATGACATAGTAGTGACAACCGCTGATTGTTCTTTTGGCAAAACGTTACTCCAATCCAATGAACCATCAGGTTTTAAACAAGTGACAATGATTTCATTTTTAGTATAAGTTACCGGAGTGAAAGCTAATGGTCCAATTCCTGAACTAGCACCAACATATACAAATTGTAATTCAGAAAGTACAATCAATCCACCATCATTTTTTTCAATAATGGTTGTGATATTGTATAATGGTTTTACATCTTTCCCTTTTTTGGCTCTTCTTTCTCCTAGTAGTTTAACTTTGGTTTCATAGTCAAACTCATTGAATTTTAAGTTATCGTTTTTATTAGTTGCTAAATTTATAGTAGCATTGTAAACTCCTTTTAAGTCTTTATTTGCTTTTCCATTTTCACGAACGCTAGAGTAAAAACCAACCAATTGAAGTGTGTTTTTATTAGTTGACATCATCTTGCAATTAATGATTTCTTTTCCTTTTATGTTGATATCAACAACTTCTTTTTGATAATTATTAGCTTTTTTGAAAGCGTGGATTTTGAAATTTTCGATTTTCTCTTTCTTCTTTGAATCTCTATAGCTTTCGTTAATTACCAAAAACACATCATCTTGAAAATTCAATTCAAAATCGGCTATGGTGAATTCAAAATCTTTTTTGTTGTCATCAAAAACTACTTTTTCTTCGCTAGAAAATAAAGTGGTCAATTTATCATCTACTAATTTTACTTCATATTTCACCGCATCTTCTTTTGGAAAATGAGAAGTGTGCATCACTAACAAAGCACCGCCATCAGGAGATTGTTTGAAGTAAAATGCTCCTTTTTCAGATTTTTTGGCAACTTGAGAGTTGAATAATATGATTGTATTTTTACTTAAAACCCCTTTATCAGATATTTCAGTTCCCACCAAGTTGAATGTTTTGTCTTTTTTATTATAAACACTACCAACGGCATACAACTTATCATTTAATAAAAAAACCTCTTCAAAATCAACTTCTCTGTCACTCACTTGTGGAATTACAATCAAGTTTGAAGAAATCATCTTCATTGATTTTGCCTCAAAAATCTTTAAGAAATAATCTTCCTTTTCTTTAAAGGCTAGGGCATAAATTTTATTATTGACCTCGCCAATAATTTTGACAATTTTTTGTTTGTCATCTGGCAATTCTTCGCCATAAGTCATACTCATTTTTTCAATTTTATTTTGTGCACTCAAATTGGTACAGCTTAAAATAAAAAAGAAAAAACCAATTAGGTTTTTTTTCATTTTGTGTGGGATAATGTTAAAGGGTTATTTTTATTGTTGCGCAATGATACAAAAAAAACCTAAGGGAATGCCTTAGGTCTTTGATTATTGTAGGGAAAGTATTTATCCGTTAATTATTTTCTCTTGGTGCGCTATACTTTCTTGATGGATAGCTTTGAATAATTTCAAAACAAACTCTTCACTCAATCCTTTTTCTTCGCCATCGAGAATCATTTTGCCTAAGATTTCGTTCCAACGTTTATTTTGTAACACGGCAACGTTTTTTTCTTTTTTCAAGGCGCCAATTTTGTCAGCAACTTTCATTCTTTTGCCTAATAGTTCCAATAAATTAGCATCTAAAACATCAATATTGGATCTCAATTTTGTCATTTTATTGTTGTAATCATCAGCTTCATCCGTTTCTTTTCTGATGGTTAAATCAAAAATGATTTCCTTCAATTTTGTTGGTGTAACTTGTTGTGCGGCGTCACTCCAAGCATTATCTGGATCGATATGGGTTTCAATTATCATTCCATCATAATTCAAATCCAAGGCTTCTTGCGTTACTTGAAAAATCATCTCGCGATTTCCTGTAATGTGGGATGGATCAATAATTAGAGGAATGTTTGGAAACTTGTTTTGAAAATCAATCGCAATTTGCCATTCAGGATTGTTTCTGAATTTTGTTTTTTCATAGGTAGAAAATCCTCTATGAATAACTCCCAATTTTTTAATTCCTGCATTATACAAGCGTTCTACACCACCAATCCACAAAGCTAAATCGGGATTTACTGGGTTTTTTACCAAAACAATTTTGTCGGTATTTTGCAACGCATCGGCAATTTCTTGAACTGCAAACGGATTTACAGTGGTTCTTGCTCCTATCCACAACACATCAATATCGTGCTCTAAAGCTAATTTTACATGAGCAGCTGTTGCTACTTCGGTTGCCATTAGCAATCCTGTTTCGGCTTTGGCTTTTTGCAACCATTTTAAACCTATTGCGCCAACACCTTCAAAACCTCCAGGTCGTGTTCGTGGTTTCCAAATTCCTGCTCTAAAAACAGAAACTTTTGAATCTTTTAATTCGTGTGCAATTTTTAATACTTGCTCTTCTGTTTCTGCACTACATGGTCCAGCTATTACTAGCGGATGATTTAAATTGAAATCGTTTAACCATTTTCTGTTTTCTTTGTTGTTTTCCATTTTCTTTTGTTGTCGGTTGTCAGTTGTGTGTTGTCAGTTATAAAACCGAAAACAGACAACTGATAACAATTTATTTTAATATTTCTTTTATTCTGTTCGTATTTTGCATTTCGTTGAAAACGGCTTCGTAATTTTCGTTTTCCAATAAATTTTTAAACTTAGTTAAATTCAAAATGTATTCTTCTAAACTTTTAACGACATGTTTTTTGTTTTGTTTAAAAATTGGTGTCCACATAGCTGGCGAACTTTTGGCTAATCGAACGGTACTTTCAAATCCTGAACCTGCCATGTCAAAAATATCGCGCTCATCTTTCTCTTTTTCTACCACGGTTTTTCCTAACATAAACGAACTAATGTGTGACAAATGCGACACGTAGGCAATATGTTTGTCATGCGATTTTGGATCCATATAGCGAATGCGCATGCCTAGTTTTTTAAATACTTTCATCCCGATTTCCTGCAATTTAAAAGTAGTTTTTTCGACTTCACAAATAATATTAGTCTTGTCTTGAAACAACCCTTTTATAGCTGCTGAAGGTCCAGAAAATTCGGTTCCTGCAATAGGATGTGATGCTATGAACTGTCGTCTTTTAGGGTGATTTGTAATCGCTTCGCAAATGGGTAATTTAGTTGAACCTACATCAAAAACTAACGTATTTTCACCAATTGCGTCCAAAACTGCTGGCAAAATTACTAAAGCAATATCAACAGGCACGGAAACAATTACTAAATCTGCGTTAATTACATCAGTCATTGTTGCCTTTTGGTCAATAATCCCCAGTTTAATGGCTTCATCCAAATGATTTTCATTAGCATCAATCCCAAAAATTGTTGCGTTTTCATAATGCGTTTTGATGTCCAATGCCATTGAACCGCCAATTAATCCTATTCCAATCACAAATACTTTCATAATTTTTTACCTTATAATTGAAATTTTATTCAAATCTTTTAATTGCTTCTTGAATTTCCTCTTCTTTCACACATAATGAAAACCGAATATAACCTTCGCCATTACTGCCAAAAATAGTTCCTGGCGTAATAAATATATGCTTTTCCAATAATACTTTATCAATAAATGCTTCTGCCAAAATGCCTTCTGGAAGTTTTGCCCAAACAAATAATCCAACGCTGTTTTTGTTAAAAGTACAGCCCAGTTTTTCGGCCAACTTAAAGACTAAATTGCGTCTTTTTGTGTATACTTCATTTTGTTTTTCAAACCAGTCTTTTTCAAGTTTTAAGGCAGCGATAGCTCCTTTTTGAATGCCATAAAACATGCCACTATCCATGTTGCTTTTCACTTTCAAAACCGAATCTATTAAGGTTTTATTGCCCGAAACCATTCCTACTCGCCAACCTGCCATATTGTAGGTTTTGGATAAAGAATTCAATTCTAATGCTATATCTTTTGCTCCTTCTATTTGCAAAATAGAAATTGGATTTTTATTCAATACAAAACTATAGGGATTGTCATTCACAATCAGGATTTGATGTTTTTTCCCGAATGCAATCAACTTTTCAAACAGTTCCAAAGTTCCATTAGCACCTGTTGGCATGTGTGGATACGAAACCCACATTAGTTTTACTTTGGACAAATCGGTTTGCTCTAATTTTTCAAAATCAGGAAGCCAATTATTTTCGGCAACCAAATCATAAAAAACCACTTTTGCCTGTACCAATTCGGTTACCGAAGCATAGGTTGGATAACCTGGATTTGGAATTAAAACTTCATCGCCTTCATTTAAAAAAGCTAATGAAATATGCATAATTCCTTCTTTAGAGCCCATTAATGGTAAAATTTCGGTGTTGAAATCTAGAGTAACATTGAAATGGGTTTTATAAAAATCGGCCATACCTTTTCGCAATTCAGGTAAACCTTGATAGCTTTGATATTCGTGCGCTTTGTCATCAAATAGAGCTTTTTGCATGGCTTCAATAACCGAAATATGTGGCGCTAAATCTGGGCTTCCAATTCCCATGCTGATAATTGGTTTTCCTTCTGAAATCAGTTGGCGCACTTCTCTCAATTTTCTGGAGAAGTAATATTCCTGTACGGTTTCTAATCTTTTTGCTGTTGTTATCATTCTTTTATTTTTTTAACCACATAGAAACATAGATTTCATTTTCTAATAAAGACGCTTCGCTTGACTTGAGTTTTCATAGCTATGTGAAACAAAGTTTCTATAAAATCTTTTTCAAATATTGCTTTCTATGTATCTATGTGTTTATTTTTTCCCGTTTTTATATTCGCCCAAAACTTTGAAATGATTGGTCATTATTTCTAAAACCTTTGCCGCTTTTTCATAATGTTTATACTTTTCAAAAACAACATCCACAAAAAACGAGTACTGAAATGGTGTTTCAATTATAGGCATAGATTGGATTTTAGTTAAATTCAATTTGCAGTTGGTCATTACATTCAAAACGGTGGCTAAACTTCCCGGTGTATCTTCCAGAACAAATTTCAAGGAAGCTTTATTAATTTCTTCTTTAGGAACATTGTTTTCGTTTTTACTAACGATAAAAAAACGTGTCATATTATTGTTTACCGTCTGAATTTCTGGAGCAATAATTTCTAAATCATACATTTTGGCTGCTACTTTACTTCCTATAGCCGCTATTCCTTTGATTTGATTTTGGTGAATTCTGCGAGCGGTTTCGGCTGTGTCTTTGTCTTCCACCAACTTTATATTGGATTGTTTTTTCAAAAAATCCATGCATTGTAATAACGCCATTGGATGGGAATGAACTTCTTGAATCGCTTCCAGTCTTTGTCCTTTCAAAACCATTAAATTTTGGACAATATCTAAATAATATTCGCCGATAATATGTAAATTATTCTTGTCAATCAATGCGTAATTTGGAATGATTGAACCTGCAATCGAATTCTCAATTGCCATAACTGCTAGTTGTGATTGATTGGTCAGTAAACTATCTGTTAATGCTTCAAACGACAAACATTCATCTACAATTACCTCTTCATGAAAATATTCCAACGCCACTTGATGGTGAAACGAACCTTTGATTCCTTGTATAGCTATTTTTTCTTTCATTTTATATTTTTTAACCATTAAGAAAAATTAAGTTTCATTAAGATTATGCTTTATGTTTTGCAGTTTCTTACTCTATTTCAATCTTAACTTTCTTAATGACGTTAATGGTTTAAATTTTAGTCAAAAAAAAATCCCGATTTTCATCGGGATTTATATTATTGTTTGTTTACTTTTTATCTTTTTACATAACACAATACTAATCCCTTTTTCTGTCCGAAGAAGAAATAAAAGAAATAGTTAAAAAAAGTGTTATATGTTCTCATTGCATTTTACTATTCGGCTAAAGTAAAAATAAAAGTTTAGATTTAACAAAATAAAAATAAAAATTTACTACAATAATTTTAAGTTGCTACTAAAATCAATTTTTTAGAATTCTTCGATTAATTGTTACCTTTGCTTCAAATCATTTGCTATGTCCATAGAAGTTCAAAATATTTCCAAAAGTTACGGTGCTCAAAAAGCATTAGACAATGTTTCTTTTTCGATTAAGAAAGGAGAAATCGTTGGTTTTCTTGGTCCAAATGGTGCAGGAAAATCGACTTTAATGAAAATTTTGACCACCTTTATCAACGCTGATGAAGGAACAGCAAGCGTTAATGGAAATGATGTGAACGAAGCCCAACTGAAAGTACAACAATCAGTAGGTTACTTACCTGAACACAATCCGTTGTATCTTGATTTGTATGTTAGAGAATATTTAGAATTCAATGCTGATGTGTATAAAGTGGCAAAATCTAGAATTGAAGAGGTAATTCAGTTGACAGGTTTAACTCCCGAAAGTCATAAGAAAATTGGGCAACTATCGAAAGGATATCGACAAAGAGTTGGACTAGCTACAGCACTTTTACACAATCCTGATGTGTTGATATTGGACGAACCAACTACCGGTTTAGATCCAAATCAATTAGTAGAAATCAGAAATGTAATCAAGAATGTAGGTAAAGACAAAACGGTTTTCCTTTCTACACACATTATGCAAGAAGTGGAAGCCATTTGCGACCGCGTCATCATTATTGATAATGGAAAGATTGTAACCGATAAAAAATTAGATAATTTATTTTCGGCTAACAAAGAACAAATTATAGAAGTGGAATTTGATGATAAAGTTTCAGAAGAAGCGATTGCTTGTATTCCACATTTGAAATCCTATAAAAACAATCATGAAAATACTTGGGAATTAACCTTTTTGTCTGAGAAAGACATGAGACCAACAGTTTTTGATTTTGCTCATGATAATGGTTTACGAACATTACAACTCAATCAAAAGAACAAAAATCTCGAACAAATCTTTAGAGAAAAAACGAAGAAGTAGTCGTTAAGGATAAATTACTCTTCCTTGATATAATTGTTGAACGTCCACAATTGGCGGTACATTTTTTAGGATAATATTTCCAGTGCTATTCATTATTCCTTTGATGCTTTGAATAGGTTTCACTATCATATCATTCGAACCACGATGATATACTAAGATATTTTGAGCGGTAAAATTCTCAGCTTCAATTCTTCCATCTCCATAATAAAAATTAAAATTAGCTGTATTGGTTTGACCCGTGATATAATAACGCGACACATTATTATTGGCTATGTTCAAATATTCATTTTGCACATTTAAAATAAAATCTCCTGTGCCAGCACCACTTTCTCCATCACCATCTTTATCCATGGCGATAAAACTTATGTATGGAAAAGTCAGCACACCATTTGAACTGATATTTCTTTCGGTTTTAGAATAAACTTCTTCTAGTGTTGGTGTAGTGACCAAAATTTTTGTCGTACCATAATCACGAACCCAATTGCAACTTGTCTCATCTTTAAAAATAAGTTGATCACCATTTTGGGTAACTTCCACATTACTAATAAAATTTTCCCCAGCAACAATTTGAACCTTATATTCTGTTCCTTGTGTGATTACGACTTCAATACCACGGTAAACTTTTATTTTTTTGAAAGGCTCAACAACAACATCCTTGGTGATTGTGGCACCCGAACTTTCTATACAATCGCTTGGTTTTTCACAAGCATTAAATATACCTAACAAAACTATCAACAAGAAAAATCGCTTCATAACCCTACTTTTATATTCTATATCCAATTCCAAACTCCAAAGCTTCAGCTAAAAACATATGTGTTTTAATGGTAAATCCACCAAAAATTTTATCTGTAAAATAATATTTTATTCCTACTCTATCATAAATCGGAATATCCTTTTTATAGGGCTGATAAGCATAATATCCTATTTGCACTTCGAGTGAAATTTTGTTAATCAGTAATTCATGTCCAACAAAAATCCCAATTCTTTTATAATCAGTATCAGCGCTTAATCCATCTTCCGGATAAGCAACAGCATAATATTTAATGTATTCCTCAATTGATTTGGTTAAAAACAATTCTGTTCCCAACTGCAATGCAGATTTTCTATTCAAGCGTTTATCAGCATAAAAACCAATATGATAAAAAGGAAACTGACCGCTATTGATAATTGGACTTTCGTTAATTCCTGTTCGCAAAACAAAATTATATCGAATAGGTTCTTTGTATGATTTTTTAGTTTGAGTAGTATCGGGTTGACGAACAAAATTTTTATCGAAATTATAATTCACTCCAAGGTTGAGCACATAAGTATTGATTCCACTATTAGGAGATTTTACTCTACCGTTTGAATAATGCGTAAACAAAATACCAGCATGAACCCCAAAATTTTCAAATAAATTCTGCTTATCATAGGCAAGGCCAATATTTGTATTTCCCATCAAACGAGACCCGAAAGCTTTGTTTTTACTATTGTCTACTTTATCATAAGGATTAGTCGTGTAGGCAATACCTTGTGCGAGTTGGAATTGCAGATTTCTATTCCAAAAATAAAAATTATAAAGCGCTCCAACAGAATAATTTTGACCTAATGGTTGACTATTAAAATCTTGATACAAAAAATAACCTCCATAATCAGGATAATTATAGGCCTGATGCCACTCTTTAGAACCCGATGTTCTTTTAAGTACAGTCAGCAGCAAACCACTAGGATGACCATTAACTAAGTGGTACATATCTTCGCTATGTGGTAAAGTATTTCCTCTTAATAAGGAAGCTTCCACGGCAAAAGGATTTGTTTTTTGGCTAAAAAGCGAAATGGAAAAAAGTAAAAAAAGAAGGTAAAGCTTCCTCATTATGAAAATTTATGTGACAAATATAACAGAATATAATTTGGAATTTAATTTTAAAAAACTTCCTTCGCAATCGCCTTAATATTCTCTGCTTTTCCCATTGAATAATAATGCAAGACTGGAATTCCGGCAGCGACTAATTCCTTACTTTGGGCTACACACCAATCAATTCCTATTTGTTTTACTGCATCATTGTCTTTTGCTTTTACTACTGCCATTATCAAATCATCGGGTAATTCTAATGAAAATCGATGTGGAATTAAATTCAACTGCTTTTTAGTGGCAATAGGTTTTAGTCCAGGAATAATGGGCACTGTAATTCCTGCAGCTCTGCATTTATCTACAAAATCAAAGAATTTTTTATTGTCAAAAAACATTTGAGTAATAATATAATCGGCACCGTTTTTTATTTTTTGTTTTAAGAAATGAATATCGCTATCCAAACTTGGCGCTTCCATATGTTTCTCGGGATATCCCGAAACTCCAATACAAAAATTAGTACACGCAGAATTTTGCAAATCTTCGTCAAGGTAAATTCCGTTATTCAAATTGTTAATTTGTAAAACCAAATCTGTGGCATATTCATTACCGTCTTTCTCTGGTTTAAAATAGGTTTCGTTTTTCAACGCATCACCACGCAATGCTACAACATTGTCTATCCCAAGAAAGTCCAAATCGATTAAAAGATTTTCAGTGTCTTCCTTTGTAAAACCTCCACAAAGAATATGAGGAATCGCATCAACCGAATATTTATTTTGAATTCCGGCACAAATACCTACTGTTCCAGGACGTTTTTTAACTACTTTTTTTTGTAAAAGTCCGCTTGGTAATTCTTTAAATTCATATTCTTCACGATGATAGGTCACATCAATAAACGGAGGTTGAAACTCCATCAAAGGATCGATACTATCAAATATGGATTGAATATTTTGTCCTTTCAAAGGCGGTAATATCTCAAAAGAAAATAATGGTTTTCCGTTGGCGTTTTCTATATGTTGTGTTACTTTCATTTTTTTATTTAGGATTTACGAATTAGGATTTGGGATTTAATCTGCTATATTCGGCGCAAGCCATTTGTTGGCAACTTCTGTTGAAATGCCTCTTCTTTTTGCGTAATCTACTACTTGGTCTTCTTTTATTTTTCCTAAACCAAAATACTTGCTTTCTGGATTGGCAAAATAATATCCCGAAACCGATGATGCTGGCCACATCGCCATACTTTCGGTAAGTTTCACTCCTATTTCTTGTTCTACATTCAATATTTTCCAAATCGTTGGTTTCTCTAAATGGTCTGGACATGCAGGATAACCTGGTGCAGGACGAATGCCTTTGTACTCTTCAGCAATCAAATCTTGATTTGATAAATTTTCATTTGAAGCATAACCCCAAATTTCCTTTCGCACTTTTAAATGCAAATATTCAGCAAAAGCTTCAGCCAATCTATCGCCAAGTGCTTTTACCAAAATAGAATTATAATCGTCTAATTGTTTCTCAAATTCGGCAGCTTTTTCATCTACGCCAAATCCAGTTGTAACACAAAAACATCCTATGTAATCTTGTTTTCCGATGCCTTTTGGAGCAACAAAATCAGACAATGCAATGTTTGGTGCTCCAGCCGTTTTTTGAGATTGTTGTCTTAAAGTTAACAACTGAAAGTTGGAAGCTGGAAGTTGAACTTCAATATCATCGTCATTGATAGTATTTGCTGGAAAAATGCCGAGAATACCTTTAGCGGTTAACCACTTTTCGGAAACAATTTTTTGCAACATTTCTTTTGCATCTGCAAATAAATGGGTTGCTTGTTCACCAACAACCTCATCGGTCAAAATGGCTGGATATTTTCCATACAATTCCCATGAGCTAAAAAATGGTGTCCAATCAATAAAATCTACAAGTTCAGACAATTCGACTTCAATAGTTTTAGACCCAATAAAATTCGGTTTTACAGGATTGAAATTATCCCAATCCAATTGCAATTTGTTTTTACGAGCATCTTCAATGGACAAGTAATTTTTATCGCGACTTCTGCTCAAATAACCTTCTCGAAGTTTGTCATATTCGGCTCGAACTGTTTTAGAATACTCTTCTTTAGTTTCGGCTTGCAATAAATTACTCGCCACGGTTACCGCGCGCGAAGCATCGTTTACGTGAACAACTGTTTCCTTATATTCAGGTGCAATTTTCACAGCCGTATGCGCTCGCGAAGTTGTTGCACCACCAATCATAATTGGAATTTTGATGTTGAGTTTGTCTAATTCTTTGGCCAAATAAACCATTTCATCAAGCGAAGGTGTAATCAATCCGCTCAATCCGATAATATCAACATTATGTTCAATGGCGGCTTGAATGATTTTTTCTGGTGGAACCATTACACCTAAATCTATGATTTCAAAATTGTTGCAACCCAAAACTACCGCCACTATATTTTTCCCAATATCATGCACATCACCTTTCACTGTAGCCATCAATACTTTTCCAGCCGACGATGATTTTCCATCTTTTTGCGCTTCAATAAATGGTAAAAGATATGCAACCGCTTTTTTCATTACTCGTGCCGATTTTACTACTTGAGGCAAAAACATTTTTCCGCTTCCGAATAAATCACCAACTACATTCATTCCTGCCATCAAATTGATTTCGATAACATCAATGGCTTTTTCCGATGTTGCTCTTGCTTCTTCAACATCTATTTCAATGAATTCGTCAATTCCTTTTACTAACGAATGTGTCAATCTTTCTTGAACAGAGTCATTTCGCCAAGCAGCTATTTCTTTTTCATTAGCTTTGAAATCGCCTTTATAACTTTCGGCCAAATCCAATAATCGTTCCGTGGCATCTTCTCTTCTATTCAACAACACATCTTCAACGTGTTCTAATAATGTTTTGTCAATTTCATCATAAATCTCCAGCATTTCCGGATTTACAATTCCCATGGTCATTCCGTTTTGAATGGCATGATAAAGAAATGCCGAATGCATGGCTTCGCGCACTTTATCGTTTCCACGAAATGAAAAAGAAACGTTGCTCACGCCACCAGAAACGCCTGCATAAGGGAGATTTTCTCTAATCCATTTGGTTGCTCTGAAGAAATCTAAAGCGTTTAACTTGTGCTCTTCCATTCCAGTTGCTACCGGAAAAATATTGGGGTCAAAAATGATGTCTTCGGCTGGAAAATGTACTTCATTCACCAAAATATCATAACTTCTTTTGCAAATTTCGATGCGTCTTTCATAATTATCGGCCTGACCATTTTCATCAAATGCCATAACGATTACTGCCGCGCCATATCTTTTAATTAACTTGGCGTGATGAATGAAAGCTGCTTCACCTTCTTTTAAAGAAATGGAATTTACAACGCCTTTCCCTTGAATGACTTTCAATCCAGCTTCAATAATTTCCCATTTGGAACTATCAATCATCACCGGAACACGAGCAATATCGGGTTCTGCAGCAATTAAATTTAGGAATTTGGTCATCGCATAAACACCATCCAACATTCCTTCGTCCATGTTGACGTCGATAATTTGTGCGCCACCTTCTACTTGGTCACGCGCTACAGAAAGTGCTTCGTCATATTTCTCCTCATTGATTAATCGAAGGAATTTACGCGAACCTGTAACGTTAGTTCGTTCACCAACGTTTATAAAATTAGTTTCAGGAGTTACCACTAAAGGTTCTAATCCCGAAAGTTTTAAATACTTTTTTGTTGCTTCCGCCATTATATCGTTTCTAAAATTTGTCTTGGTTTGAAATCCTTAGCCACATCAGCAATAGCTTTAATATGTTCAGGCGTTGTGCCACAACAACCACCAATAATGTTGACTAAATTATCTTGTAAATATTCTTTGATTAATGCCTGCATTTCCGCTGGAGTTTGATCGTATTGACCAAAAGCATTTGGCAAACCAGCATTTGGATGTGCTGAAATATTGAGTTGTGTATTCATGGCTAATCGGCTTAAATACGGTTTTAATTGGTCAGCACCAAGTGCACAATTAAATCCAATACTCAACAAGGGAATGTGTGAAATGGAAATCAAAAAAGCTTCCACCGTTTGCCCAGAAAGTGTTCTCCCAGAAGCATCGGTAATAGTTCCCGAAACCATTACTGGAATATCAATATTGCGTTCTTCTTTTACTTCTTCGATAGCAAAAAGTGCAGCTTTTGCGTTTAAAGTATCAAAAATAGTTTCTACCAATAAAACATCACAACCGCCATCGATTAAAGCTTCGACTTGTTGTTTGTAGGCAATTCGTAAATCGTCGAAAGTTACCGCACGAAATCCTGGATCGTTTACATCAGGTGACATGGACGCTGTTCGATTTGTTGGCCCAATGGAACCCGCTACAAAACGTGGTTTATCGGTGAATTCATCGGCAACTTCTCTTGCAATTTTAGCCGATTGATAATTCAATTCATAGACTAAATCTTCCAAATGATAGTCAGCCATTCCTATGGTTGTTCCTGAGAAAGTATTGGTTTCTACAATGTCTGCACCAGCTTCAAAATAAAGTCGGTGCACTTGTTTTACCGCTTCGGGTTGTGTGATCGAAAGCAAATCGTTGTTTCCTTTTAACGGATGTGGAAAATCTTTAAAACGCTCTCCACGAAAATCTTCTTCCGAAAAATTATTGCGTTGTAACATCGTTCCCATCGCTCCGTCGAGCACGAGAATTCGATTTTTTATAGCTTCTTGAATTTTTGACATATAAATAGTGACAACTTACTAGTTGCTGTAATTAAATTATATGTTATCGTGAAAGGGAGAGGAATTCTCGGGTTATCTGTTCTCTACTTCTGATTTAACAGACACTGAAATGAATTCAGCATAAAGATAGAATGTAGCACCTTCTTTTGGCAAAGGGTTGCTAAGCTTTCATCGGGTCTAATCCCTCCAGCTTTCGTGATAACGAACAATAAGTTTATGAACGGTGCAAAGTAATGACATAGATTTGGGATTTGCAAGGGTTTTCAAAAAATAAAAACCTACAACGTTTTAAAGTTGCAGGTTTGCATTTATTGCCAAACGGTTTCTATTATTTTTAGTTGTTCGGCTATTTTCAAAATATCGGTTAAAACACCTCGAGACGTAACTTCTTTTCCTGCACCTGCGCCTTGAATAACAATTGGAATTTCACCATACGATTTGGTATAAATTTCTATGAGATTATCAGCACCTTTGAGTTGTCCTATTGGAGAGCTTTTTGGTTCAGAAACTAGTTTAACCTCTAGTTGTTTTGATTGTACATCCAACTCACCAATGTAGCGCAATACATGATTATCGGCTTGTGTTATTTTAGCAATTTGAAATGGCTTGTCAAACAATGATTTACTAATCGCATATTCCGATTTTGAAGTTTTTTCGTTTAAATTTGGCAACAAAAGAGTTGCAATTTTAATATCTGTAAATTCAAATGGCAATTCTATTTCTCGTGCTAATATCAATAATTTTCTTGCCACATCGTTTCCTGATAAATCTTCGCGAGAATCAGGTTCGGTTAATCCAATCTTTTCTGCATCAAGTAATATTTTTGAAAAAGAGGTTTCTTCATTTGAAAATCGATTAAAAATATAACTCAACGAACCCGAGAAAACACCTCTAATCTTTGTGATTTTTTCTCCCGAAAAGTGCAACTCTTTAATCGTTTGAACTACTGGTAATCCGGCACCAACATTGGTTTCATATAAAAAATATTTATCGAATTTCTTAAGATTTCTTCGAAGTTCTCCATAGAAATCATTGTGTAGTGTGTTTGCTTTCTTGTTTGCGGCAACGATATTGAAACCATTTTGAATTAACGGAATGTAGTTTTTGATAATTTCAGAACTTGCTGTAGCATCAACAGCTATGAGATTTTCTAGTTGTTGCTCTTGTACATATTCGATAATATCTTCTATTCGAAAAGGGATGGCAGATTGAGCAAAATTTGCTTCCCATTGATTTTTTAACCCATCTTTTTCAAAAAAAGCTAAGGTAGAATTGGTGATTATTGGAAAACGCAATTCGATATTTCTTTTTTCAAGAAAGAACTTTTGACTTTCTAATACTTGATTTATTAAAGTACTACCCACATTTCCAATCCCAAAAAGGATGATATTTATTTTAAGCGTTGACATAATTTTTGTTTTTTTGTTTATTAAAAATTGGATTCAAAATGGCGGCTAATTGTTCAAATTCTATCAAAAAAGCATCGTGACCGTGAATGGAAATAATTTCATGATAGAACACATTTTCTTTTATACATTTTAACTGTTGATGCGTTTTACGATTTTCATCAGCAATGAAAAAGTAATCAGTATCAACTGACACAATGTGAATATTGGATTTGATTTCATTGGCTAAAGCCAAAAAATCTTTTCGATTATAGGTAATATCGATAGTTTTCAAAAGATGATTCATCAATTTATAGGATGACAATTGAAATCGGTTTTTAAGTTTAATTCCGTGATTGAGAAGCCAATTTTCTATTTGAAAAAAGTTTAAATTTTCTTGTTTACTCCTTTGAAATCGTAAATTAATGGATTGTGGTGTTCTGTACAAAAGCATGGCATGCAAACGCGCATCTGCAATGGGATTATTAGAATTAGTAAGGATTTGATCTTGAATTAACACATTGGCAATAACCCAATCGGTCGCTTTCCAATCGGTTGCAATTGGAATTAAATTTTCAATTTCATAAGGTTGCAACGCTGCCATTTCCCATGCGATTGCGCCTCCAAGACTACCTCCAATAACCGAAAAAACTTTTTCAATTTTCAATAAAAATAATCCTTCCCAAAAAACTCGTGCAACATCTCTAATGGTATAATCATGATAATTTGAAATCAGATTTTCAAGGTTTTCATCATATCCATTTCCCGGAATATTGAAGGCTATGACTGTAAAATAATTGGTGTCAATTGTTTTGTTTTCACCAATCAAATCGTTCCACCAACCCTTTTCACCCGTTACATTGGAGTTCCCTGTCAAGGCGTGATTTACCACAACCACTGGTGCAAGACCGATAGGCTGACCAAAAGTTTGATAGCATAATGGAATACACGATTTGTGCTTCCCACTTTCTAATTTGAAATTAAGAACATCTATTTTTTGTAGCATTTTTTTATTTTTTAAATCATTAGGGCATTCAGAAAATTAAGCTCTTACAGCTTTTATATTGGTTGCACTTTTTAAAAATAACTGCCTCCAATCGCAAAATTGAAGACAGTTAAAAACAAACAAAACTTATACAACTTTTTCTACTGGAAGTGTTACAAAAACCGCTTTTAAATCAGCTTTCAAATCCTCAATATCCTCTAATCCAACAGACAAACGAATTAAATCTTTAGTAACTCCGGTAGTTTCTTGTTCCGCATCTGACAATTGTTGGTGTGTTGTACTTGCAGGATGGATTATCAATGATTTTGTATCGCCAATATTGGCTAACAGTGAAAATAATTTAGTGCCATCAGCCACTTTTTTGGCAGCTTCAAATCCACCTTTTAATCCGAAAGTAACAATGCCACTTTTTCCTTCAGGCAAATATTCATCGGCTAATGCTTTGTATTTTGAAGTTGCTAAACCTGGATAATTTACCCAAGCGACTTCTTCTTGCGTTTGCAACCATTGGGCTAAAGCCAAAGCATTTTCACTGTGTTTTTTAATTCTAATCTCCAAGGTTTCCAATCCTTGAATGGTTTGAAAAGCATTAAACGGACTTAAAGCGGCACCAAAATCACGCAATCCTTCAATTCTAACTTTCGCTATAAATGACGCTGCACCAAGCGCTTCGAAGTATTTTAATCCGTGATATCCCGATGATGGCTCTGTAAATTCTGGGAATTTCCCATTGCTCCAATCGAAGTTTCCTGCATCGATGATAACTCCGCCAAGTGAAGTTCCGTTACCAGTTATGTATTTGGTTAAAGAGTGAATAACGATATCCGCTCCGTATTGAATTGGGTTCAGCAAAAAGGGTGTAGCTACAGTATTATCAACAATAAAAGGCACTTTGAAAGCTTTAGCTTCTTTGGAAATAGCCTTCAAATCCAATACGTCTAATTTTGGATTTCCTAAACTTTCTGCAAAGAATGCACGCGTATTTTCTTGCGCAGCTTTTGTAAAATTTTCAGGATTTGAAGGGTCAACAAAAGTTGTTGTAATACCTAATCTTGGTAAAGTTACCTTTAGCAAATTGTATGTTCCGCCATACAAACTGTTGGAAGCTACAATGTGATCACCAGCTTTTAGTAAAACCAAAAGTGTTGTGGCAATTGCGGAAGTTCCCGAAGCAGTCACCACAGCACCGATTCCGCCTTCAAGCTTGGCTAAACGTTGCTCGAGAATGTCATTGGTTGGGTTATTCAACCTTGTGTAAATAAATCCAGCTTCGGCAAGACCAAAAAGATTGGCAGCATGATCTGAATTGTTAAACACATACGAAGTGGTTTGATAAATTGGGACAGCTCTTGTTCCTGCGTTTTTAGTAACGTCGTGTCCTGCGTGCAATGCATTTGTTGCGAATTTTTGTGTACTCATGATAATTGATTTTAAATATTAAATTTTAAATTTTTACGAATTTTTGAAAATAAAAAAAGTCCCTTTGGATGGCTTACCAAAGGGACTTTTAGAGTAGAAATATATACTACGATTTAGGTTTTCCTCTTTTGGCAACAGGGTATAGTCATGCAACAACACATCAAGTGTATCATCATACAAGACATCATCATATTTTTTACTGTTACTTTCATTTGAAATTGTTTATACTGAACTCTTTTCAGCATCATTATTTTATTTATTTACTTGAGATTCTGAATTAAATTCAGAATAAAAAAAACCTCTGCGTTTTGCAGAGGTTTCGATTGTATATATTTTAAAAATTAAAATTATGCAATAGTTTTCTCTGCGGGATTTCTCCACATCATACAACACATATTGCAAATCATTAATTTCATTTTTGTTTCTTTTAACGAGGCAAACATCTGAACAATTTTTTAATTGACCAAATCAAATTTGAAAATTTAACATTTGGAACAAGAGTATATATATTTAAATACTACGTATTTAGAATTTTCAACAAATCACAAAAAAATAAAAAAAGTAAAATAGTTTTTTCTATTCGAAATAGTCTTTATACATTTGCAACCGAAATTAAGAGGAAAAATTTGTACTGATTGCAACCTCGTTAAAAAAATGCTAAAGCAGAAACTCTTCTTTAGCTTTCGCTGCAATCCTCTTTTTTTCGATAAAATTAATATTAAACTAAAATATAGTTATGGCTTATTTATTTACGTCGGAGTCAGTGAGTGAAGGACATCCAGACAAGGTTGCAGACCAAATTAGTGACGCGTTAATTGATAATTTTTTAGCATTTGACGCTGACTCAAAAGTAGCTTGCGAAACATTGGTTACTACAGGTCAAGTGATATTGGCTGGTGAAGTAAAATCAAACACGTATCTTGATGTGCAACAAATTGCTAGAGATGTCATCAAGAAAATTGGTTATACAAAAAGCGAATACATGTTTGAGGCCAACTCTTGTGGGATTCTTTCAGCTATTCACGAACAATCGGCTGATATTAATCAAGGTGTTGATAGAGCAAGTAAAGAAGAGCAAGGTGCAGGTGACCAAGGAATGATGTTTGGTTATGCTACCAATGAAACAGAAAACTACATGCCATTAGCATTGGATATTTCTCATGCTTTGTTGATTGAATTGGCAAATTTGAGAAGAGAAAATAATGAAATAAAATACCTTCGTCCTGATGCTAAATCACAAGTGACTTTGGAATATTCAGATGATAATAAGCCACAACGCATTGATGCTATTGTAATTTCTACTCAACACGATGATTTTGATGAAGAAGCTGCAATGTTAGCCAAAATTAAAAGCGATTTAGTTTCTATTTTAATTCCAAGAATTAAGGCAAAATACCCTCAGTATGCTCATTTCTTTAATGACGACATCACTTATCATATTAACCCAACTGGGAAATTCGTAATTGGTGGACCACACGGAGATACGGGATTAACGGGAAGAAAAATTATCGTGGATACCTATGGTGGAAAAGGTGCTCATGGTGGTGGTGCTTTTTCTGGAAAAGACCCAAGTAAAGTTGACCGTTCAGCTGCTTATGCTACGCGTCATATTGCAAAAAACTTAGTGGCTGCAGGATTGTGTGACGAAGTATTAGTGCAAGTTTCGTATGCTATTGGTGTAGCAAAACCAACTTCTATAAACGTGGTTACATATGGTACTTCTAAAGTGAATTTAACTGATGGAGAAATCAGCAAAAAAGTAGAGGCAATTTTTGATATGCGTCCTTACTTTATAGAGCAAAGATTAAAATTGAGAAATCCAATTTACAGCGAAACAGCTGCTTATGGTCACATGGGAAGAACTCCAGAAACGGTAACCAAAACTTTTTCTGCTCCAGGTGGATTGACTAAAACGGTAACTGTAGATTTATTTACTTGGGAGAAATTAGATTTTGTAGATAAAGTGAAAGCGGCTTTTGGAATTTAACCCCAAAGTACACAAAGATAATATCGCAAAAAGCGCAAAGAAAAACCCTGACAAAATAAATTGTCAGGGTTTTTTGTATGCAAAATAGTAACTACAAATTATATTTTAAACTAAAAATAATATACCTCGGTTGCACGGTGTATTGTGTTGCTCTTGTAGAAAACTGAGAGAAACTATCATCGTTTAAAGAAGTAGTATTTAAAATATTGGTGGCCGAAATTTTATATTCAAGATGGCTGTCTTTGGTTTTTTGATAAATCAAACTTGCTGATAAAAAATCATATTCGTTGGTAATGGTTTTATCCTTGTTTTTGTAATTATAAAACTCATATTCGGTAACAAAAGAAAAGCTTTTTAGGAAAAAATAATCAATTTTAACGGTTGGTCTATCAGTAAAAAAAGTGTCATTTGGATAATTATTCACTGTATAACCATAACCAAGTTCAATATTTGGAAGACTCTTAAAATTAGTAGAAGCTCTGATAAAATAATTTTGAGTAAAACTTTCGTTGGTTATCAAAACATCTTGTTGTGTCAATCGGTCCACTTGAATGTTGTTAAATTTTGACCAATTTAAATTAGCAGATAACGAAGCTTTGTAATATTTGAAAAAAGAACGTCCATAACTTCCAAAAAAGGTAATTGTTTCATCGGCAAACTCTGAATTAAAGGGTTCCGAAATTTGATTTACATTGTCAAATAATGCTCTGATTTTTACAGCATCAACTGTTCGATTGTATTGAATTCTTGAAGTAATACTTTCAAAATTAAACATATTGTATTTCTGATATGTAACTGAGTGCGATTGTTGAATAGCATTTTCTAAAGTTCTGTTTCCTCTTGATAAACTACTATAACTGTTCAATAAGAATCCTTCAGCTAGTCGGTTTATATCGGTAAAATTATTGGTAAACGAAAAATTATAGGTCAACATTTCTGCTTTCTTAATTTGATAAATGGCTAAGAAATCGGGTAAAACTCTAGTGAAATTTTGTTTGAAATTTGTTCCCAATTGTTCGTTATCTAATGCATAAGTATGTAAACTAACTCCTGGCGTGAAGGTAAATTTACCTGTTAATACTTTGTAATGCAAACCGAGAAAAGCATCATTAAATTTATAATTTACATTATTAGTGTTTGTAGTATTATCCAATTCATTTTGACTTCCGTTATCTAAAATTTGGTACATACTTGAGTCGAAATTTTGATTTGAGTGAGTATTTCCAAGTGTTATATTGATGTTGCTTTTTGGGGTTAACATATAATAATAATCCAATTTGGCATCCAATTTATTTGTTTTTACAAATCGGTTTTGGTTCAAATCAGTTCGAACTTGTGAAGTGTCATATCCTAAAATATTACTGGTAGAAGATGTAAATGGATCACTTGCTAAATTAGCAGTATAAAAGGGATCTTCATCTTGATACAAATGTTGCGTTTCAAAAGCAAAAACGTGTTTCTCAGCAGCAGTATAATAAAAACTCAAATTTTGATTTACCGAAATAGGTTCTTGATTTTTCCCTGTATAAATATCTTCAACGGTTGAATTATCACTTTCATCAATAGTTTCTCTTATCAAGGAACTGTTCTCGTCTTGTTTTGTCAATTTGGTTAAAATATCATAATCAAATTGAAAATTGGCATTGGGTTTAAAACTCGTACTTAATTTGAATAATCCTAAATTGTTCTTTTGATTTGCTTGTTCTATTCGGTTTTCTGTTGAAGCAACTTCAGTAGAATTTGGTTCTAAAAAGTTTGTTTTTGATTTTGTTTCTAAATCCGTTATAGAAGCAGAAAGAATTCCGAAACCGCTTATAGTCCATGCTTTTGATGGATTATATGAGAAATTAGCAGCACCAAAATCGGTTTCTATTTCTTTGGCTCTATTATTTCTTAATAAAGAAATTCCTAAATCATTGGAGGAAACATTAAAACTAGAACCACCTTTGCCCATCATATTTCTAAAACCTCCAGTGAATTTAAAATAATCTTGAGCTGTTAAAGGCAATTCTCCAATGTTATTAGAATTGGTAATGACATTAACACTGTATTTTGGGTTGTAGTAAAAAAGTTTTGGATTTACGTTGTATCGATCAAACTTTCCATCAGGACCAAAACCACCGCCAGCAGTAACATCACCAAACCAAAAGTTTTTCTTTCCTTCTTTTAGTTTAATGTTCATGGCTACGTTTTCTTGATTGTTCTCAACGCCTTTCAAAATGGAATTTTCATTATAATTTCGAAGTACTTGCACTTTATCGATTGCATCGGCAGGAATATTTTTAACGCCAAGTTTTGTATCACCATCAAAAAAATCTTTGCCTTCAACCATTAATTTGGTTACTTTTTTTCCCTCTACTTCAATTTCACCGTCAGCATTTACTTCAACGCCAGGTAACTTTTTTAGAACATCTTCTAACTTTCGTTCTGTTCCTGATTTAAAAGAGTCTGCATTATAAACTATCGTATCACCACTTATAGAAACTGGCATTTCGCGGACTATTTCAACACCTTCTAATTCTATTCCACCAGATTCCATAGTAATATTTTGAGTAATATTTTGGGACTCTGTTGTGACTGTAATTTCTTTATTCTGCATTCCCAAATAACTCAGTTTTATAATATAAGTAGTATTTGGTTTGAGATTCAAAATAAATTTACCTTTTTCATTAGTAATCGCATAACCATCCATTGCTTTTGTGGCTTGATTCATAGCCATGACGTTTGCCATTTCGAGTGGTGCTTTTGTATTATCTTGAATGATACCTTCAAAACGAATGCTTTGAGAAAAGGAAAAAAGAGAAAAAAGAACAGTGACAAGAAATAAAATTTTCTTCATTGGTTTTGGCTTATTTTATTTAGTTGTTAATCTGTAGTTTGGAAAATAATGTTACCATCTTCGTCTTTCATGCTGTCCATTTTTTTCTTTTGTATTTCATCAAACTTTTTTTGTGACACTTTTTCACCTGTATTTGGTACTTTTATTTTAGCTTTTTCTTTGTTGCTTAAAGTTACTTTCGAACAAAGTATAATTTTATCTTCTTCATTAATTTCCAGAATTAATCCTGGTAAACCCCAATAATTATTTGGCCCAAAACTTACCGGAATTTCTGGTGTGTACCAAGCAATAATGGTTTTGTCCTTTGGTTCTTCCATTTTGAATAACGAAGGTTTTGTTTCTTCTTTTTTAAGAAATTCTTCGTAATCTTTTCGTTGCTTATCCGTAACTGGAACAAGAAGTTCGGCTTTGAAACAAGTGTAATCTCCAATTTTTTTGGTCTCATTGCCGAGTTTCCAATCCAATTTTTCAAGAGGTTCAACAATTAAAAATTCTTTGCCAAAAATTTCATCTTCGGTAATGCTATTTTTTTCTTTAACATTTAGATATTTTTTACCTTCTCCTGAAAAAGAAACTTTAAAAGAAATTCCTCCTGCTGTTGGTGCTTCTGGCTTATCTAATTGCTCTTGCTCTTCGTAAAGACATTCTACTTTATTAAAAGTGAGCATGTATTGCTTTTCGGAAGCTTTTTTGATAGCATCTTGAAATGCTTTTTCTGTTTCAGCATCCATTTTGTCTTTGCCGTCCACATCAATTTTTTCAACTTTTTTACTTTGAATCCTTTTGGAAAAATATTCCGCTTTTCCTTGAAATTCTTGGGCATTTACAAAAAAGCCTGTTAATAAAAACAAGCTTAACAATACAGATTTTATCATCTTTTTATACATTATCTAGTACCTCTCATTTGAAAACCTCCTCTTCCACCGTTCATCTCTCGCATTTCCTCCATTTTCTTAACTACCGTTTCATCGTATTCTTTTTGAGATATTTCTTTACCATTAGTTGGCGCTTTGATTTCTACTTTCTCTTTTGAATTCAAAACAACTTTAGAACAAAGGATAACTGTTTTTCCATCATTCACCTCCAAAATCAAACCTGGCAAACCCCAATATCCTTCTGGACCTTGATTTACAGGAATTTCTGGCGTGTACCAAGCTGTAATTGTTATTTCTTTTGGCAAATCAAAGTCATCCATAAAATTAGTTTTCTTTTCTTTTTCCTCAGTTTTAATAGCCTTATCTTTAGTGTCTTCTTTCTTTTCGTCTTCTTTTTTAGCTCTGAAATTTCTAAAATCAGTTTTACTAGCAGGAATTACGGCTGTGGCTTTAAAACAATTATAGCCACCAATAAGTCTTGTTTCTGTTCCCATTTGCCATTTATAGTTAGTTAAAGTATCTTTTATTAAAAATTCTTTTCCCATAAATTCCTTATCAACCACATATTTTTTTTCTTTGACATTTTTATAGTAGGTTCCACCGCCACCCATCATAGAACTCATCATTCTCATTCCGCCTTGACCTTGTCCTGGCGCTTCTAATTTTTCTTCTTCTTTATAGATTGACGCTGATTTGTCGAAGTTGAGGAAAAAAGTTTTTTCAAACATTTTTTTCATTCGCTCTTCAATCATTTTTTGCATATCGGGAGTGATATTTTTATTTCCTTCCATTCTAGTTTTGAAATCAGAAGTGCTGGTTTTGGACTCATAAACAGCCATTCCTTGGAAGTCTTTCTGAGCATTAGCGGCTATAAATAAAAATAAAAATGCAAATGTGTACTGAATTTTTTTCATGTTATTTTGTTTTGGAAAGAACAAATATGACGAAACTATGCCCAAAATGTTACCAATATTTTGTTAAAATATTATTTTAGACAAGGTAAAATCAATTTAGTTTAATGTAAATTAGCGCTATGATGAAAAACATTGTTTTATTCCTTTTTATATGTTCACAAACGATATGTTTTGGACAAAACCAAAAACTCAAAACCTCTGCAATCAATTCAGAGGAAATGGAGAACAAAATCTATCTAGGTTTTGACGGATTAGGTAGTAATTACTACATCAAAAACAATGTTTTAATCAAACAAAATGACACTCAAAAATGGGAATACAAGAATGTACCATTGGGTAAAATTACCTCTGTTGATTATGTAAATCCTTTAAAAATTGTAGTTTTCTATGAGGATTTTAACACCATTATCACATTAGATAATCAATTAAATGAAATCCAAAAGCTTAATCTTTTTGATATCGATAATACCATTTTTGCTTCTAAAATTGGCATGGCTTCTCTCAACCAATTTTGGATTTATAATGCTTTAACACAGCAAATTCTTTTATTTAATTATCTAAACAATACTTTTAAAAATATTGGAAATCCAATTCAGGAAAGTATAAAATACACCCAATCCGATTTTAATAATTTTTATTGGATTGATGAAAATAACAATTGGTTTTCGATTGACATTTTTGGCAAAGTAAATTTGTTAGCTAACATTCCGCCATGGGAAAATATTCAGATTATTGATACTGACCGACTTTTATTTTCCTATGACAATGTTCTTTATTGTTTGAACAACAAATCGAAAGTGATTTACGAAATTGAAATTGTTGAGAAATCGTTCCAGAAATTTTACTACAAAGACCAAATTTTAGCTATTTTTACCAACCAACAAATTAAGAATTTAAAATTAAAATTACCATAATGCACATAGCAGTAGCAGGAAACATAGGCGCAGGAAAAACATCATTAACACGGTTTTTAGCAAAACATTTCAAATGGGAACCTCATTTTGAAGATGTAGTCGACAATCCATATTTGGACGATTTTTATCATCAAATGGAACGTTGGAGTTTCAATCTTCAAATTTATTTCTTGAACTCTCGTTTCCGTCAAGTGTTACAAATTCGCGAAAGTGGTAAAAACATTATTCAAGATAGAACTATTTATGAGGATGCCCATATTTTCGCACCCAATTTGCATGCAATGGGATTAATGACTAATCGTGATTTTCAAAATTATACTTCGCTATTTGAATTAATGGAAGGTTTGGTTGGAGCTCCTGATTTACTTATTTATTTAAGAAGTTCTATTCCAAATTTGGTTTCACAAATTCACAAACGCGGTCGTGATTATGAAAACACGATTTCTATTGATTATTTAAGCCGATTAAACGAACGCTATGAAGCTTGGATTACTACTTACGACAAAGGAAAATTATTAATTATTGATGTTGACAATGTAGATTTTGTCAATAATCCCGAAGATTTGGGAATGATTATTAATCGAATTGATGCTGAAATAAACGGTTTGTTTTAAGCCATTAATATATCCCAAAAAAAAGCCTCGTCTCAATTTAACTCTGAGACGAGGCTTTTTTTTATATACTAATAATATTATTTCAAAGCATTTATTTTATCCGAAACTTCTTTTTCTGTTCCTTCAAAAACTTTAACAGTTTTAACTTTGGTAGATGTTACAGTGTATGTAGCTTTCACTTTTCCATTTGGTAGATCTACCGTTTCAACTTTTTTTGAAATTTCTTCTTTACCTTCATCTTCGCCTATATACTTGCCATCTTCTCCATACATCGCCATACATTTTGCTTTATCGTCAGCAGAGCATCCATTTTTGTCGCACATAGCAGCACACTCTTCTTTGGTCATGGTGGCGCATTTGCTCATGTCGCATGTTTTTCCATCTTTCGCTTTCATCATTTCACATGATGCATTTGTACAACCTTTTGCTTCACATTCTTCTTTTGACATGGATGCACATTGTTCAGTTTTAGCACAACAAGATGCCATAGCAGTTTCAGAATGACCCGAACCTAAAATTGGAGCTATAACCAAACCAATTAAACAAGTCAATTTGATTAAGATGTTCATTGATGGTCCAGAAGTGTCTTTAAACGGATCACCAACAGTATCTCCAGTTACCGCTGCTTTGTGCGCATCAGAACCCTTGTATGTCATTTCACCGTTAATTAATACCCCAGCTTCAAAAGATTTTTTAGCATTATCCCAAGCACCACCAGCGTTGTTTTGGAACACAGCCCAAAGTACACCAGAAACAGTAACTCCAGCCATATATCCACCTAACATTTCAGCGATTAATTGGTTATTATCACCATAAACTAATTTACCAATAAGTACAATTGCTATTGGGAAACCAATAGTCATGATTCCAGGTAACATCATTTCACGTAAAGCCGCTTGCGTAGAAATCTCAACACATTTGCCATATTCTGGTTTGCCTGTTCCTTCCATAATTCCAGGAATTTCTTTGAACTGACGACGCACTTCATACACCATGTCCATTGCCGCTTTTCCAACAGAATTCATTGCCAATGCAGAGAAAACTACTGGTATCATTCCACCAACAAATAACATAGCCAATACTGGAGCTTTGAAAATATTAATTCCATCAATTCCAGTAAACGTTACATAAGCCGCAAATAAAGCTAACGAGGTTAATGCAGCAGAAGCGATAGCAAAACCTTTACCCGTTGCAGCAGTTGTGTTACCAACTGAGTCCAAAATGTCTGTACGTGTACGAACTTCTTTTGGTAATTCACTCATTTCAGCAATTCCACCTGCGTTATCAGATATTGGTCCGAAAGCGTCGATTGCTAATTGCATAGCTGTTGTAGCCATCATAGCTGAAGCAGCTAATGCTACACCATAAAAACCTGCCAAAGCATAGGTTGACCAGATTGCTCCAGCAAACAATAATACTGTTGGGAAAGTAGAAATCATACCCGTTGCCAAACCAGCAATTACGTTTGTTCCAGCTCCAGTTGATGATTTTTGTACAATTGCCAAAACTGGTTTTGTACCTAATCCTGTGTAATATTCTGTTACTGATGAAATAGCTCCACCAACAAATAATCCAATTAAAGTAGCATAGAATACTCGCATTGAAGAAATATCTTGTAAACCTTCACCAAAGAATTCCATTTTCATGGTTTGTGGCAACATATATTGTACAAGGAAGAAACATGCAATAGCTGTTAAGACAATAGAAACCCAGTTTCCAATGTTTAGTGCTTTTTGAACTTGAGCTTCTTTTGCATCGTCGCTTGAAATTTTAACTAACATTGTTCCGATGATTGAGAATAAAATTCCAAAACCAGCTATAGCCATTGGTAATAAAATTGGTCCAATTCCACCGAAGGCATCAACAATTTTTCCACCCATATCTTTAATCACATAGTTACCAAGAACCATTGCAGCCAAAACTGTAGCAACATAAGAACCAAATAAATCGGCACCCATTCCGGCAACGTCACCTACGTTGTCACCTACGTTATCAGCAATTGTAGCAGGATTTCTTGGATCATCTTCTGGAATTCCAGCTTCAACTTTACCTACTAAGTCAGCTCCAACATCGGCAGCTTTAGTATAAATACCACCACCAACTCTGGCGAATAAAGCAATAGATTCAGCTCCAAGAGAAAAACCGGCCAATGTTTCAAGTACAACAGTCATTCCGTCTGTATCTGTCCAAACACCACCCATGAAAACATTGAAGAAAAATATAAAGAAACCTGTTAAACCAAGAACAGCAAGACCTGCAACGCCTAATCCCATTACTGTTCCACCACCAAAAGAAACTTTCAATGCTTGTGGCAAACTAGTACGAGCAGCTTGTGTTGTTCTAACATTAGTTTTGGTAGCGATTTTCATTCCCATATTTCCTGCCAAAGCAGAAAAGAAAGCTCCAAAAATAAAAGCAACTACAATTAATATGTCTGTTTTTACACCAGGAATAAAAGTAATTCCGGCTAATGCAATACTTGCAATTACAACAAATACTGCTAATAATCGATATTCCGCTTTCAAGAAAGCTAATGCACCTTCGTAGATATAATCTGAAATCTCTTTCATTTTACCATCTCCAGCGTCTTGTTTTAAAACCCAGCTTCTTTTAATTGACATAAAAGCCAGTCCAATTAATGCCATGATTATAGGCACATAAATCATCATTGATTCCATAAATATAATTTTTGTTATAAAATTTATCGGTCGCAAAAGTAACAAATCTTTAACAAATAAAAACAATATAATTTATGAATATTAGTTCAATTGATATACATGCAGAACTTTAATGTTATTATTAGAGAATAATAAATTGTTGCTTCACAAAGAAAAAAGTTATTTTTGAAAAATAATCTCAATGCTTGATGAAAAACAAAACCTTATCAATTGTTATTCCTGCCTATAATGAAGGTCCAACTATATATAAAATATTGGATAAAATAAAACTCGTTACACTAATCAATGGAATAGAAAAGGAGATTATTATTGTGAATGATTGTAGCACAGACAATACTGCTGAAAGTGTACAAAACTATATTAAAAACAATCCAGAATTGAATATTACCTTTGAGCAACATACCGTAAATTTGGGTAAAGGTGCTGCTTTACATACAGGAATTAAATTAGCCACAGGAGATATTATTATTATTCAAGATGCCGATTTAGAATATGACCCACAGGAATACAACATTCTTTTGAAACCATTTGTTGATGGTGTTGCCGATGTTGTTTATGGCAGCCGTTTTATGGGAGGAAAACCGCATCGTATTCTCTTCTTTTGGCACAGTATTGGAAACAAATTTTTGACATTTTTAAGCAATATGTTTTCCAATTTAAATTTGACAGACATGGAAACTTGTTATAAAATGTTTCGTTCCGATGTTTTAAAATCATTGAAATTAAAAGAAAATAGATTTGGTTTTGAACCTGAAGTGACGCTCAAAGTAGCTCGAATTCCTAAAATCAGAATTTACGAAGTTGGTATCAGTTATTATGGTAGAACTTTTGAAGAAGGTAAAAAAATAAATTGGAAAGATGGTTTTCGAGCGATTTATTGTGTTTTGAAATATGGTTTATTTAAATAAAATATATTGTACTTACTATTATTTTATGTAATAGATTTAAATTATATCCATTTTCTTAGAAGTAAAAACCAAATGACCCTTTAATTGTAAAGTTATTACCATCGGGCACATCTCTATAGTTTCCTCTCCAAGTACAATCTAGTCGGAATACTTTAAATATATTTCCAATTCCTACATTATATTCCCAATAAGGATTTACTGGAGCTTTATAGACTAATCCCGAAGCATTTATGGCTATATTTTCATCTGAAACCGTTCCGTAAACGGCTCTCATTCCTACCAATTCTCTTAGGTTCAATTTACGCATAAAAGGAATTCTAGATAATATTTTTCCATTAAAATTATGCTCCCACTGAAAAGTAGCATATTCATCGGTTACAAATTCATAAAAATTTAAATTACTAAACGTATTTTCAATCAAGAAATAAGTTTGATTCCCTGGAACGATGCTAAGTAAACCAAGTGGCACTTTGCCAAATGTTTTCCCTAATTCCATGATTAAATTGGAACGCCCAAGTGCTCCAATAATTATTGGTTGTTTGTAATAAATCTGCAATTTATCATACTTAAAATCACTTTGAATAAATCCTTTATAACCTTGAGTATAATTTACAAAAAATCGGCTATACTGATTATCAACTTCTCGTCTCTCCACGCCATATCCAATGGTTTTTCTTCCCGGTGTGTATTCAACTTGCAAACTTAACTCAGCTTGTTTCACTTCACTTGCTGTAGTCGTAAAAGTATCATCGGTATAATAATCCAAACTAAATGTTGGCGATGCCGATTCTAATGTTCTATAAGAATAACCCACTTGAAATATTAAATTTTTGACAGGCTCAATTTCTCCTGCAACAGTAGTTAGATTGATGTTGGTTAGTTTTCCGTTAGTTCCAGTGGTAAAAAAAGCTGAGGATGCAAAACTTCTACCCAAAACATCATTGGTATTTGTCAAACTGGCACCTATTTGTTCGACATCTCTTCTGTTTCCAGCGGATAGAATTATTCTGTTTTTCTTATTTACCATCCATTTTCCAGAAATTCCATATTTGAATTTATTATCATCAAATCCATAAGCAGTATATCCTTGCAAACGCCAAAGATCATTCGGACCAAAATAAGTTCTTCCTCCAGCTCTAAGTCGAAGTCCTTCTACCTCGTTATATCCTACCGTTGAAAAAATAGGACCATAATCAAAATTCAACTTAGGAAATTCGATATATCCACTTCCCAATACAGAAACTAAATTGTACATCTGCTTGAATTTTTTGACCGTTTTTAAGGTATCAATCATTTTATAGATAGCAACTTCATCTTTGTTTAATTTTTCGAAACGATTTTCTTGCCAAAAATCATCTGACTTATTATAAACCGAATTATCTATAAAATTAACTTCCTGTTTGAAGAATTTTTCAGGTTTTTTTTCATCAAACTTAAAATTTCGATACAGTGTACTTCTCTTTCCATAAATTCCTTTAGACTCTTCTTTCTTTTTCAAGGCAAAGTCAGACATCATATAATCTCGCGTTGGCAGAAAAATAGAGTCGTTCAAAACCTCAAACTCTTGTTCAATATAAATCTCTTTCACCCAGTTAATATTAGCGCTTTTTGTCACAGACATATTAATGTTTTTAATAGCAAATGTGGTATCGTTTACCCAAAAATCGCCTTTGAAAGTCAATTCGTTTTTCCGTCTTGGATAAAAAACAATATTATAACACCATTTGTTATCGATGAAAGCAGTATCGGCTAATACATAATTATAAACGTCAATTCCTGTAGTTGATAATGGACTTGTAAAACTCTTATCAAACAGGTTTATATAATTATCATAAATATCAAAATCATTGTACAAATCTTTTATAAAAACACTCACTCCATCACCACTTCCTATTCCTGAATTTTTATTGGCTTTTACTACATCTTTTGTTTTTTTGATTTCATTATCACCATAAAAATCTGAAAGTGTTTCATTTATAAAAATGGGTAAATAGGTTTTTCCTGTTACTTTAGAAGTGTCAACGTTTTTGAACACAAACTCCATTCCTTTAAAAATTTTGTTTTTCATAAAGGCACTATCGATAGTGTTCATATCAAATTCTACTTTTTCATATTTTTCAAATTGATATTGTTTGAACATTTTTAGTCCGTTCTTTCGTCTTCGTTCCCAAATTTTTCGCAAAATATCCAAAGCCGGATTATTCTTTTTTGATGTTTTACCAGCAAAAATTACCACTTCTTTTAAACTGTTGCCTTCAGTCAATACTATTTTAAAATCATAATTAACAAGCTTCGGCAATTTGACTTCCTTAGTTGGAAAACCAACAAAAGAAACCATTAAAACCGTGAAATTATCAGGAGATTCTATATAAAATCTTCCATCTTCATTAGACACTACACCTGTATTTGATCCTTTAAAAACAATATTAGCATAAGGAACAGGTTGATTAGAATTATCCACCACTATTCCACTCACTTTTGTTTGTGCAGAAATAGTATTTGCCAGAGCAAAAAACAAAATAAATAGTGTGAATATCTTTTTCATGGAAAAAAAAACTTCATCAAAAGATTGTTTTGATGAAGTTCAAATATAGTTAAATAAAATATTACTTGTAAGTTACTTTTTTCACTGCTTTGATAACATCTTGAGCATTCGGCAACCATTCTTTTAATAAAGTTGGCGAATAAGGCGCAGGCGTGTCTGCAGTGGTAATTCTTTGTATTGGAGCATCAAGATAATCAAAAGCTCTTTCTTGAACCATATAGGTGATTTCGGAAGCAACACTAGCAAATGGCCAAGCTTCTTCTAATACTACCAAACGGTTTGTTTTCTTAACAGAATTGATAATGCAATCATAATCCATTGGGCGAACGGTTCTCAAATCAATGATTTCACAAGAAATATTTTCTTTGGCTAATTCATCGGCAGCTAGTAAAGCTTCTTTAATAATTTTACCAAAAGAAACAATCGTTACATCTGTTCCTGCTCTTTTAATATCGGCAACACCAAGCGGAATGGTGTATTCTTCTTCTGGCACTTCGCCTTTATCACCATACATTTGCTCACTTTCCATGAAAATAACTGGATCATTATCACGAATAGCAGATTTTAAAAGTCCTTTAGCATCATAAACCGTTGATGGAACTACTACTTTTAATCCTGGAGTATTGGCAAACCAATTTTCAAAAGCTTGTGAATGGGTTGCTCCTAATTGTCCTGCAGAAGCTGTTGGTCCACGAAATACCATTGGCATTGGAAATTGTCCTGCAGACATTTGGCGCATTTTGGCTGCGTTATTGATGATTTGGTCAATTCCAACTAATGAAAAATTGAAAGTCATGTATTCTACAATTGGACGACAACCATTCATCGCTGAACCTACGGCAATTCCGGCAAAACCTAACTCAGCAATTGGCGTATCGATAACTCTTTTTGGTCCAAATTCATCAAGCATTCCTTTGGAAGCTTTGTAAGCTCCATTATATTCTGCTACTTCTTCACCCATTAAATATACTGACTCATCACGACGCATTTCTTCACTCATTGCCTCACAAATCGCTTCTCTAAATTGTATTGTTTTCATATAGGATACTATTACATTCAATATTTTGAAAGGCAAAAATAAAAATTAAATATGATTAAAAAAGATATTTAAGTCATAAATAATACTGTCAACTATTGATAAAGTTCGAATAATAGTTTTTAATACTAAATTACATTCTACGAAATCGATATAATACTGAAAAAATATTATGCACGCATAGTATATAATTAAAATTATTATACTAATTTTGTGCTTCAAATTTTCAACAAACACATAAAACATATGAAAATATTAGTTTGCATCAGTCACGTTCCTGATACTACTTCAAAAATTAATTTTGTAAATGGCGACAGTGAATTTGACACTAATGGTGTTCAATTTGTAATTAATCCTAACGATGAATTTGGGTTAACAAGAGCCATCTGGTTTCAAGAACAACAAGCTGCAACAGTAACTGTTGTAAATGTTGGCGGACCAGATACTGAACCTACATTGAGAAAAGCATTAGCCATTGGTGCTAATGAAGCTATTCGTGTAAACGCAACGCCAACCGACGGTTTTTTTGTGGCTAAACAATTAGCGGAAGTTGTCAAAAATGGTGGTTACGATTTAGTTATCTGTGGAAAAGAATCTCTTGATTACAACGGAGGAATGGTTCCTGGAATGTTAGCAGGATTATTGGATTTCAACTTTGTAAATTCATGTACAGAACTAACAATTGAAGGAAACAATGCTAAAGCATCTAGAGAAATTGATGGTGGAAAAGAAATTATCTCGGCTTCATTGCCATTAGTAATTGGTGGTCAAAAAGGACTAGTGGAAGAAAAAGATTTGCGTATTCCAAACATGAGAGGAATCATGACAGCAAGAACCAAAGTTTTAACCGTTTTGGAACCTGTTAGTGCAAACAACAATACTAAAGCTGTTTCCTTTGAAAAACCAGCACCAAAATCGGCAGTGAAATTATTTGCAGCAGACGATTTAGACGGATTAGTTAACGCATTACACAACGAAGCAAAAGTAATATAGTAATCAGTGTTCAGTTAATTCTGAAATCAAAAATCTTTAATCTAAAATCTAAAATCAATATGTCAATATTAATATACGCAGAATCAGCTGATGGAAAATTCAAAAAAGTAGCGTTTGAATTAGCTTCCTATGCAAAAAAAGTAGCCGATACACTTGGAACAACAGTAACCGCTGTAAGTGTAAATACTGAAAATGTTTCAGAATTATCAAACTATGGTGTATCAAAAGTTTTGAAAGTTGCTAATGATAAGTTAGCCAATTTCAATGCAAAAGCTTACGCCGATGTTGTAAAACAAGCAGCGCAAAAAGAAGGTGCAAAAGTAATTGTGCTTTCTGCCACAACCGACAGTTTATATCTTGCTCCTATTGTTTCTGTAGGTTTAGATGCAGGTTTTGTTCCAAATGTTGTTGGGTTACCACTTTCAACATCACCTTTTCAAGTAAAAAGAACTGCTTTTTCAAACAAAGCATTCAATGTAACAGAAATTTCAACAGATGTAAAAGTGCTTTCCATTGGAAAAAACTCTTTCGGATTATTTGAAAACGCTGTTTCATTAACAGAAGAAAATTTCACGCCAACATTAAACGATGCTGATTTCAATGTAAAAGTAGAATCAGTTGAAAAATCATCAGGAAAAGTAACTATTGCCGATGCTGATGTTGTTGTTTCTGGTGGTCGTGGATTAAAAGGTCCAGAAAACTGGGGTTTAATCGAAAATTTAGCTTCAGTTCTTGGCGCTGCAACGGCTTGTTCAAAACCAGTTTCCGATTTAGGTTGGCGTCCACATAGTGAACACGTTGGTCAAACAGGAAAACCAGTGGCAACCAATTTATATATTGCAGTAGGAATTTCTGGAGCCATCCAACACATTGCAGGAATAAACTCTTCTAAAGTAAAAGTAGTTATTAACGCTGACCCAGAAGCTCCTTTTTTCAAAGTGGCAGATTATGGAATTGTAGGCGATGCATTTGACATTTTACCAAGACTAACCGAAAAACTAGCTGCATTCAAAGCACAAAACGCCTAAACCATTTTTTTATAAAATTCAATAAAAGAGCTATCAGAAAATAAAAATTTCTGGTGGCTCTTTTTTTAGTGTTTGAATTTTTAGAAGCGAAAAGTTTTTGTTACTTTGCAATAAATTTGAACAATTAATAAATAAAAAGTTTTGATACTTATAAATCAATGCTTTATACTGAAAAATAATGAGTTTAGTAAAACTAACCATAGATAGAATTTCATACAGCCAAACACAAAATGGTGCTTATGCTTTAATTTTAAATGAAGTTGACGGCGAACGTAAATTACCCATTGTTATTGGAGCTTTCGAAGCACAGTCTATTGCTATCGCACTAGAAAAAGAGATTAAACCACCAAGACCACTAACCCACGATTTATTCAAAAGTTTTGCTGATAGATTTGATATTGTAGTCAAACAAGTTATCATTCATAAATTGGTTGATGGCGTTTTTTATTCCAGTATTATTTGCGAAAGAGACAAAATAGAAGAAATAATTGATGCTCGAACTTCGGATGCCATTGCTTTAGCATTGCGTTTTCAAGCTCCTATTTTTACCTATAAAAACATTTTGGATAAAGCTGGAATCTATTTCAATACCGGTTCTTCAGATATTGAAAATCAAAACATTGATGATGAAGGCGTACTTTCAAATCCGGAAACTTTTGGTCTTGACAAAGAAGGGAAAGAACCAAGTGAAGGCTATTCAAAATTGAGTCTATCTGAATTACATTCGTCATTAGAAAATGCTGTTCAAGAAGAAGATTATGAAAAAGCAGCAAGAATAAGAGACGAAATTTCAAAAAGAGAATCATAGTTTAGTAATCACTTTTTAGTGTTCAGATTTATATATTAGCAACCATGAAACAATACCACGATTTAGTTAAGCACGTTTTAGAAAACGGAACACAAAAAGGTGACCGAACAGGAACAGGAACCAAAAGCGTATTTGGTTATCAAATGCGATTTGATTTAAATGATGGTTTCCCTATGGTTACAACCAAAAAACTGCATTTAAAATCTATAGTATATGAATTGTTATGGTTTTTAAAAGGCGATACTAATATTGGTTATTTACAAGAAAATGGCGTTAAAATTTGGGACGAATGGGCAGATGAAAATGGCGATTTAGGTCCAGTTTATGGACATCAATGGCGCAACTGGAACAGCGAAGAAATTGACCAAATTACCGAATTAATTGATACTTTAAAGAAAAATCCAAACAGCAGACGCATGTTAGTTTCTGCTTGGAATCCATCGGTTTTGCCTGATACTTCAAAGTCTTTTGCAGAAAATGTAGCCAATGGAAAAGCAGCTTTGCCTCCATGTCATGCCTTTTTTCAGTTTTATGTTGCTGACGGAAAATTATCGTGTCAGTTGTACCAACGTAGTGCAGATATTTTCTTAGGCGTACCATTTAATATTGCTTCTTATGCTTTATTAACCATGATGATTGCTCAAGTTTGTGATTTACAAGTTGGCGAATTCATTCATACTTTTGGCGATGCGCATATTTACAACAACCATTTTGAACAGTTGGAATTGCAATTGTCACGGGAACCAAAACCATTACCAAAAATGATTTTAAATCCTGAAGTAAAAAACATTTTCGATTTTACTTTTGAAGATTTCACCTTGGAAGGTTATGAACCTCATCCACATATTAAAGGAATTGTGGCGGTTTAAAACTCAACTAACTATGAAGTCAAAATTTTTACTATTTTTTATATTTATTTCGAGTATTACGATTGGACAAGACAAAAAAGTATATTTAGATTCAACTTATATTCCAACTGATGAAATCAATCAGGTTTATTATCAAATTATCAAAGATTATAAACGAGATAAACCTGAATATGATGTATTCCAATATTATAAAACCGGAGAACTCGAGAGCGAGCGCACTTCAACTTCGAAAGACTTTCTTAAAAACAAAGGGATTGCCATTTCTTATTATAAAAATGGAAATAAGAAGAATACTATAACTTATAATGATAAAGGTGGAAAAGAAGGAAAAGTTTTGTTTTGGTATGAAAATGGCCAGCCAAAATTTGAAGGCTGCTTTTTAATTTTAACTAATAATAAAGATGGTGAAGAAATAAAAGAAACAAAATTAAGGGTTGATTCATATTGGAACCAAGACAATTTACAAACAGTAACTAACGGCTTCGGACAATATACAGATGATGGTTTCTTTGATTATTTAAGCAATATTTCTATTTCTTCAGGAAACATAGAAAACGGCTTTAAAAATGGCGTTTGGATGGGCAAAGATGATAAAAAAGGAATTATATTTACTGAAACCTACATTAATGGAACTTTAACTAACGGCAAAAGTATTGACAAAAATGGAAATCAGTATACTTACGACCAAGCGTTTGTTATTGCTAAAGCGATGGGTGGAATGAAACTATTTTATACCTTTCTTGGAGTAAATTTTAAAGTTCCTGAAAACATTAAAAAAAAGGTAACAGTTTATACCATATTTACGGTAACGAGTGAAAACCAGATAACCAAAATTCGTATTCTCAGTAGCGCAGGAAAAGAGATTGACGATGAAGCCATTCGAGTAATTATGGCTTACAATTCTTTTACTTCAGCAAAATATAGAGGAATGCCAATTGATTCTGAATTTACATTACCAATAACAATAAAGGGACAAGAATAAAATTTGTTTATGAATTATTTCCATCTTTAAAATAAAAAAATCCGCTTCTCAGCGGATTTTAATTTTAAAACAAATAAAACCTATAGCGCTAAAACACTGTTTTCTGCACCAGCAAATTCGTTATAAGCATAACTATCTGCTTCTGGATCATTTAGATAAGCACCATCAACTAAATATTTGAACTCAAAAGTATTGTCTTTTGGTAAATCAAAAGTAGCTTTGAAAGTTCCTGTTTTTAGTTTTGATAATTCACCTTCTGCTGGATTCCAATTATTGAAATCACCTACTACTGAAGCTGTATTTGCCTCTTTTGCTTCGATTGAAAAAGTAACTTTAACAACCGGTTTTGTTTTTATAACTTGTTTTTTAATAGCCATAACTAATTCATTTATAGATTACTGTGGCAAAGTTAAGCGGTTTTTATATATGTTTTACAGCACGAATCATTTTTAGGAATTTGCTAAAAAGTATCCCAATTTAAAAGAAGATGTGTAATTATATACTACATTATTTTTCAATCTGTAATTAAGAAAACGTTTTCCTACTACAATATGATAAAATGAAATTTCATCATTTTAAAAATAAATTTTACCTTTAAGGACAAATTTTTATCTTATGGACAACAGTCAACACGAATTATACGAATATGCTAGAGATAGAATCAAACAAAAGAAGTTTTTATCGCTACATTTAATTTTATTGGTAATAGGTAGTTTATTCTTTTTTGTAGCCAATAATTGGTTGTCGCTCTATCCCGAAACCAATTGGTGGATTTGGGCAGTAACCATTTGGGGATTTATTTTTCTGTTTCACACCATCAAGGTTTTCATCACCGATAGTTTTATGAATAAAAACTGGGAAAGAGCGCAAATTGACAAACTCATGTTGAAACAAACCAAAAAAATTGAACAATTAAATAATGATTTAGAAAATTCAAAAGAACAATAATGATTACACTTATTGCGGCTATCGCCGAAAACAATGCCTTAGGCAAAAACAACCAATTGCTTTGGCACTTACCCGATGATTTTAAAAGATTTAAAAATATTACCTCTGGACATTACATCATCATGGGAAGAAAAACGTTTGAAAGCTTTCCTAAACCATTGCCCAACAGAACCCATGTTATTATTTCGCGTCAAAAAGATTACCACGTTCCCGATTGTATCGTTGTGCATTCCTTGGAAGAAGCACTGAAATCATGCCCAAAAGATGAAACGGTTTTTATTATTGGCGGTGGCGAAATTTACAATCAATCCTTAGCAATTGTTGATAAAATTGACATCACAAGAGTGCATCATTCTTTTGAAGCGGATACTTTTTTCCCTGAAATTGATTTGACAAAATGGAAATTAATTTCAAAAGAATTTCATGCTAAAGACGAAAAACACCTGTATGACTTCACGTTTGAAACCTATGCTAGAATAGCGAATAGTAATTAATAGTCAGTGATAATTAATTAGAAAGAACATTTTAAAGCATTCTTCTTATTAAATTATTGGTTTATATTTGTCAAAAATTGAAGAATGTCAAAGAACATAACTCCCTATAAAGATTCAACACTCGGAAAAAAAGAACAAGTCACTCAAATGTTTGACAACATCTCATCGGATTATGATGGTTTAAACAGAGTGATATCGCTTGGAATTGATGTGAAATGGAGAAAAAAAGTAGTGTCGCTTGTTGCTGCAAAAAATCCCGAAAACATTCTTGACATAGCTACTGGAACAGGAGATTTAGCCATTTTAATGACTAGCACTTCTGCTCAAAAAATCATTGGCCTTGATTTATCGGCTGGCATGCTAGAAGTAGGTAAACAAAAAATCCTTAAAAAACAGCTAGATGAAAAAATAGAAATGGTATTGGGCGATAGCGAAAATATTCCTTATCCTAACAATCATTTTGATGCTATTACCGTTTCATTTGGTATTCGAAATTTTGAAACTTTGGATAAAGGATTGGCAGAAATCTATAGGGTTTTAAAACCAACAGGAATTTTAGTGATATTGGAAACATCCGTTCCAACAAAGTTTCCGTTCAAACAAGGATATGCTTTTTACACCAAACTTATTCTTCCTTTAATAGGTAAAGTGTTTTCGAAAGATGATAATGCGTATGGGTATTTATCAGAATCGGCAGCGAATTTTCCTTTTGGCGAAGCCTTAAACAATATTTTGAGAAAAGTTTCGTTTATTGATTGTAAAGCAATGCCACAGACTTTTGGAGTTGCTACAATTTATACGGCAACAAAAAAATAAAACTGACTTTTTCAGCTAGAAAATGAAAAAAATATTAATTCTTCTAACCTTAATTTCTATTTCCAGTCATGCTCAATTTGGAAAAAGCATGTTTGCGAAAGATCCAATCGTAAATTTGGAAAATTTTGACAAACAAAGAGTGTATTGGGGTTATTTTTTAGGATTTAGTTCATTTGATTTCAAAGTAGAATACAAAACACCTGGACAAGATATAAATGTTGTAGCTAATACTGGGTTTAACGTAGGATTAGTTGGTGCACTTCGTCTTCACGAGTATGTGGAATTGCGATTTGAACCTGGTTTGTATTACGCCAGCAGAACATTGACTTTCCAAGGATTTACTAATGACCTTGATGCATTGAGAGAGGTTAAAGCAACGTATATTGACTTTCCATTGTTAGTGAAATTTTGCTCGCTTCGTACTGGAAATGTACGTCCTTTTTTGGTCGGAGGTTATTCGGCTACTTTGAATCTTTCTAGCAATTCAAAAGCTAAAGAGGATAATTCCGAACAAAAATTCAGAGTAAAACCTTGGACACAAAATTACCAGTTGGGTTTTGGTATTGATTTTTATTTTGAATATTTCAAATTTTCTCCGTCAATAAGAGGTGTATTTGGTTTGACTGATGAATTAATAAGAGATAATGACCCGAATAGTCCTTGGACAGGAAACATTGAGTCAATGAAAACCAGAGCAGTGCTCATCAATTTTACATTCCACTAAAAAAAATAAAATTAGATGGCTAATGCGAATTTCTTCTAAATTCGCTCAAGAAAATTGCGGTAGCAGTGGCTACATTTAAACTTTCTGTTTTTTGAATGTCACCAAATCTTGGAATCGCAATCCTATTTTTAATATTTTTTTCTAATGCTGGTGAAATTCCATTGGCTTCATTTCCAAAAACTAAAATTCCTTCTGAAGGTAATTGTTCTTTATAAATATTTTTGCCGTCCATAAAAGTACCAAAAACTGGAAGCGTAGTGTTTGCAATAAAATTATTCAAATCAACATAATTGACTTTAACTCTGACTAAAGAACCCATGGTGGCTTGCACCACTTTTGGATTATAAACATCAACGGTTGCTTCAGAACAAAGCAATTGTTTAATGCCAAACCAATCGCAAAGTCGAATAATAGTTCCCAAGTTTCCTGGATCTCGAATATCATCCAATGCTACAATCAATCCTTTATTTTCAATTACAGAAACTTTGGGCATTTTGAAAATAGCCAAACATGAACTTGGAGAACTCAAGGTAGAAATCTTCTTCATTTCCTGTTCATTTATGACTGTTTTTTGAGAAATAGCAATTCCATCAAAAATAGTATCAGAAACAAACAAATGTTCTAGCACAAAATTTGATTGTAACAATTCTTGAATTACTTTTACACCTTCAGCAATAAACAATTGATGCTCGTTTCTGTATTTTTTGTGTTGAAGACTTGTAATTAATTTAATTTGGTTTTTACTAACCATAAAAACAGTATTTTTGAATTTAATATAAAAATCCCCTTGATAAAAAGCATCACAAAAATATCATTATTTATTCTAATTGGGCTAATTATATTTGGTTGCAACGCTACAAAAAAAGTTCCCGATGGAAAAAGTCTACTTACCAAAAATGATATTTATGTTGATGGTAAAAAAAATAATCTCGAAGATGTTTTTAATCAATTGTACCAAAAACAAAACAGTCAGCTTTTAGGATATAACCTTCGATTGAATATATACAATTTAGCCAAAGAAAAAACAGATTCTATTTTCAGAGCAAAGTTCACCAATAATCCAGAGAAGTATTATAGAAAAGCAAAATGGCTTTCAAAGAAACAAGTAAAACGACTAGGCGAGTCTTTTTACTATTCGGGCATTCATGATTTTTTAAGAAAAACTGGAGAAGCACCAGTAATTATTGATACTTCAAGTACTCGAAAATCGCTTAAACGATTGAAATCATATTATTTTAACCGAGGTTATTTTGATGCTACAACCAATTATACTATTGATAGTTTGGCCAAGAAAAAAGTAAAACTCAAGTATGATATAAAATTAGGGAAACCCTACACATTGGACAGCATTAATTCCTATATTACAAGTCCACCTTTAGATTCGATTTATCAATTAAAGAAAAAAGACTCGAAATTAAAGACCAAAGAAAAGTATACCAAAAATTCATTTGACGAAGAAAGAGTTAGAATTACTGAAGATTTCAGGAACAATGGTGCTTTTCGTTTTCAGCAAAACTATGTGAATTTTAATATTGACACTATTGTCAAATCACATGTTGCCAATATAGATGTATTGATTAATGACGAAAACATCAGAGTAGATGATACAGTTAGAACGGTACCATTTAAATTGTATAAAATTAGTAAAGTCAATCTTTATACAGACCATAGTCCAGCCAATCCAAATGCCACAATAAACGATAGTACTGTTTATAAAGACTTTACCTTATATAGTACTAACAAATTAAAATACCGTCCAAAAGCCCTTACCGATGGTATTTTCATCATAAAAGGCAACTATTTTTCGGATATTAAAACTTCGCTAACCTCAAAATATTTGAGCAATCTTAAAGTTTTTAATTATCCGTTAATACAATATACCGAAGATAAAAATCAAGAAAATGGGCTGATTGCCAACATTTATTTAACTCCAAGAAAAAAGCACACTTTTGGGTTTTCAACGGATTTTACACATTCTAATATTTTAGATATTGGTATTGAAGGAAGCACTACTTTTTCTATCAGAAATATATTTAATGGTGCCGAAACTTTTGAACTTGGATTAAGAGGAAATATTGGTTCTTCAAGAGATGTGGCAAATCCTAACAACACTTTTTTTAATGTTTCAGAATTAGGGATTGATGCTAAAATAAATTTCCCGAGACTATTTCTTCCTTTCAAAACAGATAAAATCGTCCCAAAATCGATGATTCCATTTACAACTATAAGTGTTGGTTATTCTAAACAAACCAATATCGGATTAGACAAACAAAACTTCACAAGTTCGTTAGCTTACAATTGGACACCAAAGAAAAACACTACGGTACGATTTGATTTATTAAACATTCAGTTTGTAAAAAACTTAAATCCGAGTAATTATTTTAATGTGTATGAATCATCATACGATGCGTTGAATGAACAAGCACAAACCTACAATACAAATCCTGATTATATTAACGACAGAGGAGATTTGATAATTGAATCGGGAACAGACGGTTTCTTGAACGATGTATTAGGTCCAACTCCAGTGGTTTTTCCCGCGCCTAATGATTTCGATGAAATTCGCAGTATTGATGAAAGAAAAAATCGATTGACAGAAGACAACTTAATTTTTGCCACAAGTTTTGCCTATTCAAAAACCTCTAAAAAAGACCTGTTAGATAATGAGTTTTATACTTTTAGAGGCAAAATAGAATCAGCAGGAAATTTATTGTCGTTACTAGCCAATGGTTCCAATCAACCACAAGATTCAAATGGTAGCAAAACTGTCTTTGGCGTAGTGTATTCACAATATCTAAAAACAGAGTTTGAATTCATAAAACATTGGGATTTATCCCGAAAAAAAGTATTAGCAACAAGAGCCTTTTTTGGAATTGCAATACCTTATGGCAATACTAATAGTGTACCCTTTTCCCGAAGTTATTTTGCTGGTGGTTCAAATGATATTCGTGCTTGGCAATCGTATGGTTTAGGTCCAGGTAGCACTGGCGCTGTTAATGACTTTAACGAAGCCAACATGAAAATCAGTGTTAGTACAGAATTGCGTTTCAACATTTTCCAACAATTATTTGGTGCCATTTTTATTGATGCTGGAAATATTTGGAACGTTAGTGATATTGTTACAAATCCTAAAGCTGTATTTTCTGGTATAAAATCTTTGGAAGACACAGCTATTGGTTCTGGATTTGGAGCTAGATATGATTTCAATTTCTTTGTAGTCAGATTAGATTTAGGGTTCAAAACCTACAACCCTGCCAATGCTGATAGTGAAAAATGGTTCAAAGAAATGCGCTTTGACAAATCAGTAGTAAATATTGGAATAAATTATCCTTTCTAAAATTAGAAATTATTATTTTTGTATTCCTGTTTCGAAACTTCGGGACGGAATTAACTTTTAAAAAAAATACAATGGCTCATACTATTAAACCTGGAGTTGCTACTGGAGATGAAGTTCAAGCAATTTTTAATTATGCTAAAGAAAAAGGATTTGCACTTCCTGCAGTAAATGTGATAGGTTCAAGCACTATAAATGGTGTTCTTGAAACTGCGGCTAAACTAAATGCACCTGTAATTATCCAATTTTCAAATGGTGGCGCACAGTTTAACGCTGGAAAAGGATTATCAAACGAAAATGAAAAAGCAGCCATTGCTGGTGGAATAGCTGGAGCTTTACACATACACACTTTAGCAAAAGTTTATGGTGCAACCGTAATTCTTCATACAGATCATTGTGCCAAAAAATTATTGCCTTGGATTGATGGTTTGCTAGACGCTTCTGAGAAACATTTTGCTGAAACTGGCAAACCCTTGTTTTCTTCTCACATGATTGATTTATCAGAAGAACCAATTGAAGAAAATATTGAAATTTGTAAAACCTATTTGGCTCGAATGAGCAAAATGGGAATGACTCTAGAAATTGAATTGGGAATTACTGGTGGTGAAGAAGATGGCGTTGACAACTCTGATGTAGATAGCTCAAAATTGTACACTCAACCTTCTGAAGTATCTTATGCTTATGAAGAATTATTAAAAGTGAGTCCACGATTTACCATCGCAGCTTCTTTTGGAAATGTTCATGGTGTTTACAAACCAGGAAACGTCAAATTGACCCCAAAAATCTTGAGAAACTCTCAACATTACGTTCAAGATAAATTCAAAACAGCACCAAATCCGGTTGACTTTGTTTTTCACGGTGGTTCAGGTTCAACGTTGGAAGAAATCAGAGAAGCAATTTCGTATGGTGTAATTAAAATGAATATCGATACCGATTTACAATTTGCTTTCACTGAAGGAATTCGTGATTATATGACATCAAAAATCGATTATTTGAAAACTCAAATCGGAAGTCCTGATGGCGCTGACTCACCAAACAAGAAACATTATGACCCTAGAAAATGGGTTCGTGAAGGTGAATTGACATTCAACAAAAGATTAGAACAAGCATTTGCTGACTTGAATAACGTTAATACATTATAAGTTTGTAGTTTATAGTTTGTAGTTTATGGTTAAGCTACAAACTATAAACAATAAACCAAAAACAAATAAACTTAATTATGGCTTGGTTTAAAAGAACAGAAAAAGGAATTACAACGCCTACTGAAGAGAAAAAAGACGTTCCAAAAGGGCTTTGGTATAAATCGCCAACAGGAAAAATTATTGATCAAGACGAATTGGCGAGAAACCTTTGGGTAAGTCCAGAGGATGATTTTCATGTTAGAATTGGTAGCAAAGAATATTTTGAAATCTTATTTGATAATAATGAGTTCAAAGAATTGGATGCTAAAATGACTTCAAAAGATCCTTTGGGTTTTGTTGATACAAAAAAATATTCCGACCGATTAAAAGATGTTATGAGTAAAACAGGATTGAAAGATGCTGTTCGTACTGCTGTTGGAAAATCAAAAGGGAATGATTTGGTTGTTTGTTGTATGGACTTTGCTTTTATCGGTGGCTCAATGGGTGCTGTTGTGGGAGAAAAAATTGCTCGTGGTATTGATTATTCTATTAAAAATAAAGTGCCATTTGTAATGATTTCCAAATCGGGTGGTGCTCGTATGATGGAAGCAGCTTATTCGTTAATGCAATTAGCAAAAACCTCAGCAAAGTTAGCCCAATTAGCCGAAGCTAAAATCCCTTATATTTCATTATGTACTGACCCAACAACAGGAGGAACAACCGCTTCCTATGCTATGCTTGGTGATATTAATATTTCAGAACCTGGTGCGTTAATAGGTTTTGCCGGACCAAGAGTTGTTCGTGACACAACCGGAAAAGATTTACCAGAAGGTTTCCAAACGGCTGAGTTTGTTTTAGACCACGGTTTCCTTGATTTTATCACGCCAAGAAAAGAATTAAAAGACAAAATCAACTTATATCTCGATTTAATTTTAAATCAAGAAATTAGATAGTTTTAATTATAAGGGAGAATTACAAAAAACACAAAGTTTATGCTTTGTGTTTTTTTTATATCTTTAGATTATGAAAAAAATTGTTTGCTTATTGATTATTGTATTAGTTTTTAGTTGTCATAAAAAGAAAAATATTGAAAAAAATCTTCCACTAATACCTTACATTATTTCTGCAGAAGATAGAAAACTAAAAGAATATACAGACTCATTAAATCTTTATAGAGCTGAAACTATAGTTTTACCTCGAAAAGGTTTCTATGGAGAAAGTAATTTAATAATAGACAAAAAAGGAGAAATCTATTACTACCAAAAAAGATACATTCAAATAATTTGCAAATATGGAACTGAGAATGACACATTGCCTCAATTTTTAGATTTGCAGCCGAAAGATTTAATCAAAATTCCAATAGAAAGTCTAGAAAAAATTGTCTATGAAAATGTAATGAAAAAACCTAATAACAGAAGAATTCTCATTATTGCTTCTCAAAATGATACCATTAAAGATAAAGGTTTTTTAAAATTTTATTATAACTTAAAGGTTCCGACTTATTTTATAAGAAGAACAACACAAGAAGAAGACACCGTGTTACATTATAAGAAAACCGATAAATATTATTATTCAAATGAAATTAAATGGGATAAATCAAAAATCAAATTTCGAGATTAATCCATTATCTACATTCCACTCCTAATCGCTTCCACAGGATCTAGTTTTGAAGCAGAAATAGCAGGAAGAATTCCAGCAATAAGTCCAATTATAGCGGCCAAACTTGTTCCTAAAAGGATATTGGCAAAACTTAAAACAAATTCAAAATCAAGAAACTTGGTTAAAACCAAGGCAATTATCCACACTAAAAACAATCCAATAATTCCTCCTATAACACAAAGAATTATGGCTTCAAATAGAAATTGGAAAAGGATAAATTTATTTTTGGCACCCAATGATTTTTGAATCCCAATTAAGTTGGTGCGTTCTTTCACCGAAACAAACATAATATTTGCAATACCAAAACCACCAACCAAAAGCGAAAACAAACTAATAACCCAACCACCCATTTTCATATTACCAATAACGCCATCTATCAAATCGGTGAAACCAGACAAAACACTCACAAAAAAATTGTCGATTTCACCATCTTTTACTCCTCTAAAGTTGCGCAACTTTTGAGAAATCTCCTCTTTTAATGCATCAATATCTATTCCTTCATTGGGTTTTAAAATTACAACTGGCAAAAGAATTTTATTATTATCGCCATATATTCTTCTCAAAAAAAGAGAAGGAAAAAAAACAGAATTATCATCATTTTCACCCAATTGTATGACTGATTCGCCTTTCTTTTTAGTTACTCCAATAACCGTAAATCGTTGACCATACATTCTGACTTGTTTTCCGATAGGATTTACATCATCAAATAGTCCTTTGGCAATATCAAATCCTAAAACCACCACTTGTTTTCCAGAATTAGACTCGGAATCATTAAAAAATCGACCATCTAAAAACTCCATTCTTTTAATATCGTCAAATTCAGAAGTAACAGGTACCATACTTACAGAATTCACTGTACTCGATTCAAATTTTACATTTTGACTAGAAGTGAAATATCGAAAACAGGAATTTTCAATGTTGCTTAAACTATTTTTTAAATATTGGAATTCTTCATAACTCATTTTGGGAAACTGTTCTCTTTTCCATTTAGGTATTTCACTTGGCCCAAATGACATGCTAGTTACATAAATGGTGTTCTTATCAAGAGTGTTTAAATTTTTTTTGATTTGTAAATCCAAAGAATCAACTGCCGCTAATACTGCAATAATTGAAAAAATACCAATAGTAACGCCTAAAAGAGAAAGCATGGTTCGCAATTTATTGTTGCGCAACGCATTCATGGCAAAGCCAAAACTTTCTTTTAATAACCTGAAGTAAAATAACATTTGCTGTTTATTAAGATGTGTAAATTTGAAAAAAAATATCTGAATTTACTAATATTATAATCGATGCTTTATTGGTGTCTTGAAATTAAATTTTGTTACAAAAAAAATAAAAAATCAGATTGCTTCATTCTTGGTAATAAACTACTTTTGTACGCTTACATCTTGAGTTCAAGAAACACACACAACACACACTACATGAACACTACAAAAAAAATTAAATCGGCATTGATTTCTGTCTTTTCAAAAGATGGTTTGGAGCCAATTGTTCGAAAACTACACGAACAAAATGTGACTATTTATTCTACTGGAGGAACAGAAGAATTTATAAATAACCTAGGAATTCCGGTTGTACCGGTGGAAGAAGTTACTTCTTATCCATCTATTCTAGGCGGAAGAGTAAAAACATTACACCCAAAAATTTTTGGTGGTATTCTTAACCGTCAAGATAATGAAACCGATGTGCAACAAATGCAGGAATTTGAAATTCCGCAACTCGATTTAGTCATTGTTGATTTATATCCGTTTGAAAAAACAGTTGCTTCTGGTGCAAGTGAAGCTGATATTATTGAAAAAATTGATATTGGTGGCATTTCTTTAATTCGCGCAGCGGCAAAGAATTTTAAAGATACTGTAATCGTTGCCTCTGTTAATGAATACGCTATGTTATTGGATTTGATATCCACTCAAAACGGTGATACTACTTTAGAACAAAGAAAACTTTTGGCTACTAAAGCTTTTCATGTTTCATCTCATTATGATACCGCTATTTTTAATTATTTTAATACTGAAGAAACCTATTTCAAAGCGAGTATCGAAAACGGACAAGTATTACGTTATGGAGAAAACCCTCATCAAAAAGGATTTTTCTTTGGCGAATTTGATAAAATGTTTACCAAACTGCATGGCAAAGAATTGTCATACAATAATTTATTAGATGTTGATGCGGCTGTAAACTTGATTTTGGAATTCAAAGAAAACAAACCAACATTCGCCATCTTAAAACATAATAACGCTTGCGGATTAGCAACTAGAGATAATATGACGGCTGCATATTTGGCAGCTTTGGCTTGTGATCCAACTTCGGCTTTTGGAGGTGTTTTAATTGCTAATGGCAAAATAGATTTGGCTACAGCCAATGAAATTAACTCACTTTTTTGCGAAGTAGTCATTGCACCAAGTTATGATGATGAAGCGATTGCTGTTTTATCTGAAAAGAAAAATAGAATTATTTTGGTTCAACATGATGTGGAATTGCCAAATCGTCAAGTTAGAACTTGTTTAAACGGTCTTTTAGTACAAGATAAAAACAACATTACTGATGCCAAAGAGCATTTAAAAACTGTAACCAATACGGCACCAACCGCTCAAGAAATTGACGATTTATTATTTGCTTCAAAAATTTGTAAAAATACCAAATCAAACACGATTGTATTTGCAAAAAACAGTACATTAGTAGCATCTGGAACGGGTCAAACATCTCGAGTAGATGCCTTGAAACAAGCGATTGAAAAAGCAACTACTTTTGGATTTGATTTAAATGGCGCAGTAATGGCAAGTGATGCTTTTTTTCCTTTCCCAGACTGTGTCGAAATGGCGTATAATGCAGGAATTACAGCCGTTATTCAACCAGGAGGTTCGATAAAAGATGAATTGAGCATTAATTTTTGTAACGAAAATAAAGTTGCAATGGTATTTACAGGAACACGTCATTTCAAACATTAATTTGTTTAACTTTGTGCGTTAAAAATTTATAACTATTTAAACCCTTAAAAGACTTATGGGATTTTTTGATTTCATGACTGAGGATATCGCAATTGACCTTGGTACAGCAAACACTCTGATAATACACAACGATAAAGTTGTAATTGATAGCCCATCAATTGTTGCTAGAGACAGAATATCGGGAAAAATTATCGCTGTTGGAAAAGAAGCCAACATGATGCAAGGTAAAACACATGAAAACATAAAAACTATACGTCCATTGAAAGATGGGGTTATTGCTGATTTTGATGCGTCTGAAAAAATGATTAGCATGTTCATCAAAAGTATTCCAGCGTTAAAGAAAAAAATGTTTACACCTGCACTTAGAATGGTGGTTTGTATTCCGTCTGGAATTACAGAAGTGGAAATGCGTGCAGTAAAAGAAAGTTGTGAGCGTGTAAACGGAAAAGAAGTATACTTAATCCATGAACCAATGGCAGCAGCTATTGGTATTGGTATTGATATTATGCAACCAAAAGGAAACATGATTGTTGATATTGGTGGAGGAACAACTGAAATTGCGGTAATTGCGCTTGGCGGAATTGTTTGTGACAAATCAGTTAAAATTGCAGGTGACGTTTTCACAAATGATATTGTGTATTACATGAGAACCCAACACAATTTATTTGTAGGAGAAAGCACTGCAGAGAAAATCAAAATCACTATTGGTGCTGCTACTGATGATTTAGAAACACCACCAGATGAAATGTCTGTACAAGGTAGAGATTTATTGACTGGAAAACCAAAACAAGTAGAAGTATCTTATAGAGAAATAGCCAAAGCTTTAGACAAATCAATCCAACGTATTGAAGATGCTATCATGGAAACATTATCGCAAACACCACCTGAATTAGCCGCTGATATTTACAATACAGGTATTTATCTTGCTGGTGGAGGTTCGATGTTGAGAGGATTGGATAAACGTATTTCTCAAAAAACAGATTTACCAGTTTATATTGCCGAAGATCCATTAAGAGCGGTTGTTCGTGGCACTGGAATGGCACTTAAAAACATACCAAGATTTAGAAGCATATTATTAAAATAGAAATTCCAATAATAGAAATTCCAAATTCCAAATTTTTGACACATTTATGTTATTTGGAATTTGGATTTTAAGATTTTATACTTTTTAAACGATGCAGCAAATATTTAATTTTGTACTTAAAAACAGTAATCGTTTACTGTTTTTGCTGCTTTTGGTTATATCATTATCATTAACTATTCAATCACATTCCTATCATAAAAGCAAAATAATTAGTTCCGCTAATTTTTTTACTGGTGGCATTTATGAAAAAGTGAATAACATTGATGAGTATTTTAGTCTAAGAGCCCAAAACGATGAGTTGGCTCTTGAAAACGCCAGATTGAAATCACTTTTATTCAATCAAAAAGACACTACAAAATTACCCGAAATAGATTCTATAAAAGGAGTTAAAAAAACGGATATTATCGTTTCAAAAATTATTAGAAATTCCTATAGCGCTCACGAAAATTATCTCACTATAAATAGTGGTTCTGCTTCTGGAATAAAACCAAATATGGGTGTAATTAACAGTGCGGGAATTATAGGTATAGTTGACAATACTTCAAAAAACTATGCTACTATTATCAGTATCTTGAATGTCAAATCTCAAATCAATGCTAAGATTAAAAAATCAAATCATTTTGGTTCCTTGGTTTGGAATGCAAAAAGTACTGGTTTTGTTCAATTAATAGATGTGCCTAGACTCGCTGGTGTTCGCAAAGGAGATACTATAGTAACCGGTGGACAATCAATAATTTTTCCAGAAAACATAGGTATTGGTACTATTGACAAAGTTTATATTGATAACGTAACCAACTACTACACTTTGGATATAAAATTATTTAATGATATGACAAACTTAGGACATGTTTATATTATTAAAAATAAAGATGCCGAAGAAATATCCAATTTAGAAAATCAAAGCAAGAAAGATGAATAGTGCTTTATTAGAAAATATTGCCCGATTTATCTTGTTGCTAGCTGCACAGGTTTTGATATTCAACAGAATTGATCTTTTTGGATATATCAATCCATTTCCCTATATATTATTTATAATTCTTTATCCTGTTAACGGAAATAAATCAGGTTTATTGTTGGCTAGTTTTTTCCTAGGTATATTGATGGATATGTTTTGTAATTCTGGAGGTGTTCATGCTGCTGCTTGTATTGTACTAGCTTATTTTAGACCTTCAATTTTTAAATTTTCCTTCGGATTAAGCTATGAATATCAAACCGTTAAACTGAATGATGTTTTGACACCCGAAAGATTTTCATTTATTTTAATTGCAGTGGTCATTCACCATAGTGTATTATTTATACTAGAAGTTTTCAAAATTAGTTTCCTGTTAGATATTTTACTGCGTACCGTTTTAAGTACACTATTTACAATCATTACTTGTATTATCATAATCTATATTATAAAACCGGGTAAACGATGAGAAAAGTATTATTGCCAACAATAATTTTCATTGCCACTATTTTATTAGTAATTCGGCTTTTTTACTTGCAAGTTATTGATGATACGCTTTTAGCAAAGTCAGATAATAATGCCATTAAGATTAAATATGATTATCCCGAAAGAGGTTATATTTATGATAGAAATGGCAAACTTTTGGTTGCTAATCAACCTTCTTATGACATCATGGTTATTCCAAGAGATGTGAAAAATTTGGACACTACAGAATTCTGTTCCTTATTGAAGATTACCAAAGAAGAATTTCTCAAGAAAATTGCCAAAGCAAAAGTTTACAGTCCAAGACTTCCTTCGGTTTTTTTGGCACAACTTAATAAAAAAGAGTATGCGGCCTTTCAAGAAATTCAACGAAAGTTCAATGGTTTTTATATCCAAAAACGTTCCTTGAGAGACTATCAAGTTGCTGTTGGGGCTAATATATTTGGATTTATAACCCAAGTGAATGACAAGATTATTGAAAAAAATAAATATTACAATTCTGGAGATTTAATTGGAAGACAAGGTGTTGAGGAAAGTTACGAGGATATTTTACGTGGTGTAAAAGGCGTAAAATACATCCAAAAAGATAAATACAATCGAGAAATAGGTTCTTATAAAGAAGGTAAATTTGACACAATTGCCCTGCAAGGAAAAGACATTAATCTTACCATTGATGTTGATTTGCAAAAATATGGTGAAGAATTAATGGTAAACAAACGAGGTGGAATTGTTGCCATTGACCCTAAAACAGGAGAAATACTAGCATTGGTAACCGCACCATCTTATGATCCAGCAATATTAGTGGGAAGACAACGTTCTAAAAACTACACCATGTTGTACCATGACTCTATAGCAAAACCACTATACGACAGAGGACTTTTAGCTGAATATACACCAGGTTCGCCATTCAAAATACTAACAGGATTAGTTGGATTACAAGAACGTGTCATTGATGAAAATACCTCTTTTGTATGTCATCACGGGTTTAGTTATGCTCGTGGTAGGTTTATGAAATGCCACGACTCTGGAGTTTCGGTATTGCATAATGGTTTTTACAATTCTTGCAACACTTATTTTGCCAATGTTTACATGCGAACAATAAATAAGTATGTTAAACCATCTGATGGAGTTGATGTTTGGAGTAACCATTTAAAAAGCTTTGGCCTTGGTCAATTTATGGGTTATGATTTGCCAACAGGTAAAAAAGGAAATTTACCAACATCAAAAACGTATAAAAAAATGTATCCAGGTTGGGGTTGGGATAGTAAAACGATTGTTTCTAATGCTATTGGACAAGGAGAAGTTTTAATGACACCTATTCAGTTAGCTAACATGATTGCTATAGTTGCCAATCGTGGTTATTATTATACACCACATATCATCAAAAAAATTAAAGGCGGAGTAATTGACAAAAGATTTAGAACAAAACATGTAACAACTGTTGATAAAAAGTATTTTGAACCTGTTATTAGCGGTTTGTTTGATGTTTATAATTTAGGTACAGCGAGAGGACTAAATGTAGAGGGAATTGATATTTGTGGGAAAACAGGAACCGCAGAAAACTATGCGAAGATTAATGGAAAAAGAGTAAAACTTCAGGATCACTCCATTTTTGTTGCTTTTGCTCCAAAAGACAATCCAAAAATAGCTATAGCAGTATTTGTAGAAAATGGATATTGGGGAGCAAGATGGGCAGGACCAATTACAAGTTTGATGATTGAAAAATACATCAAAAAGAAAATCACTAGAAAAGATTTAGAAAAAAGAATGTTAGAAGGAAGTTTACAAGGAGAATACAATAAATATATAGCCAATCCTATTAAAGATACTTTAATCAATACTAAAGTTACGACAGTAGTAAATACTAAACTACCCATAAAAAAAGAAGAGGAAATTAAAATAACAAATCCAACTGGAAATTAATTTCTATCATTTATGAAAAATCAAAGTGTAACTAATAATCTTGACTGGATAAGCGTTGTAATCTTCATTGTCTTGGTAATAATGGGATGGCTGAATATTTATTCCTCCTCTTTATCAACAATAGATCAAGAAACTTCCATTTTTGATTTCTCACAAATCTACGGTAAACAGTTTCTTTTCATTATACTGACTATTCCATTAATTTTCGTAATTCTATCGGTAGACGGAAAATTTTACGAGAAGTTTTCAAGTGTTTTCTATGTCATAGGTCTATTCTCTTTGGCTGGTTTATTTGTTTTTGGTAAAACCGTTAAAGGACAGGCAAATTGGTATTCTTTTGGTTCGTTTGGGGTACAACCATCTGAATTTGTTAAAGCAGCAACAGCACTTGCCCTCGCAAAATATCTGAGTGATGTTCAAGTAAATCTTAAAGATTTCAATAGACAATTACAAGCATTAGGAATACTGGCATTGCCCATTTTACTTATCGTTCCTCATGATCCAGGAAGTGCTTTAATCTACAGCGTTTTTATCCTAGTATTGTACAGAGAAGGTTTGCCTTCATGGTATGTATGGACGGGATTTATAGCTCTAATTTTGTTCGTTTTAGCCTTAATTATCAAACCATTAGTACTAATAGGAATTGCTTTAGCTGTAATTATTTTTATTTACTACAGAAGCAGGTTAATCAATCGCAATTGGGTACTTAGTAGCATAATATTTGTTTTAATAAGCGGATTTGTATTTTCGGTTGATTATGTCTTTGAAAATGTATTTAAACAACACCATCGTGATCGTTTCAATATTCTTTTGGGGAAAGAAGTGGACATGAAAGGCATTGGTTATAATACAAATCAATCAGAAATTGCCATTGGTTCTGGCGGTTGGTTTGGAAAAGGGTATCTTGAAGGCACTCAAACTAAAGGCGGATTTGTTCCTGAACAACACACTGATTATATTTTTACCACTGTGGGAGAAGAATGGGGATTTTTAGGATCACTTTTTGTGATTGCCCTTTTTGTAATTTTAATAATTAGAATTATTTACCTCTCCGAAAGGCAAAAAACTAAGTTCAGCCGAGTCTACGGCTATTGTGTAGCCGGAATTTTATTTATTCATTTCTTTGTAAATATAGCTATGGTTGCTGGTATTTTTCCAACTATTGGTGTGCCACTACCTTTCTTTTCTTATGGTGGTTCTGGATTATGGGGATTTACTATTTTACTTTTTATCTTCCTCAAAATGGATGCTAATAAAGTAAATGAATGGTAAGTAAAAAAATATTTACTTCGAGACACATTATTCATTTCAAAAGTAAAAGCCACCAAATTGGTGGCTTTTACTTTTGAAATTATAGAATAATTATGATTTAACTAATTTATCCTTTTTTACTTTTGTAGATAATCCTTTTTTGTTTTCAGATTGAAGGTCATTTAAAATATGAATTGCTTCTTCTATGTAGATGTCTTTAGATAAACTTTCATGCCATCTATCTCTTTTCTCTTTAAGCACGGTATCGTTATTCATACTTTCAATTTCATATGGAAGCGATTTAAATTCAAAAGCATTTTTATAATCAACTATTGATTTGTATTTTTTGCTTTTTTCTTCTAATGCTTTTTGTTCCGCTTTGAACTTATCAATATTCAAACTATAAACGTTTTCTTTATTTCTTTCATCTAACCATTTTGCATTTTCATCAATCAACTTCATTTGGGCATTGTTTTTCATTCTCGATTTACTTTCTGATATAGCTAAATCAAAATTATTTTGTTTATCCCATGTTTTATAATCGGCTGGATCAATTTTATCCCATGGCATGGCATTATCAATATCACGCTCACCCATTTTTAAATAAGAATATTTGTCTGGGATAGCAATATCGCTTTTCACTCCTTCAAGTTGAGTTGAACCACCATTTATTCTATAAAATTTTTGAGTTGTGGTTTTTAATGCTCCCAAATCACCATAAGTACTGCCACGAACAAATTGGTTTAAATCAATCACATTTTGTACTGTTCCTTTTCCATAGGATTGTTTACTGCCGATAATAACCCCGCGTTTGTAATCCTGAATAGCTGCTGCTAAAATCTCTGAAGCAGAAGCAGAAAATTCATTTATCATGATAACCAATGGTCCATCCCACTGTACTTTTGAATCTCTATCATAAAGAACTTCTTTTTTTCCTGCTGCCGATTTAATTTGAACAATTGGACCTTGCTCAATAAATAAACCTGCAATATCAACTACGGTTTTCAAAGAACCTCCACCATTATCTCTCACATCCATTACAATTCCTTGAACGCCTTCTTTTTTTAATCGCTCTACTTCTATCGCAACATCTTTTCCTGCGTCTCGGCTATTTTGATCTTCAAAATCAATATAAAACTTAGGTAAATAAATCACACCATATTTAAATCCGTCTTTTTCAACAACACTTGATTTAACATAAGTTTCTTCAATTTCCACTTCATCTCTAATGATGGTAATCACTTTTATCGTGCCGTCTGTCTTCTTAACTGTTAACCGAACTTCTGTCCCTTTTGGTCCTTTAATTTTTTTAACAACATCATCCAAACGCATTCCAACTACGTCAACTGGTTCCGCGTCACCTTGTGCCACTTTTAAAACCATATCACCCGATTCTAGTTGTTTTCCTCTCCAAGCTGGACCACCAGAAATTAATTCTGATATTTCTGTAAAATCCCCTTTCTTTTGTAATCTTGCACCAATACCTTCCAATTTTCCACTCATACTAACATCAAATCGCTCTTTTTCACTTGGTGCCATGTAAGCAGTGTGAGGATCAAAACGAGAAGCAATAGCATTTACATATACTGAAAACCAATCTTCTCTATCTAAATCGGCGATGAAGTTAAAATTGTCATTCAATGAATTCAGCGTACTTTCTCTTGTTTCTTTTTCTAATTGCTCAAATGTTTTTGGCTCTGATTTTTTAACTGCATCTTTATTCTTAATCTTATCTTCTTCCAGTTTTTGCTTCTCAACTAATGAAGATAATGCCGATAATTTCAATTGCAAACGCCATCTTTCTTTTAATTCTTGTACATTCTTTGAATAAGGCATCGTTTCATAATCCGTATTGAAACTTTCGTCTTTTTTATAATCAAATGGATTAGCCAACGCATCTTTATAATAACTTTTGCTTTCATCCATTCGTTTCATCAAACGAGCGTATGTTAAATCAAAAAAAGTTAAGTCTTTTTCTCTAATAAAATCATCAATTCTTAATTCATATTGAGCAAACTCATCAATATCAGATTGCAAAAAGAAACGTTTAGACGGATCTAATGCATTCAAATAATCTTTGTAAACTCCTTTTGAAAAAGCATCGTCTATTGTTGCAGGATTATAATGTCCTTTTTCAATGACAAAAGTTAACAACTCTATTAATAGCTTGTCTTTTTCTGGATCAGACTCTTTTTCTTTAGGAATAAAACTCCATAATGCCACTGATAAAGCTACAATTACCAGAAGGACTTTATAATTTCTTTTCATAAACTGAATTATATTATTCATTAATTATTTGGTTCTAAAATAAACAAAAAAAAGTCAATAAACATTTACTGAAATAATTTTTGGAAAATTCATAAGGCAATTTATCATTTTAGCCTAAGGTTTCAAAGTTATAAAAAATGTAACTGCATAAAACCTTAAAAAAAGTTAATTTTGCAATCACTCTAGCTTGTACAAAAACTATGCTAAAAATTTAATAATTCTAAAACATACCAATGATTTCAAAACCTACCATTTTAGTAACCAATGATGACGGTATAAATGCTCCGGGAATAAGAGCTTTAATAGCGGTTATGGCAGAGATTGGGGATGTCATTGTTGTTGCGCCAGATAGTCCACAAAGCGCCATGGGACATGCCATCACAATCAATAGCACTTTGTACTTAAATAAAATTTCTGCTGAAAATGCAGCCATTACCGAATATGCTTGCTCAGGTACACCTGTGGATTGTGTAAAACTGGCAGTTAACGAAATTTTAAAAAAGAAACCCGATTTGTGTGTTTCAGGAGTAAATCATGGATCCAATTCTTCTATTAACGTAATTTATTCTGGAACGATGAGTGCTGCTGTAGAAGCTGGTATCGAAGGAATTCCTGCCATTGGTTTTTCTTTATTAGATTATACGTGGAATGCTGATTTTGAAACCATAAAACCATTTATTAAAAAAATAGCTTTGGAAGTTCTGGCAAAAAAATTATCAGAAGGAACTGTTTTAAATGTTAATTTTCCCAAACTTAAAAAAGAAGAAATAAAAGGAATAAAGATTTGTCGACAAGCAAAAGCCATTTGGATGGAAAAATTTGACAAAAGACAAACGCCTTATGGCAAAGATTATTATTGGTTGACTGGAGAATTTGTAAACCAAGATAAAGGTGAAGACACTGATGAATGGGCATTGGCAAACGGTTATATTTCAATAGTTCCTATTCAATTTGATTTAACGGCGCACCATGCTATTGCACAACTTAATACTTGGAATTTATGACACGAGTGATAGCGACTGTATTTTTTACCTATAAAAAATAAAAACTCAAAAAATGAAATATTATATAATTGCTGGAGAAGCTTCGGGGGATTTGCACGGTTCTAATTTGATGAAAGCACTTTATAAAGAAGATTCTTCTGCTGAAATTCATTTTTGGGGTGGTGATTTGATGCAAAATGTCGGTGGAACTTTAGTAAAACACTATCGTGAATTAGCTTTCATGGGATTTGCCGAAGTGGTACTTAACTTAAAAACAATTTTAAACAACATTAAATTTTGTAAAGAAGATATTCTCAAATTCAGTCCTGATGTCATTATTTTTATTGATTATCCTGGTTTTAACATGCGTATTGCCAAATGGGCAAAACTTAGAGGAATAAAAACACATTACTATATTGCTCCGCAAATTTGGGCTTGGAAAGAAAATCGAATCAAAGAAATAAAAAGAGATTTTGACAAACTGTTTGTTATTCTTCCATTCGAAAAAGATTTCTTCGAAGTGAAACATCAATTTCCAGTAGATTTTGTGGGTCATCCTTTGATTGATGCTATTCATAATCGTGAAAAGACAGATGAAATTTCCTTTAGAGAAAACAATAATCTCGACGAGAAACCCATCATCGCCATTCTTCCTGGAAGCAGAAAACAAGAAATAGCAAAAATGTTGCATGTGATGTTGAGTATTGTTGATGATTTTAGTGATTACCAATTTGTAATTGCTGGCGCACCGAGTCAGGAATTTCATTTTTATGAACAATTCTTAAAAAACAAAAATGTAAAATTTATTTCCAATAAAACGTATGATTTATTAAGTGTTGCAACCGCAGCATTAGTCACATCTGGAACGGCAACATTGGAAACGGCTTTATTCAAAGTCCCAGAAGTGGTTTGTTATAAAGGAAGTTGGGCTTCCTATCAAATTGCCAAACGCATAATAACATTAAAATATATTTCACTGGTTAATCTTATTATGGACGAAGAGGTTGTTACGGAACTTATTCAAGATAAATTTACTTCTAAAAATCTAAAAAAAGCACTTTCTACACTTCTGGATGAGAATTATCGAAAATCATTATTGGCAAAATATGATACTTTAGAAGCCAAGCTCGGCGGTATTGGCGCGAGTGAAAAAACTGCTAAATTAATCCTAAAAGATTTGAAGTAGTTGGTTTTAGATTTTAAAACTGTATATTTGTATTTCTAAAATAAATGAATGAAAAACATATTTAAAATAGCACTTTTCTTGATAGTTTGCTCCGCTAGTACTTATGCTGCAAATGACTCGGATAAATCTATTTTAAATAAAAAAAATGATTTTCATTATTTTGTTGAAAATGACACGGTAAAAAATCCGACTACTGAGCCAAAGAAAACTGATCCTCGAAAAAAAATCAATCTTAACGATAAAAATGCAGAAGACATTTTTATTGACACTGATTACGAAAACTATGTTGCTAACCAACTTATCAATGTTGCTTCAGACAATTTAGGTGTTGTATACAGAGCAGGCGGAACTTCAAAAAACGGATTTGATTGTTCCGGATTGATTTATTCTACATTCAATAAATTCAACTTAACACTTCCACGTTCTTCTCACGAAATGGCTGGTTTTGGTTCGAAAATCGAACCTCAAAATGCCAAAAAAGGAGACTTGATTTTCTTTATCAATAGAGGACAAAAAAGAATAAACCATGTTGGTATGGTGGTTGATGTTTGTGGCGATGATATAAAGTTTATTCATTCTTCAACTCAAAGTGGTGTTGTTGTTTCATCCATAAAAGAACCTTATTATCAAAGGACATTTGCACAAATTAATAGAGTTCTTGAATAATTTTCTTGCATAATTAAAATATTTTTATGTAATTTGATTACATGAAAATCCTACAATTTCCTTTAGCAAAAATTTCTATTGCTTTTATTCTTGGAATAGTAAGTTTCCAGTTTTTTAAACCTCATCCTAATTGGGTTTTTGGAGGACTTTTATTTTGTTTACTCTTATTACTTCTCTCGCATTTCATCAGTAAAACAAAAGATAGTTTTAAAATTATTTTTGGAGTTACAGCATTACTATCATCATTTTTACTTGGAGTTTCTACCTCTGTTATTCATAAAGAAAACTATAACCCACTTCATTATACCAATCAAATTGAGGATTATGAAACTCCCCATTTTATACAATTGGTTATCAATGAAAAATTAAAAAACACCCAAAAGAATTCACGTTATATAGCCACCATAAAAAGCATTGATAAACATCAAAGTCTAGGTAAAATAATGCTGAATATCAAAAAACCAAATCAAATAGACAGCTTAAAAATTGGAGCAGAATTAAATGTTGTTGGGATATTATATAAAAACAGAGGTTCTTTTAATCCTAATCAGTTTGATTATGGAAAATATTTAGAGAAGCAGAATATTTATGCTCAAGTGTACGCTTACGAAAACCAAATAAAATTGATAGGAAATGAAGAAACTATTTGGTCACGGTTTTCAAATTTCAGAACAAAAATTATCCGCAACCTTGAACTTTCTGATTTCAAAACTGAGGAACTAAATATCTTAATTGCATTGCTACTCGGACAACAACAGGATATTTCCCCCGAAATACTAAAAGATTATCAATATGCTGGTGCAGTTCACATTTTATCCGTTTCTGGATTGCACGTTGGATTTATATTGATGTTTATTACCTTTCTGTTAAAACCATTATCCAATTCCAAAAGAAATTCATTGCTGAAACTAATAATTATTGTTGTTTCACTTTGGACCTATGGAATATTAGCTGGACTTTCGCCTTCGGTTGTTCGCTCTGTGACCATGTTTTCATTTGTGGCTGTTGGAACTCATCTTCGCAGAACGGTCAATATATTTCACACATTACTAGTTTCCATGCTTTTAATTTTACTTTGGAAACCTTCTTTTCTATTTGATATCGGATTTCAATTGAGTTACTTGGCCTTGTTTTTTATACTTTGGTTACAGCCAATGTTATCTGAAATTTGGGAACCAAAAAATAAAATCACACATTATTTTTGGGAAATTATAACCGTTTCATTCTCCGCTCAAATTGGCGCTATGCCTTTGAGTATTTATTATTTCCATCAATTTCCGGGTTTGTTCTTTGTGACGAATCTTATTGTACTACCACTTTTGGGTATAATTATGGTTATAGGATTGATAGCAATTGTAATTGCCAGTTTTGGCAAAGTTCCTCTTATTGTGGCACAACCTTTGGAATATCTAATAGAAATTATGAATTTCATAATTCATTGGGTGGCAACTTTTGACAATTTTATCATCAAAAATATTTCCTTCAATAAAGAAATGCTATTCGTTTCCTATTTGGCAATTATTTTCAGTATTCTTTGGTTTAAAAAGAGGGATTTCAAAACATTACTATTGACATTAATCAGCATTGTGATGCTACAATTTGTTTTTATCTACACCAAATTTAAAACAGAAAACACTGATGAGTTCATTGTTTTCAATGCTAAAAAACACAGTATAATTACCGAGAGAAAAAAAGATCTAATCACTGTTTATAGCAACGATAGCATATTAGAAAATATTGACAACAACTTGGCAATTCAATCCTACCTGATTGGTAATTTTTGCAAAATTGAAGAAAAAAAGAATATTGGAAACCTTTTCTATTTTAAAAACAAAAAGATTTTGATAATTGACAGTTCCAGTGTTTATCTAGAAAAAACTAAGCCCGATATTTTAATCGTTATTAATTCCCCTAAAATAAACCTGCTGCGCATTTTTAAAAAGTGGAAACCAGAACAAGTTGTTATTGATGGTTCAAATTACAAAAGTTATGTTAGACTATGGGAAGCGACTTGTAGAAAAGAAAAAATCCCTTTTCACAATACAAATGAAAAGGGATTTTATAAACTGTAATTAAAATCGTTACGCCTTTTTGTTTTTTAATATTCCATCAGCTCCAGCTAACCAAACGCTTGGTCCACCAGCAACATATCCTGTACTTCCTAATTGTTCAAGATTTACTTTTCCATCTTTATTGGTTGCTTTTACAAACCATACTGTTGGATATCCTCTAACGCCAAGAGCTTGTTGCAATTCTGCATTTTGTTTTTGAATTTCAGGAGTTTGAGGCGTTTGTCTTGGAAAATCTAATTCAACTAGAATTACATTATCTTTTGCCCATTTTGCAAACTCAGGTGTTTTCAAAACCTCTTTTTGCAAACGAATACACCATCCACACCAGTCACTCCCAGTAAAAAATAATAGTAATGGTTTTTTCGATTTCTTAGACATTTCCGTTGCCTTTTTCATGTCTGTTTGCCAAGTTAATTCTTGTGCTTGTATCGTTAATGACCCTAAAACTAGGAATAACGTAAGTGCTAATTTTTTCATGGTTATTTATTTTTTTTTACAAATATATTCAAAAATGATACCAAACAATAGTTGTTACTTTACATCTTGCATTAATTTTTTCACCAAAGGTGAAATCAAAATCAAAAGTAAGCCAGCTATTAATGCATAAATAGCCAATTGTTCATATCCATCAGCATATACATTTAGTTTTTCTAGATTTGAAGAATTTTCGGAAGCTTCAGAAATATTGGCGCCTAACAACCCTGCAAAATATTGCCCATAGGCACTGGCTAAAAACCACATTCCCATTATTACCGCCTGTAATTTTTGTGGTGATAATTTTGTCATCGCACTCATGCCTATTGGTGACAAACACAATTCTCCAAAAGTAATAACAAACCAACCGAAAGTGAATAGATTTAATGATGTTTTTCCGTCAGCGCCAGCAAAGAATTTGGTGTAATAAAAAATCCAAAAACCACCAGCAAGAAATAAAAATCCTAAGCCAAACTTTACTACTGTATTAGGTTCAATTTTTTTCTTTGCCATCCAAATCCACAAAATTCCGAGCAACCCTGCAAATATGATAACGAATAAAGCTCCAGAAGAATTATTAACCCCATTCGGATCAAGTTCCATTCCTAATAATTTGTTATTTAAATTATTGGCTGCAAATAAACTTAACGAACCGCCACTTTGCTCATAAAATGCCCAAAAGAAAATGGAAAAAAGGATAAAAACTAAAGCTGCCAATAATTTTTTATTTTCAACAGCAGAGAAATTCCTCATCTCGTAAAACAAATAAAGAATGGATACTGGTCCAATAATCATCATGAAATAATCAGTATAAACCGTATTGGCAACCATCAAAATAATAACAGGAATTAATGCCAATGAACCAATATAAGTTACAACTTCATAAATATTTCTTTTGGATTTTTCAAAATGTGCAATAGGTGATAATCCAATTCCCCCTAGACTCTTTTGTGTTTGTGTAAAAGTCAATAAACTAACAACCATAACTATAGCAGCAAAACCGAAGGCATAATTCCATCTCATATTTTCAGGAACAAAACCTGCCCATAGTGTTCCATTGGCAACAGCAATACAAATATAACCTCCTATCAAAGCTCCAAGATTAACACCAGCATAAAACAAAGAAAACCCGGCATCTCTTCTTGGATCGTCATTTTTATATAATTGTCCAACCATTGAGGAAATATTGGGTTTAAAAAATCCCGTTCCTACAATAGAGAAACCAATGCCTGTAAAAAACAACTCTTTAGGACTAACCGCCAAAATTATACTTCCAATTATCATTAAAATGCCACCCCAAAAAAGCGACTTCCGTAAACCTAAAATTTTATCGGCAAACAATCCTCCAATAAATGTAAAAGCATATACCCAAGCTTGCGTTGCTCCATATTGCAAATTGGCAGTTGTTTCATCCATCTTAAGTTGGCTAACCATGAAAACGGCCAACATGCCACGCATACCATAGAAACTGAAACGTTCCCACATTTCGGAGAAGAATAAATACCACAGTTGTTTTGGATATTTACCTTTAAAATTTTGAATTTCTTCTATTGATTGATTGATTTCCATAATTTAATTTATTCCGTGGTCTTTCATTACTTTATTTAAATTTTTAACCAAAGCAAACATTAAAACTGTTGCAAATAACAACAACCCAAAGTTTACCCAAAAGAAATTGGCTTTATCTTCATAAGTATCCCACATACTAGCTAAAACGCCTGATAATTTATTTCCTATTGAAGTGGCTAAAAACCAACCACCCATCATTAAAGCGGTTATATTTTTAGGAGACAATTTGGAAACAATAGATAATCCCATTGGGCTTAAAAACAATTCTCCAATCGTTATCACACCATAATTTGCAACTAACCACCACACCGAAACTTTTTCCATTCCGTTGTTCCCAATGTGAACTGCAGCAACCATCACTAAAACCGATAATGCTGAAATTAACAATCCAAAAGCGATTTTTGTTGGAGTGGATGGTTCTTTTTTTCTACTTCGCAAAAAGGTGAAAAATGCCACAACCAATGGTGTTAAAATAATTACCCAACCTGGATTTATCGATTGACTTAAATTAGTTGCCCAAATACTTATTTTACTTCCTTCTTGAGGAATATTTTCTTTGTGCACGTTTCTGAAGTAAATAGGATAATCAACTACTTTTTTTACTTCTCCATTTTCTTTTTGAAGTCGGAAACTCGAATCATAAAGTTCAGTTGTGTCCTTTTTAAATTCTATTTCTTTGGAAAGTTTTAGTGTGCTGAAAACGGCTTTAGTATTCCCGGTAATTTCTCTATCCGTATATCTGTCTGCCCAAGTATTTAATGCTGAACCATTTAATTTAAAAACCGCCCAAAACAAAATTACTACAGCAAATATAGATAGCAAAGCACCTATTGGTCTTTTATCCTCAACTTTCGCTTTGAAATATAAACTTCCATAAAAATAAATTACTGGAATACAAGCAAAGATAAAAGCATCGGTACTATCAGAACCAAAAATAGCGCTATCTAAATTGGTATCCGATTGAACACCTTTTGTCAACCAACCAATGATACCAAAAACAACTGATGGCACTAAAATATACAATACAATTTTGTAAAAAGGCATATCGCCTTCTTGAAATCCTTTCTTTTCTGTTTTATTGCCGTAATGTTTTGTACCTAAAAGAAATACGATTACACCAATAAACATTCCAACTCCAGCCGCCATAAAAGCATATTGCCAACCTAAAAGTATTTGCAAAGCTGCTCCAAAAAAGTTACAAATGAAAGCACCAACATTAATTCCCATATAGAAAATGTTGTATCCTTCGTCTTTCTTTTCTTTGTATTGGTCTTCGTTGTAGAAATTCCCTAACAGTGTTGAGATATTGGGTTTGAAAAATCCATTACCCAAAATTACCAAAGTCATGGCTAAATAAAGCATTGGCAAACTATGAATTCCCATCATAAAATATCCTGCACCCATCATTATTCCTCCAATAACTATAGACTTTTTATAGCCCAAATACCTATCGGCAACTAAACCGCCAATGAATGGTGTTAAGAATACTAAGGCAATAAAAGTTCCGTATAAATCGGAAGCTTCTTTTTCGGTCATAGCGAAACCAGCTTCGACATCTTTAAGATAAAGTGTAAAAATTCCGATCATTAAATAGTAACCAAAACGTTCCCACATTTCGGATAAAAACAAATAAGGCAGTGCTTTAGGATGACTTTTCCACATAATTTATTTATTTAAAAAACAAACCCCCAATAAATCTTGGAGGTTTGAAAGATATAAAAATATTTTTAAACAGTTTATCTATTCTCAACTTCTAAATCAACACCTTCTACATGATCATTGTGCATACGTTTTTCTAACCAAGAACTCAACACAAATAATATAGCTGCAGCAGTACCAGACATGATGATAAATAACACGAAAAACTCATAAAGGTTTGTGATTTGAAATCCTAAGAAATGGGTTGGTCCACCAGTTCCATCTTCTCCTCCGGGAATTAAAGCACTTAGTGTTCCTGCAAACTTATTGGCTGCAGCATTGGCTAAGAACCAAGTTCCCATCATTAAAGAAGACAAACGTAAAGGCGCTAGTTTAGAAACCATAGATAATCCAATTGGGGATAAACATAATTCTCCGATAGTATGAATTACATATAAACCAATTAACCACCACATTGACACTTTTTCTCCTAAACCTAAACCTTTAACAGCAATGGCAATTACAACATATCCCATGGCTACTAATCCTAGACCTATTGCCATTTTTTTAGGCGATGATGGCTCTAATTTTCTAGCATACAAAAATCCCCAAACTATAGTCATAATTGGTGCAAGCGAAATAACCGCTAATGGATTAACTGATTGAAAATAGGATGCCGGCATTTCCCAACCAAAAAGTGTTCTTTCGGTTTGCCTATCAGCAAATAATGTTAAAGAAGCACCAGCTTGTTCAAATGCACCCCAAAAGAAAATTACGAAGAAAGCCAAAATGAATATTACGGTTATTCTTTGAGTTTCAATTTTAGATAGACTTTTATCACTAAAAATCAATATTGGCATTAATATCATAGCGCCGTAAATAAAATAACTAATAATATCTACATCACTTTTAAACATTTGCTTGAAGTTCAACATAAAAAAGATAATTGCAATAGAACCAACAATCATTCCGATACTTTTTACATCTAATTTTTTTACTGGTAAGCCAATATGCTTGCCTTCTTCAGAAATAAGGTATTTTTTCTGTCCTAAAACAAATGCGACTAAACCTAGTAACATTCCAACTCCAGCAGCTAAAAATCCCCACTTGAAATCCATAGAACCACAAACTAATGGCGAGAAAAATGCTCCAAGATTTATTCCCATATAGAAAATAGTAAAGGCACTATCAATTCTTCTGTCATTGGCTGGATATAATTGTCCAACCATGGTTGAAATATTGGGTTTAAAAAATCCATTTCCAATAATAATCGCTGTTAATCCCATCCACATTATTGAAATTCCACCATTTGCACCAGCCGAAGCACTCAAAAACATACAAAATTGTCCCAATGCCATTAATAGTCCACCAATAACAATACTTCTTCTGTTTCCTAAATATTTATCACACAAATAACCTCCTAAAAGTGGCGTTAAATAGACTAATCCAGTGTAACTTCCATAAATTTGTGATGCATCAGCATCTTTCATTAATAACACTTTTGTCATAAAAAGAATAAAGATGGCTCTCATTCCATAATAACTAAATCGCTCCCACATTTCTGTGAAGAAAAGGAAGTATAATCCCTTTGGATGTCCTGTTTTTACTGTTGTTTCACTCATATTGATTTGTTTTAGTTTTAGTTTTGGTTTTAGTTGTTATAATTTTTCTTTGATAAAAGTGGTCATCTTGTTGTACAATTGTATTCTGGTTTTTCCTCCATAAATTCCGTGGTTTTTATCTGGGTATATTGCCCAATCAAATTGTTTGTTGGCTTGTACCAAAGCTTCTATCATTTGCATACTGTTTTGAACATGCACATTATCATCAGCAGTTCCGTGAATTAAAAGAAAGTTTCCTTTCAATTTACTTACATGATTTATAGGTGAGTTATCATCATAACCATTCGGGTTTTCTTGTGGGGTTTGTAAATAGCGCTCCGTATAAATGCTATCATAAAAACGCCAGTTGGTAACTGGTGCAACGGCAATTGCCATTTTGAAAACATCAGCACCTTTAAACAAACAATTACTCGACATAAATCCGCCGTAAGACCAGCCAAATATACCTATTCTACTTTTATCCACATACCCATAGTTTCCGATGACTTTGGCGGCGTCAATTTGATCTTCCACTTCCAATTTTCCTAAGTCTTTTTGAGTACATTTTTTAAAAGCCGCACCTTTAAAACCTGTCCCTCTTCCATCTACACAGGCAACAATATAGCCTTGTTGTGCCAACATCATAAACCAATAGTCATTTGCTGTATTCCATTTGTTATCCACTTCTTGTGAACCTGGTCCAGAATATTGATACATGAAAACTGGGTATTTTTTGGTTGCATCAAAATCAGAAGGTTTTATCATCCAAGCATTCAACTTGTTTCCTTTTTCAGTAGTGAGTACGAAGAATTCTTTGGTAGGTAAATTGTATTTTTTTACTTTTTCAGCTAACGTTTTGTTATCAATAATGGATTGGATTTGTTTACCATCTTTAGAATTATTTAAAGAATAAATTGTTGGTTGACTTGAACTTGAATACGAATTGATAAAATAGTCAAAATTCGGACTGAAAGTAGCAGCATTCGTACCAACTTGTTGCGATAATTTTACTTTGTTTTTACCGTCTAATCCTATGCGATATACATCTCTAATTGTTGATCCATTCTCAACAGATTGGTAATAGATAGTTTTGTTTTTTTCATCAAAACCGTAATAGGCGGTGATTTCCCAATTGCCTTTAGTCACTTGAGTTTTTAACTTCCCAGTCTTGTCATACAAGTAAATGTGATTGAAACCATCTTTTTCTGATGTCCAAATAAAACTGTTGTCTTTTAAAAAAGTCAAATTATCGGTAACATCAACATAGGCATTATCTTTTTCGTTTAAAATTACTTTAGCATTGGCCGAAGTTCCATCTACAAAAAGCAAATCTAAATTATCTTGATGACGGTTTAATATTTGAGCCGAAAGTGTATTGGCATCATTTGTCCATTTGATTCGAGCGATGTAAAAATCATTGTATTTACTCAAATCAACCGTTTTTGAACTTCCTGAAGGAACATCATAAACTAGTAAAGAGACTTTAGAGTTTTTTTCGCCTGCTTTAGGATATTTAAATGTTTCAACCGATGGATACAGCTCTTTCTTAAAAATATTCATAGAAAACTCTGGAACTTCAGTTTCGTCAAAACGGATATACGCCATTTTTTTGCTGTCAGCACTCCAATCATAAGCTCTCACAAAAGCAAATTCTTCTTCATAAACCCAATCTGTTATACCGTTAATGATGCTATTTTTTTTGCCATCAGTTGTTACTGGAGTAGTTTTTTGAGTAGCAATATCATAGAAATAAAGATTGTTCTCTTTGGCAAAACCTATTTTTGTACCATCGGGAGAAAAAGTTGGTTCTTGTACTTGCTCTAAAATTTTGGTGAGTTTTTTTGTTTCTAACGAATACAAAAAATAATCGGCAGTGAAGGATCGACGGAAAATGGGATTAGTATTATTGGCGAGTAATACTTGCTTTTCATCATTGCTAAAAACAAAACTGTCAATGCCATCAGACAATTCAACAAAATTTTTGGTGTCAATTATTGTATTTACTTTTTTGAGTGTAGCAAAATCATACAAATCAATTTGCATGGATCTTGTGGCTCGGTCAAAATTTAAAACAGTGTATTGGTTGGTGTTTTTCATGGCGACAAGTTCATCCATGGCCTCAGGTCTGAAAGCTCCTGAGTATATTTCCTCAACTGTTAGTTTTTGTTGCGCTTCAATCACAAAGCATGATAAAAGGAAAAGAGCGATTATGAATTTTGATTTCATTAAAAATTGATTTTTAAAAACCGTCAATTTTAGTGAAAAATTTAGAAATAAACACGCTTTTTTGTGATAAATGCAGTTTCGAAAGTTTTTTGACTTTCAAAATTGCCGAAAACAAAAAACCATCAACTTTTCAGTGATGGGTTTCAGTGGTACCTCCAGTCCCGAAGCTTCTAAAGAACCAAGGACACATAGATTATGATTTCTTTTAAAAAAAAATAACAATGTTTTTTACCAAACAAAAAACCCATCAACTTTTCAGCGATGGGTTTCAGTGGTACCTCCAGGAATCGAACCAGGGACACATGGATTTTCAGTCCATTGCTCTACCAACTGAGCTAAGGTACCTTTTTAATGCGGGTGCAAATATAGAACGATTTTTAATTTATCCAAAACAATTAATAAAAAAAATCTATTCGTAACTTAGCGTCTTCAAAAACAACTGTATGGTTTTAGCTATTGATATTGGAAATACTCGAATAAAAGCCGCTGTCTTTGAAGACAGTAAGCCTGTAGAAATCGTAATTTTAAACAAAGAGAAATTGATTTCTGATATTGATTTTATTCTAAAACAATTTCAAAAAATTGATACTATTGTGGTAGCATCTGTTGGAAATCTTGAAAAAAATACTTTTTTGACTTTTGAAAATAAGGTTTCCGTCTTTTTCATTTCCAAAGAAACTAAGTTTCCATTTCACAATTTATATGCTTCGCCAGACACTTTAGGAATTGATAGAATGGTTTTGTCAGCTGGTGCCGTTTTACAATTTCCAAATCAAAATAGATTAGTTATTGATGCAGGAACTTGTATTACTTATGATTTCATTGATTCTAAAAACAATTATCTTGGTGGTGCTATTTCTCCCGGAATAAGACTGCGCTATGAAGCTTTGCACCAGCATACAGCAAAATTACCTTTACTTACTAAAAAATATCCCGAAAATACTATTGGAAACTCAACACAAGAGTCTATTCACTCCGGAGTGATTAATGGTGTAATTCTTGAAATAGACGGTTTTATCGAACAATATAAAACCCAATACGCTAAATTTATCATAATTTTAACGGGTGGTGATGGAGATTTTTTGGCTAAACGATTAAAAAATACCATATTTGCCAATTCAAATTTTCTGCTAGAAAGTTTGAACCAAACTTTTCAATACAATCAAAAATGATTAAAAAAATTATAGTAAGCCTATGTTTACTAATTTCATTTACTGCTTTAGCTCAAGAAGGAACTTCATCAGCATATTCATTTTATGGAATAGGTGATATTAGATTTAAAGGTACGGTTGACACTCGTTCTATGGGAGGAATTTCTGTTTTTCCTGATAGTATTCACATAAATCTTCAAAATCCTGCTCACTTAGCAAGTCTCAAATTAACTTCTTTTGGCGTTGCAGGAACTTACAATTCTAATAATTACAAAACAGAAACCCAAGAAGAAAGATCTAAACGTACTACGCTCGATTATTTTGCGGTAGGTATTCCTACAGGGAAACTTGGTTTCGCTATTGCACTTTATCCCTACAGTTCTGTAGGATACAAAATTCAGACCCTATCTGGAGATACACCTCCTGTGTTTTCTAGATATGGTGGTGTTGGTGGTGTCAATAAGTTTTTTGTTGGTGCGGGTTATCAATTAACTAAAAAAATTAATCTTGGAGTGGATGTTCAATACAGTTTTGGAACTATTGAAACTACAAGTTTGCGTTTTATAAACACAGTTCAATATGGAACACGTGAAAATAATTATTCCAACTTACAAGGAATAAATGCCGATTTTGGTATTACTTATCAAACAAAATTCAAAGGAAATCGTGCATTTTTCACCAGTTTGTCCTACACACCACAATCTCAAATGAGACTTAACAATGCGCGAAGTATTGATATTATTCAATTTTTAAATTCAGGTGCCATTGGGGTTATTGAATCTCAAGATATTGACGTAGAAGACACCGATATTAAAATCCCATCAAAATTAACCTTTGGAACAGGTTATGGAAGAGTGAAAAGTTGGCTTATTGGTGGAGAAATTTCTTTAATTGAAAACAGTGTAATGTCGAATCGTTTTAACGATATTGATGATGCCTATTTTGAAAATACTGTTCGTTATAACTTAGGAGGTTATTTTATTCCAAATTATAATTCCTATTCCAATTACTTCAAAAGAGTTACTTATCGTGCTGGTTTGCGCTATGAAAACACGGGTTTAGTACTTCAAACTAAATCGATTACCGATTTTGCAGGAACATTTGGTGTAGGTTTACCTATAAATGGAACTTTTTCAAATATAAATTTAGGTATTGAAATTGGAAAAAGAGGCACAAAATACTATAACTTAGTAGAAGAAAACTATATCAACTTTGTAGTAGGATTATCATTTAGTGATAGATGGTTCGTGAAACGTAAGTTTGATTAAAAGCCTCAGTTATGAAAACTATCTTTTCTTTTGTCTGTATTCTATTTTTATCCATTTTGAATGCGCAAAAGTATGACTGTTTGCCAAAAATGGCTGCTTACCAAGAACTTTACAAAGCAAAAAAAATAGCTGAATCATTTGAACTTTGGAGCGAAGTGAAAAAAAATTGCCCAAAAGAAAGTGAAACTGTTTACACTGATGGATTTTCCATTCTTCAATATAAAATTGACAATGCGGTTAATGATGAAGAAAAAACAGCTTTAGTTCGAGATAAAATGAAATTGTATGATCTATACAATAAAAATTTTCCCTTATCTACTGGTGATTTTGAAGTGAATAAAGCCATGGCTTTATATGATAATAAAATTGATTCCAAAGAAGAAATCTTCGGTTTGCTCGAAAGTGGTTTTTTAAATGCTCCCAATAGTATCACTAATGCCAATTCTATTTATTTGTATTTCAGTTTGTATTATGAAAAATACAAAGCAGCCGATAAAAAATTTACTTCAGATGTAGTTCTTGAAAAATATACTTTGGTAAATGCCTTGCTCACCCAATTGCAAATTTCAAATCCTGACAAAATAGAAGATTATAAAACAGCACAACGCGGAATCATTGCTTTGGCAAAAGAGGTAGCAACTTGTGATAACTTAAGTACTTATTATGAAAAAAAGTATGATGCCAATCAAGAAAATACAGTTTGGATATCAACTGCTTTAAGCAATCTTTCAGGAAAATGTAGTGCAAAGCCCATTTTCTATACCATGGCAGAAAAATTGTATACTATACAAGTTACGGCTCAATCGGCTTATTTCATGGCGTTGACATCTGTTAAACAAAGAAAATTCCCTGAGGCGATTCGTTTTTATGAAGAATCAGCACAATTGCAAACCAATCCCGTTGAAAAAGCAACTATATACTATACATTGGCTACAGGTCTAGTAAGTAGTGAAAAAGCAAAATCAAAAGAATATCTATACAAAGCCATAAGCTTTGATCCGAAAATGGGAAAAGCTTATTTGTTTTTAGCACAGCAATATGCTTCAAGTAAAGAGGAATGTGGAAAAACAGATTTTGAGAAAAAAGCGGTGTATTATCTAGCTATTCAAACGGTGAAAAAAGCAGGTGTGGCAGATCCAAAATTAAAACCAACGGCAGATAAAATGGCGGCAGACTATGCTTTACAATCGTTAACTCAAGACGAAATTAAAAAAGCAAAAATGAATGGAAAATCCCTAACCATTGGTTGTTGGATTAATGAAACCGTTACTTTTCCATCCAAATAATGAAATCCATTTTTAGAAATAGTGTTCCTTTTTTCTTTGCGATATTTTTTTGTATCACTATTGTTTCCTGTGAAAGCAATTTCAAAGATGTACAAAAAATGGGAGTTTCTGAATTTGCTCCAAGTGGCGATGCCGATTCTATTAACTTAAAATATACAGATTCGGGCAGAATTACAGCCAATCTAATTAGTCCAAAAATGCTTGACTATGCTACGGTTGAATTTCCATATACTGAGTTTCCGAGAGGAATTCATCTCACTTTATATGATAAAAATGGAAAAGAAACCTATATTGATGCTGCTTATGCCATTTCGCACAAAGCCACCAATATAATCGATTTGCAAGGCAACGTAAAAATATCCAACCAAAACGGGGAACAACTAGAAACAGAACAGTTGTATTATGACCAAAAGAATGAATGGTTTTTTACAGAAAAAAAGTTTAAATTTACCTCTCCAAAAGGAGTTTCTTATGGAGAAGGAATTGATTTTAGTAAAGATTTCAAAAAAATAAACTCACAAAAAATATCAGGAGAAGTCCAATCAAAATAACTATGAACTATTTAAAATTTACCCAATACGCCTATTTGATTGCAGCAATCCTTTTTGCAATTGATGGCTTCAGAGAATACAATGCCGGAAATAAAGAAGGTGCCTATTTACGATTGGGATTTACGGCAATTGGAGTCTTTATGTTTTTCTTCAGAAGAAAGTTTGCTAGAAAGTTTGAAGACCAAAACAAAAAACCTTAATCCATGGAAATCGGAATAATCATTCTGTGTTTGATACTTTCCGCATTTTTTTCTGGAATGGAAATAGCTTTTGTTTCTTCCAATAAAATCTATCTTGAAATCGAAAAAAAACAAGACGATTTTATTTCCAAAATCCTAACTAAACTTACTGAAAAACCCTCAAAATTTATTGCCACAATGCTTGTTGGCAACAACATCGCTATGGTGGTTTATGGTTTTTTTATGGGCGATTTATTAATGAATTGGTTCAAAAATTTAGGCTATCATTTCACAGATTTGTCCAATTTATTATTACAAACTACCATTTCAACCTTAATAGTTTTAATAACTTCTGAATTTTTACCCAAAGTTTTTTTTCAGATTTATGCTAATAGTTTTATTAAAATTTTTGCACTTCCTGCCTACTTCTTCTACAAATTGTTTTACTACATTTCATCTACTTTGATAGGAATTTCAGATTATGTGTTGAAAAAGTTTTTTAAAACCGAAGGCGACCAAATCACACTTTCCTTTAGTAAAGTTGAATTGGGCAATTATATTACAGAGCAAATGAATTCGGTTGAAGACCATGAAAATATCGACTCTGAAATTCAAATTTTTCAAAATGCGCTCGAATTTTCGGGAGTGAAAGCAAGAGACATTATGACTCCTCGAACAGAATTGGTGGCAGTTGACTTATATAGTTCTGTGGTAGAATTGAGAGAATTATTTATTGAAACGGGCTATTCAAAAATTTTAGTGTATCACAATACCCTTGATGATATTGTGGGTTACATTCACTCATTTGAACTATTTAAAAAACCTAGAACCATCAAGTCTGTGATGATTCCAGTTGAATTTGTTCCCGAAACGGTTTTCATTAAAGACACCATGAATTTGCTTACCAAAAAAAGAAAAAGTGTGGCTGTGGTTTTAGATGAATATGGCGGAACTTCGGGAATAATTACTATGGAAGATATTGTGGAAGAACTCTTTGGAGAAATTGAAGACGAACATGACTCTGTAGAATCTTTAATCGAAAACCAATTGGACAAATCCACCTATTTATTTTCTACCCGATTAGATGTTGAATATTTAAACGAGGAATACAAATTGAATATTCCCGAGAATGATTCATACAGTACTTTGGGCGGATTTATTGTTGATTTTTCAAAAGAAATTCCACAAAAAGGAAGTCAAATTACCATAGGAAATTTTCAATTTCTGATTGAAGAAGCTACTAACAAAAAAATTGAGTTAGTAAAAATGACTATATTGGATTAATTTCCAAAAAAAATCAAAAAATATATGAAATTATAACGCTGTGAGTATTATTATTTCACATATAATTGTATTTTCGCAAACTGAAATAAAAATTAATAAGAATAGAAATGGCAGTTTTATCAAAAATTAGAAAACGTTCGGGTTTACTTTTATTGGCTATAGGTTTTGCTTTATTGGCATTTGTCGTGCAAGATTTATTTACTAAAGGATTTAAAAGTTTATCAAAAGACGTAGGAAGTGTTAATGGAAAAGATATCTCTTTTGAAGAATTTAGAGTAAAAGTAGCAAACACAGAAAAGAATCCACAAAATGGTCAAAACATGACTGCTTTACAAGCTTCAAATCAAGTTTGGAATCAAGAAGTGAGCATTGCTTTACTTACTGCTGAGTTCGAAAAATTAGGTTTACGTGTAGGTGAAAAACATATTGTTGAAGTATTTAAAGCTGATCCAAACATTGGACAAAATCAAATGTTTTTAAATGCGGCAGGAAAATTTGACTTAACCAAATTTAAAGATTACTTCAAATCAAATCCTGAGGGGATTCAAATGTTGAAAGAAAGAGAAAAAGATGCTGAACTAAATGCAAAGTATCAAATCTACAATTCTTTGGTTAAAGGTGCAATGTATACTACTGAAGCTGAAGGGAAAATGAAATATGAAGCAGAATTAAACAAAGTAAATTTTGATTTTGTTGCTGTTCCTTTTTCAAGCATTAAAGATAGTGATGTAAAAATTTCTGATGAGGAAATTACTGCTTACATGAAAACTAAGGAAAAGAAATTCAAATCGGAAGAATCACGTGAGTTGGATTATGTTCTGATTGAAGAAAAACCATCTGCTCAAGATGAAGCCGAAATTAAGAAAAATGTAGATGCATTACTTTTACCAAGTGTTCGTTATAACAAAGAAACTGGTAAAAATGATACTATTCCAGGTTTTCAATCGGTTACAAACAACGCTGAGTTTGTCAACATGAATTCTGATATTCCTTTTGATTCAACGTATGTTGCCAAACAAGATTTACCAGCAGAAAATGCAGAGCAATTATTTAATTTAGCTACTGGCGCTATTTATGGACCATACATGTACAATAATTATTATTGTATTTCTAAGTCTTTAGGAAGAAAAGCGGGTGCTAAATCAAAAGCAAGCCACATTTTAATTAGTTGGGAAGGAACACAAGTTCCTAACAAAAAAGAGAAAAGAACAAAAGAACAAGCAAAAGCAAAAGCGGAAGGTTTACTAACACAAGCATTAGCAAATCCATCTATGTTTATGATTTTGGCAATGTCAAACTCTGATGATTCATCTGCACAACAAGGTGGCGATTTAGGATACTTTGCACCAGGACAAATGGTGAAACCTTTTAATGATTTTGTTTTCAATAATCCGGTTGGAAAAATTGGTTTAGTAGAAACTGAATTTGGTTACCACATTATTAATGTTACTGACAAACAAGATGCTATAAAATTAGCAACTATTGCTCAAAAAATTGAGCCTTCAGAAGCAACGAATGACAAAACATACACAACAGCAACAAAATTTGAAATGGATGCTGCTAACAAAGATTTTGCTGCATTAGCCAAACAAATGAAGTTAACCGTTAATCCATCGGTTAGAGTTAAAGCTATTGACGAGAACTTTGGTTCAATGAGTAATCAAAGACAAATTGTAAAATGGGCGTTTGAAAGTGGAACCAAAATAGGAAGTGTAAAACGTTTTGAAATAGTAAATGTTGGACACGTTATTGCTAAATTGAAAAAAGTAAATGAAAAAGGTTTAATGGCAGTTGAAGAAGCAAGACCACAAGTTGAGCCAATTTTAAAGAATAAAAAGAAAGCTGAAAAGATTAAAGCAAAAATGAATGGTACATCATTGGCAGCTATTGCAGCTTCTAATAGAGTAACAGTAACGAACGCTTTAGATTTAACTATAGAAAACCCTAATGTTCCTGGAGCTGGATTTGAACCAAAAGTAGTTGGAACTGCATTTTCATCTAAAGCAGGTCAAATTTCAAAACCTATTGAAGGAAATTCTGGTGTATATGTAATTTCAACCAAAGCAGTTACAAAAGCTCCAGCTATTGCAAAATACACTGACTACGTTAATAAATTGAAACCACAAGTTGTTGGAAATGCTAGTAGATTTATGCAAGCATTGAAAGATGATGCAGATATCCAAGATAACAGAGCTGATTTTTATTAGTAGTAAATCAATCTAATCAAAAAAGCCTGAAGCATAGCTTCAGGCTTTTTTTATAAAATCATTTCATGATACGGAATGACAACCTCAAACCCTTTTTCTTTAAAATATACTGTTGGGTTTTCTTTAGCAACAGCCATGACAAAATCTCCACCCCAAGCACCAAGACTTTTGATAACGCCATCAAAGTCTTCAAATAGCGATTCTTTAACCGTTAATAGCTTTAATATAGAACTGAGGACTATTTCATGTTCTTGTAGTGCTAAAGCAAATTCTTTGAGTTGAGAAGTTTCGACTATAGTTTTAGTAATTTTATTTATGGTAGGAATAGTTTTTTGGACATCGCCAATATAGTTGAAGTAAGAAACAATAGCAGATTTGCTACTTTGCTTTTTATTTAGATAAACAAAAAAGATTTTATCAGCAAAATCGGGATTAAAATCTACAATTTCTATAGTGGGTTTTTCGTCTACTAATTGGTATAGAATAGCGGTATTGTTTTGAGCGCAAGCAATATCATAGCCACTACCTCCAAAACTTCTTTTCAGTAGCTCAAAAGCATCAACTTCTATCCATTGAGCAATATTATTAATTAAGGTAGAAGATGTTCCTAAACCCCAAAATTTCGGAAAAGTCAATTCTGTTTTAATCGAATAACCTTTTGCATTTGTTATAAAATCAGGATTCATCAGATATGCCTCGTGCAGAATTTCGATTAAGGTATTTTTCATAGGATTACCATCATCAAAACGCTCTTTTTTTGTAATGGATGAAAATGAAATGCTATCTTCAAACCATATACTGCCATCATAATCAAAACTTGTCCAGCCAATTAATGCTCCGTCAGATTCATCAACAATTAATTTTTGTCCAAACTTTGTAGGCAATGCAAAAGCTTTTGCGCCGTTAAGCACTACATATTCTCCAGTTATAAGGAGTTTTCCGTTGCTATAAAAAGTTTGTGTCAAAAGATTATTTTCTTAAATTTTCAATCAATTCTACTACAGATGCATGAGAAACAGTATTGTTTTCAAAATATTTGGCAATGGCTTTTCGTTCTTCTGAAGTGGCTTGATATTGATTTAAAATATTATTTAAATGCATTTTCATGTGTCCTTCTTGGATTCCAGTTGTGGTTAACGAACGTAAGGCAGCAAAATTTTGTGCCAATCCTGTAACCGCAACCACTTGCATCAACTCTTGAGCAGAAGGTTTTCCTAATATTTCTAACGCCATTTTAACTAATGGATGTAAAGAAGTCAAACCACCAACAGTTCCCAAAGCCAAAGGAATTTCCATCCAAAAAGTAAATATTCCACTTTCAATTTTGGCATGTGATAAACTGGAATACTTTCCATTTCGAGAAGCATAAGCATGAACGCCAGCTTCTACCGCACGGAAATCATTTCCTGAAGCTAGCACTACCGAGTCAACTCCATTCATAATTCCTTTGTTGTGTGTTACTGCTCTATAAGGTTCAATCTCTGCAATGCGAACAGCTTGGACAAATTTCTCGGCAAACTCTTGTGGATTTTCAATTTTCTTTTCGGCTAAGTCTTCAACAGAACAGGAAACTTCGGCGCGAACGATACAATTAGGAACATAGTTAGACAATATACTCATCACGATAGTAATGTCTTTTTCGGCTTCAGTAAAATCAGGATAATTTTGCGCTTCTTCTTTTAAAGATTTGGCTAATTGTTCCAAACACGAGTTGATAAAATTAGCACCCATGCTGTCTTTGGTTTCAAATGTTGCATGCAGTTGGTAATAATTTTCTAATTCATTTGTTTTATCTCTAAGTTCTAAAGAAAGAATTCCTCCACCACGTTTTTGCATGTTTTTGGTAATGCTTTCAGTAGAAGCGATAATGTTTCCCTTTGCAGCATTAAAAAACGATTGAAGTTTAGTTGTTTCGCCTTTGAAAATAAAATGAACTTGGCCAATTTTTTCAGTATTCAAAACCGTTGCTTTAAATCCTCCACGTGTACTCCAATACTTTGCTGACTTAGCTGCTGCAGCCACAACCGAACTTTCCTCAATCACCATTGGAACAGAATAATACTTTCCGTTGATTAGAAAATTGGGCGCAATTCCCATCGGTAAATAGAAATTGGTAATCGTGTTTTCTATAAACTCATCGTGCAATTGTTGCAATTTAGAATCGCTATTCCAATATTGTTTTATAGTAGTTATAGCTTTAGATGGATTAGCGAAATATTCATTGGCAATCCAATTAATTTTTTCTTCTTTGGATAATTTAGAAAATCCAGCAACTGCATTATTCATAGACAATAGTAAAAGTTTATTTGCAACAAAGATAAGGTATCGCTTTCGATTTTATTTTCAAAATACAAATGTAAATTATTGCGGTTTAGGTTCAGTAGATAATGGTTGTGGCACATCACCTTCGTATTCTGTTTCTTCTAAATCTTGTGTTTCTTTACCCATTTTAACTATTGGATTATCTTGCGTTCCGGTTATTTTAAGAGGAATTCCAATAAGACCAAATGGTGGTAATCCCAAACGCATTTTGATATTTAGTTTGCCATCAAAACTGCTTTGCCCTTCAATTCTTGGGCGAAAACCTGCCACTTTGAATTTAAATCGTTCAATAGTGATAATATTGTTTTTAATTTTGGTATTGATATCAACTTTTGATACATCAGGATTTGCCATGGCATCTTTACCCGTTTTTTTACTGACTGTCCCAAACATTTTAAAGCCTTTCATTTTTACATTTTTCACTGATAGTGTTCCGCCACCAGTTAATGAAGGATAAATGGGCGACATATTACCATCAAGAATACCGGCTACTTTATAATCTAACGAAACGATTCCTTCAGCACTTTCGGCAGCAGAAGCCATTTCTCTAAACATTTTTATTTCGTTATAAGCACGTTTTATATCAAACTCTTTGGCATCCACTTTAAAATCAAAAAATGCTTTCTCGGTAGATTGACTTCCATAAACCAAATCCATGAGAACATTACTGCCTATCAAATCAAATCCCGATTTTCTAAGCTCTAATTTTCCTTGTTTGATTTTCATGTTTCCCTTTAAATTGTCAATAGCTAATCCATCAAAATTGATTTTATTGGCTGTGGCATTAAATTGCAAATCAAAATTAGACGGGATAACTACAACTCCTGTTGCTGGTTCTACATTTACTTTTGTCTCTTTTACATCAACTGAAACGGGCGTTTCTGGAGTTTTAGCAGAAGAAGCATACATAAATTCATCCACATTGATGTAATCAGAATGAAGTGTAAAGTTTCCTTTTAAAATTGCATTATTAGTCAAAACAAAATCAATTACATTCTGTAAATACCCATTCATTTTAAAATCGGATTGACCATAAGAAGCCAAAAAGTCATTAAAATTCATTTTATCTTGGTTGAAAACAAAAGTTCCTTCTTTGATAATAAATGGTTGTGGCAAATACTCAGAAGTGGTTTTGATATTTCTCAATTTCAATATTCCGCTATTTTGAAGTTTATTATATCTTCCATTCATAGCATCATTTTGAGATCCTTTAAAGGCAACATCGGCATTAATATATCCTTCTAATTCTAATCCTTTTTGAGAAAATACTTTATATATTTTAGCAATATCAAGTTCACCTTTTGCTTTTATATCATAATTAATATTTTCAAAATTTTTAAGTTTGGCATTAACATAAATAGGTTTTCCTTCAAATTCAAAAGACGCTGGTGCTATAGTAATATTCAAATCTTCAAGTGTGCCTTTTTTGTCAATGACATTGGCTAAAACAGTAATGCTTTGAATAGGATTTGGATAATAATCTGTTTTTACATAGCCGTTTTTAAAGGAAATCGAACCATCAGTAACTGGGATTTTACCATTTTTTTTATCATAGATTCCTTTTGATTTTATATCCATATTCAAAACGCCTCTCAAATCCATATTTTGTAAACCGAATGCTTTATCCATTTCGGCCAAATCAATTTTTGAATTAATACGAGCATCTATTTTTGGTGTTGACAAGCCTTCGGTTTTGATAATTCCTTTTACAAAATCTTTATTGACATTGAAGAATACTGAATCAATGTTCACTAAAAGTTTTTCAGTATCTAAAGAAGGCAACTTGGTGTCAAAATTTAAAAAAATATTGGAAACAGGAAATGGCGCATCGCTATAATTTATCAAACCGTTTCTAATTTTCATGTTGAAAGCCAAATCGGGTTTTTGATTTTCAGATTCGATGTATTTACCTTTTAAAGTAAGGGATAAATCTGTTTTTCCTTCGACTTTTGTTTTCTCAAGCCAAGTAATGTAACTTGGTGGTAATGCCGTGAAAAAATCATTGAGTTTACTATCAGTAGACTTTATATTAAAATCCATATCGTAACCATTGCTTAAAAAATCAAATTTACCATTGAATTGAACGGGAAGTTTATTGATTTTTAAGTTGTTTTGCTGAAAAACAAACGCTAATGAATTTGTGTTTATATTCGTAATTAAGTCGGCATTTACTTTTTTGTTTTTCAAATATTGTTGACCATCATAGTTCAAACTAAAAGAATCGATTTCTGCTTCGGTATATATTTCAAAAACTGCCAAATTCAAGTCACCTTTCCCAACGTAATTAAACCCTTTAGCATCAATAAGTATCTTGGTTGATTTATCATCATAAACCAAACGGGTATTTTCTATCGTGATTTTTTCAAGACGTAATGCGGTGTTAGAGGTAGTATCCTTTTCTTTGACATTAGCTTCCGACAGGTAAACATTATAATTAGCTTCTCCTTTTTCATTGACTTTTACATTAATTAAAGCATCGGAAACGAAAATTTTATCAATATTAATTTTCTTATCAAATAGTAATGATTTTATATTAATACCAAAAGCTACTTCTTTTGCTGACACCAGAGTTTCTTTTTTATAGGGCGATGACCCTTTTAAAGAAAAATCAGTAAGTGTAAGGGTTAGTGATGGAAAATGATTGAAAAAAGATAGATTTACTTTTTTAAAATCAAGTTCGCCAGTTAACTTAGTGTTTGCAAATGATTTTATTTCATTTGAAATTTTTTCCGGAAAAAGAATAGGAAGAATAAACATTAAAAAAAGAATGGAAACGATGGTGATTCCTATGATTTTTAATGTCTTGGTAATTATTGATTGAGAATGTTCGTTCATACTTCTAAAAAATCAATGCTGCTTTTTTTTTGATAAAAATACAAAAAGCCACATTATAAAAACGTGGCTTTTTAAAAATAAAAATAACTAATCTAGATTTATTGTTTTAATAATTTCATGGTTTTTGAATTATTATTAGTGTCTAAAGTTTTAACTAAATAAACACCACTTCTTAAATCATTAACATCAAATTGATAATTTTCAGATGAAATACTATCAAAAGTTTTCACCAACTGTCCTGTGACTGAATATATTTCCACTTTAGAAACTAAACTATTAATGCTAAAGCTACCCGAAGTCGGGTTTGGATATAAATTCAAATTACTGATGGAGTCAAACTCCGACGAACTCAATGTTGGAGCATTATTTCCATACACTCTAAAACCTCCTGGTTCTATCGATATATTTTGAGTGGTTGAAGTCACATTGATACTAGTATTATCCATTAAGTTATACCAAGTTCCAGTAAAAGGGAAAAAACCAGACGTATTTAAAGTATTGTCGGAAAAATTGGTTCTCACAAAAACATAACTTAAAGTGGTTGTTGGCGAAGTAGAAGTCCATATATCAAGTCTAGGACTACCTGTTGCACTTAGATTCCAACTGAATTGACCATTTTCAAAAACAGGTTCTGTTTTCTTTAAATCTATCATTTTTGCCCAACTATTGTAAACGGTACTTCTTGCAGGATCACTAAGCCAATTTTCAGCCCACTGCGGTTGTGGTTTAGTATCTAACTTACAATCCGGTGCAGAAAAAGAAACGCTCCCATTATTACATGTCCATAATGATTTATCCCAACCTAAATCTCCAAAATGCCAAATCATTTTAGGACCTGGAACAAGCAGATGAACAGCACCCATAGCAGGAAGTCTTTGGAGAACTTTAGCTAAATTACCTTGTGTTTGTCCAGCTTCGTTTAATGCTTTATACACCACACGTTCTTCGTCATGACTTTCTGCATAGCCTATCATTCTATCAGAAGGATCAGTTACTGGTGATAAATCAGCAAAATTTCCTTTTAATAAATTAGCATATGGATCTGTCATTTTTCGCCACTGCATAATTCCTTTTGTATCACCAGAACGTAAATAATTAGCCCAATCTACTTCTTCTTGTGCTGAACCACCAGTTCCTAAATGTTCAAAAACAATTAAAAAATTCGGGTCAAAGGACCACTGTATATCAGCATATTCTTTAAGTTTACTAACTCTTTCTGAAATGTAGCTATTGGTACAACCCTCATCTGATGATGAACAACTATTGGTAAAACCTTTTGTAAGATCCCAACGGAAACCATCTACTTTATAGTCTTGAATCCAAGTTTGAATTGCACGTGTAACATACGTTTTAGTCATATTTACTCCAGGACCAGAGGCTAGAAAATGATTTAAATCGCTTCCTACATTATAAGAATGTTTGGGAGTTAAATTAATATATGGATTTTCATTAGTTGTACGTTCACCATTTGCATTTGTATTTGCCCATCCATCACCATCAGTATCAAGCATCCACATTCTTTCTAAAGGTGAACGACCAAAAACATGATTTAAGGCAATGTCAAGTATTACCGCAATACCATTTTGGTGGCACAAATCAATAAATTCTTTCAATTTATTTGCAGGTCCATATCTTTTGTCTGGTGCCAAATGAAATACAGTGTTATAACCCCAACTCAGATTACCCTCAAATTCCATTACTGGCATTATTTTAATAGCATTAATTTTTAGGTTTTTGAAATAGTCTATTTTATTAATTAAATCTTGATAGGTTCTGTTGGCGTCAAAATCACGAACTAACACCTCATAAAAAACCAAATCTTTTTTCTTAGGTTTTACGAAGTTTGTTGTAGCACTACTCCAATTGTAATTCCACCAAGCTGTTGGTCCTGTTTGCAATACAGTAACTTCTCTTTCTTGGCCAGCAGGATATGGTGGTAAATTAGGATAAACACCTAGTGAAGCTATTTCTGGATCATCAAATGGCGATAAGACCAAAGTTGAAAAAGGATCTGCTGTTTTAACTAAAGCTGGTGAATTTGCAGGGCGGCTTGTTTGATCACAAACCCAGTACTGATATGTGTATACTTGTCCTGGTGTTAATCCTGTGAGTTCTAACCAAAACTTTGTTCCGCTTTTTTTCATAGCGTATGCAGCAGTAGGTTGCCAGTTATTAAAACTGCCCGCTACATAAATAAAGTCTTTAAAAGGTGCATTAAGTACAAGAGTTGCTTTTGTTGGGTCAGATGTATTATAATTTATACCATCTACCATACCTGCAGGAACTGCTTGGGTAACTGTTGGAGGAGTAATTATAACATTAAATTTTGCTGTAAATGTTGTATTGCCTTGTGCAATTTGTAAACTATAGACTTGATTAGTTGTAATACCAGTATGATTAAAAGAGTAATTTGCTGTTGTTTGCGTATTAATTGTAGAACCATTTGCAATTAAACTATAAGTTGCAGAACCATTAGTATTGTTGGCTGTTATTAACAAATTTCCTCCAGTAGCTAAAAAGTTAAAACTATTTAAAGCAGGTGCTGTTAGTGTATATTGAAATGCTCCAACAGGAACAAAAATATCAGGTGAAGTTTGTAAAGTAGCATCTGCTGATCTGAAAACTATACAAAGTTCTGTTATTGAGTTATTTGTTGAAACCCCAAAATAAGTATATAAATCAGGTGAAATTGTTAGTGTGTAATTTGAAGAAGTTCCTACTTGCGTCATTTGCGGATGCAACGGACTATTAAACAAAGGACTTCCTTTGATGTTTTGAAATCTCACCCCATTGACAGTTACACCAATATACGCATAAATTATTCCATTGTAGGCAGATAAACCTGTACCCGCTTTATTGAAAGTAATAACAGCAGACTGATCTGCAAGAACTGGAGATGGAGAAGTTGTTACTTGTGCAAATGATAAACAGGAAAATAACAATATGAATAATGTTATAAAAATATTTTTTTTCATAGCTATTGATATAAAATGGACTGAGAAATATTCTCAGTCCATTATTGTTAATATTAAGATATTTAATTTATTAATCTACAGATATCACTTTTGTAACAGAGTTGATTTTAAAAATTCTCATTGCAGTTGGACCTGTATATCTAAAATTACTATCTCCATCATTAGCATTTACTAATTCTGAATCTATTGTGTAACCATTACTAACATACCATGGGTAATTTCTACTACCTTCACCCCAACTATCACCACCGTTATTTCCTAAAAATACTCTGAAAGTTTCATTATTGTTAAGAGTTAATGGTACTTCATAAATACCATCTGTAATTAATGGTAATTCAGTTTCGTTATCTCCTGACCAAGACCAACCACCAGGAGTTGCTGCTCCTACTAACCATGTAGATGTTGGTTCAAAACCACTTGTAACTGTACTTTTAGCAATTGTAACAGTTTTAATGTTTTCGTCAATTTTAATACGATAAGTTCCTGGTGTTCCAGTAAATCTAAAGTTTTGATCTCCATCTGCTGCGTTTACTAAAGTTGAACTGATTTTATAACCCAAGTCTGTATAATATGGATAATTTCTTCCTGAATTCCAATCACCACTGGTTGTAAAGAATCTAAAAGTATCATTAATTAAATTAGTTCTAGCAGTTAAAACTCCATCATCACAAATTAAACTTAATGGTGAATCCCAATTCCATCCAGCAGCAGGAATTCCTGCTCCAACAGCATATTGACCTAAACATCCATAGGTTGTTACTAAATAGGTAATTGTGTCTGAATAAACTGGTTGGCTTCCTGATGTTCCAGTAGTAGCTTTAACCCTAATATCAACTGGACTTTGTACAAAAGGAGTAGCGCCTGCAGTTAATGCAGCCAAGTTTAATTGCGCAGATTGAATTGAAGCATTAGTATTCGTTGTTGTAACTAAATCCTGCGCATCAGTAAAATCTGAACCGTTAGGAGCTAATTGAACCGTATATGTAATTTCTGTAGGCGTTGTATAATCCATAGGTGTCCATGTTAAGGCAATACCCGGATTTGTTGGAGTTGTTTCATTTAAAACAATAGCATCTCCATTTAGTGGGGTTGTTATCGTAAATTCTCCAACTGGCTCAGTTAGTTTGAAATTATCTTCGCTTGCACAAGATGTGATTCCAATAAATGCAATTAATGCTAATACTATTTTATATCTATTTTTCATTTTTGTTGTTTTAAAATTAGTAACCTTCGTTTTGAATTAAATTCGGATTTGCTGCAATAGATTGAGCAGGGATTGGGAATACTTTACGGAAGCTAGGAAGTGCTATACCGTTTTGTCCATTACCTTTCCAAGCCCAATTGTAAACTCCACCTGTGTAAAGACCAAATCTTATAAGATCTTGTCTTCTATGTCCTTCCCAGTGAAGTTCTCTTGCTCTTTCGTCTATCAAGAATTGTAAATTTACTTGACTAGTGCTAAAATCTGGAAAATCATATCCATTTGCTCTATCACGTAATTCATTTAAATATCCTAAGGATGTAGCAGTTGCATTAGCAGTTGCACTTCCATTTGTTGCTCCATCTTTTCTCATTTGAGCTTCAACATACATTAAGTACACATCTGCAAGTCTAAATAAAGGAAAATCTGTATTAACAAAAGTTGAACTTGGTCCAGCTATTCCTGTTGAAGAAATATTAGAATATTTTTTCAAAATATAACCTTGGTTTCTATTAGCTATATCGGCAATTTCTAATGATCGAGGACCACCACCTGAAGTAGTTTTTCGAGTATCAAAATCATAGTCTACTCCGTCAAACTTTTGCACAAATTGCTTTCTTAAACGTAGAGCGCCACCCCAACCGCCAACACCGGTTGCTGAACCACCACCTTCTAGTGAACCAACTTGTCCATTGCACATTACAGTTGTTGGTCCATAATTTTGAGTACCAACACCATCTGATTGCAATGTAAAAATCATCTCAGAAGAAGTTTCATTATCAGCTTTAAAATTATTTAAATAATCAGGATTTAAAGTGTAACCACTTGAAATAATCTCTGAACATTGTGTCATACAATCAGCATATCGGTTTTGACCTATATAAACTTCTGCATTTAAATATATTTTTGCTAGAACCATTTTAGCAAAAGCTTGGTCAAGTCTACCATATTCATTAGTTCTCGCAGGCTTTAAATTAGGTATAACAGCAGTTAATTCACTTTCAATAAAAGTGAATAATTGTGCTCTGTCATATTGAGGTCCTTGAAAATTTAAAGGATCGTTTTCAGTTACAAATGGTGCTTTACCAAATAAATCCATTAAATTGTAATAGGCATAAGCTCTTAACGCTCTAACTTCATTTCGATATGTTTCAATATTAGCAACATCTGTAGGATTTGTGATTCCTCTTCCACTTAGTTTAGCAGGTGTAGATTGTCTTAAAAACTCATTAGCAAATGCAACTTGCACCATAGTTCTACTATACATTCCTAGTAAAATAGGATTGTTAGAATTCCAAGTATTGCGATTTAATTCTGCTGTACCTGCATCTCCTTCATAACTCCACACTACCTCATCAGTAGTTAAGTTTTGCAAATACCACAAACATCGGCCAAACTGGCTTGTTCCTGCATCAATTCCTTGGAGAAATGATGAACCTGCATCACCTGTTCCAGTTAAGGAAAGGTTACCATAAATCCCCGCTAGAGACTGCTTGTAGCCAGCAGCGGTGGAATATAGGACTTCATCCGAAAGAACCCTCGGATCTTCTGAAACCACATCCATATCGTTTACACAAGATTGTAATCCTGCAAAAGCAATAAAGATGTAAATAAATTTAATTTTTTTCATAATCATTTTTTTTTAAAATTTCACATTAGCCCCAAACAATATTTGACGTTGTCTAGGATAAATATTATTGTCTACTCCATTATTGGTAATTTCAGGATCAATTCCTGAATACTCAGTTATAACAAAAGCATTTTGTACTCCGGTGAAAAGTCTTAAAGAAGCTTTTCCTTCTAACCATTTTGGAAATGTGTATCCCAAAGTTATATTATCCATTCTTAAGTATGAAGCATTCTCTACGTATAGATCTGACAAAACAACATCATCTCTTACAGTAAAATTATTGTTTAATACTGATGTAGAAATATTTGTCAAGTCATTACCAGCACTTAACTGATCGTAGGCAGTATTTTTGGCTGCAAAAGCATTGAATATATCGTTACCAATACTTGCTCTCAAGTTAAAATAAAAATCAAAATTTTTGTAGTTCATTGTTGAAGCCAAACCAAATGTAGCATCTGGGTCTGGATTTTTATAAACATACTTATCGTCTGAATTAATTATACCATCTCCATTTAAGTCGGCGTAAGCACCTTGTATTGCTTGACCTGTACTATCATATAGTTGTTTAAACAAATAAAAGGAATAAGGAGAAAAGCCTTCTGTTAATATTTGAGCTTGAGTTCCAGTTCCAACAACATTATCTCCAACTAATATATCAGCATCATAAATTAATTGATCAATTTCTCTTTCGAATGAAGTAATATTAAAGTTTAAATTCCAATTAAAATTATCGTTTTTTACAACATCTGCATTAATGGTAAACTCAATACCTTTAGTGGTGAAGCTACCAACATTTTGCCATGCTCTATTTGCAAAATTTGATCCATCAGAAACAGCTGCATCTACTAATAAATCTTTTGACTCTTTATAAAAAACATCAATAGAACCATTAATTCTATTAAATAATCCATAGTCAAAACCAAAATTATAAGTAGATGTTTCTTCCCATTTCAAATCAGGACTTAATCTTGCAGGAATTGCAATTGGTGTTAATGAAGGTCCGAAAGAATATTGAGAAGAACCGCTTCCAATATTAATTTTTTGAAGATAATCATTGGCAGCTGGAATATCTTGTTGTCCAGTTATACCCCATCCAACTCTTAGCTTTAAGTCTGAAATGGTTTTACTTTCGTTGAAAAAATCATTTCTAACTTTCCATGCAAAAGCAGCGGCTGGAAAATTACCAAATCTATTGTCTTCTGAAAAACGAGATGATCCATCTCTCCTGTAAGATAATGTTAATAAATATTTATCATTATAGTTTATGTTAGCTCTAGCAAAAAATCCAACTAATACAACATCTGTATCATATGTATATCTTGGAAATCCAGTTGGTCCACCAGGTAAATTGGGATCATTTACGTTTCCTGTCTCAAATCTATTAGCTTCAAATTTTTGATATGAATACCCTAAAGTTGCATCAAAAACTGTTTTACCAAACGTTTTATTATAAACAAAATAAGCATCTAGCAACTTGTTTCTTCTTAAACTTTCTGAGTATTCATTTGTACCATAAGGAATATTATTATTAGATCCTGATGAAGCAGCAAATCTACTAACCTGTCTAGATCTTTCACCGTTCGCCTCATCAAATCCAAGATTTACAACCCCTCTAAGCTCAGGTAAAAAATGAAATTTATAATCTAACTCGAAATTTCCATAAAATCTGTTGTTAATACCACTATCATCAGTTTGTAATAATTGAGCAACAGGATTTCTGGTTGTTTGTGGTAATATTTCACCATTTGCTGTATTGTAATACTCAAAGAAACCACCATATATAGATGTATCATCATATATAGGTTGTGTAGGGTCAAATCTAATTGCATTGCCCTCAACTGCATCTGTAAACTGATTCTGTTCATTTGAATAGTTGGCATTCACTTTAAATTTTAAATGATCCTTGAAAAGACTTGGATTTAAAGCAACAGAAACGGTATTTCTATTAAATGAATTGGTTAATCTTAATCCTTCTTGGTAGGTATTACCAATGGTGATTCGCGCTGGAATTGCATTAAATAAATTACCTTTCACAGTTAAATTATTATCTACAAAATCAGTTCTTCTGTAGATAGCTTCTTGCCAATTGGTGTTTGCAGTTCCCAATAGAGAAACATCGCCTGGACTAACTTGCGCAACAAGATCTCTAAATTCATTTGCGTTAAAAACGTCAAGTGTATTGACTAATTTTCCTGAACCGTATTGAAAATTATAATCTACTGATAATTTTTTACTTCCTTTTTTGGTAGTAATTAAAATTACACCATTGGAAGCTCGAGAACCATAAATAGCTGTTGCAGACGCATCTTTTAGAACAGAAAACGATTCAATTGTACTTGGGTTTATCGAAGACAATATTGATGTTGCTCCAGTACCAGTATTATTCTCAATAGGTAACCCATCGATAACTATTAAAGGGTCGTTCTTTGCAAACAATGATGCACCACCTCTAATTCTAATTTCTGAACCAGAACCAGGAGCGCCACTAGTATTAACAGTTAAACCAGCGACACGACCATTTAATAAATTTTCTGCTGTAACAACAGATCCTTTGTTAAAATCTTTAGCGCCTAAAACCGCTACAGCTCCAGTTGCATCTTTTTTCTTCGCTGTTCCATACCCAACTTGAACTACAACCTCTTGTAATTGATTAGCTGCTTCGGTAAGCGTAATATTTACTTCTTTTTGGCCTGAAAAACTTACAGTAGTGGACTCGTAACCAATAAAAGAGAAGACCACTTTGTCTCCGTTTTTAAGACCGCCTAATTTAAATTTTCCATCGAAATCTGTTGATGTGCTACTATTAGCACCTTGAACTACTACATTCACTCCTGGTAAGGGTTGATTTGATTTTGAATCAAGAACAACACCAGTCAATGTGCTTTGTGCAAGAACGCTGAATGGTAGTGCTAGCAATAAAAATAACAACTTTTTATAAATTGTTTTCATACATTTTGTTTAGGTTAAAAATTTGTTTTTGTGCTTGTATTTCTACTTCGAATGTTAAAATTAGTTAAAATTAGTTAAAATAAGCCGATTGTAAAATAAACGCTTGTTAAAATCGCTCCGAAAACGTTTGCGTGTTGAAAACTTTTTGGTTATTTCATTATTTTAGGTATAAAACTAAGAAAATAAAAAATAAAATATATCTTTATTCAGAAATCCGTATTTACAAATAACCACAATGAAAAGAAAAGTTACTCTAAAAGAAATTGCAAAAGAACTAGACGTTTCAATTTCAACTGTCTCAAAATCTTTAAAAAACAGTTTAGAAATTAGCGAAGATACTCGTCAAAAAGTACAAGCATTTGCCAAACTTTATAACTACAAACCAAACAACATTGCGTTGAGTTTAAAAAACAGGAAAACAAAAACAATTTGTATTATCATTCCTGAAATTATTCATCATTTTTTTGCAACTGTAATCAGTGGTGTCGAAAATGTAGCCAATGAAAATGGATATAATGTTATCGTTTGTTTATCAGACGAATCGTTTGACAAAGAAGTTATCAATATGGAAATGTTGGCCAATGGAAGCATTGATGGTTTCATCTTATCATTGTCCAAAGAAACTCAGCAAAAAAAAGATTTTCACCATATTGTGGAAGTCATAAATCAAGGAATGCCAGTTGTTATGTTTGATAGAGTTACCAATGATATTTTATGCGACAAAGTGATTATTGACGATACTTTAGCCGCTTTCAATGCAACCCAATTTCTAATTAACAAAGGATTTAAAAAAATAGCCTTAATAACTACTGTCGATTATGTAAGTGTTGGTAAACTTCGTACTGAAGGATACATAAAAGCATTAAAAAACAATGACATTAGAGTGGATGAAAATATTATTTTAAAAATTGAAGATACTGAACATTTCGAATCCTCTATTGAAAATTTAATTTTAAACAACGAATTAGATGCCATTTTTGCGGTCAACGAAATATTTGCCGTTACTGCTATAAAAATAGCGCATAAATACGGCGTTGAAGTTCCTGAAAACCTATCTATTATTGGCTTTACTGACGGAATTATCTCAAAATACTCCACGCCAAGCATTACTACTGTGGGTCAAAACGGTTTTAAAATGGGTGGCAAAGCGGCAAAAATGCTCATCGAAAGACTAGAAAACGAGCAAGAAGAAGAGGAAGAACAATACACAACTGAGGTTATCGAAACGGAACTTGTAGAAAGAGAGTCAACCAAATAGAACTTTTTTTATCAACAAAAAACGTTTTCGTTACCTGTTCTCTGATTTTTTTTAATTGGAAACCGTCACAATTTAAATTCTTTATTATATTTACATCAATTATCAAAGCTTGTACTTTTACTTCGAAAACAAAAATAAAGTTTTGATAAGCACAGCGCTTATCGTAATGTTTTTAAAAATTTACGATAATGAAAAAACCCAAATTAAGTTTTTGGCAAATCTGGAATCTTAGTTTCGGATTTCTTGGTGTACAAATTGGTTATTCACTACAAAATGGTAACACTAGTAGAATTCTCGAAGCCTATGGTGCCGATGTTCATAGTATTGGCCTTTTTTGGTTAGCAGCACCTCTTGCAGGTTTAATTGTTCAACCCATTATAGGTCTTTCTAGTGATAAAACTTGGACTAGATTAGGTCGTCGCATTCCATTTATCTTTTTTGGTGCAATAGTTTCAGCTTTGGCTATGTTTTTTATGCCCAACGCAGGAAGCTTTACCCATTTAATTCCGCCTCTTGTTTTTGGTGCTTCTGCGTTATTATTAATGGACACTTCCTTTAATGTAACCATGCAACCTTTTAGAGCTTTAGTAGGCGACATGGTGAATGACGAACAAAAAAACTTGGGCTATTCGCTTCAAAGCGCTTTGATAAATTTTGGTGCCGTTTTCGGTTCTCTGCTACCTTATATTTTAACGAAATTAAATGTAGCTAATGTTCCAGCCGAAGGCGAAAAAGTGGCTGACTCTGTAGTTTGGTCGTTTTACATTGGCGGTGCAATACTTTTATTAAGTGTGTTGTGGACCGTTTTCAGAACTAAAGAGTATGCTCCAAAAGAACATGCCGAGTACAATAAAATAGATCTCAATGCTCCAGAAGTTAAAGAAAAAACAAATTTCTTTGAATTAATTGTAGCTGCTCCAAAAATATTTTGGCAATTGGGTGTTGTTCAATTCTTTTCTTGGTTTGCCTTATTTTTAATGTGGGTTTACACCACTAGAGCCATTGCAAACCAAGTTTGGGGTGCAGAAGCGCTTGATGCCACATCACTTGGATTTAATGAAGCAGGAAATTGGACTGGAGTAATGTTTGGATTTTATAGTGCCATTGCCGCTGTTTTTGCATTGATGATTCCTTCTATTGCAAAAGCAATTGGCAGAAAAAAAACCTATAGCTTTTCATTATTCTTAGGAGGATTAGGGCTTATTTCTATGTACTTTATTCATGACAAAACCATTCTTTTATTCTCGATGATTGGTGTTGGAATTGCTTGGGCTTCAATTTTAGCATTGCCTTATGCCATGTTGTCCAGCTCACTTCCTGCCAATAAGATGGGAGTTTACATGGGATTATTTAATGCGACCATTACAATTCCTCAAATAGTTTCGGGAATTTTAGGAAGTATCATTGCGAGTTACAATTTTCCACCAATTGTTATTACAACAATTGCAGGTATTTCACTGGTATTAGCAGGTTTAGCTGTTTTCTCTGTAAAAGAAAAAGCATCCGATTTAGTATAAAATAATTATTTTAATGACACAAAAAAAAGCATTCATATTCGATCTTGATGGCGTTATCGTTGACACTGCCAAATATCACTTTTTGGCTTGGCAAAAAATAGCTAATCAATTAGGAATAGAATTTACTCCGGAACACAACGAACAATTAAAAGGAGTTAGTAGAGTACGTTCTCTTGACATAATTTTAGAATTGGGTAATATAAAAGCTACTCAAGAAGATAAAGACAAATGGCTTATTCAAAAAAACGAAGATTACCTTTCTTATCTCGTTGACATGGATCAAAGCGAAATTCTTCCTGGAGTAATGCCTATTTTAGAATATATTAAGGGAAAAGAACAACTTATTGCCTTAGGTTCAGCCAGTAAAAATGCAAAACCTATTTTAGAGAAAACAGGAATAGTAAACCTTTTTGATGCTGTTGTAGATGGAAATGATGTTTCTAATGCAAAACCTGATCCCGAAGTTTTTTTAAGAGCTGCAAAAATGTTACATACTTCCAACGAAAATTCAATTGTTTTTGAAGACTCTGTTGCAGGAATTCAAGCTGCTAATACTGCTAATATGATTAGTGTTGGAATTGGTGACAAAAAAATTCTATACGAAGCTAAATACATTTTTAAAGATTTTACCTTTATGGATGTTTCTTTTATAGAAACACTTTTACATTAATTTATGTTTCAAGTTCCAAAATTAAATTTAGATTAATTTGAAACTTGAAACCTGAAACTTTTTTAAACAAGAACATAATGAACCAAGATTATATACAACCAAATAATTGGTCGATTATCGAAGAAGGATTTGATGCAGATAAAGTAAAATCCTCCGAAAGTTTATTTAGTATTGGCAATGGTGCCATGGGACAACGTGCCAATTTTGAAGAGTTTTACTCTGGAGACACTTTCCAAGGAAGCTATATTGCCGGAATATATTATCCCGATAAAACAAAAGTGGGTTGGTGGAAAAATGGATATCCTGAGTATTTTGCTAAAGTTTTAAATGCGCCCAATTGGATTGGCATCAATATTGAAATTAATGGTGAAAACTTAGATTTGGCAACATGCAAATCGGTATCCAACTTTCGTCGTGAATTGAACATGAAAGAAGGTATTTATTATCGTTCCTTCAATGCTACACTCCAAAATGGAACAGAAATTGACGTTAAAGTTTGTCGTTTTCTTTCTTTAGATTTAGATGAAGTTGGTGCTATCCATTATGAAATAACACCTACAAATGCTGATGCCAAAATAATTTTTAAACCCTATCTTGACGCTGGAGTTCACAACGAAGATGCAAATTGGGAAGAAAAATTTTGGGAACCTATAAGTGTAGAACATAATGCTAACCAAGCTTTTGTTACGGCAAGAACTTTTAAAACGCATTTTGAAGCCACTACTTTTATGCAAAACACAATTTTGCTTAATGGAATTGTGCAAAACAGTAACCCTATAATTTCTGAAAAAACGGTAGACAAAATAGTCTTTTCTTATGAGGTTTCTACAGCAAAAGGACAAACAGCTTCCATCCAAAAATTTGGTGGTTATACGGTTTCATTAAACCATGTGAATACAGTTGCAGCTGCAAAAAACACAATCGAAATAGCTCTGGTTGTAGGTTATAATCAATTAGTGGAAGATCAAAAAACAGCATGGGGAAAGATTTGGGAAATGAGCGACATTACTATTGATGGCGATGTAAAAGCACAACAAGGAATTCGTTTTAATATTTTCCAATTAAATCAAACTTATTTAGGTAAAGACTCTCGTTTAAATATTGGCCCAAAAGGATTTACAGGTGAAAAATATGGCGGTTCAACCTATTGGGATACTGAAGCGTATTGTATTCCGTTTTACATGGCAACCAAAGATCAACAAGTTGCCCGAAACTTATTGGCCTATCGCTATAATCAATTGGGTAAAGCTATAGAAAATGCTGAAAAATTAGGATTTAAAAACGGTGCTGCCTTGTATCCAATGGTTACTATGAATGGCGAAGAATGTCATAACGAGTGGGAAATTACTTTTGAAGAAATTCACAGAAATGGTGCTATCGCTTTTGCCATTTTTAATTACTACCGATTCACTGGTGATTATAGTTATATTCCTGAAAAAGGATTGGAAGTTTTAATAGGAATTGCACGTTTTTGGCATCAGAGAGCGACTTTTTCTACCAATAAAAATCAATATGTAATTCTTGGTGTAACCGGTCCGAATGAATATGAAAACAATGTAAATAATAATTTTTATACTAATTATATTGCCAAATGGTGTATCGATTACACTGTTGAACAAATTGAAAAAGTTGAAAAAGAATATAATTCCGACTATACGAGAATATTAAACAAGGTGAAACTGTCTCAAGCTGAAATTTCTGAAATGAAAAAAGTGGCAGATAACATGTATTTTCCCTTTTCGGAAGAACATGGTGTTTACCTGCAACAAGATGGTTTCCTTGATAAAGAACTGATTACTGTTGCCAATCTTGATAAATCGCAACGTCCAATAAATCAAAAATGGTCTTGGGATAGAATTCTTCGTTCTCCTTATATTAAACAAGCGGATACTTTACAAGGATTCTATTTCTTTGAAGATCATTTTACCAAAGAACAATTAGAAAAACATTTCAATTTTTACGAACCATTTACAGTTCATGAAAGTTCGCTTTCACCATGTGTTCACTCTATTCAAGCTGCCGTTTTGAATAAAATGGATATGGCATATACTTTTTATTTAAGAACTTCCCGACTTGATTTAGATGATTACAATAAAGAAGTAGAAGAAGGTTTACACATTACTTCTATGGCAGGAACTTGGATGAGTATTGTAGAAGGTTTTGGAGGAATGCGAGTAAAAAATAACACTTTACATTTTGAACCAAGAATTCCAAAAGAATGGAATGGCTATTCTTTTAAAATTAATTTTAGAAACCAAATTTTAAAAGTTTCTGTTCATAAAAATGATACGAGTTTCTCTATAGAAGGACAAACTGCCATTTCAGTTGTTGTTAACGGAAAGGAAATTTTGGTTGAACCAAATAGTTTGGTTACAGTTTAATTTCTCGCAAAGACACAAAGTCGCAAAGTAAAACCTCTGCGACTTTGTTTTTAATATACTTTATAAGTTATGACAGAAAATGAACTTTCTAAAATAATAGTTGATGTAAGCTACAAAATACATACAAGGCTTGGACCAGGATTATTAGAGAGTGTTTATGAAGCTATTTTATTTTACGAATTAACTAAAAAAGGATTAAAAATTGAAAGACAAAACCAATTCCTATAATTTGGGATGGTATAAACTTAGATATTGGATTTCGTTCTGATTTAATAGTTGAAGATAAAGTTATTATCGAAATAAAATCAGTAGAACAAATCTCAAATGTTCATTTAAAACAATTATTAACCTATATTAAAATAACTGATTTGAGATTGGGTTTATTAATAAATTTTAATGAAGCATTAATTAAAAACGGAATAAAACGAGTAGCTAATGGACTTTACTGAAAAATATTTGCGCCTTTGCGCCTTTGCGAGATTAACTAAAATAATTTTCTTTTTATTTTCCTTTTCAACTTTTGCCCAAATAGACAAAGTTGAACCGCCATTTTGGTATGCTGAAATGAACCTTACTGATGTTCAAATAATGTTCTACGGAAAAAATATAGGTCAAAATGAAGTTACCGTTTCAAATGGAATAATCATAAAAGACATTCAAAAAACTGAAAATCCAAATTACATTTTTGTAACGATCGATACCAAAAATATTTTGGCTCAAGATTTTGTTTTTACCTTCAAAAATGGAAAAAAATCATTTACTAAAAACTATTCTCTGAAACCTAGAAAAGAAAATTCACGCTTTCGCGAAAGTTATTCTAGTAAAGATGTGATGTATTTATTGATGCCAGATCGTTTTGCTAATGGAAATCCAAACAATGATAGTTCCACAGAAACCACTGAAAAAGCCAATCGTAATTTGCCTGGTGGAAGACATGGCGGCGATATTGAAGGAATTATTAAAAACATTCCCTATTTAAATGAGCTTGGTGTAACTGCTGTTTGGAGCACACCACTTTGTGAAGACAATGATGAAAATTATTCTTATCATGGTTATGGTCAATCCGATGTTTATAAAATTGATCCAAGATATGGAACCAATGAAGATTATCTAAAATTGAGCCAAGAATTACACAAAAAAGGCATGAAAAATATCATGGACTATGTTACTAATCATTGGGGTTGGCAACATTGGATGTATAAAGATTTACCTACTAAAGATTGGGTGCATCAATTCCCAGAATTTACTAATTCAAATTATAGAATGACCACTCAATTTGATACTAATGCTTCTAAACGTGATGCTGAATTATGTATGGACGGTTGGTTTGTAAAATCAATGCCTGATTTAAATCAATCCAATCCTTTGGTTTTAAATTATCTCATTCAAAATGCTATATGGTGGATTGAATATGCCGATTTAGACGGCTTTCGTGTAGACACTTATTCCTATAATGATAAAGAAGGAATCTCAAAATGGACAAAAGCCATCACCGATGAATATCCTTATTTCAACATTGTAGGCGAAGTTTGGATGCACGACCAAGCACAAATGGCCTATTGGCAAAAAGACAGTAAAATAGGTGCGATACAAAGTTTTAACTCCTATTTACCTAGCGTAATGGACTTTACGTTGCACGATGCTTTTGGAACTGTTTTTAACGAAGATAAAGCGGCTTGGGATAAAGGAATAGTAAAAGTTTATGAAAACTTTACCAACGATTTTCTGTACCCAAATCCAAATAATTTATTGACTTTTATAGAAAATCACGACACGCAACGTTTCAACCATTTGTATCCCGATTTTAAAAAATATCAAATAGCAATGACTATAATTGCTACCATTCGTGGAATTCCACAGGTTTATTATGGTTCCGAAATTGGAATGGCGGGCAATAAAGACAAAGGCGATGCCGATATTCGTCTAGATTTTCCAGGCGGATGGAATGGTGATAAAAACAATGCATTCAGCCAATCTGGAAGAACAGAAACACAAAACCAATACTTTGATTTTACATCCAAATTATTGAATTGGAGAAAAAACAAAGCGGTAATTCATTCAGGGAAAACAACGCATTATGTCCCAGAAAATAACGTTTACGTTTATTTCAGACACAGCGATAACGAAAGCGTAATGATTATTGTTAACAATAGTAACGAAAGACAGACTTTCAAAACCAATAGATTTCAGGAAAATACTAACCAATATAAAACAGGAAAAGACATTTTTACCAATGCTTCTTTAGATTTAAAAAAGGATATTTCTATTGATGGAAAATCAGTTTTAGTATTAGAGTTAAAATAACAAAATGAAAAAAATAATTATCTTTTTACTTGTCAGTTCCATTGCTTTTGCACAAAATGCAAACAGGAAATACCTTTCTCATTCTTGGAAGAATAATGTTTTAGAAATTAAAACTTCCGATGGTTTTTATTTGATAAAACCATATTCAGATAAAATCATTGAAACTTCTTTTATCCCAAATGGAGAAACTTTCAGTCCTAATTCCCATGCCGTTATAAAAACTCCAGAGAAAAGAAAAGGAGAATTCAAAAAAGCAGAAAATTCGTTGCTACTCAATACAAAAGATATTACCGTTGTTATCAATAAATCTCCTTTCAAAATAACCTATTCTACCAAAGGAAAAGTACTATTATCAGAAAAAAATGGTTTCATAAAAAAAGACAGCACCGAAATATTACAATTCAATTTGGATAATTCTGAAATACTTTATGGTGGTGGCGCAAGAGCTTTAGGAATGAACCGTCGTGGCAATCGTTTGAAATTATACAATCGTGCCCATTATGGTTATGAAACCAAAGCCGAACTAATGAATTTTTGTATTCCGATAGTGATGTCTTCCAAATTGTATGCGATTCATTTTGATAATGCGGCAATTGGCTATTTGGATTTAGACAGTAAAAAAGACAACACGCTTGCCTACGAAACCATATCTGGCAGAAAAACTTATCAAGTAATTATTGGTGATACATGGAATGAATTGATTTCAAATTATACTGACTTAACAGGAAAACAACCTTTGCCTGCGCGTTGGACTTTTGGAAATTTCTCAAGCCGTTTTGGATATCATTCACAAGAAGAAGTCGAAAATACTATTCGTAAATTTGAAGAAAGTCAAATACCTGTTGATGCTATTATCTTGGATTTATATTGGTTTGGTAAAACCATAAAAGGCACCATGGGGAATCTCGATTGGGACAAAGATAACTTCCCAAATCCAGATAAAATGATAGCCGATTTAAATGCAAAAGGTGTCAAAACGATTTTAATAACCGAACCTTTTATACTTACAAGTTCATCCAAATGGCAAGAAGCTGTTGACAAAAAAGTATTAGTTACGGATAAATCAGGAAAACCTGCTACTTGGGATTTTTATTTCGGAAATACAAGTGTGGTAGATATTTTTAAACCCGAAGGAAAAGTTTGGTTTTGGGATATTTACAAACGATTAATCCATAAAAGTGTTGGCGGAATGTGGGGCGATTTAGGCGAGCCAGAAGTTTTCCCTTCAAAAGTAATTACTGCTGGCGGAAAAGCGGATGAAGTGCATAATGTTTATGGACATAATTGGGCAAAATTGGTGGCTGATGGATATAAAAAAGATTTTCCAAATCAAAGACCTTTTATATTAATGCGCTCTGGATATTCGGGTTCACAACGTTTTGGAATGATTCCTTGGAGTGGCGATGTGAGCAGAAGTTGGGGCGGATTGCAATCGCAAATGGAAATTGCTATGCAAATGGGTATGCAAGGAATGGCATACATGCATTCCGATTTAGGTGGATTTGCAGGAGATTATTTTGATAATGAATTATACTTGCGTTGGCTACAATATGGTGTTTTTAACCCTATTTTCCGTCCGCATGCGCAAGAAGATGTAGCTTCGGAAGTAGCATATAAAGATATTGTCACCAAAGAAAAAGCCAAAAAACAAGTTGAACTTCGATACCAAATGTTGCCTTATAATTACACTTTAGCTTTCGAGAATAATCAAAAAGGAACGCCTTTGATGCGACCTTTATTTTTTGAAGAACCAAGCAATGAAAAATTATTAAATGAAAAAGAGAGTTACCTTTGGGGAAATGATTTTTTAATTAAACCAATAACCAAAGCAGGTGTAACTTCAACCGAAGTGTATTTCCCAAAAAGCAGCAATTGGTTTGATTTTTATACTAACGAAAAACATTTTGCAGGAACAACCTCAACAGTTGCTGTAGAAGAAAATCACATTCCAGTTTTTGTTCGCGGAGGAAGTTTTATTCCCATGATAAAAACCATTCAAAACACATTAAAATATTCGTTAAACAATTTTGACTTGCATTTCTATTTTGATGAAACGGTTTTGAGTTCAAATGGAAAAGTTTATAATGATGATGGTACAACTCCAAATAATTTTGAAAAAGGAGCGTTTGAAATTTTAAACTTCAATAGCAATATTAAAAACAATGTTTTAACGTTAAAATTAAATGCTAAAATCGGAAAAAACTACCAAGCAAGCGATAAAACGGTTACCTTTTACATTCACAAAATCAAAGCCAAAAGAATTTTTATAAACGGACAGGAAATGATTTATAAAACTTTTCAAGAACCACTTCAAATTTCAATTGATTGGAAAAAAGGAACTACACAAGAACTTAAAATAGAATATCAAAATGAAAAATAGAATTCTTTTAACAACATTATTTTTAACTTTACTTTGTTCAAGCTGTTCCACTAATAAAATGAAAGAGACACCAAAAAATGCTAAAACTCCTTTTGTTTGGGAAGGTGCGAACTTATACTTTTTGATGACCGATCGATTTAAAGATGGTAATGAAACCAAACAAACCTATTTAAACCGAACTAAAACTCCAGCTAAACTGCGTGGTTTTGAAGGTGGAAATATCAAAGGCATCATTTCAAAAATTGATGATGGTTATTTTGAAAAACTCGGTGTAAATGTTATTTGGCTTACTCCAATTGTAGAACAAATTCATGATGGAGTGGATGAAGGAACTGGATTAACCTATGGTTTTCATGGCTATTGGACAAAAGATTGGACAGCATTGGATCCCAATTTTGGAACAAAAGAAGACTTAGCTAATTTAGTAACCAAAGCACACGCAAAAGGCATTCGAATTATGCTCGATGGTGTTATCAATCATACTGGTCCAGTTACCGATATTGATCCTGTTTGGCCAAATGACTGGGTAAGAACTGGTCCGCAATGTGATTATAAAAACTACGAAAATACTACTGCTTGTACTTTAGTAAAAAACCTTCCCGATATTATTACAGAAAGTAATGAAAATGTTGCATTGCCAACATTTCTAACAGAAAAATGGAAAAAAGAAGGTCGTTACGATAAAGAAATGGCTTCGCTAGAAGAATTTTTCAAAAGAACAGGTTATCCAAGAGCACCCAAATATTATATCATCAAATGGTTGACTGATTATATTGTTGAATTTGGAATTGATGGTTATAGAGCTGATACAGTAAAACATATTGATGAAGATGTTTGGGGCGATTTTAAAACTCAATGTGACTCTGCTTTTGCTACATGGAAAAAAAATAATCCTTCAAAAGTTCTAGACGACAATCCTTTTTATACCATTGCGGAAGTTTATAATTATGGCATTAGCACTGGTCAAGATTTTAATTTTCCTGATAAAAAGGTAAATTATTTTGAAAATGGTTTTAACAACATGATTAATTTTGAATTCAAATGGGATGCTCAAAAAGACTATGAAACCATTTTTTCAAATTATTCGAAAAAGCTCCACAATGAACTCAAAGGATTTAGTGTTTTAAATTACATCTCATCACACGATGATGGTTCTCCTTTTGACGGAAAACGAAAAAAAGGAATTGAAGCCGGAACAAAATTATTACTTGCTCCAGGAATTTCTCAAATTTATTATGGAGATGAAAGTGATCGTTCACTTGTTATTGATGGCACAAATGGCGATGCCACGCTACGTTCCAACATGAATTGGGAAGACATAAAGTCAAATCCAAAAACACAAGAAACATTATTACATTGGCAAAAATTAGGACAGTTTAGACACAATCATCCTGCTATAGGTGCTGGAATTCACAAAGAAATTAGTGCTGTTCCTTATGTTTTTTCACGTAAATTTGCCAAAAATAATTACAGAGACGAAGTAGTGATAGGTTTAGATTTACCAAAAGGAAAAAAAGAAATAAATGTAGGTACAATTTTTGCCAATGGAAGTCAAGTCAAAGATGCTTATTCTGGAAAAACAGCAATTGTTGAAAATGATAAAGTAATTATTGATACAAATTATAGCATTTTGTTACTTGAAAGAAATTAATGCTTTTAGAAAAAACGAAAAATCACATACATAAATTATGTCTTTTGAATATATAGAAATTGAGCGCGTTGAAAAACTGACCAAAGAGGAATTTATAAAAAATTATTATAAACCTCAAAAACCTGTTGTTATTACTAATCAAATAGAGGATTGGCCTGCTTTTACGAAATGGAATTTTGATTTTCTTAGAGAAGTTGCTGGCGATAAAACCGTTCCGTTATATGATAGTAGAAAAACCGACTATACTAAAAAAGTAAATGAACCCGATTTTACGATGACAATGTCTGAGTACATTGACATACTTGAAAAAGGTCCAACAGATTTGCGTATTTTTTTATACAATCTATTGAAAGATGTTCCGGCCATGAAAGCGGATATGAAATGGCCCGATTTAGGCCCGAGATTATTAAAAAGTTTGCCATTAGTGTTTTTTGGAGGTGAAGGCGCAAAAGTTTTTATACATTATGATATTGATTTCCCTAATCTTTTTCACTTTCATTTTCAAGGCGAAAAACAATGTATTTTAATTGACCCAAAAGAAACCAAATACATGTATCGTCTTCCCTATTCTTGGTTATGCCATGAAGATATAGACTTTGAAAATCCTGATTTTGAAAAATTCCCTGCTTTAAAACATGTTAAACCTTATATTACCAACTTAAAGCATGGTGAAATGCTATATATGCCTGAAGGTTGGTGGCATTACATGAAATATCTAACACCCGGTTTTTCATTGACTTTACGTTCGTTAGCTGGCAGACCAAGTAATTTAATGAAAGGATTTGCAAATGTTGCTATCATTCGGTATTATGATAATTGGATGCGAAAAAGAAAAGGCCAAGCGTGGTTGGATTATAAAGATGAAGAAGCTATTCGCCGTACAAATGCCTTATTAAATAAATGATAAAAATTGGACACCGAGGAGCAAAAGGATATGTAGCCGAAAATACTTTGGCTTCTTTCGAAAAAGCTTTACAACTCAGTGTCGACATGATTGAACTAGACGTTTTTTTAAGTAAAGACAATATTCCAGTAGTCATTCACGATAAGACAATAGATAGAACAACTTCTGGCTTTGGTCTGGTTTCCAGTTTTTCTGCAAGTGAACTTCAATTATTTGGCATTCCCACGCTACAAGATGTATTTCAGTTGGTCAATAATCAGTGTGAAATTAATGTTGAAATCAAAGAGTTTGAAGCTGTAAAAAGCGTTTTAGATTTAATAGATTCAAATATTTTTTCAAAAGTCAAAATCTTGATTTCTAGTTTCGATTGGAATGCTTTGCAGGAAATTCGGTTTCATGATGATGAAATTCGGATTGGTGTTTTAACCGAAACTGATTTAGAACTCGCCATAGCTTTCGCAAAATTCATTCAAGCCTATTCCATTCATCCCTATTATCATTTATTGACCTCTGAAAATTGTCAAAAAATGAAAAACAATCATTTTAAAATTTTCACATGGACCGTTAATGAGCTTGAAGACATTATCTTTGTGAAATCGTTTAACGTTGACGGGATAATTACTGATTTTCCAGATAGGATATGAACTCAAACTTTGATATTATAATCGTTGGTGGCGGTGCGGCAGGTTTTTTTACGGCAATAAATATTGTAGAGAAAAATCCAAAACTGAAAGTAGCTATTCTAGAACGTGGACAAAATGTTTTAGAAAAAGTTAGAATTTCTGGTGGCGGAAGATGTAATGTGACTCATGCTTGTTTTGTGCCCAATGATTTAGTGAAGTTTTATCCTCGTGGCGAAAAAGAATTGCGCGGTCCATTTCATCAATTTTGTTCTGGCGATACTATTGAATGGTTTGAGAAACATGGTGTGGAATTGAAAATAGAAGAAGACGGCAGAATGTTTCCAACGACCGATAGTTCCCAAACAATAATTGACTGCTTTTTGACTGCTGTTAAAAAATTGAAAATAGAAGTTTTGACAGGACAAAGTGTGCAATCCCTTTTTAAAGCATCAGCCTATTGGAAAGTGGAAACTAATCATGAAACGTACTCGTGTCAAAAACTAATTATGACTACAGGTAGCAATCCTAAAATTTGGGAAATACTTCAAAATATAGGGCATACTATTGTTTCGCCTGTTCCTTCCCTATTTACTTTTAACATTAAAGATACTCGAATTAAGGATTTGATGGGACTTTCGGCTTTCGCCAAAGTGAAAGTAAAAGGCACAAAACTAGAAGCCGTTGGACCTCTATTAATTACCCATTGGGGAATGAGTGGACCAGGAATTTTGAGACTTTCGGCTTGGGGTGCACGGGAACTTTTTGAGAAAAATTACCAATTTATTTTGGAAGTTAATTGGTTAAACGATGTCACTTTTGAAGAAGCCATTGACACCTTAAAAGAACTCAAACAAGAACATGCTAAGAAAGCCGTGAGTAAAAAATCGCCATTTGAATTTCCAAATCGCTTGTGGGAAAGTTTGGTTTTAGCTGCGGGAATTTCGGAGGATGTGAAGTGGGCAGATTTGACTAAAAAACAACTGAGCGATTTGAGCAACCAACTCACCAATGGACAATTTCAAGTGAATGGTAAAAGTACTTTTAAAGAAGAATTTGTAACGGCAGGTGGCATTGATTTAAAGGAAATCAACTTTAAGACGATGGAAAGTAAGTTACATCAAAATCTTTTCTTTGCTGGCGAAATTGTAAATATTGATGCTATTACAGGTGGTTTTAATTTTCAGAATGCTTGGACGAGTGGATTTATTGTGGCCCAATCTCTTACTTCTTAACTATCTATTCAACCACCAAATACTTCCATTTAAAACTGTAGCAAAACTTACCCAAGCCAAATAAGGAAGTAATAACATTCCGGCCACTTTATCAATTTTCTTAAACTGATTATAAGTTTCAAAAATCAATAGCCAAAGCAAAATAATTTCGATTAAAGCCAATAATGGATTGTGCAAACCAAAGAATAGATAAGACCAAAGTGCATTTAAAGCTAACTGGAAAACAAAAATTTTAAATGCCTTTTTTACATTTTCCTCATCCGTATCGATACGATTCCAAATCATTCCTCCAGCAACACCCATCATGATATATAATATGGTCCAAACTGGTCCAAAAATCCAATTAGGTGGATTAAAAACTGGTTTTATCAATGTTGGATACCATGTGGTAATACTGTCTCGAGTAACCATTCCCGATAAATACCCAATGACTACACAGGTAAAAACAACGACGGCTATCCTTAAAATCTTTTGCATTTTTATAATGTTTAAATATTATTCAAATATACTAAACAAACTATCAATCTTTTTATAAAAAAAGTATCTTTGCTTAAAATTTCAAACTTATGATTTCCGAAAAGGATTTTGTCTTCACCAATTTTTCTAACACCATAGACAATGAAAATTTTGAATGGAGTGCACCAAGTAATATTGCTTTAGTAAAATATTGGGGCAAAAAGAAAAATCAAATTCCTGCAAATCCTTCGATTAGTTTTACATTGAATAACTGTAAAACGATTACCAAACTTTCCTTTACCAAAAAAAACAGCACTATTACAATTGGCGCCACAAAGGAGAAATTTTCATTTGATTTGCTATTTGAAGGTAAACCAAAAGAAGATTTCAAGCCCAAAATTCAAAAGTTTTTTGAGCGAATAGAAAAATACTGTCCCTATCTTACAGAATTTCATTTCACTATTGATACTGAAAACACTTTTCCGCATAGTTCTGGAATTGCTTCTTCTGCATCAGGAATGGCGGCGTTGGCCATGAATATTATGAGTTTAGAAAAACTACTAAATCCAGAAATGACTGAAGAATTCTTTTTTCAAAAAGCATCATTCCTAGCACGATTAGGTTCTGGAAGTGCGTGTAGAAGTGTTAAGGGAAGTGTTGTGGTTTGGGGAAAACATGCAGAAATTAACGGAAGTTCAGACTTATTTGGAGTTGAATTCCCTTTACAACTCCATGATAATTTTAAAAATTATCAAGACACCATACTATTAGTTGACAAAGGCGAAAAACAAGTTTCGAGTACTATTGGTCATGATTTAATGCACAATCATCCATTTGCAACACAACGATTTGCGCAAGCACACGAAAACTTATCCAAAATAAAATCTGTTTTAGAAACTGGTAATCTGGAAGAGTTTATAACGATTGTTGAAAGTGAAGCGCTGACTTTGCATGCTATGATGATGACATCACTTCCGTATTTTATACTAATGAAACCAAATACATTGGAAATCATCAATAGAATATGGAAATTCAGAAGCGAAACGAAAATTCCTGTTTGCTTTACATTGGATGCAGGAGCAAACGTACATGTTTTGTATCCCGAAAACGTTAGAGAAACAGTATTGCAATTTATTAAGGACGAATTAGTTGGCTATTGTCAAAATGGTAACTATATTTGTGACACTATTGGAACAGGAGCAATTAAAAATCTATGAAAGGACCATTATTTTACTCAAAAATTCTTCTCTTTGGAGAATACGGAATTATCAAAGATTCTAAAGGTTTATCAATTCCCTACAATTTTTACAACGGCGCTTTGAAAGTGAATGAAAATCCTTCTTCAGCCGCCATCGAATCCAATGCAAGTCTGAAACGATTTGTTACTTATTTAGAAAAATTACAAAACGACCAACCCGAATTAGTAACTTTCAATATGGAAGTTTTAAAAACTGATGTGGAACGTGGTATGTACTTTGACTCGAGTATTCCTCAAGGTTATGGTGTTGGTAGTAGCGGCGCTTTGGTTGCTGCTATTTATGATAAATACGCCAATGATAAAATCACAGTTTTAGAAAATTTAACTCGTGAAAAACTATTGCAATTAAAAACTATTTTTTCTCAAATGGAATCTTTTTTCCACGGAAAAAGTTCGGGTCTTGACCCATTAAATAGTTATTTGAGCATTCCAATCCTTATCAATTCAAAAGATAATATTGAAGCAACCGGAATTCCATCTCAAAGTGCCACTGGAAAAGGTGCTGTGTTTTTATTAGACTCAGGTATTGTGGGTGAAACTGCACCAATGGTAAACATTTTTATGGAAAAACTTAAAGAAGAAGGTTTCCGAAACATGCTAAAATCGCAGTTTATAAAATATACTGATGCTTGTGTGGAAAGTTTTTTAGGTGGCGACATGAAATCCTTATTTGTCAATACTAAACAATTATCTAAAGTGGTTTTGAATAATTTCAAACCTATGATTCCCGAGCAATTTCATGGAATTTGGCAACATGGAATTGATACCAACGATTACTACTTAAAACTTTGCGGTTCTGGTGGTGGCGGTTATATTCTAGGTTTCACTGAAGATTTAGAGAAAGCAAAAAAATCCTTGAAAGACTATGAATTAGAAGTGGTTTACCAATTTTAATTTCCTAAAATGGCAAGCCGAAAAACCAAACTGTTACTACTGAAAATCTTCAGTATGTTTTCAGTTATTCGTGGGTACAATATTCCTATAATTGCACTGGCTCAGTATCTTTCTGCTATTTTTATTTTGGCTCCCGAGAAAAGAGCGCTTGATGTACTGTTAGATTTCAATCTTTTTATTATTGTCATTGCCTCCAGTTTAACTATTGCATCCGGCTATATCATCAATAATTTTTACGATAGCAAAAAAGACCTTATTAATCGTCCTAACAAATCACAATTGGACCGATTGGTGCGACAACAAACGAAGCTTCAAGTCTATTTTAGCATTAACTTTATTGTTTTTCTGTTAGCTTTTTTTGTCTCCTTTAGAGCCGTATTGTTTTTTTCGGTTTATATCTTTTTGATTTGGTTTTACTCTCATAAACTAAAGAAAATAGTGGTTGTTGGAAATTTGACCGCTTCGTTTCTAGCAGTTTTGCCTTTTTTTGCCATCTTATTGTATTACAAAAACTTGTATCCTCAAATTTTTGCTCATGCCACTTTCCTCTTTTTATTGCTTTTGATTAGAGAAATGATAAAAGATTTAGAAAATATAAAAGGAGATATTGCCAATAATTACCAAACCATTTCAGTGTTGTATGGCGAAAATATTTCAAAAAAAATAATCACTTTTCTAACGGTTTCTACAATTATCCCAATCTATTTTTTGGTTGAAATTTTTGAAGTAGGTTATATGGACATTTATTTCTACATTAGTTTGATTATTCTAATTTTCTTTTTACAAATGTTGTGGAAATCTAATTCCAAACTTGATTACTTAAAACTACACAATATCCTAAAATTTCTTGTCGTTTCGGGTGTATTTTGCATTGTACTTATTGACCCGAGTGTATTGCTACACGGAAAAAAAGTTATAGAAACTGTCATCATAAAATAAGTTTTAACGCTACAATCTTTAGCCAGATAGTCCCGATGTTTCGGGAGATATCTCCCGATTTTTATCGTGAATGTTTACGATAGCTGGAAATAGCTTCTAAAAAACGTATCTTTGCACATTCAGGGCCAAAATGGCTGAAATGACGAAGTAAATACAGAATTTATGAATAACAAGGAAGGCAACAATAAAAGAAGTAGTTCACGACCAAATAGTTCGCGACCAAGTTCTAATAAGCCAAAACCTGCTATGGCAAAAAGAGCACAAGGGCCAAAAAAAGTGAAACCAACTACAGAGTCTGCAACAGATAAAAAGAAATCTGCAACGCCTGGTCGTGTATCAAGAACACCAAAGGCAGCACAAAATAATGTTTCAAAACCATTAAAATCAGACGATATTCGTTTGAATAAATACATTTCAAACTCGGGTGTTTGTTCTCGTCGTGATGCTGATATCTACATCCAATCAGGAAATGTGAAAGTGAATAATGTGGTAATTACTGAAATGGGATACAAAGTGAAACCTGGTGATGTGGTAAATTTTGATGGTTCCGTTTTAACACCAGAGCGCAAAGAATACATCGTTTTGAACAAACCTAAAAACTTCACCACTTCAAATGAAGACGATGCTGATCATAGAAATGTGTTGGAATTAGTTCGTGGTGCCACCAAAGCAAACATCCAGCCTATTGGCAGAATGGATAAAAACACAACTGGTTTATTGTTGTTTACTAACGATACTGATATGGTTAGAAAATTCAGTTTACCTAATCAAAAATCTGCAAAAATCTATCAAGTTTCATTAGATAAAAATTTGAAATTTGAAGATTTAGAAAAAATTTCAAATGGTGTAACATTAGATGGACACAAGCTTTATGTAGATGAAATATCCTATGTTGAAGGTGAACCTAAGACTGAAATTGGCTTGAAATTAAGAACTCCAAACGTGAAAGTTGTTCGTTCAATATTTGAAAGTTTTAAATATGATGTTATAAAAATTGACCGCGTTGCTTTTGCTGGTTTAACCAAAAAGAATTTACCACGTGGTAATTGGCGTTTCTTAACCGAGCAAGAAATCATCAATTTGAAAAACGTATAAAAAACAATATATTTACAATCATTAAATCCTCAAGTTTGTTTGAACGCGAGGATTTTTTATTTAAAAAACTATGTCAACAGAAAAAAATTTATCAATTGCTCATCTTTGGTTTGAAGCGTTCAATGCTCATAATCTTGAAAAATTGTTGTCATTATACGATGATGAAGCAAAACATTTTAGTCCCAAATTAAAAATTCGTCATCCCGAAACTAATGGTTTAGTAATTGGGAAAGACGCTTTGCGTTCGTGGTGGCAAGATGCTTTTGATCGTTTGCCAACATTACATTATAAAGTAACCTCGTTAACATCCAATGCTGATAGGGTTTTTATGGAATACATTCGAACAGTAGCAAATGAAGATGAAATGCTCGTGGCCGAAGTATTAGAAATCAAAGAAGGAAAGATTATGGCATCGAGAGTATATCATGGATAATTATCAATTTATATTTAATAGTTCAAAAAATAGTATAGCTTTACAACTCTAAAACAAATTTATATATGAAAAAAGTAATCCCATTTTCAATGATGATTTTTTTATCATTGCTTTTCATTAACTGTAAATCAGAAAAAAAAGCACAAGATTTCAAAGCACTCACCGATTCTTATTTTGATGGTAAAAATGAATTAAGCCCATTGGAAGCTACGCTAAACGGTCAAGAAAAATACAACGACCAACTAGTTTTTGAGATGACTGACTCCTACCGAGAAAAGAGAAAAACCTTTTTTGAAAAATATATAACCGATTTAAAAAGTATTGATACCACACAACTTAGCGTTGAAGAAAAGATCAGTTATGACATCATAAAATGGGAATCTGAAATTGGGATTTCATTATTAGAGCAAAATACAAACTTAATGCCTATTCACCAGTTTGATGGAACACATTTAACGATGGGTCAGTTTGCAAGTGCTGAAAGTGCGCAACCTTTTAAAACAGAGAAAGACTATCAAAATTTCTTGAAAAGAATTGACTTATATGCAATTTGGATTGATTCAGCTATGGTGTATATGAAAAAAGGAATAAAAGAAAAAGTGGTTTTACCAAAAGCATTGACCATAAAAATTATTCCACAATTTGAAGAAATAATTACTCCAAAAGTAGAAGATAATTTGTTTTATTCTAGCTGTAAAAAATTCCCCGCTGATTTTACTGCGGAACGAAAAAATACATTTTCAAAACAATATGCAACAGCCATTGAAGAAAAACTCATTCCACAATTTCAGAAATTTATAAGCTTTATGAAGACCGAATATCTTCCTGCAAGCAGAACAACAAGTGGCATCGGAAGTATAAAAGGAGGAAATGATTTATATAAAATATATGTAAAACAACAAACTACAACCGGCAAAACTCCGGATGAAATTCACCAATTAGGATTGAAAGAAGTTGCTCGAATTAGAGCTGAGATGGAAAAGGTAAAAGACCAAGTAGGTTTTAAAGGATCTATAACTGAATTTTTTGATCATGTAAGAAATAAAAAAGAGTTAATGCCTTTTAAAAAACCAGAAGAAGTCCTAGCTAATTTTGAAAAAATTCACGAAATTATAAAACCTAATGTGGACAAGTTTTTTTCATTACAACCAAAAACTCCTTTCATTATAAAAAGAACGGAAGCATTTAGGGAAAAAACTGCTAGTGCAGAATATGTTCAAGGATCAGCAGACGGCACAAGACCAGGAACTTTCTACGTTCCTATTCCTGATGTTACACAATATAATTATTATGGTGATGAAGATTTGTTTTTGCATGAAGCTATTCCTGGTCATCATTTCCAAATTTCGTTGCAACAAGAAAATGCCGCTTTACCCAATTTTAGAAAATACAATTGGTTTGGCGCTTATGGTGAAGGTTGGGCATTATATACCGAAAGTTTAGGGAAAGATTTAGGATTATATACTGATCCTTATCAGTATTTTGGAATGTTGGGCAATGAAATTCATCGTGCTATTCGATTGGTTGTGGATACTGGAATACATTCAAAAGGTTGGACACGCGAACAGGCTATTAAATATTCATTAGAAAATGAAGCTGAAAGCGAGTCAAGTATTATTGCTGAAATTGAGCGTTACATGGCATGGCCAGGACAAGCATTATCATACAAAATTGGTCAGTTAAAAATAGTGGAGTTGCGTCAAAAAGCGCAAGACAAAATGGGAAACAAATTTGACATCAAAATTTTTCACCAAAAAGTTTTAGAATCAGGAGTTATGCCGTTGGCATTATTAGAAAAGAAAATTAATAACTGGATTGCGACCGGAAAATAAGTTAGAAATGCTTCTCCAACGAGAGGCATTTTTTTTAATCTGTAATACTCTTTTCTAAATTAGAGAAATCTATAGCATGCCCATGAACATCATAAAACGAATAATGGTATTTTAATTTCCCGTCAAGTTCTTCTATTTTTAAAAACATTTGGTAGAAACCCTGACTCCATTCAACAATAATGTGATATTGATAATTTCCAATACCAAAACTACCAGGTAAATTACTGGTGTAAAGCAATTTTTTTGATTTTAAATTCAGAACATTTACCTCAATATTTTGATAAGCACCTATTTCTTCGTTATCTACTTTTTTACCCAGATAGTCAACACTTACCTTTGCTTTCGATTTTTTATTCTTTTCTTTATTACTATTGTAATCATCTTTTATGGAAAAAATAACATCTTTTAAAGAGCTTTTACCAGCATTTAACAACGAAAATCGAATTTGATGATGATACATTAATCTATGGACTTTTTTATCACCTTCATCCATGGCAGTGTCTTCGCTTAAATCATTATTGACAATTTCAATAATTGGTAAATTTTGCCCTGTTGTTAAACCTATTGGTGCCGATTTTAATTTTCTGATATTTTGCTCGGCAACTTCAACCACTTTATCTCTTTCCACAATTTCGGCATGAAGTACTTCAATTTGTTTTATTGCTTCGTCTAATTCTTTTAACTTCGAAGCTGGCACAGCACTATTCTCATTTTTATAAAGAAGGTAAACTGATAATGCTAGTAATACAAATCCAAAAAACGCTAAAAACGCTATTATCATAAGGTTTCTCTTTCAGTAGAATAAATACTGTAATTAATTGATAGTGTTGTAAAAATATCGCAATTTTAAAAAGGTTTTACAGGTGATAACCATAATATTTAAACACATTATCAACCAAAAAATATCAGGTCATTATAAAAGGATACTTTATTTCAGTATGCCATTTTTTAATTTGTCGAAATCAATTGACTTTCCATTAATATCAAAATACTCATAAAAATAATTGAGCTTGCCATTAACTTTATTAATCTTGACCTGAAATTGATAAAATCCACATTTCCATTCTACAATTACATTAAAAATATAGCCATCTTCACCATAGGCTGTAGTCATTGTGCTGGCATAAACCAATCGTCGTGATTTTAAGTTTAAGGTATTAATATTAAAATTTTCAAATGTCCCAATTTCTAAATTATTAACAGCTACGCTTTCATCCTCTACATTACCGATAGTTCGGCTTTTCATTTCAATTTTTCTGGGATCATTGTAAATATCTTTAACAGAAACAATTACATCTTTCAGCGAATTCTTCCCAACGTTGAATATGTAAAATCGAAATTGATAAGTCAATAACTTACCTGATTTTTTACTTTTTCTATTATTATTGGATAAATCTAAATCTGTGATTTCAATTAACGGAACATTGTTGCCTAACATCGCAGCAAACTGATCAGACTTGGGAAAAACAGTACTTAACGCTTTTGTTGGTGAGGCTTTTTTTTCAACTAATTCATTACTTAGCTTTTCGATTTTCTTTTTAGCTTTTTCTAGTTCTTTTTTAGTTTCTGTAACTTCTTCACGTGTTGAATTAATTCCTTGGTACAAGAAAAAGATTGATAATACTATTAAAAAGTAACCTAATAATGATAATATTAATATCCCAAGTGACTTGTTTTTCATTAAAATGATTTTTAAGTAGATTGCAACAAATCAAAAGTAGTATAATGTAAATTAAATCTACAATATAAACGATAAACAGCAATTTTTACTAGATAAAAAACTTAAGTGGAAGTTTCTCTATAAAATAATGGATAAAATAAAAATAAAAACTAACTCAAATAGGTTTTCTACAAGTGAAATAGAATAGTTTTTGGAAGAGCATAAAAGGTAATAAAAAAGCCCTAACTTTCGTTAGAGCTATTCTGTGCGGGTAATAGGACTCGAACCTACACGCCTTGCGGCACCAGATCCTAAGTCTGGCATGTCTACCAATTTCACCATACCCGCAAAAATTGTGATTGCAAATATAATCATAACTTCAAACTTTCAAAGGAAAATATTTAAAAAAATAACAACTGATTTTTGTACTTTTGATACATATCAAAAATTTATCCATGGACAATATAAAAAATTACGTTCAACAAAATAAAGAACGCTTTATTAATGAGTTAATTGAACTTCTTAAAATCCCTTCCGTAAGTGCCGATAGCGCTTATGCTCAAGATGTAATTGACACTGCTAATGCTGTAAAATCTAGCTTGGAAAAAGCAGGTTGCAAACACGTAGAAATTTGTGAAACACCAGGTTATCCTATCGTTTTTGGAGAACATATCATCGATGCTAATTTACCAACCGTTTTGGTTTACGGACATTATGATGTGCAACCGCCAGATCCAATGGAACTTTGGACTTCACCACCATTTGAACCTGTTATAAAAGTTACCGAAATTCATCCTGAAGGTGCCATTTTTGCTCGTGGTTCCTGCGATGACAAAGGACAAATGTACATGCATGTCAAAGCATTTGAATATATGATTGCTAACAATTGTTTACCTTGTAATGTGAAATTCATGATTGAAGGTGAAGAAGAAGTTGGTTCCAAAAGTTTGAGTTGGTTTGTAGAACGCAATCAAGAGAAATTATCTTGTGACGTTATCTTAATTTCTGACACCGGAATGATTTCAAATCAACAACCATCAATTACAACAGGTTTACGTGGTTTAAGTTATGTAGAAGTAGAAGTTACAGGTCCAAATCGTGATTTACACTCAGGATTATATGGTGGTGCCGTTGCCAATCCTATCAATGTGTTGACCAAAATGATTGCATCGCTTCATGATGAAAATAATCACATTACCATTCCAGGATTTTATGATAAAGTAGAAGAATTGACTGCTGCCGAAAGAGCAGAAATGGCCAAAGCACCTTTCAATTTAGACAATTATAAAAAAGCATTAGACATTGCCGATATTTATGGAGAAACGGGTTATGTAACCAACGAAAGGAACTCCATTCGTCCAACATTGGATGTAAATGGAATTTGGGGCGGTTATACTGGCGAAGGTGCAAAAACTGTGATTGCAAGTAAAGCTTTTGCTAAAATTTCAATGCGATTGGTGCCAAATCAAGATTGGGAAGAAATCACTGAATTATTCAAAAATCATTTTGAAAGTATTGCGCCAAAATCGGTAAAAGTGAAAGTAACGCCACATCATGGTGGACAAGGTTATGTAACACCAATCGACAGCATTGGCTACAAAGCAGCAAATAAAGCGTATACCGAAACCTTTGGTGTTCCTGCTATTCCTGTTCGTTCTGGTGGAAGTATTCCTATTGTAGCGTTGTTTGAAAAAGAATTAAAATCAAAAACAATTCTGATGGGATTTGGCTTAGACAGCGATGCTATTCACTCACCAAACGAACATTTCGGAATTTTTAATTACCTAAAAGGTATCGAAACTATTCCTTTGTTTTATAAATATTTTGTGGAGTTGAGTAAATAAAAATGTAATAAACCTTTAAAAAATCCGTTTAAAATAAACGGATTTTTTTTATCAATAGCTCAAAATGAATTTACAACGACTTATCCTTTTATCATCTCTTTTTATTTTTTTCTTCCTTAGCAGTTGCAAAACCAACAGAACAATTAATGGAAAAAAAGAAGGAAAATGGGTTTTAATTGACACTACAAACAATGACATATACAAACACGTAGAAAAATACAAAAAAGGAGAAGAAGTAAAAACTTGGAAAACTTTTAAGAATAAAAAATTATACAAAATAGAAAAGTATAGAGCTGTGATTTGTCATGTTACTTTTTTCCATGAAAATGGGAAAATTGGCCTCGAAGGAAACACTAAATTAGAAACCAATGCTAAAGAAGCACATTGGTTTTATTTTGATGAATGGAAAATGTATAACGAATCAGGAAAATTAATAAAATTAAAATACTATGAAAGTGGAGTGCTTATTTCAGAGATAGACGTTAAATAAATTCGCTCTAATCAAGCGGGTTTTTTTGTTAAATATCAACACGTTACAATAAGCTATAACTTTTGGCGTTATATTTGTATTAATCATCAAATCAAAAAATCAATCAATCATGTTAAAACGTTTTTTCCTCCTATGTTCTGGTGTCGATAGTGACATTGTGAACTCTTGTTCCAACGGCGAACAAAACAAATATGCTGGCATTGGAGCCACAGTATTCTTCACCGCAGTTATGGCATTTATTGCTAGTAGTTATGCGCTTTTTACGGTTTTTGACAACATATATACGGCTGTTTTCTTTGGACTAATTTGGGGATTTTTAATTTTCAATCTCGATAGATTTATAGTTTCTACCATCAAAAAAAGAGATAGTTTTTTAGACGAATTTATCCAAGCTTCGCCTCGAATTGTATTGGCAATTATTATTGCAATTGTAATTTCAAAACCATTAGAAATCAAAATTTTTGAAAAAGAAATCAATACAGTTTTACTAAAAGAAAAAAACGAATTGGCTATTGCCAATAAAAATCAAGTTGCCAATTATTTCAAAACTGATGTCGATAAAAACAAAGCGGAAATCGACAGTTTGAAATCATCTATTTCTACTAAAGAAAAAGAAGTTTCATCGCTATACAATTCTTATATCACCGAAGCCGAAGGAAGTGCAGGAACCAAAAAATTGGGGAAAGGACCAATTTATAAAGAGAAAAGATTTGCTCATGATTTAGCTGCGAAACAATTGGATTCGTTGAAAATTACCAACTCAAAAATCATTGCTGAGAAAGAAGCAAGAGCCAAAACACTTCAAGCAGATTTAGACAAAAAAGTAACCGAAACTCAACCTATCATTGACAGTTTTGATGGTTTAATGGCTCGGATAAATGCCTTAAACAAACTGCCTTGGTTACCATCATTATTTATTATGCTATTGTTTTTAGCCATAGAAACTTCGCCAATTATCGCCAAATTATTATCGCCAAAAGGTGAATATGATTTGAAACAAGAAGATAAAGAAATGGGTGTTAAAAATGTAATCGAACAAAACCGTTATCAAAGCGAATTACAAAAGAAAACTGATGCAGCAATTTATGATAAAGTCTATGCTGACATCAGAGATGATAAGGAATTATACAACTACAAGAAAAAAGGCGCCATCGAATTGCTGAAACTTCAAGCCGATGGATTTTTAGAAAAGCAGAAGAAGTCAATGTAAAAATAAACCTTGTCAGAGTTTGAAACTTTGACAGGGTTTTATCAAAACTTAAGGCAAGAAAGCGTATCCTTTTTTACTTTTCCATATGAAGTACTTTTCTAAAAGCACTTTGTTAAAATCATAAATCACATTTGGAATCATTATCGCAAAAGTTCTTGGTTTGAATAGATGATTAGAGAAAATAAGCACTTCTTTTTTTCCGGCATCCATGATACACAATCCAGGAATTTCACCCCAAGCTTTTCGTTTTAAATCGGTTCTTCCTTTGGCAATTCTAATAATATTTTCGGCTACAATTTTACCTGTTTCATCTGATGGATAGCCTGTTTTTGGTGCTGCAAACGGAATATTTTTGCAAGTAAAAGGCAAATCAACCTGAACAGCAATTCCTGCTGCAAAAACGTTTTTAAGTTGTTTGTGTTGGTAACTGTCTTCTACTGGAATATAACCATTGGCTGTTGGTGTTAATGATGGTGAATTTTGCACAAAATCAACTCCGATAAATGGTGGCATTAATTGCGTTAAACTGCTTTTAAGAACTTCACCTGTTGAAAGAATAACACTATCAGCAGTTACTTCTTTTACACCTACTTGTGTTCTGTAATGAATATTAAACATTTTCATAAATGTTTTGAGCATTGTTTCTCCCATTGGCATTCCGTCAATTCCGAAATGTCCCAAATAATCTTCTGGAGTTATCCAATATAAATCTACTTTTTTACGAATTTTTTGTTCACGAAGCCATTTTTCAACATTAAATAAAAATTCATAAGCTGCACCCATACAACCTGCATTTTGGGTTGCTCCAATAACAATTGGTCCAGGATTTTTCTTGAATTCTTCTAATGCGCTTCTCAATTTCATTGCACCGTTTGGAGTTCCAACATAATGTGAATATTCTGCAACTCCTGGCGCAACATTAAAGTTTACTTTTGGCCCAGTTGCCACGACTAAGTTATCGTATTTATAATCTCCTTTGTCTGTTTTTACAATCTGTGTTTCTGTGTCAACAGACAAGGCTTCGGCATGAACAAAATCAACTCCTTTTTTGGTTAGAATTTCTTCTTTTTTAAAGGAAATATCTTTTATATCTCTTCTTCCAAATGGAACCCAAATTAATGACGGAATGAATAAAAACAAAGGTGATTTATCAATCAATATTACTTTATGTTCATTTTTCCCTTTTCTTTTGATCTCGAGTGCTGCTGTCATTCCAGCAAAACTTCCTCCTATAACTACTGTTGTTGTCATGATATTTGATTTTAACAGTATAAAATTACAACACCTACTAGATATAGAAAGTATCTTATGTTACACAAACACAATAAAAAAAACCGACTGAATTTTTATCAATCGGTTTTTGAATTTTATAATTTCACTTAATAAAATCTAATTTTTTAATTCATTTATAGCATCTCGCAGCTTTTTTGGTAAACCAGCCACAACCAATTCATAGGAATGATTGATGAAGTGTAACATTTTTTTATCCTCAATTTCTTTGTTGACAAAAACTGTATTCCAATGTTTTTTATTGGAATGAAAACCTGGAGTGACGCTTTCATATTTATCACGAAGTTCTAGTGCATATGCTGGATCGCACTTAACATTAATCGTTGGGTTGCCACTTTCCCAGTCTTTCAATGAAGCCAAACAAAACATTTTCCCACCAACTTTAAACACTAAAGTATCTTTATCAAAAGGAAAATGTTCCGTAACTCCTTTTTTAGAAAGGCAAAATTCATATAGCTGTTGAATGTTCATTGTTTAATTACTTTTTCCATCATTTTCTCTGGATATGCCAAAAGTGTGAATCCAAATTTTTCATATAAAAAATGAGCATCAGAAGTTGCCAATCTCCAAATTTTTACTTGTTGTAATTGAGGTTCATTCATCATAGCTTCAATCAAAATAGATGAATAACCTTTGCCACGATGATTTTTATCAATAAAAACATCCATCAAATAAGCAAAAACAACATAATCAGTTATAACTCGAGCAAAACCAATTTGTTTGTTATCCAAATATATTCCAAAGCAAAATGAAGCATCAATCGTGGTTTGTACTTCTTCTATCGTTCTTCCTGCAGCCCAATATACATCTTTCAAAAAGTTTTGAATGAATGATACATCAAGTTTTGATTTATCTGTTGAAACCATAATCATATTTTATACAATATTGGTTTACTTGGCGAAGCATCATTTTCGAAAGAAGCGATTTGTAAATTCAGCATATAACTTCCATCTAGAATTTCATCTGAAACATAAATCATTTCTGTAATCGTACAATCCAAACGCGCATCGACATTAAGATTATTGACATCTTTTACATTCCAAAAAGCTTTATGTGCCAATAATTTTCCTTCGTCTTCTTCCCTATCCACGCTTGGCAAATCAATTAATAAATGTTGAATTCCTATTTCGCGAATAAAAATTGCCGCTTCTTCTGAAAGATATGGAGGATTAGTTTTGGAATAGTTTTTATGTTTTTTACTTTCTAAATTTGGTACTGTTCGGATAATGATTGCTTCAGGAGTTTTACCGTTTAAAACTGTTTCGATTTGTTCTTTTGTGATAATTAAATCTCCATTTATATTCTCAGTTTCAATTGAAATCAATTCGGCAGTAAAGAAAAACTGCTTCAAACATTGATTGATGCTGTAAAAATCTCGAGTAATATGACCCAAACATTCTGTATGAGTTCCATGACCATGTGGATTAAAAAAAATATTGTTAAAATTGGTTGAACTTCCTTCAGAAACTTTTCCAACCCAATCACCAAATTTCACCGGTTCAATTACTGGTCTTTCTAAATACCACGCAATTGGATTTTCATCTGTGTTGGATAATGGAATGGAAATATCAAGAGGTTTTGATAAGTCTATCTGATATTTATTGTTGATTATTGCTAGCATAATTGAACGCGGAGTTTAAGGATATTCTAACGCGGAGTTTAACAGATTTTATCAGCATTGCTTGCATCCGTTTTGTCAGCGTTCCAATTTCATTCCAAATTTAATAAAAATAAGTCGGAAGCAATTCCATCACTCAAAAACTTACCACTTTTGGTAGTTCGTAAAATGTTGTCATCTACAAAAAGCAAATGATCTTCGATATATTTCTCCGCTTGTTGGTTCAAATAATCAAAATAGATTTTCCCAAATTCGTTTTCAATTCTTTCCAGAGAAATGCCCCAAATCGTTCGCAAACCTGTCATTACATACTCATTATATCGATCCGTTTTTGATAACGTTTCGCTTTCTGAAGGCAATTGATTTTCCAGAATTGATTTCAAATAAATAGAATTATTTGACACATTCCAACTTCTTGAAATTCCATCATAACTGTGTGCCGATGGACCAATGCCAATGTATTTTTTACCCAACCAATAACTCGAATTGTTTTTAGAAAAATAATTCTCTTTCCCAAAATTGGACAATTCATAATGGATAAAGCCATTTTCTTCCAATTTTTCGACTAATAAATGAAAGTGTTTTTGCGCTTTGTCATCGTCAAGTTGAGGAATAATTCCTTTTTTAATATAAGAATGCAAAGCCGTTTTGGGTTCCACTGTCAAAGCATAACTCGAAATGTGTGGCACATTAAAGGACAAAGCAGTTTCAATGTTTTGCAACCATTTCTCATTACTCATATTGGGCATACCATATATCAAATCAATAGAAATATTATCAAAATACTTCGTTGCAATTTCTAGGCATTTTTTGGCTTCATCCACATTATGAGCACGATTCATCATCTTCAAATCATCTTCAAAAAATGATTGAATTCCTATGCTTAATCTGTTAATTCGGTTATTTAGCTTCGCTCTGTTCGGGCTTTGCCACTCGAGTGATAATTCGATAATTCGTTCCTCTGTTAAATCATCAGGATTGGCTTCAATGGTAATTTCGGGATTTTCGATGACTTTATAATTTCGATATACTTCATCAATCAAAAATCTAATATCAGCAATCTGCAATATCGAAGGCGTTCCACCACCAAAATAAATTGTCTCAACAACTTCATCTTGGAACTCGTCTTTTCGCAAACCAATTTCTTTGGCTAAAGCCAAAACCATTTCGTCTTTCTTTTTCATTGAAGTCGAAAAATGAAAGTCACAATAATGACAAGCTTGTTTGCAAAAAGGAATATGAATATAGATGCCTGACATTACTTCTTTACTCTTTCTTCATTTTGCTTCACAAAAGCATCCCAACCCGTATAACTTTTTTCTCCAACGGTTTTCCCTGAATTGAAAAAATGACATACCGCAGCTGCCAAACCATCAGTAGAATCGAGATTTTTTGGTAATGTTTTTAAACCAAGAAGTTGTTGTAGCATTTTGGCAACTTGCTCTTTACTGGCATTTCCGTTTCCGGTAATTGCCATTTTTATTTTCTTAGGTTCATATTCAGTAATTGGAATGTCTCGTGAAAGTCCAGCTGCCATTGCAACTCCTTGCGCTCTTCCGAGTTTCAACATCGATTGCACATTCTTTCCGAAAAACGGTGCTTCAATCGCAATTTCATCTGGATGATGGGTATCAATGAGTTCGATGGTTCTTTCGAAAATGAGTTTTAATCGTTGGTAATGATTGTCATATTTGGATAGTTGCAATTCGTTCAACTGAATAAATTCCATTTTTTTGTTGACTACTTTAATTAATCCAAAACCCATAATGGTTGTACCTGGGTCAATTCCTAATATGATGCGTTCGTTTGCCAAAAGTTTTTTGTTTCAGGTTTCGAGTTTCAAGTTCAAAGTTTTGTTTCTTTGCAACAATGATTTCAATTCCTCACAAAGCTAAGCAATTCGTCGTTTTTCTGGTCAAACTTTTGATTGTATCTGGTGCATTTTATTTTATCTATGATCAATTAGCCCATAACGACCAATTGGATTGGAAAAAGTTCACAGTTTTAGTAAAAGAAAAAGCTAATTTTTGGGGAATTCTATTTCTGCTTTCCTTTAGTGTTGCCAATCGGTATTTGGAAATTCTGAAGTGGCAAAATCTAGTTCGTTTTATAAAACCAATAACCATTGGCGAGTCTACAAAACAAGTGCTTGGTGCATTAACCGCTGGAATTTTTACACCAAACGGTTTAGGTGAATACGCCGGAAAAGCATTGTATTTTGACAAAAAGAAAACCAAAAAAATCATTTTCTTAAATCTAATTTGCAACGGAATTCAAATGCTATTGACCATTGTTTTTGGGACTATTGGCTTGTTTCTTCTTGGATATGAAAACTATGCCATTACTTTAATAGTAGCTTTTCTAATTATTTGGGCTATTTCTTTTTTTACTAAATCGATAAAAATAAAAGGCTATTCCATTGAAAAGCTTTTTATAAAATTAAATGAAATCCCGAAAGAAATTCACGCCAAAAATAATATACTTGCTCTAGCGCGCTACTTGGTTTTTTCGCATCAATACTATTTTTTATTTCTGGCTTTTGATGTAGATTTACCCTATCTAACGATGATGGCAACCATTGCAACGGTTTATTTTTTGGCTTCGTCTTTACCGAGTTTTCAGTTTTTGGACTTTGCCGTAAAAGGAAGTGTCGCTGTTTTTTTCTTCGGAAAATTAGATGTTAATGAATGGATTGTAGTTTTCATTTCTACACTAATGTGGTTTTTGAACGTTGTATTGCCAGTTGTTATCGGAAGTTATTTTGTCTTAAAATTTAAACCAAAATGGAACTAATTACAATTACTCTTTGCTTGATTTTAGTAATCTATAGCGTTTTCATTATCCAATTAATTTTGGGTTATGATAAAGTAAAATCGTTTAAGAGAACTAATGTTTCTCCAAAAACAGCATTCACCATCATCATTCCTTTTCGAAACGAAGAAAAAAATTTACCCAAACTTTTACAATCCTTTTCAAAACTTAATTATCCTTATAAATTAATCGAAGTCATATTGGTTGATGATTTCTCTACGGATAGTTCAGAGCGAGTTTGCATTCGTTGGCGATTGGAACATGAATACCTTGATACAACGCTTTTGGAAAATCTTCGCTTGTCCAATTCTCCCAAAAAAGATGCTATCGGCAGAGCCATGCCCATTGCTAAACACGACTGGATTATCACCACCGATGCCGATTGCACAGTCAATAAAAACTGGTTGCTAACCATTGATAATTACATCCAAAATAATGAAGTTGAAATGATCGTTGGAGCAGTTGTGTATAAAACCAAAAACAACTGGTTCCATCAGTTTCAACAACTCGACTTGCTGAGTTTGCAAGGAACAACCATTGGCAGTTTTGGCATTGGAAAACCTTTTATGTGCAATGGCGCTAATTTTGCCTATACCAAAAAACTATTCCGCCAACTTGATGGTTTCAATGGAAACAACAAAATGGCAAGTGGCGACGATGTTTTCCTATTACAAAAAGCAGTGCAATCTCCAGACTTTGGAACAGAAAAAGTGCATTATATAAAAAATACCGAAACCATTGTAAAAACAAAACCCGAAAACGATTTGTTCCAACTCTTCATGCAACGTGTTCGTTGGGCAAGTAAAACGGGTAGTTACAAAAGCAATTATGCCAAATTCTTGGCTGTAGCAGTATTGTTTATGAACCTGAGTTTGGTTGTTGGTTTATGGTTTGTGGTTTGTAGTTGTTATAATTGGAAAATACTTCTCGTCTTATTTTTAGTTAAATATAGCGTTGATTACGCCTTGCTTTATAAAGCCAACAAGTACTTGCTGAAAGGAAAATGGTTGTTGCCTTTGGCTTCGAGTTTGCTTTACCCTTTCTACAGTAGTTTGGTTGGGATTTACTCTTTATTTGGAAGTTTTTCTTGGAAAGGGAGAACGTTTAAGAAGTAACTACTCCTGCTTAATAATAACAGGCAACACAAACTGAGTTTTTACAGGAATACCTCGTTTAATAGCAGGATTCACTTTAGGAAAATCCACCAATCGAGCATGAAGAATACTATCAATCTTTATAGTATCATACGCCACAGAATCCTTTGGAAATTGAGGTTCAAATTGCAGCATAGCATTAGGGAAAACAGTAACTTTCACTTCAATTGTATCCAGTTGAGGAAACATGTTAGAGAGTGTATCTACAGCCAACTTCTCTTGAATAGTTGTTGTTAAAAAATCAAAAAAACATTGTTTCTGTAGTTCTTTATCTGTCAGCTTTTCACAATCCACCACCGATGGATATTCATCTACTTCTTTCCAATTGATTTCCTTCATCCCTTTCTCTAACAATTCTTGTTCAGAAGGAACTTTCTTCTCAAAGTATTGACAAGATTGTAAAAGTAAAACAACAAATAGGGTTAAAAGTTTTTTCAAAATTATTGCTTTTTAAATACTAAATAATCTGAATATCGTTTATCAAACCATACTTGTTTAGTTCGCTGTGAATCTTCTTTTTGTTCTTTATACAAAAGTCCTAATCTCTCGGAATAAGCAGCTATTTTGATAGTATAAGTATAATATTCTTCTTTGGTCAATGTCAAATTCTTATCATTATGCTTTTGGAAATATTCAAAAAACAAATCTTCAAACTCTTTTTTATCATATGCTTGTATTTCTTTCTTATACTTTTTGTACAATGTTTCTTTTAATAGAAAATCTGGATCATTTGAAACTTTTTCTTGTCCGAAACCAAAAATTGATAAAAGTAACAATAACATAAAGGCAACACTATGAAAAACCTTTTTCATCAAAGAATTCGTTTAATTATTGTTTTCAAAAATAAGAAATTATATTTACTACATCTGTTCTTTAATCAAAAAAGAAAAGCTCCCATTCCCGAAGTTTCAGGATGAAAGCTTTACCATTGTAAATTCTAAAAATTTATTTTTTTACAAATTTCTTAACCACTTTCAAATTGCTATCCGAAATAACCTCAAGAAGATAAACTCCTTTTGAAACCGAGGACAAATCCAACATTTGAGTTGATAAAGCACCCGTTGATTTTTCAGAAACTATCAGTTTTCCAAGAACATCATAAACCGCAATAGTGGTAATCAAACCATTATTTTTCACCGAAATAGTGATATTATCAGATACAGGATTTGGATAAAAAACAAAATCACCATTTTCAAAATCATTTATACCTAGCTGTTGAACAAACTCAGTATTGAAAGTATTTGTTATAATTGCTGGATTAAAATCAAAATAAATTGATGAGGTATTTGGGATAATATCACCCACAGCGTAACCCGTTTTTGGTTTCACTCTAAACATGACATATCCTTTCCCAATAGAAGTTTCTGTAACAGAAGGCGGTAATTGTATATTATCAAATTTCCAATTAATAGTATTATCCACTCTGTCCATCACATAGGCATGACTAGAACTCACCATTCTCACTGAATTCGGATCCAATTTTGAATCTAAAACATCATTAATTCTTACATTGATAGCGCTGGCTGTGCCTGTATTTTCGAAACGAATGGTATAATACAAATAATCATTTGAAGTAAAAGAAGAATGCAATATCTTTTCGCCATGCGACTCCATTTTATCATTTGGATCATAAGAACCAATTATAATTTGAGAACAAGATGAAGTATTGTTTACCGGTACAACATCACCCGATATTGGTTCTATTGAAGCGCTATTAGTCAATAAATTTCCGAGTGCAACAGTTGGCATATTTGGCACTTGCATGGTCACAATCATCTCTCTAGTTTCAAAAGGCAATAAATTGGTGAAATTATACGTAAATCCGTTGGCCGTTGTTGTTGTTCCTATTTGAGAGTTGGCAGTAATAGTTACCGCGGCATCTTTAGTAAAAGTCACCGTTCCCGAAGCTATTGTTTGATTACCAAAATTGGTATATATAATTTTATTTTGATAGGTAAATGCTGGTCTTGGAGCATTAACAGGAACAATATACACTGCCAAATCGTTGTATGGTTGAGTAACGGTAATCGGGAAATTGTATATTTGCATACCCGCACCAATAACTACTTGTACGTTACTATATGATGAAGTAGTAATACCATAAGAAGTAGCATAATTTGCATCAATAACATAGCTTAAATCATAAGAATTAGAAGCATTGGTATCATATATATTATAAACTCCAGTAGGCGAAATAATGTTATGAACATTACCATTATTATTCACTTCATAAGTAAATTGACCTAAAGGAAAGTTTGGTTCTCCAGCTTCTTTTGTCCCATTGTTATTTGTGTCTAAAAAAGCATTCAATCGTAAACCCGAACAATCAATAGCGCCAATAGAATTTGAAAGTTCTGTAATTGTAATCAAACCTGATTGATTACTAAAATTAGTAACCATCAATAAATAATATTGTCCAGGTTGCGTATTGGGAATTACAGGATATTCAACTGCAGCAGCAGAATAACTACAACTAACAATAGTGTTAGGTGATACTTGACTACAGGCGTTCGATAAGGAAGAAAATGGACCATATACTACATAATCTACATCAGAAAGTCCGGCATTTACAGACGTTTGTGTTATTTGTAAATTTATATTTCCTGCACCACTTATAGGCAAATAAAACCAAGTTTGATTAGGAGTTGTCCCCAAACAACCCGCTTGTCCTGTTGAGCCAGCATTGATAGTATTTTGAAAAGGAACTCCAAGAGAATTACACAACGAATTTGCTCCCGAACAAGTCGAGGCAATATTACAGTTTGCATACGCTCTAACCTGAAAACTATAAATATTATCACAATCGTTCGGTACCGTTTCTCTGATGTAAAACAGAACTGGATTTGGTTGAACATTAACTACAACACTTGAAGGCGTAAAGGAAGGATTTGTCTCATTCTGAGCATCAACTAAACTAGAATAATACGTTAGTGTATTGTTCGTGTTGATTTGAGCTGCATTCGTTGTGAAATTAAAAGTGATTACACCATTCCCGTCAACATCACATTCTTCCATATTGGCAAGCTGTGCAATAGAATTTGAAACAGTTTCTGCAATTATTTCAAAAGGGAAAATCTGAAACTCTTGGTTAATATTATTGACCAATCGAGCATAAATAACTTGCGGATTAGCAAGATTACAATAAGTTGACGGCAACGCATTTGTTCCAATATTGGCATCCGTTTGAGTTTCATGATACGAAATCGTATAATCTGTAGGATTTAAATTCGCTAATATATATATATTATTTTGTGTTAAATCAAAACAGGCTTGACCGATATCTGAACACTGTGATAAACTTATTGGCTGTCCTGGTTGTGGTGCACAGTATGTAGTTGCAAAAGTAGTTTGAACCCAATTACTGGAACTAGCTAAACTACATTCATTTCTAATATAAACATCATATTGAGTTCCACAGTTCAAACCTGTAATTTCATATGAACTTGAAGCAGGTGTTCCACTAGTTATATTTGTTGGCGCTGGAAATCCAGCAGGTACTATGTAAATAGATGATTGTGTTGTTTGATTCCAAGATAAAGTTGCAGAATTAAGTGTAATATCTGTCACTAATAATGAAGTTGGAGGAGTACAATTAGGATTTACAAATGGACCACAACTTACGTTAGAATTCCATCCCGAATCAGTAACAGTTGAATCTGAAGTAAACACAAAAGTTAAACAACCTGTTACATCAGTAGAAGTAATTGCTTGTGGTATTACAGTTCCTGTTAAGGTTGCTATTAATGGTGCAGTTGAACTTGACCCATTATACACCTTCAATAAATCTAAATTAGTTTCTAAAGCAAATGAGGCAAAAGTGACAGTAACTACTTCTCCAGCATTTGATGGACATATAGTCGTTGTAACATTAGCATTGTTAGAATAATTAGCATTTGGTCCTCCAGGATCGGTAAATGTACCGCCACATGTGGATTGAGAATAAGAAATATTTGGTAAAATAATAAAAGCTAGAGTGACTAAAAGTAATAGTTGTTTCATTGTGATAATTTGTTTGGTTGATTTTTTCTACTAAAAGTAAAGCAATATACAAATTTTCAAGAGATTACAAAAAACAAAAGTGTATAAAGCAAAAAAGCCATCTCGTTGTAAAACGAGAAAGCTTTTCATTGGTCTAACTACTAAACCGTGCTACGAGTTACAAAGTCGTAGCGAAACAACACAACTAATCTTAGATACTTATTTTGGGCAAAAAAGGTTTTCATCTCTGAAAACCTTTTCCCAATTTTAGCGGTCTGGACGGGACTCGAACCCGCGACCCCATGCGTGACAGGCATGTATTCTAACCAACTGAACTACCAAACCCTCGCTTAATTGCGGTTGCAAATATACAACCGTTTTTGATTTTTGCAACTTTTTTTATAAAAAAAATCAATGCTAATTTTTATGTTTTAACCAAACATTTGTTTTTCAACTAAATATGTAGTCAAAATCTTTTCAAAACTTTCTTCAACAGCCACAGGAACGTACTTAATTTTATTTTGTGCACAAGTCATCGCAAGCGATTTGAAATAATCGTTTACTTTTTCCTCATAGGCTTCTTTAATGGTATCGGCAAAAATATTAATCTCGTCACCGGTTTCTAAATCAATAAATTTTCGCGGCGAATTATCAAAATTGAAATTGATTTCGGTTTTTTTATCGATAACATGAAAAACAACTACTTTATGTTTATTGTGTTTTAGGTGTTGCAATGCATTAAAAAGAGCTTCGCTATTGGAGGTTTGAAACATATCTGTAAACAAAACAATCATGGAACGACGGTGAATTTTCTCTGCTATTTGGTGCAAAAAAGTAACGGTATCTGTGCTTTTAGTTTCTTTGGGTTTTTCTAATAGATTTTCCAATTTGTTCAAAATCATTCGATGATGACGATCGCTTCCTTTTTCTGGAGCATAATATTCATAAGTGTCAGAATACACGCTCAAGCCAACGGCATCGCGCTGTTTTTTTAATAAATTCATCAATACAGCAGAAGCTAAAACCGAAAATCCAATTTTATTATGATAAAAAGGTTCGTCTTTTTTTAACTTAGGATAATGCATAGAGGAAGAATTATCGATAATTAAATGACAACGTAGGTTGGTTTCTTCTTCATATTTTTTAGTGTACAATCTATCTGTTTTGGCATATAATTTCCAATCTATATGCTTGGTGCTTTCGCCAACATTATACGTTTTATGTTCGGCAAATTCAGCCGAAAATCCATGAAACGGACTTTTATGCATCCCAGAGATAAAACCTTCCACTACTTGATTGGCAAGCAATTCAAGGTGTTGAAAACTCGATATTTTTTCTATTTGTGATTCGATGTTCATACTCCAAATATATTGAAAGAATCTGAAATATATTCAGATTAAAAAAAAAGGTTTGACTTTCGCCAAACCTTTTAATGAAGTTTATTTAAAGATTACAATAATGCATCAATTGCATCAGTGTAAGTCTTTTTTGGAGCAACACCTACTTGACGACCAACCACTTCTCCATTTTGGAAAATCAATACTGTTGGAATGTTACGAACACCATATTTTGCAGCAAATTCTTGGTTTGCATCTACATCAACTTTTCCAACAACAGCTTTCCCGTCATATTCTGTTGCTACTTCGTCGATAACTGGACCAACCATTCTACACGGACCACACCAAGCTGCCCAAAAATCTACTACTACTGGTTTATCTGATTTTAAAACTACTTCGTCAAAAGTAGCATCGGTAATTGCTAAAGCCATATTTTTTTATTTTTAAATTACTTAATTATTTGTTGACAAAATTAGACATTTTATTTTGGTTATTCCATTTAAAAAATCAGTTTTGACTATCAATTCATTATCAGAATTGATACTTAATTCAAGCTGAATTTAATGTTTCTTTTCTCTAATTCTGTTAATAATTCATTGGAAATTTTAATTTTTAATTTTCTGCTTGGCATAGAAATCCTTGTTATCAATTGATTTTCTTCCTCTTCGGTAGAAATTTCCATTTCAAGTGCTACTTCACTTTCTGTTTCAAAATTTACTTCTTCATCAACTATTATTTTGGGCACAATTTCTAGTGCTTTTTTAACTTTTTCAACTTCTATTACTTCAAAAGTAACGGTATTATCTCCTTTGTTGGCAGTGAAAATCTCATTTAATTGTTGGATGAAATTTTGGTGTAAATCTTTAATGTCTAATTGTATGTTCAATTTTTTTGCAAACTGTGGCAAGACATCGGCTAATAATTTTGCGTCTTGAAAAGAAATTTGTGGTTCAGATTTATTTCCCGTATCTCTGTTAATCCAACCATCTTTTACAAGGACTTTAAAAAAGATAAATTGGTTATTAACCAAGAAATGACGAAATTTTAAATATTCTTCGTTGAATATCCTAAAATCATGACTCTCATCATAACCCTCAAGCGTAAAACTCGCCCAATCTTTCCCTGATTTTCCAGTTCTATATTGCACATTGGATATAATTCCTGCAAAAGTTAAGTTCTTTCCAATATAATTACCTAAATTTTTTAAATTCTCCAATTTACTATTACAGAAGTATTTCATTTCAAATTTATAATCATCTAGTGGATGTCCTGAAATGTAAATTCCGACAACTTCTTTCTCTTTGGCTAATTTTTCCATCGTACTCCATTCTTCGCAAGGTGGCACAATAGGTTCAGCGATTTGAACATCACTACTTTCACCAAATAAACTTACTTGAGATGAGTTTTCATTCTCCTGGAATTTGGATCCATAACGAATGGCTTTCTCCAAAAACGTTATTCCTTCTCCTTCTACATGAAAATATTGAGCTCGATGCGTATTTAGAAAACAATCAAATCCGCCTGCATAAGCTATACTTTCAAATGCTTTTTTGTTGGCCGCACGAAGGTCAATTTTTTTGGCTAAATCAAATATTGATTTGTATGTTGCGTCTTTCCTGTTTTGAACAATGGTATCAACTGCATTTGCTCCAACTCCTTTTACAGCGCCCATTCCGAAACGAACTGCATAATTATCATTAACCGTAAATTTATAAAACGACTCGTTCACATCTGGTCCAAGAACAGTCAAACCCATTCGTTTACATTCTTCCATAAAGAAGGAAACTTGCTTGATATCGTTCATGTTATTAGACAAAACTGCCGCCATATATTCCGCAGGATAATTGGCTTTTAAATAGGCCGTTTGATAAGCAATCCAAGCATAACAGGTGGAGTGCGATTTGTTAAATGCATATTCAGCAAAGGCTTCCCAATCTTTCCAAATTTTTTCTAATTTATCGGCAGTATGTCCTTTAGCTTCTGCTTGTGAAATGAATTTTGGTTTCATTTTATCCAAAACATCTTTCTGTTTTTTCCCCATTGCTTTACGCAAAACATCGGCATCTCCTTTTGAAAAATCAGCTAATTTTTGGGATAAAAGCATTACTTGTTCTTGATAAACTGTAATCCCATAGGTTTCTTTTAACAGTTCTTCACAAGCTTCAATATCATATGTTATGGGTTCTTCGCCATTTTTCCTTTTAATAAAACTAGGGATATAAGCAATTGGACCAGGACGATATAATGCATTCATGGCAATTAAATCCCCAAAAACAGTTGGCTTTAATTCCTTCATATACTTTTGCATTCCAGGACTTTCATATTGAAAAATTCCAACCGTTTCACCTCTTTGAAAAAGTTCATAGGTCTTGACATCATCAATTGGAAATTCATCAGGATTAAGTTCTTTTCCTGTTCTATATTTCACGAGTTTAACCGTGTCTTTTATTAACGTTAACGTTTTCAAACCCAAGAAATCCATCTTCAATAATCCAGCACTTTCTACTACCGAGTTATCAAATTGGGTAACATATAATTCAGAATCCTTAGCAGTTGCTACTGGAACAAAATTAGTAATATCACTAGGTGTAATGATAACACCACAAGCATGAATTCCGGTGTTTCTTAAATTTCCTTCCAGAAATTTTGCTTGATTTATTGTCTCTGAGCACAAGGTGTTTTCTTTTGAAAGCGAGATCAATTCTTTAACTCTTTCGAAATCTTCTGGTCGCAGTGTTTTTTTAATTAAGGCTTCATCCTCTGATAAAAGTCTTGATAAATTCCATTTTGATGGCATTAAGCCAGGGATTAATTTAGCAACTTTGTCAGCTTCAAAAAGTGGCAAATCCATAACTCTTGCCGTGTCACGAATACTCGATTTGGTTGCCATTGTTCCGTAAGTAATGATTTGAGCTACTTGTTTGGAACCATATTTTTTTATTACATAATCCATTACTTTGCTTCTCCCTTCGTCATCAAAATCGATGTCAATATCGGGAAGTGAAACCCTATCTGGATTCAGAAAACGTTCAAAAAGTAAATTGTACAAAAGTGGATCAATATTAGTTATTCCGAGACAATACGCCACTACTGAACCCGCAGCAGAACCACGACCTGGACCAACAGAAACACCCATTTTCCGTGCTTCTGCAATAAAGTCCTGTACAATTAAGAAGTAGCCTGGATACCCTGAATTTTCAATCGTTAATAATTCAAAATCTATCCGTTCTTGAATTTCAGGTGTGATTGTAGTATATCTCCTTTTTGCTCCTTCATAGGTTAGGTGCTTTAAATACCCATTTTCACCTCGTTTGCCTTTATCTTTTTCATCTTCTTGAACAAAAAATTCAGAAGGTATATCAAATTTAGGCAACAATACTTCTCGTGACAAATCGTAAATTTCAATTTTATTTACCACTTCTTGAGTGTTGGAAATGGCTTCGGGCAAATCGTAAAATAGTTGTTTCATCTCGTCACCCGATTTGAAATAGTATTCTTGATTGGCAAATCCATATCGATAACCTCTGCCTCTGCCTATTGGTGTGGATTGTTTTTCACCATCTTTTACACATAAGAGGATATCGTGAGCATTAGCATCTTCTTTATTGATATAGAAAACATTGTTGGTAGCAACCATTTTCACTTGATGTTTTTTCGCTAAATCAATTAAAGTAGTATTCACCCGGTTTTCATCTTCCTGATTGTGACGCATTAATTCGATGTAAAAATCTTCGCCAAATTCTTGTTTCCACCAAATAAGAGCTTCTTCGGCTTGGTTTTCACCAAGATTTAATACTTTGTTTGGAATTTCTCCATAAAGATTTCCTGATAAAACTATAATATCTTCCTTGTACTGTTGGATAACGTTTCTATCAATTCTGGGCACATAGTAAAATCCTTCTGTGTAAGCAATAGAAGAAAGTTTTGCCAAATTATGATACCCTTTTTTAGTTTTGGCTAAGAAAACAATTTGGTAACCATTGTCTTTTCGCTTCTTGTCATTTAAATCATCACAAACATAAAATTCACATCCTACTATTGGTTTTACAATAGTCTCTGTAGGTATTTCACCGTTCTCAATAGCTTGCTTATTTTTTGTTTCAGCCGTTTTGTTATGATATAAAATATCGCGAACGAAATGGAAAGCGCCCATCAAATTGGCATGATCAGTCATAGCAACTGCTGGCATTTTATTTTGCACTGCTGCTTTAACCAAATCGGCCACACTAATAGTCGATTGTAAAACCGAAAACTGTGTGTGATTGTGCAAATGCACAAAGTCAACTTCAGCTAAATTGTGGTGAACAATTTTGTCAAAATTACTAGTCTCAACAATTTTTTCTTTGTTTTGAAATTGTTTCCGGATTTCATCAGAAGCTTGTTTGAGATTAATGTGTTTTAGCCCAACAAGTGAAATTTCACTAGGATTATTTTCTGTAAATTCTCTAAAATAATCAGGAGAAACTTCGAGTTCTTCTTTGGTGAAAATTTCTCTTCTAATAAGTTCAAGAAAACAACGTGTAGTTGCTTCCACATCGGCAGTGGCATTGTGTGCTTCATCAAATGGAACATTAAAAAGATAATTATGTAACTCCGTTAAAGTGGGTAATTTATATTTGCCACCACGACCACCAGGCAATTTTAAAAGTGAAGCAGTAACTTCTGTACAAGTATCCAAAACTGGCATTTGTGACATTGGTGATTGAATTCCCATTCGGTAAAATTCACATCCCATAATGTTGATATCAAAACCTACATTTTGTCCAACAATGAATTTCGCTTTGGATAAAGCGAGATTAAATTTTTCTAAAATCTCTTGTAAATCTATTCCTTTTTCTTCTGCTAATTCTGTAGAAATTCCATGAATTCTTTCGGCATCATAAGGGATATTGAAACCTTTTGGTTTCACCAAATAATCTTGATGTTCAAGAAGATTTCCCATGTCATCGTGCAACTGCCAGGCAATTTGAATACATCTTGGCCAATTGTCAGTATCTGAAATAGGTGCGCCCCAACGCTTTGGTAATCCGGTAGTTTCGGTATCAAAAATTAAATACATGGAAGGAAAATTGAAGAAATTCTAACTCCTCAAAAATACATTTTCAAAGTGTAGTAATCAATTTTAGTTATCAACAAAAAAACAAAAAAGTCAACTCGTTTGAGTTGACTTTTAAAATATCTATATTAGAATGTAACTAGTATCTTCCTCTATTTCCACCACCGCTGTTTCCACCGCTGTAGCTTCCGCCACCACGTGAATTTCCACCACCGTTATAACCACCACCTGAACCGCCTGAACGGTTGTTGTTGAAAGTTCTTCTTTCACCTTCCGGTTTTGGTTCTGATTTGTTAACTACAATAGTACGACCATCAACAGTTGCACCATTTAATTCTTGAATTGCTTTTTCAGCTTCTGTGTCATTTTCCATTTCCACAAAACCGAATCCTTTACTTCTTCCAGTAAATTTATCAGTAATAACTTTTACGGAATTAACCGTACCATAAACCCCGAAGGATTCTCTTAAATCTGCTTCGTCTATACTAAACGGAAGACTCCCAACAAAAATGTTCATATTTTATTTTTAAAATTCAAATACAAAGGTAGTTCAATTAAAATGTAAACTGCTATTAATTTGGACTTTATTATTAAATTAACAAAAAAACCATCCGAAGATGGTTTGTATTTATTAGTAAAGCAAAAGTTACATCGATGGGTATATAGGAATTTTATAGAATTCTCCGTATTGAAAATTCAAAAGAGGACCACCAAAAGGACTGTTATTTGCATTAGCTGCATTGAACTTGAACTTTCCAGAAACGGTCATATTCACATTGTCGTATTCCGTAATTTGTATTTCGCCGTTACTATTTTGAACATTTACAATTCTAAATCTACAATTCAAATTGCCACCAGCTACTGTGATTAAATCTCCTGCCATGTATGCATTCCCACGAGAAGAAATGTTTACAGATGTAACAACTCCTGACGCATTAGCTACGATATTAACCGTTAATCCACTACCTGCTCCACCAGTTGTAGCCACTGAAGTTCCACTGCTGTAACCCGTTCCGCCTGAAACTAAACTTATGCTAGAAACTGGTCCAGGAACAGCTACTGTAGCATATTCTAGTTCTACTTCATTGAAATTGGAAGAATACGTCGCAGCATTATTTAAATTAGTGGTACCTAAAACATAAGTTCCCAAGTTAGTGCTTGAAGTACTTAGTGTAATTTGTTCGTATTCTGTCAAAGCTTCAACTCTGAGTTGTCCCGTGGAAGAAACATAAGCTCTAGTATCATTAGCTCTCCAAAAAACATCGTCTTTCAAACCTTGAAATCCTGGAGTATTGAATTTAACATCCTCTTGACAAGACGAAATTGCAAGAACAACTAAAAGAAGGGGCAAAAATCTTTTCATTTTATGAATTTATTACAGTACAAAAATAACTTTTTAATATAAAAATGCTAATTAAATTAAAAAAAAATCCTTAAAATTTGAATAAACAATAGGTTACGAATAAAAATATAAAATTCAATTAGTTTGTTTCCGAAAAAAAACTATCTTTGCGCCCTTAAATAACCGAGGTCGAGTACCTCAAATTAATCAAAAAGATTATGTCAGTAAAAATTAGATTACAAAGACACGGTAAAAAACAAAAACCTTTTTACTGGATCGTAGCAGCTGATGCTCGTTCAAAAAGAGATGGTAAATACCTTGAAAAATTAGGGACTTACAATCCAAACACCAATCCTGCTACTATTGATTTAAACCTAGACCAAGCGGTTCAATGGTTACACAATGGTGCACAACCAACAGATACTGCTAAAGCAATTCTTTCTTACAAAGGTGCTTTGTTGAAACATCACCTTGATGGTGGCGTTCGCAAAGGTGCTTTAACACAAGAACAAGCTGATGCAAAATTAGCGAAATGGTTAGAAGAAAAAGCTGGAAAAGTTGACACTAAGAAAGAAGGTTTATCAAAAGCACAAGAAGTTGCAAAAGCGAAAGCATTGAAAGCTGAAAAAGAAGCTAATGACAAACGTGCAGCTGCTGCTGTTGAAGCTGCAAAAGTAGAGGAAGAAGTTGCTGTTGAGGAAACTCCTGAAGTTGCTGCTGAAGAAACTCCAGAAGTAGTTGCTGAAGTTGCCGTTGAGGAAACTCCAGAGGTTGCTCTTGAAGAGACTGTTGCTGAAGTAGCTCCAGAAGAAACTCCTGCTGCTGAAGAAACTAGCGAAGAAACAGAAGCTTAATTTATTGCGATAATGCGTAAAGAAGAATGTTTCTATCTTGGCAAAATCGCTAAAAAATTTAGTTTCAAAGGTGAAGTCTTAGTTTATTTAGACACAGACGAACCCGAATTATATGAAAATATGGAATCAGTATTTGTTGAATTCAACAATAATCTGGTTCCATATTTTATTTTAACTAGTTCATTACACAAAAATGATTTTCTTCGGGTTCACTTTGAAGATGTAGACAACGAAGAAGAAGCCGATAAAATAATAGGTTGTCCCATTTACCTTCCTTTGCAACTATTACCAAAACTCACTGGTAATAAATTCTACTTTCATGAAGTTATCGGATTTGAAATAGAAGACAAACGACTGGGGGTTTTTGGAATTATACAATCCATAAACGACACCTCTGCTCAACCTCTTTTTGAAGTTTTAAACGGCAATGTCGAAATTTTAGTCCCAATGATTGACAAATTTTTGGTAAAAATTGATCGTGAAAACAAAAAAGTTATCATGGATTTACCAGAAGGTCTTGTTGAAATGTACCTTTAAAAAAGTATTCAGTGTTCAGTTTTGAAAATTCTGAAATCAAAAATCGTTAATCTTCAATAAAAAATCATTTGTTCCAATTCAAGCAATTCTCAGTCAAACAAGACCAATGTGCCATGAAAATTGGTACTGATAGTGTTTTGCTTGGCGCTTGGTGTCCAGTTGACAATAATCCATTTTCGGTTTTGGATATTGGTACTGGAACTGGAATTTTATCCTTGATGATTGCTCAACGGTCAAACGCAGAACAAATTGATGCGATTGAAATTGATGAAAATGCCTATGAACAGTGTGTGGAAAACTTTGAAAATTCACCTTGGTCTGACAGATTATTTTGTTTTCATGCTGGACTGGATGAATTTGTTGAAGAACCCGAAGACGTGTACGATTTAATTGTTTCCAATCCGCCATTTTATTCCGAAGATTACAAAACAAATAATTCTCAAAGAGATTTAGCGCGTTTCGAAGAAGCAATGCCTTTTGAAGAATTAATTGAAGCCACGGATTTATTACTTTCAGAAAATGGAATATTCTCAGTAATTATTCCATTTAAAGAAGAAGAACGATTTATTGATTTATGTGCCGAAGTGGAACTTTTCCCAGTGAAAGTTACTCGTGTAAAAGGGTCAAACACCACACCTATTGTTAGAAGTTTACTGGCTTTTAAACGTTATGAATTGTCTGTTTTAGAAGCTGACGAATTGGTTATCGAGATTAGCCGACATGAATATACCGATGATTATATTGAATTGACTAAAGATTTTTATCTGAAAATGTAAAATCAAAACCTACATGTCTTCTGAAAATTAGAATTAACAGTTTTTTTCAATAAAAGGATTAAAATTTTTGTAACTTTAAGTATTCTAATTAATCCTTAGGTCATGATAAAACAACTTGTTTTCTGTTTATTACTTTTCTTTTGCAGTTCTCTTGGTTTTTCACAAAAGCCAAAACTCGTTCATGGCAAGATAGTTTCAGAGGAAATGGCTCTTTCCGCTATTGATATTGTCAATATTAATTCGAAAAAAATTACCAAATCAGCAAGTGATGGAAGTTTTAGTATTATGGCTAAAATTGGTGATGAATTATTTATCATTTCGAAAGAATATATTGACCAAAAAATAGTCTTGACTAAGCAACAATTTGACCAAAAAAATCTCATAGTGAAGTTAGAAAAAAAACCTATTGAACTTGAAGATGTAAATGTTGTCAAAGCGGAAAGCATGAAAATAAAAGTCAGTCAAGCCGATATGGATCAAGCCAAATTAATCAAACAACAAAACACTTTAAAAGTACCAAATGTTCAAACAGGTGAAATCGAAAATGGGGTTGATTTTGTTAGAATAGGAAAAGATATTTCAAAATTACTTAAAAATAAAGACGAAGAAAAAACATCAAATACCGCTCCTAAAATAGGCTTTAAAGAGTATATCAACTCAAACTTTGACAACGTTTTCTTCATTGAAGAACTAAAAATTAAAGCTGAAGAAGTCAACTTATTCATTTCTTATTGCGAGGTTGACGCAACATCAAAGTCCATTTTAGAAAATCAAAATTTACTCGAGACAACGGAATTTCTATTGAACAAAAACGAAGATTTCAAAAAACCTATTGAAAGTAATAAATAACATTTGTTCACTTGTTTCTTATTATAGTTTACCTAAATTTGCAAACGATTTCGTTACTTAAAAATTCATTATGAAACCAGATTTATTTCAATCGCCAGACTATTATTTGCTAGATGACTTATTAACTGAGGAACACAAACTCGTTCGCGACTCGGCAAGAGCTTGGGTAAAAAAAGAAGTCTCTCCTATTATAGAAGATTACGCTCAACGCGCAGAATTTCCGAAACAAATCATAAAAGGTTTGGGCGAAATTGGCGGTTTTGGACCTTATATTCCTGAAGAATATGGTGGCGCAGGATTAGATCAAATTTCGTATGGTTTAATCATGCAAGAAATTGAAAGAGGCGATTCTGGTGTGCGTTCTACCTCATCGGTTCAATCGTCATTAGTAATGTATCCCATTTGGAAATTTGGAACCGAAGAACAGCGTCTAAAATATTTACCAAAATTAGCCACAGGAGAATTCATGGGTTGTTTTGGATTAACAGAACCTGATCATGGTTCAAATCCAAGTGGCATGACTACGAATTTTAAAGATATGGGCGACCATTATCTATTGAATGGTGCCAAAATGTGGATTTCAAATGCGCCATTTGCAGATATTGCTGTTGTTTGGGCAAAAAATGAAGAAGGAAGAATTCATGGATTGATTGTGGAACGTGGCATGGAAGGTTTTACAACACCAGAAACACACAATAAATGGTCACTTCGTGCATCGGCAACTGGAGAATTAGTCTTCAATAATGTTAAAGTGCCAAAAGAAAATCTATTGCCAGGAAAATCTGGACTTGGTGCGCCAATGATGTGTTTAGACTCTGCTCGTTATGGCATTGCTTGGGGTGCAATTGGTGCTGCAATGGATTGTTACGACACCGCTTTGCGTTATGCAAAAGAAAGAATTCAGTTTGACAAACCAATTGCTGGAACACAATTACAACAAAAGAAATTGGCCGAAATGATTACTGAAATCACCAAAGCACAATTATTGACATGGAGATTGGGAGTTTTGAGAAACGAAGGCAAAGCTACTACTGCTCAAATTTCGATGGCTAAACGCAACAACGTAATGATGGCTGTTGAAATTGCTCGCGAAGCACGTCAAATACTCGGAGGAATGGGAATTACTGGTGAATATTCCATCATGAGACACATGATGAATTTAGAATCAGTATTGACCTATGAAGGAACACATGATATTCACTTGTTAATTACTGGTGCTGATATAACAGGAATTCCAGCATTCAAATAAAAACATTAAACAATAAATAAAATTGATATAAAATGCTTCTCCATTTGGGGAAGCATTTTTAAGTTTGTATAGTGGTAAAAACATCTATAACAAAGCTCTCAAATTAAACTGAAATCATGACTATTTCTTCAATCAACGAAAAAATTCAACCGCAAAAAGATACTCTTTTACAACATTCTCTATATGAAAAAGTGAAAACCATTGACGATTTGCATCATTTTTTAGAAAATCATGTTTATGCGGTTTGGGATTTCATGTCGTTGTTAAAAGCTTTACAAAGTAAATTGACATGTACCACAACACCATGGTTTGCTTCAACAAATCCTGAAACTAGGTATTTAATTAATGAAATTGTTTTAGCAGAAGAAAGTGATTTGACAATGGACGGAAAAAGACTTAGCCATTTTGAAATGTATGTTGAAGCTATGGAAAGTTGTGGTGCAAAAACCGCTAAACTTGATGCTTTTCTTCAAAATGTAATTGACACCAAAAATGTTTTTATTGCCATTAAACAAAGTAATTTACATTCAAATATTAAGGATTTCCTAGACTTCACTTTTAGGGTAATCGAAGAAGGAAAAACACATAAAATTGCGGCTTGTTTCACGTTTGGAAGAGAAGATTTGATACCAAATATGTTCACCGAAATCTTAAGAAACTTTCAGTCCAATTTTCCGGAAACCGATTTATCAAAACTAATTTATTACTTCGAAAGACACATTGAATTGGATGCTGATGAACACGGACCAATGGCCATGAAAATGATTACTGAACTTTGTGAAAACGACTCCCAAAAATGGCGCGATGTTGAAGAAGTTTCGAAGTTAGCGTTGGAAAAAAGAATTGGCCTTTGGGATGCCATTAAAGAAAAAATAGAAGCTAAACTAGAGTTAGCTTAACCCTATGAAAAGTATTTTTAAAATATTTTCTCTTATAACTATATTACTTCTAATTAGCTGTAGTAATGATAACAACGATACTTTAGATTCAAGTCCAAGAAATTATAAATATTTAGCGCTTGGAGATAGTTATACTATAGGACAAAGCGTTTGTGAAACCTGTCGATTCCCAGTTCAATTGCAAGACAGTATTACAAAATATCTTAATGAAGAGGATTCCTTTCAAACTAAAATTATAGCACAAACTGGTTGGACAACATCTAATTTGAAAACGGCAATTGCCAGTCAAAATCCAACAAATGATTATGATTTGGTCACTCTTTTAATAGGAGTAAATAATCAGTATCAAAACCAACCTTTTACTGTATATGAACAAGAATTTCCAGAATTAGTTTCGATTGCAACTCAAAAAGCAAAAGGTAGAAAAGAAAATGTAATTGTGGTTTCTATACCCGATTATGCCTATACGCCTTTTGGAAATGGAAACGCTACAATTTCAACACAAATAGATGCATACAATGCTTTTGCTGAAAGTTTTTGTGTTTCAAACAACATTACATTCATCACTATTACAGACATCACAAGGTTAGGATTGGTTCAAACAAATTTGGTTGCCAATGATGGTTTGCATCCTTCAACTGTTGCTTATACAAAGTTTGTAGAAAGAATTTTGCCAAAAGCAAAAGAAAAACTTGGAATAACTGATTAAGATTCTGGAGCCAATTCGATTTCCAATCCGTCGATGTCTGCTGTAATGTTGATTTGACAACCCAATCGGCTGTTTTCTTTTACATTGAAAGCTTCCCAAAGCATCGCTTCTTCATCGGAGTTTTTTTCCGGAAGTGAAACGTCATTCAAAACATAACATTGACAAGAAGCACACATGGCCATGCCACCGCAAATTCCTATTGTTCCTTCGGGTGCAAGTTCATACATTCGGACAACTTCCATGATATTCATGTTCATATCTGTTGGCGCTTGTACTTCATGAGTAACACCTTCGCGATCCGTAATTTTTAGAGTTATATCTTGTGGCATTTATTTTTTCGATTCAAATTTATAACTTTCAAATACTCTTCTATCAACTTTTTGATATTGATTAGAATTATATTTTTTATAAATAAGTTTACAGGCAGCATTAAGTCTACCTATCAGTATATCGTTTTCAGAATTAAATAGTTTATTTTCTATATTTTGCATAAACCAAATAAAAAAAATTAATCAATCGATTTAACAACCGCTTTCTCTGCCTCTTTTCGTGTTCCGTCAAAACCATCAACACCTGAAACAGTTGTATATTTTAAAACGTATTTCTTACCTGGATTCAGTCTTTGATATACACTTTGACACATCAAAGTAGCTTCATGGAAACCACAAAGAATTAGTTTCAATTTTCCTGGGTAAATATTCACATCACCAATAGCATAAATTCCAGGAATATTTGTTTGATAATCTAAAGCATTGTTTACTTTGATAGCATTTTTTTCAATTTCTAAACCCCAATTGGCAATAGCGCCTAACTTAGGTGTTAATCCAAAAAGCGGAATAAAATAATCGGTTTCGATTGTTTCTTGAACTCCGTCTTTGTTGATAGTAATCGCATTCAAATGGTCTTCACCATGAAGCGAAATAACTTCGGCAGGTGTAACTAAATTTACTAATCCTAACTTTTTATATTCTTGTAATTTTTCTACAGAATCCAATGCGCCACGAAATTCGTTTCTTCTATGAATTAAAGTAACTTCCGAAGCTACATCAGCTAAAAAAATACTCCAGTCCAAGGCCGAATCTCCACCACCAGCTAAGACAATTTTTTTATCTCTAAAAAGTTCTGGGTCTTTTACAAAATACTCCACTCCTTTTTCTTCATAAAAACTAATTCTTTCTATTTCTGGTTTTCTAGGTTCAAATGTTCCTAAACCGCCAGCAATAGCTATGGCTTTCGCATGATGTTTTGTTCCTTTATTTGTAGTTACTATAAACGTTCCATCATCCAATTTATCAATTTTTTCTGCAGTTTCAGCGAGCGTAAAACCAGGTTGAAATTGTTTGATTTGCTCCATTAAATTGGTCACCAAATCGCCTGCTAAAACTTCTGGATAACCAGGAATATCATAAATAGGTTTTTTGGGATACAATTCAGCTAATTGTCCTCCAGGTTGAGGCAAAGCGTCAATAATATGGCATTTTAATTTTAATAATCCAGCTTCAAAAACAGTAAAAAGTCCAGTTGGTCCAGCACCGATTATTAGTATATCTGTTTCAATCATTCAAAAAAGTTTAAAATTTTAGGTTTAAGAGTTTAAAAAAGTTCTCAAACAGTAAAACTAGGCGATGTTTTCTACGGTTTCTATTTGTGGAGCGTATTTCTTGATGGTTGTTTCAACTCCTGCCTTCATAGTACTTATGCTCAAACTGCATGAAGTACAAGCTCCTTGAAGACGCACTTTAACATGTTTTTCATCTTCAATGGAAACCAAACTAATATCACCACCATCAGAATTCAAAAATGGTCTGATTTCGTTTAGTGCTTTTTCAATATTTAAGGTCAATTCTTCGTGTGTCATGATTATTTCCCTTTAACGGCTGAACATCCAGCCATAGTTGTAATTTTGATTGCTTCAGTTGGCGCAAGTGTTGCATTTCTTTTTACCGTTTCTTCCACTACATTTCTTGTAATTTCTTCAAAAACTTTTTCAATTACAGAAGCCGTTTGCAACGCTGCTGGACGACCATAATCTCCCGCTTCTCGAATGCTTTGCACCAATGGAACTTCGCCTAAAAACGGAACTTGTAAATCGTCAGCCAAATTTTTTGCGCCTTCTTTTCCAAAGATGTAATATTTGTTATTTGGTAATTCTTCTGGAGTGAAATACGCCATGTTTTCTATAATTCCTAAAACAGGGACATTGATAGCGTCGGACAAAAACATCGAAACTCCTTTTTTAGCATCTGCTAAAGCCACAGCTTGTGGTGTACTTACTACAACAGCTCCAGTAATGGGTAAGGATTGCATAATAGACAAATGAATATCTCCTGTTCCTGGTGGTAAATCGATTAACATAAAATCTAATTCACCCCAAGCAGCGTCAAAAATCATTTGATTCAAAGCTTTGGAAGCCATTGGTCCACGCCAAATTACTGCTTGACTTGGTGCTGTAAAAAATCCGATGGAAAGAATTTTGATTTCATAACTTTCAACGGGTTTCATTTTAGACTTGCCGTCAACTTCTATAGAAATTGGTTTTTCGTTTTCTACATCAAACATAATTGGCATAGATGGTCCATAAATATCTGCATCTAAAATACCCACTTTGAAACCCATTTTTGCCAATGTTACCGCTAAGTTTGCTGTCACAGTTGACTTACCAACGCCACCTTTTCCAGAAGCCACAGCAATAATATTACTAATTCCTGGAATGGCTTTGCCTTTGATTTCATTTGCTTTCTCCGGAGTTTCAACTTTGATGTTCACTTTTACCACTACATCAGGTGAAAATTTTTCATGAATAAGTTTTTTGATATCGTCTTCAGCACGTTTTTTAATATGCATGGCTGGAGTAGCAATTACTAATTCCACTACCACTTCATTGCCAAAAGTTAATACATTTTTAACTGCACCACTTTCAACCATATTTTTCCCTTCACCTGCAACCGTAATTGTTTCTAATGCTGAAAGAATTTCTTTTCTGTCTAATTTCATCTTTATTGTTTATCACTAACCGCTAATAGGTTACCGTTATTTTGTTGTATTTATTTATACTAATTTTAGATTGCAAAGATAATACGAAATGTATTGAAACAATCGGTAAAGAATTGAAAATGTTTATTGTTTTATAGTTTTTCCAAAACAGCTATAGCTCAATTATTTTTGGTAGCCAAAAATGTTTTTCAAAATCTACAATTTGGTTATCAACTACCACTATACCTTCGTTTTCCAATAATTGTTGCATTAAATTGGTTCCGCCGAAATGGTGTTTTCCTGACAGCATTCCAATTCTATTCACTACTCTGTGTGCCGGGACATCTTCAATATTGTGTGAAGCATTCATTGCCCAACCCACCATTCGTGCAGAACGTGCAGTTCCCAAGGCTTTGGCAATAGCACCATAAGATGTTACTTTGCCTTCGGGAATTTGTCGAACAATACAATAAACTCTTTCAAAGAAATTATCTTCCATGGCTAACCATTAATTAGTTTGAAGAGTGTAATAACCGCTATTAAAGCAGTAACCGAGCCAATTATAGTGTTGAAATTATGGAATAAAAATTCGGTTTTCTTTTCAATCTTTTTGAAAGCGACTATATAAAGGTAAAATATAAAAAAAGAGCCACTTACAACACCTGCGACAAATGTAGCGATAGGAATTTTGTCAAAACTAAAATACCCTGATGCTGCCAAACTAATGCTTGTAAAAACATAAAAAGGTATTGGCAATAAGTTAATTGATGCTAACAACATCCCAAAAAAGAACCGATTGGACTTGCCTTTTACTTTGATGTCGGTTTTTATCTTCTTAGGTTTTTTGGCAATCCAAAAAAAATAAATGCTCAATCCTGAAAAAATAAAAATAGCAATTTCTTGCAAAGTTGCTACAATTTCTAAATGATTGCTGATAAAACGCGCAAAAAGTACCGCTAATAATGTTTGAAATAAAACAATGCTTGCTGCGCCAAAAGCAAAACTTAAAGCACCACTTTTTCCTTCTTGTAAGCTAATTTTTGCCGCAGTCATATTAATCAATCCTGGGAGAAAAGCTGCCAGAAATGAAATGCAAAAACCCAATACAAAAGGAAGAAGTAAAGTCATCTATTTGATTTTGAAACGAATATAAGTAATTGCTTTGTTAGTTTCCAAATATTGATTTTCGTAAAATGTTTGAATTTGAGTAACCTCGCTTGGTGCACCTTCATTTTTATAAACATTATGATTGGCATACAACACTTCGTGTCCTTCACCATGAAGCAATCCTAAAGTATAACCGTGCATAAACTCGCTATCTGTTTTTAGATTAACTACACCATCAGGTTTCAATATTTTTTTATACAACTGCAGGAATTCTGAGTTGGTCATTCGGTGTTTAGTACGTTTGTATTTGATTTGCGGATCAGGAAATGTAATCCAAATTTCATCCACTTCATTTTCATCAAAAATAAAATTAATCAGCTCTATTTGAGTTCGGACAAAGGCCACATTGTGCATCCCACTTTCGACGGCTGTTTTTGCACCACGCCAAAAACGAGCACCTTTTATATCTATTCCAACAAAATTTTTATCGGGATAACGTGCTGCTAAACCAACAGAATATTCGCCTTTACCGCAACCTAATTCGATAATAATGGGATTATTATTTTTGAAAAAATGGGAGTTCCATTTTCCTTTCAAAGGAAATTCACCACCTACAACTTCTTCTCTTGTTGGTTGGAAAACGTTTTCAAAAGTTTCGTTTTCCTTAAATCGCTTTAATTTATTCTTACTGCCCACAAATTTAAATTTTTTACTTCGTACAATTTGACTTTCGGTCTCGGGTGGTAAAATTAAGGAAATTAAGTTCAGTTTAAATAAAGTTTTGATAATGTTTAAGTAACCTAATTGTCACTGGAAAATCATTTCTTTGACAAACTTATTTATTTTGAAAAAAAGAAAAATAGAAGTTGTTGTAATTTCAGATGTTCACCTAGGAACTTATGGCTGTCATGCTAAGGAATTATTTAACTATTTATCATCTGTCAAACCCAAAATATTGATACTAAATGGTGATATAATTGATATTTGGCAATTCAGAAAATCTTACTTTCCAGCTTCACATTTGAAGGTAATTAAGAAAATTATATCGCTTAGTTCAAAAGGAACAAAGGTTTATTATCTGACGGGAAATCACGATGAATTTCTTAGAAAATTTACTGATTTACATCTAGGAAATTTAAGTTTACTCAACAAACTGGTGTTAGATTTAGACGGAAAAAAAGCTTGGTTTTTTCATGGCGATGTATTTGACGCTTCAATAAATCATGCAAAATGGTTGGCAAAACTTGGCGGTTGGGGTTATGATTTGTTAATTGTAATCAATCGTGTCTTAAATTGGTTTTTAACCAAATTCAATAAAGAACCTTATTCTTTATCCAAAAAAATTAAAGACAACGTAAAATCTGCCATTAAATTTATTACTAATTTTGAAAATGTTTGCACTGAATTGGCTATAGAAAACCAGTATGATTATGTAATTTGCGGGCATATCCACGAACCTAAAATTACTTTGGTGGAAACCGAAAAAGGAAAAACAACTTATTTAAATTCAGGTGATTGGATAGAAAACCTTACTGCTTTGGAGTACAACAATAAAAAATGGAAACTTCATACACACAATCCGAATAACTCTTTTTCTGATGAAGAACACCATTTTGAATATGAAGACAAATTAGCTGAACAATTTATGAGTATTTTGAAAAATTAATTCCAGTAGATAATGTCAAATAATATCCTTGTTGCGCCATTAAATTGGGGTTTAGGTCACGCTACTAGATGCATTCCCATTATCCGTGAGCTAGAACTACACGGTTTTACACCCATAATTGCTTCGGATGGTGTTGCATTGCAATTACTTCAAAAAGAATTTCCCCATTTACAATCGGTTGAATTACCTTCTTATGAAATTGAATATGCAAAAGACGGTGCCGATTTTAAATGGAAACTGATTAAAAATAGTCCAAAGATGATTCAAGCTATTTTTGAAGAAAAGAAATTAGTTAAAAATCTGGTGGCAACATATGATTTAAAAGGCATTATTTCTGATAATCGTTTGGGGGTTCGCAGTAAAAAAATTCCAAGTGTTTTCATTACCCATCAACTCAACGTTTTGTCTGGAAAAACAACTTGGATTTCGAGCAAATTACACCAACATTTTATTAAAAAATTTACCGAATGTTGGATTCCAGACTTTCAAGAAAGCCCAAATCTAACTGGTAAATTAGGCCATTTAGAAAATAGTTCTTTAACGCTAAAATATATTGGTCCATTAAGTCGATTGGAGAAAAAAGAGTTGCCAATAAAATACCAATTGATGGTTATCCTTTCTGGACCAGAACCACAACGCACCATGTTGGAAGAAAAACTAATTGACAAACTTCAAAATTACCCTAGTGATGTAATTTTCATCAAAGGAAAATTAGAATCCGAACAAAAGAAAGAAGTCATTAAGAATATTACCTATTACAATTTTATGACTTCAAAAGAAATTGAAATTGCTTTTAACGAAAGTGAATTAGTATTGTGTCGTTCAGGATATACTACAGTTATGGATTTGGCTAAATTGGAGAAAAAAGCATTTTTTATTCCAACACCAGGACAATTTGAACAAGAATATTTGGCTAAAAGATACAAGAGAAATGGTATTGCTCCATTTGCAAAACAAGATGACTTTAGAATTGAAAACCTAATGGAAATTCAATTATACAAAGGATTACCTAAACTGAATAAACCTATTAATTGGAAACAATTATTTATCCTTTTCAAGAGTGAATGAGAATTCTGAACCTTTTCCAAATTCACTTTCAACATAAATTTTTTCGCCGTGTGCTTCAATAATGTGTTTCACGATGGAAAGTCCCAATCCTGAACCGCCTTCGCTTCTTGCACCACTTTTATCTACTCTAAAAAAACGCTCAAAAAGTCTTGGAATATTATGCTTTTCTATTCCTTCACCATTATCTTTAATACGAACAATTAATTTATCGTTAACCAAATCTTCAATGCTTACTTCGGTCGTGCCGTTTTCTTTGCCGTATTTTATAGAATTCATCACCAGATTTATCAATACTTGTTGGATTTTTTCTTTATCGGCAAAAACCTTAATTGGCTTACTATATTTTCTGTCGAACATCAAAATGATGTTTTTCTTATCAGCTTTCATCTCCAATAAATCAAATACATTTTGAACCAATTCAACAATATTGAATAGTGACATTTCAAGATTTACATCGCCCATTTCAAGCTTGGAAATCATATCTAAATCTTCAACGATATATACTAATCTTTCCACACCTTTTTCGGCGCGTTCCAAATATTTTTTGCGAATATTTTTATCATTCATCGCACCATCAAGCAACGTTGCAAGATATCCTTGCACGGTAAATAGTGGCGTTTTAAGTTCATGAGAGACATTTCCAAGAAACTCTCTTCGGTATTCTTCACGAACTTTAAGGGTTTCTATTTCTAGTTTTTTATCGGTAGCAAACTTTTTAACTTGTTTGGTTAATGTTGCCATATCCGTAGTAATAGGTTGATTTCTAAAGGAAGTAGATTCTAAAAGAGATACATCATCATATATTTTTTTGACTCTTCTGTAGATAAATCTTTCAACACGATATTGAATGACAAAAAAAGAAAAAGTAGCAATAGAAATAGCAAAAAGAAAGATAATAGGTAGGGAAAATTCGTGGAAAATCCACAACAAAATGGAGAGAAAACCTGTAGAAAAAACGGTAATGTATAAAGTTGAAATTAACGCAAAAGTATATGTCTTTTTGAATTTTAATCCCATTTACACTTCTAATTTATAGCCAACGCCTTTGATGGTTTTGAATAAATCTTCTCCTATTTTTTCACGCAGTTTTCTAATGTGAACATCAATGGTTCTTCCACCAACGATTACTTCATTTCCCCATACTTTATCAAGGATTTCTTCTCGTTTAAAAACCTTTCCTGGCTTTGATGCCAATAAATAAAACAATTCGAATTCTTTGCGAGGAAGAACAATTTCAACACCTTCTTTGATAATTTTGTATTCTTCTCTATTGACTTCAATTCCGCCAACATTTAGTGTTTCTGACGCGTGTTCATCACTTTTCAATCGGCGAAGTAATGCTTTTACTTTACTGACTAATAATTTGGGTTTTATGGGTTTTGTAATATAATCATCAGCACCAGCATCAAAACCAGCTACTTGAGAATAATCTTCGCTTCTTGCGGTTAAAAATGTTATAAGAACATTACTCAATTCAGGCAACTTACGAATAGCTTCACAAGCTTCCATGCCATCCATTTCGGGCATCATCACATCCATAATGATGAGCTGTGGCAATTCTTTTTTGGCTTTGACTATTGCTTCCTTACCATTAGTAGCGGTTACAATTTGATATCCTTCTTGGGAAAGATTATATCCCACAATCTCTAGGATATCTTGCTCATCATCTACCAATAAAATTTTAATGTCTTTTTTTTTCATAACGGACACAATTGTTTTGTGGATGTAAATGTAAAGATAATACAAAATGATTATAAAAAATAAAACGGTAGTTAACCATAATTTAATGTCTTAACAATTTGGTAATACTCAAAGAACAAAATGATAATATTGAAGTAACATGCTCTTTACACTGTCGCAGTTCCTTTGCACAAAAATTTATAAAAAACTAAAAATGAAATTTAAATTTATAATAACTTTATTATTTGTAAGTGTTTTAGGCTTTGCTCAAAACAAAGGTACTATTACTGGAACATTAACCGATAAAGATTTTAACAACGAACCTTTACCTTTTGCAAATGTGCAAATTAAAGGCACAAAAACAGGAACAGCAACAAATGAAAAAGGGAAATATGCTTTAAGTGTTGAGCCAGGAAGTTATGTTTTGGTTTTCAGTTTTGTAGGTTATGAAAACGTAGAAGAAAAAGTAAACATAAAAGCAGGAGAAACAGTTACTATTAATAAGGCATTAGGTTCTGGAAGCTATCAACTGAAAGATGTAGTTATCCAAAACACAGTTTCTAGACAAAAAGAATCTGCATTATTATTGGACCAAAAAAATGCAGTAGATATCAAACAAAATATTGGTGCCCAAGAATTATCAAGAAAAGGAGTTAGTGATGTAGCAACTGCTGTTACAAAAACAACAGGAATTACAAAGCAAGAAGGTTCGGGAAATATTTTTGTGAGAGGATTAGGCGATAGATACAATTCTACAACTATGAACGGTTTGCCAATTCCATCGAATGATCCTGAAAAGAAAAACATTAATTTAGAAATATTCTCTACTGATATTGTAGAGTATATTTCAATTGATAAAGTATATAGCTCTAAACTATTTGGCGATTTTGCTGGAGGAAATGTTGATATTATTTCTAAAGAGTATAAAGGAAACGGATTTTTTAAAATTGATGTGGGTTCAAAAGTAAATACAAATGCTACTGCTGCAGATGATTTTACTTTACAAAAAGGATACAACAGTTTTGGTTTTAGCACTAAATCTATTCCGAATAATGCATTGACCGAATACAACTATAACACCTTACAATTGGAAGGAAACAACCCATTTGCAGGTTCAATAGGAATATCTGGCGGAAAATCTTTTGATATGGGATCTACTGGAAAATTAAATTTATTTGGAACCGTTTCAACAGGTAATGAATACTTTGCCAAAGCAGACGGAAGTGCTAAAGGTGGCGTAAATGAAAATGGAGTTATCAATAAAGATTTTTCAAACTACACTTCTATTAGTTATAACACGAATACAACCGCCATGATTAATGTTGGTTATAAAATAAACAACAGTAATAAAATTAATTTTAATTCCTTGTTTATAAATACCTCATCACTTTCAAAAGAGGAATTTGAAGGCTTTATTGTTGATATTGCAAACGACGGTAACGGATTAGTCCGAAGAAATAAATATGAGAAAAACACTTTGTGGATTAACCAATTATTGGGTGACCACAAATTAACAGACAGAACCAAACTAAACTGGGGAATATCCTATAGTACTATTGAAGGTGATATGCCTGATAGAAACCAAAATATTTTCAGAAATGAACCAACAGGCTATGTGCTGTCAAGTATTTCTGCACCAGATAACCACAGATATTTTCAAAAATTAGCAGAAGATGAAATTGCTGGAAATGCTTCTGTTGATTACAAATTCAACAAAACGGGTGAAGGTGAATTTAAAGGAAAAGTTACTTTTGGTTACAACGGAAGATTTAAAACCAGAGATTTTGAAGCTACTCAATTTAACTTCAAAGCCAATCAAGGTTATACTAACACAATAGTTGATCCAAACAATTTAGACTTATTTTACAACCAACAAAATTTGGATAATGGTTATTTCAGTATTTCAACTTTTAGAGGAAATTCTCAAGTTAGTAATGCTTTAGATCCACAAACCTATACTGGTGACTTAATCATCAATGGTGGTTTTGCAAACACGGAATATAATTTCAGTAAGTTAACCGCAGTACTTGGATTGCGTGGAGAATATATTTATCAAAAAGTAAAATGGAATACTCAATTAGATCCATCTGGAGGTTATGATGAATTGGAAAAAATAGCTTTTTTACCTAGTTTAACATTAAAATATGAACTAAACGATAAGCAAAACCTTCGTTTCGCATTCAGTAAAACCTATACTTTACCACAATTTAAAGAAAGAGCTTTGTTTGTATATGAAGATGTGACTGAGGTAAAAGTAGGTAATCCTGACTTATATGCATCAGATGATTACAACTTTGATTTGAAATGGGAATTATTTCCAAAAAGTGAAGAATTAATTTCGGTAACAGCTTTTGGAAAATACATTCAAAACCCAATGAACGAAGTAACCATAGCATCGTCAACCAATGACATTTCATTTATAAACACTGGTGATTTTGGTTATGCAGCAGGAGCAGAATTGGAATATCGTAAATTACTTTTCGATTTTGATGAAACCAATTCAAAAAAACTTTCTGCTGGATTAAATGCTTCTTATTTATATAGTAATCAAGATTTGAGTACCTCAAAAGTAATTGCAGAAACAGACTATAATGTTGTCTTTACCGATACTGAAAGTAAATTTACTGGAGCTTCTGATTTATTGTTAAATGCTGATTTATCTTTCTTTAACGAATGGAACAATAAAGTAAGTAACTTAACAACAACAGTGGCTTATACTTATTTCTCAGATAGAGTTTATGCCATTGGAACCAATGGAAGAGGTAATCTTGTGGATAAAGCAATTGGAACATTAGATTTTGTTGCAAAATCTAAACTCAATAAAAACTTAGGATTAGGATTGGTTGTTAGAAACCTACTTGACCCAACGATTGATAGAGTTCAAGAAAACAGCACAGGAGATGTAAATGTTCTTTCTTATAAAAAAGGATTAACATTCAATCTAAACATTAATTATCAATTTTAATTTTGATAACCCCAAAAAGTCTCAATTAAACAATGAGACTTTTTTTATGTAAAGAAAACGTAACGAAAAAGACCTAAAATTAATATTAAATTCTCTTTTTTTTAAACTAAGTATTACATTCTCTTAACCTTAAAAAAAAGTACATACACCATCTTTGCATCAACAAATAACTATTAAAAATACTAAAACAACATGAAAAATTTAATGTTAAAATTTATTGGAATTTTTGCTTTTGCAACAATCCTTTTTACCTCTTGTACAACAGGTGAAGAAGACAACAATAGTTCAACTTTTGTGGTTGATGCTAACAATTTTCAGGGACAAATTAACGATGGCGAAGTAGTGCTTAATGCAGGAACCGTTTACAAACTGACTGGCAGATTACAAGTTAACGACGGCGCTTCATTAATCATACCTGCAGGAACAGTTATTGAAGGTGTTGGTGGAACTTCATCATACATTGCTGTTGCTCAAGGCGGAAAACTATTTGTTAACGGAACATCTTCAAATCCAGTAGTAATGACAAGTGGATTAACTACAAAAAACGCTGGTGATTGGGGTGGATTAGTAGTTTGTGGAAAAGCACCTATTAATCGTGTAACTGGTGGTGCAAGTACAGCACAATCTGAAGTTGCTGATTTAACTTATGGTGGAACAATTTCTAATGACAATTCAGGTTCAATCAGATATTTAAGAATTGAGTATGCTGGAGCTGCTTTTAATAGCGAAAAGGAGTTTAATGGTGTTTCTTTATTTGGAGTTGGTTCAGGAACTATATTTGAATATGTAGAATGTTATCATGGTGCTGATGATGGATTTGAATTCTTTGGAGGTTCTGTTAATACTTCAAATTTAATTTCATTTGGAAATGAAGATGATCAGTTTGACTGGACAGAAGGATGGAATGGTAACAATACAAATTGGTATGGAAAATTATCATTTGGAAAAGGAAATAGAGGGATTGAAGCGGATAACTTTGAATTAGGTTTTGCAAATACACCAATATCATTTCCTACCATAACAAACATAACATTAATTGGTGCTGGAGGTTCAGCAGATGCAACTATCTACACTGAAAACCAAGGAATGAAATTAAGAAGAGGAACTAAAGGACAATTTTCAAATGTTGTTTTGAGTTCTTGGAAAACAGGATTTGATGTTGAACATGATGAAACAATTGCTAGTGTTGGAACGGATTTAAAAGCAACAAACGTTAATTTCATTTCAGATGTTCCAACAAAATCAAAAGGAAAAACTACAGCTGGAGGTACTGCAGATGTATCTGCTATTTATACAGAAAGTACAACAGCAACAGGTGCTGGAAATGGAGTTGGTGCTCCATCTTGGTCTACAGGTTGGTCAATAGGCTTATAATAAATCTTATCCTAAATGTTAAAATATCCCGAAAAGCTCGGGATATTTTTTTTTGGTACACTATTTGAAAATAATTTATATATTTGTAACAACCAAATTGAAGTCATGAAAAAAAATTACTTTTATTTCACTTTGCTTTTCCTTTTGTTTTCTTTTGTGTCCTTTTCACAAGATGTTAAACAACAAGGAGAAACGCTTGGGTTTTATCCAAATCCTGCTACTAATGGCAAAATTTACATCACTTCAAAAACATCTTTAGAAAAAGAAATACTAATTTTTGATGTGCTTGGTAAAAAAGTGCTACAAACTACTATCACATCCCGAGAATTAAACATTAATGCTATTCCACCAGGAATTTATATCATTAAAATTACGGAAGGTGAAACTACTGCCACTAGAAAACTAATTGTTAGATAGTTAAACAACTATTTATTTAATTTTTAATTAATCATTTTTTTACATTCTTTTTTTATCCTAACAAATATTGTCATTATATTTGTAAGCTAATTAAATTTAAAAAAATGAAAAAAATTTACTCTTTATTACTTTTGGTGTTTTCTACATTGTCTTTTGGACAAACGTTTTATTCTGAAAACATGGGAACCACAGCAACTGGAAACCCACTTATCACAGCTTACACTGGATTTCAAAACACTACACCTATTGTTTATAGTGGGACTGGTGACATGAGAACCACAACTGTTTCAACAGGTTATGTTGGAGCATCTGGAAGTGTTAATGTTTTTTTATCTAACACAACTACTGCTGAAACTTTTCAAATTGATGGTTTAAATACATCTGCTTACAGTTCGGCCAACCTACAATTGAAATTTGGTTACTTGGCAAATGCTGTTGCAAATGCTGGTTTGATTGTAGAATATAGTACCAATGGAACAACATGGACTGCATTAACTTATACAACTAACACCAACACAAGTTGGAATTTAGTTACAATAGGTGGTGGATTAATTCCTTCCTCAGCTACTTTAAGTTTAAGATTTACTCAACCAAATTTAGCTGCTCAAATAAGAATTGACGATGTTAGCTTAACTAACTTTAACCCTTCATGTACATTGTCCTTAGGAATTGCAACTGCTTCATGTGATGCTTCAACTCTAGGATTGGACACATACACTGCAACAATACCATACACCGGTGGTGGTTCTGGAAGTTATGTAATTTCGCCTTCTTCAGGAACAGTTAGTGGAACTGGAGATAATCCAAATACAGTTGCTGCAGGAAACATCATTATAACAGGTGTTACCGAAGGCACAAACTTAACTGTGAATATTGTTAGCGGTTCATGCCCATACCAATCAAACGTTACTTCTCCTGAGTGTAAACCAGTAAATCCATTGCCTTACCAAGAATCATTCCCATACACGGTTGGTGGTTCATTAAATGCTGAACAAAAATGGTCACTTGTTAATACTGGAGATAACATCACTATTGCTTCAGGAAGTTTATCATACACTGGTATAACATCTTCTGGCAATTCAATTACTTTTGTTGGAACAGGTGGTGAGTCTAGATCTCTATTTACAAGTACTAATACCGGTTATGTTTATGCTTCATTTATTGTAACCGCAAGTGATTTATCAAATGTTACTACAGATTTGGCAAATACTTACTTTGCATTATTTACTGACGCATCAGGTGCTACGACAAATGCAAGAGTTTGGATTAGAAAAAACGCGAATCAATATCAATATGGTTTAGGAACAGCTGCTGCTCCAACAGATTGGGGTACTGCTTTATACAATGCTAATGATATTCAATACGTAGTGTTGAGTTATGATTTTACTGGAAATACTTTATCACTGTTTGTTAACCCAACTATAGGTGGTAGTGCAGCCCCAACTATAAGTGTCACTCCAACAACTCCTTTAACGAATGTAGGTGGATTTATGTTTAGACAAGATGGTGCGACTACAACTCCAACAATGATAGTAGACGAATTAAGAATTGATGCAACTCCAAACTTTACATTGGGAACTTCATCAAACGAAATTACTGGTTTAAGAGTGTATCCTAACCCAGTAACTAATGGAACTTTATTCATAGATACTGATGCTAATGCAGAGAAAATAGTTGCTGTTTATGATGTTTTAGGAAAACTTGTTTTAAACACTTCAACTTCTAATAATGCTATTAATGTTAGTACTTTACATAGTGGAGTTTATATAGTTAATATTACCGAAGAAGGAAAAACCGCTTCAAGAAAATTAGTTATCAAATAATTGATTTTTTCTCTTTATCAAAAAGCTCTATCTCGTTCTAAAAAACGAGATTAGGGCTTTTTTTATTTTCATTACTTTTGCCAAAAATTATTCCTTGATAAACCCTCAAGACATATTCACTATTTCATCTCAAAAGCAATTTGAAAAAATGGCTTTAAAAGTTTTTCGTTTTCAATATGAAAATAACATGGTATATAAAGAGTTTTGTGATTTTTTAAAAGTAGATAAACAATCCGTAAAGTCATTGCACCAAATTCCATTTCTGCCTATCCAGTTTTTTAAAAGCCATAATGTATTTTCAAGTACCGATATTGTTCAAGAAACGTTTACTAGTAGTGGAACAACAGGTATGATTACGAGTAAACATCTGGTAACGGATATTTCATTATACGAACAAAGTTATCGAAATGCCTTTTCCGAGTTCTATGGAAATATTGAAGACTATACTGTATTGGCTTTGCTTCCATCCTATTTGGAGCGAAGTGGCTCTTCCTTAATTTATATGGTAAAGGATTTAATAGAATTGTCAAATAATGAAAACAGCGGCTTTTATCTACACAATTATGACGAACTAATTTCAAAACTAATTGAACTAGATAATTCGGGTCAAAATGCAATTTTGATTGGCGTTACTTATGCCTTGCTTGATTTAATTGAAAAACAAAACTTCCAACTAAAAAACACCATCATCATGGAAACTGGCGGAATGAAAGGCAAGCGCAAAGAAATCATCCGTGAAGAATTGCACGAAGTATTATGCAAAGGTTTTGGCGTATCCAGCATTCATTCAGAATATGGCATGACAGAATTGTTATCACAAGCGTATTCATTAGGAAACGGAATTTTTGAATGTCCGTCTTGGATGCAAGTTTTAATTCGTGATACAGAAGATGCTTTAACTTATATTGATTTTGGAAAAACTGGTGGCATAAATGTCATTGATTTAGCCAATATCAATTCCTGTTCGTTTATTGCAACTCAAGATTTAGGTAAAAAACAACCCAACAATTCTTTCGAAGTATTGGGCCGTTTTGACAATTCTGATATTCGAGGTTGTAACCTGATGGTTATTTAACCTTAATCAAATAATAATTCTTCTTCCCTTTTTGCAACATCAAAAACTGATTGTTAATCAAGTCTTTTGAAGTAATCACATAATCCATGGCTACTTTTTCTTTATTGAGCGAAATGGAGTTTTGTTGCAACTCACGTCGTGCATCACTATTAGAAGCCAAAAAACCAGTCTTAGCCGAAAGTGCTGCAATCATGTCTAATCCGTTTTCAATATCAGCCATGGCAACTTCTGCATGTGGAACACCTTCAAAAACTTCAAGGAAAGTCTTGGTGTCTAATTTTTTCAAGTCATCCATGGTTGGACTAAAAAAGGCACCAGATGCAAAAATTGCTTTTTCTAACTCTTCTCTTCCATGAACAAAAACAGTTACTTCTTCAGCCAATCGTTTTTGCAAAACTCTTAAATGTGGTGCCACATGATGTTCTGTAATCAAGGCGTCAATGGTTTCTTTATCCAAGAAAGTGAAAATCTTGATGTATTTTTCTGCATCAACATCTGTAGTATTTAACCAAAACTGGTAGAATTTATACACCGAGGTTTTATCAGCAGTTAACCAAACGTTTCCGCCTTCAGATTTACCAAATTTAGAACCATCGGCTTTTGTTATTAATGGGCAAGTCATGGCATATGCTTTTGCGCCTTCACCGTTCATTCTACGGACTAATTCTGTTCCCGTCGTAATATTTCCCCATTGGTCGCTTCCGCCCATTTGCAAAAGACAATGATGCGTTTTATATAAATGATGAAAATCGTACCCTTGAATTAATTGATAAGTAAACTCAGTAAAACTCATTCCTTCACCTTCGGCGCTCAATCTTTTCTTCACCGAATCTTTTGCCATCATATAGTTTACGGTAATACGTTTCCCCACATCACGTGCAAAATTGATAAATGAAAAATCTTTCATCCAATCGTAGTTATTTACCAAAAGTGGGGCATTTTCAGCAGCAGAATTAAAATCCAAAAAGCGAGACAAAACTGCTTTGATTCCAGCTACATTTTTTTCTAAAGTAGCTTCGTCCAATAAATTTCTTTCATCCGATTTTCCAGAAGGATCACCAATCATTCCTGTTGCACCGCCAACTAAAGCAATGGGTTTGTGTCCAAATCGCTCTAAATGAACCAACAAAATAATGGGCACCAAACTTCCAATATGCAATGAATCGCTTGTTGGATCAAAGCCAATATATGTGGTAGTCATTTCCTTTGAAAGTTGTTCTTCGGTTCCAGGCATTATATCGTGAACCAATCCACGCCATTGTAATTCTGCTACTAAATTCCTCATCTTAAAAATCAATTTGCGCAAAGATAACAATTCAGGGTAAATGACAATTTCAATGACAAAAACAAATTTTTGTTTTTCAAATAAACGTTGTGCACTTGCGCCTTAGTAGTAAAATCCTATCTTTACAACATGATATTAGTTACAGGCGGAACAGGATTAGTTGGTGCACATTTGCTTTTACATTTAACTGAAAAAGGCGAAAATGTTCGCGCCACATATAGAAACTTATCGACAACCGAAAAAACAAAATCGCTTTTCAAATTGCACCAAAAAGAGGTTTTGTTCCAAAAAATAGATTGGGTTAAAGCCGATATTTTAGACATTCCTTCATTAGAAATTGCCTTCGAAAATATAACTACCGTTTATCATTGTGCGGCACACATCTCTTTTGATCCAAAGGAAGAAATCCTTTTGCGAAAAGTGAATATTGAAGGCACAGCCAATATTGTTAATTTTTGTATTGATAAAAAAGTAAAAAAACTGTGTTATGTGAGTTCAATTGCGGCTTTGGGCGATTTGACACAAAATGAAAATATCATCACTGAAGACACAGAATGGAATCCTGAAATATACCACAGTGATTATGCCATTTCAAAATATGGCGCTGAAATGGAAGTTTGGCGTGGATTCCAAGAAGGATTAGGAGTGGTAATTGTAAATCCTGGTATTATTTTAGGTTCAACTATTTGGGATACAGGAAGTGGTGTAATTTTTGGAAAAGTTAAAAATGGCCTTTCGTTTTATACCAAAGGACAAACAGGACATGTAAGCGTTACTGATGTTGTAATCGCCATGACACAACTAATGGAAAGTGCTATTTCGGGAGAACGATTTACGCTTGTTGCCGAACATTTTACTTATGAAAAAATCATAAAAATAATTGCAAGAAAAACTGGAAGCAAACCTCCAAAATTTTACGTTAAACCTTGGATTACAGCAATTGCATGGAGATTAGATTGGTTTATTGCCACTTTTTTGGGCACAAAAAGAAACCTATCAAAATTTGCTGCTCAATCTATTCACACTATCGATTGGTATAGTAACGAGAAAATAAAAAATACTTTGAATTTTGAATTTCAACCTATTGAAAAAGTGGTTGAGGATATTGTTAATTTAGAAAAAAAATAACTATTGCACTTGTGGTGTATCAGAAATGGGTTGCGGTGATGGGTTCTGCGGAACAGTTTGCCCACTTTGTTTCAGCTTAGCGTCAATTTTCAAAGTTTCATTATTAAGTCTGGCCTTTACAACTTCAAACATTTTTTTATATTCATCTACATCAGAAGCATAATATTTATTGCTTTCAACTAATTGAATGCTATCTATTTTATATTTTTTATAAATATATTCATTAGCCGATTTAGAACTGAAACCTCCATTTATATTTTGATTTTTTATGGCTTCTACTAATGACAAATCATATAAAATAGAAATCATTTTATCCTTTTCAATGAGTTTTTTTGGTTTTTTAATGGCATTGTTGTCGCAACTAAGTAGCGAAAACAGCAAACAAAGCAAAATCAATATTTTTCTCATTATTTTCATTTTATCTATTAAAAAGTAAACGTTTTCCAACGGGAACTTCCTTTACTTTAAAATTCTGATAGACTAATTCTCCGTTAACAAAAGTATGCGTTATTCTCGATTTAAAGTTATATCCTTCAAAAGGTGACCAACCACATTTTGCTAAAATATTTTCTCTCTTCACATTCCAAGGTAAACCTGGATTAACAATAACCAAATCAGCATAAAAACCTTCTTTGATAAATCCTCGTTTTTCAATTTTAAAAATGGTAGCCGGATTGTGGCACATTTTTTCAACTATTTTTTCAATAGATATTTTTCCTTGATGATAGGCTTCAAACATAGCAACCACAGCATGTTGCACTAATGGTCCACCAGAAGGTGCTTTCAAATAGGTTTGGTTTTTTTCTTCTAAAGTGTGTGGAGCATGGTCAGTAGCAATAACATCAATTCTGTCATCTAACAAAGCTTCCCAAAGTGCTTTTCTATCATCAGCCGATTTTATTGCTGGATTCCATTTGATAAGATTTCCTTTTGTGGCATAATCTTCGTCTGAAAACCAAAGGTGATGTATACAAACTTCGGCTGTGATTTGTTTTTCTTCCAAAGGAATTTTATTAGTAAACAAATCTAACTCCTTAGCTGTTGAAATATGGAAAACGTGGAGTCTAGCTCCAGTTCTTTTCGCTAATTCTATAATTTTTACAGTTGATTTATAGCACGCTTCTACACTTCTAATTTCTGGATGATATTTAACTGGTATATCTTCCCCAAATTGCAATTTAAATCTTTCTAAATTAGCTTTGACCGTATTTTCATCTTCGCTATGAACAGCTATCAAAAGTTTGGTGTTTGAAAATATTTTTTCGAGAGCTTCGGAACTATCAACAAGCATATCACCAGTTGACGAACCTAAAAACAATTTGATTCCCGCTACATTTTTTGGATTTGTTTTTAATAATTCCTCCAAATTATCGTTCGTTCCGCCCATCATAAAGGAATAATTAGCATAGGAATTTTTTGCAGCTATTTTATATTTTTCTTCTAAAATTTCTTGTGTTACCGCATTCGGAACCGTATTAGGTTGTTCTATATAAGAAGTAATTCCGCCAGCAACTGCGGCTCGACTCTCTGAAGCAATATCTCCTTTGTGTGTCAATCCTGGCTCACGAAAATGAACTTGATCATCAATAGCACCAGGAATTAAATAACTTCCTTCGGCATCAATAATTTTACAGTTGGCTAATTTTGGACTTATGCTTTCAGCAATTTCAACGATATATTCGTTTTCAATCAAAACATCGCCTTCAAAAATTTTCCCTTCATTTACAATTTTGGCATTCTTAATTAAAACCGTATTCATTTTTATTGTTATAATCTGTTTATAAACTTTCTAAATCTCAAGGAAATGACCCCAAATATGGCTTCCTTAATTATTGAACCACTCATTTTTGATTGTCCTTTTGTTCTGTCAGTAAAGATTACTGGAACTTCTTTAATGATATAATTTTTTGCAAATGCTCTATATTTCATTTCAATTTGAAAAGCATAACCAATGAATTTTATTTTATTTAAGTCAATTTTTTCTAATACTTCTCTACGATAACAAATAAATCCAGCTGTGGTATCCATTATTTTCATTCCTGTTATCAATCTCACATAAACTGAAGCGAAATAGGATAATAAAACCCTGCTCAGAGGCCAATTTACAACATTAACACCATTTACATAACGTGAACCTATGGCTAAATCTGCTCCATCATTTTTACAAGATTCATATAACAATGGTAAATCTTTAGGGTTGTGTGAAAAATCAGCATCCATTTCAAAAATGTAATCATATTGGTGTTCTAAAGCCCAATTGAAACCATGAACGTAAGCCAATCCCAAACCCGCTTTTTTGGCTCTATTAACCAAAAACAAATTCCCCTGAAATTCATTTTGTAATGCTACTACTTTTTCAGCTGTTTTGTCGGGTGAATTGTCATCAACTATCAAAACATGAAACGGTTTCTCTAATGAAAACACAGCGCGAATAATGCTTTCAATGTTTTCAATTTCATTATATGTTGGAATAATAACTAAACCATCTATCATAGAAAAAATACTATCAAAATTTGGTTCAAAAATAATCTTTTTATTAAAGTACTATCTTAATAATTTTATAATAATTTAAGAAATAAAAAATTAGTAATTTTGGCGGAATTATGTTAGAAACTGTTTTTCAGCCAAGAATTTTAGAATCTAAAGATTGGGCAACCTATCTTTTCATCTTTTCATTTGCATTGATTGCTATTGCAAAGAGTACTTTTGAAACAAGATTTAAAGACTTTCTTAGAGTTTTAGTCTCAGACAAATACATCAAAATATACAAAGATCCATCGCACTTGATGAGTGGTTTTACGATACTTTTATTTATTGTTCAACTTATTTCATTTTCATTTTTTATACAATTATTGCTTGATAAATTGGGTTATGTTTCTAAAACCGACGGTATAATTTTCCTGCGTATTTTTACTTTTTTTGGAATTTTTGTGCTTTCTAAATTTTTAATCGAAAAAATTGTTGCTGCCGTATTTAACATTGAAGAATTTGCAGAACAATTCAATTTACAGAAAGTTAGCTACCGAACTTTTATTGGTATACTGCTTTTGCCTATAAATATTTATTTGTTTTATAACAATAATTCACCAAATCTTTTGTTTTATTGCATAATTGTTATGGTTTTGATAATAAATTTGTTTTCTTATATGATTTCATTGAAGATTTATCAAAACTTATTTATAGGCAAAGTGTTTTATTTTATTTTGTATCTTTGCGCACTTGAAATAGCACCGTACTATTTTATATATTATTTGATTACAAAAAATTTAGCGCATTAAAATGTCAAATTTGAAAGTGAAAACAATTTTGGTGTCACAACCAGAGCCAAAAGTAGAAAATTCACCTTACTTTGAATTGCAACAAAAGCATAAGGTAAAAGTTGACTTCCGCTCATTTATACATGTAGAAGGAGTAAACGCAAAAGATATAAGAGCTCAAAAAATTGACCTCAATAATTTTACAGCGATTATTTTGACGAGCAGAAATTCTGTAGATCATTTTTTTAGAGTTGCTGAAGAAATGCGTTATAAAGTTCCCGAAGATTTAAAATATTTTTGTCAATCAGAAGCTATTGCTTTTTATTTACAGAAGTATGTCGTTTACAGAAAACGTAAAATATATGTTGGTCAAAAAGACTTTGTTGATTTATCACCTTTGATAAAAAAATACAAAGAAGAAAAATTCTTGTTGCCTGCATCAGACCAATTAAATTATGACGTGCCTCAAACCCTGAATAATTTGAAAGTTGACTGGACACAAGCTACTTTTTACAAAACTGTCATGAGTGATTTGTCTGATTTAGCAGACGTTTATTATGATGTTTTAGCATTTTTTAGCCCAACAGGAATTAAATCGTTATTTAAAAACTTCCCTGATTTTCAACAAAACAATACCCGAATTGCAGTTTTTGGTAGTACTACTCAAAAAGAAGCATTAGAACACGGTTTGCGTATAGATATTTTAGCGCCAACTCCAGAGACACCTTCAATGACAATGGCTTTGGAAAAATATGTAGCTGAAGCTAACAAAGGAAAATAAAAATTTTATTTATATTAATAAAAAAGCCATTCAAATTCTTGAATGGCTTTTTTCGGTTGGTTAGGTTTATGTATTATAATTGTGGACCAGCTTTTATTAAGCTTTGCCCTTGTTCATTATCTGTGTATTGTACAAAATTAGCAATAAAACGTGAAGCCAAATCGTTAGCTTTTGTATTCCATTCAGCAACATCAGCATAAGTATCTCTTGGGTCTAAAATAGCAGGATTTACATCATGTAGAGCTACTGGCACTTCAAAATTGAAAACTGGTATTAATTTAGTTGCTGCTTTTTCAATAGAACCATCAAGAATAGCATCAATAATTGCTCTCGTATCTTTAATAGAAATACGTTTTCCTGTTCCGTTCCAGCCCGTGTTAACCATATAGGCAGTTGCGCGGTGTTGTTCCATTTTTTTTACCAATTCCTCTCCATATTTTGTTGGATGTAATGATAAAAATGCTTTTCCAAAACACGCAGAAAAAGTTGGTGTTGGTTCCGTTACTCCACGTTCTGTTCCGGCTAATTTTGCTGTAAATCCTGAAAGAAAATAATATTTAGTTTGCTCAGGAGTTAATTTTGAAACAGGTGGCATTACTCCAAAAGCATCTGCTGTTAGGAAAATTACTTTGGTAGCATGACCAGCTTTCGAAACTGGTTTTACAATGTTATGAATATGATTAATTGGATAGGATACACGAGTGTTTTGTGTTACTGAACCGTCTTTGAAATCAATCTTACCTTTAGAGTCAACGGTTACGTTTTCTAATAAAGCGTCTTTTTTAATTGCTCCAAAAATGTCTGGTTCATTTTCAGCACTTAAGTCAATTGTTTTGGCATAACATCCGCCTTCAAAATTAAAAACACCTTCGTCATCCCAGCCGTGTTCATCGTCACCAATTAACTCGCGCTTTGGATCGGTTGATAAAGTGGTTTTTCCTGTTCCTGATAGTCCAAAGAAAACTGCCACATCACCATCAGCGCCTTTATTAGCAGAACAATGCATAGATGCAATTCCTTGTAATGGTAAATAGTAATTCATCATGGCAAACATTCCTTTTTTCATTTCACCACCATACCATGTACCGCCTATAATTTGAACTTTCTCCGTTAAATTAAACGCAACATATACTTCTGAATTTAATCCGTGAGCAGCATAGTCTTTGAAAGAAGTTTTAGAACCATTCATTACAATAAAATCAGGTTCTCCAAAATTTTCCAACTCTTCTGCAGTAGGACGAATAAACATATTGGTTACAAAATGTGCTTGCCATGCTACTTCCATGATGAAACGCACTTTCAATCTAGTATTTTCATTAGCACCACAAAAAGCATCAACAACGTATAACTTTTTCCCCGAAAGTTGCTCAACTGTTGTGTTTTTTAGTGCATTCCAAGTATTTTGTGTAATTGGCTTATTGTCATTAACCGCTTTTTCTGAATTCCACCAAATGGTATTTTCAGTAATGCTATCTTTAACTATGTACTTGTCTTTTGGAGATCTACCCGTAAAAACTCCCGTCATGACATTGACTGCTCCAAGTTCGGTAAGTTGCCCTTTTTCAAAGCCTTCCAAATTCGGATTTAATTCATCATTATATAATTGCTCGAATGAAGGATTGTGGATGATTTCTTGAACATTTTTAATTCCGTATTTTTCTAACGAAATCGATTTCGTAATTTGAGCGTAGTTCTCCATAGAAATTAGTTTGTGTAGTTTTATTAAACAGGTGACAAAGGTAAAAATTATATTTTAGAAACTATTTTTTTCTCAAAATATTATCCTTTCTTTTTTAAAATATTCCAAAACAAAACTCCCCAAGCCGCAATTAATAAAGCACCGCCAATGGGTGTAATAATTCCAATAGGTTTAAAATTAATGCCTGTTATGGTTTTGGTTGCCAACAAATAAATAGAACCTGAGAAGAAAATTACTCCAAAAATCACCAACCTAAAGACAATATTTTTTGTTTTTACATCAAGAATTGAGTTGAACCCTAAAAACAATAAAAAAAGGGCATGATACATTTGGTATTTAACTCCAGTTTCAAAAGTTACAAGCTCTTCAACTGACAACAGTTTTTTTAATGCATGAGCACCAAATGCACCCAAAATTATTGCGACCATTCCCATCAATGAAGCAACGCTGATTATTTTTCTTTCCATTTTTATTGAATTCAATACTAAAGCCCAAATTTATTCGTTATTTAAATACCAATAAAGAAATTTCATGTTTCTTTTACTATTTGAAAAGTTTTTAAAAATTTATATTTGCATCTTTAATTTACTACCATGAAAAGAATTCTTTATATACTATTTTTATTTTTCTTTATAACTTCGGTGACCACTGTTAAAAGTCAAACCATCAAATCTGGGGAAAAATTAGTTTTTGCTGGTTCTTATAATATGAGTGGTTTAATGACACAATTGGCGCAAGTTACTATGAGTACTGAGACTGTTTCAACTGCAAAAAATTCGTATTTACATTTGAATTGCGAGTTGTCAACCTACAGTAAATGGGATTCCTTTTTCAAAATAAGGGATATTTATGAGTCTTATGTCAATCCAACTAACTTAAAACCAAGTTTGTACAAAAGAAGTATTGATGAAGGTGGTTATACAAAAAAAGAAAAATATGTTTTCAAGGGAAATACTGTAAACAGTACAACTAAAAGAAAAAACAAACCCGAAACACAAAAAACAGTCGCCATAGGCAGTTCCACTCAAGATGTGATATCGCTTTTTTATAAAGTAAGAACCATGGATTTTTCTAAATTCAAAGAAGGACAAACAGTATCTTTGACTATCGTTTTTGATGAAAAACAAATTCCAGTTACTTTAAAATATATGGGAAAAGAAACTGTATCAGCTGGAAATTTAGGTAAAAAAGAATGTTACAAAATATCTATTGGAGCCAAAACAGATGCTTTGAGAGGAAAAGACAAAAATCTAATTTGGTTTACTGCTGATGCTAAAAAAATTCCTGCATTGCTGAAATTCAGCATTCCTGTTGGAACAGGTCAATTAACATTAACCTCGGCAACTGGAATTTAAACTAATAATCATGAGAAAAGTAATTTTACTATTAGCTATTATTTTTACTGTTTTAGCCATTGTTTTTTCCGCTTTACCAATGGATACTTTAGCTTTTTTACCTATAGGAACGGCTTTACTATTTTCATTATTGCTTTTGAAAAAATCCGAATACGAGCAGAAAAGATTCCCAAAATCGTTACTTTTTATATGTGCATTGTGTTCAGTTTTTGTTCTTGGAAAAACACTTTTTATAAAAGATAAAGTCGAAGTAGATCAAAAATTTGAACTGCAAAAAATCGAAACTAAAGAAGAAGCCAAAAAAGAACTTGAAGAAATTGAAGGTTTAGAATAAATCAAAAACAAAAGCTCCTCTGAAAAGATGAGCTTTTTTGTTACAATCAAATTCATACATTTGCTACCAACAACAAAATATCGAATGAGAAATATTTTAATCATTGGTGCTGGTCGTTCAGCATCGTCACTCATACAATACCTTTTAAACAAATCGGTTCAAGAAAATCTTCACTTGACTATCGGCGACTTGTCTTTAGAATTAGCCCAACGCAAAATCAATAATCATCCTAATGCAACTCCGATTGCTTTAGATATTAACAACGTTGAACAACGCCAAAGTGAAATACAAAAAGCGGATATTGTGATTTCGATGTTGCCAGCACACATGCATATTGAGGTTGCAAAAGACTGTGTAACTTTCAAAAAAAATATGGTTACGGCTTCCTATGTTTCAGAAGCTATGCAAAGTTTGGATGCTGAAGTTAAAGCAAGTGGTTTGGTTTTTATGAACGAAATTGGTCTTGACCCAGGAATTGACCATATGAGTGCCATGAAAGTGATTGATGAAATTAAAGCCAAAGGCGGTAAAATGATTTTATTCGAATCGTTTTGTGGTGGATTAGTAGCTCCAGAAAGTGACAACAATCTTTGGAATTATAAATTCACTTGGGCACCACGAAATGTGGTTTTGGCAGGTCAAGGTGGCGCAGCCAAGTTTATCCAAGAAGGAAAATACAAATACATTCCCTATCACAAATTATTCCGCAGAACAGAGTTTTTAGAAGTTGAAGGTTACGGAAAATTTGAAGGTTATAGCAATCGCGATTCGTTAAAATACCGAAGTGTTTACGGATTAGATGACATCCTAACTTTGTATCGTGGAACCATTCGCAGAGTTGGTTTTTCAAAAGCATGGAATATGTTTGTGCAATTGGGCATGACAGATGATACCTATCCAATGGAAAACTCAGAAACCATGAGTTACCGCGATTATATCAATTCGTTTTTACCTTATTCTCCAACGGACTCTGTGGAAATCAAAACCCGAATTCAATTGGGCATTGAGCAAGACGACATCATGTGGGACAAATTATTGGAACTCGACTTATTCAATCCTAATAAAATAGTGGGACTAAAAAATGCAACCCCAGCACAAATTTTGGAACACATCTTAAATGACTGTTGGAAATTACAACCCGAAGACAAAGACATGATTGTGATGTACCACAAATTTGGATATGAAATCAACGGTGAAAGAAAACAAATCGATTCAAAAATGGTTTGTATTGGCGATGACCAAACTTATACAGCTATGGCAAAAACGGTAGGTTTACCTATAGCCATGGCTGCTATTCAAATATTAAACGGGAAAATAAAAACGCCAGGTGTGCAATTACCCATTCGTAAAGAAGTGTATGAACCCATATTAAAAGAGCTCGAAGAATTTGGTGTGATTTTCAAAGAAACCGAAATGCCTTATGTGGGTTATAATCCTGATAAGTTGTTGGGGAATTAAAAACAATTAAAATAGCATACAAAAAACCAAAATCATAACCGATTTTGGTTTTTTGTTTATAAATAGAAACCAAATCGTTACTTTTACTTTAAAATTAATTGAATATGAAAATAAATCAACTACAAATAGAAATTGATGGCATCGATAAAGAAATCCTCCGCGACTTGATGGAAGATGCCCGAAAACCTATACTTCAAATTGCCAACAAAATAGGAATATCAGGAGCAGCTATTCATCAAAGACTTAGAAAACTAGAAGATGCTGGCGTGATTGCTGCTTCTAAATTGATTGTTGACAACAAGGTTTTGGGCTATAAAACCATGGCGTTTATTGGCATTTATTTGGATAAAGCTTCTAGTAATGCTGATGCGGTACGAGAATTGAAAAAAATTCCTGAAGTGTTGGAATGTCATTACACCACAGGAAATTGGAGTATTCTTATCAAAATTATTTGTCGTGATAACGAACATTTGATGCAACTCTTGAATAAAAAAATCCAGCCCATTGATGGCGTTTCAAGAACGGAAACTTATATTTCTTTGGAACAACAAATTGAGAGACAAATACAACTATAAAAATTAACCCTATCAGAGTTTAGAACTCTGACAGGGTTTACTATATTGATTTTATCAACCTTAATCTCTACTTCCAAAAACTTGTAAAGCCCAATATAGTAATGATGCTAAAGCACCAATTGCTGCAACCACATAGGTTCGTGCTGCCCATTTCAAGGCATCTTCGGCACCAGCATATTCTTGTTGGCTCAACATATTTTTATTTTTAAGCCAAGCCAAAGCTCTGTTACTCGCGTCATATTCAACTGGCAACGTGATGAAACTAAAGGCAGTTGCAACCGCCATAAGAATTAATCCGATTACTGCGATGTAAAATCCCAAACCTAAACCTGCGGCTGCACCCAAAATCAATCCACCAAAAATTAACCATTGGGAAAGTGTTGATGAAATATTCACTAAAGGAACTAATTGCGAACGTAATTGTAACATGTTATATGCCGTGGCGTGTTGCACAGCATGACCACATTCGTGAGCAGCAACTGCTGCTGCTGAAGCATTTCTTTGGTTGTAAACAGATTCGCTCAAGTTGACGGTTTTGTCCAACGGATTATAATGGTCTGTTAATTGTCCTGGCGTGGAAATGACTTTTACATCATAAATGCCATGGTCATTAAGCATTTGTTGGGCAATTTCGGCACCTGAAAGACCATTTCGTAAATGAACTTTTGAGTATTCTTCAAATTTGCTCTTTAGTTTTGAACTTACTAGCCAACTTACTAAAGCAATTAACCCTATTAAAATATAGTATCCAAACATGATTTCTTAATTTTTAGTTTCTAATTTATTATCAAAATGTACGCCAATTTTTCTACCCTTTTATATAAATGACAAGCTGTCACTTATCTACAAATTGTTATAAAAGCCAATAATTCGGCAGCTTCATAATATGTAAAATTGACGCTAATAATTTCATAACCCGCATTGGCTTTTTCATTTAGAAATAATTCTACCCTTTCGGTTAGTTTTTCTTTCATACTACTAAAACCTGCTTTTTCAACAATCGTGTGTACTTCAAATTTTTTCATAATTATTTTTTCTAGTTATACGTAAAAAAATAGAAAGGTTACAAAACCGCTATTAAATTTCAGCATCTTGTCTTTCGAAGTTAGGTTTTATTACTCCTAAATTATAACTACAAAAAAATCCCGAACAGTTTCCAATTAGGGATTTTGAATATTGTTTCAAAAAAATGGCTTAGACTATTGTGGACTCGTTCACTCTATGATTTTCTTTCCAGTCAAACGCATCTATGATTTCTTTATAAACACATTTACCATGAACGATATTTAACCCTTTGGCAAGGGATGCTTCTTTTTCGCATGCTTTTTCCCAGCCCAAATTAGCTAACAAAAGCACATAAGGCAAGGTAACATTGGTCAGCGCCATTGTGGAAGTATAAGGAACGGCTCCAGGCATATTGGCTACACAATAATGAATTACATCATCAATAATATAAGTAGGATTTTCATGGGTAGTTGGAACTGTAGTTTCAAAACAACCGCCTTGGTCAACAGCTACATCTACGATAACTGTTCCTGGACGCATTTCTTTAAGCATTTCTTTGGTAATTAATTTTGGAGCTTTAGAACCTTTTATCAAAACACCACCAATAATTAAATCGTGATCTTTAATATGTCGTCTAATATTATATTCACTAGAAAACTCGGTTACAACATGTGATGGCATAACATCATTCACATAACGAAGCCGTTTCATATTAGTGTCCAAAATAGTAACGTGAGCGCCCAAACCTGCAGCCATTTTCGCAGCTTGAACACCAACAACTCCTGCACCAAGAATCAAAACTCTTCCCGGCGGAACACCTGGAACACCACCAAGCAAAACACCACGACCTTTAATTGGTTTTTCTAAATATTTTGCTCCTTGCTGAATCGCCATTCGTCCTGCCACTTCAGACATTGGTGTTAGCAGCGGTAAACTTCCATCGGAGTCTTCAACTGTTTCATAGGCAATACAAACTGCATTACTTCTTAGCATGGCAAAAGTCAATTCTTCGCTAGAGGCAAAGTGAAAATAGGTAAACAAAATATGATTCGGTTTTATTAAAGGATATTCTTCGGCGATAGGTTCTTTAACTTTAATAATCATCTCGCTCAAACTATAAACTTCTTCGATTGATTTTACGATTATTGCACCAACGTTTCGATAATCTTCATCAAAAAAACCACTTCCATCACCAGCAGTAGATTGAACAAAAACAATATGATTGTTTTTTGTTAGCTCAAATACACCTGCAGGAGTCATTCCAACGCGGCTTTCATTGTTTTTAATTTCTTTTGGAACACCAATTTTCATAATTACACACTTTAAGCAATCAAAAGTTGTAATTTTATTTGATACTATAAAATTATTGGGGTTAAATTTTATAATTATTATCATAATATTATTTATACCCTATTTTTTATATGGTATAAATAATAAATTTAGTTTCTATTAAAAAAATGATATGTTAATCAAAAAAGAAAACACCTTTAGAAACAAAATTCTAAAGATGTTTATTAACATGAAAATATACTATGTGAGCATTTTTGCTAACCAACCAAGTTAATCACTTTTCCGGGAACGATGATGACTTTATTAGGCGTTCTTCCTTCTAGTTGTTTGATGGTTCTTTCATCTGCCATTACAATTTCTTGTATTTGCGCTACCGATAAATCCAAAGATAATTTTATCGTGAAACGCATCTTTCCGTTGAACGAAACGGGATATTCTTTTTCAGATTCTACTAAGTATTTCTCGTTTACGATTGGAAAATCAACAGTAGCAATAGATCCAGAATGTCCTAATTGCGACCATAATTCCTCCGCAATATGTGGTGCATAAGGCGAAATGGTTATGGCTAATGGTTCCAATATTTTTCGGTGATTGCATTTTAGAGTTGCCAATTCGTTGACGCAAATCATAAACTGTGACACCGACGTATTGAACGAGAAATTCTCAATATCTTCGGTTACTTTTTTGATGGTTTTGTGTAATGATTTGTACATCTCTGGTGTTGGTTCGTCGTTAGTAACATTCAAACCAGTATTTTCATCAAAATACAAACGCCACAGTTTTTTTAAGAAACCTGAAACTCCGGTGATACCAGCAGTATTCCATGGTTTGGCTTGTTCCAATGGACCCAAAAACATTTCGTACAAACGTAAAGTATCTGCGCCATAATCATTACATATTTCATCTGGATTAACTACGTTATACTTTGATTTTGACATTTTTTCAACTTCTCGAATAACTATTATTTCATCAGTATCAATAACTTCATTTCCATTAAAGTATGATGCATTTAACAATAGTTTATATCTTTCATCTTTTGAAAGACTAGTTAAATTAATTTCATTTTTCAAATTGACATAACTCACATCAATTGCAGATTTAAAACAGACAAAATTTCTTTCTAAACCTTCTAATCTTTTATTTGAACTTTCAAATAAAGATAATCTTTCATCTAAAAATTGAAATAAATTATTAGGTAAAATATCTATTGAACCCCCATTAATAAAGTTCTTATATGTATCAAGATTTAGTAAAACTTGATCCGGAGCATTTTCATCACCTAATTTAGTTTGTAAAACATATACAAAAGCGCTTTCACCCAAAATCATTCCTTGATTAATCAATTTTTTGAATGGTTCTTCGGTTGGCGCATAACCTTTGTCTTTTAGGAATTTATTCCAAAATCGAGAGTACAATAAATGTCCGGTGGCATGTTCGCTTCCGCCAATATATAAATCTACGTTTTCCCAATATTTCAAGGCATCTGCTGAGGCAAATTCGTTCTCATTGTGAGCATCCATATAACGCATCCAATACCATGAACTTCCTGCCCAACCTGGCATAGTATTTAATTCTAAAGGAAAAATGGTCTTGTTATCAATCAAATCATTGCTTACAACTTTATTATTCACAGTGTCCCAAGCCCAATCCGTAGCATTGCCCAATGGCGGTTGTCCGTCTTCGGTTGGGAGATATTTTTCCACTTCTGGCAATACAATTGGTAAATGTTTCACATCAATCATCTGCGGTAAACCATTCACATAATACACTGGAAATGGTTCTCCCCAATAGCGTTGACGAGAGAAAACTGCATCGCGCAAACGGTAATTGGTTTTGCCTTTACCTTGTTTAATGTTTTCTAGAGCTTCAATGACTTTTTTGGTGGCTTCTTTATAACCCAATCCGTTTAAGAAATCGGATTTTACCAATTGAAAGCCTTCTTTGCTAGCATACGCTACTTCAGAAATATCTTGATTGAAGATGTTCTTTATTTCGGGCATTCCGTTTTCCCCTTTGAAGAAATTGGCAAAAGCATAATCTCTCTCGTCACCACATGGAACCGCCATCACAGCTCCAGTTCCGTAACCAGCTAATACATAATCGCCAATCCAAACTGGAATTAATGCTGCCGTAAAAGGATGTTCAGCATAAGCACCAGTGAAAACACCTGAAATGGTTTTGACATCTGCCATTCTTTCTCGTTCGGAACGTTTGGCGGTGGCTTCTACATAGGCTTCAACAGCTGCTTTTTGTTTTGCTGTAGTAATTTGAGCCACCAATTCATGTTCTGGAGCTAAAGTCATAAAAGTTACCCCAAAAATAGTATCTGGACGAGTTGTAAAAACTTCAATATATTTTTCTGAACCACGAATTTCTTCATGAGAGTTGACCAATTTAAACTTCACCATTGCACCAACTGATTTTCCAATCCAGTTGCGTTGCGATTCTTTTATTGACTCACTCCAATCGATAGTTTCTAATCCTTGCAATAATCTTTCAGCATAAGCAGAAATTCGCATGGACCATTGCGTCATTTTTTTACGAATAACAGGATGACCGCCACGTTCAGAAACTCCATTTACAATTTCGTCATTGGCTAAAACAGTGCCCAATGCCGGACACCAATTTACTTCAGTTTCTGCCAAATAGGTTAATCTGTATTGAAGTAAAAGTTGTTGTTTCTTTTCTTCCGAAAAGGCATTCCATTCGGCAGCAGTAAAAAGTTCAACACCATCATCGCAGACCATATCAACATTAGTATTTCCTTCTGTTCGGAAAATCTCCACTAATTCGGAAATATCAAAAGCTCTATTCGCTGATTTGCAATACCAAGAATTATATAATTGGATAAAAATCCATTGTGTCCATTTGTAATAATCAGCATTAGAAGTGCGTACTTCTCTACTCCAATCGAATGAAAAACCAATTTTATCTAATTGCTCACGATAGCGAGCAATGTTTTCACGAGTAGTTTTTTCTGGATGTTGTCCTGTTTGAATAGCATACTGTTCAGCAGGTAAACCAAAAGAATCATAACCTTGTGGATGCAACACATTAAACCCTTTATGACGTTTAAATCGCGCCACAATATCAGAAGCAATGTAACCTAGTGGATGTCCAACATGCAATCCTGCTCCTGAAGGATAAGGAAACATGTCAAGTACGTAATATTTTGGTTTGTCAGAGTTATTGCTAGCAGCAAATGTTTGATTTTCTGCCCAGTATTTTTGCCATTTGGCTTCAACTTTTTCGTGGAAATATTTCATTCTTCGTAGCTATTTTTTCTATACCTGACAGGTTTTAAAAAACCTGTCAGGTATAGTGCGATATATAATTTAAGGGGCAAATTTACGTTTATTATAATAAAGTTAAAACTTTGTACGTTATAAAGGATAAAAACAATTTTCTTTATTATTTTTACACCTTAAATCATTGTTTATGTCATCATCATATGAAAAGTTTCAAAAACGAAGAGTAATTACCTCCTATTTTTCGGTAGTGTTGAGTATCTTTTTAGTGTTGTTTTTATTGGGAATATTGGGGCTTTTCGTCATCAATTCCAAGCGATTATCGGATAATTTTAAAGAAGAAATTGTAATGACAGTTTTTTTGAAAAATGAAGCCAATGACACTGTGATTAAAGCATTTACTAGTGAATTAAAAACCGCAAAATTTGCCAAGAGTTTTGAATATGTTTCTAAAGAAAAAGCAGCTCAGGAGCATAAAAAAGTAATTGGAGAAGATTTTATGCAATTCTTAGGGATAAATCCACTTCAAAATTCTTTTGATATTCATTTGAAAGCCGATTATGTAACCAATGTTGAGATTGCTAAAATTCAAAATCGCTTAAATAAAAACCCTATGATTGCCGATATTGTATATGATAAGCAATTGGTAACTTTAGTAAATGACAATATCAAAAACATTAGTATGTGGATTTTAATCATAAGTGGTTTATTCGCTTTTGTATCTGTATTACTCATTAATAGTTCGTTGCGACTTGCCATTTTCGCTAATAGATTTATCATCAAAACCATGCAAATGGTCGGTGCTACCAAATCGTTTATTAGAAAACCATTTATCAAAACCAGTATTATTCTCGGCTTGATAGGTGCGTCTTTAGCAATTGTAGCTTTAATTGGCGTAGTTATTTATATTGAAACCAATTTCCCTAATTTGGGCATTTTGGAAAATAAATTAGCTATCGGCATTGTACTTTTGGGCGTAATGGTTTTAAGTGTTTTGATTACATGGTTGAGCACTTATTTCGCCACACAACGCTTTTTGAATTTGAGAACTGATGATTTGTATTAGAGAAAAGAAAATAGATTATAGACATTATGAAAAACAACGAGCAAAAACCTGATTTCCTTTTTGATAAAGTAAATTACAAAATATTATTAATTGGACTTGCAGTCATTGCCTTAGGATTTATTCTGATGAGTGGTGGCGGCAGTGATGACCCAAAAGTTTTTAGCGAAGATGTTTTTAGCTTTAGAAGAATTCGTTTGGCGCCAACCGTTGTTTTGATTGGTTTCGGAATTACAATTTATTCGATTTTTAAAAAATCTAAATCTTAACGATGGATTATTTTCAGGCAATTATACTTGCCATTATTGAAGGAATTACTGAGTTCTTACCCATTTCTTCAACAGGACATATGATTATTGCCTCGTCATTTTTTGGGATTGCACAAGAAGATTTCACTAAATTATTTACGGTTGTCATTCAACTTGGCGCTATACTTTCGGTAGTTGTTTTATATTTCAAACGGTTTTTCCAAACCTTTGATTTTTACTTTAAACTTTTGGTGGCTTTTATTCCTGCTGTGATTTTCGGATTGCTTTTTAGCAAAAAAATTGATGCCTTGTTAGAAAATCCAATTACAGTTGCAGTTTCATTAGTGCTTGGCGGTTTCATTTTACTGAAAGTTGATGATTGGTTTACCAATAAAGAAGAGACGCAATCAACCGAACAAATAACATATTTTACGGCTTTCAAAATTGGTTTATTTCAATGTTTAGCTATGATTCCTGGAGTTTCTCGAAGTGGTGCAAGCATTATTGGAGGAATGTCCCAAAAACTATCAAGAACTACTGCAGCGGAATTCTCCTTTTTTCTTGCTGTCCCAACAATGCTTGGTGCAACTGTTAAAAAATGTTATGATTACTACAAAGACGGATTTGTACTTTCTGATGACCAAATTAATTTGTTGATAATTGGAAACATCGTTGGTTTTATTGTGGCCATGTTGGCCATAAAATCTTTCATTGGTTACTTATCAAAACATGGATTTAAAATGTTTGGATATTATAGAATAATTGCTGGTTTAGCTATCTTGATTATCCATTTCTTTGTCATGAAATTAACTGTTATTTAATGACTGCCGAAGCTATTTTAGAAGGTCAGATTCTGCTGATTGATAAACCGCTTACTTGGACTTCATTTCAAGCGGTGAATAAATTGAAGTATATTTTAAAACGCAAATACGATCTTCCTAAAAAATTCAAAATTGGTCATGCTGGTACTTTAGATCCATTGGCAACAGGCTTATTAATTGTTTGTACTGGTAAATTCACCAAAAGAATTACTGAAATACAAGCTCAAGCCAAAGAATATACCGGAACTTTTACTATCGGTGGCACAACTCCTTCTTATGATTTGGAAACCGAAGTCACTGAAACTTTTCCAACAGAACACATCACTTCGGCTTTAATTCTAGAAACCACAAAACAGTTTCTTGGTGAAATTGACCAAAAACCGCCTGTTTTTTCAGCCATAAAAAAAGAAGGTATTCGTTTATACGAACACGCACGTGCTGGTTTGGAAGTGGAAATTGCTTCTAGAAAAACTACTATTCATGAATTTGAAATTACAAGAATAGCGTTGCCCGAGGTTGATTTTAGAGTCGTTTGCAGCAAAGGAACTTATATACGTTCGCTTGCTTTTGACTTTGGCTACGCCTTACATTCTGGTGCTTATTTATCGGTTTTGCGACGAACAAGAATCGGAGAATACTCCGTTGAAAATGCTATTTCGCCAGAAGCATTTGAAAAATCTTTGTTGTAATTTATTTTTTGAATTCAATTAATTCATACTTTTACTATTCTTTCAAATTCGTTACTCATGAAAACGTCTAATAAAAAATCTAAAAATTTGGCAACTCCAGGCAAACCAATGTCACAAGATGAGTTTGTTGCTTTAATAAAAGAAGCTGAAGAAAGTGAATTTTTGTCAGAAAAAGAATTTGAAAAAAGATTCAACGAATGGAGATTGCAAAGAAAGAAGTAGTCCTTTCTACTTTTTATTTAAAAGATATTCAAGATATCTATGAATACGGTGAAGCAACATTTGGAATAAGATTAGCACTTATATTTTATGAAGACCTCAAATTAATTGTGCGTGACTTAGAGACGAATTATTTAGTCAATCCCGAATGTCGCCACCTTGAAACTAAAACAAAAATTTATCGGAATATTATTCTCGGTTCCTATCTAATTATTTATAGGATTAACGCCAATAGAATTGAAGTTTTAAGAGCTTTTCACGGAAGTCGTTCTCCAAAAATCATCAAACTAGTTAGAAAAGTAAAAATCTAAATTTTACTTCATTAAATCCAAAATCTCTTTTTGCACAGAAAGTCCTTTGTCGTGAAAATACCACATTTGTAATTCCGATTTGGCAATTTCATCGACCACACCATGCTGTGCTTTATAATCCGAAATCAATTGAATCGCTCCTTTTGGTCTTGGTCCAAAATCGGCTAAAACTTCTAAGGTGTTTTTGTCTAAAATAATTAATTTAGGAATGGACTTTGTTCCATTGGTTAAAAACAAATTCATTAATGCTTCGTTTTCATCCCTGAAAACAATTCTTAATTCAATTTTTTCTGAAAGGTCAGCCATTTTATGAAACACAGGCAGAATTTGTGCAGCATCACCACACCAACCTTCAGAAATCACTAACCAAACGTAATCTCTTTTTAGGTTTTGTAACTTTTTCTGATTTACTTCACTTACTGAAATGGTTTTATCTAAGCGATTCATTCTCACTTCATTCAATTCCGAATAATGTGTCAATGCTTCGGATTGTTCGTTTCCTGATGATTTCCCTTCTTTTAATAAGGATGAAACTATAGTTCTGTATTCAGAATATGAATGGCTTTTGGATAAACTTTCTTTGATAATGGTTAGCATAACATCTATTTTTATTGGGCAAAGCTACAAAACCAAAAAGCTATAAAAGGTAATAAATGTTACTTAATATTCTTTTTTTATGCTATAACATAAAACCATAATATGTTTATATTTGCATCACTAAATTGAACAATACAACACAAGATGAAATACAAAAGAATTCTTCTAAAACTAAGTGGCGAAGCTTTGATGGGCGAAAGACAATATGGAATTGACCCAAAACGCTTGGCCGAATATGCAGATGAAATCAAAGCCATTCACGACAAAGGCGTTGAAATTGCTATTGTTATTGGTGGTGGAAATATTTTTAGAGGAATTGCTGGAGCGAGCAATGGAATGGACAGAGTGCAAGGAGATTATATGGGAATGCTAGCCACAGTTATCAACGGAATGGCATTGCAAGGTGCGCTAGAAGACAAAGGAATGTTAACCCGATTGCAAACGGCTTTAAAAATTGAAGCTATTGCTGAACCTTATATCAAAAGAAGAGCGGTACGTCACCTTGAAAAAGGAAGAATAGTAATTTTTGGTGCTGGAACTGGCAATCCTTATTTCACAACCGATACTGCTGCCGTACTTCGTGGCGTAGAAGTTCACGCTGATGTTATTTTAAAAGGAACACGCGTGGATGGAATTTATGATTCGGATCCTGAAAAAAATGCGAATGCAGTAAAATTTGATAGCATCACTTTTGATGATGTTATCAAAAAAGGATTGAATGTAATGGACTCTACGGCTTTCACATTAAGTCAAGAAAATGCATTGCCAATAGTTGTTTTTGACATGAATACTAAAGGAAATTTATTGAAAATTTGTAACGGCGAAAATATTGGAACTGTAGTTAAAATTTAGTTTAGAGTTTATAGTTTGTTGTTTAATGTTAACTACAAACCATAATCTACAAACCACAAAAAATTAAACAATGGAAGAAATCGATTTTATTTTAGACAGCACAGAAGAATCAATGATTGGTTCGATTGCTCATTTAGAAAAAGAATTTTTAAACATTCGTGCCGGAAAAGCATCACCACAAATGTTGGGAAGTGTTTTTGTTGACTATTATGGTTCTCAAACACCTCTTTCGCAAGTTTCGAATGTGAATGTTCCCGATGCAAGAACTATTACCATTCAACCGTATGAAAAAAGCATGTTGCATACGATTGAAAAAGCGATTATGATTGCCAATCTAGGCTTTAACCCCATGAATAATGGTGAAAATATCATTATCAATGTGCCCGCTTTAACTGAAGAAAGAAGACGAGATTTAGTAAAGCAAGCCAAAGCCGAAGCCGAAGATGCCAAAATAGGTATCAGAAATGCTCGAAAAGATGCTAATACCGAAATCAAAAAATTAGAAAAAGAAGGTGCTTCAGAAGATATTTGTAAAAGTGCCGAAGACGATGTTCAAAAACTTACCGATGCGTTTATTAAAAAAGTAGATGAGCATTTAGCGACTAAAGAAGCAGAGATTATGAAAGTGTAGTTTTTACACTAAATACCAAAAAAACCGTCTTGCCAATTTAATATGTCAAGACGGTTTTTTGATTTTGTATTTATAAATATTTATGGTTTCACAATCAAAACCGAAGGAATATCGGCCAACCAAGAAACTTCATCTTCAATTAGTTTTTTCCAAGTTTCTAAACTGAAAACCGCTAAGTCTTGCTGCAATAAAAATGGTTTATTAATTTGATTGGGTTGAAAAACATCAAAATTATCGGTGTGCTTTTCTTCGAGTGCTACTAACGAATTTTGAATAATAAAATTGTTTTTGGTGTGCTCGTTATTATCCAAAATGGTCACATGAGAATCGTTATTGTATATTAATTTTTGTGCATAATCAATAAGAAAAACGTCACCAATACTATATATTCCAATAAAAACATTATTGATTTTTTGTAAATCTTTATCGATTAATATTCCCAATGGTTTTTTTGTTTTAGAGATAATCAATCGAGTTCTGTCATCAAATGGAGAGTTTTCAAAAAGTCCTTCTTTCCCAGTGAATTTATCTAATAATCTGTCTGGATTTATAATTCGTGAGGTAAAACCAAGAACTTTCCCCAGTAAAGTTCCTTCATAAATAGATTTTCCCACACCCACTAAAACCAAATCGTATTGACCTTCATTGGCAATGTCAGCAATATCCGTTTCAATATCACCCGTTGCTTTAAAAATAGTGGTGATTTCTTGATTTAGTTTAACCGACTCTTTTACAATAGGTTCAAATGTAGATTCTTCATATTCTTCCAAATTATAAGCATGCATATCGTCACTCATGGTTAAGTGCATTGCTGTTACATTGGAGTGTTCTTTTTGGTTTCGGACTAAACTATTCGCTAATCTCAATAAGGACTTGCCTTTTTCATTATTTCCAAACGAGATTAAAATTTTAAATTTAGAATTTCTTTTAATTTCCGATGGAATAATAACGTCTTTTGTTTTGAATATAAAATTAATTAAATCCAATGCTGGACCAGTCATAAACGTGGTCACTAATGCCATAATTACCATCATGGTAAATATTTTTGGCGAAAGCACTCCAAGTTCATAACCTATATTTAGAACCACCAATTCCATTAAACCTCTTGTATTCATAAGAGCACCAATAGTAAGACTATCACGCCAATTTTGACCTACAAATTTGGCTGCCAACGCACTTCCAAAAAACTTTCCTACCACTGCCACCAAAATAATAACACCTGTTACCTTCCACAAATAGGGTTCGTTTATCAATCCTATTTCAGTTCTCAAACCCGTAAAAACAAAGAACAAAGGCAACAATAAAATAATTGAAATATCTTCGACTTTTTCGATAAAAATATTTCTAAATTTAGTGATATCTGGCATTATTGCTCCTGCTACAAAAGCTCCAAACAACGCATGGATTCCAATAATTTCCGTCAAATAGGAAGAAATAATAAGTGTTAAAAAGAAAATTGCGACTACTGATTTCTTAACACTGTCTTTTTTGGCATATAAATCTCCAACTCGTTTTAGGAATGGTTTCACAACCAAAAGCATCAATAAAACATAAGAGAATGCTAATCCAATAATGTATATTGAACTTACAAAACTTCCCGCTTTTACAATCGCTATTACTGCAGCCAATAAACACCAAGCCGTGATATCATCTGCCGCAGCACACGTAATTACAATAGTTCCTAATCTAGTTTTGTGAATGCCACGTTCCTGAACAATTCTGGCTAAAACTGGAAAAGCGGTGATACTCATTGCGATTCCCATGAATAAACTAAAAGACAAAAACTCAACACCTTCTGGTGCAAATTGATGATATATAAAATAAGATAATCCAACTCCCAAAGCAAATGGAATTACAATACTAGCGTGACTGATAACAACAGCTTCGTTTGCTTTATTTTTAAGAACCTTTAAATCTAATTCCATGCCTATGACGAACATAAACAGAATTAAACCTACTTGACTCAATACTTGAAGATTTCCCAATGAAGCTACAGGAAATAAAGCTTCTTTCATATCGGGAAAATAAAGTCCAAAAAGCGATGGGCCAAGAACAATCCCAGCAATAATTTCCCCGATTACTGTAGGTTGACCGATTTTCCTAAAAATCCAGCCAAAAATTCGGGCAACAAGAATTATGGTAATTATTTGCAGCAACAACAGCGCAAGTGGATGTTGAAGATTGTGAAAAAGCGAACTTAAAAACTGAATCCATTGGCTGTCTGTAGAAGTAGGCGAAACAATTGTTCTTCCCACTTCAAGAAATTTTCCTTGAACGAGTATCCAATACATCAGGTAACCAAATCCACCTGTAACTAGTAAATAAAATAAAGTGTTTTTTAAATTTCTCATGCAGTTGGTAAATGCTATTCCTCACAAAGATGCTAAAAAGGTTCCTATTTTTTTTAATTTTTTTTAGGCATTAACAATTATTTAAATTTCAACTGCTATTTGCTTATATATTAAGCAAAAGTTTACTAAAAATAGAAACTTTATTTTACCATTTGATTACCTTTGCAACCGTTTAAAATTATCTATGAAAAATAAATTAACGCTAGGTTTTTGGGAATATATTGCCCGAGTAGTACTTAGAAATAGAAAAACAATTCTTGTTTTTATTGGAATTATTACTATTCTTCTAGCAACACAATGGAAATACATTCATTTTACCTACTCTGAAGCAAATTTATTGCCCGATGACCATGAGATAAATAAAGAATACAATGCTTTTTTAAAAGAATTTGGAGAAGAAGGAAATCTAATTGTAATTGGTTCAAAAAACCAACAATTATTTACTCCAAAGGTTTTTGCAGCATGGACAAAATTGATGGAAGACTTGAAAAAACAACCCGAAGTTGATTTGGTTGTTTCAGTAGATGATATCAAAAAATTACAAAAAAATGATAGTTTAGAAACCTTTGAATTAAAGCCATTTTTCGATCCAAAAAAAGTGGGTGATGCCCAATATTTAAAGCAAACTCAAACAGAACTTTTTACAAAAACTCCTTTTTATGAAGGGTTGCTTTTTAACAAAAAAGATAAAACAATACGCTCGGCCATTTATCTAGATAAAAAAATTGTCAATACACCACAACGTAAAGAATTCATAATAAATTATTTTATTCCAAAAGTCGAAGCTTTTGAAAAAGCAACAGATATCGATTTAAGAGTTTCGGGCATGCCCTACATCCGAACCTTGAATGCTAAAAGTATTTTAGGCGAAATCAGTTTGTTTATTGGCGCGGCACTTTTTATCACTTCCTTCATTTTCTTTTTCTTCTTTAGGTCGCATCGAGCTACATTAATTTCGGTTTTAATTGTAATTATTGGGGTAATGTGGACGTTTGGTTTCATTGGCCTTTTTGGATATGAAATTACTATTTTAACGGGTTTAATTCCATCATTGGTGATTGTAATTGGTATTCCAAATTGTATTTTCTTGACCAATAAGTACCAACAGGAATATTCCAATCATGGTAATAAAGCCAAAGCATTACAAAGAGTTATCACTCGAGTTGGAACCGCTACTTTGATGACCAACTTGACTACTGCAGCTGGTTTTGCCACTTTTATGATTACCAATAGTGAATTGTTGAAAGAATTTGGTTTGGTTGCTGCCGTGAATATAGTTGCACTATTCGTTTTATGCTTAATCATAATTCCTATTTACTACAGTTATCAGCCTGTTCCAAAAGCCAAACATTTGGAACATTTGAATAGAAATTATACCCTAAAATTCATGGAATGGATTGAAAGAACTGTAAAATACAACCGACGATACGTTTACGCAGTTGCTATTTTGCTTTTCTTCGTGAGTATTTTTGGCGCATTACAAATAAAAACCTCAGGCAGTTTAACTGAAGACATGCCGAAAAATACCGATTTTTTTAGGGATATTGTTTTCTTTGAAAAAGAATTTGATGGTGTGATGCCTTTAGAAATAACTATTGACACCAAAAGAAAAAAAGGGGTTATGAAATTATCGACTTTGAAAAAAATGGATGAACTTCAAAAAACCATTGAAGAAATTCCAGAGCTTTCAAAACCTATTTCGATAGTTAATTTGGTTAAATATTCCAAACAAGCCTTTTATAATGGCAACCCTGAATATTATGATTTGCCAACGTCTCAAGAACAAGCTTTTATCTTGAATTACGCCAAAAATTCTACAAAAAACACTCAAAAAGACATCATGAAAAGCTATGTCAGCAAAGATGGAAGTGTCGCTAGAATAACAACTTTCATGAAAGACATTGGCACTGGAAATATGGAGATTGTTGAAAACAAGCTTTTGAAAAAAATCAATGTTATATTTCCTCCTGATCGTTATAAAGTTACTTTAACGGGGAAAGCACTAGTTTTTGAGAAAGGAACAAAATACCTTTTAGACAATCTGGTTTCGTCATTACTTTTTGCCATTTTCTTAATTTCGATGTTGATGGTTTTCATGTTTCGCTCCTTCAAAATGGTGGTTGTTTCGCTAATTCCAAATTTATTGCCATTAATGATAACGGCAGGTTTGATGGGTTATTTTGGAATTCCATTAAAACCCTCCACGATTTTGGTTTTTAGTATTGCTTTTGGACTTTCGGTAGATGATACGATTCACTTCTTGGCACAATATAGGCAAGAGTTGAAAAATCACAATTGGAAAATTAAAAAATCGGTTTTTGCTACTTTAAAAGAAGCTGGCGTAAGTATGTTTTATACTTCAGTAGTTTTGTTTTCGGGGTTTTCGGTTTTTTTACTGTCAAGTTTTGGAGGAACAGTAGCTTTGGGTGGATTGATTGCGGTAACACTCATGTTTGGAATGTTATCTAATTTGATGTTATTACCTTGTTTGGTGTTAACACTAAATAAGTCATTGGCAAATGAACAGGAATTTCATGAGCCTAAAATTGATATTCTAGACAATAAATACGAAGACGAAGAAAACGAGAAATAATCTCGATTTAAATTATATTTGCATTAGAAAAAAAATAACAAAATGAAACACGTAAAAGTTAAAGACTTACTGAACAGTACCAAATCAAACTATGAAGTAACCGTAAAAGGTTGGGTAAGAACTTTTAGAAATAATCAATTTATTGCCTTAAACGATGGTTCAACCATTCATAATTTGCAATGTGTTGTCGATTTTGAAAACACATCCGAAGTAACTTTAAAAAGAATTAATACAGGAACCGCTATTGCCTTAACAGGAAATCTAGTGGAAAGTAAAGGTGCAGGTCAAAAATATGAAATACAAGTTTCTAAATTAGAAATTTTAGGTGACTGTGATGCGGAGAAATTCCCAATGCAACCTAAGAAACATTCCTTAGAATTCCTTAGAGAAAATGCGCATTTAAGAGTTCGCACCAATGCTTTTGGCGCCATTATGAGAGTGCGTTCGGTATTGTCATTTGCGGTTCATTCTTATTTTCAAGAAAAAGGATTTTTCTATGTAAACACTCCAATTATCACTGGTTCAGATGCTGAAGGTGCAGGCGAAATGTTCAAAGTAACCGCTTTACCTTTTGACAATACACCAAGAACTGAAGATGGAAAAGTAAATTACAAAGAAGACTTCTTCGGAAAAGAAACCAACCTTACGGTTTCGGGACAATTAGAAGGAGAAACTTTCGCTATGGCTTTGGGTCAGATTTATACTTTTGGACCAACATTTAGAGCCGAAAACTCGAATACATCACGTCACTTGGCAGAATTTTGGATGATTGAACCCGAAGTGGCTTTCAATGATTTGAACGACAACATGGATTTGGCGGAAGATTTTATCAAATATGTGATTAAATATACTGTTGATAAATGTGCCGATGATTTGAAATTCTTAGAAGGAAGATTATTAGACGAAGAAAAGCAAAAACCACAAGCGGAACGCAGTGAAATGGCTTTATTAGAAAAGTTAAACTTTGTTTTAGAAAACAATTTCAAACGCGTTTCTTATACCGAAGCGATTGAAATTTTAAAAGAATCTACGCCAAATAAAAAGAAAAAATTCCAATATGTAATCGAAGAATGGGGTGCAGATTTACAAAGTGAACACGAACGTTTCTTGGTAGAAAAGCATTTTAAATGTCCCGTGATTTTATATGATTATCCGGCAAAAATTAAAGCTTTCTATATGCGTTTGAATGACAATACTGAACCTGGAAGAGAAACCGTTCGCGCTATGGATATTTTATTTCCAGCCATTGGCGAAATCGTTGGTGGTTCACAAAGAGAAGAACGTTATGATGTTTTGGTAGAAAAAATGAAAGCACTCGGCATTGATGAAGAAGAATTGTGGTGGTATTTAGACACACGCCGATTTGGTTCAGCAGTGCACTCAGGTTTTGGATTAGGATTTGAAAGGCTGGTACTTTTTGTAACTGGAATGACTAACATTAGAGACGTAATTCCTTTTCCAAGAACACCAATGAATGCAGAATTTTAGTTTTGCCACGAAGACACAAAGTCGCGAAGTTTGTTTAATGATTTATTAAAAAAAATTACTCCTTAAAATCAAATAAATAAAAATGCTTTCAGACAGAACAGAAGAAATTGGCAGAATCATTGTTAATGCTGCTTATAAAGTTCACAAAGAAATCGGACCAGGTTTACTAGAAAGAGTTTACGAAGTTTGTTTGGCTCATGAAATTAAAAAAGCAGGATTAGATGTTAAACGACAAGTTGAAATTCCAATTGTTTATGATGGGATTGAATTTGAAGAAGGACTTCGATTAGATTTGCTTGTAGAAGATTATGTAATAATTGAAATAAAAGCTGTTGAACAATCAAATCCAGTTTGGCAAGCTCAAATTATAAGTCATTTAAAATTGACAAATGGTTCGTTAGGATTTCTTATTAATTTTAATGTTCCTTTGATTAAAAATGGAATAAAGAGATTTATAAATTCTAAATAATCAGCATCAAAAGTTCTTTTTAAAAAGAAAAAAATTAAAATAAATTTGTGTCTTAGCGCCTTTGTGGCAAACTTGTATTATGTTAAAGCAATTTCTAAATCTTAAATTATCACAAAAATTATCTCCTCAGCAAATTCAGTTGATGAAGTTAATTCAATTGCCTACGCAAGCATTTGAACAACGACTCAAAGAGGAAATGATTGAAAATCCGGCATTGGAAAGTGGCAAAGAAGAGGAAGAACTATATGAAAAAGACGAGTTTGATAACAATGACGACTATGATGATTACGAAGGAAGTGAAAACATTGAAACCGAAATCAACATAGACGAATATTTAAGCAACGACGAAACGCCTGATTACAAACTACAAGCCAATAATTACAGTGATGACGATGATGACCGTGAGTCACCACTTGCAGAATCTGTTGGTTTTCATCAAGATTTGATCAACCAATTGAATACTTTTATCCTCACCGAAGAACAACGCAGTATTGCCGAATTTTTGGTGGGAAGTATAGATGATGATGGGTATTTACGAAGAAACATGCAAGATATTGTGGATGATATGGCGTTTACTCAAGGGATTTATACCGATGAGAAAACCGTTGAAAAAATATTGCACATCGTTCACGAATTAGAACCTTCTGGTGTTGGTGCAAGAGATTTGCAAGAGTGTTTACTATTGCAGTTGAAGCACAAAACGCCAACAGAATATGTTGAATTGGCCATTGACATCATTGAAAATCAATTTGACGCTTTCACAAAAAAACATTACGAAAAACTACTTCAAAAATACGAGATTACTCAAGAGCGATTGAAAAAAGCGATTGAAGAAATCGAGAAATTAAACCCAAAACCTGGTGGTTCTTTTGATAGCAGCAGTCGAGTTGTGGAACAAATTGTTCCTGATTTTGCTATTAGAATTGTAGATGGTGAATTAGAATTGACTTTAAATGGTAGAAATGCACCAACCTTACACGTTTCCAAAGATTATCAGGAAATGCTGCAGACCTATAAAGAGTCGCGAGATAAATCGCATTCCCAAAAAGATGCTGTGCAGTTTATCAAACAAAAACTAGATTCGGCCAAATGGTTTATCGATGCTATTCGTCAGCGTCAAGAAACCCTTTTTGTAACTATGAATGCTATAATGCATTTTCAGCAAGAGTACTTCCTTGATGGCGAAGAAACTAAGTTGAAACCTATGATTCTAAAAGACATTGCCGATATGGTAGGTTTAGATATTTCAACGGTTTCTCGTGTAGCCAATAGCAAATATGTTGATACTCCTTATGGCACTAAATTGATAAAAGAATTCTTTTCAGAATCAATGAAAAACGACCAAGGCGAAGATGTTTCTACCTTGGAAATCAAAAAAATATTGAAAACTATTATCGAGGAAGAAGATAAAAGCAAACCTCTGCCTGACGATCAATTAGCCGAAATTCTGGGTGAAAAAGGATACCCAATTGCCCGAAGAACTATTGCAAAATACAGAGAATTACTAGATATTCCTGTGGCAAGAATGCGGAAGAAAATTTAATTATACCTTTTACTTTGAAAAAATACCTTCCCTTTTTTTCCTATGTCTTCCATCCTATTTTCATCCCACTTTTAGGAACGTTTTTTTATGTTTTGTTGGACAATAGCTATTTAACGCTACCACAATATATATTGCTGTTTTTGCAAATTTTCATCATAACGTTCCTTTTACCGATGGCTTTTTTTTACTTGCTAAGAACTTTAGGGAAAATTGATACCATAATGCTTTCGGAAATTTCACATCGCAAAATTCCTTTGTTGCTTCATATTCTACTGCTTTCTGTTTTAATAACAAAAAGTATAACTATAGATAAATTTCCTTTATTATTTACCTTTTTCTTGGGAGGAATTGTGAGTGCTGCTATTGCCTTTTTATTGTTATTTGCCAAAATAAAAGCTAGTATTCACATGATTGGCATTAGTGCATTGACCGTTTTTATAATCGGTTTGAGTATTATAAATGAAGTGAATACTATTCACTTAGTAGCATTTTTTGTAATTGTGAATGGTCTTGTAGCTTCATCAAGACTAGTAATGAAAGCGCATACTAACAAAGAATTGTTGATTGGTTTTGTTTGTGGTACGTTACCTCAATTGGGATTATTCTATTTTTGGTTATAGAATATAAAACATCAACCCAATATTCAGCGTACTCATTTCAATGGATTTATCATCAATTTTTGCTGAAGATTTAAACAACGGATTAAAACCATAATACATGTAAATATTCCAAGTATTCCATCCTACTGAAGCATAAGCACCATAATGAAATGCATTCAAATCAGTATTCCCCGAACTTTTTATATTGGCAGTAGTGGATTCAAATTTATAAGTATCATAAAATAAATAACTCAGTTTAATTCCTGTATATATTCTCCAAAATTTATGACTCTCTGGTGTAGAAGTACGCCATCTGAATTCAATAGGCAAATCCACAAAATGCAATGTCAGTTTGTCTTTAGAATAGACAACATCAGTACCTATAATTGAATAAAAATTATTTCCATCAACCGTATTTATCACTAAATTTTGATTGTATGCCGAAAATGTATAACCCAATCCGGCAGCAATAGCAATAGTTCTATCCTTGTTTATAGGCATGTCTCTAAGAAACCCAAAAGCAAGTCCAGTAGAAAATTTATTTTGACTAAAACCGTCTGGTGTTTTTTTAAGACTATTATAAGTGAAATTGATGTAAAATTGGTCTTCGCGGTACAAGGAATCTATGGCATCAAAATCTATCTCATCTTTCTGGGCCAATACGCTCAAGGAGGTAAAAAAAGTTAAGATGAAAAGATAGATTCGCATAAAACTATTTCTATGAAGAAAAAAGCAGAGAGGATGGGATTCGAACCCACGATACAGTTACCCATATACAAACTTTCCAGGCTTGCTCCTTCAACCACTCGGACACCTCTCTAATTGTGATGCAAAGAACAACAAATTTTTTCAGTAAAAAAAGCTAGTAACACAATTTGTTATTGCATTTCTCCACGCAAGGATGTTTCAAAAATAGTTTTGAAAACTGAAGGTGCCACGTTTTGACCCAACAAATACATTAACTTGGTAATCGCTGCTTCAGTCGTGATATCTTTCCCAGAAATAATTCCAATTTTCTTCAACTGTGTGCTCGTTTCATATTGACCCATGTTTACACTTCCACCTGAACATTGGGTTACGTTGATGATATGCAATCCGCTTTTTATCGCTTTTTTCAAGGTGTTGATAAACCAATCTTCATTTGGCGCATTTCCAGAGCCATAGGTTTCTAAAATGATTCCTTTCAAATTAGGAATTGCAATAATAGAAGACAAAACCAATTCGTTAATTCCTGGAAACATTTTGACCACAACAACATCGTCATTCAGCTGTTTGTGTACCACTAATTTTTTATGCCCTTTTTTTTGTAAAACAATATTGGAATTGATTTTCAAATGTACTCCCGATTCTGCCAAAGGAGGAAAATTAGGTGATGAAAATGCGTTAAAATGTTCCGCATTTATTTTTGTGGTTCGATTACCACGATATAATTTGTATTCAAAATAAAGACAAACTTCTTGAACCGCAGGTTTCCCTTTTTGATGTAAGGAAGCAATTTGGATAGCTGTAATCAAGTTCTCTTTGGCATCCGTACGTAAATCGCCTATTGGTAATTGTGATCCCGTAAAAATCACTGGCTTATTCAAATTTTCCAACAAAAAACTCAAAGCTGATGCAGAATACGACATCGTATCTGAACCGTGAAGCACTACAAATCCATCAAATTTAACATAATTGTCTTCAATGATTGTGGCGATTGTAATCCATTTATCAGGACTAATATTTGAAGAATCAATAGGCTTTTCAAAGGAAATAGTTTCAATATCACAATCCAATTGTTGCAGTTCAGGAATTTTTTGCAACAACTTTTTAAAGTTGAATGCCTTCAAAGCACCCGTTTCAAAATCTTTCATCATACCGATGGTTCCACCAGTATAAATCAAAAGGATGTTTGGTTTAGATTGCATTCTCGTATTTTGATTTATTCACGACAGGATTAGCATACATAGCTAAGAAACTTTCCACCATTTGAGGATTGTTTTCATCAATTTTCATCTCCAATCTTCGTTCAAAAAGTGACTTTTCGTTTTCAATATAATTCGCTTTATACTTGTCGGTTTTATGTAGTAAATCGTAGGCAATATAATTGGTTGGCCACAATTTATAACTCTGTAAAATAGAATCATCAATAGCTTGTGCCAAAGCCTGAATTTGCTTGTTGTTATTGTCATATTCTTGAGCAATAACGTCCAATTCTTTGTCCAACACATCGCCAACATGAATATGAATACGTTTCTTTTGACCAATGATTCCACTTAAAAGTGTGACAAAATCTTCATTCTTTTCTTTGATATAAATTTCATTTTTGGCTTCCGCAATAAGTTGAGGCATTTTCAACGCATCGGTTGGGTCATATTCATAGGAAATGGAAACGGGCACAATTTTAATTTTCTTGAAATAGTCAAGCATTTTTGACTCGTCAGAACCCATAGCCAGCATTTTTAAAACGCCCGAATGTGTAGCATCATTTCCGTCTTTTGTTCTTCCTTCTCGCTGTGCAATCCATACCGAACGGTTTTCACGCAATAATAATTGCCCTATGTATTCAGACAACAATTTTGAACTTTCCAATAATTCTCTTGGTGACAAACCACGTTGTACTAAGAAGTTTCTATTGAGTTTTGACAAGGTTTTCAGAAACGATTTTTTTACTAAATTATCCCCAATAGCCGAAGCTGTCATCACCAAACCATGGTCAAACAAAGCCACATTCAAAAGCGATGTATCTAAAATTATATCTCTATGATTGGAAATAAAAAGATAGGAAGTATTAGGTTCTAGTTTTTCAAAACCCGAAGTTGTTAATCCTTCTGAGCTTTTTTCTAATACCTTTTGAACCGATTGGTAAATGAAATTACACTGAAAATCACGTATAGAATGTGTTTTTTTTAGTTGGTTTTTCCAAACTTCTTCATCCACATCGGGGAAAGTAAAACCCATTAATGCTTTCATCATCGGATGATTCACCGCTGATTGTATAGCTTCATTTACTTCAGCGTCATAAAACGGACGAATAGAATCAAATCTTTGCATGTGATTTCTCAATTTTTGATGAACAAATGAACAAAAAAAAACTCAATTTTTTGAGGATTTCAGTATTAAATTCCAAAAATAGCTTTAGAATTTTCGGTGGTAATTCGAGCAATTTCCTCAATGGGAAGTTGGTATATTGTGGCCAATTTTTCAGCAACAAGCTTCGTATAACTACTTTCATTGCGTTTACCTCGATATGGAACTGGAGCCAGATAAGGAGAGTCGGTTTCAAGTACAATATGTTCTAAATCTATTTCGTGAAGAAACTGATCAATCTTTCCGTTCTTGAAAGTAGCAACGCCACCTATTCCTAATTTCATTCCAAGTGAAATTGCTCTTTGAGCTTGTTGGAAATCTCCAGTGAAACAATGAAAAATGCCAAATAAATCGGTTGCTTTTTCACCTTCTAATACTTCAAAAACTTCGTCAAAAGCGTCACGACAGTGGATATTAATGGCTAATTTATATTTTTTTGCCAATTGAATTTGATGTTGAAAAGCGTGTTGTTGTTGCTTTAAAAAAGACTTATCCCAAAACAAATCTATCCCAATTTCCCCAACAGCATAAAACTTTCTTTTGGATAATTCTGTTTCCACATGTACCAATTCTTCCAAATAATTTTCCTTAACGTAAGTAGGATGTAAACCCATCATTAAAAAAATATTCTCTGGGAATTGAGTTTCCAAATCATACATTTTTTGGGTATAACTTGAATCGATGGAAGGAACAAAAAAACGAGAAACACCAGCATCAATAGCACGCTGAATCATTTCGATTCTGTCATTTTCAAATTCTTCGGAATTTAAATGGGTATGTGTATCGGTTAAAATCATTTTGAGTTGCGGGTTTCGAGTTTAAGGTTTCGAGTTTAAGGTTTCGAGTTAAACTTTGCAAAATTACGATTTTAAGAACTATTACACGAAGTTTCACTAAGAAAGCACAAAGTCACCCAAAGAAAACTTAGTGTATCTTTGTGCAAAACCTTTGTGATACTTTGTGCTACAACTATGAAAAATCTACATGATATTCTCAAAAAATCCAATTACAAAAAACTAAAATTTAAAGTTTCAAAAACGCAACATTTGCTCATTAAAGCAAGTATCAATGGTATTACTGGAAATTTTATTCTTGATACTGGTGCTTCCAATAGTTGTGTAGGTTTTGAAAGTGTTGACTACTTTAATTTGATTGCAGGAAAGTCAAAAACCAAAGCTTCTGGTGCTGGCGCTACAGGAATGGCAACCCAATTAGCGAAAAACAACTCGTTGAAAATTGGTCGTTGGAAAACTGCTGATTTTCATTTGATTATTTTTGATATGACACATGTCAACGAAGCGCTACAACAATACAAAGCCAAACCTGTTCATGGTATTATTGGCGCCGATATTTTATTGGAAGGGAAAGCGATTATTGATTATTTTAATCACTGTTTGTATTTGAAATAAAGTGCTTTTTCAACGAAAAATAAGCCAAAACAGTACTCAATAACATCAAAAAACTTCCCAAAATAAATGGTGCTCCAGGTAACTGAAATGGTGCTTCTTTGTGAGTGAAAAAATAAAAAGTATTGGTCATCATAACAGGTCCAACTATAGCTGAAGCACTCATCAAACTGGCTAAGGTTCCTTGAATTTCTCCTTGTTCATTTGCTGGAACTTTTGAGGAAACAGTAGCTTGCAATGCTGGCCCAGCAATTCCTCCAAGACAATAGGGAATTAAAAACACAAACATCATCCAACTCTCCGTAGCAAAAGCAAAAAGTAACATTCCTACTGTATAGAGAGACAACCCAATGTAAATACTCTTTTCATTCCCCAATCTTGGACTTGTCCATCGAATTAATCCACCTTGTACTATCCCAACTAAAAGACCAACGACACCAAGTGAAATTCCCACCATTTTTTCATCCCAATGGAAACGATACATCGTATAAAAACTCCAATTACTATGTACGGCATGTGAACCTACATACAACAGAAAAATGGCAATGATTAATCCGATTAATGAAGGGTATTTTTTCAAATTAATTAAAGCCGAAATAGGATTGGCCCGTTTCCATTCAAAAGCACGACGGTTTTCTTTGGATAACGATTCAGGTAAAATAAAATAGCCATACAAAAAATTGAGCATACATAAAATGGCAGCTGCATAAAAAGGAACTCGCGAACCATATTGCCCTAACAATCCACCTATAACTGGTCCAATGATAAATCCTAAACCAAAAGCCGCACCAATCATTCCAAAGTTTTTGGCTCTGTTTTCAGGAGTACTCACATCGGCAATATAGGCTGAAGCTGTAGTTATACTGGCACCTGTAATTCCTGCTATAATTCTTCCCACGAAAAGCCAAACAATCGTTGGAGAAAAAGCCAATAATAAATAATCCAAGGCAAAAGCAAAAAGGGAAATCAAAATGATAGGTCGTCTTCCAAATTTATCACTTAAATTTCCAATCAATGGCGCACAAACAAACTGGGTTATAGCATACGCAAAAGTTATCCAACCACCATACTTTGCTGCATCACTGATATCTCCATGAATTAATTCAGCAATTAATTTTGGTATTACCGGAATAATAATTCCCCAACCGGTAATATCAATAAGCATGGTGATAAAAATAAATCCTATTGCTGCTTGTTTTTTGTTTTGCTTCATAGCTTAAAAATGAAAGACAAATAAACGAAAAATCCCGCTTAGAAAACCAATTATGACATTAGGAACCATGATAATAACTAAGCATATAAGTATTCCTTTTTTTAAAAAGTTTTTTTTACTTTTTTTATAGTTATAATGGTTTAATTACCCAACCTCCAAATGCCCATATTAAACCAACATAGAAGACATTTTTGAGGTTTGTATCCTTACTTTCATAGAAAATCATTCCAGCATCTAATGAAAAATTTCCATTACCCAAAAAACCAGCATCAATGGTGTAATTATAAAACATATAATCGAGACCGATATGGCAGTATTTACTAGCTAAGATAATATCTTTATAATAACGGAATGTATCCGAAGTACTGCACCATAAAGATCCGCCAGCATATAGATTTATCATAGAAGGTATTTTATTGAATTTACCTTCTCTCCCTGGCTTTGTTTTTTTAGATATATAAATAGGATAATAGGTATAAAGAGGAAAATATGAATTAATTCCTATGTCATTTTGAATATTAAAAAATTCACCTATTTTAGTTCCGAATCCTAATCCATTTAGACTATTAAAACCTATTTCGAAACTTCCAACAGAAGTTTTTGTATATCCACCATATAAAATTTTGTTATTCATTGAGTCCAATTTCATCGAAGAACCTCCATAACCTAACTCAAATAAAGAAAACTTGTACCAACTTTTATAATTTAAAGATTTTTGTTGGATGCTATCAATTTCAACATGTGAGTTGTTATTATAAAAAACAGCATCAATAGAAGTATTAGAAATACCATTATCAGCCAATAAAAGCCTTGTATTGATTTCATAATTTATTTGAGCAGATAAAATTACTGAACAATAGAGTAAAATTGTAGTGAAAAATGCTCTCATTGTAATGGTTTTTATTACTACTTCTTATAGAATATTCCTTTTAACCTTTTAAATTTAAATAGCACAAAATGAAAAAAAAATTTTGATTTGATTGAAATTAGGCTTGAAAACTTCTATTAAAAAGGACTTAATAAATGTACGTAATTTTATTATATTTTAAAAAGCATCTTTAATAAAAGCTTTAAAAAGCAAGAGGCTATCTTTTCAGATAGCCTCTTAAAAATATATTTTTTGAAGGTTATAATTCCAAAGCTTTCTTTGCATTTCCTCCCATTAATATTTCTACTGGGTTTTCCAAAGCTTCTTTTACTGCAACAAGGAAACCAACCGACTCACGACCATCAATAATTCTATGATCATAGGAAAGTGCTACAAACATTACTGGCGCAATCACGATTTGTCCGTTTTTCACAATAGCTCTATCTACTACATTGTGCATACCTAAAATTCCTGATTGTGGCGGATTGATAATTGGTGTAGATAACATACTTCCGAAAACACCTCCATTAGAAATAGTAAACGTTCCACCTGTCATTTCGTCTACGGTGATTTGTCCATCACGAGCACGAATAGCTAGTCTTTTGATTTCGGCTTCAACACCACGGAAAGATAATGTTTCCGCACTTCTCATTACAGGAACCATTAATCCTTTTGGTCCAGAAACGGCTACTGAAATATCACAAAAATCAAAAGAAATTTTTTCTTGACCGTCAATCATAGAGTTCACATCTGGATATAATTGCAATGCTCTTGTTACTGCTTTTGTAAAAAATGACATAAATCCTAAGCCTAAACCATGTTTAACTTTGAAAACTTCTTTATATTCTTCTCTCAAAGCATAAATTGCCGTCATGTCAACTTCGTTGAACGTAGTTAACATCGCTGTTTCGTTTTTTGCAGACACTAATCTTTCGGCTACTTTACGACGCAACATGGATAATTTTGTTCTTTCAGAACCACGAGTTCCACCTGTTGGTGTTCCCATTGATGGCACAGCGTTTACTGCATCATCTTTAGTTATTCTTCCACCTTTTCCTGTTCCCACGATATCAGTAGGTTGGATGTTTTTTTCGTCTAATATTTTTCTAGCAGCTGGTGATGGCGCTTGTGTTGCATACGTTGTAGCGGTAACTGGCGCTGCTTTTGGTGCTTCTACTTTCTTCTCTTCCGCTTTTGGCGCTTCTGCTTTTGCTTCAGTAACTGGAGTTCCGCTTGGTTTTGCTCCATCAGTATCAATCAAACATACAACAGCGCCAACAGCAACGGCATCGCCTTCTGATGCTTTTAGTGTAATAATTCCGCTGGCTTCAGCTGGCAATTCCAACGTGGCTTTATCAGAGTCAACCTCAGCAATCGCTTGGTCTTTTTCTACATAATCGCCGTCTTTTACTAACCAAGTGGCAATTTCTACTTCCTTTATCGATTCTCCCGGTGATGGGACTTTCATTTCTAAAATCATCGTTTGTAATTTTATAGTGTTGTTTATTATTATCTAAATAAATTTTTATCAAAAACCATTCTAATGGCATCAGCATGTCTTCTTCTATCTCTTGTATGGCTTCCTGCTGCTGGAGCTGCATACGCTTTAAGCGAAGCTAATCGCCATGGCACTAAGTTGAAATTCATCAACATATAACTGTATGCTCCCATGTTTTTTGGTTCTTCCTGTGCCCAAACGAAATCATCAGCGTTTGGATAACTAGCAATCACGGCCTTCAATTGTTCCACTGGTAATGGAAATAATTGCTCAATGCGAACCAAAGCTACATCATTTCTCTCCAAATTTTGTCTTTCGGCTAGAATATCATAATAGAATTTTCCGGTACAGAAAACAACCGTATTAACTTTTTTCTTGTCGATAGATGTATCATCTATTACTTCTTGGAAACTGCCTTTATACAATTCTTCTCGAGTAGAAACACACAACGGGTGGCGTAACAAGCTTTTTGGTGTAAACACAACCAACGGTTTGCGATACTTAGTTTTCATTTGACGACGTAACAAGTGAAAGAAATTCGCTGGCGTGGTACAATCGGCAATAAACATATTGTGACGAGCACAAAGTTGTAAATATCGTTCCATGCGTGCCGAAGAATGTTCTGCGCCTTGACCTTCATAACCGTGAGGTAACAACATCACAATTCCATTTTGATTGTTCCATTTGTCTTCTCCACACGAAATGTACTGGTCAATCATGATTTGTGCACCATTTGAGAAGTCACCAAACTGCGCTTCCCAAATTGTTAATGCATTTGGATTAGCTAAAGCATAACCATAATCAAATCCTAAAACACCATATTCTGAAAGCAGAGAATTGAAAATATTGAACTTCCCTTTTTTATCTTTTAGTGTATTCAAAAGAATTACTTCCTCTTCACTGTCTTCTACTTTTACTACGGCATGTCGGTGCGAAAATGTTCCTCTTTCTACGTCTTGTCCTGAAACACGAACATCATAACCTTCTGTCAACAACGAGCCATAAGCAAGTGTTTCTGCTGTTCCCCAATCAACGACATCATTGTCATACATGGTTTTTCTATCGGTTACAATTTTAGAAATTTTACTAATAAACTTTTTATCTGTTGGTAAAGTGGAAACGGCTTCTAAAATAGCATCGAGTTTCTTTTTATCGAAAGTAGTATCTACTTTTTTCAACATTTCATCCTCAGAAACCTGAACAAATCCTTGCCATTCATCTTGTAAAAAAGGCTTAATTATCGTTAAATCTTTTTTACGTGAAGCTTGAAGATTTTCATCTAATTTTTCTTTGTAATCGTTTTCTAATTTGTTAACATAAGTAGCATCAATAATACCAGATATCATTAACTTTTCGGCATAAATATCTCTCGGATTTTTATGACGAGCAATTATTTTATATAAAACGGGTTGTGTAAAACGTGGTTCATCTCCTTCGTTATGACCATATTTTCTGTACCCTAATAAATCGATAAACACATCGCGTCCAAACTGCATTCTGAAATCTAATGCAAAAAGCATCGCGTGAACTACAGCTTCCGCATCGTCTGAATTGACATGAAGTACAGGCGACAAAGTCACTTTGGCCACATCAGTACAATACGTTGAGGAACGCGCATCTAGATAATTGGTGGTAAAACCAACTTGGTTATTGATAACAATATGAATAGTTCCACCCGTTTTATACCCATCGAGTTGCGCCATTTGCACAATTTCATAAACAATTCCTTGTCCGGCAACAGCCGCATCACCATGAACGGCAATAGGCAATACTTTAGAAAAATCGTCTGGGAAATATTTGTCTTGTTTGGCACGAGTAATTCCTTCAATAACGGCACCAACCGTTTCCAAATGCGATGGATTTGGTGCTAAATTAATGTTGATTTTTTTACCCGATTTTGTTTTTCTTTCAGAAGTTAAACCTAAATGGTATTTCACATCGCCGTCAAAATATTCTTTATCGTAATCTTTTCCGTCAAATTCGGAGAAAATATCTTGTGTAGATTTGCCAAAAATATTGGCTAATATATTCAGCCTTCCTCTGTGTGCCATTCCCATAACGAAATGTTCTACACCTTTCTCGGCAGCAGTTTCAATCAAAGCATCAAGCGCTGGAATGATACTTTCACCACCTTCAAGAGAAAAACGTTTTTGACCAACATATTTGGTATGCAAAAAGTTTTCAAAAGAAACCGCTTCGTTTAATTTTCCTAAGATATGTTTCTTTTGGTCGTTATCGAAGTTCGGAAGATTATCATTGATATTTAATTTCTCTTGAATCCACTGAATAATTTCAGGGTTTCGCATGTACATATATTCTATTCCAATGTGTTGGCAATACACATTTTTCAGATGATTGAGTATTTCTTTAAGCGTAGCTGGCTTGTGTCCTAATATTTTGGCAGCATCAAAAACGGTGTCCAAATCGGCAGTGGTCAATCCGAAGTTTTCAATATCCAAAGTTGGAGCATACGATCTTCGGTCGCGAACAGGATTAGTTTCGGTAAAAAGATGTCCACGTGTTCTATAGGCATCAATTAATTTCAAAACGTTGAACTCTTTTTGTAATTTATCTGAAACTTGTCCGTTTTGAGGAACATTCGCAGCATAATTGGCTAATTCCAATACAGCGTTTTCTTCATTATAAGTGGTCATACCAAAATCAAATCCTTGAAAAAAGGCTCTCCAACTTGGTTCTACACTATCAGGATTTTGAAGGTATTGTTCGTATAAATCGGCGAAAAATTCGGTATGTGCTGCATTTAAAAAGGAAAACCTGTCCATAGCTGTATGAGTAAATGATCTTTGTATTATAAAATTAAGTGCAAAAGTATGATATTTGTAATTATCTATCAATGTTTTTAATACATTTATAACGCTAATTAAATATATATATTTCTATGAGAAAGATTACTTTCAAAACTTTAACAAAGGTTTTTTTAGTACTTGTTTTTAGTACAACTCCGTCCTTAGTTTTATCACAAGTTAACCCTTCACCAAAACCTAAAAGTGATTTTTGGAATCATGTGCAATTTGGAGGTGGTTTTGGTTTAGCACTTGGAAGTGATTATACCAACATTACTGTTGCGCCTAGTGCTGTATATAACTTCAACGAGAAATTTGCTTTTGGAACAGCTTTACAATACAGTTATATAGATCAAGAAAACTTCTATAAATCTAATGTTTTTGGAGGAAGTTTAATTGGATTATTCAACCCGCTTCCACAAATACAGCTTTCTTTAGAGCTTGAAGAAGTTAATGTTAGTAATACCTATCAAGATTTTGGTGAAGATTATAAAGATAATTTTTGGTACACCGGATTGTATGTTGGAGCAGGATATCGCACTAATAATGTGACTATAGGTTTCCGATATAATTTGCTCTTTGATCAAGATATTGATTTGTATGGACAAGCATTTATGCCTTTTGTTAGAGCTTATTTTTAATCTATGAAAAAATTATTTTATTTGGTTTTTTTGCTGATTGGTTTTACAACAACTGCGCAGAATAATACTGCCACACATCTTTTTTTATCGACGAAAAATAATGCAAGTTTCAAATCTGCTTTGGGAAACCTAAATATTTTTCAAAATAAGGCGTTTTTAAACCCCAATTATTTGAGTATTTACAATCAAAACACAACCTTTAATGATAATTATTTTATTTTGGGAAATCAATATTATATGAGTAATACTAAAACATTGAATTATTTTAATGGTCAAAAAGTTGACTCGTTTAATCCAAGTGGTTCATCTGATTTTAAAAGTGCTTTAGGAATTGGAGCGTTAAACTTTTTAATCCAAAAACTCTAATATTTATTGCGAAACCAAACCTTCATCCATTCCCTTTTTAAAATCAAAAAAGCAACTTGTTCTGATAGTTCTACCAAATCAGAACCATCTAGTTGTTTCACAGTTTCCTCTGGAACATCAATAATGTAAAGCAGGTTTAAATATTCAGCAAATTTATATTGAATTAAGCGATAGATTTTTTCGTGAAGTTGCACTTTCAGTTCGTGTGGCGAAGTACTTTGTGGAAAATCTATAGGTTCGTTGGCAAAATTAAAATCCTTATTGAGTTGTTCAATGAGTTTGGAATACAAGTTTTCTTTCTCCGCTTCGGAAAGTAAAAGGTCAGTATTTATTGGCGCTATAAACAAGTTGATTTAAGATTTAAGATTAACGATTTTTGATTTTTGATGTGAAATTATGTAGTTGGTTTTGATTTTATACCCTTCTGAAAACATCATTTCTCAATCTTCTATCAACAATCTAAACGTTTCTATTCATTAAATTCTCTCCAAAAGCTTTCAGAATCTCTTTTTTATCGTCACCTATTTGCATTTTTTCCAACTTTGCGAATGCTTTTGAAGTAAATTCTGCAATAGCCGTTTGTGTTGCTTTTGAAGCTCCAGTTTGATTAAAGATTTCTTTTACCGAAGCTATTTTATCTCTATTGTCGTTCGGTTGAATGGAAAACAGATGGAGTAATTGTTCTTTTTTGTCGGCAGATGCAAATTCTAGTGCTTTGAGGTATAAATAGGTTTTCTTGTTTTCTATAATATCACCGCCAACTTGTTTCCCAAAGGTTTCTGGATTTCCAAAAGCATCTAAATAATCGTCCTGTAATTGAAATGCCAAACCAAGATTTAAACCAAAATCATAAATTAAATTGGCATGTTCTTCGGAAGTTTCAGCAACAATTGCACCCATTTTCATGGCTGCACCAACTAAAACTGCCGTTTTATATTCAATCATTTTCAAATATTCTGCAATGGTAACATCATCACGCGTTTCAAAATCGACATCATATTGTTGTCCTTCACAAACTTCTAAAGCCGTTTTACTAAATAATTTAGCTAATTCACGAAAAACTTTTGGTTCATAATTCTCAAAAAACTGATACGCCAAAATAAGCATGGCATCACCCGAAAGAATTCCGGTGTTGATGTTCCACTTTTCATGCACCGTTTCATTTCCTCTTCGCAGTGGCGCATCATCCATAATATCATCGTGTATCAAAGAAAAATTATGAAAAACCTCAACGGCAGTGGCAGCTGACAACGCTTTTTTGCAATCAGCATCGAAAACCTCCGTTGCCATTAAAGTCAAAACTGGACGCAATCTTTTTCCGCCCAATGACAATATATATTGGATTGGTTCATACAAATTCTTTGGTTCTTTATCAAAAGATAAGGCTTTGAAATGTGCTGAAACTAATTCTTGATAATGAGATATTGTGTGCATAAAAAAATTTTTGCTAAAGTAATTCAATTAGTAGTTTTTTACATATGAAGAGAATGTTAAAAAAATGTAAAAACTTTGGAAACTATTTTTGTGTTAAAAGTTTCCAAGGTATCTTTGCACCAGATTTATAATGACAATGGAAAATAAAATCATAGAGAAAGCAACAGAAATGTACCTAACACTGGGTTTCAAAAGTGTTACCATGGATGATATTGCTTCGGAAATGGGAATTTCTAAAAAGACAATTTACCATCATTTTGAAAATAAAAATGATTTGGTAGAAGCTGTAACCTTGCATTTATTCGAAACTATTTCGTGTGGAATTGATGATATAATGACTTTGGATAAAAATCCCATAGAAGAACTTTATATTATCAAAGATTTTGTGATGAAAAACTTAAAAAACGAAAGCACATCACCTATCTATCAACTGCAGAAATATTATCCACAAATTCACAAAACATTAATGACACGCCAATTTGAAAAAATGGATGATTGTGTCATTGATAATTTAAAGAAAGGAATTGAACAAGGATTATTCAGAAATGACATTAATCTAGAATTAATTGGTCGTTTTTATTTTGCTGGCATGACGAGTATTAAAGATGCTGAACTTTTTAATCCCATCCAATTTAGCACAAAAGACGTACAGGAAACTTATCTAGAGTATCATTTACGAGGTATTGCTACTGAAAAAGGAGTGGCAATTTTAGAACAAATAATTAAAAAAAATAATTAATAATCATGGATATGAAAAACAAAATAGCACTAACCTTTCTATTGATTGTAAGCGTTTTACAAGCACAGGAAAAACCGCAAAGCTATTCATTTAGTTTACAACAAGCTATTGATCACGCTTTAAAAAACAATTACGCTGCCATAAACGCAGGAAGAGATATCGAAGCCTCAAAAGAAAAAAAATGGGAAACAACTGCAATGGGTTTGCCTCAAATTAATGCTGGTGTCAACTATCAAAATAATTTTGTTTTACAAAAATCAGTTATTCCCGCAGAATTTTTTGGTGGAACACCAGGAGAATATGCCACAGTGGCTTTTGGGACAAAACACAATATGGTGGCAAGTGCAACTTTGAGCCAATTGATATTTGATGGTTCTTATATTGTTGCACTACAAGCCTCTAAAACGTATTTGAAATACTATCAAAATGCCAAATTAAATACCGATAGCGAAATCAAGGAAATGGTAATTAATTCCTACGGAAACGTTTTGTTGGCGGAAGAAAGCATTGCTATTCTTGAAAAAAACAAGGCAACATTAGAAAAAACATTGTTTGATACAAGGGAAACTTTCAAAAACGGATTAATAGAAGAAGAAAATGTAGAGCAACTTCAAATCACACTTACCTCTATAAACAGTACTTTGAATTATAACAAAAGATTGTTGGAACTAGCATATAAAATGTTGAAAATAAACCTAGGAATAAATATTGATGCCGAATTAAAATTGACAGATAAACTAGACAATCTTTCTACCTCAAATTTAGACTTAGCATTTTCTAAAAATGAATTTGTTCCTGCTGAAAACATCAATTATCAAATGGCTCTTAACTTTCAAGAACAAAGACAACTTGAATATAAACTAGAAAGAAGTAAAGCACTACCAACTTTATCAGCTAATTTTAATTATGGCTATAATGCGTTTAGAGATGAGTTTTCTTTTTTTGAAAACAATCAAAATTGGTTTAATTATTCCAATATGGGAATTGGTTTAAATATTCCAATATTTAGCAGTTTGGCAAGAAGTTCTAGAACACAACAAGCAAAAATAGCTTTGGACCAAGCTAAAACACAACTAACAGAAACAGAACAAAAATTGAAATTGCAATACGAAAAAGCAAAAAGCGAGTATGAATATAGCATAGAACAGTATGCCACATCAAAAAACAACTTGAGCTTGGCGGAACGAATAGAAAACAAACAACAAATAAAATTTAGAGAAGGACTTTCTTCAAGTTTTGATTTTACAGAAGCCCAACAACAATTATATTCAAAACAACAAGCCTATCTTCAATCCATGGTTGATATTATCAACAAAAAAGCAGCGTTAGAAAAAATAGTAAATAAAAACTAATCCATCATCAAAATGAAATCGAAAAATCACTACACGAATGCCAGCGAACTGGTGAAACAATTCCAAAAAAACAATATAAAAGTCATGAGTAAAAAAATAATAGTAATCGCCATTTTATCTCTGTCAATCCTTTCTTGTGCAAACAAAGAAAATTCAAATAATATTGACCAATTAATAAGTTCCAAGAATGTAAAAGCTTTACAAGAAAGAAAAGCAATACTTCAAGCTGACATTACCAAAATTGAAGAAGCGCTAGCCACATTGGACGTAAAAAAAGAAGAAGCTTTGGTGGATGTTGCCACTGTAAAAGACACTTTGTTTAATCACTATCTAGAAATCCAAGGAAGTGTTGATACTAAAGAAAATATATTAGTACAACCAGAATACAGTGGACTTTTAACTTCATTGACTGTTACTGCAGGACAACGGGTTACAAAAGGACAAATTTTAGGAAGAGTGGACGATGCAGGAATGAGTCAACAATTAGCCAATGCCGAAAATCAATATGCTTTAGCAAAAACAACTTACGAAAGACAAAAAAATCTTTGGGACAAAAAAATTGGTTCCGAAATACAATATTTACAAGCACAAACACAAATGGTTTCTGCACAAAAAGGCGTAGCTCAAATCAAAGCGCAACTGGCAAAAACCGTAATTCGCGCACCTTTTTCGGGAACTATTGATGAGGTTTTTGTTGAAAAAGGACAAGTCGTTGGCCCAAGTGCACAAGGATTAATGCGTATTGTAAATCTTGGAAATATGTTTGTCTCAACTTCTGTCCCTGAAACTTATATTGGAAAACTAAAAGTAGGCACCGAAGTAGATGTTTTTTTAACATCGCTAGGAAAAACATATGTTGGTAAAGTAAGACAAGTGGGTAATTTTATCAATCCAAATAATAGAAGTTTTGGCATAGAAGTAAGTATTCCAAATCCTGATAATATGTTGCGCCCAAATCAAGTGGCTAAACTAAAAATAATTGATTACACCAATAAAACCGCTATTGTAGTGCCAACAAATATCGTGCAAGAAGATGGCGAAGGAAATAAATTTATTTACACTGTTGAAGGAAGCAATGGCAAAACAGGTACTGCAAAAAAAGTAGTAGTTGAAGTTGGAAAATCATCTGATAATGTTACTGAAATTTTGAGCGGATTAACCGAAAATGATATTATTGTAACCGAAGGTGTGAACAATATTTCAGAAGGAATGAAACTAAACTTTTAAAAATAGTTTAAGATTGTTTAAGGTTTAAGATTGTTTAAAAAAGACAGTCGTACTAAACCTTTAAACTAAATTAAACAACTTTAAACTAAAAAATATGTCACACAAAAATAAAGAATTTGGAATATCAAGTTGGGCAATTGAAAACCGAGTAACGGTTTACATTTTCACTTTGCTCATTGTAGTTACTGGTTTGACTGCTTATGTAACCATGCCACGTGAGGATTTCCCAGAAATCATTGAAAACAAAGTATATATCTCTTCTATTTTTCCAGGAAATTCTGCAGAAGATGTGGAGAAATTAATCATCAAACCACTCGAAAAAGAAATCAAAAACATTAGTGGTGTTGAAAAAGTAACGGCAAGTTCATTCCAAGATTATGGAATGATTATCGCCGAGTTTAGTGATAAAGTTTCAATAGAAGATGCCAAAACCAAAATCAAAGATAAGGTTGATATTGTAAAAGCCGACACCGATTGGCCAAATTTGGATAACGGTAGTAAAGTGGAACCGAGTGTTTTTGAGTTAAACATTTCAGAAGAAGTGCCTATTTTAAATATCAATTTAAAAGGTAATTACACGACACAACAGCTGAAAAAGTATGGCGAGAAATTACAAGACGATATTGAAGAAATTCCCGAAGTAAAGAAAGTGGATATTCTTGGCGTTGACGACAAAGAAGTGGAAATTGCGGTTGATATGTTCAAAATGACTGCGGCACAAGTATCCTTTGACGATATTCAAAATGCGGTTAAGTATGAAAACATGACACTTTCGGGCGGAAATTTAATTTCACAAGGTTCTAGAAACAATATTAGAATTATCGGAGAAATTAAAGACCCAAAAGAGTTAGAAAATATTGTTGTGAAACACAATGGCGGAACCGTTTATCTAAAAGATGTAGCTGTAGTTTCATTCAAAGAAAAAGAAAAAACTACGTATGCTCGTGAAAAAGGCAAAGAAGTGGTGATGCTTAACGTGAAAAAACGTTCGGGTCAAAACATGATTTCGGCAATTGAACAAGTCAAAGAAAAACTCGAATTGGCTCATCAAGATTATTTGCCAAAAGATTTAACCGTTGAATTGACCAACGACCAATCTTCTCGTGTAGAACACCAAGTGGATGAATTATCAAATCACATCATTTTTGGAATTGTGTTAGTAATGATTGTATTGATGTTTACCATGGGATTAAGAAACTCCTTATTCGTTGGAGCAGCCATTCCTCTTTCGATGATGATTGCCTTTACAATTTTAGCGGCTTTCGGGTTGACATTAAACACGATGGTGCTATTCGGATTGGTAATGGGATTGGGTTTATTAGTTGACGACGGAATTGTGGTAGTTGATAACGTTTTTGCCAATATGAAAAAAGGAATGCCAAGAGTCCAAGCTTCAAAAGTAGGTATTGGCGAAATTGCTTGGCCAGTAATTTCATCAACAGCAACAACTTTGATGGCGTTCTTGCCATTTGCACTTTGGCCAGGAACAATGGGTAAATTCATGATTTATTTCCCAATAACACTGACCGTAACTTTGACAGCGTCACTATTTGTAGCGATGGTTGTAAATGCCGCTATGACTGGTGGTTCGATGGATATTGAAGATAAAAATGTTACTAATAAATCTGCTAAACAGTATACTATTATTTTGGGAGTTATTGGTATTCTGTTCGTGATTATTGGAAATGTAAACGACTCCAAATTTGCTAGAGGAATTGGGCACTTTGCTTTAATTTCACTAGGATTGATGTGGTTTTACAAATGGAAAATGTATCAATGGACGCAAGATTTCCAACACAGTTTCTTTCCAAGATTAGAAGAAAAATACAAAGGTTTTTTGAACAAACTATTATCTGGAAGAAACTCTTGGATTGCGCTTGGCGGAATAATAGCAATGCTGTTTTTATCCATTTTCTTATTGGGTCTTTTCCCAAGAAAAGTATTGTTCTTCCCCGAAAATATTCCCAAACAAGTTATTACTTATATAGAATATCCTCAAGGAACCGATATTGAGAAAACAAATAAAGCCACATTATTCGTTGAAAAACAAGTCATCGGAATTATGAAAAAATACATTGATCCTAAAACGGATGAAAACTATTTGGCTGAAAGTATCATTTCCCAAGTGGGTGTTGGTGCAGGGAATCCAAATGTGGATGCTGGTTCGGCCAATGAAACTCCTTTTAAAGGAAAAGTAACAGTAAATTTCTCCGAATTTAAATTTAGAAAAGGAGTCAATACTTCTGATGTTTTAGATGAAATTAGAGCTCGAGTAAAAGGAATTGCCGGAGCAACAGTAACGGTCGAAAAAGACGCCAATGGTCCACCAGCGGGTTATCCTGTAAGTATTCAATTGACTGGTGCTGCTGGTGCTGATTATGATGTAATGCTAAAAGAAGCAGACAAAATGATTGCTTTTATCGACTCTAAAAAAATTCCTGGTATCGAAAAATTAAATGTAGATGTCAATAAAGAAAGCCCAGAATTGGAAGTGAAAGTGGATCGAGTAAATGCAGGAAGTTTGGGTGTTTCAACAGGACAATTGGGTTATAACTTACGTCGTTCTGTTTATGGTCAAGAAATATCTACTTTTAAAGAAGGTGACGACGATTACAATATTGTTGTTCGTATGCAAGAAGACCAACGTAAAAATGAAAATGTTCTTTTCAATCAAGCGTTAACTTTCAGAAATCAGACGAATGGTCAAATGATGCAAGTGCCTATTTCGGCAGTTTCATCAACGGAGAAAAGTAAAACGTATAACCAAATTAAAAGAAAGAACTACAAACGAATAATGACAATTTATTCCAATGTATTGACTGGTTATAACGGTGACGAAATTACCAAACAAATAGGAACAGAATTAAAATCGTATCAGTTGCCAAAAGGAATTTCCTATTCTTTCTCGGGTGTTCAAGAAGAGCAAGGAAAAAACCAAAGTTTCTTGATGTATGCTTTGTTCCTTGCCATGGCTGGAATTACCATTATTATTGTATTGCAGTTTAACTCGGTTTCAAAAACAATTGTGATTTTGTTTACGGTTTTACTAAGTTTCAGTGGTGTGTTTTATGGCTACGTCATTGCTAATATGGATTTTGTAATCTTAATGACGATGATGGGAATTATTTCCTTAGCCGGAATTGTGGTGAAAAACGGAATTGTATTAATGGATTTCTTCGTCTTACTTTTGGATAAAAAAGTAGCCGAAAAAGATGTTGAAAGTCATGATGATTTGACACTACTTGAAATAAAAGAAGTAATTATCGAAAGTGGAAAATCACGTTTACGACCAGTATTGTTAACCGCTTTAACAGCAGTTTTGGGATTAATTCCACTAGCTATCGGATTGAACTTTGACTTCTTTGGATTAATAACCGATTTAAATCCACACTTATATATGGGTGGTGATAACGTAATATTCTGGTCGCCTTTAGCTTGGACTATTATATTTGGTCTGACTTATGCCACCGTACTGACTTTGGTTATGGTTCCAGTGATGTTTTACTTAGTCAAAAGAACTAAGTATTGGTTACGAGATAAAAGAGCTCTGTAATCTCTATTTTTATAAAAATGCCCCAAAGAGTATTTCACTTTTTGGGGCATTTTTCATTAGTATCTATTTTATACCGGAAAATTTTAGCTCAATTTGAATAGTTTTATTTCCACTTTAAAGTTTCCATTAACCGTTGCATGTCATTTTTCACATAACTTTCGGCTGGTAAAATGGAATCAAAATTGGGCTTTGCATAAAAATATACCGAACCCGTTACAAAATGTTTGATGCTATCTGTGGCATAAAACAATGAGTTTGTAGCCGCGTTTCCCGTAACATTATACAACATTCCATACACTTTTTTATCAGGGTTTATAAAGGGTTGTTCCATAATTTCATCCGCTTTTTGGGTATGCAGTTTGTACGTCAAATTTTGTGCATCTCTCAATAAAGAACTGATGTCGTTGTTTACTGTTTTATACGTGAGATAAATAGTCGCTTTCATTTTAGGATAATGAATTGAAAAACCACAGTTTTTATCTTCTTTTATCACGGCATCTTCATTCATTTCAAATTCAAACGGACAATGATTACTGAAATACGCATAACGTGCTTCGGGATAATCCAATCGCAGTTGGCTTGCTGGTTTTGGCAAAACATCATCTTTACAACTAACCACAAATAACAGTAGCAGAAGAATAGACAAAACACCAATTATTTTTTTTACCATTATTTATTATTCTAAAGTTACTTTGAGTTGTTTTATTCTTTTTTTATCCACCGATTCGATGGTGAAATATACATTTGAAAAATGAATTTTTTGTCCTTTTTTGGGAAAGTTACCTAAAATTTCCAAAATAAATCCAGCCAAAGTTTCGGCTTCTCCCTTTCGATTTTCAAAAGCTTCTTCGTCAACATCTACAATTCGGTAGAAATCTTTTAAATTTATTTTGCCTTCAAACAAAAAGTTTCTATCGTCAATTTGAGAATAATTCAAATTTTCATCATCAAACTCGTCTGAAATATCACCAACAATTTCTTCGATTACATCTTCAAGTGAAACCAAACCAGATGTTCCTCCATATTCATCAACTACAATCGCCAAATGACTTTTTAACCTTTGGAAATCTTTTAATAAGTCATCCAACTTTTTATTTTCGGGAACGAAAAACGGCTCACGCATTAATTTATTCCAGTCAAACTCCTTTTTGTGAATGTGAGGAATTAAATCTTTGACGAATAAAACGCCTTCGATATGATCGATACTTTCCCTGTAAACAGGAATTCTAGAATATCCTTTGTCAATAATTTTAGCATAAATTTCGGCAAAAGTTTCTTCTATTTCTATTGCAAAAATATCAATCCTAGGACTCATCACTTGCTTAGTATCTGTGTTTCCAAATGACACAATGCCTTCCAGAATTTTCTGTTCATCTGATGAAGTATCATCTGATGAAGTAAGCTCTAATGCTTGTGATAACTGGTCAACAGAGATATTTGATTTTTGTTTTGCTAATTTTTCGTGTAAAAAAACAGTCACAGCTCGCATTGGCAAACTGATAGGCGAAAGTAACTTATCAAGAATGGCAAGTGGATTGGCAATAAATTTTGCGAATTTTATATTATTTCTACTAGCATACACTTTGGGTAATACTTCACCAAACAATAAAATAAGAAACGTTATCAGGATAACTTCCACCACAAATTTTAGTAATGGTGATGCAATGGCTTCGAAAATGGTGTTTCCAACAAATGAAAAAATAATGACAACCCCAATATGACTGAAATTATTGGCAACTAATATTGTGGCTAATAATTTTTTTGGACGTGAGAGTAAATCGGATATTAAATTGGCTTTTGAAGAGTCTTCCGCATATAATACTTTTAAATCTTTTTGAGTAAGTGAAAAAAGAGCGATTTCTGCGGCAGAAACCATAGCAGAACAAAACAACAGAAAAATAATTCCTATACTTCCAAAAAGCAAGTGTGTATCAATGTTAGCAAATAAATTTAAACTGGGCTCAGAGTCCAATGCGGAAAGGGTTAGTTAAACAATATTAAAAGGGTAAATCGTTTTCTGGATTTGACGGGTTTGGAGTTTCAAAATTGGTGTTTTTAGGTTCCAAATTTTGAGCAGGTTTTACGCCTTCAACTTCTTTTTTAGTGGTCAAAAAGGTAAACTCGGTAACTTGAATTTCCGTTGTATACTTTGTAGTTCCATCTTCTGCTTGCCATTGACGCGATTTAATTCTACCTTCTACAAATATTTTATCTCCTTTTGACAAATACTTTTCACATATTTCAGCAGCTTTATTTCGCACTACTAAATTATGCCATTCCGTAGAAGTAATTTTTTCGTTAGTTTGCTTATTTATGTAGACTTCATTGGTAGCTAAAGGGAAACGACCAATGCAATTTCCTCCTTCAAAGTAATGCATTTTCACCTCGTCTCCAAGATGTCCAATTAACATGACTTTATTTAATGTACCGTTCATTTTTTATGTATTTGTTTCCCTCAAATTTACTACTTTTTTTGAAATCTAAAACTATTGATTGGAAATAAAATTAAAAATAACAATCGGGAAAGGCATTTTTTTTACTGATTCCCAATCAATTCCGTTCTCAATTTTACCATCAACTTTAATTTTCCAAAAATTGATATTCAAATGTTGGTGCGAAAGTTTGTGAACAATAATTTCAGGATTGTAAAGTTGAATGGTTTGAATGGTGTTCCTTATAAATTTTTGATTTTGAATTAAAACAAGAATGTCATCTTCGGTTTCATTAGTCTCAGTTTCTAATAATGGAAACTCATATAAATTGTGCCAAATTCCTTTTTGCGTTCGTTTATGAATTAGAGTATCACTTTCTTCATCAGAAAAAACTAAATAATTAAAGAATCTGTGTCTAACTTTCAATTTTTTTGATTTCACAGGAAGTTGAGCTACTTTTTTCTTTTGTAAAGCGAGGCAACTATCATTGAAAATACAATTTTGACAATCGGGATTTTTGGGAACACACTGCAAAGCACCAAACTCCATAATCGCTTGATTGAACTCATTCGCTTTTCCTTTGGGCAATAATTCATGAGCCAGTTGTGAAAATTCTTTTTTAGCACCAGCAGAAGCAATATCGGTTTCAATATCAAAATAGCGTGACAAAACTCTAAAAACATTTCCGTCCACAACAGGCACATCTTCATTATAAGAAAATGAGGCAATCGCTGCGGCTGTATATTCACCAACACCTTTTAAATGTAATAAATCTTTATAAGTTTTAGGAAATTCACCATTCAGTTCGTACGCAATTTGCTTTGCTGTTTTATGCAAATTTCGAGCACGAGAATAATAACCCAAACCTTGCCACAGTTTTAACACTTCTTCTTCGCTGGCATTTGCCAAATCAAAAACTGTAGGAAATGCATCGGTAAATCGAAGAAAATAGGGCAATCCTTGTGCTACTCTTGTTTGCTGAAGCATTATTTCTGAAAGCCAAATAGTGTAGGGATTTGTGTTATTTCGCCATGGTAAATCACGTTTATTTTGTAAATACCATTGAATTAATGTTTTAGAGAATTTCATAGTTAAAATTAGGTTGGTAAAAATAATTCTTTATGTGATTAAATTTTAATAGATTATGCTTGAAATATTGTTTTTTTAATTCATATATTTGCAACCTCAAAAAATTACTCATAATATTAAATACGAAAGAAAATGACGAAAGCAGATATCGTAGCAAAGATTTCAGAAAAATTAGGTCTTGAAAAAGGAGATGTTCAAGCAACAGTTGAAGCATTTATGGAAGAAGTAAAAACTTCTTTAGAATCAGGAGACAATGTTTATTTAAGAGGTTTTGGTAGCTTTATTATCAAAACAAGAGCTGAAAAAACAGGAAGAAACATTTCTAAAAATACAACAATCAAAATCCCTGCACACAATATTCCAGCATTTAAACCTGCTAAAGTATTTGTAGAAGCGATAAAAACTAATACTGAAGTAGCAGTATAAACTTATTTATTAATATCAAAAAACACCAACCTATGCCAAGTGGTAAAAAAAGAAAGAGACATAAGGTAGCGACTCACAAGCGTAAAAAAAGAGCGAGAGCTAACCGTCACAAAAAGAAAAAGTAGTTCCTAACTACTTTTTCTTGTTTTTAAAAAATCGTTCATTGAAATTGAAACCGAAAGGTTTCGCCGGGTAAACAATACCTGTTTAAAATGTTTAATCCATCTGTACTAAAAGTTTTAGGGTTTAGGGTTTAGGGTTTTATGGTTCTTAACTATAAACTACAAACTGTAAACTACAAACACAAAATACAGATAAAAATTTACAACATGAATAAAGAATTAATCATCCGTAGTGGTGACGATGCTGTAGATTTTGCCTTATTAAAAGATGGAAAACTAATTGAATTACACAAACAAGAAGAGACAAGCAACTTTCAGGTCGGCGATATTTTTATTGCCAAAATCAGAAAACCAGTTGCTGGCTTAAATGCTGCTTTTGTAAATGTTGGCTACGAAAAAGATGCCTTTTTACATTATCATGATTTAGGTCCTAACTTAGCTTCTTATGTGAAATTCATAAAACTTGTAAGCGCAGGTAAATTAAAAGATTTCTCCCTAAAAAACTTCCAGTTTGAAAAAGAGATTGATAAAGATGGTTCAATATCAGATATTCTGAGTGCCAATCAATCGGTATTAGTACAAGTGGTCAAAGAACCTATTTCTACCAAAGGTCCAAGAATAAGCGCAGAGCTTTCATTCGCTGGACGATTTGTAGTTTTGGTTCCTTTTTCGGATAGAGTTTCTATTTCTCAAAAAATAGAATCTAAAGAAGAAAAAGACCGACTAAAAAAACTAATGCAATCAATCAAACCAAGGGGTTTTGGTGTTATTGTGAGAACAGTAGCAGAAGGCAAAAACATAGCCGAATTAGAAAAAGATTTGCAAAACCTACTCGCTAGGTGGTTTGCAATGAGTAAAAAATTACCAACTGCTCATCATCCATCCAAAATTTTGGGAGAGCTTAATAAAGCATCGTCCATTTTAAGAGATGTTTTCAATGATACTTTCACTAGTATTCAAATTGATGATGAAGAGTTGTACCAAGAAACAAAGGACTATTTAGCCGAAATAGCTCCTGAGAAACAAAAAATTGTCAAGTTTTATCAATCCAAAGACACGCCATTGTTTGAAAAATATCATATTGAACGACAAATAAAGACTTCTTTTGGCAGAACAGTATCAATGAGCAAAGGCGCTTATTTGATTATAGAACACACCGAAGCTTTACACGTTATTGACGTGAACAGCGGAAATCGTTCTAACAAAGCCAACAACCAAGAAGACACTGCAATGGAAGTTAATATGATTGCTGCTGCCGAAATCGCTAGACAATTGCGTCTTCGAGATATGGGTGGTATTATTGTTGTCGATTTTATCGATTTACAAAATCCAGACAATCGTCAAACGTTATTCAATTTCTTGAGAGAGGAAATGAGTGATGATAAAGCAAAACATAAAATCTTACCGCCTAGTAAATTTGGATTAGTTCAAATTACAAGACAAAGAGTAAGACCAGAAGTAAATATTGAAACAAGGGAAGAAAATCCAAATAATTTGAGTGGTGATGTAGATGCTCCAATTCAAATCATTGATAAGATTGCCTTTTCTCTTGAAAAAATTATCAAAGACCACAATAAAGTTGTGCTTAACGTGCATCCTTTTGTGGCAGCATACCTTAAAAAAGGTTTTCCATCATTACGTTCAAAATGGTTTTTTGAGCATAAAAAGTGGGTGAAAATCATACCTCGTGACGCTTACACGTATCTTGAATATCATTTCTTTGACAACCAAGGGAATGAGATTAAGGAATAAATTAAAGACCGTCTCGTTTATAACGAGACGGTTTTTTTATGGGTTGTTGTGAAAGAAAGGAATAATTTACAAGGATAATTAATCTAACTCGTATTCTAATCGAACCGTAATTCGAGCTGTTTTATTTTTGCTATACGTGTCATTTATTCCGCCATAACTATCTTCTTCTGTAGAACCTTGTCCAGTTATTTGGAAAACACCCATGCTAGCTCTTTTTAATTTTCCGATGCTACCATCTGCTGTTTTAACTATTTTTGAAGCTCTTTCGTTTGCATCTTTTGTTGCATTTTCTATCAAACTTTGTTTTAAACTTGGCAAGCCAGAAAACGTATATTGTATCGAATTGGAAGATAATTCAATCCCCGAATTCACTAATTCTGATGTTTTACTGGAAACATCTTCTATGCGCTTCATCAAACTTGGGTTTTTCTTAGCAGAAAACGAAATGGTTTGTGTGGCTTCATAACCGTCAAAGACTTGTTCGTAACGGGTTTGATTATCGCTATTTTCACTTCGCACTTCTCTAAACTTTTTTTGAAAATTAACGGCTCCAAAACTGAATTCATTGGGTTTGAAACCTTTGTTTATAAAGAAATTAGAAACAATTTTTTGGTCCGAAACGATTTTGTTGTAGGCCGTTTTAATATCCATGCTACTAGTGGTGAAACTTCCTGACCATAGAATTTCATCAGATACAAAATCTTTTGTTCCTAATCCAATTACTGAAATTGAGTCTAAATTTTCGTTTCTGTTTTGAAATGAATTACCCAAAATCCATGCAGTAATAATTATAGCAACACCTATAATTATTGATGATTTGATTTTTTCCATAGTTGAAATAGTTTTGTTTATTAAACAACGTAAGTTATCACAAATTATTGTGCTAAAATTAATTATCCTCTTTTTAAAGCAAAAAAGCGCACCATTAAATCAGATGCTTCTTGTGCAAATATGCCTTTAACCACTTCAGTCTTTGGATGCAATTTTGTACCTAATGTTTCAAAGCCTCGTTTCTCATCTGAAGCACCAAAAACTATTTTTGAAATTTGACTCCAGTATAAAGCGCCAGCACACATTTGACATGGTTCGAGTGTGACATAGAGTGCGCAACCTTTTAAATATTTTCCGCCAATGAAATTCGCTGCGGAAGTTATGGCTTGCATCTCTGCATGAGCTGTTACATCGTTAAGCATTTCAGTAAGATTATGACTTCGAGCAATAACTTTGTTGTCTATTACAATAACAGCTCCAACAGGAATTTCACCTTTATCAAAAGCCATTTCGGCTTCTTGCAAAGCTTTTTTCATAAAATATTCGTCGGTGAAAGGGTTTTCCATGTTTATTATTTGGCACAAATGATTACTAATTGTTAGTAAGCTAATGCTATTAATTTTAAAAAAAAATTATAATTTGAAGTTTGAAGGATTTTGTAATGTTGAAAAAATGTCAAGTATGTAAATTCTATTTTGCTCAATTTTGTATACTATTTTAAAATTCCATTTCGGAAAAAATCGAATTTCTTCAGAATCAAATAATGGCTCTATTGGATTTTTTTGTGGAAAGATATTAAGTTTATCGCCTAAATCGAATAATGTATCTATAACCAGATTGGCGTTTTGAGGGCTTTGTGTATAAATATAATCGTAGATTTCTTGAATAGATGCAATTGCATTAGGAGACCAAATAACTGGCTTCATTTTCTATTAATTTTTTTCCTAGCTTCTTCAGTAGTGTATCCTATTTCACCAGCTTCAGAAACATTCATTATTTCTGTTAAGTGGTTTTTGTATGCCGCTGTAGAAAGTGGTTTTCCAGAAGTAGTATAAGTATAAACGTCGTTATCAAGTAAAGCTTCTATTTGACTTAACAATTGTTCATTTTGAATAGCTAATATTCTGTGAACGATATTTTTGCGTTGCGTTTCTACATTCATGACTTTAAAATTTTAATCAAATTTATAAAAAATAAATTCAATAATAAGACTTTGAGAAGTTTAGGTTTAATACCAAATTCTTAAAATCATTTACTGACTAAATTATTCTATTTTTGTGAAATGAAAAGTACACTTCTAAAATCAATCAACAACCCAACTGATTTACGAAAATTAGACGTTTCCCAATTACCTGAATTGGCAAAGGAATTACGCGATTTTATTATTGACATCGTGTCGGTAAAAGAAGGTCATCTTGGAGCAAGTTTAGGTGTAGTGGAATTAACTATTGCGTTGCATTATGTTTTTGACACACCCAATGATTTGTTGGTTTGGGATGTTGGTCATCAAGCGTATGGACATAAAATTTTAACCGAACGAAGAACAAAATTTGACACCAATCGACAGCTTGGCGGTATTTCGGGTTTCCCGAAGAGAAGCGAAAGTGTGTATGATACTTTTGGTGTTGGGCATTCTTCCACTTCTATTTCGGCTGCTTTGGGAATGGCAATTGCTTCTCAATTAAAAGGAGAAAACAAACATCATATTGCGGTTATTGGTGATGCATCTATCGCTAGTGGAATGGCATTTGAAGGCCTAAATCACGCTGGAGTTACTGATTCGAATTTGCTAGTGATACTGAATGATAATGCTATTGGTATTGACCCAAGCGTTGGTGCGTTGAAAAATTATTTGACAGCAGTTAAAGAAGGTAAAAACCCAAAGCAGAACAACATGATTAAGTCCTTGAATTTCGATTATTCAGGACCAATTGACGGGCATGATTTGCCTACATTAATCAAAGAATTGGAACGACTAAAAAAAGTAAAAGGCCCGAAGTTTTTACACATCATCACTACCAAAGGAAAAGGTTTACTACAAGCCGAGGAAGACCAAGTAAAATATCATGCGCCAGGAAAGTTTGATGCCACAACTGGAGAAATCCATAAAAAATCAGAGGAAAATTTACCACCAAAGTATCAAGATGTTTTTGGACTAACTTTAGTAGAATTGGCAAAAAATAATCCTAAAATCATAGGAATTACACCTGCCATGCCAAGCGGAAGTTCGATGAAATTTATGATGGAATCCTTTCCAGAAAGAGCTTTTGACGTTGGTATTGCTGAACAACATGCTGTAACGCTTGCCGCCGGAATGGCAACACAAGGCATGGTGGTTTTCTGTAACATTTACTCCACATTCTTGCAACGTGCTTATGATCAAGTGATACACGATGTGGCTTTGCAAAACTTACCTGTGATTTTTTGTTTGGACAGAGCAGGTTTAGTTGGTGAAGATGGCGCAACACATCATGGTGTTTTTGACATTGCTTATTTACGTTGTATTCCAAAAATGATACTCTATGCGCCAAAAGATGAAATCGATTTACAGAACATTTTATACACCGCGTCTTTAGGTTTAAAACATCCTATTGCAATTCGTTATCCTCGTGGTCGAGGCAAAAATGCAGATTGGAAAACGCCAACAAATTTTCAAAAAATTGAAATTGGGAAAGCACACAAACTTAAAAAAGGGAAAAAAATAGCCATTTTATCAACAGGAACAATGGCTCACAATGTATCATTGGCTATCCAAGAAGTAGACGATTCGGATAAAATCGCGCACTATGATTTTGGATTTGTAAAGCCTTTGGATGAAAAAGTATTACATAAAATTTGCAATAAGTTTGCCTCTATTATTACTGTTGAAGATGGCGTAATAACGGGTGGATTTGGAAGTGCTGTTTTAGAATTCGCAGCCAAAAATGATTATGTTAATGAAATCTTCCTTTGTGGCATTCCCGATAAATTTATTGAACATGGCACTGTTGATGAACTTCAACAATTGTGCAACATTGATGTTGATGCGCTAAAAATTCTTCTGTTAGATTTACTTTAAGCAGTCACAATTTTATTCAACTGCACCGCTTTTCCATCGGTTAGCATAGAAACAAAATGACAAATATGAAGAAGTCTATCATATAGTTTTTCTTTTTCCAAATGATGTTTTTCGGGCAGGATTTTCAATAATAATTTGTCGTAATTCGTGGCTTTGCCTTCATAATTATTATTATAAGCGGTTATAAATTTATCTAGCAAATTATTGATGATTTGATAACCCGAAAGTTCTTTTTCAATAACTTCTCTGCTTTGATAAATGTTCTTCACGCTCAGTTTAATAATATCATCCATTTGAGCTTTGTACTTGCTTTTATCTGTCAAAGCAAAATGGAATTTGCCTTGTAAAATAGATTCTTCATTTTCGATAAAAACCTTCACAGCATCATTGATTAAATTGCCAATGGCTAAAGCTCGCAAATAACTAATTCTATCTTCTTTGGTTGTTAAAGTTTGGTATTTAGCTGTATCAATAGTGTCTTTGACTAATTTGATTAAATATTCTAAAGCAAAATCTTCGGAAACTAATCCGAGATTGATACCATCTTCAAAATCAATAATAGTATAGCAAATATCATCGGCTGCTTCTACTAAAAAAGCCAAAGGATGACGTTCATAACCAATATCATCTCCGGTTTTATTAGAAATCATTCCAAGCTCTTCGGCTACTTCTTTGAAAAAATCCTTATCCGATTGGAAGAAACCATATTTTTTATCGGCAATATTTTTCGTTGGTTTTTTGGGTAAACTTTCTTTAGGATATTTAGTAAATGCCCCAAGAGTTGCATAGGACAATCGTAAACTGCCTTCAATTCCTGGTCTTGAACTTGTCAAAACCGAAAACCCATTAGCATTGCCTTCAAAATCGATTAAATCCTGCCATTGTTTGGGTGTCAATTTATCTTTGTATTGTTGCCCATTTCCAATGGAGAAATATTCGCCAATGGCTTTCTCACCAGAATGTCCAAAAGGTGGATTTCCAATATCGTGAGCTAAAGATGCTGCTGCCACAATCGCACCAAAATCATTCATGTGATAACCATGAACTGCTGAAAGATGTGGATATTTTTCAATGATTTTTTTACCCACTAATCGACCAATAGAACGACCAACTACGGAAACTTCCAAACTATGCGTCAAACGAGTGTGTACAAAATCAGTTTTGGAAAGTGGAATCACTTGCGTTTTATCTTGTAAACTCCGGAATGCTGACGAAAAAATAATGCGATCATAATCCACTTCAAATCCGAGACGTGTGTCGTCTTGCTCAATGCGTAATCTTTTACTAGTGTCGCCTTGGCGTTTTAAAGATAAAAGTTGTTCCCAGGTCATAACGGTTTGTGGTTTATAGTTTATGGTTGCTAAACCAAAGATACATTTATTTTAAATTTTTTTTCATGCAAATACTATTAGCAACTCCAATATATTGCCCGAAGTTTTCAATGATGGAATAACCCAATTTTTGATACAATCCAATGGCATCATCTTGCAAATAACCCGTTTCAAGGATTGAAGTAGTATAGTTTTCTTCTTTTGCCCAGTTTTCTAATTTGGTGAGGATGGCTTTGGCGATTCCTTTTCCTCTGTATTCTGGCAAAGTAAACATGCGTTTGATTTCGGCTACGTTGGGTTCAAATTCTTTGTAAGCACCAATGCCAACAGGAATGCCATTTTCATAACACACCATAGCATTCTTCAATAAGCTACTTTTATTAAACTGCGCATAAAAAGCGTGATCGTCACCATCAAGTACTCTTAAATAAGCATCGAGCAAAATGACTAGTTTTTCAAAGTCTTCATTATCCGAAGTGGTTCTGATGAGTTCAATCATGTTCTGCTTCATTTTGATTTTGTTCTAAAACATCGAACAAACGTTTCTTTTCTGCTAATAATTTTTTATTTACGACATAGGTTTTTGAAATGGTATCATGCCAACCTCTTCCAGAAATTCCTAAAAAGGAAAACGCATTAAAAGGGATTAAACGACACAAGGAACGGACTAAAATTGTCTCTGAATTAGGCTTTTCGCCATTTTCATCGACAACAATGGTTTGGGTAATATATTTACCTACCGTTCTTGCTGAAGCTATTTCAAAGACATTGTAATAAAACAAGGATATGACCATGGTAATGGTGTATTGCAAAATGGTGTTTTTCTCTAAATTAGCAATAAATGCTTTGTCTCCGTTAGCTTGCGCATTGGCGGACATGAAAACCAACACAATAAAAAATAAGATAAGTTGCATGATGGTATCCACCAATAAATTAGTAAAACGTTGTCCATGTGAAGCAAAAATTTCTGATGAAACTTGAAATTGCTTTCGATTGTTTGCCTGCATTTTCACTATTCTTTTTGATTGGCTAAAAAGAAATTTCGCGACTTCTTTGGATACTGATTATAACTTTTATCACTAGGATTAGCAATCACAGATTTGATATTGATTTCGTCACCGAGCTTGAAACTGGCTTCGGTATATTTATAATCCAACAAATATTCTCCACAGAAATAGTTGCCGTCTTTGTCTTTTTCAATAATTCCGGTGTAAACTCCTTTTTCTTTTGACATGATTAATTTTTTAGTTTTTGTAATTCATCATATTCTTTGATGCTTTGCAAAAATTTATTTTTTTGAACCACAAAGGTATTAGAATATTCATCATGAATACCAGGTTTTCTTCCTCTCAAAAAAGTTAAATACTCAAAAGGAATAATGCGCAAAACACTTCTAGCTAATATATCAATTGTATTGGGTTTTGTCCCATCTTCTTTTACCACTAATGTATTGGTTATAAATTTAGAAAATGAACGAGAAAAAAACTTCTCCGTTATAAAATAGTAAAAGAACATAACAGCCGAACTAAAAAGATATAACTCATAACCATCAAGAGAATTATACCAAGATGATAATAAATATCGCCCAGTTATATTATCAATTACTATAAAAAATAAATTTAACAATAACTTGAAACAAAGTATATCAATTATGAAATTAATTACTCTACTGTTCTTTGATGCTAAAACATATTTAGGAATTTTATATTTATTTTCCATACTTTGACAAAAGTAAAACAAAAACAGCCATCAAGTTGATAGCTGTTTTTCTTCGTTCTTTAATTTATTCTAAAATTAACTTCCACACATCTCACAATCGTCACCACCATTTCCTGCAGCATTTCTTGCTTGTTCGACCATAGCAGCAAAATCTTCAGCAGTCATTTCTCCATTTTCTACTGGTGCAACAACTTCAACGGCTACTGCTTGAGGTTTGTCTGCAATTGGTTCTGCTTTTTTATCGTTGTTCAAGGTAAACTTGATAGCGTCAACTGCCGCTTTGGTTCTCAAATAATACATTCCTGTTTTCAAGCCACTTTGCCAAGCGTAGAAATGCATTGACGTCAGTTTTGCATAATTAGCATCTTGCATAAACAAGTTCAACGACTGTGATTGATCAATAAAATAACCTCTGTGTCGTGACATATCAATGATATCTTTCATAGACATTTCCCAAACCGTTTTGTACAATTCTTTCAAATCATCTGGAATATTCAATGCTTGAACCGAACCGTTATTTCGCATCAATTCTTGTTTCAAAGTTTCTGTCCACAAACCGCGATTTACCAAGTCTTCTAGCAAATGTTTGTTTACCACAATAAACTCTCCAGACAATACACGACGTGTGTAAATATTAGATGTATATGGTTCAAAAGCTTCGTTGTTTCCAAGAATTTGTGAAGTAGAAGCTGTTGGCATTGGCGCCACTAATAATGAGTTTCTCACACCGTGTTTTACCACTTCTTTTCTCAAAGCTGCCCAATCCCATCTTCCTGATAATTCTTCATCCTTGATGTTCCAAAGGTTGTGTTGGAATAATCCTTCTGAAATTGGCGAACCTTTAAAACTTGAATATGGTCCTTCTTCTTTGGCCATTTCCATAGAAGCGGTTAGCGCAGCAAAGTATAAGGTTTCGAATATTTCTTGGTTTAATTTTTTTGCTTCATCACTGGTAAAAGGCATGCGCAACAAAATAAATGCATCTGCCAAACCTTGAACGCCTAATCCAACAGGACGATGACGCATATTTGAGTTTTCGGCTTCTTTTACTGGATAGTAATTTCTGTCGATTACTTTGTTTAAGTTTCTCGTTACGCGTTTTGTAACATTGAATAATAATTCGTGGTTAAATTGTCCTTTATCCACAAACATTGGCAACGAAATGGAAGCTAAATTACATACTGCAATTTCATCTTCCGAAGTGTACTCCATGATTTCTGTACACAAGTTTGACGAACGAATAGTTCCTAAATTCTTTTGGTTAGATTTTCTGTTCGCTGCATCTTTATACAACATGTATGGTGTTCCTGTTTCAATTTGAGATTCTAAAATTTTCTCCCAAAGTTCACGGGCTTTAATCGTTTTTCTTCCTTTTCCTTGTGCTTCATAGGAAGTATATAATGCTTCAAATTCATCTCCATAAACATCATATAATCCTGGACATTCATTTGGACACATCAAAGTCCAAATGGTATCTTCTTGAACGCGTTTCATGAATAAATCGGAAGTCCACATTGCAAAAAACAAATCACGCGCACGCATTTCTTCTTTTCCGGTGTTCTTTTTCAAATCCAAAAATTCGAAGATATCCGCATGCCAAGTTTCTAAATAAATAGCAAAACTTCCTTTGCGTTTTCCGCCACCTTGATCTACATAACGTGCTGTGTCATTGAACACACGCAACATCGGAACAATTCCGTTTGACGTTCCGTTTGTACCACGAATATAAGAACCGGTTGCACGAACATTGTGAATTGACAATCCAATTCCACCAGCAGATTGCGAAATTTTTGCAGTTGATTTCAACGTGTCATAAATTCCATCAATGCTATCGTCTTTCATTGATAATAAGAAACAAGATGACATTTGTGGTTTTGGTGTTCCAGCATTGAATAATGTTGGCGTAGCATGTGTAAAGAATTTTTTCGACATTAAGTCATAAGTTTCTATTACAGCATCCAAATCGTTTAAGTGAATTCCAACAGCAACACGCATCAACATGTGTTGTGGACGTTCTACAATTTTTCCGTTTAGTTTCAACAAATACGAACGCTCCAAAGTTTTGAAACCAAAGTAATCATAGTTGAAATCACGGTTGTATATAATGTGTGAATTTAAAAATTCAGCATTTTCTTGAATTACTTTATGTACTTCTTCGGAAAGTAAAGGCGCTGCTTGATTTGTTCTTGGATTTACATAATGAAACATTTCATTCATAGTTTCCGAGAATGATTTGTTGGTGTTTTTATGTAAGTTAGAAATGGCAATTCTCGCGGCTAACTGAGCATAATCCGGATGCGCAATGGTCATAGAAGCAGCAGTTTCTGCAGCAAGATTATCTAATTCTGAAGTAGTAACACCATCATATAATCCTTCAATTACTCTCATTGCCACCTTCACGGCATCTACCAAATCGTTTAAACCATAACATAGTTTTTTAATTCTATCTGTGATTTTGTCGAACATTACTGGCTCTTTGTGGCCGTCTCTCTTTACTACGTACATAATTTTTCTTTTTTTGTGAAATAGAAAATCCCTTCTCTATTTCGGGTTATTTGTAATTGTTTTGTTTTATTTATAAAAGAATCTGAAACGAGTTCAGATTAAAAATCAGCGTCGAAACTAATTTTACTTGCTTCTGAGTCGGTGTTCATTACACCTGCTTTTTGGTATTCGGCTACACGTTTTTCGAAGAAATTTGTTTTTCCTTGCAACGAAATCATGTCCATAAAATCAAATGGATTACTAGAGTTATACACTCGTTTGCAACCTAATTCCACCAATAATCTATCGGCAACAAATTCTAAATACTGTGTCATCAAAGTTGCGTTCATTCCTATCAAACTCACTGGAAGTGATTCGGTAATAAATTCTCTTTCAATATTTAAAGCATCAGTGATGATTTCGGTAATTCTAGCTTTGGACACTTTGTGGACCAAGTGATGGTTGTGTAAATGCACAGCAAAATCACAGTGAACACCTTCGTCACGAGAAATCAACTCATTGGAAAATGTTAATCCTGGCATCAAACCACGTTTTTTCAACCAATAGATAGAACAAAATGCACCTGAGAAAAAGATTCCTTCAACAGCTGCAAAAGCAATTAATCTTTCCGCAAAGGAATCAGATGATATCCATTTTAAAGCCCAATCCGCTTTTTTCTTCACAGCAGGAAATACATCGATAGCGTGAAAAAGTTGGTTTTTCTCTGCATCGTCTTTAACATAAGTATCTATCAATAGCGAATAGGTTTCGCTATGAATGTTTTCCATCATGATTTGAAAGCCATAGAAGAATTTGGCTTCTGGATATTGCACTTCATTAACAAAATTTTCGGCCAAATTTTCGTTTACAATTCCATCTGAAGCAGCAAAAAAAGCTAAAATATGTTTGACAAAATATTTTTCATCGTCATTTAACTTGTTGTTCCAATCGGATAAATCTTGATGCAGGTCAATTTCTTCGGCTGTCCAAAAACTAGCTTCCATTTTTTTATACCATTCCCAAATGTCTTGGTGCTTGATTGGAAAAATTACAAAGCGATCTTTGTTTTCTTTTAAAATTGGTTCGATAGTAGCCATTTTGATTTTTTTTTACTATTTGGGTTTATTTTGTGTAAATCTGTATGTTACAAAGATTGTCAAATGAAACGTAAAAAGAAAGTCAAACTTATTCACAATCGGGTCTAGTTTTTAACAAAACACGCCTTTTAAGTAGGGTTTTGCAAAAAATATAACTATTTGCTTTTCAGTATTTTATGAAAAATGAAAATCAAAAAAAGCCCTAAAACAAAGGAAGTTAAGAATTTTCTTTCTGTGAAATTTTAACATTTATTGTTGCCTTCAATTTGCTTCCAAAGCATAAAAAAAAGTGATTTTTCTTTTCGAAAAAATCACTTTTAATAAAATCATAGTTTTGTTCCGTTTTAATCAGAAATATAGGTCTTATTTCCGTTAGAATTGATATAATATTCACCACCTTTTGGACCAGTGTAAACTGTTTTTCCTTTATATTTTCCGGTTGCTTTATCTTTCTTTTTGGGTGCTTTTTCGTTAGATGGCTTTTCTTTTTTTGTTTTTTCTTTCGAAGCAGTATATCGTTTGTCTGGAGTTCCGTCTTTTTTTAATGGAACATTTTGACTTTTAGAAGAAGTATATCTTTTGTCCGGAGTTCCATCCTTTTTCAAAGGAACACTAGATTTGGTTGTTTTTTTGGTTTGAGAAGATTTTTCTGTGGTGGTTTTTGGTTTTTCTGTTTTTTTCTCTTGAGCATTCGAATACCAGACGAAAACTGAAAGAAACGATACTAAAAATAATTTTTTCATACTATTTTGTTTTAGAAATTAGGTGATTAAAAGTAAACAAAAATACAATTCATTACTAAATTGTGTCTTAAAAATAAGCGCGAAGTTGCACATTTCCAGTATGAACCGTTTGACTCGTCTCCGATTTTCTTCCTTGATAATTGAGGTTAATATCTAAAAACTGCGTCAAATTCTTTTGTAAAAGTAGTCGCCACGTCATGTTTTTTCCGGGTTGCAATCCTTCCAGCATTTGAAAAGCTACCGGAGATAATGCATCGCCTTGAAATTTATTTTGATAGAACGAAAATTCTCCGTTCATCGTAATTTTATTTTGATTGGCATAAGAAAATGATGTTCCAAATCTGCTTTGCAACAGTTTTTCGAAATCTCCAATTTGGTTTTCTTTGTTTTGGTATTCATAAAAAACATCCCAACTCGCATTTTTATTAAACAAATAAGAGATTTTTGGATTGAACTGATAACCCAAAATAGTGAAGTTTCGTGTCGAATAATTCTCTGAAACGAAACTTGTTTCTATCGATTTTGAAGCCAATGAAAAGAGCCATGTTTTTTGGAGTAAATGAAGATATTGTAATTGGTGTGAGGCATTTTTACTTTCTTGATAACCAACAGAGAGTAAACTTTTTAATCGATTTTGAATAAAAGTATAGGTTACTGAATGGTTTTGTTTTCCACGATTATAAAACAAACTATTTCGGAAACTGGAATTTAATCCCAATAAATTTTCTTCGGAAGCCGTGAACGGATTAAAATAAAAATTATCACCATTTTGCTCTGTTTTTCTTTCTACTAAATAGGATGTTTGGTTATAGAAATGAGACAAAACCTTTTTAAACCCATTCTCATTTTGCCATTTTGTTGGATTTAAAGTCAAAGATTGTGAAAATTTGTTTTGGTGTGTTTTAATAAAAATCTGATTAGGTAAATAGACCCGAACATATTTTGCTTGGTCAATAAATGGTGCCACTTCAAACTCTTCTAATTCCTGAATTCCATTACCGTTATAATCATTCCAAGTATAAATTCCTTGTCCGGGTTCTACTTCTAAATAGGTAAATTCTTGTTGAGCAATACTTCCAGAGGTGTTTTCATAAGCCGTTGTAACTTGCATGAATTGATTGAAATATTGGTCATTATACAATAATCGGGAATTTAATGATGGTTCGTCTTGACGAGTATTGTCTTCATATTTCAAATTTCTATAATTGACAAAAAGGGTTAAGTCACTTTTTTTAGTTTGTAGTAGCTTGGATTTCAAATAATAGGATTGTGAGGTATTTACTTTTTGTAATAAGCCGTTTTGTAAACTATCATTAACGCGATGAAGATATCCTAATTCTACAAAAACTTTGGTGCTGTCGCCACGACCCACAAATGCGCCAAATTCTGAAAATTTTTGACTTAAAGCAGATAATTGACCCGTTGCTACTAATTGCTCATTGTTATCTTCCATCCGAAAACTACTGCCAACCCAATTTTTCTTAAAATGATACTTCACTTGACTGTCATTTCTTAAAAATTTGGTTTTCGAATAGCTACCATCACTATTCAACACACTAGAATTTTGTAGAATATTCCAATTTTTTAGTACAAACAACCCATTAATAAGGTGACGATTTCCTGAAAAACTTTTGGAAAAATCTAACTTTTCAAACTGATACCTCAACTTCCCTTTTTCGGGCAAAATGAAATCCAATCCCGAAACAAGCAAACTTTGATTGCCTTCAAAAGTGGTTAAATTCCAATCGCGATTGAATTCTATATTAAATAATCGCTCTATGGTTTTAAAATCTTCTTGCACAAATTGATAATTTCCAAAGGCATCTACTTGCCATTTTTTAGAATATAATCTTTGTTTGAAATTTAATTTCCCAGCAACACCTTTATTATTGTTATCATCAATGGATGAAAATAAATTCAAATCATTATTGCTAACACCAAGTTCAAAATCAACAAATGTCTTTTCACTCGGATTGTATTTCCCTAAAACAGTAGCTATTTGGATTTTTGTTGGCGCAACCAATCTCGTAATGGGTTCATAACTTCCTTGTGGAATACCGTTTAGAGGTTCTACATATTGGTAAATTTTACCAATTGCTGATGAATTCAATAAAATATAATTACCAAGATTTGTTCCTACCAAGGAAAACGTAACGTTATACAGAACATCGTTGGGATTGTTGGAATATTCAAAAACCTCCACACTATTTACCGTTACTTTTTTATACAATATCTTGTTATCTGAATAAGTATCCAAATAAGCCGATGGTGAAATCATTAAATTAGTATCATCTCCAGCATTTTTAAGAATCTCGACTTGTTCTGTTGTTAAATTTTGTTGTAATGGTTGGTTTTTAACATCATTTTCAGAATACAAATAACCGCCCAAACTCCATGTTTTTGCTTCATGATTTGCTCCGCCATAAGTAACAAAACGCGTATAATTTCTCTCGGAATATTGATATTCAATTACGATTCTCATTTCGGAAGTAATGGGAAAAAGTGAGGTAAACGTTATTTCTCCAGCGTTGTAATCAATTATATAGTCATTATTATCGCCACGGTTTTTCAAAATTCCGTTGACAAAAACTCTTTCTGAACCCGAAATTACTAAAACATATAACTCGCCATTGTTACCACGCAATTTATAAGGTCCTTGATTTCCTTCTTGTCCTGTAAACGAACTTTTAGCATATTGTCCGCGAACCAAAGCTGCAGAAGCAAAAATGTCCGTCTTGTTTTCTTCGCCACCCAAAGTAAAATGCGTGGAAAGTCCTTGTACTTTTTTATTAAAATTCAGAAATCGTGACTGTCTATTTTCCAGAAATAAATCACCAGCACGAATAGTCCAATTATCGGTAAAAAGTTCAATGAAAATTTCGTCAAACTCATCTAGTTTTTGGGAATAACCTCCGTCTTGTAGCGGAATATTACTGTCTTGAATAGAAGCGCGAAGCGAAACTTTATCGGATATTCTACCTGTAATTTGCAAATCGAGATTAGAGTTGACCGTCGCGTTTTGATTGTTACCAATAGTTACGCCACGAGAAATACTTCCCGAAGTATTCAATCCGTCAAACGGAACAAACTTTTTTACAGAACGATTGACTTTATAAAGATTTCCAGCTTCGTTTGGAACCACTTTATCTTGGTCGTAAATACTGTAGGTTTTGGTTAAATGTTCGGGAAATTTAAAATACCGAATGGTGATGCTATCGTTTGCAGTAAACCCATTTTTGAAAAAGAGTTTTCCAGTTTTGAAATCCATTTTATAATAAAGAGTGTCGATTTCTTTTCCATTGGAAGTCAATAACTTAAAAAAACTTGGGCTGATACTTACTTTTTCAATGGCAATAGTATCAGTCGAAACAGCCACTTTTTTTGTTTGATAAAGCGATTTGATTTCCTGAGCCGAAAGCTTAGAAAAAGCAAAGAATACAAACAATATCAGCAATTTTTTTAGCATACATAATAAAAAACGTAAAAAAGCTGTTTTGTGTATAATTACATTATTAAATGCAAGACTAATTTACTCCTTTGTGACCACTTGCATTGTTTCTCTAGAAATTTGTTTTAACAAAACTGTTTTATCTTTTTCTACAATTTCAGCTGCTGCTGCAGTGAAATGTCTGATAGTGTATAAAGATACATTTTCGTTGTAAGATACTTTGAATTTTTTGGACAAAATAGTTTTCAACTCATTGAAATTGCCAAATTTATCTTCAATACACACCGAAAAACTAATGGCTGAATTTTGAATTAAACTCACTTTCATCTTAAATAGGTGAAACAAAGCAAAAATCTCGCTAATGTTTTCTTCCATGATAAATGAAAAATCGATTGACGACAACGAGAGTAATAATTGGTCTCTTTTTATGATGAAACATGGTGTTTGAGGTTCTAAATCTTTCCCTTTAGAAACACTTGTTCCTGGTAATAAAGGATTGATAAACGATTTTACAAACAATGGAATTTCTTTCTTTTGTAGTGGTTGCAATGTTTTTGGGTGAATAACAGTGGCGCCATAAAATGCCAACTCAATTGCTTCACGATAGGAAATTTGATTTAACAACAAGGCATTTTCAAAATATCTTGGATCTGCATTCATAACGCCAGGAACATCTTTCCAAATAGTTACACTTTCAGCATTCAAACAATAAGCAAAAATTGCTGCGGTGTAATCGGAACCTTCACGACCTAATGTAGTGGTGAAATTATTATCATCAGAACCTAAAAATCCTTGCGTAATATTGAGCGCTTTTTTCTTTACTCCTTTTGAAATAAACTGTTGAGTTCTTTCCCAATCAACACTTGCATCACGATAATTGTTATCGGTTTTAATGAAATTTCTAACATCAATCCAATTGTTTTTCATACCTACATGATTGAAATAATGACTTACAATTGTAGTAGAAATAATTTCTCCGTAACTCACAATTTGATCGTACACAAAATTATAATTTGGTGATTTATTACTGCGTAAAAAATACTCTAAATCAGCAAAATGACTATTCACGGCAAAATAGACATCATGCTCTTCATCATCAAAAAGGTCAAGTAAAATTTGATAGTGGTACTTTTTTACATCTTGTAATGAAGAATGCAATTCAGGCGATTTATCAAAGTAATTTTTAATCACTATCTCCAAAGCATTCGTGGTTTTTCCCATAGCGGAAATTACTAAAAGTGTGTCTTCATGTCCCACATTTTCCAAAACACTATATACATTTTTTATGCTATCGGCATCTTTTACTGAAGCGCCACCAAATTTGAATATTCTCATTACAATTTATTTAAAAATTCATTAATTCCGTTTTCATCCATTTGTGCTACACGCCAATCGTCTAACACTTTTGCACCTGATTTTATATAAAAATCAATAGCTGGTGTGTTCCAATCGAGAACATTCCATTCTATTCGTCGAACATTATCTCTTTTGCCTTGAGCAATAATTTCTGAATATAATGCAAATCCCAAACCTGATCCACGCATTTTTTCTTTCACAATTAAATCTTCCAAATGAATGGTTCTTCCTTTCCAAGTCGAATAGCGATAATAATATAAAGCTATCCCAACGACTTCTCCATCAAGCTCTGCAACAAAAGTATAAAACAATGGATTGTCTCCAAAGCCATCTCGTTCCAAATCAGAAACTGTTACAACAACTGCATCAGGTTCTTTCTCGAAAGTGGCTAATTCTTGAATGAGTTCAAGCACCGCTTTCATGTCTTTTTTTTCGCCTTTTCTGATAATCATTTTGGAAAAATTTGGTGCAAAAATACAATTAATAATTTCTTGTTGAAATAGATTTTTTCTTTGACAAAAATAACGATATTTGCAGCCACAACTACAACGATTTCGTAATGGAAGAACGCAACAAAACCTTAGGAGAATTTATCATTGAAAATCAAAATGCTTTTCAATATTCCTCGGGAGAATTATCTCGAATTATCAACTCAATTCGATTAGCGGCCAAGGTCGTAAACTACAAAGTAAATAAAGCTGGATTGGTTGATATTGTTGGCGCTGCTGGCGAACAAAATATTCAAGGAGAAGATCAACAAAAATTAGATGTTTATGCTAATGAGGTGTTTATTCAAACATTAATCAACCGCGAAATTGTTTGTGGTATCGCTTCAGAAGAGAACGATGATTTTATTACCGTTTCTGGTTCAGATAATTCACATAGCAATAAATATGTGGTTTTGATGGATCCTTTGGATGGTTCTTCAAACATTGATGTCAATGTTTCTGTAGGAACCATTTTTTCAGTTTTCAGAAGAAGAACACCCATTGGAACACCTGTTACTAGTGAAGATTTTCTTCAACCAGGAACACAGCAAGTAGCTGCAGGTTATGTGATTTATGGAACTTCAACAATGTTAGTTTACACTACAGGTCACGGCGTGAATGGTTTCACATTAAATCCAGCCATTGGGACATTTTATTTATCGCATCCTAACATGAAGTTTTCCAAAGACGGAACTATTTACTCCATCAATGAAGGAAATTATGTTCATTTCCCGCAAGGTGTAAAAGATTATTTAAAATATTGCCAGTTGGAAGAAGGTGACAGACCTTACACTTCAAGATATATTGGAAGTTTGGTTTCGGATATTCACCGCAACATGATTAAAGGCGGTATTTATATTTATCCAACAAGTTCAAAATCTCCCAATGGGAAACTCCGTTTGTTATATGAATGCAATCCGATGGCGTTTATTGCCGAACAAGCTGGTGGAAAAGCAACTGACGGATTTGGTAGAATTATGGAAATTCAACCTACAGAACTGCATCAACGCGTTCCCTTTTTCTGCGGAAGTTATAATATGGTAGCAAAAGCAGAAGAGTTTATGGCTAAATATAGTTAAAAAAAATTCCCGATTAAATCGGGAATTTTTTTTATCTGTTCATATTTTGCATTTCAAAAATGAAAGTGTCTAAGTCTACTTTTTTATCTACTAGAACAAGCGCTTTTTTGACAATATATTCCACGTTACTTGTACTAAAACCAAGTGCTATTGCAAATTTTCTTAACAATCTTTCTTGTTTATCACCCAAGTGATGGTCATGGTGAACCACTTTTGCAATATGGTACAAACTCTCCAATCTTTCTATATATAGATAAGGTGGATTTAACTCATATTTTAAAGGGTTTTCTAAAATTTCATCATATTCCTGTTTCGAAATATCTAATTTTAAAGCTAACTTGTCCAAAAACATTTTCTCGTCTTCATCAAAAGCACCATCGGCATACAATACCCGTGCTACTGCTGAAAAACGTCCTTTCATTCTGCTTTTAAATTCACTATCAAATAAATCTGCTATTGACATAATACTATTGGTTTTTAATACTACAAAGGTAAGGCAATTTCCTTTTTTTAGAAAACGATTTGTAAAAATGTTTTACATCGATTTTAGGAATAAATTATGATGGTCAATTAAAATAAATTGTAAGTTTACGTTCCAAAACCACCAAATCACCATGTCAGATTTTTGGATATATTTCACTATTGGATTAAAACATGTGCTCAGTATTTTTGCATACGACCACATCTTATTTCTTTTGGCTCTAACTGTTCCTTATGAATTTAAATCATGGAAGAATATCCTAATTTTAGTCTCCTTTTTTACTTTAGGACACACGTTAGCTTTGTTTCTTTCCGTTTTTAATATCGTTTCTATAAAGCCTGACATTGTTGAGCTTTTAATACCCATAACCATACTGATTACAGCTTTATACAACATCATTATGGCTGGGAAAAGCAGTAAAAAGGAGAACATCACCTTTGTTGGGTTTGTTACCATTTTCTTTGGAATTATTCACGGTTTAGGCTTTTCTAATTATTTTAACAGCATCCTTTCAGGAAAACCAACTGATAAATTATTACCACTTTTTGAATTTGCGCTTGGTATTGAAGTAGCACAAATTATTGTGGTAATTGGTGCGTTACTTTTGGCTTATGTCGTTCAAAATTTATTCAAATATTCTAAACGAGATTGGATATTAATTGTATCTGCTTTCACTGTCGGAGTAATTATACCAATTATTGTTCAAAATGAAATTTGGTATAAATAATTCTTATTTGAAGCCAAACCTTTCGGTATATTTGCTATCCTTATTCAGGTTATTATCTTAAGGAAAAATGACTTAATGCAACCCTTTTTTGATTTTTGTAATGAAAGAAATAAAACAAAAAAAATACGATACCGCTTACTTAAGAATTGCTGCCGAATGGAGTAAATTATCCTATTGCAAACGCAAACAAGTTGGTGCCATTATTGTTCGTGACCGAATGATTATTTCTGATGGATATAATGGAACACCTTCGGGTTTTGAAAATTGCTGTGAAGATGAAGAAGGACTAACACAATGGTATGTACTTCATGCTGAGGCAAATGCTATTTCCAAAGTAGCTCGTTCAACACAAACCTGTGAAAATGCTACTTTATATATTACGCTGTCACCATGCAAAGAATGCAGTAAGTTGATACATCAATCAGGGATAAAACGTGTGGTGTTTCAACATGGCTATCGAGACACTTCTGGTTTAGAATTTCTTCAAAAAGCAGGTGTTGAAGTACATCAAATTGAAAATTTAGAATAATGAAATCAAAAAACAACTACTTACCTATATTACTTTTCTCGTGCGTTGCGCTAGGAATAATCATTGGTGGTATGTTGAATTTTCCAGAAAGAAAAATTTCCAAACAAAATGCGCGTAAAATAAAACTAGAGCGACTCATTGATTTTATTAATGACGAATATGTAGACGATGTCAATTCTGATTCTATTGTAGATTTAACAGTGAACAGTATTTTGGCCAATCTCGATCCTCATTCTGTTTACATTCCGCCAAGTGAACAATCATCAGAAGCCGAAATTATGAGAGGTGATTTCGTGGGAATTGGTGTTAATTTTTTTATGTACAATGACACTGTAACTGTTGTAAAACCTCTAGAAAATGGTCCAGCAGCCAAAGCGGGAATTAAATCGGGCGACAGAATTTTATATGCAGATAAATCCAAACTTTTTGGACGAAAATTACCAACAGATAGTTTATTCAGCAAATTAAAAGGAGAAGAAGGTTCCAATGTTTTGCTTACCATTTATAGAAAAAGTTCTAATAAAAAATTGAAAATTCCTGTTGTTCGCGAAGTAGTTCCAATAAAAAGTGTAGATGCTTATTTGATGTTGAACAAAACCTCAGGCTATATTAAAATCAATCGTTTTTCCGAAAATACCTATGATGAATTCCGGTTAGGTTTGGAAGAATTGAAAAAACAAGGCATGACTACTTTGGTCATTGATTTGCGCGATAATGGTGGCGGTTATTTGGAAAAAGCAGTAGAAGTTGCCGACGAATTATTGAAAAATAAAGAGTTAATTGTCTTCACCAAAAACAGAAAAGGAAACATTACAAAAACATTTGCCACCGAAGAAGGCATTTTTGAAACGGGAAGAGTATATGTTTTGATTGATGAAAACTCCGCATCGGCTAGCGAAATTTTGGCTGGTGCCATTCAAGATAACGATAGAGGAACTATTGTGGGAAGACGTTCTTTTGGGAAAGGATTAGTGCAACGCGAAATGGATTTTGATGATGGTTCAGCGGTAAGATTGACTACTTCTAGATATTACACACCAAGTGGTCGCTCTATCCAAAAACCTTATGTGAAAGGTGAAGGAGAAAAATACAGTCATGATTTTGAAACTCGTTTTGAAAGTGGAGAATTGTATAGTAAAGACAAAATGAAAATAGCCGATTCGTTAAAGTTTAAAACCAAAAAAGGACGAATTGTTTATGGTGGTGGCGGAATCGTTCCTGATGTTTTTGTACCATTAGAAGTAAAAAAAGGAGAGGAAAGTTTGGCTTATATTTTAAATTCTGGTTTGGTGAGTCATTTTGTTTTCGAACAATTAGATAAAAACCGAAATAATTTTAAAGGATTAAAACAGCCAGATTTACTATCTAAAATACAACACGATAATCTTTATGTTTTTAAATTCGAAAGTTACTTGAAAGACTCTGGCCTGGACATGACTTTGTCAAATAATAAAGCTTTGGTAAAAAAATTCATTACAGCTGAATTTGCCCGACAACTTTTTGGTGAAAACCAATATTATCAAATTCTGTTGAAAGATGATGCGATGTTGAAAGCTATATTGAAATAAATCTTACTTCTTTACACTATCATGTACTTGAACATGAATTCCATTGTTCCAAAGCGTAAGAATATCAGTAGCTACAGCTGCACCACTTCCGGCTGCAATAGCTAATTGACTTCGCCAACCAGCCAAAGTTCCCGTAACATAAATGCCATCAGTAACTTTATGGTCAATGTTTTTTAATTGAATTCTATTTTTTTCTACAATTACTTTTTGATGTGGCATTACAAACTCTTCCAAACCATCTATAGTAAAAGGATTTCCTGCACCTATACTGATAACAACTAGTTGCGTTGGATAAGAATTTTTATTGGTAATAACAGTAAAATTTCCAGCCACACCTTCAATTCTCATTACTTTTTCATTAGGAATTTGGACTACTTGAGGATATAATTCTTGAAGTTGGTTAATGCTTTCTGTTAAAAGGGCTGAACCTAATTTCCCTGCCGGAATTCCGTAGGCGTTATTGAACAATGCATCTTGTAGCGAGGAAGCTTTTTGATGTGTAATAATTCCGATTTTTTTGTCAGCAGCGAAAGGCTTACTTAAACCTGACCCTAAAATCAAAGCGCATGACATACCCGAAACACCACCGCCAATTATTAAAACGTCAAACATGGAATTAGTTTCTTAATTTTTCTTCGATTTTTTTTGACATTCTAAAAATCAAAAGAATTAAAATGGCACAAAATGAAGCCACAATCCCAATGAGAGCAATCATACTGTTTCCTTCTAATGGTTTGTTGAAGTCAATTAGAAAAACATTTACTATTATAAGTGCAACAGCAAGAAAAATAAGTATGTTGGTAAAAATTTTCATAAAATAAATTTATAATGCAAAAATACTAATTTTTAGAGTTATGCAAATAGTCCTTTAACATTAGCAGCAAATAATTTAACAGCAATGGCTAAAAGTACAACCCCAAATACTTTCCTGATGACGCTTAAGCCATTTTCTCCTAACATTTTTTCAATTTTGGAAGATGATTTTAAAACCAAATACACCAAAATAATATTCAAAAGTATAGCTACAATAATATTAATAGATTGAAATTCTGCTCGTAGTGAAAGTAATGTAGTCATCGTTCCTGCACCAGCAATAAGTGGAAAAGCAATGGGAACAATTGAAGCCGAAGTCGCTTTTTCATCTCTATACAATCGGATACCGAGTATCATTTCTAATGCTAAAAAGAATAACACAAACGAACCTGCCACTGCAAACGAATTGGCATCTATTCCAATTAATTTGAGGATTTCTTCTCCCACAAAAAGAAAAGCAATCATAATTCCAGCAGAAACCAAACTAGCTTTTCCCGATTGAATATGGCCAAACTTAGACCTCAAATCAATAATTACAGGAATGCTTCCCACAATGTCAATCACGGCAAAAAGCACCATTGTTGTTGTTGCAATTTCTCTAATGTCTAAATTCATACCCTTTGTTTTTTTGCAAAATTAGGTTTTTAATACTACTCACAAGCCAATTTTGATTTGTACTTTTGTCGTCATTAAAAAAGTAACATGTTTCAATTAGGAAAAACCATAGTTTCAGAAGATATCCTCGAAAAAGATTTTGTGTGCAACCTATCGGCTTGTCACGGTGCATGTTGCGTTGATGGCGATGCTGGCGCGCCTTTGAGCAAAGAAGAAACCAAAATTTTAGAAGAAATCTATCCTAAAGTAAAACCTTTTTTAAGAAAAGAAGGCATTGAAGCCATCGAGCGATTGGGAACTTGGGTTGTAGGTACGGATCAAGATTTAGAAACACCATTAATCGACAATAAAGATTGTGCTTACGTCATTTTTGATGGAAAAACAGCGCTTTGCGGCATTGAACAAGCCTATAATCAGGGAATAATTAACTGGAAAAAACCAGTTTCGTGTCATTTATACCCAATTCGAGTAAAAGAATTTTCAGAATTTTCGGCTGTCAATTATGACCGTTGGGATATTTGTAATCCAGCATGTTCTTTGGGAAAAGAACTAGAAGTTCCTGTTTATAAATTTGTCAAAGAAGCATTGATTAGAAAGTTTGGTGAAGATTGGTATATGGAATTAGAAAAAGTAGCCGTAGAATTAAAGAGCGGAAAATAAAAACATTATAAACCAATAATAAAGTTAAAAACTATACCGAAAAACAACGTTAAAAAAAAGACAATATTTTGGAAATAATTAAAAATTTATATTGGATTTGTGGAGTTTTTATTTTTGGGATTGTAATGATAATGGGATTTGCTTTACCACATACATTGAGAATTTTTAGACTTCCAAGAATGTACAAAAGGGCTCTAATAATTTCAATAGTTTTATTACTTATTGGATTATTATTACAGTTTGATAACAGTTTTGATTGTCTAGAAAGGCAAAATTTGTTGTATCCAATTTATGGAATTTTATACCTTTTACTTTATAAAATATCAGACAATTTCATACTCAAAAAGAAAGGCAGAAATATGTATTACTTGACAATGTGGCAACTCAAAGACGAAGAGTCTGGAAAATCGACCAACTTGGAAAATATAATTCAATACGCAAATTTCATAATTTGTTTGTGTACATCATATTATGGAAGTATGTTAATAATAAAGCGTTTGTACAACTGCTAGCAACATTTTTAATAAATTGGAGTTTTAGGGCTTAATTAAAGTTTTTTTGAATTTTTTATTTTCAGTATTTAAACGAAAGTTATGGACTTACTAATCCCCAAGTTCTTGGATTCTTGAAACGATTGAATTCAAAAAAAGCCAAAATCAAATTGATTTTGGCTTTTTTGTGGAGAAGATGGGACTCGAACCCACGACTTCTTGCCTGCCAGGCAAGCACTCTAACCAGCTGAGCTACATCCCCAAAAATTCTGTGAGCAAATATATCATTTTATAAAAACAAAAAGCAATTCAAAAACCAACTTTTTAAGATTTGTTATAAATTTACATCAAATATCATATTATGTCTGCCGAAAATTCAAATGGATTTCTAGAAATACAAATCGAAAACAACATCGCTACGATTACCTTTGGTCATCCTGCCAGTAATTCTTTTCCTAGCGAACTTTTGCAAAAACTCACAGCAGAATTAAATGCCCTGAGCTCAAATAGTACTGTCAATATTATCATTTTGCAAAGCGAAGGCAAAACTTTTTGTGCAGGTGCTTCTTTTGATGAATTGCTCTCCATCACCGATTTTGAAACGGGTAAAAAATTCTTTTCTGGCTTTGCTGATGTCATTAATGCCATGCGTACTTGTTCCAAATTAATCATTGGAAAAATTCAAGGGAAAGCTGTTGGCGGCGGTGTTGGATTAGCATCAGCTTGCGATTTTGCTTTTGCCTATACTGAAGCAAGTATCAAACTTTCTGAAATAGCCATTGGTATTGGTCCTTTTGTTATTGAACCTGCCGTTTCCAGAAAAATCGGGAAAACAGCCATGACACAATTGACTTTGCAACCTAACACATGGCAATCGGCTGATTGGGCTGTAGAAAAAGGATTGTATGCTGATATTTTTGATAGTTTAGCCGATTTGAATGAGGAGACTTTGACTTTTGCCAAAAAATTAGCAGCGTATAATCCCGAAGCATTAACAGAAATGAAAAAAGTGTTTTGGGAAGGAACCGAAAATTGGGATGAACTTTTATATGAACGTGCCGCTATTTCGGGTAAATTAGTCCTTTCTGATTTTACTTCAACTGCTTTAAACGAATTTAAAAAGTAAAAATGATGACACTTATTTCGCTTATTCAACAAGTAAATATTGATGAAAAAATAAAACAAGCTCCAGATAGCGGTTATGTAATTGGCGTTTGGATTGGCTATATTTTACCCTTCGCAGTCTTAGCTGGACTAGCTTGGTTGCTATATTATCGTGCCAAAAAAAGACAAAACGACCAGTAGTTTTATTTTACTAAATTTGCAGCATAAAACTTCCTCCATGAGTAACATCAGAATTACAAAACAATTTTCTTTCGAAACCGGACATGCGCTTTATGGCTATGATGGTAAATGCAAAAACGTTCACGGACATAGTTATAAACTTTCAGTAACCGTAATTGGAAAACCAATAACCGATAATACAAATGTCAAGTTTGGAATGGTCATTGACTTTTCTGATTTAAAAAAAATTGTAAGAGAAGAAATTGTTGATTTGTTTGATCATGCCACGGTTTTCAATCAAAATACACCACATATTGAATTGGCTAACGAATTAAAAAATCGTGGTCATCACGTTATTTTAGTAGATTACCAACCTACAAGTGAAAAAATGGTAGTTGATTTTGCCCAAAAAATAAAAAATCGCTTGCCTGCTGATATTCAATTACACTCTTTAAAATTGCAAGAAACCGAAACTTCGTTTGCCGAATGGTATGCTTCAGATAATGAATAACAATTACTTTTGATGACAATTTCACCCAACAAAAAAATATACTTTGCTTCCGACCAGCATTTTGGTGCGCCAACTGCTGAGGCGAGTTTTCCACGCGAACAAAAATTTGTGGCTTGGCTCGATGAAGTAAAGCAAGATGCCGAGTGCATTTTCTTGTTAGGCGATTTATTTGATTTTTGGTTTGAATACAAAACCGTTGTTCCCAAAGGTTTCATCAGAGTTTTAGGCAAACTAGCCGAAATTCGTGACAGCGGAATTCCTATTTATTTTTTTGTAGGCAACCACGATTTGTGGATGAACAATTATTTTGAAAAAGAACTAAATATTCCCATATATCGCGATAATCAGGAATATACTTTTAATAATAAAACCTTTTTGATTGGTCATGGCGATGGAAAAGGTCCAGGCGACAAAGGTTACAAACGCATGAAAAAAGTCTTCACCAATCCGTTTTCAAAATGGTTATTTCGCTGGTTGCATCCTGATTTAGGAGTGAAACTTGGACACTATCTTTCGGTGAAAAACAAATTGATTTCGGGCGATGCTGATGTAAAATTCCTTGGCGAAGAAAACGAATGGCTAGTTCAATATTCCAAACGAAAATTGGAAAGCAAACATTATGACTACCTAGTTTTTGGTCACCGCCATTTGCCGATGATTATTCCTATTGGCGAAAACTCAAAATATGTGAACCTTGGTGACTGGATTGGGTATTTTACTTATGGCGTTTTTGATGGGGAAAGTTTTGAGTTGAAGGAGTATGAAAATGTTTTCTAAATCATTTATACAAAAGGTTTGTTCTATTTTAGCAATTTCAGTAATCTTAACTGTCATTTATTTTCTTGCAACAAGTTTAAGAAAAGAGAGGTTAAAAAATATAGAATTTATAAAATCGAATTACAAAATTACAAAAGGAATAATTACGGGAAAGCATAGTTATAAAGGTAATTCAATTCATATAAGGTATATTGTTGATGGGAAAATTTATGAAGAAATCGATGGTTATGATGAGAAGTTTATTTTTAAAGAAGGAGATAGCGTTACCATAAAATATTCAAAGTCAATGCCAGATTTAATGATTTCTGAGTTTAATGAAGACTATAATAATTAACTTCTCATATCCTTCAACCTTAACTGCACAGTTACATTTCCGTTGAATTCATTTTCATCTATACAATAAACAGCATCAAAGGGATTTTGATTTTTAACTAATTCTAATTTATCGCCAAGTCCAAAACCAATAGCGCCAAAACCTTCGCTTCCATTTTGTTTTACGAAGAGTTTCAAGTGTTCTTCATTTTGACCAATCGCTTTGGCATAACCTGTGTCTTTCACTTTTTTAGTTAGAAAAACTGGAGTCATATTTTGTGGTCCAAAAGGTTCAAACTGGTTTAAAATTCTAATTAATCTTTCGTTAATATCGGATAACTCAATTTCAGCATCAACAGAGATTTCGGGTGTTAATAAATCAGGATGAATGGTTTTTTCGACTTCGTTTTCAAAAGCTTCTTTGAAGGCGAAGTAATTTTCTTCTTTCAACGTCATTCCTGCTGCATACATATGTCCGCCAAATTGCTCGAGATGTTCAGCACAAGCTTCCAATGCATTATAAACATCAAAATCTTTTACCGAACGTGCCGAAGCAGCCAATTTATCGCCACTTTTGGTAAAGACAATCGTTGGTCGATAATAGGTTTCTGTTAATCTAGAAGCTACAATACCAATTACACCTTTGTGCCAATTCTCTTGATAAACAACAGTTGTAAATTTTTGTTTTTCGTTATTCTCTTCAATTTGCGAAAGTGCTTCAACTGTAATTTGTTTGTCTAAATCCTTTCTATCCGAATTGTATTGTTCAATTTCTGAAGCAAATATTTCGGCTTGGTCTAAATCATATTCGGTGAGTAAAGCAACCGCTTCGTTACCGTGTTTTATTCTTCCTGCAGCGTTAATTCGTGGTGCAATGATGAAAACAACATCGGTGATTGTTAAAACTTTTTTCTTCAAATTCTGAATTAATGCTTTAATTCCTGGACGCGGATTAGAATTGATAACTTCCAAACCAAATTTTGCCAATACACGATTTTCACCCGTAATCGGAACAATATCTGCCGCAATTGCGGTAGCAACCAAATCCAAATAAGGAATTAAATCTTCAATGGTTTGATTTCTATTTTGTGCCAAGGCTTGTACCAATTTGAAACCAACACCACAACCGCAAAGTTCATCATAAGGATAACTGCAATCCTCGCGTTTTGGATCGAGTACTGCAACCGCTTCGGGCAACATATCTCCTGGACGATGGTGATCACAAATGATAAAATCAATATTTCTGTCATTGGCGTAAGCAATATGATCAACCGATTTAATACCACAATCTAGTGCAATTATAAGTGTGAATTCATTGTCTTCGGCAAAGTCAATTCCTTTATAGGAAATCCCATAACCTTCATCGTAACGGTCTGGAATATAAGTGGCAACATTGGGATAAAAACTTTTTAAATAACTCGACATCAATGATACAGCCGTTGTTCCATCAACATCATAATCGCCAAAAACCAAAATATTCTCTCCATTTTCAATGGCGGTTTCAATTCGAGAAACAGCTTTATCCATATCTTTCATCAAATACGGATCATGCAAATCATCTAAACTTGGACGAAAAAATTGTCGTGCCTCGTCAAACGTTTCAATACCACGTTGCACCAAAAGAGTAGCAATCAACTCATCAACTTTGAGTTCGTTTGCTAAATGTTTTACTTTTTCGGGAGAAGGTTTTGGTTTAAGTGTCCAACGCATTTTAAAGTACGAATTACGAAATTAAAGTTATAAAAGTAAGAAAAATAATTTACTATTATAGTGTTGTTATTATACTAATGTTGACTTTTAGCAAATTAATTATTTTATTTTCCTCTTGAAACAATAATAAAATCAACACTTAACAAAATACCTGAAAAATATTTTGTTTAAACTGTCCTACTATAAAGTCAATAAAACCGTTGTTTTGGCGAAATATTATTGTTTTGAAAAAGATTAAACTTCTGGAAATAATCTAGTTAACTCTATATTTTATTGTCCTATTTTTTAAAATCAGTAACATTTACTTTTGAAAAGTTAATTTGAAATAAAAAAAATGTAAAACTTTTAAAGTTTTTCGTTTTATAAATATAGAAGTTAATTTAAACTACTTTAAAATGGGATATTTATTTTTAATCATTGTTGGCTGCTGGAACAGAATAAGTGAAATTTTGACAGCTTTTTTCTTGAAAAGAATTTTTAAAGATATGACCTTTAAAGATTATATTGTATATAAAAAACATTCAAAAAAAATCAATATTACTTTATTTCCTAAAAGAAATATCAATGATAGCTAATGAAACAATATTCGTTACTTTTGAATAATTAAACTTATAAAATGCAAATTCAAGGTCAAATTGTCGATATCGAAAACAAAAGAATATATTCGGGTGAAATTACTGTGGCTAAAGGAAAAATTGTTTCCATAAAAGAGGTAAATCACAATCTCAAAAATTATATTCTTCCGGGATTTATCGATTCCCACATTCACATAGAAAGTTCGATGTTAGTTCCATCTGAATTTGCTAAGATTGCTGTGCTTCACGGAACAGTTGCAACGATTTCTGATCCACACGAAATTGCAAATGTTTTAGGCGTAGCCGGTGTGTATTACATGATTGACAACGGAAAAAAAGTACCGTTGAAGTTTCACTTTGGTGCGCCATCGTGCGTTCCTGCTACTTTTTTTGAAACGGCTGGTGCAATAATAGATTCAGAACAAATCAAGGAATTAATGGCATTACCTGATATTTATTATTTATCCGAAATGATGAATTATCCAGGTGTTTTGTTTGACGATGAAGAAGTGTTGAAGAAAATAGCTTGGGCAAAACATTTTGGCAAACCTATAGATGGTCATGCACCAGGATTGCGTGGCGAACAAGTGAAAAAATATATTTCGGCCGGAATTTCAACTGATCATGAATGTTTTACCTATGATGAAGCAGCTGAGAAATTATCTCTCGGCATGAAAGTACTCATTCGTGAAGGAAGTGCAGCTAAAAATTTTGAGGCACTGATTGATTTGCTACCGGAAAACTTTGAAAACATGATGTTTTGTTCTGATGATAAACATCCCGATGATTTGATTGTTGGTCATATTAACCAACTTTGCACACGAGCAATTGCAAAAGGTTTTGACATTTTCAAAGTGTTACAAGTAGCTTGTGTCAATCCAGTGAAACATTATAAAATGGATGTTGGTTTACTTAAAGAAAATGATAATGCTGATTTTATTGTGGTGGAAGATTTGACAAACTTCAAAGTGAAGCAAACGTTTATCAATGGCGAATTGGTTGCCGAAAACGGGAAATCATTTGTACAACATATCGACTTCGAAAAACCTAACAATTTCAATACTTCGGCTAAATTTTTACCTGATTTTAAAGTAGAAGGTTCGGCAAAAACCATTCGAGTAATTGAAGCTTTGGAAGGACAATTGATTACAAATGAAATTCATTGTACGCCAAAAATTGTTGATGGTAATTTAGTTTCCGATGTGGAAAATGATATATTGAAAATGGCTGTTGTTAATCGTTATTCAAATACTCAACCTGCTGTAGCATTTATCAAAAACTTTGGTTTGAAAAAAGGTGCGATTGCTAGTTCTGTTGCACATGATTGCCATAACATAGTAGTTGTTGGTACTTCTGATGAAGAAATTTTAAAAGCCGTTAATTTAATTATTGAAAATACTGGTGGAATTTGTGCCGTGAATGGCGACATCAAAAAATCATTAGCATTACCAGTTGCCGGAATTATGAGTGATAAAGATGGTTGGGAAACTGGGAAATTGTATCAAGAAATTGACGCTATGGCAAAAGAACTCGGAAGCTCGTTAAAAGCACCGTTTATGACTTTGTCATTCATGGCGTTACTAGTAATTCCTGATTTGAAATTATCGGATAAAGGTTTGTTTAGTGGAAAACAGTTTGCGTTTACAGATTTGGAAGTTCTTTAAGAAGTAATTATTACCCTTTCAAAGTCAAAGCTTCTCCTTCAAATTGAATTCCATCCCAACCCGTTTTTATAAAATTACGGATGTTTTGGTGATTTGTCCCTTCAGGATTACCTAAAACTTCTTCAAAATAAAAAGCTCCAAAACAAGCTAGCGTTTCTGCTTGTGATAAGTTTTGCAATTTTGCAAAAGCAAATAATTTGCAAGAACCTGAATTTTCTCCTTCAGCATTATGCTGTGTTCCATTAGTAAAACTTGTAGGAGTAAAATCATAATTTTCCTCAATCACGGCAATGGTTTCAGGAAATGCAATGGAATTTGGAGTTTGTTGTAATTTTTCTAAAAAAGAAATTATGCTCATTTTATATTATATTATTCTGCTTGTTTTTTATTTTCTTTAGGGTTTATTTTTCCTCCAACAACCACAACAATTTCCCCTTTTGGTGCCTTCACTTCAAAATGTTTCAACACTTCTTCTGCTGTTCCGCGAATGGTTTCTTCGTGTAGTTTGGATAATTCTCTGGAAACGGAAACTGGTCTGTCAGCTCCAAAATATTGCACAAACTCCGCTAATGTTTTTACTAATTTGTGTGGCGAAACATAAAAAATCATAGTTCGTGTTTCTTCGGCCAATTGCAAAAATCGGGTTTGTCTTCCTTTCTTTTCGGGTAAGAAACCTTCAAAAATAAATCGGTCATTAGGCAAACCACTATTCACTAACGCTGGGACAAAAGCCGTTGCGCCAGGTAAACAATCGACTTCTATATTATTTTCGACACAAGCACGCGTTAACAAAAATCCTGGATCAGAAATGGCTGGCGTTCCTGCATCAGAAATAAGCGCAATGGTTTCACCAGCTTGTAATCGTTTGATTAAATTTTCCACAGTTTTGTGTTCGTTATGCATGTGATGACTATGCATGTGCGTGGAAATTTCAAAATGTTTGAGTAATTTTCCGCTGGTTCGCGTGTCTTCAGCCAAAATCAAATCGGCTTCTTTCAAAACTTTTATAGCTCTGAAAGTCATGTCTTCCAAATTTCCAATTGGCGTAGGAACTATGTAGAGTTTGGACATTTAATTGAATTTTTTCTCCACAATTTCCATGAAACGTTCCAAATATTCCTCTTTTCCAACCCAATAGTTATAATCAGGAATTACCATTTCATTAATAAAGTTTTTGGCTTCTTCAAATGTGTCAAAAGTATTTAATTGAGAAATCACACGGTTAAAATCTTCATTGCTTTCGCCAAATAAATTATTGACAAATGCAATTCTATCATTCAATCCAATTTCTATTGATTTTGAAAAAGTATTATTAAAAGTGGTTTGTTTCTTTTCAGGTTCTACTTCTGCCTGATTTGATTGCTCACTTGAGCTGGAATCATCAGAAAACAAAGAAACTTCACTTGGTTTTACAAAAATTGGGTCAACATAGTTTTCGCCCAATAATTCATCCAAAGAAACTTGTTTAGTTTCTGGTTTCACTTCCGAAGCTGTTTGCTTCGCCAGTTCGCTATTGCTCGTGTCTGCTGGTTCTATTTCTTCTTCCGATTCTTCTTCTATTTCTTCTTCTACTTCCAATTCAAAAATAGGTTTGAATACTGGCTCTTCAACCGTTTCTTCATCCAAAGTTTCATCTTCTTCAACAGCAGTTTCGGGCGTTTCTACTATTTCTTCAGGAACAATTGTGTTTTCTTCTGTTTCTGACTCTGTTTCTTCCACTACAATTGGCTCAGAAACTTCTTCTTTAACTTCAGCAAAAGGTTCTGGAATAGATTCCGCTTCTTGCTGTTGTTCTATTTTTTCTTCTAAAACAGGTAAAGAAACATCTCCTTTAACCGATTCGAAATTGTCTTGATAAAACTTTAAAACTGACAGTGTTTCGTATAATTTTTGAGTTTCTTTATACAGTTGATCAACCTCCGATTTATTTTTTAATTTTAAAATTCGGTGTGCAATACTGATTAATTCAGATTCTAATCTTTTTTTCATGAGTTTTGAAATTATTTGAAATACTGTGCTTCTCTTTACTAAATTTCCTTCTTGCCTTTTATTTAACCTAAGGAAGAAGTAACCTTAATTAAAAATTTTCTACATTTGAAACGACGTAAAAATAGAAAAATTTTATGTCGGTTTGTTATCGTTACAAAGTAATAAAAACTATTCATTTTTAGCGCAAGAAAATTACAAAATGTTTCTCGAAAATACCGTAAATCATAAAGAACAATTTGGTTGGATTGAAGTCATCTGCGGATCGATGTTTTCGGGTAAAACCGAAGAACTAATTCGCCGATTGAAAAGAGCTCAATTTGCCAAACAAAAAGTGGAAATTTTTAAACCTGCCATCGATACTCGTTATCATGATGAAATGGTTGTTTCTCATGATTCAAATGAAATCCGTTCCACTCCAGTTCCTGCGGCTGCCAATATTAGGATTTTAGCGCAAGGTTGTGATGTTGTGGGTATTGACGAAGCGCAGTTTTTTGATGACGAAATTATATCGGTTTGTAATGATTTAGCTAATTCAGGTATTCGAGTGATTGTAGCCGGATTGGATATGGATTTTAAAGGAAATCCTTTTGGGCCAATGCCAGCTTTGATGGCAACTGCCGAATATGTTACTAAAGTTCACGCTGTATGCACTCGAACAGGAAACTTGGCTCATTATAGTTTTAGAAAAACAGATAGTGATAAATTGGTTTTATTAGGCGAAACCGAAGAATATGAACCTTTGAGCCGTGCTGCATATTACAAAGCGATGCGAGAAAATATGGAAGTAAAAGATCCTGAACATTTGTCTAAAGAAGACCCGAGCGCAGCGAACTGACGCAGTAATAATTCAAAAGCAATTGACACTAACTATCCGAAATATTATTCCCATCATTAAAGCCAATTGGATTGGTAAAAATGATGTAGCCGTTATTGATACTATTTCTATTGATAGCCGATCTTTGCAAAATGATGAAAGTACTTTGTTTTTTGCACTTTCTGGACCCAATCACGATGGTCATCAATATATTGAAGAACTTATAGACAAAGGTGTTCAGCATTTTGTAGTGACTAGAATTCCAGAAGATGTCGCAGGAAAAGCAAATTTTTTGGTAGTTGAAAATACGCTTGAAGCATTACAAAAATTTGCGGCTTATTACAGAAGTTTATTTGATTTTCCTATCATTGGAATTACAGGAAGCAACGGAAAAACCATCATTAAAGAATGGTTGAATTTTTTATTAAGTCCCGATTATAACATTATTCGAAGTCCAAAAAGTTACAATTCACAAGTTGGTGTGCCACTTTCTATTTTGGGAATCAAAGAAAAACACAACTTAGGAATATTTGAAGCCGGAATTTCCACCATAAACGAAATGGAAAAACTTCAAAAAATTATTCAACCCACTATTGGAATTTTATCCAACATTGGCTCGGCGCACGATGAAGGATTTCCTAGCGTTGCCGAAAAAATAAAAGAAAAACTAAAACTTTTCAGCTCGGTAAATGTTTTGATTTTGAATAAAAACAAAACCATAAGTGCTTTTTTAAACCCCAAAATAAAAACCTTCTCTTGGTGCTCTGACGATAAAAGTGCCGATGTTTTTATTACTAAAAAAAATAGTGATGAACTCACTATATTACAAGTTACTTACAAAGAAGATACTTTTCCTATAACCATTCCTTTTCAAGACCAAGCTTCGGTTGAAAATGCTATTCATTGTATGATGGTGATGCTTTATTTTGGTTATAATCAAAAAGTGATACAAACCCGAATGGCGCAATTGTATCCAGTAGAAATGCGTTTGAAAGTAAAAAATGGAATTTACAATTGCACATTAATCGATGACAGTTATAGTTCCGATTTTCAATCGTTGAAAATAGCTTTGGACTTTTTGGAGAATCAAAAGCAGCACAAAAAGAAAACTATCATTTTATCGGATATTTTTCAAAGCGGTTTGAATAATGAAGAGCTATATTCTCAGGTTTCACAATTAATTATTTCTAACAAAATCAACAGAGTAATTGGCATTGGTGAAACGATTTCACAGTATAAAAATAAATTTATCAATGGAATTACTTTTAAAAATGTAGCCGAATTTACTAATGCTTTTGACAGTTTAAACTTCGAAAACGAGACCATACTTATCAAAGGTGCGAGAGATTTTCATTTTGAAGAAATTGTTTCGATGCTGGTAGAAAAAACGCATGAAACCGTTTTGGAAATTAATCTCAACGCTATAAGTCATAATTATAATTTTTTTAAATCAAAACTGGAACCAAAAACCAAAATGATGGTTATGGTCAAAGCATTTGGCTATGGAAATGGCGGATTTGAAATAGCAAAATTATTGGAACATCATAAAGTAGATTATCTTGGTGTGGCTTTTGCCGATGAAGGAATTTCGTTGAAAAATGCTGGGATAAATGTGCCAATAATGGTTTTAAATCCGGAAACTGCGAGTTTTTCTGCGATAATACAGCATCATTTAGAACCCGAAATTTATTCGATTAAAGGATTAAAAGCATTTTTAAAAATTGCTGAACTCAAAAAACTGAAACACTTTCCTATTCATGTCAAAATAGATACTGGAATGCACCGTTTAGGTTTTGAAGAAGAAAATTTAGAAGAACTCATTCAAATTCTAAAAGGAAATGAAACCGTGCAAATCAAAAGTATTTTGTCGCACATGGCAACGAGTGACGATTTCAAACACGCTGTTTTTGCCAATTCACAAATAGCCTTGTTTGAAAAATTATCTTCTAAATTGCAAAAAGAGTTGAATATCAAACCGATTCGTCATATTTTGAACACCTCTGGAATTACCAATTATCCCGAAGCTCAATATGATATGGTTCGTTTAGGTATTGGTTTATATGGAATTTCCAACGATGAAGAAGAGCAAAAACAATTGGAAAATGTAGGCACTTTAAAATCTATTATTTCCCAAATCAGAACTATTGATGCTGGTGAAAGCGTAGGTTATGGACGACGATTCATAGCCGAAAAGGAAACTAAAATCGCTACCATTCCTATAGGTTATGCAGATGGCATTAGAAGAAGTTGGGGTCAAGGTGTTGGCTATGTTGTTATTAACAACAAACAAGCAAAAATTGTAGGCAGTATTTGTATGGATATGTTAATGGTTAATGTCACCGATATTGATTGTAAAGAAGGTCAAACCGTGATTATTTTTGGCGAAAATCCAACGGTAAATTTTATGGCAAAGCAATTGAATACCATTCCTTATGAAATTTTAACAAGCATTTCGCAAAGAGTGAAAAGAGAGTTTTTTAGAGAATAATTCATTTTATTTTTTAAATGTTAAAATTTTAATTAATTTAGATTTCAATTAACCAATAAAACAAAACAAATATGGGAATGATTTCAGAATTTAAAGATTTTATTGCAAAAGGTAACGCAATGGATTTAGCTGTTGGAGTTATTATTGGAGCAGCATTTGGCGCTATTGTAAATTCATTAGTATCAGATGTTATTACTCCAGCATTATTAAATCCAGCCTTGAAAGCGGCACAAGTTGAAAATTTAGCCGATTTAAAAACAGATGGAGGAATTCTATATGGAAAATTCCTTGCAGCCGTGATAAGTTTTCTAGTTATTGCCTTTGTTATTTTCATTATGGTAAAAGCAATAAACAGCATGAAGAAAAAAGAAGAACCTGCTGCTCCTGCTGCTCCTGCTGGACCATCACAAGAAGAATTGCTTACACAAATTAGAGATTTATTAAAAAAATAATACCGCTACATTATATATTCTTAACTAAACCGTTTCTTAATTGAGACGGTTTTTCTTTTTTACAAAGTTGTTATTTTATTGATTTTCTGTCTATTTTTGCACTTTCAAAAAATAATCTCAAAATAAAAGAATATGAAAGTTGCTGTTGTTGGTGTAACCGGTATGGTTGGTGAAGTTATGCTTCAAGTTTTAGCAGAAAGAAATTTTCCGGTGACGGAATTAATTCCTGTTGCTTCTGAGAAATCTGTTGGTAAAGAAATTGAATTTAAAGGAAAATCATATAAAGTAGTTGGCATGCAAACTGCCGTTGACATGAAAGCAGATATTGCTTTATTTTCGGCTGGTGGAGAAACTTCATTAGAATGGGCGCCAAAATTCGCTGCAGCAGGCACAACCGTAATCGACAATTCATCGGCTTGGAGAATGGATTCAACAAAAAAATTAATTGTTCCCGAAATCAATGCTGGTGAACTAACCAAAGACGATAAAATTATCGCGAACCCAAACTGTTCTACTATTCAAATGGTTTTGGTTTTAGCACCGTTACACAAAAAATACAATATCAAACGTGTGATTGTTTCTACCTACCAATCCATTACTGGAACTGGAGTAAAAGCAGTACAACAATTGGAAAATGAATACGCGGGAATAAAAGGCGAAATGGCTTATAAATATCCTATTCACCGCAATGCTATTCCACAATGTGACAGTTTTGAAGAAAACGGTTATACCAAAGAAGAGATGAAATTGGTTCGCGAGACCAAAAAAATAATGGGCGACAACAACATCAAAGTTACTGCTACTGCGGTTCGTGTGCCAATTGTTGGCGGACATAGCGAAGCCATTAACGTAGAGTTCAGTCATGATTTCGATGTTAACGAAGTTAGGAATATTTTACACCACACCGATGGCGTTGTTGTTCAAGACAATACTGACACGTTTACTTATCCGATGCCATTATTTGCGCAAGGAAAAGACGATGTGTTTGTAGGTAGAATTCGTCGTGACGAAAGTCAAGAAAACACATTAAACATGTGGATTGTTGCCGATAATTTAAGAAAAGGAGCTGCGACCAATACGATTCAAATTGCCGAGTATTTAGTAGCAAATAAATTAGTATAATAGATTTTTCGCTTTTTTGAAAATTATAAATATAGATTTCCGTTTGATTTTACAAATCCTAAAATTTGTTAAAATCAAACGGAATTTCTTTTTTTCATAACTACATTTGCGTCGATGAAGAGAAAATTACTTACAGGCAATGCTTTGATGGGTTTGATGATATTGTTCGCAATATTCTATCAATCTTTTCACTCTTTGGAGCATTTGGCAAAAAAATTTTCCGAGAAAAAATGTCATCATGTTTATCACAATCACAAAACAGAAGTTAATCATGGTCACGATGGACTTGAAAAATGTTTTGTATGTGAATTTGCTTTTAGTAGTTATACTTCATCTCCTGTAAAATCTTTTGAATTTAGAATAAAGGAAGTTCCAACTTCCTATACTTTTTTCTACTCCAAAGAAATTACTCAAAAATTTAAAGGTTCACTCTTTTCACTTCGAGCACCACCCAGTTTTATTGTTTAAATAGTCATTTTGAAGACCAAAATAGATTTGGTCAAATTAATATTTATCAATAAAACATACATTCATGAAATCATTATACATTACTCTATTCATAGGGTTTTCATTATTTGCTACGGCACAAAATAAAATTAGCGGAACCATTCTAGACAAAAACAATAAAATTTTACCCAATGTAATTGTCTCTATTCAAGAAATTCACAAAGAAACCATTTCTGATGAAAACGGAAAATATGTTTTAACTAATTTACCTAAAGGCAATTTTAAAATCGTTTTTTCATTGGTTGGTTATACAACTCAAACCGTCACAACAGCTCTTTCGGATTCAGCAATTGTTTTAGACATTGCATTAGATGAAAGCATTATTCACATGGATGAAGTAATTGTTTCTACTGTTTTCAATAAATTACAATCACAAAATGTAATGAAGGTTGAACACGAAACCCTAAAATCATTACAACAAAAAGGAACTGCTACATTAATTGAAGGACTAGCAACCATTCCGGGAGTTTCTCAAATTTCTACAGGAACTTCTATTGGAAAACCTGTTATTAGAGGTTTAAGCGGCAACCGCGTTTTGGTTTATTCTCAAGGCGTTCGTTTGGAAAATCAACAGTTTGGTGAAGAACACGGTTTGGGTCTAAATGATGCTGGTGTAGAAAGTGTGGAAGTCATCAAAGGTCCAGCTTCTTTGCTCTATGGTTCAGATGCACTTGGTGGTGTTTTATATTTTAATCCTGAAAAATTTGCTAAAATCAATGAATTTAAAACTGATTTTAGTCAGCGTTTGTTCTCAAATACTTTGGGTAGTAATACTTCAATTGGTGTGAAAACTTCTACTGACCAATGGAAATTTTTAGCGCGTGGTAGTTACAACACACATTCCGATTACCAAATTGCTGATGGAGACAGAGTGACCAACACACGTTACAATGAAACCGATTTCAAAGCTGGAGTCGGCTATAACAACTCCAGCTTTTCGAGTGTTTTGAGATATAATTTCAACAAACTAGATTTAGGTATTCCCGAAAATGGTATAGCCGAACAATCAACGAGTAAAAATACTCAATACCCAAGTCAAGGTGTAAATAATCATATTTTGAGTTTACACAATACTTTATTTTTCAAAAACTCAAAATTAGATGCTGATTTGGGTTATATTTTTAATGATCGAAGCGAATTTGAAGATAGTGATGTGGCTGTTTTGCACATGAAATTGAGAACTTTTAATTATGATGTGAAATATTATTTACCAAAAACGGGAAAGATTGAAACCATTATCGGAACACAAGGCATGTATCAAACTAACACTAATTCGGGTGAAGAATTATTAATTCCTGATGCGATTACCAATGATTTTGGAATTTTTACAACTTCAAATTATGAGTGGAAAAACAACGTGCTACAAGCTGGAATTCGTTTTGACACTAGAAATGTGGCTACTGAAACCCATGGTGTTGAAGGAGAAGAAGGTTATTTTGAAGCAATAAACAAATCTTTCAATAGTTTCAACGCTTCTCTGGGTTATAAAACTAATTTGACTTCAAATTTCACCATGAGATTGAATTTTGCCTCAGGTTTTCGTGCCCCAAATTTAGCCGAATTAACTTCGAATGGTGTTCACGAAGGTAGTAATCGTTATGAAATTGGAAACTCAGAACTGACAAATGAACAAAATTTTCAAACGGATTTAAATTTGGAGTATAGAAGCACTCATTTTGAGTTATTTGTAAATGGTTTTTATAATCATATTAACAATTACATCTATATTTCGCCTAACGGTGCTGTCATTGATGGCAATGATGTTTATGACTATGTTCAATCTAATGCTAAATTATATGGTGGCGAAACAGGAATTCACTTCCATCCACATCCTTTGGATTGGTTACATTTCACAAGTAGTTTTGAAACTGTGGTAGGCGAAAAAGATAATGGAGATTATTTGCCATTAATTCCAGCTAATAAGTGGAATAATACACTTAGAACTGAATTTGAAATTAAAAATTGGTTATCGGAAGGTTTTGCGACTTTGAATGTAGAAAGCACTTTTGCTCAAAATAACATTAGTGAATTTGAAACAAAAACAAATGATTATACATTGATTAATCTGGGTTTTGGCGGAAAAATTAATATTAATAAAACTATATTTAATCTCAACTTAAATGCTAATAATGTATTGGATAAAACCTATGTTTCGCATCTTTCCCGATTGAAAACGGATGGAATTCCAAACATTGGTAGAAATATTGTTTTAGGAATTAACTTCATGATTTAAAATTGTTGTTTTCTATCTATATTTAGTGAATGTTTATAATTAGTGTAAAATTTTAGGCAATAAAGTATTTTTTATGTAAATATTTAATTCTATTTTTACCATATTACTAATTCAAAATCTTCGCTTATGAATTCAATGTTTACTAAAATAGTTAGAATATTATTAGGTTTAATGCTTGTAGTTTTTGGGGCAAACAAGTTTTTGCACTTCATCCCGATGGATGCACCCGATTTAAATACTCCTGCAGGACAATTTATGAATTCGCTTGGCGCAACAGGTTATATATTTCCGGTTGTGGGAGTTTTAGAAGTTATTATTGGAGCCATGCTTTTGTTTAAAAAATGGATTGCTTTCGCCTTGATATTGTTAGCACCAATATCCATTAATATTTTGCTTTTCCATTTGTTTTTAGATATCCCAGGATTGTCAATAGCACTAGTAATTGTGGTATTTAACTCGATTTTAATTTTCAAACATTGGCAACAATACAAACCTTTATTTTATTAAAGAAACACTCGATAATTTTAAAGCCGTCTCAATTTTTTGAGACGGCTTTTTTTAATATTCTATTTTTCCAACATGTCGCATGACGCGCATAATTCTATCTTTTCTTCGTTCGATGTAGGAACTAGAATTTGTGGCTTTATATTTTCTTGGATTAGGAAGAATAGCGGCAATGCCAGCAGCTTCACGCTTAGTTAAATTTTTTGCATCGGTACGATACCAATGTCTGGCAGCTTCTTGTGCGCCATAAACGCCATTTCCCATTTCAATGCTATTCAAGTACACTTCCATGATGCGTTCTTTACCCCAAATAAGTTCAATCAAGACTGTGAAATAAGCTTCCAATCCTTTGCGAACATAACTTCTTCCTTGCCACAAGAAAACATTTTTAGCCGTTTGTTGTGAGATGGTGCTTCCGCCTTTTAGTTTTTTCCCTTTTTTATTGTTCTTAAAAGCTTTTTGCATGGCTTCAAAATCAAAGCCACTATGTTTTAAAAAATTACCATCTTCGCTGGCAATAACGGCTTTTTGAAGATTGGGCGATATCTCTTCTAACGGAACCCAATCATGACTATAAATTGCATCTTGATTGTCTAATTTAAATTCTATAATTCTGGTTACCATCAAAGGTGTAAACGGAACTGGAACCCATTTAAAAATAATGACTGACAAAATAGAAAGTCCAAAAAACCAAAGCATCACTTTCCAAATCCAACGAGAAATTTTTTTTATCATATCTTATTTTACTAAATCGGCTAATTCTTGACCTATTAAACTTCCTATAGCAACTCCCATTCCACCTAGTCTCACGCCACAATATACATTTTCGGAAAGTTGCTCTACAATTGGATTTTTACTTGACCCCAATCCCATTATGCCACTCCATCTATGGGAGATTTTGAAATCGGTGTTTGGTAAAATTACTTCTTTTAACAATTCCTCCAAACGATTTTGAATTAATTCTGTTTGACCTAATTCGGTAGTAGTTTCACCTTCGAAGTCTAGATTTCTTCCTCCACCTATTAGAATTCTATCATCAATGTTTCTAAAATAATAATACCCTTTATCCAAATGAAATGTTCCTTTGATGTCAAGATTTGAAATTGGTTCAGTAATCAAGACTTGAGCTCTGGCCGGTTTTACTTGATTATTTGTTAGTTTTGACGCAAAACCATTGGTAGCAAATAATAGTTTTTTTGAATTGAAACTAAAATCCCCGAGAGTAATTTCTACGCTAGATTTTTTATCATGAAAAGCTTTAACCTCAGTTTGATTTAAAATCATAATAGTATTGGTTATTGCTTTTTGCAATAAAGCATGCATCATTTTTCCAGTATCGATTTGAGCTTCGTAAGGATTAAAAATCAAATAGTCTTGAATGCCTTTGAAATCAAATCGATCAACCTCTTTTATAAAAACATCATTTCTGAAAATGGGTTTCAGTATTTCATTAATAAAAGAAAATTTTTGCAAACATTCATGATAACTGCTTTCGTCTTCTTTTAAAAACAGTTCATAACCACCATAAGGTTTGAAATCGATTGTTGTATCGCCGAGATTTTTGCGAAGCAATTGTAAACCTTGCCATCTTTTTTGAATTAGTTGAATGACCTCTTCTTCACTGTGTGATTTCAAATCATCTAAAATTTCAGACATGCTTCCAAAACAAGCAAAACCGGCATTTTTGGTACTAGCTCCTTGAGGCAATATTCCTTTTTCTAGAACTAAAACTTTACTGTTAGGATATTTTTCTCGTAAAGCCAAAGCACAATGCAAACCAACAATTCCGCTACCAACGATGGTGAAATCTACATTAGTAAACCAATTTTTAAGTTCCCAATAACTTAAGTTCATCTTTAATTTTTTTTAAAAATAGCTTTTTTCTTGATTATCCTGCAAAACAAAAATACTGTTTTATGATTATTATAAGGTTTTATCTTATTTATTAAGTATAATTTATCTTTTTCTAATATTATTTAGCATTATAGTAATAGAATTAAGCGTTGTTTTGCTTTTTTCTAAAAAATATTTATAATTTTATAACCTAAATTAACCAAATTAATTGACTTATGAAGTACAAATTACTCTCGTTCGCTTTGCTGATAATCAGTAGTGTAACTTTTTCACAAACTAAAAGTTCTCCATGGAATTCAACCACAAAAAAAAGTGACATGATTCCACTCGAAAGTAGAATGATTTTGCCAGAAAAAAATCTATTTACTTTAAATCTTGAACAGGTAAAAACTGTTTTAGCAAATGCCCCAAAAAGAACAGCTGACTTAAAAAACTCAAGCACAATTCTTGCAATTCCAAATCAAAATGGTCAGTTGGAAAATTTTAAAGTTTTTGAAAACTCTGTTTTCGATCCCGCATTAGCAGCTCGCTATCCAGAAATTAAATCATATATAGGTGTTGGAATTGATAATCCAACGGCAGTATCTTATTTTAGTGTTACGCCGTTAGGTTTCAAATCAATGACTATTAATGCTGATAGAACTACAGTTTTTATCGAGCCAATTTCTAGAGATTTAACAACTTACACTGTTTATAGAAAATCAGATAAAGCGCCATCATTATCACGTTTTGAATGTGCTGTTATAAACGAAGTGGCACCAAAAGTAACTGATGCTGCTTTATTAAGACCAAATGCTGATGATGCAGTATTGAGAACTTTTCGTTTAGCCATGTCTTGTACTGGAGAATACACAACTTATTTTGGAGGTACAAAAGCACTAGCATTAGCCGCGATTAACAATTCTATTACAAGATGTAATGGTGTTTTTGAAATGGATTTTGGTGCTCGATTACTTATTATAGCCAATACGGATTTAGTAATTTATACAAATGCATCCACTGATCCTTATGCTGCTGCATCAAGTATGTCTCAATGGAATGCACAATTACAATCTACTTTAACCTCCGTTATTGGTGAAGCAAATTATGATATTGGTCATTTATTTGGCGCTACTGGTGGTGGTGGAAACGCGGGATGTATTGGTTGTATCTGTGTAAACGGATCAAAAGGAAGTGGCATCACTTCTCCTGCAGATGGTATTCCGATGGGAGATAACTTTGACATCGATTATGTTGCTCACGAAATTGGACACCAAATGGGTGCTAATCACACTTTTACGATTAGTAACGAAGGAACAGGAGTTCATATGGAACCAGGTTCAGGTTCAACGATTATGGGATATGCAGGAATAACTTCTGCCGATGTTCAGCCACATTCCGATGCTTATTTTCACGCTATCAGTATTCAACAAGTTACTAATAATATCAAAGGCAAAACATGTTCGGTAAATATCGCAACTGGAAATGCTATCCCTACAGCAAGTGCAGGTTTAGATTATACCGTACCTAAAAGTACTCCTTTTATGTTAACTGGTGCTGGCACCGATGCTAATGGTGATGCGTTGACTTATTCTTGGGAACAATTTGACTCACAAACTACAACCACAGCGCCAAGTGCTACAAAAACCACTGGGGTAAACTTTAGATCCTACAATCCTACGACTTCACCAACGAGATATTTCCCTAGAATGTCTTCTGTTTTAACTGGAGCAACCACAACGGCTGGAAGTGAACTAACAGTAGAAGCATTACCTTCGGTTGCAAGAACACTAAACTTCCGTTTGACTGTTCGTGACAATAGAGCTGGTGGTCCAGCAAACAATAGTGATGATATGATTGTAACCGTTAATGCTACTGCTGGTCCATTTACAGTAAACTCTCCAAACACTGCTGTGTCTTATGCAGGAGGAAGTGCTCAAACAATAACATGGTCAGTAGCAGGAACAACAGCAAACGGTGTAAACTGTGCGAATGTTGATATATTATTATCTACTAATGGAGGAACAACTTGGTCAACTTTATTAGCAGCTACACCAAATGATGGAACTGAAGCTGTAACTATTCCAAACACACCTGGAACAACTAACAGAATAATGGTAAAAGGAACCAATCACATTTTCTTTGATGTTTCTAATACTAACTTCACTATTACAGCAGGTTCAACTGATACAATAGCCCCAACAGCTCCCACTTTAACGGCTTCTGGAACTACACAAACTTCTACCAATTTATCATGGTCTGGAGCTACAGATAATGTTGCAGTAACCGCTTATGATGTGTATAGAGGAACAACATTGCTAGGAACAACTGCTTCAACAAACTTTGCAGTAACAGGATTAGTTGCTTCAACTACGTATTCATTTACTGTAAGAGCCAAAGATGCCGCTGGAAATGTATCTTTAGATAGTAATATTGTAAGTGTAACAACTTTAACTCCAGTTCTTGATACAACAGCGCCAACTGCGCCAACATTAAGTGCATCGGGTACCACTACAACCACAACCAACTTATCTTGGTCTGGCGCTACAGACAATGTAGGTGTAACAGGGTATGATGTGTTTAGAGGCACAACGTTAATAGGTTCAACAGCTACCACAACTTTTGCAGTTACTGGTTTAACCGCTGCAACTGCTTATACATTTTATGTGACAGCAAAAGATGCTGCGGGTAATGTCTCTTTAAATAGTAATACTGTTACTGTTACAACCTTAGCCATTCCATCAGTTACTTATTGCGTATCAAAAGGGAACAGTACTGCCGATGAGTTTATAAACAGAGTACAATTAGGAACGATAAATAACTTATCTGGAAATAATGGAGGTTATGGAAATTTCACTTCATTAACTACAAATTTAGTTCGTAACACTAGCAATTCTATTATCATTACACCTGGATGGACTGCAACAACTTATAGCGAAGCATACAGAGTTTGGATTGATTACAATCAAGATGGTGATTTTCTTGACACTGGAGAACAAGTATTCAATAGAAACAGAACTACGGCAACACCTATTTCAGGAAGTTTTACCGTTCCTACAACAGCATTAATTGGACAAACAAGAATGCGAGTTTCTATGAAATATAATGCTTCACCAACTTCCTGTGAGACTTTCTCTTATGGTGAAGTTGAAGATTATACGGTAAATATTACTGCTACAGCAAGAATAGAAGAAAACAATACCACTATATCTTTCAATCTATACCCAAACCCTGTTAAAGGTGATTTCTTAAACATTTCAAACCTTGAAATGACATCAAACTATAGAATATTCAACATGATGGGACAAGAATTAGGAAAAGGAAAAATTGAAAACAATGCTGTTTTTGTAGGTGCATTAAAAACTGGCGCTTACTTAATTGAAGTAACAGACGGAACAGCTACAACTACTAAACGATTTATTAAAGAATAACGTTTATTCAAAATAGTTTAAAAACCACTCTCTAAAGGAGTGGTTTTTTTATTGATTTTACTTCTGCTACTGAAAGTGTTCCTTTTGCAACGCTGCAAAGTCTCTAGACTTTAAGCTAATCAATTACAAATTTCGATAAAGTTAAAAATATTTTGCATACTGTCTTGTCCTAAAATAGGTTTACACAAAAGTGTAAACCTATTTTAGGACAAGACAAACTGTTTGTTATGAATACTTAAATTTTTGTTGAATTGACTCACAATTGATTAAATGGTTGATTTTTGTTCATCACAAACTTTGGAACATTATACTTATTTGAACTGGATATTGCTACATTTATTTTCTTCATACCATTTTAACCATGTAGTTTTGTCCCATTTAAAAGTTTCGGAATCATAACCAAACTTATAATTTAGAAGCTTTCCATAGGATACAGGGACATATTTAGATAAAAAATTTAAAGATTCTCTAAGATTTCCATCCCCTGTGCCATAGGTTAAGTTTTCAACTATAGAAATATTTTTAAAAAACTCATCTTTAAATTTTAGATTTTCTATACATTTTGAACTTTGTTTTGAAGCACATCCAAAAAGTAATATAAATATGAAATAAATTAAATTTTTCATTTGGTATTATTTACGTGTTTTAGTAATAAAATATCCTCCATCAGGAGTACTATTATAGGTTTGAGTGGTATTTGTCCCATCTTTCTCAATAAAGGAGTCTGTATTACCTACATTTATAATTCTTGTATTTACATTTACTTTATCCTCTGCTTTTTGAGCAATAGTATGGGCTGCAATATATTCTGGAGCATCACTAGAAACACTAATATTTGGATTCTTCGAGATTTCTCCAGATGTTAACCCCGATAACACGGATTTGCAATCCGTGCCCACAATGAACTTCAAAACAAATCTAACAAAATAACGTCTAAACCAGCATAGTTTCTAACCATTTAAATAATAATCCTCAGGTTGCAAATACGAGTTATCGGGTTACAACTTTAAAAAGAGAAGTACAAACCAAAAAAAACCTCATCGTACCAAAAAAATGCGGTGTGGAGGGAAAAAATAACAGTGTAAAAAAAAATACCTCTGAAAATTAAAAAAAAAGCCCCAAACCAATGGTTCGGGGCTTTTACTATAAGTTTTACAATTTTATTTCACTATCAGGAATTCAGAACGTCTGTTTTGGGCATGTTGTTCTTCTGAACAATCTTTGCCACAATCTACTTTTGGCTCTAACTCACCCATTCCTTTTCCAGAAATTCTGCTAGCATCAATTCCTTTAGAAATAATGTATTGCACGGTTGATTTCGCTCTTCTGTCTGATAATCTTAGGTTGTATTTATCACTTCCTCTATTGTCTGTATGAGATTTAGCCATAACAACCATTTTGTCGTTGCTTTTCATCACTTGAACTAATTTGTCTAACTCAAAAGCACCTTCTTGAGTAATATTGCTCTTATCGTATTCAAAATAGATCGGTTTCAACACAATTTCGTTTTCAGTAACGATAACATCTATTGGTTGTAAAGCGGCATCCACTTTCGCAGTTGGCCCTTTGCTTTTTGCAACGGCAAAAGTATTACCTTCATAACCATCTTTTGACGCTTGAACCACGTATGGTTTGTCACATTCTACTCTGTATTTTACTTCTCCTTTTGCATTCGACATTTCTGTAGCAATTACATTTCTCTTGTCATCAAGAATTGATACACTTGCATTAGACAAAATCGCACCCGTTTTGGCATCGGTAACAACCGTTAAAACATCTACGCCACAAACTGGGATAGCACCATAGATATCATCATTCCCATTTCGATTACTAGAAACAAATCCAACTTTTTTACTTTCATTGAATGTGAATGCGAAATCATCTTTTTCAGAATTCACAGGTTTCCCTAAATTACTAGCTTCACCACTAGTCAAATCAATTTGAAAAACATCCAAACCACCTAAACCAGGTCTTCCGCTTGAAGCAAAGAATAAGGTTTTATTATCATCTGCAATAAATGGAAAACTCTCGTTACCTTCTGTATTTACTTTGTTACCTAAATTTTGTGGCTCACCATAAGTTCCATCAGCATTCACAGCAACTTTCCAGATATCTATTCCACCTATACTTCCTGGTCTGTCTGAAGAAAAATATAATGTTTTTCCATCTCTGCTCAAACTTGGATTACTCGTTGAAAATTCTTTACTATTAAATGGCAAAGAAGTAATATCTCCCCATGAATCTCCATTCTTTGTCGCTTTGAAAAGACTATTTCTTCCTAATTTCAAATTGTTGGCTTTATCCTTTTTAAAGGAGCTTTCTCTAAAACTTTCACTAGAAAAGTAAACCGTATTGCCATCAGCACTCATCGTTAAAGAACCGTCATGATATTTTGAATTTAATGCACTAACTCCAACAACATTTGTAATTGTCCCATCAGCATTATAATCGGCTTTGTAAATGTCTAAAAAAGGCTCGTCTGTCCAACCATAGCTTTTTCTAGCAGTGTTTCTAGCGCTTGTAAAATATAAACTGTTATCATAAAGAACGGCTCCAAAATCTGATTTATCACCACTAACGTCTAATGAATTTACATTATACATTTTAGCTTTGTCCAATAAACTCGGAATGTAATTAGGATTTGCTTTAAAAGCTTTGGCTCGGTCATCATTTGGTGCTGCTGAAGCAAATTTTTGCATTTGCTTGTTTGCCTCTTCATATTTGCCATTACCTTTCAACATTTGTGCATAACGATAATAGGTTTCTGCATCTTGAGGAGTTTCTGTAGCTTTGGCATACCATTTAACCGCTTCAGTAGTATTGAACATGTTGTAGTACGTATCGGCTAATTGTTTGTAAACATAACCATCTGCCTTATCGTTTTCAACAAGTTTTAAGTATTCTTTTGCTGCATCAACATACTCGAGTCTGTTGTACAATTTATCGGCTGTTTTGGTGGATGCATTTTGTGCCGAAACTGTAATGGTTAGGGCTACAAAACTTAATGTTATATATAGATTTTTCATTTTTTAGATTGCTTTATGGGTTAGAAATATCTAGGTGACTGGGATACTTTTTTCGAGAAATTGATATCAAATAAAAGCATTACCTCATGTGAAGCAGGCGTCACCACATTTAAATCGGAAACGATATGATCATAGGCATATCCTATTCTCAAACTTGGAGTGACAGCAAAATTCACCATGGCTCCAAAAGAATCCTCTAATCTATAGGTTGCTCCTAATTCTAACTTATCATAAATCATAAAATTAGTTGATACATCAAGGGAAAGTGGTGCATTTACAGAAGATTTAACCATAGCAAATGGCTTGAATTTTAAGTTTGGATTTAAATCAAATACATAACCTCCTGTTAAAAAATAATGCAACTCTTCTGTTCCGTATTGTCTGCCATCAAAATCTAAATAATTTGATTTTAGCATATTTGGCATAGAAAAAGCGATGTAATACTTGTTAGTATAATAAAACAATCCTGTTCCTAAATTAAAGAATGTTTCGTTTGGATTACCTTGACCAAAAACATCATCGCCCAAATCTGGTAATGTTGGATAAATGGTGTTGAAGTCGATTTTGTGCATCGTTAATCCTGCTTTCAAACCAAAAGCTAATCGGTGTTCGCCTCCTAAATTTAATGTATAAGAGAAGTCTCCATAAAAATTATTCTCCTCTACAGGTCCAATCTTATCAGAAATAACAGAAAGTCCTAATCCAACGTTTTTACCTACTGGACTGTGAAGGAAAAAAGTTCCTGTGGTAGGTGCATCTTCTATCTCAACCCATTGTTTTCTGTATAAAACTCCACCCGAAAGACCTTCTTTGGAACCAGCATACGCCGGATTTATAACACTCATATTATACATATACTGTGTGTAGTGTGGATCTTGCTGTGCTTGTACCTCAGTAAACAACGATAAAGCTAATATGGCAATGATATATATATTCTTCATTTTTATTTAATTTTAATTGGAATGAAATTTATTATTGTGCTCTATTGATGTATATCCAACCTGTCTTGGTCTCACCATTATCGCGATTAATGACGTAATAATAAGTTCCATCCGGAAGTTCATCTCCTTTATCAGATTGTCCTCCCCATTGGTTCGTATAATTTTTATAACTATAAACCTTTTCTCCATATCTATTGAAGATACTTAAGTTCTTGACATTAAATCCTGTTAAGTCAAAAGTGTCATTTTTACCATCGTTATTTACAGAAATTCCTTTTTGTATTACACAAGCAACTGAATCTACTGATACTGGTAAAGAATTGCTAGAACAACCATCACTTGTAATGGATACAAAATAGCTACCAGTTTCAGTTACAGTAATACTTTGCGTATTTCCAATAATAAGTCCATTAGCATTTTGCCATGAATAAGTTACGGTTTCTGGATTGAATGAGTTAGCTACTGGTAAAGCAGTTAATACATAATTAACACTCTGACAACCTGATTCTACACTAATTTCAAATGGAGCAGTAATGGTAACCTGAGCTGTACTAGTGGCTTCTAATTGACAAAGTGATGGATTAGCCGCAATAAAATAAGTTATAGTATAATTCCCCGGACTACTTCCTGAAACAGTAATTACACCTGTATCAGGATTGATAGACAATCCTGCTGTTGATGAAAACACTCCTCCTAAAGTAAATCCTGTACTTAAAATAGGTTGTGCCAAATTATCGGCATAAAATGAGCATATGGGAGAAGAATAACTAAAAGTTGTTACTGGCGTAATCACAGGATTAATTGTGATTTCAGCAGTAGAACTTCCTCCAACTAAACATATTGATGGAATAGGCGCTACAGTGTATGTTACAGTATATGTTCCAGGTGTAGAATTTGCAAGATTAATTAAACCCGTAGAAGCATCTATTGATAATCCTGTTGTTGAGGAATAAACCCCATTTGGAGTAAATCCTGAAACTGTAATTGGTGTAGGATTAGTAGTTGCATTTTTACAAACTGGTGTTGTGTAACTAAACGTTAAAACTGTTGGTGTAACAGGAACTGGATTTATGGTAACAGTTACTGGTACAGATAGACATCCACTAGCTAAATCAAGAACAGTAACGGTATGATCACCAGGAAGCACATTATTGAAAATAGTGCCTGACTGATAAGTTCCATTATCTAAACTATACTGATAACCTGTTACAAGTGGAGTATAACTACCAACATTAGTATAATCTTGTGGATCAATAGCTGTCCAATCTGATGTATTCCAAGTTAAACTCGGAACTGTTGCTGTATTATTTCTTCTGTAAGTATATCCAGGTTGATTACTTGGAGTGAAAGCAACGCCATCAGTTCTTCCCCAATTATCAATTTCTACATCAGTACTTGTTGTAAGTCTTATGTTATCATCTGTATTTACGCCTCCACATGAAGCAAAAACTTGATTTGGAACAACTCCACCTTGATTTGTCACACTTCCAACTGCTACAACAAATGTACTATTGTTGTTTAGTATTCCAGTTAATTGATTATCACAAGAAGCTGTTGAGTTACCATTGTTATAAACTTTTAGTTTGTAATTGCTTAAATCTACAGCAGCTCCAGTTCCATTGAAAATCTCAATATAGGTTAATGAACCAACGTCCTCATCCGTCACCTCAGAAATAAATAAGTTAGATGGTAAACCTCCTCCTGTTCCCAGTGGAGCAGTTACCTCTATTGTTCCTGTTTGAACACTACAAGTTGTTTGTGTAACGTTCAATGTTGGTGTTGGTGCTATACCTATTGATACATTAAATGATTTCTCATTGGAACATCCATTGCTATTAGCATAAATGTAAACTGTTTGAGAACTAGTGATTGGCACATTTATATCCAATGGCGTTCCAACTCCTCCAGATTGTGAGTAGTAATTTCCTACTGTTAAAGCTGGAAGTGTATAAGAATTACAAACAGAAACGGGCGCTGGTTGAACTATGACAGGTGATGCTAAAATTTCAACTTGTGTAGTAGTTGTAAAAGCAGCACATCCTCCAAACGCTGGAATGGTGTAAGTAATCGTGTAAATTCCAGGAGTACTTGCGATAGGCAAAATTCCTCCAGTTACTTGATTAATTAATAATCCCGCTGGTGAAGCGGTATAAACTCCTCCTGTTGTTCCAGTTTGTGTCGGATTTTCAAATGAAGTTGAGCTATTACAATAGGTTGGTGAAGCATAGGCAATTGTAGCATTAGCTGCACCAGTAATGATAACTGTTCTAGTAGTTATAATTGAAGGTATGTTAGTACAAACTCCTGCAGTACTTGTTAGAGTAGTACTTGTCACAATATAAGCTCCAGGTGTACTTGCTGCTAAATCTATAACCCCTGTAACTGGATCAATTACTAATCCTGCAGTTGAAGTATAAGTCCCTGCCGCTGCTCCAGGAGCTAAAACAGGCGTTGGATTTGCACCACCGTTTTGACAATAATAGGTTTGCGGATAATTGAAAGTATTAATAGGGAAACATTCTGTAGTTCCACCGCCCGTGTTGGTTTGTGTAAAAGTAACTGTCCCTGCTTGATTTGAGAAATTAGTTATCATAATTACGTATACCTGACACAATTGAGCATTCGGAATACACATGATTTCTTGAGGAGCAATAGAGTAACTACAAGCGTGAATCGTTCCTGGACATCCTGTAGTAGGAGTTGGAATTGGATTAGCGGCTGGAAGTGGATTAGCAGGAACTCCAGAACAAGCAGCATTTAAATCTGTAAATGGTCCCCATGCCACATAATCAACATCTCTTGGCACACCATTATTGTCAACTTGTGAAATTAAATAACTCAAAGGTCCCGCTTGGTTTACTTGTAAAAAGAAAAAAGCAGGATTTGGCGAAGTAAATAAACATCCTATCTGTCCTAAACTAGGAACGTTTGTTGCATTAGCATACGTCACAGTCTGACCTGTACAAAATGCTGGTGCTTCTGTACAAGGAAGAGTTCCGATACATAAATTAAACGTTGTAAATTGTGGAACAGCAGTTGCAGAATATACTCTTATAAAATAGGTTGTTCCAGGTATTAAGTTTGCCCCGGAATTACATCCTACTTGGGTTAATGCGCCACAATCAGATCCTGAAAATATAGCATAGTTCAGTGTCGGAGCAGGTAATGAAACATTATTGAATGAAATAACATGAGTTACTGCTGTTGCGGTAAATGTAAACCAAACATCATCATTTGCAACTCCTGGACAAGTGGTTGTCGGTAATGAAGCAGTAGCACCAGATAAAGTTCCCGGTGTTGTTTGAACACAATTAAGATTTTGATTAACAATCGCAAAAGTAGCATTAGAACATTCATCATTTACTGGTAATGCTGCAAAATTTAATGCTGACCAAACACTAGAATCGGTACTTGAACATATTGCTCGTACATAAAAAACATAAGCAGTTCCAGCAGATAAACCTGAAGCTGTATATGGACTTGTTGCAGGGATTCCGTTAGTTGTTGGTACTGGTGAACCTGCTGGTAATATCAATACTTCCCATGCAGTTGCTAAGCTTCCATTTGGATTTAGAGGTTGTGTCCAATTTAGTATTGCAGAAGTTTGTGTAACGTTTGTTGCCGTAACTAATGTAGGTCGTGCACATGTTGGTGCTGGTGAACAAGTAATATTTGAAACCCAACCTGGATTGTTTACTGAACCGTCACTTCTGAAGACAAATGTTAAACACCCATCTGCAGCTGTTGATGTAAATGGTCCAGGAATTGTTGTCCCCCAATACGATCCTGCTAAACCACCAGGAACGTTTGCTGCAGGGTTTGCACTAGCAATTTGATTTGCAGGAACAACTCCGTTACCATCATATACATACAATCCATCCCAATTTGCTTCTGTGTTAAAAGAAGTGAAAGTTACTGTAACAATTTCACCAGGATTAGTTGGACAAATTATTGTTGTTGTATTTGAATTATTAGGATAATTGGCAGTTGGTCCACCAGCATCTACAAAGTTTCCTCCACACTCTGGTGGGGCAACTAATGTTGTAATTGTTCTTGGTCCCGACCATAAACTTACTCCATTAGATGTTGAACTACAATTACCTCTAACGTATAAATTATAACAGGTGGCAGGTACCAATCCAGTAAATGTATATGGATTTGTACTTGTCGCTATAAAACCAGTAGTAGAAGCATCTGGTGCTGGTGCAGTACAAGGTAAAGCAATAACTTCCCATGTAGTTGCCACTCCAACATTAGTCCAAGCCAAAGTGGCTGAATTAGAAGTTACAGCACTAGAAACTAATGTTGTTGGTTGTTGACAAACTGGTGGTGGTGCACAAGTAACATTTGCAACCCAACCCGGGTTGTTAACAGAACCATCACTTCTAAATACAAAGGTTAAACATCCATCGGCAGCAGAAGATGTAAATGGTCCAGGAATTGTGGTTCCCCAATACGAACCAGCTAAACCACCCGGAACGTTTGCTGCAGGGTTTGCACTGGCAATTAAATTGGCAGGGACAACTCCGTTACCATTATAAACGTATAATCCATCCCAATTAGCTTCTGTATTAAACGAGGTAAAAGTTACGGTAACTTTATCTCCAGAAACTGTTGGGCAAATTGTTGTTGTTGTATTTGAATTATTAGGATAATTGGCAGTTGGTCCTCCAGCATCTACAAAGTTTCCTCCACACTCTGGTGGTGCTACTTGTGTAGTTACCGATCTTGGTCCCGACCATAAACTCACTCCATTAGATGTAGAACTACAATTTCCTCTTACGTACAAATTATAACATGTAGCCGATGACAATCCAGTAAATGTATACGGATTTGTGCTTGTTGTTATAAAACCAGTTGTAGTTTCGTTAGGTGCTGGTGCAGTACACGGTAAAGCAATAACTTCCCATGTAGTTGCTACTCCAACATTAGTCCAAGCCAGTGTGGCTGAATTAGAAGTTACCGCACTCGATACTAATGTTGTTGGTTGTTGACACACTGGTGGTGGCGCACAAGTTATATTAGCAATCCAACCTGGATTGTTAACAGAACCATCACTTCTGAATACAAAAGTTAAACAGCCATCAGCCGCTGAAGATGAAAATGGTCCAGGAATTGTAGTTCCCCAATACGAACCAGCTAAACCACCCGGAACGTTTGCTGCAGGGTTTGCACTAGCAATTAAATTGGCTGGAACAACTCCATTGCCATTGTAAACATATAATCCATCAAAACTTGCTTCAGTATTAAATGCTGTAAAAGTTACGGTAACTTTATCTCCAGGAACTGTTGGACAAATTGTTGTTGTTGAATTTGAATTATTAGGATAATTGGCTGTTGTGCCTCCAGCATCTACAAAGTTTCCACCACATTCTGGTGGTGCTGTTCCTGTTGTGAAAGTTGCAGAAGCAACAGACCATTGGCTACTATACCCAGTATTACAAATAGCTCTAACATAAAATTTATAAGCAGTATTAGCAAGTAATCCCGTAACCACATAAGGTAAAGTTCCGTTATAAATAACCCCTGTTCCTGTTGGAGTTGCTGTAGCTAAAATAACTTCTATTTCCCATGAAGTTGCTCCACTCGGGTTAGCCCAATTTAGCGTGGCTCCATTTTGTGTTACAGCAGAGAAAGTTAAAGTTGTCGGATCTAAACATCGTTGAACTATGTTAACGTTATCAACTAACCATCTATCACCTGCACCATTAATACCTCCAGGAAGTTGAGTATGAACTCTAACAAATGAAACATAAACCTGCTGTGTGGCATATGCAGTTAAATCAACAATTTTTTCTTCGTAAACATTAAATGTAGTATTCAATGTGGTTTCATCCCATTGTTGAACCAGAGTATATGCGGCAGGATTAGTCTGAGATGCAGTTGCTGGCGCTACTCTAATTTGGTACAAAGTTCCTTGATTACCACTTGTAAAACTTCTTGCAAAAAAACGAAGTTGTCCATTTGCTGGAATTGTAACAAGTGGAGTAGCCAAATAGTCCTGAGATATCAGTCCTTCTGTCCCCAAATTTTCCCTATTTATGTACGCTGCATTATCACCTTGATAGGCGTTTGAAGGAGTTGCAACAGGAGCATTACCCCAACGTTGTGCTGTACCTACAGCATTATCAAATACAGCCCAATTTCCAGACCCAAGAGTCCAATTGGTAGATGGCAAAGCATCTGGTCCTGTTGTGTTTTCAAATCCTTCTGTTAACTGAGAATAACCAGTTATTGAAAAGAAAATGAATAACAATAATAGTGTAATTTTTTTCATGTAATGAAAATTTTAATTGTTTTGATTGTATTTTTTAGGATTTTGAATTCCAAATTTAGTAAAAATTCTGAATTAAGAAAGCATTAACATTTTTTTGTTTCAAAAATTAAATTTTAAAAATATTATATGTAAAAAAAATATTATTCTACTTAATTAACAAATCCGTATTTTTGTTGCTTAATAAAATGAAATGTTAGAAAAAGAAGTCATAAATTTCGAAAGGACAGTAATTGTTGGAATAATCACTCAGAATCAAAGCGAGGAAAAATTAAATGAATATCTGGATGAATTAGAATTCCTAACCTATACTGCCGGTGGACAAGTTATTAAAAGATTTTCTCAAAAACTTGAACGACCTAATCCAAAAACATTCCTTGGTACAGGTAAAATGGACGAAATTGGTGTTTATATCAAAGAAAAAGATATTTCAACCGTAATTTTTGATGATGAATTATCTCCTTCTCAACAGAAGAATATTTCAAAAATTTTGGATTGTAAAATCTTAGATAGAACCAATTTAATTCTTGATATTTTTGCACAAAGGGCAGAAACTTCGTATGCTAGAACTCAAGTTGAGTTAGCACAATGCCAATATTTACTTCCAAGACTTTCGGGAATGTGGACTCACTTAGAACGTCAAAAAGGAGGAATTGGACTTCGTGGTCCGGGTGAAACTGAAATCGAAACCGACAGAAGAATTGTTAGAGATAGAATTGCTTTACTAAAAGAAAAAATAAAAACCATCGATAAACAAATGTCTGTCCAAAGAGGCAATCGTGGCGCTATGGTTCGGGTGGCTTTAGTTGGTTATACCAATGTTGGGAAATCCACTTTAATGAATGTAATCAGTAAAAGTGAAGTTTTTGTAGAAAATAAATTATTTGCAACTTTGGACACGACCGTTCGTAAAGTGGTAATTAAAAATCTACCTTTTTTACTATCTGACACTGTTGGTTTTATTAGAAAATTACCTACTCAGCTTATTGAATCTTTCAAAAGCACACTTGATGAAGTTCGCGAAGCCGATTTATTGCTACATGTGGTGGATATATCACACCCTGACTTTGAAGAACACATTAATTCTGTTAATCAGATTTTACAAGACATAAAAAGTAATAACAAACCAGTAATAATGGTTTTTAATAAAATTGATGCTTACAAACACTTGGTTATTGATTCTGATGATTTAATTACCGAAAAAACATCCAAACATTTTACGTTAACAGAATTAAAAACAACTTGGATTAGTAAAGTAGGCGAAAAAAATGCACTATTCATTTCTGCAACTAACAAAGAAAATTTTGAGGAATTCAGAGAAAAAGTTTATGAGACAGTAAGAGAAATTCACGTAACTCGTTTTCCTTATAACAAATTTTTATATCCTGACTACAAAGATGCTGTAGAAGAATAAATACAAGTTACTACTGCAAATAATAGATATAACCAAAATTCAACCATACATTCCAATCATTGGCTTTATTTTCAGTATAAATAGTTGGATCAGGATTTAAACCATCTACCCAATTTGAAAAATAATATTGAAAACGCAAATCAATCATTAAATCAGAAAGCTCAGTTAATTTATAACGGGTTCCAACACTTCCAACAATAGACCAAACAGTTCCTCCTTGATTAGTAGTAGCATTGTAATATTTAATTGGAGTTGAAATAGGTGAATTCATTGGTCCAAGTAACGAATACGCTTCAGGATCGTAAAAACTAAATTGTCCACCTAAGCTTATAAAAGGTGCCCATGAACCTAGCGTTGCCGTAAAATCTCTAATACTTAGTGGAAAAAATTCTAGTTGCATCCCTATGTTTGTAACCGCAGTACTTCCTCTCATCGCTCTTAATTGATCAGCAAACAAAGAAGTTCTACTATCATCAACCCATTTACCAAAATGTTGTAACTCTGTTTTGTTGTATGACAATTCACTTCTCAACTTAAAGTGATCATTAAAATACGTTTCGGGAGTGTAACAATTACAATCTGCTTTATAGGAAAAATTTAAATAATGTATAATCCCTATACCATAACCCGTATTTCCAGCATTTGTAGAAAAATCGTGTCGTTCTCCATAATCCGATTGAAAAGCAACAGGTCCAACAATAACACCAATTTCATGTGAAAAACCAAACTGAGCATTTGCACTATTTGAAACACCAAATAATACAAGTAAGGTTATGATAAAAATTTTGGGCATTTGCATACTAATAAGTTCAATTAGCGACAAATATATAAAAACATCAATCAGTTGTAAAATAAAATAAAAAAATAGTTGAATTAATAGGCAAAAAAGCAAAGAAACTTTTAAAAGACAGCATATTATACAATCTTCTTTAATTTTTTTTGCCATTAAAATAAAAATTTCGAGAATTTTAAAAAATTTACACCCACATTTTTAATAAAATGTATATTTGTGCGATTTTACGAAAACGTTTTCTTAAAAAATAAATAGTGTAATTTATGTCACAAAGTATTAACGAATTTATCGAATTGGTTGCTAAAAGAAATGCTAACGAGCCTGAATTTATGCAAGCAGTTATGGAAGTTGCTGAAACAGTAATTCCTTTTATTGAACAAAATAAAAAATACCAAAACAAAATGCTTTTGGAAAGAATGGTTGAACCAGAACGAGTTATCATGTTCCGTGTAACTTGGATTGACGATGCTGGAAATACTCAAGTAAACCGTGGCTACAGAATTCAAATGAACTCTGCCATTGGTCCATACAAAGGTGGTATTCGTTTTCATCCTTCTGTAAATTTAAGTATTTTGAAATTCTTAGCTTTTGAGCAAACATTCAAAAACAGTTTAACAACATTACCAATGGGTGGTGGTAAAGGTGGTGCTGATTTTGATCCAAAAGGAAAATCAGATATCGAAATTATGAAATTCTGTCAAGCATTCATGACCGAATTATCCAAACATATTGGAGCTGATACAGACGTTCCTGCAGGTGATATTGGTGTTGGAGGAAGAGAAGTGGGTTACATGTTTGGTCAATACAAAAGATTAAGAAATGAATTCACAGGAGTTTTAACAGGAAAAGGAATTGCATTTGGAGGTTCATTAATCCGTCCAGAAGCAACAGGTTATGGCGATGTATATTTTGCTCAAAACATGTTGGCAACAAAAGGTGATAGTTTCACTGGTAAAACAGTTGTCGTTTCGGGTTCTGGAAACGTAGCTCAATATGCTGTTCAAAAAGCAACTGAACTTGGCGGAAAAGTTGTTACAGCTTCTGACTCTTCAGGATATATTCATGATGCTGACGGAATCAATGCTGAAAAATTAGCATACATCATGGAAATCAAAAATGTAAACTACGGAAGAATTTCAGATTATGTGACCAAATATCCAAACGCAAAATTTGTAGCAGGAAAACGTCCATGGGAAGTAAAATGTGATATTGCATTGCCTTGTGCTACTCAAAACGAATTAAATGGTGACGAAGCTAAAACACTTATTGCAAACGGATGTATTTGTGTGGCTGAAGGTGCAAACATGCCTTCCACTCCAGAAGCAATCACGGCATTTTTAGAAGCAAAAATACTTTTCGCTCCAGGAAAAGCGTCTAATGCTGGTGGAGTAGCTACTTCTGGTCTTGAAATGTCACAAAACTCTTTGCGTTTAAGCTGGACTTCAGAAGAAGTAGATCAACGATTAAAAGACATTATGGCAAACATTCATGCTGCATGTGTGAAATATGGAACTGATGAAAATGGTTTTACTGATTATGTAAAAGGAGCTAACATAGCTGGTTTCGTAAAAGTAGCCGATGCAATGCTAGCACAAGGAATAGTATAATTTAAAATACAACCAACCTAAACCAATAAAAATGTCTTCAGAAATGAGGGCATTTTTTTATGCCAAAATACCAAACCAATATTTTTTACGTTTGTACTATATTTGTATCTAATTATTTTCAGATGAAAAATTGGTTTATTTGGTTCTTACTATTCATTTTTAATTTTGGTTTTGCACAAGAAAACCAAAATTGGAAAGGCTATTTTTCATACAATCAAATCAAAGACATTTCGGAAGGAAGTAGTAAAATATATACCGCTGCAGAGAATGCATTATTTACCAAAAATATTTCCTCTAGTGAAATTCAAACCATTAACACCATTGATGGTTTATCTGGTCAAACTATTTCGGCGCTATACCACAGTGACACTTTCAACAAAACAATCGTGGGTTATGAAAATGGTTTAATGATCGTCATCAACGAAATTGATGGTTCCATGTTAAACGTGGTTGATATAATTAATAAAAATATCCCATCAAACATCAAGAAAATAAACCATTTCATGGAATATAACGGTGTTGTTTATGTTTCCTGTGATTTTGGAATTGTACAATACAAACTGGCAACACTAGAGTTTGGCGATACCTATTTTATAGGCCCAAGTGGTCAAGAGATAATAGTATATCAAACCACTATTTTCAACAATGACATTTATGCGGTGACGCAATATAATGGTATTAAAAAAGCCGCAATAAACAATCCTAACTTGATTGATTTTTCACAATGGCAAGTATTCGATAGTGGTTTTTGGAGCGGATTAGTTAATTTCAATAACCAACTTGTAGGCATGAATGCCAATAATAATATTTATAAACACAACGGAAGTTTTTTTGAACAAATTGGGGCTTTAGGAGAAGCTGGTATAGACATTCGAGCAACAACAAACTATTTAATTGTTACCTCTTTAAATAAGGTTTTAATTTACAATACATCTTTAAGTCAAATAATAACTATTCAAAGCTCTCAAGTAACTTCAATTCCAGTAACTTTCTCCTGCGCAACAGTCAGTAATGAAACCATTTTTATTGGTACTAATGAAAACGGCCTTCTGTCATCATCTATAAGCTCACCAACCTCTTTTGAATTCATTATGCCCGATGGTCCAACAAGAAATTACATATTTGCCATAGACGGTTCTTCTTCTAATCTTTGGGCAGTTTATGGTGGTTATGATGTGTTTTATAACCCATTTCTTTTTTATGAATTCAATTTAACAACTTTTGGAATAAGTAAATACAACGAAAATGGCTGGCTAAACATTCCCTATTCAGATATTTTAAACGCCAAATCATTAACTAAAGTAACCATAAATCCTAATGACGAAACTCAAGTATACATCAGTTCTTACGACAGCGGTTTATTAAAAATTGTGAATGACATACCCACAACTCTTTTCAACCAAACCAATAGCGGATTAGAGTCGTTATCTGGCTCACCCGATAACGGTATAAGAATAAATGGAACTGTATTTGACAGAAGTGGAAATCTTTGGGTAACCAATTCCAATATCAAAAATGAACTTAAAGTATTAAAAACTAGTGGTCAGTGGCAGTCTTTCAATATGGAAAATATTTTAGACAATTTTGCTTCTAGTCATTTAAATAAAATTGTGATAGACAGAAGTGGCACAAAATGGATTGCGACTTACCTTGATGGTGTCATTGCATTCAATGAAAATGCGAATATTTTTAAGAAAATTACAGAAGGTGTTGATTTAGGAAATCTTCCTTCAAGAGATGTAAGAGCAATTGCTATTGACAACCGAAACCAAGTTTGGATAGGAACTAACAAAGGTTTGAGAGTATTGCCAAGCACAGGAAGTTATAATGGTACAGATCAAATGAAAGCCAATCCTATTATTATTCTGGAAAATGGATTAGCACAAGAACTTTTATACGAACAGTTCATTACTGATATTGCGGTAAATGGTTCTAATCAAAAATGGATTGCCACTGCCGACTCTGGCGTTTTCCTTTTTTCATCAGATGGGCAAGAAACAATATATCATTTCACCAAAGACAACTCTCCTCTTCCAAGCAATGTAGTCAACGACGTTCATATAAATGCTACTACAGGCGAAGTTTTCTTTGCTACCGATAAAGGAATGGTTTCCTTTCAAGGCACATCTACAAAACCTGCAGAGAATTTACAAAACGTATATGTTTATCCTAATCCTGTTCGTCCAGAATTTGTGGGAACAGTAAAAATCGCTGGATTAATTTCAAAAGCCAATGTAAAAATTACAGACATCGAAGGGAACTTAGTTTACGAAACCACATCAGAAGGCGGAACCATTGAATGGGATACTACCGCTTTTGGAAAACACAAAGTAGCTTCAGGTGTTTATATGATTTTTATTGCCGCCGAAGATGCCTCTGAAACCGCCGTCAAAAAAGTAATGATTGTTCGATAATCTTCGTACTTAATAATTCGTAAATCATACTTTGTAAGATGCTGATAAAAACCAAAGCCATCGTTATTTCATCACTCAAATATCAGGAAAAAAGCTTGATAGTAAAGTGCTTTACGTTAAGCGATGGTTTGAAAAGTTATTTTGTACAAAGTGCTTTTTCTAGTCGTAAATCCAACCAAAAAATTGCCTATTTCCAACCTTTAACCATTCTTGAAATTGAAGCCAATCACAAGAATAAAGGCACACTCGAACATTTCAAAGAAATAAAATTAGCTTCGGCATATCATTCTTTAAACACCGATATTATTAAAAGCACTATCGTTATCTTTCTGTCCGAAATTTTGCATCATAGCATTCAAGAAGAAGAAAAAAACGAAAACTTATTCCTTTTCTTAGAATCTGCTTTGTTATGGCTCGATAACCATGAAGAAACTTCTAATTTCCACTTAATTCTAATGCTAGAAGTGACCAAATTCCTTGGTTTTTACCCTGATATTTCTGAAATAAACTATAACTATTTTGATATGAAAGAAGGTTATTTCATTCCATTTATAGGAACAAGTTGCCTTACTGAACACGAAACACATCTGTTTAAAAAACTTATCAATTTAAAATTTGATAGCGACCAAAAAGTATTTGCTGGAGTCGAACGCCAAATATTACTCAAAATACTACTTGACTATTACACCATACATCTTGCCGGATTCAGAAAACCAAAATCTTTGGAGGTTTTAAAAGAAGTTTTTGCATAAAAAATCAAAAAATCATAAGTCTTTCTTAATTTTTGGCAAAAGTCTATTCTCTTTTCTCTATTTTCTATTCTCTTTTATCAAAATTCCTTACTTTCGCAAACTGATTTAAGAAAACGACAAAAATGAGTACTAAGTTTACTGAATACAAAGGACTTGACTTGCCTACTGTGGCATCGGAAGTTCTTGATTTTTGGAAAAAAAATAACGTCTTTGAGCAAAGCGTCACTTCACGCGAAGGTGCCACTCCTTATGTGTTTTTTGAAGGTCCACCAAGTGCTAACGGTTTACCTGGAATTCATCACGTAATGGCGCGCGCGATTAAAGATATTTTTTGTCGTTATAAAACTCAAAAAGGTTTTCAAGTAAAACGTAAAGCAGGTTGGGATACACATGGTTTGCCAGTAGAATTGGGAACTGAAAAAGAATTAGGAATTACCAAAGAAGATATCGGGAAAACCATTTCCATCGAAGAATACAACGAAGCGTGTAAAAAAACAGTCATGCGTTATACTGACGTATGGAACGATTTGACCGAAAAAATGGGATATTGGGTAGATATGGAAAATCCGTATGTGACCTACAAATCCAAATACATGGAAAGCGTTTGGTGGTTACTAAAACAAATTTACAACAAAGACTTATTATACAAAGGGTACACCATTCAACCCTATTCTCCAAAAGCTGGAACCGGATTATCTTCCCACGAAGTGAATCAACCAGGAAGTTATAGAGATGTTACGGATACAACTGTTGTAGCCCAGTTTAAAATAAAACCCCTTTCTGAGCAATCTTTGGAAGTCTTCCCTTTTGGGGAAGATTTAGATGGGGCTTTTTTCTTGGCTTGGACCACAACTCCTTGGACTTTACCTTCAAACACTGCTTTAACGGTTGGTCCAAAAATCGATTATGTTTTGGTGGAAACTTTCAATCAATACACATATCGTCCAACTAAAGTCATTTTGGCTAAAAACCTTGTCGGAAAACAATTCGGAAAAGGATTTTTTGCTTCATCAGAACCTTCTGATTTTGAAAATTTCAAAGAAGGCGATAAAAATATTCCATACCAAATTCTAGCTGAATGTAAAGGTGCTGATTTAGTTGGAATTCGTTACGAACAATTGATGAAATTGGCTTTGCCATACCAAAATCCTGAAAATGCTTTTAGAGTGATTTCGGGTGATTTTGTTACAACTGAAGACGGAACTGGAATTGTTCACACAGCGCCAACTTTTGGAGCAGATGATGCAAAAGTTGCCAAAGAAGCAACGCCAGAAGTTCCACCAATGTTGGTTCTTGATGAAAACGAAAATCCTGTTCCTTTGGTTGATTTACAGGGTAAATTCATTCAAGGTTTAGGAAATTATTCTGGAAAATACGTTAAGAATGAATATTACAACGATGGTGAAGCTCCAGAACGCTCAGCCGATGTGGAGATTGCTATTCAATTAAAAGAAGAAAACAAGGCTTTCAAAGTCGAGAAATACGTGCACAGTTATCCTCATTGTTGGAGAACAGACAAACCCATTTTATATTATCCGTTAGATTCTTGGTTCATTAAAGTAACTGAAATCAAAGACAGAATGTTCGATTTGAACGAAACCATCAACTGGAAGCCAAAAGCAACAGGTGAAGGTCGTTTCGGAAATTGGTTAAAAAATGCCAACGATTGGAACTTGTCACGTTCAAGATATTGGGGAATTCCATTGCCAATTTGGAGAACCGAAGATGGAACGGAAGAAATGCTAATAGGTTCAGTAGAAGAATTGTATACTGAAATTGAAAAATCTATTGAAGCTGGTTTCCAATCAGCAAATCCATTCAAAGGTTTTGAGGTTGGGAATATGAGTGAGGAAAATTATGATTTGGTTGATTTACATAAAAATGTAGTGGACAATATCGTTTTGGTTTCGCCATCAGGAAAATTGATGAAGCGCGAAAGTGACTTAATTGACGTTTGGTTTGATTCTGGTGCAATGCCTTATGCTCAATGGCATTATCCATTTGAAAACGCAGCTTTAATTGACGAAAACAAAGCATTTCCTGCCGATTTTATTGCCGAAGGTGTGGATCAAACTCGTGGTTGGTTTTATACGTTACATGCCATCGGAACTTTAGTTTTTGACAAAATTGCGTATAAAAATGTAGTTTCAAACGGATTAGTTCTAGACAAAAACGGACAAAAAATGTCGAAACGTTTAGGAAACGCCGTTGATCCATTTACCACTTTGGCTGAATATGGTCCAGATGCAACGCGTTGGTACATGATATCCAATGCTAATCCTTGGGATAATTTGAAATTTGATATTGAAGGAGTTGCCGAAGTGCGTAGAAAATTCTTCGGAACTTTATACAATACCTATTCCTTCTTTAGTTTATATGCCAATATAGATAATTTTAATTATGCTGAAACCGAAATTCCACTAAACGAAAGACCAGAAATTGATCGTTGGATTTTATCAGAATTACACACTTTGATAAAAACAGTTGACGAAGCTTACGCTGATTACGAACCAACAAAAGCTGCTAGAGCAATTTCTGATTTTGTTCAGGAGAATTTGAGTAATTGGTATGTTCGTTTGTGCCGAAGACGTTTCTGGAAAGGCGAATATGGAACCGATAAAATTGCGGCTTATCAAACACTTTACACCTGTTTATTGAATGTGGCAAAATTGTCTGCACCAATTGCGCCATTCTTTATGGACAATCTTTACAGAGATTTAACGCAGGCAACACATTCGGAGAAATTTGAGTCTGTACATTTGGCAAAATTTCCAAATTCAGTTGAAAACTTTGTTGATAAATCGTTGGAGAGCAAAATGATGAAAGCACAGACCATTTCATCACTCGTTTTATCACTCCGAAAAAAGGAAATGATAAAAGTGCGTCAACCATTGCAAAAAGTAATGATACCAATACTTGACGAGAATCAAAGAGCTGAAATTGAGGCTGTTTCCGACCTAATAAAAGCCGAAGTAAACGTCAAAGAAATCGAACTTTTGGACGATGCATCGGGTGTTTTAGTGAAGCAAATTAAACCGAATTTTAAAGCGCTTGGACCACGTTTTGGAAAAGATATGGGATTGATTTCCAAAGAAATACAAAATTTTACTCCGGAACAAATCAACGAATTAGACACCAAAGGTGAGCTATCGCTTGTTATTTCAGGAAAAAGTATAATTTTATCACTAGAAGATGTGGAGATTTCTTCACAAGATATTCCGGGTTGGTTAGTAGCCAATGCAAATGGCATAACTGTTGCATTAGATATTACTTTAACACCCGAATTGAAAAATGAAGGAATTGCAAGAGAGTTGGTCAACAGAATTCAAAACCTTAGAAAAGACAGTGGATTTGAAGTAACCGATAAAATTAAAGTTCACATACAATACAATGAAATACTCGCGAAAGCGATACAAGAAAACGAAAATTACATAAAATCAGAAACATTAACCGAAACATTAGTTTTAGAAAATGAAGTAACAAATGGTTCTGAAATAGAGTTTGATGAGATAAAAACACGAATATTAATTTCTAAATAATTAAGAAAGATTATGGTAGAAGAAAAATTGAGATACTCAGATGCTGATTTAGCAGAGTTCAAAGAAATTATTGTAAACAAAATAGACAAAGCTAAGGCCGATTTAGAATTGATCAAAAGCGCCTATATGAATGACTTAAACAATGGGACTGATGACACATCACCTACGTTCAAAGCATTTGAAGAAGGAAGCGAAACGATGTCTAAAGAAGCAAACTCTCAATTGGCCATTCGTCAAGAGAAATTTATTCGCGATTTAAAAAATGCACTTTTCCGTGTGGAGAACAAAACTTATGGAGTTTGTAAAGTAACTGGAAAGTTAATTTCAAAAGAACGATTGAAAATTGTTCCTCATGCAACAATGAGTATCGAAGCAAAAAATTTGCAGAGATAATGTACATTCATAACAAAAAAATTCCCGATAACTCGGGAATTTTTTTTGTTATAAATTAATTTCACTCATAGGTATCAGAGTAAAATTAGGACCATAGGTGTATTGTGTTATTTTATTATTACCAACTACAATCAAATGGCTATCTAACGGAATAATATCTTTAACATTTACTGGATAGCTATTTTGAAGAGTAAGATTAGCGCTATTCGCAGCATTAAAAATTTTCAAGCCATTAGTTCCACAACCTACATATAATACGTTATTTTTAATTCCTAAACCATAAGGTTGATTGAGTAGATAGGTTGAAAGTAATGTGGGATTAGAAATATCTGTGACATCAATAACATTAATTTGATCCTCAATTGCACCACAAGTGGAACCACCTCTTACTGTTATATAAGCAGTATTTCCAAAGACAACTACAGGATCACAAGCTGTGGCATGAGCAAAACCAGAAACAAAATAAGGATTAAATTCATCCGTAGCATTTACAGTATACATTCCTGTGGTTGAACCAACAAATAAAATGTCTTTCTGTATAAATAAGGTTTCAAAAACACCACCACCAAACCATTGCGTCATGTAAACTTCTTTATCAAAAAAAGTAGTTACTGGATTTGCTATATTGAATACATTCAGTTTAAAGGCATCAATGGTGTAAAGCGCATTGTCATTAATTTGAAAACTAGCATAAGAACCTCCAGTTCCTATTGAATTACTGCTTGAACTTTCAAATCCTGCCAAAGCATCATTGGCCATAACTAATTCTTCTCCTTGTGGTCGCGCTCTATTTTCAACAGTAAAACCTGTGATTATTTCGCCTTCACTAGGCCAAACAATGTAATCATAATATTCTGCATCTTCAGGATAAGTTGGGCTAAAAGCAATAGCATTTTCGACCGTTCGTACCAACGTAATATTTTGGATATCTGAAATATCAAAAACCAATAAATCCACAAAATTATCTGCAAAAAGATAGTTCCCTTTTACCGAAATATCATGTACACCTTCTAAATTCATAAAAGCAATATTCACTGGTGCTGCTGGATTTAAATTATTAAAAATATGAACACCTTCCTCTTGGGCAATATAGAAAAGATAGTTTTCAGTAACATAAATTTTCCCATCAGAATGGGTTTGCCTAGCCGAGCCAACAGAAACGCTACTTCTAATATTTGCCAAAGATTTTATAGTAGGAACGGCAAATTTTGCTTGTTCAGAATTATCATCATTATCACATGATATTGCGAAAATAGAAAGAACAAAAACGGATAGTAAATAAATTTTTTTCATAAAAATGATTTAGTTAGTATTGTTTTCATGAGATTCAAAAAAACAAAATTGGTTGCTTCGGATAGTAAAATTAATAATTATTTTAGTTATGATTAGTAAAATGTGCTAAATGAGATTTTTAACTGAAAAATATTGTGTTTTATGAATAATAATATTACTATTTTTGCCGCATTAAAATTCTAAAAATGTCTTTACGAAATTCCGTTTTAATTATAACTATTATACTTTTAGTAGATCAATTTTCGAAAATTTACATCAAAACTAATTTTGTATTAGGAGAAACTGTTCATGTTTTTGAATGGTTCAAGATATATTTTATTGAAAACGAAGGAATGGCTTGGGGAACTAAAATTCCAGGTGAATATGGCAAATTATTTTTAACCACTTTTAGAATTTTAGCCGTTTTTGGAATTGGATATTGGTTGTATGATGCTAGTACAAAACACAGTTCTAATTATTTAATGGTTGCCATTTCTTTAATTTTTGCTGGCGCTTTAGGCAATATCATTGACTCTGTTTTTTATGGCGTTATCTTTGACGATAGCTATGGCCATTTATCAACCATGTTCTCTGAAAATCCATATGGATCTTGGTTTCATGGTAAAGTAGTAGATATGCTATATTTCCCTATTTGGGAAGGAACGCTTCCTAGTTGGTTGCCAATTTGGGGTGGACAACCTTTCAAGTTTTTTAATGCTATTTTCAATATTGCCGACATGGCTATTTCAACTGGTGTCGGAATTCTAATTGTATTTAACCATAAAGCTTTCGCTAAGAAAACATCTCTCGGAACGTATTAATTGTTGTTGGTGTAACACAATAATCCAAACGAATATCACTTTCGGAAACATCAACAATAGCATTTTCGGGTTCAAAGAAAGAAACTCCTATTTTAATTACATCTTCTCTACATTTCGAAAGGAAAATATCATAAAAACCCTTACCATAACCTACTCTATTCCCTTTTTTATCATAGGCCAACAGTGGTACAAAAACTACATCAATTTTTGATGTTGGCACTTCCAAACCATCAACAGGTTCAAAAATATTGTATTCGTTTTTTTGGAATTTGGTGTTGTCTGTCAACAAATAATGGGTCATTTCTAAAGTATCAAAATTACATTTAGAAACTACAATTTCTTTGTCTTTTCCAGCTAAAATTTGAAGAATAAATTCGGTATCAACTTCTTTTTGTTCTTCAATAGTTAGAAATAAATGAAAATAAGTTTTGTCCCAAATAGCTAATTGCAATATTCTATTGGCTATTGCCAAACTTTTATCTTCAATTTGTTCCTCTGTCAATGACTGACGAAGGTCTTTATACTTTTTTCGTAACTCTTTTTTAAGCATAAACGCTAGCTTTCAAATCTTCTATAAAAGTAGTTAAATGTTCTACTTCTACATGATCCATTATCACAATTTTATACCATTTATTCTCTGCACTATGTTGTTGAGGAATTAAATCATATTTCACAGCTATCTTTTCTGGAATAAATACTGCTTTAATAGTTACAATATTCATATACGGTTCGCGAAAATACTCGATTTTTAACTTGTCCAATTCTTTACATAAAAATTCAGTGCGCATTTGCAAAATACTCACTTTTTCAAACCAACCATTTGGTCCATAGGTAAATAAAATCATCCAAACCGCCACAGCATTGGCTCCACTTCTACTGCCACAAAGCGTTAAATCCATTCCTTCCACATATTCTGCTTCTTTGGTCAACACACTTTCTATGTATCCTTTTCGGCAAATGAAAACTCCAGTTCCATATGGCGCTTGAAGCATTTTGTGGGCATCAATAGTAATGGAACTAATTTTTGGATTACTAAAATTGATTTTGGATTGTTGGTTACTGAATGGATATACAAATCCGCCATAAGCACCATCGATATGAAGTTTATATACCAAATTATATTTTTCCAATACTTCTATATAATCTTCTGGATTATCAACAGATCCAAACATTGTTGTAGCCAAATTTGAAACCACAATAAAATATTTTTTCCCAGCTTGTTGCGCCTTTTGAACAATCGTTTCCAATTGATTTTTATCTATAATTCTGCTCTTAAATGCTACTGGAATTTTTAACCAATCGAGTTGCATTAAGTTAGCCGCTTTTGGGATAGAATAATGAGTGTCTTCCGAGGCTAAAATGGCAATTTCAGTACTTTGAGCATCAAAATTATTAATGAAATAATTACGAAACATCCAAATGGCCTGAATGTTTGCTTCTGTTCCGCCAGGAGAAATATACCCATCAAACGAATTGGGTTCGGCCTTGAAAACGTCTACCGCCAAAACGTTCAACACTTCTCGTTCAATTTCATGCGTACCATCAAAAGCTTTTTCAGAAGAACCATATGTATGACATCCTATATTATTAGGGTTAGCAACATAAGTTTGTAATATAGGTGCATCTTTCAAAAAAGGCGCATCATCATTGAAAACTTTACTATCAAGTTTTGAGGCAGGATAGCCTAACGAAATGTCTTTTGAAAAATTTACATTATCGTGTAATGCTTTTTCTATTCGTTCTTTACGTTCATCTTGAGAGAGTTTTTTCCAGTACTTCATGCTTCAATTTTTGTCAAAACTAAAACATTTATTAATTTGAAAACATGATAAATGTTAGCCTTTTCAACCCTTGTATTTCTATAGATTTCAATTAACTTTGTTTTCATGAACAATCCGTCTCTTGAACTTCAAATACAATCTTTACCCAGCAATCCGGGTGTCTATCAATATTATGATAAAGAAGGGAAAATTTTATACGTAGGCAAAGCCAAGAATCTAAAAAAAAGGGTTTCTTCCTATTTTAATAAATTACACGATAACGCCAAAACAAACGTATTGGTCAAAAAAATTGTTACCATACAACACATAGTAGTTTCATCAGAAGCCGATGCTTTATTGCTCGAGAACAACCTCATCAAAAAATTGCAACCGCGCTATAATGTAATGCTGAAAGATGACAAAACCTACCCATGGATTTGCATCAAAAAAGAACCCTTTTCACGCATTTTTCCAACGCGAAGAATGATCAAAGACGGCTCGGAATATTTTGGACCCTATACCAATTTCAAAACAGTAAATACCATTTTGGATTTAATCGCAGCATTATATCCATTGCGCACTTGCAACTATGATTTAAGCGAGAGCAATATTAAAACAGGTAAATACAAAGTATGTTTAGAATACCATATCGGCAATTGCAAAGGTCCGTGTGAAGGTTATGAATCTTTAGAAAATTATCAAAAACAAGTCGATGCTATTCGTGAAATTCTGAAAGGCAATTTCAAAGACAGTTTGCGCGATTTCAAAAAAATGATGCAGGATTTGGCTGCCGAAATGCATTTTGAAGCTGCCCAAAAAATAAAAGAAAAAATAGAAGTCTTAGAGAATTATCAATCGCGCTCCACGATTTTAAATCCAAAAATATCCAATGTTGATGTCTTTTCAATCATTTCCGATGAAACGATGGCATATGTCAATTTTTTGCAAATCTCACATGGTGCTATTATTCGTTCTTATACTTTGGAACTGAAAAAAAAATTGGATGAAACCGATTCAGCCTTGCTAGAATTGGCCGTTGTGGAATTAAGAGAGCGTTTCCATTTAACTTCAAAAGAAATAATTTTACCTTTCGATTTGGATTTTGGCGATAAAATAAAAGTCACTGTGCCACAACTCGGCGACAAAAAACAAATCTTAGAACTATCGCAACGCAATGCCAAATACCAGCGTTTGGAACAATTGAAACAAATCCAAATTGTTGATCCAGAACGCCACACAAACCGAATTATGGCACAAATGCAGAAAGATTTACGACTTTCAGTTGAGCCACGACATATAGAATGTTTTGATAATTCAAACATTCAAGGAACGAATCCCGTTTCGGCTTGTGTAGTGTTTAGAGATGGCAAACCAAGCAAAAAGGATTACCGTCATTTCAATATTAAAACCGTGGAAGGACCAAATGATTTCGCTTCTATGGAAGAAGTAGTGTACCGAAGATACAAACGCATGCTCGACGAAAATCAATCCTTGCCTCAGCTCATCATTATTGATGGCGGAAAAGGACAATTATCTTCGGCTTTAAAAAGTTTAGACGATTTAGGGTTGCGAGGAAAAATTGCCATTATTGGTATTGCCAAAAGACTAGAAGAGCTATTTTATCCGGGCGATTCCGTGCCCTTGTATTTGGACAAAAAGAGCGAAACACTCAAAATTATTCAGCATCTTCGAAATGAAGCGCACCGTTTTGGTATTACACATCATCGCGATAAAAGAAGCAAATCGGCATTACAAACCAGCATTGAAACCATTCCTGGCATAGGCGAAAAAACAATGTTAACGCTTATTAAACATTTTAAAAGTGTTAAAAGAATTGCAAATGCCACTGAAAATGAAATATCTGAGGTTGTAGGTGCATCAAAAGCCAAAAAAATTTCCGAATTTTACGCAATAAGTAAATCGTAACACCTTTTATGAAAAAAACATTACTTGTTTTTATTAGTCTTCTTTTTCTTCAGGTTGCGACTGCACAGGACACTATTAAAAAAACCAGACCAAAAATTGGATTAGTATTGAGTGGTGGCGGTGCAAAAGGATTTGCGCATATTGGTGTTTTAAAAGTTCTTGAAGAAGCTGGCGTAAAAATAGATTTTATTGGCGGAACCAGTATGGGCGCAGTTGTTGGTGGTTTATATGCTTCTGGTTATAGCGCTACACAAATAGATTCTATATTTTACAATACTGATTTTGACGAGTTATTACAAGATTATATTCCTCGTTCTTCCAAAAGTTTTTATGAAAAAAAGAATAATGAAATGTACGCCGTTTCGTTGCCGTTCCATAAATTCAAAATTGGCATTCCTATAGCACTTTCCAAAGGAATGTATAATTATAGTTTGCTGTCAAAACTCACACACAAGGTAAGACATGTTCGAGATTTCAACAAACTTCCTATTCCGTTTGTCTGTATTGCTACCGATATAGAAAAAGGAGAAGAGGTTATTCTGAATAGTGGCTATTTAGCACAAGCCATGCTAGCCAGTTCTGCCTTTCCATCTTTATTTTCCCCTGTTGAAATTGATGGCAAACTATTGGTAGATGGTGGTGTTATCAATAATTATCCGGTTGAAGAATTACGAAAAATGGGTGCTGATATTATTATTGGCGTGGATGTTCAAGATAATTTAAAAGATAGAACTGCGCTTAAAGACGCTACTCGGATTTTGGTTCAAATTACCAATTTGGACATGATTAAAAAAATGGAAGAGAAAATCAAAATTACCGACATTTATATCAAACCGGATGTAGCGGATTTTGGTGTAATATCCTTTAATCAAGGAAGAGAGATTATAAAAAAAGGGGAAGAAGGTGCAAGATTAAATTTTGAAAAACTAAAAAAATTAGGAGACGCTATAAAAGATTACCAACCTAATAATCTAAAAGTTCAAAAAGACACCTTGTTAATAAAAAGCATAAGTTTAAACCGATTAGACAATTATACCAGAGCTTATGTGATGGGTAAATTGGGGATTAAAAGCAGCAAAAAAATAAGTTACGACGATTTAAAAACTGGGATAAATAACATCAACGCAACCCAAAATTTCAGCAGAATAAATTATACACTTGAGAGTTATCAAGGTGGCGATGAATTAAAATTAAACTTAGGTGAAAATTCCATTAAAACGTATTTAAAATTTGGATTGCATTATGATGGACTTTATAAAAGTGCACTATTAGTAAACCTGACAAGAAAAAATTCGCTTTTCAAAAATGATGTGATTTCTTTAGATGTTGGACTTGGTGATAACATTAGATATAATTTTGACTACTATATTGACAACGGGTTTTATTGGAGTTTCGGTTTAAAATCAAGATACAATCAATTTAACAAAAATGTCTCAACTGATTTTAATAACGGTGAAATTTTGGACCAACTTGGTTTAAACACCTTAAACATTAATTACGCCGACTTTACCAATCAAGCCTATTTACAAACTGTTTTTATTCAAAAATTTTTAATTGGAGCAGGATTGGAATTAAAAAATCTGAAAATTAATTCTGAAAATCTTGGGGAGGTAAATCCCACATTTGAAAATAGCACCTATACCAGCATTTTTGGATATTTAAAATACGACTCTTATGACAATAAATTATTTCCAAAAAAAGGGTGGTTTTTCACCGGTGACTTTCAATCGTTTTTGTATTCAACAGATTATACAAATGAGTTTAATCGTTTTTCAATTGCAAAAGGGGAAATTGCATTTGTAAAAACCTTTTTTAATAAAGTTACCTTAAAAATTGATGAAGAAGCTGGATTTGCCATTGGAAAAGACAGTGTTCACTTTTTTGATTTTGTTCTTGGTGGTTATGGTTATAATACTATTAATAATTTCAAATATTTTTACGGTTATGATTTTCTAAGTATCTCTGCAGATAGTTACATTAAATCATGCTTTACATTGGATTATGAATTTTATAAAAAGAACCACATCAATTTTGCCGCTAATTACGCCAATGTTGAAGATGATTTATTTGTAAGCGGAAATTGGCTTTCTCAACCAAAATACACTGGTTACGCCATTGGCTATGCTTTAGAGTCAATAATTGGCCCTATTGAGGTAAAATATACTTGGTCGCCTGAACTTAGTAAAGGTTTTACTTTTATTAGTGTTGGATTTTTATTTTAACTTATATATTGAAATGCAAATACTATATATTTGTGCTTCGTGAAACATAAAAAACTATATTTGAAAACTATTAATTAAACTTATCATTTATGTCTATTTGGAAAAGAAAACCGCTAACTCAACTTTTAAATGAAGCATCTGAATCTGAAAAAGGGCTAAAAAAAACACTAACAGCGCCTGGATTAGTAGCCTTGGGAATTGGAGCCATTATTGGTGCAGGATTATTTTCAATAACAGGCTTGGCGGCATCAATGAATGCTGGTCCAGCAATTACAATTTCTTTTTTGGTTGCTGCATTCGGTTGTATTTTTGCCGGATTATGCTATGCTGAATTTTCATCGATGATTCCAGTGGCAGGAAGTGCATATACCTATTCCTTTGCCACGATGGGTGAATTTATTGCTTGGATTATTGGTTGGGATTTGGTGTTAGAATATGCAGTTGGAGCAGCAACAGTTTCCATTAGTTGGTCGAGATATTTAGGGAAGTTTTTAGGTGGTTATGGAATTCATATTGATGATGCTTACATGCTTTCTCCTTTTGAAGGAGGTATAATCAATATGCCAGCCGTATTTATTGTAATGGTAATGTCATTGATATTGATTCGTGGAACTAGAGAATCTGCCTTTATAAATGCAATAATTGTTTTATTAAAAGTTACCGTAGTTCTTGTTTTCATTGCTGTTGGATGGCAATACATCAGACCCGAAAATTACACTCCATACATTCCAGAAAACACAGGTACTTTTGGGGAATTTGGATTCTCAGGAATCATTAGAGCTGCGGCAATAGTGTTTTTCGCTTACATAGGTTTTGATGCTGTGTCAACGGCAGCACAAGAAGCAAAAAATCCAAAAAGAGATATGCCAATAGGAATACTTTTATCATTAGCTATTTGTACTATTCTTTATATTCTATTTGCACACGTTATGACAGGTGTTGTGAATTATCAAGCATTTGCAGGGAAAGATGGTATTGCACCAGTTGCAATTGCTGTGGAAGCAATGGGAACTGCTGGTCCAGACGGAATGATTACGCCAGCATATCCTTGGCTAAATACCGCCATATTACTAGCAATATTAGGTGGTTATGCTTCGGTAATTTTAGTGATGTTGATGGGACAAAGCAGAGTGTTTTTCTCTATGAGTAAAGACGGATTAATGCCAAAAGTATTTTCTGAAGTTCATAAAAAATTCAGAACACCAGCAAAAAATAATTTACTATTTATGATTATAGTAAGTCTATTCGCTGCGTTTGTTCCTGCAAGAGTAGTTGGTGAAATGACTAGTATTGGAACTTTGTTTGCATTTATCTTAGTTTGTATTGGAGTATTAATAATGAGAAAGAAAATGCCCGAAGCGCCTAGAGCATTCAGGACTCCATTTGTTCCTTTCGTGCCTATTGCAGGTGTTTTGGTTTGTTTATTTATGATGGTGTTTTTACCATTAGACACTTGGATTCGTCTAATTGTGTGGATGATGATTGGTTTTGATTTGTATTTGTTTTATGGAATGAAAAATAGTGTATTAAACAAAGGAAATTTCAGTTTAAAAAGTTACAAAACTGTTGCTGGTTCTGGACAAGGAATGGTCATAGCGTTAATTGTAATTGCCTTCGTTCACCATGCAGATCCAAATATTGAAGATTCATTCTTGTTCTATTTTTCTTTAATGTTTGCAGCATTACACGCATTGATTTATGCCTACAGCTTCAAAAAAGCGAGATAGAAAACAATAATAAAATACAAAAAAGGCATTAAAGAATTGCAAAATCAATTTTTTAATGCCTTTTTGTTTATTAAAAATTTAATAATAATCATTTACAGAATTTATATTTTACCGATATTTGTTAGGTGAAAAAATGGGATGACTTATTAATTCATTTAAAATTCCTCATCAAGAGAAATCCTGAGTGAAGGTATTTTTGTTTGTTGAAATTAAAAATCTTAATTCAAAAATCTTAATTCAAAAATTTTATGCCTTTTTATCATAAACTTGGAAATATTCCCCCAAAACGTCATACACAATTCCGAAAACCAAACGGAGATTTGTACTATGAACAACTTTTTGGTACAGTTGGTTTTGACGGAATGTCAACTAATTCGTATCACGAACACCGTCCAACGCAAGTAAAAGAAATACGTTCTCAATATAGCGTAGCACCAAAAATTGCTAAAACAAATAACATTCAATCATATAAATTAAAAGGATTTGATGTAGCACCACAAGACGATTTCTTAGAAAGTAGAAAAATAGTTTTAACCAATTCCGATTTACATATCGTACTTGCAGCACCAAGAAAATCTACCACAGATTATTTTTATAAAAATACCGACTCTGATGAAATGATATTCATTCATAAAGGTTCGGGTAAATTAAGAACAATCTATGGCAATCTTGATTTCAAATATGGTGATTATCTCATTATTCCTCGTGGAATTATATACAAAATTGATTTTGATACTGAGGACAATCGTTTGTTCATAGTAGAATCACATGCGCCAATTTATACTCCAAAACAATATCGCAATTGGTTCGGGCAATTACTAGAGCATTCCCCATTTTGTGAAAGAGATATACGTCGTCCTTATGAATTAGAAACTAACAATGAAAAAGGAGAATTCATTATCAAATTAAAAAAGAAAGACGAAATTTTCGAAATGGTTTATGCCACTCACCCTTTTGATGTGATTGGTTATGATGGTTACAACTATCCTTATGCCTTTTCTATCCATGATTTTGAACCGTTAACAGGTAGAATTCACTTACCGCCTCCAGTTCACCAAACATTTGAAACAACTGCTTTTGTAGTTTGTTCTTTTGTACCACGTCTTTATGATTACCATCCATTAGCAATACCAGCGCCTTATAATCATAGTAATATTGATGCTGATGAAGTGTTGTATTATGTTGATGGTGATTTTATGAGCCGAAATGATGTAGCGCCAGGAAATATTTCATTGCATCCAGCAGGAATTCCTCATGGTCCACATCCAGGTGCGGCAGAGAGAAGTATTGGTAAAAAAGAAACATTAGAATTGGCAGTAATGGTAGATACTTTCAAACCTCTTATGGTTACAGAAGACGCTATGAAAATAGCTGACGACAAATATTTCCAATCTTGGTTGGAGTAAAAATTAAAATTAATAAAATCATTAAAAGTTATTTTTGAAAAAGCTTTGTCTTAATTCTTAATACTTTTATTTTAATACTAAAAAAATGAGTAAAGAAGTAAAATCCGTTGAATACGGACTAGAAAAAATATTTAGTGGCGCACAAGATTTCTTGCCACTTTTAGGAACAGATTATGTAGAATTTTATGTTGGAAATGCAAAACAATCAGCCCATTTTTACAAAACCGCATTTGGTTTTCAATCCCATGCCTATAGAGGTTTAGAAACTGGCTCAAGAGATTCTGTGAGTTATGTTTTAAAACAAGACAAAATCCGTTTAGTGCTTACAACTCCTTTAAATAGTAGTTCGCCTATCAATGAACATTTAAAAAAACATGGTGATGGTGTAAAAGTGATTGCTCTTTGGGTAGAAGATGCAACTTCCGCATTTGAAGAAACCACAAAACGTGGTGCAAAACCTTTTATGGAACCAACAGTTGAAAAAGACGAACACGGTGAAGTAGTTCGTTCTGGAATATATACTTATGGTGAAACCGTGCACATATTTGTAGAACGAAAAAATTATAACGGCATCTTTTTACCAGGATTTGTGGAATGGAAATCGGAATATAACCCAGAACCGCTTGGACTAAAATATGTAGATCATATGGTAGGAAATGTAGGTTGGGGCGAAATGAACCAATGGGTAAAATGGTATGAAGATGTTATGGGATTTGAAAACTTTTTGTCTTTTGATGACACTCAAATTCATACTGAATATTCAGCATTGATGAGTAAAGTAATGAGTAATGGAAACGGAAGAATTAAATTCCCGATAAACGAACCTGCCAAAGGAAATAAAAAGTCACAAATTGAAGAATACCTTGATTTTTATGAAGGTTCAGGTGTACAACATTTAGCGGTTGCAACAGATGATATTATCAAAACTGTTTCTGGATTGAAAGCTCGTGGTGTAGAGTTTCTTCCACCACCACCACAAGCCTATTATGATGAAATCCCAGCGCGTTTAGGAGTACATAAAGACATGATGAAAGAAGACATCAAAGAATTGCAAAGACTTTCCATTTTAGTTGATGCAGATGAAGATGGGTATTTACTACAAATTTTTACAAAACCTGTGGAAGACAGACCAACCTTGTTTTTTGAAATCATTCAAAGAATGGGTGCAAAAGGATTTGGCGCAGGGAATTTTAAAGCCTTATTTGAGTCTATTGAACGTGAACAAGCTTTGAGAGGAACTTTGTAAATTTTATTATTTGTTGCTAATAATTTAAAAAAAGACCACTAAAAGACCTTATGTTTATTAAATTTGTGTTAAAGTCGATTTTTTGCTTGTAATAATGCAACAGCATGAATTATATTTGTCCTCTCAAAAACGAGGAGTGGTTTCCTCAACTTTTTGGATAAATTTTCATAATTTATAGTTTTTTGGTTGGTTAATAGCATAAAAACTCGGTCTTTAATTTGACTGAGTTTTTTTGTTTTAATACATTTGGAACGAATATTGCACATGCTCATAAAAAACAAATAATACTGTGAAAAAATATTTCTTCCTCCTATTGCTTTTTATGACGGTGAGTTTTGATTATCAAAAACCAGAAGCCTATGACTCTGGTGAATGGTTTAAATTCAGAATTCATTATGGTTTTATAAATGCGGGCTATGCAACACTCGAAATTCAAGATGCCGTAAAAAATAATAAAAAAGTATATCACGCTATTGGAAAAGGATACACTGTGGGAATGTCCCGTTTCTTTTTTAAAGTAGATGATAATTATGAAAGTTATTTTGACAAAGTAACAAACAAGCCTTATCAATTTGTTAGAAAAATTGACGAAGGTGGTTATACAAAAGACCAAGAAGGATTTTTTAATCAAGCTACGAATAAAGTCTTGGTGAAAAATTATAAAAGCAAAACCGAAAACACTTTTTCTGTTACAGAAAATGTTCAGGATATCATTTCAGCTTTTTACTACTTGAGAAATCATCCCAATATTGATAAATTAAACGTTGGAGAGTCAATAGTAGTTGATATGTTTTTTGATGATGAAGTTTTTAAGTTTAAGTTAAAATTTATAGGTAGAGAGAATATAAAAACTAAATTTGGTACTGCTCCAACCATGATTTTTAGACCGCTTGTTCAATCTGGTAGAGTTTTTAAAGAACAGGAAAGTCTAATGGTATGGATTTCAGATGATGAAAATAAAATTCCGCTTCGAATAAAAGCTGACTTAGTGGTCGGTTCTATAAAAGCTGACTTAGAAAATTTCAAAGGATTAAAAAATCCATTTATGGTTAAAAAATAATAATAATGAACGTCAACACAACAAACTACAACACAACACTAGATGCTTTAGAACAAAAATTTGAAGCTATCAATCAAAAAACAGAAACCCATCTTGAAGGATTGCTTTGGTCAAAACCAATTACATACTGGGATTATATACAAACAGATGCTTTACTGAATCTTCAAACACAAAGAACCGTTCTGCCAGACGAAATGGTTTTTATTATGTACCATCAAGTCAATGAATTATTGTTTAAAATGATACTTTGGGAAATTGACCAATTGTGTCATACAGAAAATCCAAAAACTGATTTCTTTACTGAAAAATTGAGAAGAATTAGTCGTTATTTTGATATGTTGACTACTTCATTTGACATCATGGGCGACGGAATGGAAGTAGCGCAGTACATGAAGTTTAGAAATACTTTGACGCCAGCAAGTGGATTTCAAAGTGCACAATACAGACTTATTGAATTTTCATCTACCGATTTAATCAACCTTATCGATTATCGATTTAGAGCATCAATCGACAGAAACACTCCTTATTCTCATGCTTTTGAACATTTATATTGGCAAGCTGCGGGAAAAGATTATAATACTGGAGAAAAAAGCGCGCTTTTAATAAATTTTGAAAAAAAGTATAAAGAAGAATTTCTCCGTTACATGGAGGAATATAACACCATAAACATTTGGCAAAAATTCAAGCAATTACCTCTTGAAGATCAAAAAAATGAAGCTTTAGTCAATGCTATGCGTCATTATGATTACACTGTAAATATTACTTGGGTAATGGGACATTTAAATGCTGCCAAAAAATACATTGAAAGCGGACAAGGTTCTGGTGAAGCAACTGGCGGAAGCGATTGGAAAAAATACATGCATCCAAAATACCAAAGAAGGATATTTTTCCCAGATTTGTGGAGTGAAGAAGAGTTAAAAAATTGGGGAGAAGGATTATAGCGTTGAACAATGTCAAAAATCCGCCAAAAAATTTCCTTATTTTTTCTTCTTACTTTCGTCTTATTCTCTTGTAATAAAACCGAAGAAATAGAAATAATAGTTCCAAAACCGAAACCAAAATTGGTGGAATTTGGATTCAATCTACATGATTTTAATGTGGTCAATGATACCATAAAATCTGGAGATACTTTTGGTAGTTTGATAGAAAAGCAAAATCTAAACGGAAAGGAAGTTTACGACATTGTTGCCAAAGTAAAAGACACTTTTGATGTAAGAACCATTCGCAAAGGGAAACCCTATACCATTCTTCGTAGCAAAGACAAAACCAACAAAATTCAAGTTTTTGTATATCAACCTGATAAACTAAATTATTACGTCATTGATTTTAGAGACTCAATTGTAGCCAATAAAAAAACACGCCCTTTAAAATATAAAACACGAACCATTGCTGGCGCTTTGAATGGTTCACTTTCCGAAACATTGGCGAACGAGAAAGTCGATCCAGCTTTAGCTTCAAAAATCGCGAAAATATATGCTTGGTCTATTGACTTTTTTAAACTACAAAAAGGAGATAAGTTTGGATTAACCTTTACCGAACGCTACATCAATGATACTATTTACGATGGCGTTGATAGTTTGAAAGCCGCTTTTTTTGAATATAAAGGGAAAAATATTTACGCTTTCCCTTTCACTCCAGACGGAAGTTCTGGCAAACAGCAATACTATGACGAAGAAGGAAAAACGCTTAAAAACTTTTTCCTAAAAGCTCCTTTGAAATTTATAAACATCACTTCGCGATATACCAAAAACCGATTTCACCCAGTACAAAAAAGATGGAAAGCGCATAATGGTACCGATTATGCAGCGCCAACAGGAACGCCCATTATGACTACTGCTGCAGGCGTTGTGGAACAAGCAGGTTATACCACAGGAAATGGAAATTTTGTAAAAGTAAAACACGACAGAATGTATGCAACGCAATACCTTCACATGTCCAAAATATTAGTTCGCCGTGGACAAAGAGTGACACAAGGACAAGTTATCGGCAAAGTAGGAAGTACAGGTTTGGCAACTGGTCCACACGTTTGTTATCGTTTTTGGAAAAATGGTGTACAAGTAGATGCGTTACGTTTAAAATTACCAACATCAACTCCTATGGATTCCAAATACAAGCAAAAATTCCTAGCAGAAATTACCCCACTTAAAAAAGTATTAGACAGCACGGCTTCCTTGAAGTTCAAAAACTAACTTTTAAAAAAATATTTTCTCACTACAACGTTAGCGTAAATTATTCTTTTACTTTTTCCCATCAATAGTTGTAAATTTGCTTTTCAAATTCAAAAGCATGGCGTTAGCAACTGTAAATCCGACAAGCACAGAAGCTTGGAAAAAATTAAAACAACATTACACTCAAATGGCAACTGTTTCCACCAAAGAAATGTTTGCCAATGATACTTCAAGAGCTGAAAAATTTTCTATTCAATGGCAAGATTTCTTAATTGATTATTCTAAAAATTGTATCAATCAAGAAACGTTTGGTTTGCTTCAAGATTTAGCAAAAGAGTTAAATTTAAAACAAGCTATAGCCAGTTATTTCGATGGCGAAAACATCAATCAAACCGAAAATAGAGCAGTGCTTCACACGGCTTTGCGTGCTCCAGAAAACGCTACGGTTTTGGTAGATGGAAAAAACGTAATCCCTGAAATTTTTGAAGTAAAAAACAAAATGAAAAACTTCTCCAACGAAGTTATTTCAGGAATAAGAAAAGGATATAAAGGAAAACCTTTTACTGATGTTGTCAATATCGGAATTGGTGGTTCAGACCTTGGCCCAGCTATGGTTGTCGAAGGGTTACAATTCTATAAAAATCATTTAAATGTTCATTTTGTTTCCAATGTTGATGGTGATCATGTAAACGAAGTAATAAAAAAAATACATCCTGAAACGACACTTTTTGTGATTGCTTCAAAAACTTTCACCACACAAGAAACACTTTCAAACGCTGAAACAATTCGTGAATGGTTTTTAAAATCTGCTTCGCAAAATGATGTTGCAAAACATTTCGTAGCCGTTTCTACTAACATTCAAAAAGTAACCGAATTTGGCATCAATCCAGACAATATTTTCCCGATGTGGGATTGGGTTGGTGGACGTTTTTCACTTTGGAGTGCCGTTGGTTTATCTATTTGTTTAGCCGTTGGTTTCGAAAATTTTGATGATTTATTGAAAGGCGCAAACGAAATGGATGAACATTTCAAAAATGAATCTTTTGACCAAAATATCCCTGTTGTTTTAGCATTATTAAGCATTTGGTACAATAACTTTTTTGGTGCCGAAAGCGAAGCGTTAATTCCTTACACCCAATATTTACAAAAACTCGCGCCTTACTTGCAACAAGGCATCATGGAGAGCAACGGAAAAAGCATTAGTCGTGATGGAAAACCTGTAAATTATCAAACGGGAACTATTATTTGGGGTGAACCTGGAACCAACTCACAACATGCTTTTTTTCAACTAATTCATCAAGGAACAAAATTAATTCCTACCGATTTTATTGGTTTTGTTCAACCTTTATATGGCAACCATGATCATCATGACAAATTGATGTCCAACTTTTTTGCACAAACGGAAGCTTTGCTAAATGGTAAAACAGCAGCGCAAGTTCAAGCCGAATTTGACAAACAAGGCGTTTCGTCTGAAAAAGCTGCTTTCTTATTGCCTTTTAAAGTTTTTGAAGGGAACAAACCCACAAACACTTTTTTAATTCAAAAATTAACCCCAAAAACACTTGGTTCATTAGTCGCTTTATACGAACACAAAATTTTTGTACAAGGTGTCATTTGGAACATTTTTAGTTATGATCAATGGGGTGTTGAATTGGGAAAACAATTAGCCAATTCGATATTGGATGAAATAAATTCAAAAAAAATAAATCCCCATGACAGTTCCACAAACAAGCTGCTGGAATATTATTTAAGTACTAAATAAATGTTAAAACGGCAACTCGGTTTGCCGTTTTTTTATGAGTTTTTCGTTATATTTGTTTTTATAAAAAGAAAACAATGTATCATTTTATCCAAAAATTCCATTCAGGTTGGGCTTATTTAGCATTATTATTATTGGTTTTTGCTGTTGCAAATTCCTTTATGGGAATGACATCAAAAAGAGAATTCACCGCCAAAGACAGAAAAATTGCTCTATTTGGATTAATAGCTACGCACATTCAATTAGTAGTAGGATTGATTCTTTATTTTGTTTCTCCATTAGGTTCTGAGGCATTTGGATTAATGAAAGATGCGGCCTTAAGACTTACTTCACTAGAACATCCTTTAACCAATATAATTGCTATAATTTTAATAACCATTGGTTGGTCCAAACATAAAAAAGCAGAAACCAATACGGCTAAATTTAAATCAATTGCTGTTTTTTATGGTATTGGTTTACTCTTAATCTTGAGCAGGATTCCTTGGAGTTTGTGGTTAAAAAAATAAAATTTAAGTCCTGAAAAGGGCTTTTTTTATCTAGGTATGATTTTTGCAAATCTGTTTATGTTTTAAAAAATTCAAAATGAATAATAAAATAACAATTCTCTTTTTAGCCACTGTAATTACGATCTTGTCTTCCTGTTTTTCATTTGCCTATGGGCAACAAAAAGATAAAGCTCAAGAAAAAAAAACAGAAAAGCCGAAGGTTGTAGAATCAAAAGAGAATGCAACTTTTACTATTATTAAAAAAGACTCTCTTGCTCCTGAATTTCCATTAACAGAACAAGATTCGCTTGAACTATTATTTCAAAATGGTGTTGTAAAACAAATCAAAAAAAATGCTCACGCTTCCTACTATCACAATAAATTCAATGGGAAAAGAACCGCTAGCGGAAAAAGATTTGACAATAATAAATACACTGCAGCTCATAAAAAATTACCTTTTGGAACGAAAGTAAGAGTAACTAACGAAGCAAACGGCAAATCTGTAATTGTTGAAATTACAGATCGCGGACCATTTTCAAAAGTTCGAGAAATCGATTTAAGCAGAAGAGCTTTTATGGATATTACTTCCAACAAAAATTCTGGAGTTGTTATAGTGAAATTAGAAATCGTTAATTAATCTTTCCAAGTTTTAAAAGGATTTTTACTCAAATAAGCATTGTAAAATCGTTCATCGTTGGTTACTTCTTTACCTAGCCAATGTGGTTTTTCAAAAGCTTCGTTTTCCGATTGTAATTCTATTTCAGCCATAATCAATCCTTCATTTTCTCCTGAAAAAACATCCACTTCGTAAATATGATTTCCCACTTTCACTTCGTGGCGAATTTTATCAATTGTTCCGCTTTCGCAAATTGAAAGTAACGCCTCAGCATCGGCTAAGCTTATTTCTCTTTCCCATTCCAATCGTGTCGTTCCGTTGTTAGTACTTTCTCCTTTGATGGTGATATAGCCTTTGTCAGCTTTAATGCGAACACGAACAGTCCGTTCTGGAACCGTACTAATATATCCCTGAACAATTCTTTTTTTTTCAAATGCTTCGTCTATAAAAGCATTGGAAAGGACTAAAAACTTTCGTTCTATTTCTATCATTAGACACAAATTTTATCGAAAGATACTATAAATTTGTGATATGGCTGAACCGATTTCTTTGCGAAAAATTATTCACGTTGACATGGATGCTTTCTACGCTTCAGTAGAGCAAATGGACAATCCTGAATTGAAGGGAAAGCCATTGGCTGTTGGCGGAAGCGAAATTCGTGGTGTAGTTTCTGCTGCTAGTTATGAAGCGAGAAAATTTGGTGTGAGAAGTGCGATGAGTGGTATTCAAGCCAAAAAAAATTGTCCTGATTTGCTATTTGTACGACCTCGATTTGAACGCTACAAAGAAATTTCCAAACAGATTAGAAAAATTTTCAATGACTACACTGATTTGGTAGAACCGTTGTCTCTTGATGAAGCTTATCTTGATGTTACCCAAAATAAAAAAGGAAATCCTAGTGCTTCACTCATTGCACAAGAAATTAGAAAACGGATATTTGAAGAGGTTGGGCTTACAGCTTCCGCTGGAATTTCGGTGAATAAATTTGTGGCCAAAATTGCCAGTGATTATAACAAACCCAATGGACAAAAAACAGTTAATCCAGAAGAAGTGGAGTCGTTTTTAGAAAACTTAGACATCAAAAAATTCTATGGCATTGGGAAAGTCACACGAGACAGAATGTATCATCTAGGAATTTTTACCGGAAAAGATTTAAAATCAAAATCGAGGGAATTTCTTGAAGAACATTTTAGCAAAAGCGGTTTGCATTTCTACAACATTGTGCGTGGCATTCACAACAGCGAAGTCAAACCCAATAGAATTACAAAATCAGTCGCAGCTGAACATACTTTTAATAAAAATTTGACTTCAGAAATTTTTATGCTTGAAAAACTTGAGCGAATTGCCAACGAACTAGAAAAGCGTTTAAAAAAATATAATATTTCAGGAAAAACCGTAACCTTAAAAATAAAATACAGCGATTTTACAACACAAACACGAAGCAAAACCTTGCCTTACTTCATTTCCGATAGAGGATTGCTCTTGGAAACGGCAAAAGAACTCTTGTATCAAGAACGCATGAAAGAATCGGTTCGGTTGCTTGGGATTTCTTTAAATAATTTGAATACCGAAATCAAAAAGACGGTTGTAGTGCAGTTGAAGTTTGAGTTTTAATTATAGTTCAACAAAAGTTAAACTTCATATTGATTGCTAAATTTTAAACAAAAAAAGTATTTTTGTCAAAAAAATCATAAAATGCTTGAATTTAAAGAATATGAAATAGCTGTTGACAAATATCACAAAACAATGTCTATCAAACAGTATCCTTTAATTAGTTGGGAATTTTTTCTATCTGCTTTTGATAAATATAGAATTTCACTTCCCGATGTTGCAAGTCTTACAAAAATTTCAAAAGTCAATAAATGGAATGAAAATTGGAATTTTCAAAACGAACTGTTAGATGAAAATGTTATTGTAGTTACTGACACTAAATTGAAAATTGTTTTTGCTTCTCAAAATATTATAGCCATGAACGGTTATAAACCAATTGAAGTTATTGGTAATTCCCCAAAAATGTTCCAAGGAAAACTTACTGATCCGAAGGTGTCAAAAGCAATAAGCATTGCGGTTAAAGAACAAAAACCATTCAGTCAAACTATTTTTAATTATTGTAAAGACGGTTCGTTGTATAAATGCCACATTAAAGGTTACCCTGTTTTTGACAAAAAAGGGAAATTGACAAACTTTATAGCTTTTGAAAAAATTGCAGCATAAGTATTTTTACTGATAAAAATAAAAAGCGTTTCAAAAATTTTGAAACGCTTTTTTTATTACTAACTATTTATCTAAAAATTAATCTCTACTCGAAATTTTAGAAAGTAATCTTAGGAATTCGATGTATAACCAAACTAGGGTTATCATTAATCCCATTGCACCATACCATTCCATGTATTTTGGCATTTTTTGGGCAACTCCTTTTTCTATTTGGTCAAAATCTAGAAATAAATTTAGTGCTGCAACCACAATCACAATAACGCTAATTCCAATGCTCATTAAGGAATTTCCATAATGCACTGGTTGAAAGCTTGTAAATAAAGTCAATAACCAAGAAATTAAATAATAAGTAGCAATAGCTAATGTAGCAGCAATAACTACCGATCGAAATTTTTCGTTAACTTTTACTATTTCGTATTTATAAAGTCCGAAGCAAACCATAAAAGTCACAAAAGTGCAACTCACGGCTTGTATCACAATTCCTGGATACATCACTTCAAAAATAGCTGAAATACCACCAATAAATAATCCTTCAAAAATAGCATAACCTGGCGCTAAAAAAGTAGAATATTGAGGTTTGAAAGTGGCAATAAGAACGAGTACAAATCCAACAATAGCACCACCAATAGTTAGAGCCATTGGATTTTGTCCATTAGTAGTCATAATCCAAGTAATGGCTGCGCTGGCAACTAACAAAATCAACATTAGGAAACTCTTGTTTATAGTTCCCGAAACAGTCATAGTATCATTGTAATCAATGACAGTAGCATTGTGTGTTACCTCGTTATTTTCTTTAAACGATTTTGTTTTAAAAAATGGATTGTTTGAATTCATATTATTTAATTTTAAAAAATAAAAAACTATTCTATTTCAGATATTCTCAAGGTGTTTACCATTCCTTTATCAGCCACAGGCATTGCAGCTAGATTGATTAACATATCTCCTTTTTTTACATATCCTTTTGTTTTGGCGATTTGATTGATATCATCAACCGTATCGTCTGTACTGACAAATTTATCATAAAAAAATGTATTTACACCCCAAAGCAAACTCAATTGCGTTAGAATTTTCTTGTTGGAAGTATATACTAAAATATGTGCTTTTGGTCGCCACGCCGAAATTTGAAAAGCAGTATAGCCACTGTTTGTTAATGTAGAAATGGCTTTGGCTTTGATATCATTTGCCATAGTAGCTGCGTGATAACAAATAGATTTTGTGATGTAACGTTTTGTTCTAACGTGAGGTGGATTTTGTGGCACATTAATTAGTGGAGAGTCTTCAACCGCTTCAATAATTTGGGTCATTTTTTGGATAACTTCCACTGGATAATTTCCAACCGATGTTTCACCCGAAAGCATTACAGCATCAGCACCATCCATCACAGAATTGGCTACGTCATTCACCTCAGCACGAGTTGGTGTTAAACTAGTAATCATGGTTTCCATCATTTGTGTGGCCACAATAACTGGGATACGAGCTGTTTTGGCTCTGTGGATTAATTTCTTTTGAATTAATGGCACTTCATGTGCTGGAATTTCCACTCCAAGATCGCCACGAGCAACCATTAAACCGTCGCAGAACGCTACAATTTTATCTATGTTTTCTACCGCTTCTGGCTTTTCAATTTTAGCTACAATCGGAATTTTATATTCGGAATGTTTTGCAATCAAATCTTGTAATTCTTCTAAATCTGCTGGTGTTCTAACAAATGAAAGGGCAATCCAATCCACTTTTTGCTCAATAGCAAATAGCGCATCTTTAATATCTTTTTTAGTTAAAGCAGGTAGAGAAACCTTAGTATTCGGCAGGTTTACCCCTTTTTTTGACTTTAATGGTCCGCCTTGAATTACTTTACACAACACTTCTGTGGTTCTGTTAGTTTCCAATGCTTCAAACATCAATTTTCCGTCGTCGAGTAATATTTTTTCTCCCGGATTTACATCTCTTGGAAATTCTTTGTAGTTCATGTAAACTCTTTCGGCTGTTCCAGGAACATCTTCGGCAGTTTGAAAAGTTATCAAATCGCCTGGATTTACGACTACATCTTCTTTCATCACTCCAACACGCAATTTTGGACCTTGTAAATCTCCTAAAATAGCTGTGGTGTATCCAAATTCTTCATTTAATTCTCTGATAATGTCTATTCGCTCTTTTACATCAGCGTAATCAGCATGTGAAAAATTAATACGAAACACATTTACTCCAGCATCTATCATCTTTTTTATAACCTCTTTGGAACTGCAAGCAGGACCAAGTGTGGCTACAATTTTAGTTTTTTTTCTTGTTGGCATTATACTTAAAAAATTAAATTATTTTTTGATTTTATTGTTTGTAATTCTATGTTATAAACGATACTTACTCTTTCAATTTTATTAATGAGGTTGGTTATTGTTGTAATATCTACATCGTCTTCCTCATTTTCTATTTTCAAAAAGTAATCGACTTTTTTAAATTCGGGCAGCAAATAAATTTTTGAGGAAAATTTACTGTTGCTATTGGCAAATAAATCTTGACTATTACTTTCTGGTAGGTTTGTTATACTACTTTTATTTTGAACTAAATTCCATAAAACATTTTTCTTTTCATCTTCATATTCAAATCGTGACAATTGGGCTTCTCCTTCTTTGCTCCTAATTTGAATATTGCTATGACACTTTTTCAAATTTATAGGCAGATTTTGATTAATGAAATAGGCTAATCGATAATCTTCCAAGGAAGTATGGATGGCTACTAATTGATAAATAGCTTTTTCCATTTCATCCAAACTCATTTTATGAACAATCATTTCACTCTAAAATAAGTTGTAAATATACTATATCTGTCCTATATTTTTACTAAACCGATAGTGTGTTAACGTTATTTTGTGAACGAAAACGTTATAGTTTTAGGAATATTTATAGTTTATTGTTAATTTTTTCTTGAAACACAAAATAGGCACGTTGTGATGCTTTTTCCTCTGCTTTCTTTTTTGAAGTGGCTCTGGCTTTGGCAATTACTTTATTGTCTATACTCAATTTTACGCCAAAATATTTTTGCCCATCAATCCCATCATCATCAAAAACATCATAGTTAAAGGATTTTTTTTCTTTTTGGCACCACTCTATCAGCAAACTTTTATAACTGATTACTTTTCCTTCTAATTTGGCAATATCAACATAGGGAACAATGACACTTCTTTGAATAAATTTTTGACAGTAATCATATCCTTTGTCTAGAAAAATAGCGCCAACTAAAGCTTCAAAAATGTTACCATGAATATTTTCTCCAAAATGACTCATAGGTACTTTACTCTCAACAAATCGGATGAGATTTAAATCCCTTCCTAATTCGTTTAAATGCTCACGACTCACTATTTTAGACCGCATTTTGGTCAAATAACCTTCATCACCTGCTGGTGCTTCGTTGTATAAATAGGCCGCAATAACTGAACTCAACATCGCATCACCTAGAAATTCTAATCGTTCATAATTCATTGGATTTCCTTTCAAATCCATTCTATTGGTAGAGCGATGCGTAAATGCTTTTTGGTAATAAATTATGGTTCCAGGTTTAAATCCGATAACTTTTTGAATTTCGTCAAAAAAAATCCCGTCCTCAGTTGAACGGGAATTTTTAAATATATTTTTTAGAATTTTCATCTAATTTTAAGCTTCTAATTTTTTGAATAAGACACAAGCATTGTGACCTCCAAATCCGAAAGTATTACTCATGGCTACTTTAACCTCTCTTTTTTGTGCTTTGTTCAAGGTCAAATTTAAACTTGGATCTATATTTTCATCTACAACAGTATGGTTAATTGTTGGAGGAACAATACCATGTTTCATTGCTAAAATGGAGGCAATAGCTTCTATAGCTCCAGCAGCTCCAAGTAAATGACCTGTCATTGATTTGGTTGAATTGATATTAATGTTTTTGGCATGACTACCAAAAACCGCCGTAATGGCTTTCAATTCGGCTACGTCTCCAAGTGGTGTTGATGTTCCGTGAGTATTGATGTGGTCAATATCTTCGGGTTTCATTCCAGCATCACGCAAAGTGTTTTCCATAACAGCAATTACACCAATTCCTTCTGGATGTGGTGCTGTTAAGTGATACGCATCAGATGACATTCCGCCACCACCAACTTCACAATATATTTTGGCACCACGCGCTTTTGCATGTTCGTATTCTTCTAAAACCAAAGCTCCAGCACCTTCACCAAGAACAAATCCGTCACGTGTCGCATCAAATGGTCTTGAAGCGGTTTCTGGACTTTCATTTCTTGTTGACAAAGCTTGCATGGAGTTAAATCCTCCCATTCCTGCAATAGTTACAGCCGCTTCTGAACCTCCAGAAATAATAACATCACACATTCCTAAACGAATGTAGTTAAAGGCATCAATCAAAGCATTGGCAGAAGACGCACAAGCAGACACAGTAGTATAATTAGGTCCCATAAAACCATTGCGCATCGAAATATGAGCAGGAGCAATATCAGCAATCATTTTTGGAATAAAGAAAGGATTGAATCTTGGTGTTCCATCTCCTTGTGCATAACTGATAACCTCATCTTGAAAAGTTTCTAACCCGCCAATTCCTGCGCCCCAAATTACACCTACTCTATGTTTGTTAACATTATCAGCTGTAATTCCGGCATCTTTAATGGCTTCTTCACTAGCAGCAACAGCATATTGAGCGAATTTATCCATTCTTCGAGCTTCTTTGCGATCCATAAAATCTTCAATATTGAAGTTTTTTACTTCGCAAGCAAACTTGGTTTTGTGTTTTTCGGTATCGTAATAGGTAATTGGAGCAGCACCACTTTTGCCGTTTATAAGAGCATCCCAATATTCTTGAATATTGTTCCCAATAGGAGTAAGTGCTCCCAATCCTGTTACTACAACTCGCTTTAATGTCATAATGTTATTTTTTCAACTGTATTTAAACAAATAATACCCATGTAATCTTCAAATTAAATCATTAAAGAGACAGGGGTATTTCAATATTTTTGAGATTGAATATCAATCTGTTTTTCTTTCATTAAAAATAATAAAAACCCGTGAAAAACAGAAATTCTTCACGGGTAATTTAATTATTATTTTTTAGCTTCCTCGATGTAAGAAATAGCTTGACCTACAGTAGCAATATTTTCTGCTTGGTCGTCTGGAATTTGAATATCAAATTCTTTTTCGAACTCCATGATAAGCTCAACTGTGTCTAGTGAATCAGCGCCTAAATCATTTGTGAAGCTTGCTTCTGTTACAACTTCGTTTTCGTCAACGCCTAATTTGTCTACGATAATCGCTTTTACTCTTGATGCAATGTCTGACATAATTTCTAATTTTAAATTTTAAATTGTTGGCAAAAATAAAAAACTTTATTTTAAAACAACATTTTTGTTACTAAATGTGAATACGAAAATAAAAAAATTATTTCAAAATCTTACATAATCATGGTTTTAATTCAAGTTATTATTCTTTTTTTTGTGCTAACCAATCTGATTTTTACATGAAAAGGATTTTATTTTTTGCCTCGGGCAATGGCTCTAATGTGGACAATATCGTTAACTACTTCAAAAACAACGATAAAGTTGCTTTTGTTGGCGTGTTTTGTAACAATGCCAACGCCAAAGTGTTGGAAAAAGCAAAATCCCACAACATTCCATCTTTTGTTTTTAACAAAGAGGAACTTATAGAAGGTGTGGTTTTGGAAAAAATAAAATCCTCACAACCCGATTTAATTGTTTTAGCTGGTTTTCTTTTGAAGTTTCCAGAAACTATTGTAGCAAAGTATCCCAATAAAATTATCAATATTCACCCAGCTTTATTGCCAAAATATGGTGGAAAAGGAATGTATGGAATGCATGTTCATCAAGCCATCTTGGAAAATCATGAAAAAGAAACGGGAATTACCATCCATTATGTAAACGAGCATTACGACGAAGGGGAATTCATTTTTCAAAAATCAGTAAACATCGAAGATTGCCATACTGCAGAGGAAATTGCCAATAAAATTCACGTTTTAGAATACCAATATTTCCCCGAAGTGATTGAAAACCTTTTGACTCGTAACTCTTAACAATGCAACACGAAGTCCACATCTACACCGACGGCGCAGCCAAAGGAAATCCCGGAAACGGTGGTTATGGCGTAGTCATGGAATTGGTTGGTTCGCATCACAAAAAAGAATTCTATGAAGGCTTTCGTTTTACAACAAACAACCGCATGGAATTGTTAGCCGTAATTGTAGGTTTGGAAAAACTAAAAAATCCCAACATGAAAGTTTTGGTTATTTCTGACTCCAAATATGTAGTTGATGCTGTGGAAAAAAAATGGGTTTTTGGATGGGAAAAGAAAAACTTCACTGGTAAAAAAAACCCCGATTTATGGATGCGCTTCCTAAAAGTCTATCGAAAACACCAAGTAGATTTCAAGTGGATCAAGGGACACAACAATCATCCTCAAAACGAACGTTGCGATGAATTAGCCGTTTATGCTTCGGGCTTGCCTAATTTATCGATTGATGCTTTTTATGAAAAGGAAGATAAGAAACTGTTGTAAAAACTGTTGTGCATTTTTAAAATAAAGTACTGTGCATTTTCAAAGTCAACTATAGTGTATTTTCAAAGTTGAATATAGTGTAATTTCAAAATTAGTTACACATTTATGGCTGTAAAACCTTTATTATGAGTTCAAATAGAAGAACTAAATCTAGTTGAAATCAAAGCAACTGAAACCATAATGCCAGATATGTTTAAAGGATTAACCTATTTTGAAAAATTAAAACCCGATTTAATTCAAAGTAAGGCAATAGTTCACACAGGATTGTTCCAACAAGAACGAACATTAGGAAAAGTAATGAGTTGGAAGGAGATTATTTTGTAGTTTAAATTGTTTCAAAGATAACAAGTTTATCGATTGATGCTTTTTATGAAAAGGAAGAAGGGAAGTTGTTGTGATAAAAGCACAAACTAGTTTGAGGTTTTCTGTTAATCAGAAATAAAATTTAGTAACGGTTAGTTTTCATTTTTATTGAAGTTAAAATTTTTTTACGTCAAACGATTGTAAAAATTCTGTTAAATCATCACAGTGTTAACTTTTTATGAATAATTTCAAGAAAAAACTATGAAAACAAAACTTACTTTAATCGTTTGTATGTCATTGTTGAATTTAGTGACATTTGCTCAACAACCTTTTATTTCAACTTGGAGCCCATTTTTTGGCAATACAAGTATTTCTTTTGGAACAGTTACAACTGGTCCTGTATCCTATTCTTGGGTTTCTTTACCTCCTGCAACTCCCGCCTCTGGCTCTGGTACTTTTCAGGGACCAAATGTTACTATTTCAGGTTTACCTGCGGATTCAAGGATTCGTTTAACCATTCAACCTCAAAATTTTAAAAGAATTCTTGGAGCTGGATTTTCATATAGCATATCGGAAATCAATCAATGGGGAACTGTAGAATGGATAAGTATGGAAAATGCATTTACTTCTATAAATCCTTTTTCAAATGGTATTCAATTGGTAGATGCAACGGATATTCCAAATTTATCCAACGTAACAAGTATGGCGAATATGTTTTCAGGAAGTGTAGCATTAAATTCACCATTCAATATTAATTCATGGAATATTTCAAACGTGACCAATCTCTCTGGCATGTTTAAAGGCTGTCAGAGTTTTAACCAAGCTTTAAGTTTATGGAATACCTCTAATGTTACTGATATGTCGAGCATGTTTGAAGGCGCACAAAATTTTAATCAAAATATAGGTAATTGGAATACAAGCAACGTAACCAATATGAGCAAAATGTTTAAAGATGCATCGGCATTTAATAGAAATATTGGTAATTGGAATACAGCAAGCGTTACCGATATGTCTGAAATGTTTTTTAGTACTATTTTTTCTGGTTTCCCGTCTGCATTCAATCAGAATATAGGCAATTGGAACACTGCGAATGTAATCAATATGTCAGGTATGTTCAAAGGAGCAATTTCATTTAACCAAAACATAGGTAATTGGAATACTTCAAACGTAACTAATATGTCAGATATGTTTAATCAAGCTTTCTCATTCAACCAAAATATTGGTAATTGGAATACTTCTAGTGTTACAAATATGTCTAGTATGTTTAGATCTGATTTTGTGGGCTTTACTGCGCCTTTTGCTACAATTTCTCTTTTTAACAATGGCGGAAGTACATCCATTGAAAACTGGAATACTTCCAATGTAACAGACATGTCAAAAATGTTTTTTAAAGCCGAAAATTTCAACCGTAATTTAGGTAATTGGGCGTTAAACTCTAATGTTAATTTAGTGGAAATGTTGGATCGTTCAGGTTTAGATTGTAAAAATTATTCTAAAACTATCATTGGGTGGAACAATAACCCAAATACACCAAATAATAAAGTTTTAGGTGCTACATTTATGGAATATGGTCCAGAAGCTGTAGCGGCTATAAATAATTTAATCTTCAATAAAGGTTGGGGTTTTTCTGGACACGATTTCTTTAGTGTAACACCACAATTTAACTTAAATAACACCTATTGCGAAGGAGCATCAATTCCTAGTTTACCAACAATTTCTGAAGAAGGTGTGATAGGTGTTTGGTCTCCTCAGTTAAATTCAAGTCAAACTACAACATACACTTTTGTGCCAACAGCTGGTCAATGTGCTACAACTTCAGCATTAACAATTAACATAAATCCTTTCCCTATCCCAACTGGAAATGCCAATCAATCTTTTAATGCCAATAGTACAATAGCAGATATTGTAGTAGGTCCAGCTACTATATTGTGGTATGCCTCTTCGCAAGATGCCATTGCCGACACAAATCCGTTGCCTTTAAATACCCTATTACAAAACGGATTTACTTATTATGCTGTGAATGACAACGGACAGTGCAGAAGTCAACCTTTTTCTGTAACCGTTTCTTTAAATTTAAGTGTTGATAATAATGATTTTTTATCTTTTAAATATTACCCAAATCCCGTTAGTTCTATTTTGACTATTTCAGCTAGTAATACAATCAAAAATATTGAAGTTTATAATCTTTTAGGACAACTTTTGATTAACAAGCGATTCAATGACACCGACATTTCAATTGATTTAAATGAATTACCAAACTCCATATACATGATTAAAGTAAAATCAGAGAACTTATCACGAGAATTTAAAATCATGAAGCAATAAGTTCTCAAAATTTTACGATAGACAATTTCTTTTTAATTTGAAAAAAATACATCAATTAACTTGTATAGCTATTTCAGAATTGGTCTTCTGTTAATGTTATGCTATAGATAAAGTATAGATACTCCATAGATAAAGCATGGATAGTGTATGAGGAGTGTATGAAAACTTAAACCACATACCATTTTAAACTTTTAAACTAAAAACCTATCTTTGCACCTTTAATTTGAAACGCAAAGAATGAACAAACTTTTAATAGTAGGAACGGTTGCTTTTGATGCTATCGAAACGCCTTTCGGAAAAACAGATAAAATATTAGGTGGTGCTGGAACTTTCATAGGTTTATCCGCTTCACATTTTAATTTACAATCGGCTATCGTTTCGGTTGTTGGTGGTGATTTTCCTCAAGAATATTTAGATTTATTGACCGCTAGAAATATTGATATTTCTGGTCTTGAAATAGTAAAAGAAGGAAAAACATTTTTCTGGAGTGGAAAATACCACAACGATTTGAATTCTCGCGATACTTTGGCTACTGAACTAAACGTTTTAGCTGATTTCAAACCAGTTGTTCCTCAAAACTTCACCACTGCTGACGTAGTGATGCTAGGCAACTTGCATCCATTGGTACAAAGTTCGGTTTTAGATCAAATGACTTCAACACCAAAATTAGTGGTTTTAGATACCATGAACTTTTGGATGGATTGTGCTTTGCCAGAATTATTAGAAGTAATAAAACGTGTGGATGTAATAACTATCAACGATGAGGAAGCGCGTCAATTATCAGGAGAATATTCTTTGGTGAAAGCAGCAGCAAAAATTCACACGATGGGTCCAAAATATGTAGTGATTAAAAAAGGAGAACACGGTGCGTTATTATTTCACAACAAAGAAGTTTTCTTTGCTCCGGCTTTACCATTAGAAGAAGTTTTTGATCCAACTGGTGCAGGTGATACTTTTGCAGGAGGATTTGCTGGTTTTATAACGCAAAGCGAAAATATCTCGTTTGAGAATATGAAAAGTGCCATTATTCACGGCTCTAACTTGGCCTCTTTTTGTGTTGAGAAATTTGGAACCGAAAGAATGCTTTCACTAACAAAACAAGAAGTGAATGAGCGATTGAAACAATTCAAAGCTTTAACACAATTTGAAATAGAATTACAATAAATTTATGCCTCGAAATTTCGGGGCATTTTTTATTCAAAAATACACATTACAAACAACTACAACAACACAACAACTACTATGAGCGACGCCATTAAACACGAATGTGGGATAGCCCTTTTACGATTAAAAAAACCGTTAGAATTCTACAAAGAAAAATACGGTACGGCTTTTTATGGGATACAAAAAATGTATCTTCTCATGGAAAAGCAACACAACCGCGGACAAGATGGTGCAGGTTTTGCCTCCATTAAATTAGATGTTGATCCAGGTGAAAGATATATCAGTCGCGTTCGTTCCAATCAAGCGCAAGCCATACAAGATGTATTTGCTCAAATCAATGAAAGAATTAATGATGAGTTAACATCTCATCCCGAATACCAAGAAAATGTGGCAAAACAAAAAGCAAACATTCCTTATATCGGTGAATTGTTTTTAGGCCATGTACGTTATGGAACTTTTGGCAAAAACAGTATTGAAAGTGTGCATCCGTTTTTGCGTCAAAATAATTGGATGCATCGAAATCTCATTTTAGCAGGCAATTTCAACATGACCAATGTAACGGAACTTTTCAATAGTTTAGTTGAACTCGGTCAACATCCAAAAGAAATGGCAGATACGGTCACAGTTATGGAAAAAATAGGCCATTTTCTAGATGATGAAGTTACTGATTTGTACCAAGAATGTAAAAATAACGGATTATCAAAAAGAGAAGCTTCTCCCGTTATTGCTGAGAAATTAGACATTGCCAAAATTTTAAAACGCGCTTCCAAAGGTTGGGATGGTGGTTATGCTATGGCTGGATTATTAGGCCATGGTGATGCTTTTGTGTTTCGTGATCCAGCGGGAATTCGTCCAGCCTATTTCTACGAAGATGATGAAATTGTGGTGGTAGCTTCAGAAAGACCTGTAATACAAACTTCGTTCAATGTTCCTTTTGAAAAAGTACAGGAATTACAACCTGGACATGCTTTAATTGTGAAAAAAAACGGAACAGTTACTCAACAAGAAATAATAATCCCGACCGTTAAAAAAGCTTGTTCTTTTGAACGTATTTATTTTTCTCGTGGTAGCGATGCGGAAATTTATCAGGAAAGAAAAAAATTGGGAAAATTGATTTTACCAGCTGTTCTTGATGCAATAGAAAATGATACTGATAATTCTGTTTTTTCTTTTATTCCCAATACGGCTGAAACTTCTTTTTATGGAATGGTTGAAGCCGCCAATGATTTTCTGAACCAAAGAAAAAACCAGTTTATCCTGAACAACAGAAAAACATTGACTAAAGAAAAACTAGAAGAAATACTTTCTGTAAAAATAAGAACCGAAAAGATTGCTATAAAAGACGCTAAATTAAGAACGTTTATTACCGAAGATAGTAGTCGCGATGATTTAGTAGCTCATGTTTATGATGTAACTTATGGCGTAATTAAACCTTCGGACAATTTGGTAATTATTGACGATAGTATTGTTCGCGGAACTACTTTGAAAAAAAGTATTCTCAGAATGATGGGAAGACTAAACCCAAAACGTATTGTTGTTGTTTCCTCTGCGCCACAAATTCGTTATCCCGATTGTTATGGTATTGATATGGCAAAATTGGAAGGATTAGTTGCTTTTCAAGCTGCAATTGAATTATTGAAAGAAAGAGACCAATATCATATCGTTGACGATGTTTATAAAAAATGCAAATCTCAGGAAAACCTAAAAGATGCTGATGTAGTAAATTTTGTAACCGAAATCTATTCCTCATTTAGCGACACTGAAATTTCCAATAAAATTGCTGAATTATTGCATCCAGAAGACATTAATGCTGAAGTAAAAATTATTTTCCAAACCGTAGAGAATTTACATATTGCTTGCCCAAAAAATTTAGGCGACTGGTACTTTACGGGTGACTATCCAACTCCAGGAGGAAATAGAGTTGTAAATAAGGCATTTATGAATTTTTATGAAGGAAAAGATGCTCGAGCTTACTAAAAATTTAACATTTTTTGTCTTTTAACGATTTTTAGTGCAGTTCATCTAAAATATTTGTTTTGGAAATGTAAATCCTCTTACATTTGACCTTACCATAGCATTAGTAGGTTAAGTTTATGGTAGATTTGGGGCAAAAAGGGTGAAAAGAAATTTTCACCTTTTTTATTTTATATTACTTTGAAAACCAATAAAAAAGAAGGTTTCACTCTCATTTGACTATCATTCCAATATATTTTCGTTAAAAATTAACATTATTTAAAATGTTGTAAGTAATTTTGTTTTACCATAGTATTTAGTGTAGGTTAAGTTTATGGTAGATTTGGGGCAAACAGGTGGAAGCAATTCCGCCTGTTTATTTTTTACTTCTTTCCTAAATAAAAAAACCGATTGCTTTCACAATCGGTGTTCTAACTTTTAAAAATAAATTTTATTTTTCTAATGCATACAATCGAGCGACTTCAGTCCAATTGATTACATTAAAGAAAGCTTCGATATAATCAGGACGGCGATTTTGATAATGCAAATAATAAGCATGTTCCCAAACATCCATTCCAAGGATTGGAAAACCGCCACAAGCTGTGTCAGGCATTAATGGATTATCTTGATTTGGCGTTGAACAAACTTCTACTTTTCCGCCTTTGTGAACACAAAGCCAAGCCCAACCTGAACCAAAACGCGTTGCACCAGCTTTGGCAAACTGCGCTTTGAATTCTTCAAAAGAACCATAAGCAGCATCAATAGCATCTGCTAATTCTCCTGTTGGTTTTCCGCCAGCGTTAGGCGCCATAATTCTCCAAAATAAATTGTGATTATAAAATCCACCGCCATTATTTCTAACGGCCATGTTTTTCATGTCTAAATTAATTAGAATATTTTCTATAGTTTTACCTTCCATATCTGTTCCTGCAATGGCAGCATTTAGGTTGGTAGTGTATGCATTATGATGTTTTGAATGATGGATTTCCATTGTTCTAGCATCAATATGTGGTTCTAACGCATCGTATGCGTAAGGTAATTGTGGTAATTCAAAAGCCATGATATTTTTATTTTAGTTATTAATAAATTGAATTCAAATTTATACATTTAACTTTGTAAAAAGAAATACTATTTTTATAAAATTCCGTTAAAAAAATAAATAGTAACCTCAATGAGTTTTAATCTTCAGCCAATTGATTTAAAAAACGATGTAATTCATTTGCTTCCACTCCAAGAAACTGATTTTTCAGCGTTATATGCTGTTGCTAATGATGAATTGCTTTGGGAACAACATCCTAATAAACTTCGATATCAACGTGCTGTTTTTCAAAACTTTTTTGAAGGTGCAATGCTTTCCAAAGGTGCTTTTATAATTCGTGATAGCAAAACCAATGAAACAATTGGGTGTAGTAGATATTATGACTATAACGAAAAAGAAAACTCCATATTAATTGGCTACACTTTCATTGGACGCAAATTTTGGGGAAAGAATTACAACAAAACACTAAAGAAAATTATGTTAGATTACGCTTTTCAATATGTTGATAAAGTCTATTTTCACATTGGCGCGTTCAACATTCGTTCACAAAAGTCCATTGAAAAAATTGGAGCCGTAAAAGTCGATGAATTTGAAGTTACCTATTATGGTGAAGAAAGTAAGTTGAATTTTGTTTACATGATAACAAAACCCTGTTAGGGTTTGAAACCCTAACAGGGTTAAAATATAAAAACCAATGCAAAAACCAGCTTTCTCCATATATGATGCTTCTGCAGGTTCTGGAAAAACCTATACTTTGGTAAAAGAATATTTGAAAATTATTCTTTTATCCAAAAAACCAGATGCCTATCGCAATATTCTAGCCATTACGTTTACTAACAAAGCGGTTCACGAAATGAAAAGTCGTGTGGTGGAAAGTTTATCAGAATTTGCAAAAGAAAATCCTAGCGAAAAAGGGCAACTTTTGATGCAGAATATTCACAAGGAAACGGGTTTGAGTGTGGCTAACATTACCGAAAAAGCAAAAAGCATTATCAAAAATTTAATTCACAATTATGCTTCATTTGATATTTCAACTATTGATAAATTCACTCACAAAGTAATTCGTGCTTTTGCCCACGATTTAAATTTACCCATAACTTTTGATGTTTCGCTCGATACTGAAAATCTGTTAACCGAAGCTGTAGATGCTATCATTGCAGAAGCTGGAAACGATGAAATCTTAACCAAATTACTAATAGATTTCACAATGGAAAAAACCGATGATGATAAATCATGGGATATTTCCAAAGAAATTATGGAAACGGGTAAGTTGATTTTGAACGAAAATAATCGCGAAGAAATCACCCATTTTAACAATAAAACCATTACCGAGTTTGTCGAAATCAAAAATAAACTCACTGAACTTAGCATACAACTCGAGGAAGAATGTGCCAATTTAGCCATTGAAGCACTGACATTAATTAAAAATAAAGGAATTGACCTCAAGTCGTTTTCTGGCGGTTATTTCCCTAAACATTTGGTTAATATTCAAGAGAAAAAATTCAATCCAAACAATAAAACCTATCACGAATTTGAAGATATAAAAATCAATAAAACGGCTAAAGATACCGCTATCATTGAAAGTATAATTCCTGATTTGCTTGAAATTTTGAATTCTGTTTATACTAAAATGGAAAAGAAAAATTTTTATGATGCTTTTCTAAAAAATATCACACCGCTTTCCTTACTCAACACATTGAGCAATGAATTGAACAAAATTCAGAAAGAACAGGGAATTTTATCCATCACAGAATTCAATAAATTGATTTTCGAACAAATTCAAAACCAACCTGCGCCTTTTATTTATGAACGTTTAGGCGAAAAATACCGTCATTTTTTTATTGACGAATTCCAAGATACTTCTGAAATGCAGTGGCAAAACTTGATTCCGTTAATCGACAATTCCCTTTCCAGCGAAGATTTGAACGGTGAACGAGGCTCGTTGATGATTGTTGGCGATCCAAAACAATCCATTTACCGTTGGCGTGGCGGAAAAGCAGAGCAATTTATTGATTTGAGTAAAGGTAAAAATCCGTTTGTCAATCCCGATTGGAAACTTTTTCCGCTGGAAACCAATTGGAGAAGTTATTTTGAAGTAATTGATTTCAATAATAAATTTTTTAAATTTTTGTCCAATGAATTTGAAAATGACAATTACAAAGATTTATATGCCAATCATAGCCATCAACTACACAATGATAAAAAAGGTGGCTATGTGACTATTTCCTTTCTACCTAAAGTGGAAAAACCAGAATACAATCCAGAAGAAGCAGAGGAAGAGAATTTAGAAACAAACGAACTATTTCTTGAGGCAACGTTCAAAACTATTCAAGATGTCAAAAAGAAAGGTTTTACCAATAAAGAAATTGTAATTCTAACCCGAAAGAAACAACCAGGAACTGCGATTGCCAATTTTTTGACCGAAAATGGGATTCCAATTTTGTCGTCCGAAAGTTTATTACTCGGTTCCTCTTCGGAAGTGCAGTTTATTGTTCATTTTTTATATTATTTAAAAAACAATAGTGATTTAGAATCCAAAGCACATTTTCTATATTATTTAGCCCAAACGAATGCCAAAAAAATTCCTATTCACGATTTTATTGCGCAAGGCATGGAGCAAAAACAGGAAGTAGATTTTGTACACTGGCTTTCTGAATTTGGGTTTGAGATTTCTTTTGCAACTATTCGCAAGAAGTCGCTCTATGAAGCTGTAGAAATTGTAATTTCAAAATTGATACACGTTGACAAAAGAAACGCTTATGTGCAGTATTTTCTAGACATTGTTGTGGAACGCGATTTGAAAAATCAAGTTGGCGTTGCTGATTTTCTGTCGTATTGGGAAACTCAAAAAGAAAAATTGAGTATTCCTTCTCCCGAAGGAAATGATGCCATCCGAATTATGACCATTCACAAATCGAAAGGATTGGAATTTCCTGTAGTTATTTTTCCTTTTGCCAATGAAAATTACAGCAAAGGACCAAGAGAAAAAATATGGATTAATGCCGATGAACAAACCATGGGTTTACCCAAAGTTTTAGTTGATAAAAGTAGTAAAATAGAAAGTTTTGGCGAGGAAGCGTCACAAACATACAATCAAAAAAAACAAGAAGATTTGTTGGACAATATCAACATCCTATATGTTGCCTTAACAAGAGCGGAAGAACAGTTATATGTGATTTCACAAATGCAAGCAAAAAGCAAAACCTCAGGAGAATATCCAAATAATATGGCTACACTTTTCATTAAGTTTTTACAAAGTAAACACCAATTTGATGAAGACAAATTGCATTATGAATTTGGTGCCAATGCAAAACTTTCCGTTGAAAAAATAATATCAAAAAATACAAAATGCATCCCGCAGTTAGAAGCTACGTTAAACCCAAAAAACATCAAAATTGCACAGCGAGAAAGTCTCATGTGGAATACAACTCAGCAAAAAGCAATTGAATATGGCAATATCATTCACGAGATTTTATCCTTTGTCAAAACGGAAAACGATATTGATTTAGCGTTGACAAAAGCCATCGAGAATGGATTAATTATTTCATCGCAACAAGAAGAAGTAAAAAAAGCAATTCGGGAAATTGTAATGCATCACGAGCTTTCTGATTTTTTTTCAGAAAACAACAAAATACTCAATGAAAAAACCATTATTCAAAAAGATGGTGGTCTTGTGAAACCGGATAGAATGGTTATCACAAATAAAAATGAAATCTATTTACTCGATTATAAAACTGGTGAAAATCAGGCCAAATACAAACAGCAATTAGAAAATTACCAAAATGCCATTGAAAAAATGGGATTTAAAGTCACTAAAAAAGCTTTGGTTTATATTGGGGAAACAATCAATGTAGTAAATTTGTAAACTTTTAGAAGAAAAAAAGAATAGAAAAAAGAGTAAAGATTTCAGATAAACTTTAAACTCGAAACTTTAAACCAAACAAAATGTACGGAAAAATTCAACAACACCTACAAAACGAATTAAATACCATTGAACAAAACGGTATTTTTAAAAAAGAACGCATCATCACTTCACCTCAAGGTGCAGAAATCACAGTAAATGGCGAAACAGTTTTAAATTTTTGCGCCAACAATTATTTGGGTTTATCCTCTCATCCAGAAGTAGTTCAGGCGGCAAAAGACACTTTAGACTCGCATGGTTTTGGAATGTCATCCGTACGTTTCATTTGCGGAACACAAGACATACATAAAATATTAGAAAAAAAGATAGCAGATTTCTATGGAACTGAGGATACCATTTTGTATGCTGCAGCTTTTGATGCCAATGGTGGCGTTTTCGAACCATTATTAGGTGAGGAAGATTGTATAATATCGGATAGTTTGAACCATGCTTCTATTATTGATGGCGTTAGACTTTGTAAAGCAGCTCGCTATCGTTACGCCAATTCGGACATGGAAGATTTGGAAAACCAATTGAAAAAAGCAGTTGAGGCAGGACATCGTTTTAAATTGATTGTGACTGACGGTGTTTTCTCGATGGATGGATTAGTCGTGCCGTTAGACAAAATCTGTGATTTAGCAGATAAGTATGATGCCCTAGTTATGGTGGATGAATGTCATGCGGCTGGATTTATTGGCGCAACTGGAAAAGGGACAATGGAAGCAAAAGGTGTTATGGGAAGAGTTGATATCATCACAGGAACACTAGGAAAAGCTCTTGGTGGGGCAATGGGTGGTTATACTACTGCAAAAAAAGAAGTTATTGAGATTTTACGTCAACGTTCAAGACCCTATTTATTTTCCAATTCATTAGCGCCAGCAATAGTTGGAGCATCAATAAAAGTTTTTGAACTTTTGGAAAAAGATACTACGCTTAGAGATAAATTAGAATGGAATACTAATTATTTCAAAGAAGGAATGAAAAAAGCTGGTTTTGACATTATCGATGGTGATTCAGCAATTGTTCCTGTTATGTTGTATGATGCCAAATTATCACAAACTATGGCAGATGAATTGTTGAAAAAAGGAATTTATGTCATTGGATTCTTTTATCCGGTTGTGCCAAAAGACAAAGCTAGAATACGAGTGCAGCTTTCTGCAGCACATTCTACAGCCCATCTTGACAAAGCAATTTTAGCTTTCACCGAGGTTGGAAAAAGCCTGAAAATCATTTAATTTATTATATTTTAACAAAATATTTTGATATTATAGTAAATCGTATTACTTTTGCTTCAAATAAATTTATATAACTAATCAAATCAAGTATGAAACATCTTAACAAATTATTAGTTGCTATGTTAATGTTAGCTGGTTTCAGCTCTCAAGCTCAAGACAGCAACAACCCTTGGGCAATATCCTTTGGGGTTAACGCAGTAGACACTAGAGTTAGTGCTGCATCAAAATTAGAAGATCAATTCTCTGAATTTTTCAATGCTAATGACAATTGGAACATTGTACCAGCTGTATCTTTTGTAAACGTATCAAGATATGTTGGGGACAATTTCTCTTTTGGAGTAACTGGATCTTTCAACAGAATAAATAGATACGTACTTCCTAGAGTTAACAATGCAGATTACACTGTTGTTAATCCTGGTGATTTAAATTATTATGCTGTAGATGCTGTAATTAACTATAGTTTAATGAACTTAATTAAATCTAAAACAATTGATCCATCTGTTCACATTGGTGGAGGTTATGGTTGGATTGGTGATGATATAAGTGCAGGTACTTTAAATGGAGGTTTAGGCCTTACTTATTGGTTCAATGAATTCGTAGGTTTATCTTACCGTGCTACTTACAAACAATCTTTTGAAGATGTGCGTGAAGATATGCCATCACACATGCAACACTTTGCTGGTCTTACATTCAAATTTGGTGGATCAGATAAAGATAATGATGGAATATATGACAAAGACGATGCTTGTCCAGAAGTTGCTGGTTTAAAACAATTCAACGGTTGTCCTGATACTGATGGTGATGGAATCGAAGATAGTAAAGATACTTGTCCAGAAGTTGCTGGTCCAGTTGAATTCAATGGTTGTCCTGATACTGACGGTGACGGAATTTCTGATAACGTTGACGCTTGTGTTGATGTTAAAGGTTTGAAAGAATTCAACGGATGTCCTGATACTGATGGTGATGGTACACAAGATAAAGATGATAAGTGTCCTACTGTTGCAGGTCCAAAAGATAACGCAGGTTGTCCTCGTCCTTTAGATGCTGATAAAGATGGTGTGCCAGATTTAGAAGATGATTGTCCTACTGTAGCTGGTCCAGCTAGCAATAGAGGATGTCCAGAAGTAACTCCAGAAGTTGTTGAACAACTTAAAATTCAAGCTAGATCTGTATTCTTTAATTCAGGTAAATCTACTTTCAAAACTGGAGATGCAGCTACTATTACAAGTTTAGATGCTATGAGAGAAATTCTTAAAAACTATCCAAACGCTAAATTTAGCATTGAAGGACATACTGATAGCGATGGTTCTGATAAATTCAACCAAAAACTTTCTGAAGACAGAGCTAACGCAGTGAGAAACGCTATGATTGAAAAAGGTGTTAATCCAGAAAATTTAACTGCTGTAGGATTTGGAGAAAGCAAACCAATTGCTACCAACAAAACTAAAGAAGGTAAAGCTCAAAACAGAAGAACTGAAGTAAGACACGTTGGTTCTAAATATGAAGGTAAATTGTAATTTACTTTTAAAATAATTTTAAAAAGCCATTCTTAATTGAATGGCTTTTTTTATTTTTATACAATGTCCAAACCAACTTTCCTCCATCAACTAGCACAAGAAATTTTAAAAAATCACTCAGAAAAACTATCAGAGTTGATTGTTGTTTTACCCAACAAAAGAGCCAAAGTCTTTTTGCTAGATGAACTAAAAAAGTTAGTTATCAACAATATTTTTGCTCCAGAAATTATTAGCATCGAAGATTTTATTCAAGATGTGGCTGGAATAAGAAGTATAGACAGTGTTGAATTGCTTTTTGAGTTCTATGAAGTATATCTTTCGATAACTGAAAAAAATAAACAAGAAACTTTTGAAACTTTTGCCAATTGGGCAAAAACATTGCTACAAGATTTTAACGAAATTGACCGTTATTTATTAAATCCAGACACCATTTTAAAATACCTTGAAAACATCAAGGAAATAGAACATTGGTCAGTTGATATCAACAAAAAAACCGAATTAATTGCAAACTATTTACTATTCTGGAAAAAACTTCCTGAGTATTATCATGCCTTATACTCCTATTTATACAACAAAGGAATTGGTTATCAAGGGCTAATTTATCGAGAAGCCGTTGAAAATCTCAATCACTTCTCCGAAAACAATTCCAATAATTTCATATTTGCCGGTTTTAATGCTCTTAATCAAGCAGAAGAAAAAATAATTCAGCATCTACTTGCAGTAGACAAAGCCAAAATATATTGGGATATTGATGAAACGTTACTTCATGACAGCTTTCATGATGCTGGACTATTTCAACGTCGTTTCAAATCACAATGGTCGTATTATAAAACCCATCCTTATGAATGGATAACTAAAGACTTTTCGGAAACCAAAAACATTGAAGTAATTGCCACTTCAAAATCAATTGGACAAGCCAAAATTGCCGGAAGTATTATTGAAAAACAGGCTAGTCTTTCCAATTCCAACTTACAAAATGTGGCTTTAGTCCTTGGAGAAGAAAACCTATTATTACCTATTTTACATTCTTTACCAGCTAATGTTAATGCCCTGAACATTACAATGGGGTTTACTAGCAAAAACAATCCTGCACAATTGTTAATCTCAAAACTTTTTAAACTTCACAGTAATGCTTTGACAAGAAATGCGTCGAACTACGTATTGTATTATAAAGATGTGCTAGATATTTTGACACATCCTTTAGTAGAGCCATATTGTAAAGCTGAAGGATTGGTCACAATAATTAACAAAAACAATTATACCTTCATTACGCACAAAAAACTAGAAGAACTTCATGCTGATGGCAATGAATTATTTCAACTGTTATTCCAAAAATGGGATACAACTTCGGTCACAGTATTAGAAACTATTTCTCAAATTTTACTTAAAATTAAAGCCAATTTAAGTCGAGATAATGAAGAAGAAAAGATTACCAACGCTTTTGTCTATTCAATATTCAAAGTCATTAATAAAATGATATCTCACTTTTCTGCACATCAAAACATTGACAACATCAAGACTTTGCATGCCATATACAAACAAGTGATTGATTTAGCAGAAGTGTCTTTTGAAGGCGAACCTTTAAATGGATTGCAAATAATGGGCGTTTTAGAAAGTCGTGTGCTCGATTTTGAAACGGTTATCATTACATCGGTTAACGAAGGAAAATTTCCATCTGGAAAAAGTACTAATTCATTTATTCCGTATGATGTAAAAAAAGAATACGGCTTGCCTACTTTCAAGGAAAAAGATGCTATTTATACTTATCACTTCTACCATTTATTACAACGTGCTAAAAACATTTATTTAATTTATAATTCAGATAGCGAAGGTTTTGATGCAGGAGAAAAAAGTCGTTTTATCACACAATTAGAGGTGGAAAAACAACCCAACCACAACCTGTCATTACAATTTTACAATCCTGATGTTCCTGCAATTGCCAATCAACCCATTGTAGTTCCAAAAACGGAAAGCATTATGGTTAGATTAAAGGAAATAGCCGAGCAAGGTTTTTCGCCTTCTTCCTTAACTACTTATATCCGCAATCCAATACAATTCTATTTCCAACGCGTCTTGCGCATAAGAGAAACAGATGAAGTAGAGGAAAACATTGCGGTTAACACACTTGGAACCATTATTCATGGTGCATTGGAAGCATTATACAAACCTTTCATTGGAAGAGTATTAACGATTGCAGACATCGAAAGTTGTTTTCAAATAATGGATGCCGAAGTAGTAAACCAGTTCAAACTAGTGTACAAAGAAGGTGAAATTAAAAAAGGAAGAAACCTATTGGCTTTTGAAGTAGCAAAACGCAATGTGTTTAATTTCTTAAAACTTGAAAAAGAGTCACTAGAAAATGGTGATGAAGTTCAAATCATCGCTTTGGAAGAAACATTTCAAAGACTGCTCGAAGATGTCCGTTTGCCTTTTCCTGTTCTCATAAAAGGAAATGTAGATAGAATTGAACTTAGAAATGGCAAAATTCGAATTATTGATTACAAAACAGGCAAAGTAGAAAAAAATAATGTTACACTAAAAAATTGGAATGGTTTAACGGAAGACATCAAGAATGACAAAATCATCCAAGTGCTAGCGTACGCGTTTATGTTTGAAAAAGAAGCTAAAAATCGTGAAATTGAAGCCGGAATTATTTCGTTTAAGAATTTGAAATCAGGATTTTTGCCTTTTAATTTCAAACCCGAAAAAGAAAGTTTTGAGATTATTACATCTGAAATTATGGAGAAATATTTAGAACAGATTGTGATTTTGCTTCAAGAGATTTTGAGTTTTGAAAAGGCTTTTGAGGAGAAATTATAACCACAAAAGGCACAAAAGAAAAACAAATAATTTTCAAAAATTGTAACGTAATAAAACTAACCCTTAAGAAAATTTAAATGGCTTTGACAAAATCATATTTAAAAGATTTGACTTATCAAATAAACGGAGCTGCCATTGAGGTGCACCAATTTCTTGGTCCAGGATTACTTGAAAGTATCTATCATAAATGTCTCAAGAAAGAACTGGATTTTAGAGGGATTTCCTTTAAGTCAGAATTACTAGTTCCGGTTAATTTTAAGGGTTTAGATATAGATACTAATTTAAGATGTGATTTATTCATTGAGAATTGTATTGTTTTAGAACTTAAAACTGTTGATGAATTTGCGCCTATTCATCAAGCGCAATTGTTGACTTACATGAAATTACTTGAAGCTCCAAAAGGGATTTTATATAATTTCAATTCTGTAAATTTATATAAACAAGGACAAATGACTCTGGTAAATGAGTATTTTAGAAGTTTAGAAGATTAAAATTATCAAAAATAATTGTTTCCTTTTGTGTCTTTTGTGGTTAAACCTTTTTCAAAAAACTCAAAAACACTTCCAACAATTCCTTTTCATTTTCAATATGTGACATGTGTCCATCTGGAAAGGTAGTGAGTGCCACCTTAGTATTTTCTATTTGATCCAGATTATCGTCATAGTTAAGAACGCTATCTTTTTTTCCTAGAACTAAATGCATTGGAAACTGTGCAAAATGCAAAATCACTTCACGGTCTTTCCGAATTTTCATGCCTTCGAGTGAAGCAACTATGCCTTGCAATGGGGTTTTGAGTGCTTGCTTTTTTACACTTTCAATTTCATTTGTTAATCGTTCTTGATTGTCTACACTGAATAAATTAGCAATTGACATTCGGACAAACGCAGCATAATTTTGTTTCACCGCCACAATAGCTCGGTCGCGATTAATTTTACGTTCTTCGCTATCAGCTCTGGAAGTAGAATTTAAAAGGAATAATCCTTTGACATTATCAGGAAATAATTCGGCGAAAGCCAATGCCACATAACCGCCCATGGAATGACCTATGAGAACCACTTTCCTGATTTTTAAATGCAATAGAAGGGCAAAAACCATATCCGCTTGGTCTTCCATAGCGTGAACATAACCCAAACACTCGGTGTCGCCATGACCCAATAAATCGATGGTGATTACACGGTATTTCTTGATAAGCTCTGGGACAAAAGCATTCCACATGGATTTGTTTTCCAAAAAACCATGCAGAAAAACCAATGCTGTTCCTTTACCTTCATCGGTATAGGATATTTTGGTGTTTTTATAAAGGAGTTGTTTCAAGTGTAAGGTTTCAGGTTACAAGTTTAGCATTTATTTTATTATTGGCTATCCTTTTTGTTTTTCTAATTCAGGCATAATCACTCCATCTTGAGTAATCATAAAAGTTAATCTGAAATAATCAATATTGGCAGCCAACCAGGTGTCTTTCATTTTATATTCTCTAAAGGTATCGTTACTAATCAACAAACAATGTTTTGATTTGACCATTGATAAAAGAAATGTATCGGCAGAAGTTTCTGCAGGTGCTACAATATAAGTGGTTTCATTTTCTAATTCTTCTAATTTTTCATTATCATCAACTTTGTGTCGTAAAGAGGCATCAGCTATAACTACTATTTCAGTAAAACCTTTTTTCTTTAAGAACTTTACCATGGTAATTATATTTTGCAAGTGTGGTTTACTGTCACCACTGCCTTGACTATTATGAGCCACATTACTTGCATCTATCACGACATTTCTATCATTGAGAGGTTTTATTTCAAAAAACTCTCCATCAGAATCATAATCTCCAATCTTAATTGCTTTTTCATTTTTTGTTAAAAATTCAATTAATGAGTCATCATCTTTTAGTGTAACCTTAAACCAAGAAGGAAATTCATGATTACTATTGCTATAATGCTTTAATTCTTCTTCAAAAAGACTTTTTAGTTTATTAAAACTCACTTTTTTGCCTTGGTCTATTTTATTGAGCAAAAGCAATAAAACCTTCTGATCATGGATGCAGTTTTCGTCATCGTTTTCAAGATGATATTTTTTTTCATATTCATTGATAGATTCAATTCCTAAATCTTTGGCTTCTTTATAGATTTCATAATCTTTAAATCCCTTCTCCAGTGCTTCGTTGTATTCAGAAGCTAACGAAAAGCCTCTTTCTTTTGCAATGCTATGATCTAATAAATTAGTAAAACCATTTTGAAATGATTCAAAGAATTGGTCGAAAGTTTCAAAGTGATTCTCTTTTGCAAAGGTGTAAAGTTCATGTGGATTTTTGAAAGAAAGGGTGGTGTTCTTATTCTCTTTTAAATAATCAACAAATCGATTGTATCCTTCCATGAAGTTTTTACTTTCCATAATTTTGAAAAGTTCAGGGTCTTGCACACCACAATTTTTCATTAACTGGTAACTTTCATTGGTTTTAATATTGAGAGATTGAGCTTCATAATAATCAATAGCCTGTTCAAAATTATTGAGCACCGCAATTCTATAATCCTCTAAGTTTTTATAACCACTTCTTGATATAGTTAACAAAAAATTATGGTAAGCAATGGCAAAACTATCCTCTCTTTCTAACAAAAAAACTTCTTTAATGTGATGTTTTTCTATGAGCTGACAAAAATCAGCAATGTGTAAAATTTCTATTTTAGTTGCTATGTTTTGCAGATTTGCTTCTAAATATTGGAGATTTACTGTTTTCATAATTTTAAAGTTTTAATTAATCAATATCTAAAGTTTTTCTTGTGGTAGGTGTTTTAGTATCCTCTTCTTCTTTTCGACGATTATCCATTCCTATTTCTTTAAAAAAAGCTACTGGCCATCTGCCGTCATATTTTGGAGCTTGTGTTTCTTTCAGTTTTAATAATTCTTGATATTCTTCCTCTGTGCAGTTTTCATTAGCTAGCATCAACTCCCATATTTTTGTAATAGGCATTTCACCAAATTGTATAAATCCATAATTATCAGGAATACTAGTTTCAAGTAATTGTTTACCCATTTTTGTTTCAAGACATATTTTTTTATAATCTTCTATAATGGGAGCAATGTGTTCTCTAAAATAGGTGATACCCACTGTTGAATTAGGACTTTCATAACATGTTTTTGCCCATTGATGTAGCTGTTCTTTTATAGGAACGGTTTTACTTGAAAAATCATGAGTTATTGCCTCCATAATTATTTTAGGAATGCCCAAAACAGCAGGAAACTGAAATACATCTGTCAAATAACTAGCCGTTAATACATCTGCATTTTCATTATCATAGGAAACACATTCAAACTCATAATTAATTTCTCCTTTTGTATCGTTATTTGTTAAAAAAAGAATTGGACACTCGCCATCTTCTTCTGGAAGTTGTAGTGATAAAATATCGTTTAAGGCAGTTATTTTTGGATTGCTAAAAATACTGTGAGACTCTTCTAAATGATAAAAATTAACCCTATCATGGTCTATCAATTCTTTGTAAAAATGCAAATCAAATAATTTAGCTAATAGTAAATAATGCTCTTTTATATGATTTTCAAAATGATTTGAAATCTCATTTTTCAACTTATTATAGTTTACAATCAATGCAGAGTTTTTGTTTTTGATTTTTGGATATGCCTTTATATCCTTTAAAGCCTCAATATATTGTTCTTGAATTTCTCCGTTTGTAGTTTTGATTAAGACTTTTAGTTTAAAAATAACATCATCACTTTGAAAATAGTTATCATAAAAAAAGTACGACTCACTTAATCCTGATAAATGAATTTTTTCACCCAAATAATAAAGCATTATTTTCCCCAGGTTGTAGGTGACAGGACTAGATTTTGAGTTCAAAACTCTATGGAAGATAAAACGCATAGCTCTGTTGTAAATTAATTGTTTAATTACATACTGCAAAATACTAAAATTGAATTTGTAGTGCAATACTTTAACATAAGATTTTATTTGCTTCTTTAATAACGTGAATGAGACAAGTTTTAGTATATAGTCTCCATATATAAAAGAGAAACAGCTTTAATTTGATATTATATATATCACATATAATAAATTATATATCAATTTTAATAATAATAACATCTTTTATAATTATTATAATATTATTTTTAATATTTATTATGCTTAATATTATATTTTATATGATTAATATAATATTTATTATATATAATTACATATTTACTATATAACATATAATTATTTGTATATCAAATTTAATTGTTTTTATATCTTTGTTACTATAAACTATATGACTATGATAGACACAGGCAAAATGATACTCGATTACATCACCAACAATCGCTTATCCAAAACAGAAATTGGCAATAAGATTGGTCGCAACGGACTTTCTATTTTGAACTATACTCGAAATAAAAGCATACAAACTGGAATTTTGTTGAGCCTATCACACGCCACAAAACACAACTTCTTCAGAGACATTGCCGACCAGTTACCCGATGATTACACCATCACCAAACCCGAAGACAAAACCCTCATCAACGAAAAAGACCAACTCATAGCCCAATTGCAAGAAGAAAACAAGGTCTTGAAAATTCAGAATGAGATTTTGTTGAGGGTGAGAGGATAATGGTGGATGGTGAATTTGTCATGCTGTCTCGTCTTTTAGGACGAGAGAAGCATCTTTGAGATTCCTCGTTCCTCGGAATGACAAGTTTACGTTTAAAAATTTAAACAAAAAAAAACGGCTCATTATATTGAACCGTTTTTAACTGTAAACTGTGACTTTGACTGAGAACTAACTATTCATCAAACTCTCAATTTCCTCTATTTCAATAGGAATATTGCGCATTAAATTGAATGCTTCGCCTTTTTCTTGAATAACCATATCATCTTCAATTCGAATTCCAAAACCTTCCGCCGGAATATAAATTCCAGGTTCAACCGTGAAGACCATATTGGCTTGCATTGGTTCGTGCAACAATCCATAATCGTGAGTGTCTAATCCCATGTGGTGTGACGTGCCGTGCATGAAATATTTTTTGTATGCTGGCCAATCGGGGTTTTCATTTTGCACATCGGCTTTGTCGATTAATCCTAAACCTAACAATTCAGAAGTCATAATTTTACCCACTTCAATGTGATACTGTTTCCACAAAGTTCCTGGAACCAGCATTTTAGTCGCTTCGTTTTTTACACGCAAAACCGCATTGTAAACTTCTTTTTGTCTATCCGTAAATCGTCCCGAAACAGGAACCATACGAGTCATATCACTAGAATAATTGGCATACTCTGCACCTACGTCTAACAAAATCAAATCGCCAGCTTTGCATTGTTGGTTGTTTTCAATATAATGCAACACATTAGCGTTATTTCCCGAAGCAATTATAGGTGTATAAGCAAAACCTTTAGAACGATTTCTCAAGAATTCGTGTGCAAACTCGGCTTCGATTTCATATTCCATTACGTTGGGTTTCACAAAATTTAGAATTCTTCGAAAGCCCTTTTCAGTAATATCACAAGCGGTTTGAATCAAATCAATTTCTTCACTTTCTTTAATGGAACGTATTCGTTGCAAAATAGGATTGGCTTTTTCCACTTTATGTGCTGGATAATTTTCCTTCCACCATTTTACAAATCGAGCTTCGCGGGTTTCGGTTTCAATCACTGCACGATAATGTTCATTGGTATTGATATACATTGTTTCGGCGTAAGTCATTACCTCTTTAAACGTTTTGTGAAAATCTTGCAACCAAATCACAGATTTAATTCCAGAAACTTCAAAAGCGCGGTCTTTTGTCAACTTCTCACCTTCCCAAATAGCAATGTGTTCGTTGGTTTCTTTCAAAAAAAGAATTTCTTTCAAATGCTCATAAGGTGCATCGGGAAAAAGCAACAAAATACTTTCTTCTTGATCCACTCCACTTAAATAAAAAATATCGCGATGTTGTGCAAATGGCAAAGTGCTATCGGCAGAAACGGGATAAATATCATTAGAATTGAAAACAGCTACACTGTTTGGTTTCATTTGTGCGGTAAATTTTGCTCTGTTTTTAATGAACAGTTGACGGTCAATTTGATGGTATTTCATAATGAAATGATTAATATTGTATGTTCCAAAGTTAAAACATTGGGATTAAAAATGAACAGCTATGAAACGAATAATTTTTACCACTCTTTTTTTATCAATTTCTATCATTGGAATCTCGCAAGAAAAAAAAGCGTACCAACTTTTTGATAAAAAAGGAAAGAAAGTATCTTATGAAAAATTATTGAACGCTGCCGAAAATGCACAAGTAGTATTATTTGGCGAGTATCATAATAATGCGATAGCACATTGGTTGGAACTTGAATTAGCTAAAGATGTAGCAAGCAAAAAGAAAATTGTTTTGGGTGCAGAAATGTTCGAAGCCGACAATCAAAAACAACTTAATCAATATTTGAAAGACGAAATCAATCAGAAAAAGTTAGATTCCACAGCAAGACTTTGGCCCAATTATAAAACCGATTATAAACCACTAGTTGATTTTGCAAAAGAAAACCAAATTCCTTTCATTGCTACCAATATTCCCAGAAGATATGCTTCCATGGTTTCCAAAAAAGGTTTTGAAGCATTAGATAATTTAACATCTGAAGAGAAAACTTGGATAGCGCCGTTGCCTATTGTTTATGATGCTAATTTGCCAGGTTATGTAGAAATGATGAAAATGATGGGTGAACATACCAGCCCAAATATGCCAAAAGCACAAGCTATAAAAGATGCTACAATGGCTTATTTTATTCAAAAGAATTTACAATCTAATTCTGTTTTTATTCATTACAATGGAACCTATCATTCAGATAATTTCGAGGGAATATATTGGTATTTGAAAAAAGCATCACCAAGTCTAGATATCATTACCATTGCCACTGTTGAACAAAAAGATGTAGAAAAAATACTTGCCGAAAATTATACTAAAGCAGACTATATTCTCGTTATAGATGAAGATGTAACAAAAACATATTGATTACGTCTTATGTTTTAAACCAAACCAAAATGAAAAAAGCAATAATCGTCCTCCTATTTTTAGCCATAATTATTCCGTTTTTTTCGTGTAGTAATGACAATGCTTCAAATGAAGAACCGATGTTAATCATCAAATTCAAATTTGATGAAAATCAAACTAGACTGAATAATTTAGGACAACCATCAACCATTCCTGCTGGCAACGCCGCACAATCTCCAATTTTTAACTCCATTTCTGCACATTATATTGAATTGGCACCAAATGCTAATACCCAAATAGGTCAAGGAACTATTGTATATCATGCACCCGAAACTACTTTGGGCGGTTCTAGTGCCATAGATTTCAGTCAATCTAAAATTGTTTCCGAAGGCGAAACTTTTCTAAAAATTCCACTAAGTCAAGTTGCTGCAGGAAGTTATCAATGGATGCGTGTTTCGCTGTCTTATCAAAACTATCAAATCAATATTCGTCACCAAGGTGTTGATTATGCAGGAACTTTAGCGAGTTTTGTGGGTTTCAACACTTACCTTAGTACTTTTAACATCGGAAACAATATTTTTCCCGTAAATGGCAATAGATTACAAGGTTATTGGGCTTTTGCCCTGAATAACCAACCCTACTCTTCTTCTGGTCAAGCGCCAGCCAATGCAACTACAGTTCCAAATCCTATTGCATCAACATCACCAATCCCTCAAGGTTCTTGTGTTGTAACTGGAAATTTCGCGAACAATCTTGTCATAAACGGTAATGAAACAAGAGATGTAACCATAACCTTGTCACTTTCTGTAAACCATAGTTTTGAATGGCATGAAATTAATACCGATGGAAAATATGAACCTTCAGTAGGCGAAACTGTTGTTGATATGGGATTACGCGGATTGATACCAACATACATTAAGTAGTTTCGTTTAACTTTTTTGAAGGAAAATTGCGTTTTAATTAGTTGAGAGTCAACAACTGTTAAACTCATTTTAAATTCATTATAAATTACTCCGAAAAGGTTGTAGTTAAGACCAATTTGCCGTATTTTTGTGTGATTTTTTTAAATAAATTATACAACCTTATGGCAAAATCTTCTGTTTTGAGTTCGTCCATTGCTAAAAAAGTCGCCATGGCACTTTCTGGACTATTCTTAATTTCGTTCTTAGCGCTTCACTTTAGTATGAATTTAACCTCTGTATTTAGTGAAGAAACTTTTAATGCTGGTTCCCACTTTATGGGATACAACCCTTTAATTCAGTATGTAATGCAACCTATTTTGGTTGCGGGTGTTATCTTTCATTTTGTAATGGGATTTGTTTTAGATTTTAAAAATAGAGCAGCACGACCAATTTCTTATGCCAAAAACAATGGTGCAGCAAACGCATCATGGGCATCGAGAAATATGATTATTTCGGGTGCAGTGGTTTTGGCCTTTCTTGGACTTCATTTTTATGATTTTTGGTTTCCAGAGATGGTTTACAAATATGTTGAATCTAACCCCGAAGAGCCAACAAGATACTATGAAGAATTAGTACACAAATTTGAAAGTCCAATTAGAACAGGAATTTATTGTTTGTCTTTCTTGTTACTGTCCTTACACTTGTGGCATGGCTTTAACTCTTCTTTTCAATCTGTTGGATTTAACAACAAGTATTCGAAAGCACTTCATAAATTAGGATACGCATTTGCAATAATAGTTCCTTTCGGATTTATTTTTATTGCATTGTTTCATCATTTTAATCATTAATTTCAAGTTATAAATGAAACTAGATTCAAAAACACCTGAAGGTCCAATTTCGGACAAATGGACTAATTATAAAGATCATTTAAAGTTAGTTGCTCCAAACAATAGACCAAAAATCGACATAATTGTTGTTGGAACTGGATTAGCTGGAGCATCTGCCGCAGCTTCTCTAGGGGAAATGGGCTACAATGTGAAAGCATTTTGTTTTCAAGACTCACCAAGAAGAGCGCACTCTATTGCTGCTCAAGGAGGAATTAACGCTGCAAAAAATTACCAAAACGATGGTGATAGTACCTATAGATTATTTTACGATACCATAAAAGGTGGTGATTATAGAGCGCGCGAAGCTAATGTTCATCGTTTAGCCGAAGTATCTTCTAATATAATTGACCAATGTGTGGCACAAGGTGTTCCTTTTGCGAGAGATTATGGTGGACTTTTGGACAACCGTTCTTTTGGTGGTACTCAAGTACAACGTACTTTTTATGCTGCAGGACAAACAGGACAACAATTATTATTGGGTGCCTATTCTGCTTTATCAAGACAAATTGGATTGGGTCGCGTAAAAATGTACAACCGTCACGAAATGTTAGATTTGGTAAAAGTTGACGGAAAAGCTCGTGGAATTATTGCACGTAACTTGGTTACTGGAGAATTAGAAAGACATTCGGCTCATGCTGTGGTTATAGCTTCTGGTGGTTATGGAAACGTATACTTCCTTTCTACTAACGCTATGGGAAGTAATGTAACCGCAAGCTGGAAAGTACACAAAAGAGGTGCATTATTTGCTAATCCTTGTTTTGTACAAATTCACCCAACGTGTATTCCTGTTCACGGAACTAACCAAGCCAAATTAACTCTGATGTCGGAGTCATTGCGTAACTCAGGTAGAATTTGGGTGCCAAAGAAAAAAGAAGATGCCGAAGCAATCCGTGCTGGAAAATTAAAACCTACCGATTTAAAAGAAGAAGATAGAGATTATTACTTAGAACGAAAATATCCTTCTTATGGAAATCTTGCTCCGCGAGATATTTCTTCAAGAGCTGCAAAAGAAGTTTGTGATGCTGGCCATGGTATTGAATCAAATGATACCAATGAAGGTGTGTATTTAGATTTTTCTTCAGAAATACAAACGAAAGGAAAACAATCTGCTTATGCCAAAGGAAATCACAACCCTACTCAAGAAGAAATTACCAAATTAGGAAAACAATGGTTGGAAGAAAAGTATGGAAATCTTTTCGCTATGTATGAAAAAATTACTGACGAGAATCCATATGAAACGCCAATGAAAATTTATCCTGCTGTTCATTACACTATGGGTGGTGTTTGGGTAGATTATAATTTACAATCCACTATTCCAGGATGTTTTGTTGCTGGAGAAGCTAATTTTTCAGATCATGGCGCCAATAGATTAGGTGCATCGGCATTAATGCAAGGTTTAGCAGATGGTTATTTTGTATTACCTTATACCGTTTCCAATTATTTAGCAGACGAAATCAGAACAGGAAAAATTTCAACTGATACCCCTGAATTTGCGGAAGCAGAAAATAATGTTAAAACAACAATTGATACATTCTTAAACAACAATGGCTCCAAAACAGTTGACCATTTCCACAAACGTCTTGGCTTAATTATGTGGAATAAAGTTGGAATGGGAAGAAATGAAAAGGGATTAAAAGAAGCTATTGTAGAAATTGCAGCCTTAAAAGAAGAGTTCTACAAAGACGTTTACGTTCCAGGAAGTTCAGATGAATTGAATCCTGAACTTGAAAAAGCACTTCGTGTTGCCGACTTTATTGATTTAGGTCAATTAATGGCGATGGACGCGTTACAACGTAAAGAATCTTGTGGTGGACACTTCCGTGAAGAATATCAAGACTCCGAAGGAGAAACGCTTCGCGATGATGAGAATTTCTCTTTTGTTAGTGCATGGGAATACATGGGCTATGATATCAATCAAGAAGTATTACACAAAGAGGAATTGAAATACGAGTTTATTAAAATTGCAGCTAGAAATTATAAGTAATTAGGCAATAGTAAAAAGGCAATAGAATGAGTGAAATAAAATCATATAAAGATTTATTAATTTGGCAAAAAGGAATTGATATAGTCATTAATTTATACGAATTGGTTGAAGATTTTCCGAGAGAAGAAATATATGCTTTAGTAAGTCAGTTAAAAAGAGCTTCTATTTCAATTCCTTCAAATATTGCAGAAGGTTATGGAAGAAATTCAACTCAAAGCTATATTCATTTCGTAAGTATTTCAAGAGGATCTTTATTCGAACTAGAAACTCAATTGATAGTTGCCAAAAGATTAAAATTCATTAAAAATGAAACTTTGTATTCTGAATTAATGAACCAAATTACAGAAGAAAGTAAAATGCTAAATTCGTTTATAAACAAATTAGAGTCAAGTAAATAATAACTACTAATGCCTTTTGCCTTTTGGCTTTTGGCTAAATAAAAAAACACATGAGTGCAGCAAAAAACATCAATATAACCCTGAAAATTTGGCGTCAAAAAAACGCTAAAGCCAAAGGAAACATAGAAACGTATAAATTAGATAATGTTTCTACTGCGAGTTCATTTTTGGAAATGTTAGACCAATTAAATGAACAATTAATCAATGATAAAAAAGAACCTGTAGCCTTTGATCACGATTGTCGTGAAGGAATTTGCGGCATGTGTTCTTTGTATATAAACGGAAGAGCACATGGTCCAGAAACAGGCACAACAACTTGTCAATTGCACATGCGTAAATTTAATGATGGTGATACAATCTTTATCGAACCTTGGAGAAGCAAAGCATTTCCAGTAGTAAAAGATTTAGTTGTTGATCGTTCTGCTTTTGATAGAATTCAACAAGCTGGAGGTTTTGTTTCTGTAAATACTTCAGGAAGAACAATCGATGCTAATGCTACTCCAATACCAAAAGATGATGCTGATAAAGCATTCATGGCTGCTGCTTGTATAGGTTGTGGTGCGTGTGTCGCCAGTTGTAAAAATGGATCTGCTATGTTGTTTGTTGGTGCTAAAGTGTCGCAATACGCATTGTTACCACAAGGAAAAGTAGAAGCTACCGAGCGTGTATTAAACATGGTTCGTCAAATGGATGAAGAAGGATTTGGTAACTGTACCAATACTGGTGCTTGCGAAGTAGAATGTCCAAAAGGAATTTCTTTGGAAAATATTGCTCGTATGAACAGAGAGTATTTATCAGCAAGTTTAAAAGGATAAAAGTCATTGCGAGGAACGAAGCAATCTAAACGCATTCATTAATTTGGATGCGTTTTTTGTTTTATATACTATCTTTACTTATCAAAATAGGTTTTAAAAATGAAAACAAAAGTCTTACTCATTCTAATAAATTTAGTATCTATTTCAACAATAAATGCTCAAACCATTAAAGTAATGAGCTATAATATTCGATTTGACAATCCCAATGATGGAGAAAATACTTGGGTAAATCGAAATGAATTTCTTTGTGCACAATTGGCTTTTTATGAACCTGATATTTTCGGAATTCAAGAAGCGTTGCCCAATCAAGTTATCGATATTAAATCGGCTTTGCCAATATATAACTGTGTTGGAATTGGTCGAGATGGAATAGAAAAAGGAGAGTCGTCCACTATTTTTTTCAATAAAGAACGATTTGAATTACTAACAGAAAATACCTTTTGGCTATCTGAAACTCCAGAAATTATTTCAAAAGGTTGGGATGCAGCACTCAATAGGATTTGTACTTACGTCCTATTAAAAGACAAAAAAACAAAGCAATCCTTCTGGGTTTTCAACACTCATTTAGATCATCAAGGCGAAATAGCCAGAACCAAAGGAATAGATGTAATTCTCTTTAAAATCAAAACGCTAAACACCAAAAATTATCCGGTGATTTTTATGGGAGATTTCAATTCAGAACCTACAGAAGAACGTATTGTTAATTTGAAAAAAATAATGATTGACAGTCAAGAGATTTCAGAACAAAAGCCTTTTGGTCTAACCGGAACTTTCAATGGGTTTAAGCATAATGAAGCCGTAACCAAAAGAATTGATTATATCTTTTTGTCAAAAGAAAATCATTTTAAAGTAAAAAAATATGCTGTTTTAAGTGATTCCAAAGACTTGAAATACCCTTCAGACCATTTGCCGGTTTATGTTGAATTGACTTTTAATTAATTGCATTTTTTATCTTTGATGTAAACAAAATAACTCCATGAAAAAACTATTTTCTATAATACTATTACACATTTCTCTCATTGCTTTCAGTCAAAGTTATCATCAGCATGTCAATCCTATGATTGGAACTGGTGGTCATGGTCATACGTATCCTGGAGCCACAGTTCCGTTTGGAATGGTTCAACTTTCTCCCGATACTAGAATTGATGGAAGTTGGGACGGTTGTTCAGGTTATCATTATTCAGATTCTATAATTTACGGATTTTCACATACACATCTTAACGGTACAGGCGTTTCGGATTATGGAGATATTATGCTGATGCCAACCATGGGCGAACCATCGTTTGACAATAAAGTATATTCTTCTACATTTTCTCATACTAATGAAAAAGCTTCAGCAGGATTTTATAGCGTGAAGTTAGATAAACATAATATTGATGTGCGTTTAACAACTTCAACTCGAGTTGGTTTTCATGAATATAAGTTTAACGAAAGCGGTTTGGCCAATATCATTTTAGATTTAAATCATCGAGATAAATTGTTGGAAGGAAGCATTCGAGTTATTGATGATAAAACTATTGAGGTTTTACGAAGAAGTGAAGGTTGGGCAAGAAACCAATATGTATATGCTCGAATTGAATTTAATGTTCCTATGAAAATTTCAAAAACGAACAAATCAAATTCAAAAACAACTGAAATTACCGGAATGAGTTTCTCAAAAAAAGTCAAAAAAGAAGAAAAAATATTGGTTAAAGTGTCGCTTTCGCCAACCAGTTACGAAGGAGCAAAATTAAACAGTTCCGAAATCAAACACTGGGATTTCAATAAGGTTAAAACTGAGGCCGAACAACTTTGGGACAAACAATTATCTAAAATTGAAGTAACAGAAGCTGATAAGGATAAATTGTTAATTTTCTACACAGCACTATACCACACCATGGTGCAACCCAATGTCGCACAAGATGTTGATGGGAAATATCGTGGAAGAGACAATAAAATTCACCAAGCCGAAGGATTTGATTATTATTCCGTTTTCTCGCTTTGGGACACGTTTCGAGCAGCACATCCTTTGTATACGTTGATTGAAAAGAAACGCACTGCCGATTTTATCAACACCTTTCTAAAACAATACGAACAAGGCGGAAGATTACCCGTTTGGGAATTAGCGTCCAATGAAACTGATTGTATGATTGGCTATCATTCGGTTTCTGTAATGGCTGATGCTATGGCAAAAGGAATTACCGGTTTTGATTATGAAAAATGTTTCGAAGCTGCCAAACATTCGGCTATGTTAGACCATTTGGGATTGGGAGCTTACAAGAAAAACGGATTTATATCCATGGATGACGAACACGAAAGCGTTTCCAAAACCTTAGAATATGCTTACGATGATTGGTGTATTGCTCAAATGGCAATGATTTTAAATAAAAAAGAAGATTACGAATACTTCATGAAACGTTCCCAAAATTGGAAAAATGTCTTCGATTGGAATACTGGTTTCATGCGACCAAAGAAAAATGGAGGTTGGGACAAACCTTTTGATCCTCGAGAAATCAATAATAATTTCACCGAAGGAAATTCATGGCAATATTCGTTTTTTGTACCACAAGATATTGAAGAAATGATTCATGCCTATGGCGGAAACGATAGATTTGAAGCCAAACTAGACGAAATGTTCAACTCCGAAAGTAAAACTACAGGAAGAGAACAAGTAGATGTTACCGGATTAATTGGACAATATGCTCACGGCAACGAACCCAGTCACCACATGGCGTATTTGTACAACTACATTGGAAAACCAGAAAAAACCACTGAAAAAGTTCATTATATTTTAAACAATTTTTACAAAAACACACCCGATGGTTTAATAGGAAACGAAGACTGCGGACAGATGAGCGCTTGGTATGTGTTGAGTTCGATGGGGATTTATGCAGATACGCCCGGATATCCAGAATGGACATTAACTAAACCATCTTTTGAAAGAATAAAAATAAATTTAGAAAATGAAAAATCTCAAGAAATTACTGTTAAAAGTAGTATAGAACAAAGAGAGTATTTCGGATTTGAAATCCCCGAAATATCAGATAACGATATTGTATATGAAAAAATCATTCCCGTTCCAATAATTCAAGCAGAAAGTAAATCGTTCAGAGATAAAATGAAAGTTGAGATAATTAAATCAAATTCAGCTTATGAAATTTTTTATTCGTTTGATAATAAGAGTTTTCAGAAATACAATCAACCTATAGAAATTGATAAATCATGTCAAATTTTTGCTTATTGCAATGATGCTGTTAGAAAAACGAATGTTGTTTCCGCAACCTTCTTCAAAAAACCAAACAATTACAGCATCGACATCAAATCAAAATACAATCCGCAATATCATGCAGGCGGAAATGATGGTTTGCTAGATGGCATTTTTGGCACGACCAATTGGCGAAAAGGCGATTGGCAAGGCTATCAAAGTCAGGATTTTGAGGCGATTGTCGATTTACAAGAACCAAAAACTTTTTCTGAATTGCATTCCAATTATTTGCAAGACAGTCGTTCATGGATTTTAATGCCAACCAAAGTTGACTATTATACTTCGATAGATAATGTGACTTTTACTTTAGTGGCTTCGATTAGTAATGATGTAAACCCAAAACAAGAAGAAAATAGTATTAAAGATTTCAGCTTCACTTCAAAACCCATAAATGCTCGATACGTAAAAGTCAAGGCATATAACTTCGGCAAATTGCCTGAATGGCATCAAGGTTTTGGTGGCGATGCGTTTATTTTTATTGATGAAATAACTATTAAGTAAACCCAACCCTAACAGGGTTTGAAACCCTGTTAGGGTTAGACTAATCTAAAAAATGAAAATAGCCCTAATCCAAACTTCCCTAATCTGGGAAAACCCAACAGAAAACCGAAGCCAATTGGCACAAAAAATTACCGGTTTTATGGAAGACGTCGATTTGATTGTCTTGCCCGAAATGTTTTCCTCTGGATTTACAATGAACCCAAAAACCGTTGCCGAAACCATGCAAGGCGAAACAATTTCTTGGTTACAACATTTGGCGAAAGCCAAAAACTGTGCGATTACAGGAAGTTTGGTCATTGAAGAAAAAGGAAATTTATACAACCGTTTGGTTTTTATTTTTCCTGATGGTAAAATTCAGCATTATGACAAACGCCATTTGTTTACGTTGGCTGGCGAAGACAAAGTTTATACTGCTGGAAAAGAAAAATTAATCGTAGAATATAAAGGGTACAAAATCTGTCCGCTCATTTGTTATGACTTGCGTTTCCCTGTTTTTTCTAGAAATTTAGAAGAATATGATGTATTACTTTATGTTGCCAATTGGCCTAAACCGCGCATTAACGCATGGGACATTTTACTCAAAGCACGATCTGTAGAGAATATGTGTTACACTATTGGCGTAAACAGAACAGGAACCGATAATAACAATCATGACTATGTTGGACATTCTCAAGCGGTTGATTTTCTTGGGAATTATGTGCTAAAACCGCAACAAAGTGAAGGTGTTTTTATAGTAAATGTTGATAAAAAACAACTGCTTGAAACCAGAAGCAAATTGGCATTTCTAAATGATAAAGATAATTTTGAAATAATCTAAGTTCATTCCTCGTATCTCGTACTTTTTACTTTGTACCTAAATTAAATGGTTGTTCCACATCCCAATTAGACCGAACATCAATTTCTTTTGGAAAATAAATGACTTCTTCCGTTTGGCGTTTTTCCATAAAACTTCCCGTGTCCCAGACACCATTTTTATTGTCATCATAAATAATTCGCAGTGTATATTTATTAGGTTCCAATGCTAAAAATTCTATAACATTATTTTTTTCTGAGTATTCCGTTGCTTTCACTTTTCCGTCTTTATCAGTGAGTTCAACAATAATGGGGAACTTTTTTACGTTTTCTAAAATAACTTTTAAATTCCCATAATCCGAACTGTTTTTAGTAGCTACAGCATAATTTAAAGTATCATTCACGTTTTCATAAAAATCGGTTAAAGCACTTGGCAATAAACTTATAGTATATTTTTCTAAAGGTTCTCTTTTAAAATCCAAGTATAACTTTTGATTAAAATCATCATATGCTGTAGTGAAATCTACCACAAGAGAGTCTTTGTTTCTGATACTAATTTTAGATTTATCCACCTTTACCAAAGGAATGGAACTATTCAACGCAAATTTTTCACGCAATGGAAGATTACCATTAAAATCGGTATTTATGGAAAGGGTATCTTTTTTTTGGTCTTTAATTTTTACGGTAAACTCCTTGTTATAACTTTCTTTTTGAACCGAAACGTTTAGCGAATCGACTTTTATAGGTTTAAACCAAATTTGAAGCGAATCCTTTTTTGGCATTTGTGTAATCACCGAAGGAATGATTTCGGAACCATTTTTAACCGAAACTTTTACGTTTTTTGGTTTTCCCTCATAACCCATTAACAGTCTGTTTTTAGAAGCTTGAGTTGGTTTTACTATTTTGAGAGGCAATTCTTCCTTGAATAATTCTACTTCAAAAATAGTATCGTTTGGAACGGAAATATAATTTTTTTGAAACCCAATTTTATCCGATTTTGGATCAAATTTATTATTCCCATTGTCTTTCAAAGCTACCAAAAGGTATTTCCCCGCTTTGATATTTTCTATTTTAACTAGTTGCAAACTATCCAAAGTATTAGTCACATATCGAGGTGATTCCTTATAAATAGTAGAATCATTAAATTTTTCGTTGATTTCATATAACATCACCGAAACAAAATTGTCTACTTTCTTTTCCAAAGCATCTTTTATTTTGACATTCAATGCCAAAGAATCAATATAACTTCCGGTGGAAAAAACATATTTGAATTGCGAATACGGATTTCCTTCATTATTATCTTCAATACTTTGTCCAAAATTGAAACTATACGTGGTGTTTGGCAACAAAGTATCTTTTAGTTTGATGGTAAGTGTTTTACTTGCATTCAATGGTAAAACTTCGGGCTGTTTTTTGAATGGTGGCGAAACAATCAGTTGTTTGTTCAGGTTTTTCAACTTCACATATTCGTTAAAAACCAATTTGATTTCCTTTCCGTTAAAATTGGTCGAAAAGTTTTTAGGAAAACTAGCCATTAAAACTGGCGCAATCGTGTCTTTATCGCCACCAGTAATAGAACCGCGCTTGGCACAACTTACCAATGCTAAAACAAAAACGAAAGAAAGTAACTTGAAAATAGATTTTGGCATAGCGCTGTTTTTTCTAAGCACAAAATAACAATTATATTTAGTGCGAATGAAATCTTTTTGAGGAAACTTAACATATTAGCTGTGTGACATGGCCATGCAAACGATACTAATTTTGGCATCAGGAATTTTAAGCAATGCTCTGCTACAAACTTCAAGTGTAGAACCTGTGGTAATCACATCGTCAATCAATAAAAAATGTTTTCCGTGATGGTTTTCAGAGAATGTAACATCAAAAATGGTTTCACCAATTTCCGTTCTTCCCAAAAGATTTTTTTTGGTTTGTGTTTTAGTATACACTTTCCGATGTAAAATGGTGTCTTCATAAGGAATTTTAAGTTTTTCAGACAATGCTTTCCCAAATCCTTCCGCTTGATTATAACCTCGTTCGCGCAATCGACGCTTGTGCAACGGAACAGGAATGATGTAATCAACAGCTTTTATTTGTGCCAAATGCTGTAACTCTTCGGCATACCAATGACCAACCATATCGCTGATTTCTTCATGTCCTTTATATTTTAACTTGTGCATCATTTCCTGAACAATCCCTTTTTTATGAAAATAAAATAATGAGGAACCAAACTCCAACGGAATTCTACCATAAAACTTTTGAACCACTTCGTTATTCTCCATTGTATGATGATGGGTCAAAGGGATTTCGTGACGACATAGTGTACAAATCACCATTTCATCACGCAATAAAAAGGAATGACAACCAGCACAAGACTTTGGAAAAAATAAATTTACAAGATGTTGCAACATAAAAAAGAGATTTTCTTACATAAAATTATAAAAAAATTCCATTCTAATCGCTTTAAATACATTTTTTTACATTCCCTTTTTATATTTTTGCACCATTATGGCAAAACAAGAAGATTTATTTAAGAATGTAGTTTCGCATGCAAAAGAGTACGGATTTATTTTTCCGTCAAGCGAAATCTATGATGGATTGAGCGCAGTCTATGATTATGCGCAAAACGGAGTAGAACTAAAAAAGAATATTAGAGAATATTGGTGGAAAGCTATGGTGCAAATGCACGAAAACATTGTTGGCCTTGATGCCGCAATCCTAATGCATCCAACCACATGGAAAGCTTCAGGTCACGTTGATGCGTTTAACGACCCATTGATAGACAACAAAGACTCTAAAAAAAGATACCGAGCCGATGTTTTAATTGAGGATTATGCCGAAAAATTAAACCTAAAAGCCAAAAAGAAAATCGAAAAAGCAAGAGAACGTTTTGGCGCTTCTTTTGACGAAGAACAATACAAAACCACCAATCCTCGCGTGATGGAATATCTTTCGAAAGAAAGAGAAATTCTAGAAAGAATGGGACGTTCATTGGGAAATGGTGATTTAGAAGATGTAAAAGCATTAATCGAAGAACTAGAAATAGCCGACCCAGAAACGGGTTCTAGAAACTGGACTGAAGTACGCCAATTCAACTTAATGTTTGGAACAAAATTAGGAGCTTCTGCAGATACTGCCATGGATTTATATTTGCGCCCAGAAACTGCTCAAGGAATTTTTGTCAATTTCTTAAACGTGCAAAAAACTGGTAGAATGAAAATTCCTTTTGGAATTGCACAAACCGGAAAAGCATTTAGAAACGAAATCGTAGCGCGCCAATTTATTTTCCGCATGCGCGAGTTTGAACAAATGGAAATGCAATTCTTTGTAAAACCAGGCGAAGAAATGAAATGGTATGAATACTGGAAAACCACTCGTTTAAACTGGCATTTATCATTAGGTTTAGGAAAGGAAAATTACCGTTTTCACGATCATGAAAAATTAGCGCATTATGCTAATGCTGCTGCTGATATTGAATTTAATTTCCCTTTTGGTTTCAAAGAATTAGAAGGAATTCACTCCAGAACCGACTTCGATTTAAAAGCACACGAACAATATTCTGGTAAAAAATTACAGTATTTTGATAATGATACCAACTCAAGCTACGTTCCTTATGTAGTGGAAACATCGGTTGGTTTGGACAGAATGTTCTTGGCGGTTTTTGCTACATCATTGCAAGAAGAAACCTTGGAAGATGGTTCAACACGTACAGTTTTACGTTTACCAAGTGTTTTAGCACCAACAAAAGCAGCTGTTTTACCATTAGTTAAAAAAGATGGTTTGCCAGAAGTCGCTCAAAGCATAATTGACGATTTAAAATGGGATTTCAATGTTGCCTATGATGAAAAAGATGCTGTAGGAAGACGTTATAGAAGACAAGATGCATTGGGAACACCATTTTGCATCACGGTTGACCACCAAACTTTGGAAGACCAAACCGTAACCATTCGTCATCGAGATTCTATGGCTCAAGACCGTGTTAAAATAGCAGATTTAAAAACTATTATAGGAAACGAAGTTTCTATGAAAAATTGGTTGATGAAAATCTAAAAAATATTCTTAGCGAAAGGAAACAACTCAATCCCAAATTCATCCCGAAGTCTCGAATGAATTTGGGATTTTTATTTTTTGTAAGTATTTATAACAATAAATAAGCACATATTAACAGTATTGCCATTTCTGTCAACAATTTTTACAAAATAACATTCCAACTTCTATTTTCGTTCTAACGAAAAACACAAAAGTTTCCCCCAAAACTACCTGTTTTCACCTATTGATGCTTTCCAGGATTATAAGGAAAGCTACATGAGTCACACTTTTATAATTATTGATGACAATCAAGACGATGTCACGAAAACTCAGGCCATTGCTGAGCGTTTTCACAATTTGTCTTTCTTGGCTTCCGCCAATAATTATGACGATGGTGTAAATCTAATCCTTGAACACCAACCTCAGCTTGTTTTCCTCGAAATTGATCCTTCTGATAAAAAGAGTAATCTTTCCTTAAGCTTAATTAATGAATTGTATCGCTTTCTGCCGGTAGTTCCAAAAATCATCATTACTTCCAGTAAAAAAGAGTTGGCTTATGATGCGCTGAAATATGAAGTCATTGATTATTTGCTAAAACCATTAGACGTAAATGATTTTAGAAAAGCCATTCTAAAATTTGACAGAGCTATAAAATCCAACTTACCACATTCAGAAGTTAAAAATCCCGTGGCTACTTTTGAAGTGTTAGACGAAACTTTAGTGGAAGATTTGGAAACAGAAAACGAGGTGGAAATAAAAACGGTTCCAACTTCTGAAAAACCAATTGTAGTTCAAAAAGAACAATCGCTCATCATTTGTGTTAAATCCTATGGCGATTATCGCTACATTGACTCAACTGACATACTTTATTTTGAAGCCGATAATAACTCCACTGATATTCATTTGAACAATGGCGAAATGATTACCGCGTTTAAAACCTTAAAACATTTTGAAACGGTTTTACCACAACTACAATTTTTACGCATTCATAATAGTTACATTATTAATGTAAATCAAGTTTCCAGAATTCATACCGGAAACACTGTTTGTTATATTAAAAATTCTACTACCAAACTTCCATTCTCTAAATCCTATAAAGAGAATGTTGATTTAATCATCAGCCGTATTGCTGGAGGCAACTATTTAGAGATTTAAAACCTTAGTTATCCACAAGTATTGCCAATTATCAACAAAAAATGGCAAAAACGCAAAAACCATTCACCCCGATTTGGCTATCATTCACTATCAAACGATAGCATTCTACCATAAACCCCTTTATTCATGGGGATTTACAAAGACATCCTTTTTAGTTTTACATCGTGAAAGTACCACAAGCCTCAAATCAAGTTTAGGGTATACACATTATAACGAAACAAAAACATAAACAATAAAAAGTCTCAAATTATGAAAAAATTAGCAACAACTTTCGGATTATTAGCTTTAATGCTTGTAGTGACGTCATTTACAACTCCTACAGGAGGAAGAACCCCAGGTGGTTTCGGTATAGCTTCTGAAACAGGTGGAAGAACTCCAGGTGGTTTTGGAATAGCTTCTGAAACAGGAGGAAGAACTCCAGGTGGTTTCGGTATAGCTTCTGAAACAGGAGGAAGAACTCCAGGTGGTTTTGGTTTTAACCTTGAAAGAGGTTCAATAATGCCTGCTACTAACTAATACATAAAATATTTCATCACACAAAAGCTATCAAAATTTTGATAGCTTTTTTTTTATTGTATATATTTACCTTTTTAAGAAAAATATTTACTTTGAAACAAAGTTCGTTTATACTGCTGGCATTTCTTTTTTTTAGTTGCAATCAAAAAAAGACTTCTAATTCAGATATTTTAAAATCTAATGATAGTCTAGTGTTATATAGTAAGCTATTATCTGATGATAAAAAAAGCTTTGAACTCAAAACAGCTGCTTCAAAAAAAACTATAGAACTTGCAGAAAAAAAAGAAAATAGTCAAGCTAAAAGAGATGCCCTTCTTAATGTGATTACTTTTCAAGTGCTTAATCAAGACTATTATCGGTTTGATTATGCCTACAAAACCTTACTTGAAAATGCTATTTCGGCAAAAGATTCCTTAAATATTGCGAATGCTTATCGTTATAAAGCGAGCTATTTAAAAAATAATGCAGTATATGACAGCGCGTTTTACTTTTATGGCAAATCTGAAGAACTTTATAAAAATCTTAATGATGATGAAGGCTATGGTAATGTATTACTCAACAAAAGTACAACACAATATTTTGCCAATGACTTTTTAAGAGCGGATGTAACTGGAGTACGAGCATACAATATTCTTAAAAATCTTGATGATAAATACAAAATTTACATTATTCTCACAATTCTAGGTAATATAAATAATGAACTTAGTGACTATGACAAGGCACTTGACTACCACAAAAAAGCATTAGAAATCATAGATAAATATGATGTTGATAATGACCAACATCCAAGAGCCACTGCGCTTAACAACATTGGTCACACCTATAAACTTCAAAAAAATTACAAAGAAGCGATAAACTATTTCAATCTGGCGTTAGAAAACAAAAAATTAGTAAACGATACTCCCGATTTATACGTTTTGCTCTTAGACAATCTTGCCTATTGTAAATTAAAAATAAAAGACTATAGCAGTTTGCCTGGAATGTTTCTAGAGTCCTTAAAAATTAGTGACAGTCTTAAATTGTATTCCAATTCTATTTATAGTTTAAATCACCTATCTGAGTTTTATGCCGAGAAAAATGATTTAGAAAACGCCCGAAAATGCTCAGAACGAGCCATGAAACTTGCTGAAATCACAAAATTACCCGTTGATATCTTAAGTGCGTTGAAACAAAGTTCCTTGGTTTTTCCATCGGATGAAGCTAAAAAATATTCTCAAGATTACATCCGAATTAATGACAGTTTACAACAAAAAGAACGAAAATCTCAAGAAAAATTTGCCAGAATTTCTCTAGAAACTGATGAAATAATTCAAGAAAAAGACGTCCTCGAAGACCGCAACCGCAAACTCCTCTACATTTTTGTAACCACTATTATTTTAACATCATTATTATTTGTAGTAAGAGCACAAAGGGCTAGAACTCGAGAATTATTATACAAACAAGCGCAACAAAAAGCCAATGAAGATATTTTTAATTTGATGATGTCCCAACAATCCATTATTGACGAGAGCAGAGATAAAGAAAAGAAACGATTAGCGCAGGATTTACATGATGGTGTTTTGGGAAGAATGTTTGGTTTGCGTTTAAATTTGGATAGTTTAAACAATAATAACGATGATGAAACTGTCAAACGAAGATTTGAATTGTTAAACGAATTAAAAACCATAGAACAAGACATTCGTGAAATTTCGCATGATTTAAACAGAGAAAAACAAGTTTTAATTAATAACTTTGTTTCCATCGTTCATAATTTATTAGAAGAACAACGCGCTTCTTATCAGGCCAATTTGAAATATACGATTGACAACCATGTTAATTGGGACAAAGTCAATAACGCTATAAAAATCAATATGTACCGTATCTTGCAAGAAGGTTTGCAGAACATTAATAAATATGCGAATGCAAGCAATATTTCGGTTGAGATAAAAGGCGATAAAGAAAATTTATATTTAAAAATTAAAGACGACGGAATTGGTTTTGATGTCAACAAAAAAAGCAAAGGTATTGGAATGCAAAATATGATTTCTAGAACACATGATTGCCAGGGAATTATTGACATCAATTCTAAAAAAGATAACGGAACCCAAATAGTGATAACTATTCCATTACAAACTAAACAACTAATTGTAGAAGAAGCATGAAAAAACTAATGAATATTTTAATTGTAGATGATCATCCATTTATAATTGAAGCCTACAAAAATGCCATCAACAAATACAGTCAGCAAGGACAAGAGTTTATGATAACGCAAGCAGGCAACTGCAAAGCGGGTTATGAATACATAGTTGAAGCAACAGAACCTTTTGACATTGCATTTTTTGACATCAGTATGCCCGAATATGCCGAAAAAGGGATTTATTCGGGAGAAGATTTGGCTATGCTTATGAAAACGGAAATGCCCGAGTGTAAAATTATACTTTTGACCATGCACACGGAATTATTGAAAATAAACAATATCATCAAAAACATCAATCCAAGCGGTTTAATTATCAAAAACGATTTAACCTTTGACGAATTGCTTTTTGCCTTTGATAAAATCATCAAAAACGAGAGTTATTATAGTCAAACTGTAATAAAATTGGTTGGTCAAGCACAATACAATAACATCGAATTGGATGTTTTTGATAAACAAATCTTATTTCATTTATCAAAAGGAGTAAAAACTAAAGATTTACCACAATATATTCCGCTATCGCTTAGTGCCATTGAGAAACGCAAGTTGAATATTCGTGAAATATTGGAGGTAAAAGGTGGAAGTGATATTGATTTAATTCGCGAAGCCAAGCATAAAGGTGTCATTTAACGATTATACGGGAAACCGTAATGAAATATGCGGGAAACCGTAACAAACTAATAACCCACACTGACTACTTTAGCGCTATGATTACAGGGTTAGTTTTGTAGATGCAAGAGTAGTAATTTGAAAAAATTCTATTCGTTTACGAAGCTTAAAAAAAGGGGGAAAGCCGTCTCAAAATTTGAGGCGGCTTTTTATTTTGTGTCTTTTAAAATCGGTAACCTACTGTAATGCCAGCTCTTCCAATTAGCTCATAATCTCTATCATCATATTGATTGTTGAACAAATTTCGGCCAATACCAGTATTTATTTCCAAAAGCAATCCTTTTTTGGTAACCCATTTTCCTCCTAAACCTATTCCAAGAGCAAAATCGGTGAGTGTTTTTTGTTCATAATAATAATCAGGTTCATCAGTAACATAATCATCAACATTATTCAACATTCCAAAAGCTTCTCCAAAAAATCCTGATGCAGGTTTCTTGCCAAAATAATATCGATAGTATCCTGTAAAAGTGTAATTGATATCCCAATTATCACTGTCAAAAGGCAAATTAACAGCAATTCCAACACCCGATTCTTCATTTAAAATTCTTTCATAGGAAAATTCAAAGCTTCCTAAAACTAAAAATAAGGCATTGCCTTTTAATTCGTTTCTTTTAAAATCTTGACTCTGTGTTTCTTGACTAAACGCAAATAGTGAACAAAGCAAAAATGAAAGTACTATTAATTTTCTCATGTTTTTTTCTTTAAAAGTATCAATTCAAATGGTGATAAAAAATATTTTAACACTTCTTTTCAAAGTTTATTATTCTTGTAATGCATCCCAACCTCTAGCTTTCAAAGGAATTTTGGTATTAGCTCTTGTTATTAAATGTGTTCCTTCGCTTTCTTGAACCATGTGTCCAATTACCGTGAAATTAGGATTGGCTTTTATCTTGTTGAAATCATCTAAAGCAATGGTAAAAAGCAATTCATAATCTTCGCCTCCATTAATAGCAACAGTGGTACTGTCGATATTAAATTCTTCACATACATTGATAAACTGTGGGTCAACCGGAATTTTTTCTTCATATAAATTACAACCCACTTTGCTTTGTTTGCAAATATGAATAATTTCCGAAGACAATCCGTCCGAAATATCAATCATAGAAGTGGGTTTTACTTCTAGTTTTTCTAATAAAATTCGAATATCGTGACGCGCTTCTGGTTTTAATTGGCGTTCAATTAAATAGGTATAGGCATCTAAATCGGGCTGATTATTGGGATTTACCTGAAACACTTGTTTTTCGCGTTCCAAAACTTGTAAGCCCATGTAAGCCGAACCTAAATCGCCTGTAACCACTAACAAATCACCATCTTTTGCGCCGTTTCTATACACAATTTCGTCTTCATTGGCTTCGCCTATAGCCGTAATAGAAATAACCAAACCTTTTTGGGAAGAAGTAGTATCGCCACCAATAACATCTACATTATAAAATTTAGCCGCCAATGCAATTCCGTCAAACAACTCTTCCAAAGCTTCTAGCGGAAAACGATTAGAAACCGCTACTGAGACTGTAATTTGGGTTGGAGTGGCATTCATAGCACAAATGTCTGAAACATTGACCACAACCGCTTTGTAGCCCAAATGACGCAAAGGCATATAGGACAAATCAAAATGAACGCCTTCAATCAACAAATCAGTTGAAACAACTACTTTTTTGTCTTTGAAATCTAGAACTGCAGCATCATCGCCCATACTTTTTAGTGTTGAGGGTTGTTTTACATCAAAGTTTTTGGTCAAATGATTAATTAAGGCAAATTCGCCCAATTGTGATAACGGTGTTCGTTGTGGAGTTTTATCTTCTAACATGATTATTGTTTTCCAAAGTTTAAGGTGGCAAAGGTACAATGTTTTTAATTTATGTTTTTTTGCTTTTTAAATTCTCATGTAGTACTTTTAAAAAAAAGTAATTATTTGTAACAAACAATCGTAAAAGCTACAAATAGACATCTGTAAAATTTATAAAAAGCACATTATGAAATTGAAAATAAACAATTTAAGCAAAACGTATAGTAATGGCGTAAAAGCGCTAGACAATTTAAATCTTGAAATTGGTTCGGGAATGTTTGGGCTTTTAGGTCCAAATGGTGCAGGAAAATCAAGTTTAATGAGAACGATTGCCACTTTGCAAAAACCAGATTCTGGTTCTATTGAATTTGATGGTATCAATGTGCTAGAAAATCAAATGGATTTAAGAAAGGTTTTGGGTTATTTGCCACAAGAATTTGGTGTTTATCCAAACATGTCAGCTGAAAATTTATTAGATTATTTCGCAAGACTAAAAGGTATTTCATCCAAAAATGACCGAAAAGAAATTGTGAAACAGGTTTTAGAAGTAACCAATTTGTATGATGTGAGAACGAAAAATGTAAATGGTTATTCAGGTGGAATGAAACAACGTTTTGGTATTGCGCAATTACTTTTAAACAATCCAAAATTAATTATTGTTGATGAACCAACAGCAGGTTTAGATCCAGCAGAAAGACATCGTTTTTTGAATGTTTTGCGTGAAATAGGAACCAATCATACCGTTATTTTTTCAACACACATTGTTGATGATGTGAAAGAATTGTGTCATGAAATGGCCATCTTAAACGGAGGGAAAATTTTAAGCCATAGTACTCCAAAAGAAGCTACAGAAGCTCTAAAAGGACAAATTTGGACTAAAGTTATTACGAGAGAAACACTTGAAGAAAACGAGAAAGAATTCAATATCATTTCATCCAATTACAATCAAGATAACACGTTAAACATTAGAGTATTTCAAAATGAAAAACCGAATGACAGTTTTGCTGCCGCCGAACCTCAACTGGAAGATGTTTATTTTGTTGCACTAAAAAACGATCAATAACATGTTTGGAACCATTTTTACCTTCGAATTAAAAAGGTGGTTGAAAAATCCATCTTTTTATATCTATGTTGCCATCTTTTTTGGTCTTTCTTTATTATTAATGGGAAGTAGTTTGGGGATTTTTGATAATTTTAAAACCACCACTTCTTCAAATGCAATGGCCAACTCGCCTATTGCTTTAAACGGAATGTTGAACGGATTATCGGTTTTCATTTATTTCTTATTGCCATCCATTGTTGGTGCTTCGGTTTACCGTGATTTTAAATACAACATGCACACCATTTTATTTTCCTATCCGTTTTCGAAATGGGATTATTTAATGAGCAAGTTTTTAAGCTCGTTATTGGTTGTTATTATCATTACTTTGTTTGTGGGATTGGGTGCTTTTTTAGCGTCTTTTTTACCTGGCGTTAATCCGGATTTGCTTGGACCACATCGTTTTATTGCTTACATCCAAAGTTATTTGATTTTCATAATTCCTAATTTAATTTTTTATGGTGTCATTGTATTTTCAATGGTAACCATCACCCGAAATATCTCGGTAGGTTTTATTACGGTTATTTTACTTTTATTTATTCAAAGCATCATCAGTAGCTTTACGCAAGATGCAGATAATCGATACATAGTGGCACTTTTAGAGCCTTTTGGTTCCGATGCTTTGGATTATTACACAAAATATTGGACAGTGTATGAAAAAAATGAAAATTTGCTTCCTTACACTGGTGTGGTGCTCTACAATCGTCTTATTTGGTTGGGAATTTCAACTTTAATTTTAGGGTTAATGTATCGTTATTTTTCGTTTACACAAACGGCTTTAACGCTAGGACGAAGCAGAAATAATGAACGAGTAACCAAAAATAACTTTGGTGGCATTACCAAAATAAATCTTCCCAACATTAGTTTCGATTTTTCCACTAAACAAAACCTAAAAACAGCTTGGAGTTTATCAAACGTTGATTTTAAATTTATTGTTAGGAATTGGGTTTTCATCAGTATTGTTATTGTTGGAATGCTTTTCATACTGATCACTTCCTTGTCAGCAGGACAATTTTTTGGTACCGAAACCTATCCTGTAACCTGGCAAATGTTAGAAATTCCTGGTGCGACATTTAGTTTGTTTATTAATTTATTGACTTTCCTTTTTTCTGGAATTTTAATTCATCGCAGTGCCACTGCCAGAATGAATCATTTGATAGATGTAACACCAACACCTAATTGGGTTTTATTGTCTTCAAAATTTATTGCCATTGTAAAAATGCAAATCGTTCTGTTATCAGTCATTATGATATCAGGGATTTTATTCCAAATTTATAAAGGGTATTATAATTTCGAAATCGGTCATTATTTGTTTGAATTGTATGGTATCGAATTAATTCATTGCATCATTTGGGCACTTTTGGCCATTTTTATTCAAACACTTTTCAAAAATTATTTGTTAGGTTTCTTTGTGCTGTTATTGCTATCAATAGGATTAAGCTTTTTGCCTGCTATTGGTGTAGAACAACAAATTTACCAATTCAATAGTGATCCTGGCTTTGATTATTCCGATATGAATGGTTACGGACATGGCCTAAAATATTACTATTTGTATAAATTTTATTGGTTAGCATTAGGCCTAGTGTTCTTTGCTTTGTCGTTATTATTTTGGACAAGAGGTTTGGGTCAATCAGTAAAACTTCGTTTTGCTGATGCTATCAACCGAATGAAAAAACAAGTCGTAATTCCAATGACGCTTTCCTTTTTAGTGTTTTTAGGAATTGGAAGTGCTATTTATTATGAAAACAATATTGTAAACGAAAGTAAGACTGGAAAAGAGCAAGAAGAAGAAATGGCACAATGGGAAAAGAAATACAAAAAGTATGAAAACAAAGCCCAGCCAAGAATTACGGATGTAAAAGTAGACATGGATTTGTTCCCAGAAGAGCGGAATTTTGTTGCCAATGGTACTTATACTTTAAAAAATAAAACATCCCAAACCATTGATACCATTTTTGTAAACCATGGAAAATACACAAAAGTAGCTTTTAAAGTAAAAACAAAATTAGTTTCAAAAGACACCGTTATGAATTTTGATATGTATCGACTAGAACAACCTTTAATGCCAGGTGATTCTATTCAAATGAGTTTTACGGTAAAAAATAAACCTAATGATTTTTTCAATGACAATTCTCCGGTTATTTACAACGGAACGTTCTTGAACAATTCAATGTTTCCTTCCATTGGTTATTCAGACCAAGGTGAACTAACTGATGATGATGTTAGAAAAAAATATGGATTAAAACCAAAAGACAGAATGGCAACTCCAATGGATAGTATCGCGAGAAGAAACACTTATATAAGTAGTGATGCCGATTGGATTACGTTTGAAACCACTGTGAGCACGGCTGGAGATCAAACAGCCATTGCGCCAGGTTATTTGACTAAAAAATGGACAAAAGACGGCAGAAACTATTTTCATTACAAAATGGATAGAAAAATGCTGAATTTTTATGCTTTCAATTCGGCTAAATATGAGGTTAAAAAAGACAAATGGAAAAATGTAAACATCGAAATTTATTACCACAAAGGACATGAATACAATGTAGGCAGAATGATTGCTGCTGTTAAAAAATCGTTGGATTATTACACAACCAATTTTAGTCCATACCAACACAAACAAGTTCGAATCATAGAATTTCCAAAAACGGGTGGTGGATTTGCACAGTCATTTGCCAATACCATTCCGTTTTCTGAAGCTATAGGATTTATTGCTGCTGTTGACGATGAAAACCCAGATGCAGTTGATTATCCTTTTGCGGTTACTTCACACGAAGTAGCGCACCAATGGTGGGCGCATCAAGTAATTGGAGCCAATGTGCAAGGTGCAACGCTTTTATCCGAGAGTTTATCAGAATACAGTTCGCTAAAAGTTTTAGAACATACTTACGGAAAATCCCAAATGCGCAAATTCTTGAAAGATGCTTTGGACAGTTACCTTCAAGGAAGAACTTTTGAAAGTAAAAAAGAACAACCCTTGATGTTTAATGAAAACCAACAATACATTCATTACAATAAAGGTTCGTTAGTTTTATATGCTTTGAGTGATTTTATTGGAGAGAAAAAAATGAATGATGCGCTCAAAGGATATATTAAAAAAGTAGCCTATCAAGAAGCGCCATATACCAATTCTATTGAGCTTGTAAACGAACTGAAAGCAGCAACTCCCGATAGTTTACAATATCTAATAAATGACATGTTTGAAACCATAACTTTGTATGACAATAGAGTAAGCAAAGCCACTTCTAAAAAATTGCCTAACGGTAAATACCAAGTTGACATCGAATTTGAAGTAACCAAATACAAAGCAGACGATACTGGAAAACGAATTTTTAAAGATAAAAAAGGCAAAACGTTAACATACACCAAAAAAGGAGATAAGTTTGCCTCAGAATCTTATCCGTTAAACGATTATACTGAAATTGGTGTTTTCTGTAAACAAACCGTGAAAGGAGAAAAAAGAGATAAAGAATTGTACTTAAAGAAAATTAAAATCAACAAAATCAACAATTCTATTTCTATAATTGTAAACGAAAAACCTACTGAAGTTGGTGTTGATCCCTACAATAAATTGATTGACACCAATTCTGATGACAACAGAAGAGAATTATAAAGTAAGAAAGGTGGAGTTTTAGCTTCACCTTTTTTTATCTTTATAATGAAAAACATCTTCAACCATAAATTAAAAATTTAACTTTAAATGAAACCTACTTCAATTGTTACACTCACCATTAATCCATCTTTGGACAAAAGCACTCATTTTCCTTTACTAGTATCCGAACAAAAAATACGTTGCGAAAAACCAAGATATGATGCTGGTGGCGGTGGCATTAATGTTTCAAAAGCGATTTCAAAACTCGGTGGAAAATCCACTTGTGTGTTTACTTCTGGTGGTTCTCCAGGTGAATTGTTAGAAGAATTAATCAACAAGGAAGGAATAGAAAGCATCGTTATAAAAACCAAAAATTGGACAAGAGAAAACTTCATTGCTTTTGAAAACTCGACTAAATCGCAATATCGTTTTGGATTTCCCGGTAATGAAATTTTGGAAGATGAAGCAGTTAAAATACTCGAAGTAATATCAAATTTACATGCGGAATATTTAGTCATAAGTGGCAGTTTGAATGAAGGATTACCAACAGATTTTTATCAAAAAATAGCAAAAACCGCTAAAGCTTCCAATATAAAAGTAATTGTAGATACTTCTGGAGAACCTTTACAAAAAATTCTAGAAACGGGAGTTTATTTAATCAAACCAAACATTGGTGAACTCGCAAAACTAATTGGTGTTGAGCGATTAACATTACCCGAAGTAGAAAAAGCAGCACAAACCTTAATCGAAAAAGGAAGTGCCGAAATTGTAGTGGTTTCCCTTGGAGCGGAAGGTGCCATTTTAGTTTCAAAAGACATCACCGAATTTGTAGCAGCTCCAAAAGCTGAAAAGAAAAGTACCGTTGGCGCTGGTGATAGTATGGTTGGCGGCATGGTTTGGGCTTTATCTCAAAACAAAACACTGAAAGAAGTAATTCAAATGGGCGTTTGTTGTGGAACTGCTGCTACCATGAACGAAGGAACGCAGCTTTTTAAAGTGGAAGATGTGATGCGATTGTTTGAGGAAATGAAGGGATAAACTCCGTCAAGTCTTTTATTTATTATTTCTATTCCAAATCTCAGGATTTCTTGAAGTATGAAAAATTGCAAAAATATTTACCGTTTTTAATTCTTCATTAATTTTATAATGTATCAAAAAAGGAAATTTGTCAATTTTCTTGCAGCGAATTTCTTTGTATTTTATAGAGAAGATATAGGGATCTTTTTTCAGAGCATTAATTTGCTTTTTTACCTGATTGGTATAACGTTTTCCTAATCCTTTCAATTGAAGTTCATACCAATCTTGTGCTTGTTGAATATCCGCAAAAGCATCAATATCAATTTTTAATTTATAACTCAAGATTATAAATTTTTAGAAACTTTATCCCAATCCAAAAGTCTGTTCGTGTCTGATTCTGCTTTAGCAACACGGCTTAAAACTATCTTTTGATGCTCTATTGGAATTTCGATTTCATCATTCCATATAGCGTCGTTAATTTTCAATCTATCTTTTGGAGATAATTGTTTTACTGCTTCAACCAACTGATTTATATTCAGGTTGATATTTAGTTTTATTGCTTCCATAGTAACAAATTTACTAAAATTATTTCTAATCAAAAAACCCAACAACTTTCGTAATTGGGTTCAGTCTTAATACTTAATACTTTTATCTTAATACTTCTTAATCATTCAACTTCAAAACTGCCATAAACGCTTCTTGTGGAATTTCAACATTTCCTACTAAACGCATACGTTTTTTTCCTTTTTTCTGTTTTTCCAAAAGTTTACGTTTACGCGAAATATCACCACCATAACATTTGGCAGTAACGTCTTTACGCAATGCTTTTATAGTTTCACGAGCTATGATTTTAGCACCAATTGCCGCTTGAATCGGAATATCAAATTGTTGTCTTGGAATTAACTCTCGTAGTTTTTCACACATTTTTTTTCCAATGTGATACGCATTACTTTCATGAATTAAAGCAGAAAGCGCATCAACAGATTGCCCGTTTAACAACACATCTAGTTTTACTAATTTTGATGTTCGCATTCCAATAGGTGAATAATCAAACGAAGCATATCCTTTGGAAACTGTTTTCAATCTGTCATAAAAATCGAATACAATTTCTGCCAAAGGCATGTCAAAATTTAGTTCTACTCTTTCTGTAGTTAAATAGGTTTGATTGGTAATCACACCTCGTTTTTCAATACACAAACTCATCACATTTCCTACATAATCTGCTTTGGTAATGATGGTTGCTTTTATATATGGTTCTTCAACTCGGTCTAATCGAGATGGTTCTGGCAAATCAGATGGATTATTAACGACAAAAGGTGTCTCGGGATCTTTTTTGGTGTAAGCCATGTAGGAAACGTTGGGAACTGTAGTAATTACAGTCATATCAAACTCACGTTCCAATCGTTCTTGGATAATTTCCATGTGCAACATTCCTAAGAATCCACAACGGAAACCAAAGCCCAAAGCAGCTGAACTTTCTGGAAGAAAAACTAAGGAAGCATCGTTCAATTGTAATTTTTCCATCGAATTTCGCAATTCTTCATAATCTTCGGTATCAACAGGATAAATTCCAGCGAAAACCATTGGTTTTACATCTTCAAAACCCACAATCATATTAGTCGTTGGTGTTTTGGCATCTGTCAAGGTATCACCTACTTTTACTTCTTTTGCCTCTTTTATTCCTGAAATCAAATAGCCAACATCGCCAGTAGAAATAACATCTTTTGGCACTTGATTTAACTTCAAAGTTCCTACTTCATCGGCAAAATATTCTTTGCCCGTTGCCATGAATTTGATTTTTTGGCCTTTGCGAATCTCACCATTTTTTATACGAAAAATAACTTCAATTCCTCTAAAAGGATTGTAATGCGAATCAAAAATCAAGGCTTGAAGCGGTTCGTCTTTAACTCCTTTTGGTGGTGGTATTTTTTCAATAATAGCTGCCAAAATATTTTCAACCCCAAAACCAGTTTTACCCGAAGCATGAATAATATCTTCTAATTTACATCCTAATAAATCGATAATGTCATCACTAACTTCTTCTGGATTAGCGCTTAGTAAATCCACTTTATTCAAAACCGGAATAATTTCCAAGTCGTTTTCTAAAGCTAAGTATAAATTTGAAATCGTTTGTGCCTGAATACTTTGCGCTGCATCTACAATTAACAAAGCGCCTTCACAAGCTGCAATAGATCGGGAAACTTCATAAGAGAAATCAACGTGTCCTGGAGTATCAATTAGGTTCAGAATATAATCTTCGCCTTTGTATTTATATTCCATTTGAATAGCGTGACTTTTTATGGTAATCCCACGTTCGCGCTCCAAGTCCATGTTGTCTAGCAATTGTGCTTTTTCTTCACGAGCTGTAACGGTTTGTGTCGCACCAAGAAGTCTATCGGCAAGCGTACTTTTTCCGTGGTCAATATGTGCAATAATGCAAAAATTTCTAATATGCTTCATCTTCGTAAATCTGTCAATTTTTTGGGCAAAATGCTAACGCATTTAATCGGCAAATATAAGGCAAAGTTTTGATTTAAAAGGATAAGCAAGTAAATTCCATGTAAAGCAATTTTTTGTTGTTGTTTTAAGATTTTGTTGAAGTTTTCTAACCTGATTTTGTATCTGGTTTTACGACAACACTTGCATCTGGTTTTGCTGTATCTGGAAGAATGTTTACTTCTTTTTCTCTTTCAAATTGTTCCACATATACCGCATAATCAGCCGGTTCAATCCTTGCTCCAGTATACTCGGCATAAACTCTTGTAAACTCTGCTCCAAAATATAATATTGCCGCAGTGTAATACACCCAAACCAATATCACAATCAACGATCCCGCTGAGCCATAAGCTGAGCCTGTGCTTGTAAAAATGATATAAATCCCAATCAATAAACGACCAAGCATAAAAAGACAAGCTGTAAAAAAAGCACCAGATCTAACATCTTTCCAAGCAATTTTAGCGTCGGGAAGCACTTTAAAAATCACTCCAAACAGTGTTGTAATTACTATAAAACTAAGAATGATATTGGCAATTTGGAAAATAATCAGCGTGACATCGGGGAAATAATTTTTCAGCCACTCACTTAGCGCAAGCAAAGCTCCGTTTACCATTAAAGATACAATTAGTAAGAAACCAAGTCCTACAATTAAGGAAGAAGAAAGTAATCTGTCTTTGATTAGTTTCAGCCAACCTCTTTTTGGTTTTGCTTTTACTCTCCAAATACTATTTATGGAGTCTTGAATTTCAACAAAAATGCTTGTAGCACCAATAAACAATGTTACCGAACCAATAATAATGGCTGTAGTTGTTTTTCCTGAAAGCTCCATATTCTTGATAATATCCTGAATTTGGGCTGCTGCTTCATTACCGATAAGACCATTTATTTCGCCAAAAATTTTCCCTTGAATGGCTTCTCGTCCAAAAAAAATACTGGCTAATGAAATCATTAATAACAAAAGTGGCGCTAATGAGAAAACCGTATAATATGAAAGAGATGCACTAAATTTCAATGCACGATCGTCTATAAAACTTTGAAAAGTGTCTTTCAATATTCTCAGAGCGGTCTTGATTGTAATTCTTATTTCCATCAGTGCATAATTATTCAATAACAAAGCTACTTAGTTAAGGCAGAAAGAAATTATACTATTTCTTGATATTGTTATATAATTTAGAGTAACGGCATCATGATTTCTAGTTAATATAAAAAATTGTAATTTTGTCGACCAAAACCAATAGGTTTGAATTTTTCAAAATAAAAAATAGAACTATGCCAAAAATTGGCAACATCGAATTACCAGATTTTCCATTATTACTTGCGCCAATGGAAGACGTGAGCGATCCACCATTTCGTCGCCTGTGTAAATTACATGGTGCCGACTTGATGTACTCTGAATTTATTTCATCCGAAGGATTAATTCGGGATGCGATAAAAAGCCGAATGAAACTGGATATTTTTGATTACGAAAGACCTGTAGGTATACAAATTTTTGGTGGTGACGAAGAAGCTATGGCTATGTCAGCAAGAATTGTAGATGCCGTTCAGCCCGATTTAATTGATATCAATTTTGGTTGTCCTGTGAAAAAAGTAGTTTGCAAAGGTGCTGGTGCTGGTGTTTTGAAAGATGTGGATTTGATGGTGCGTTTGACCAAAGCAGTTATAAAAGGAACCAATCTTCCGGTAACGGTAAAAACTCGTTTGGGTTGGGATGAAAATTCGATAAATATTGATGAAGTAGCCGAACGTTTACAAGATATTGGTGTGCAAGCATTAACTGTTCATGCTAGAACTCGAGCACAAATGTATAAAGGCCATTCTGATTGGTCTCATATTGCACGTGTAAAAAATAATCCTCGAATTACCATGCCCATTTTTGGCAATGGCGATATTGATTCTCCAGAAAAAGCTTTGGAATATAAAAATAAATTTGGTTTAGACGGCATGATGATTGGTCGCGCTGCTATTGGCTATCCTTGGATTTTCAATGAAATCAAGCATTATTTTAAAACCGGAGAACATTTGGCACAACCTACTATGGCTGACAGAATTGAAGCGGCACGAAATCATTTAACTTGGTCGATGGATTGGAAAGGCGAACGTCTTGGCATTGTTGAAATGCGTCGTCATTATACCAATTACTTCAAAGGTGTTTCCAATTTTAAAGAACACCGTTTAAAATTAGTAACTCTTGAGTCTGCTGAATCATTATTCAAAGCTTTGGATGAAATTCAGGAAGTATATTCAAACTATCAGTTTGTTTAATCCAATAATTTTTTACTCACTCGGCTACTTGCTATCCAGCTAGATAGTATTCCAAGAGAAATAATTGTTGCAAAAACAATTGCTACATTTTGAATACTAAAAACTACAGGATAAGCCAAGGTTTCATTAATCATTATTAAATTGAATTGTTGCTGTATCAATACAATTATTATTCCTAAAACCAACCCAATTATTCCACCAAAAACACTCAATAAACTTCCTTGAAGCAAAAATATCTTCTTCAAATCTTTGATTTCTGAACCTAAATTAAAGAGTGTTTTTAAATTACTTTTTTTATCCAAAATCATCATAATCAATGCGCCAATTAAGTTGAAAAGCGCAATAATAATCACTAAAGTAAATATGAGATAAACCGCAATGTTTTCGGTATTCAGCATCTTATAAAGTGTAGCGTTAAGTTGGGCTCGGTTTTTTACCTCAACTTTATTTTCAAAGATACTATTAAGTCTTTCTTTAATACCTGTTTCATCAACATTGGGTTTCAACTTAATTTCAATTGCTGATACTTGAGTTGCCTTAAGTTCTAATAACTGCTGTGTCAATGTCAAGTCACAAAAAACATATTTGCTATCTAAATCCTCACTTACTGCATATATTCCAATAGGAATTAAGGTTGTTTTGTTAAATGCATCCGCTTCACTCTCTATTATGCCTTTCCCTTTTCTAGGCACATAAACTTCAAAAGGATTATTAAAATCAAAAAGTCCTAAAGATAGCTTTTGAGAAATCCCATAACCCACAACAACTTGATACGTATTTGGTTTAAACCATTTACCGTTAAAAATATTATTTTTAGCAATTAAGTTGGTTTTGGTATAGTTTGCGTCAACACCTTTTAAGTAAGTTACTTGTTCTTTTCCATCAAAAAAGAAAAGCACACGCTCTTCAACTACTTTACTGTAAGAAGCAATCCCTTCTATTTTATTTAATTGATTTTCTTGAGCAAGAGTAACCTGAAAAGATTTTCCAGTTGTTGGATTAATTTTTAAATCGGGGTCAAAATCATTAGAAAAAGACAAACTAAAATCGCGCAAACCGCTAAAAACAGAAAGCACCACAAATAATGCCATGGCGCCAACTATAATTCCCATAGAAGCAATGCCAGTTATTATATTTATAGCATTATTTTTACTCTTGCTAAAAAGATAACGTTTGGCTATGTAAAGAGAAAAATTCAAGTTAAAATTTCTTGCGTTTGTCTAAAAGTTCGCGGTTTTCAATTGGATTTTCTTTACCGGCTAATGCATTGTCGATTTTCTCAATATAATCCAATGAGTCGTCGATATAAAAAGCAAGATTAGGCACTTTACGCAATTGTAATTTCACACGTTGCGACAAATCATGCTTAATCAAAGGAGCATTTGTTTTGATAGCTTCCAATAAATCTTTGGCTTTGTCTTGAGGAAAAACACTTAAATAAACCTTTGCAATAGATAAATCAGTAGTAACGGTAACTTTTGAAACCGAAATTACCAAGTTTGTAATTCCATTTTTACGCACTTCGCCTTGAAGAATATCTACTAAATCTTTTTGCAACACACTGCCTATTTTCTTTTGTCTGTTTGTTTCCATGGCGCAAAAATACAATTTTAAATTTTTATAATTAAAAGAAGCGAGAGTTTTGGCGTTTTAGCCATCCATTTTCCTGCTTTCCTTTACTCTCGTCCCAAAAGACGGGACCACTTCAATCAGGGCTAAAAGAAAAAGCATTTAAATTTTTGCTAACTTTGTATTCATAATATCCAGTCATGAGAAAAATAGAACATATCGGAATAGCCGTAAACAGTTTGGAAACATCCAATTTACTTTTTGAAAAACTATTTGGAAATCCACCTTATAAACAAGAAGAAGTAGCTAGTGAAGGCGTGAAAACTTCCTTTTTCATGAACGGTCCAAATAAAATTGAACTTCTTGAAGCCACAAATCCCGATAGCCCTATTGCAAAATTTCTCGAAAAGAAAGGAGAAGGCATTCATCATATCGCTTTTGATGTTGAAAATATTGTAACAGAAGTAACCCGTTTAAAAAATGAGGGATTTACAATTCTAAATGAAACTCCAAAAAAAGGAGCTGACAACAAACTTGTCGTTTTTTTACATCCTAAGGGAACAAACGGTGTTTTGATTGAACTTTGTCAAGAAATCCAATAAAAATAGTTGCAACGGAAAAAAAATAATAGTAATATTGCAACCTCTAAATAAAGCCACGGCTTTATTCACTGAACTCCAAAACCAATAAAAGTCAGTGAAGTAAACCGGTCCTATAGCTCAGTTGGTTAGAGCACCTGACTCATAATCAGGTGGTCCTTGGTTCGAGCCCAAGTGGGACCACAAAAAAAAAGACCTCAATTCTGAGGTCTTTTTTTTGAAAATTTATTAATTTTATGTTGAAACTCGGCTTTTAAAAATTATCATTTCATTAAGTTTGTCGATTATATAAATAATTTATTTTGGAGATTGGATTTTTTTTTTACTTTTACGCACTATGAGAATTGTCCCGAATAAAATTTTAATTATTCTGGTTGTGTTTTTGTTGCCCTTGACAAATGTTATTGCAGCACCTGATCCACCACCACCATCTACACCGCCACCACCGCCAGGCCTGCCATTGGACGGAGGTTTAATTGTTTTAACAGTTATTTGTGTGTTGTACGCATTTTATAAAACATACAGACTAAATAAAAAAAAAGCATCCCTTTAAAAGGATGCTTTTTACTTTGTAAATTCATGAATTTTTAAAGCTATTGCCTCAGCGCATACAATCTAGCAACGTATTTTCCCACAACATCAAATTCCAAATTTATTTTTGTTCCGATTTTAAAATTCTTAAAATTTGTATGATCATAAGTATATGGTATAATAGCAACACTAAATTCATTTTCTTTTGAATTAACAACAGTTAAACTAACTCCGTTTACTGTAATTGATCCTTTTTCTATTGTAATATTATTAAATTTACTATCATATTCAAAAGTGTAATACCAACTTCCATTTGCTTCTTCAATAGATTTACAAATCCCTATTTGATCCACATGCCCTTGAACAATATGTCCATCTAATCGGTCACCGAGTTTCATGGCGCGTTCTAAATTCAACAAATCACCAACGCTCCAATCACCTAAATTGGTTTTTTCAATAGTTTCTTTTATAGCTGTAACCGTATATTCCTCTTCGTTTATGGCAACAACCGTAAGACAAACCCCATTATGAGCGACACTTTGGTCTATTTTTAATTCTTTTGTTATCAAAGATGAAACGGTAACGTTAAGATTATCGTTTTCTCTTTTTATTTCTTTTATAATTCCTAGGGTTTCAATTATTCCTGTAAACATTATGGTTTTATTTTACTAAATTTGCACTTCAAAATTAGCAATAAATAACTTGTCATTCCTATGAAAAAAGCAGAAAATATAATCGTTGGGATATCCATTGGAGATTTAAACGGTATTGGAAGCGAAGTTGTCCTTAAGACATTTGAAGATTCTAGAATGCTAGAGTTGTGTACACCTGTTATTTTTGCCAATGTAAAAGTGCTTTCTTTTATCAAAAAAACATTGGAGTTAACTGCACCACTTCATGGAATTGATAAATTAGATCAATTGGTTCCTGGTAAAATAAATGTTTTGAATACTTGGCGTGAAGGAGTTGATATAAATTTTGGTGTAAATGATGAAAACATAGGTAAATATGCCATACAATCATTTGTGGCTGCCACAAAAGCTTTAAAAGAAAATCAAATAGATGTATTAGTTACTGCTCCAATCAACAAATACAATATTCAATCAGAAAACTTTAAATTCCCAGGTCATACGGATTATTTAGATAAAGAATTAGAAGGAAACGCTCTGATGTTAATGGTTCATGATAATTTAAGAGTTGGTTTGCTAACTGATCACATTCCTGTGAACGAAGTGGCTAAACATTTAACCGAAAAACTAATTATTCAAAAAATTGAAACCATAAAACTAGCTTTGACACAAGATTTTGGTATTAACAAACCAAAAATTGCAGTTCTTGCGCTAAATCCTCATGCTGGAGACAATGGTGTTATTGGTAAAGAAGATGATGAAATTCTAAAACCAGTTATAAAAAAACTATTCGAAAAAGGAACTTTAGTTTTTGGTCCCTATGCTGCAGATGGTTTCTTTGGAAATAATCAATATGAAAAATACGATGCCGTTTTGGCCTCTTATCACGATCAAGGATTAATTCCATTTAAAACTTTGTCATTTGGAAATGGTGTAAATTATACTGCTGGCTTAAATAAAATTAGAACTTCTCCCGATCATGGAACAGCCTATGAAATTGCTGGAAAAGGAATTGCCGATTTTAACTCCTTCAAAGAAGCCGTTTATACTGCAATAGACATCTATCATTCCAGAAATCAGCACGCAGAAATCAGTAAAAACCCCTTGAAAACAAAAGAAAAACAGTTATAAACAAAAAAATGTTCATAAGGTTATTGGAATTCCAATAATTTTATATCTTTGCACTCCCGAAATGTCGGCACAAATTGTTGTTTAGATGAAAATTACAAATGAATATTTAATTCCTTTCATAGGATTAAAAATAGGAAAACATCAGTTTGATTTCAAAATAAGCAAAAAGTTCTTTGACGATTTTAGTTTTGATGAATTCGAAAGTTGCGATTTGGCAGTAAATGTTGTTTTAGAAAAAAAATCAACCATGCTAGAAATCAACTTCAAACACAAAGGTACAGTTACTGTTCCTTGTGATTTAACTGGAGAGTTATTTGATTTACCTATCAAAGGAAAAATCAAATTGGTAGTTCAGTTTGGAGACGAATTCAATAATGATAATGATGAATTGTTGGTATTGCCTCATGGGGAACATCAAGTTGATTTATCACAATATATTTATGAAATGATTGTATTGTCCGTTCCTCACAAAAGGGTTCATCCCGGAGTAAAAGATGGAACATTGCAAACAGAAGCATTAAAAAAACTTAAAGAATTACAAGTTAAGGAAATTAAAGAAGAGGAAAAAAAAGAAGAAGAAATTGACCCACGTTGGGACAAATTAAAACAACTATTAACGGATAAATAATATAGTACAATGGCACATCCTAAGAGAAAAATCTCGAAAACAAGAAGAGATAAGAGAAGAACACATTATAAAGCAACTGTTGCAACAATCGCAACTTGTCCAGTAACTGGAGAAGCGCATTTATACCACAGAGCTTACTGGCACGAAGGTAAAATGTACTACAGAGGACAAGTAGTTATTGACAAATCAGTAGCTGTTGCTTAATTAAGGTTTTTTTATAAAACAAACTCTCACTTTGTGGGAGTTTTTTTTGTTTTCATCAATTTCAACAAATATCCAATCCTAAAGACCTTAGGTATAATTTTTTTTTGTAATTTCCACAACTTTTCAACTTGAAATTTTGGGAAGAAAAAATAGTATTTTATGAATAAAATTACAGCCGCAATTACAGCAGTTGGAGCTTATGTCCCAGAATTTGTACTATCAAATCAAGTTCTAGAATCAATGGTTGACACCAATGATGAATGGATAACTACTCGCACAGGAATTAAAGAAAGAAGACTTTTAAAAGAAAAACACAAAGGCACTTCTTTTATGGCAATTAAGGCTGCAAAAGATTTAATTGCTAAATCCAATATTGACCCAAAAGAAATAGACTTAGTAATTATGGCAACTACAACTCCAGATATGCCTGTTGCGGCAACTGGTGTTTTTGTAGCAACTCAAATTGGGGCTGTGAATGCTTTTTCCTATGACTTACAAGCTGCATGCTCTAGTTTTCTATACGGAATGTCAAATGCTGCTGCTTATATAGAATCTGGCAGATACAAAAAAGTACTGTTGATTGGTGCTGATAAAATGTCATCCATCATTGATTATACTGACAGAGCAACTTGTATTATTTTTGGAGATGGTGCTGGAGCTGTTTTATTTGAACCAAATTATGAAGGTCTCGGGTTACAAGACGAATATTTAAGAAGTGATGGAATAGGAAGAGAATATTTAAAAATTGATGCAGGCGGTTCTATACTTCCACCATCAATTGAAACTGTTCAAAACGGACAGCATTTTGTTTTTCAAGATGGAAAAACAGTTTTCAAATATGCTGTTTCTGGAATGGCTGATGTAAGCGAAAAAATCATGGAACGCAATAACTTAACCAAAGACAATGTTAACTGGTTAATTGCTCACCAAGCCAATAAAAGAATTATTGACGCTACTGCCAATAGAATGGGATTGGATGAAGAAAAAGTATTAGTCAATATTCAAAAATATGGTAATACTACTTCCGCTACATTACCTTTGCTATTGAGTGATTTTGAAGATAAATTTAAAAAAGGAGATAACTTAATTTTTGCTGCATTTGGAGGAGGATTCACTTGGGGTTCTATCTATTTAAAATGGGCATACAACAAACAATAAACTAACACTAAAACTAACTAATTATGGATTTAAAAGAAATTCAAAACCTAATCAAATTTGTATCCAATTCTGGGGTTGCTGAAGTAAAGTTAGAAACCGGCGATATTAAAATCACTATCCGAACTACGTTAGAAGGTAATTCGTCTGACATTACTTATGTACAAGCGCCTATGCAACAAGCTATTGCTGCACCTGTTGCCGCAATTCCTGCCGCAGCTACACCTGCCGCACCAGTTGCAGCCGCTGACGAAAATGCAAAATATGTTACTATAAAATCTCCAATGATTGGAACGTTCTATCGCAAACCTTCTCCAGACAAGCCTGTTTTTGTAGAAGTTGGAAATACAATTTCTAAAGGTGATGTGCTATGTGTTGTAGAAGCTATGAAGTTATTCAACGAAATTGAAGCTGAAATCACTGGTAAGATTGTTAAAATTCTTGTTGATGATATGTCACCTGTTGAATTTGACCAACCATTATTCTTAGTTGATCCATCTTAAAAAGTTAGAAGTTAGAAGTTGGAAGTTGGAAATTATTTTCTAACAACTAATTTTTAATTGATTCAGTATCAAATTGTCTAATTATCTAATTTTAAAAAGATGTTTAAAAAAATATTAATTGCCAATAGAGGTGAAATTGCGCTTCGTGTAATTAGAACTTGTCGCGAAATGGGCATCAAAACAGTAGCTGTATATTCTACTGCAGATGCAGAAAGTTTACATGTAAAGTTTGCTGACGAAGCTGTTTGTATTGGTCCACCACCAAGTAATTTATCTTACTTGAAAATGTCAAATATTATTGCAGCTGCAGAAATCACAAATGCTGATGCCATACATCCTGGGTACGGTTTCTTATCTGAAAATGCTAAGTTTTCTAAAATTTGTCAAGAGCATGGTATCAAATTTATTGGTGCTTCGCCCGAAATGATTGACCGAATGGGAGATAAAGCTTCCGCAAAAGCTACTATGAAAGCGGCTGGAGTTCCTTGTGTGCCTGGTTCAGAAGGTTTATTAGAATCATATGAACAAGCACTTGAATTATCCAAAGAAATGGGATTCCCTGTAATGCTAAAAGCTACAGCTGGTGGTGGTGGAAAAGGAATGCGTGCCGTTTGGAAAGAAGAAGATTTATTAAAAGCGTGGGAAAGTGCTCGTCAAGAGTCAGCTGCTGCTTTTGGAAATGATGGCATGTATTTAGAGAAATTAATTGAAGAACCAAGACATATTGAAATTCAAGTTGTGGGTGATTCATACGGAAAAGCATGTCACTTGTCTGAAAGAGATTGTTCGGTGCAACGTCGTCATCAAAAATTAACTGAAGAAACTCCTTCGCCTTTTATGACGGATGATTTGCGAAATAAAATGGGTGAAGCTGCTGTAAAAGCTGCCGAATTTATTAAATATGAAGGTGCTGGAACAGTTGAATTCCTTGTGGATAAGCATAGAAATTTCTATTTTATGGAAATGAACACGCGTATACAAGTAGAGCATCCTATAACGGAACAAGTTATTGATTATGATTTAATTCGTGAGCAGATATTAGTGGCTGCTGGTGTTCCTATTTCGGGTAAAAATTATTTACCTCAATTGCATGCTATTGAATGTCGTATTAATGCCGAAGATCCTTATAATGATTTTAGACCTTCACCAGGAAAGATAACAACGCTTCATGCGCCTGGAGGACACGGCGTAAGACTAGACACGCATGTTTATGCTGGTTATACTATTCCGCCCAATTATGACTCGATGATTGCTAAGTTGATTACAACGGCGCAAACTAGAGAAGAAGCTATTAATAAAATGAAACGGGCACTTGATGAATTTGTGATTGAAGGTATCAAAACGACTATTCCTTTCCACAGACAGTTGATGGATGAACCCGATTATGTAGCCGGAAATTATACCACTGCTTTTATGGATACTTTTAAAATGAACGATCCAGAATAAATTGAAAGCCCAACTTGAGAAAGTTGGGTTTTGTTTTATTATTTATTTGAGGAAAAAACTAGTTAACTTCACTATTACCCCAGCTTACTATTTAATAACCCTTACTGATCACTCTATTACCCCTACTGGTTACAAAAAAACCCTTACTGGATACTCTATCACCCCATCTGGATACAGAAAAACCCTTACTGGTTGCTCTAACACCCCAACTGGATACAAAAAAACCCTTGCTGGTTACTCTATCACCCCTACTGGATACAAAAAAACCCTTACTGGTTGCTCTATCACCCTTACTGGGTAGAGAAAAACCCCAATTGAGGATGGTATCACCCTTGTTGAGTTTATTAACCGCAATGATAGCAAAGGTTTACGCAAAGTGTGCGAAGGTTTTTTTGCCACGGATTAAACTGATTTCAAAGATTTTTTATGTAGATATGATGCTTAATTGTTACTAATGCCAAATGTTAAACAATGGTTAAAATCTTACTTTTTGAATTATTAGGCATACGATTTGTGATTTTTGGGTTAATGGCTTTTGAGCTATTATTCTATTAATTAATTGTTTCACCTAAAAAATTTAAATTATGAATGCAAATGTAAAAATTGAAGAAATTGCTCCTTATGGAGATTTTGTTTTGACGAGTTATACTCGTGATTTTGATGCTATTAAAGCTAATTTTCCTAAAATGGATGCTGCTTTTAGAGATGGTTTTATTGCAAAACTTGATTTTGTAAAGGAATTGGAGAGCAGTTTGGTTCTTACTGAGAGCCAGAAGGGGGTTACTGAAAGTTTGTATGCAGAGGCAAAGAGATTGAATAGCGACTTGAATTTTTTGAGTGCTTATTTTGCTGATGCATCGTTGAATACTGCCATTGTTACTGGTTTGAAAAATGATTTGTTAAACCGCAATATTGAAGGTGCTATTTTGAAAATAGAGGGTGTTAAACAGTTTGTTGTTAGTAACCAAGCGGTTCTTGTGGAACAGGGAATGAATACTAATTTTCCCGATGTATTGACGGACTATAAGGTGAGTTTGACCCAGAAGAACAATGAGCAAAATGAGCTTATTAACAACCGTAAGCAACTAACGGATGCTAACCAAGTGCATTATGATGAGCTATTGAAAATGATTAAAAAGATTGTTAGAAATGGTAAGTTGGTTTTTAAAGGGACTGTTACTCAAGATGAATATACCTCGGTTAAAGTTATCCAGCGCATGAGAGCGACGAAGAAAAAAGCAGAAGGTGGTGTAAAGTAGGTTTTAGGTTTTAGGTTTTTTGTTTGGAGAAGCTCAATGATTTATTTCATTGGGCTTTTTTGTATGGTTATTTTATTTATTTTTATGCCATCACTAAAACTATTATTACAAAATAATTCATTCATGAAAAGCTACTTTTTATTAGTATTGCTATTATGTATAAAAGGATTTTCTCAAGCAGGCACCGTGGATTCAAGTTTTGCGACCAATGGTATTGTGCTGACAAATTATAGTCCTGCGATATTTATACCTGATGCTTCTGTAATCCAACAAGATGGCAATGTTGTTTTAATGGGTGGCTATGAGTTTGTTTCTTCTGGGATTTATAGAATAGGGATGAGTAGGCACAAAACAGATGGGTCGATAGACACTAATTTTGGTACTAACGGATTTGTTATCCTTAACGTTAATAATTTTACATTCGGAGAATCTATTACGTTACAACCTGATGGAAGAATAGTTGTTGCAGGCTATATTCAGACCTCTGCAACAAGCGTAAATTTATTAGTAATCCGATTCAATACTAACGGTAGTTTGGATACCACTTTCGGGAATAGTGGAATAGTATTAGTTAACAATAACATGCATGCAAAATCAGTAAAAATTCAATCCGACAATAAAATTGTTGTGGGTGGTTATTGTGGGAATGCATTTGCTGTTGCGAGGTTAAATTCAGATGGATCCATTGATGAGGATTTTGGGTTTAATGGTTTAGTTACCACAACAGTTGTTTTAAACTCCTATCAAGCTCAAATAAATGCACTAAACATTCAAGGTGACGGGAAAATAGTAGTTTCAGGTTTTGCTTACTTAAATCCGGTAAATCTCGCTTTTTGCACAATTCGTTACGATATTAATGGAAATATTGATACCGGTTTTGGTATAAATGGCAAGGTTTTAACGAATTTAAACTCATCAGTGTCTGACATGATAAGTGCGCAAGCTATTCAACAAGATGGGAAAATAGTTGTGACTGGCGCAGCAGATGGAGCAATGATTATCGCCCGCTATGAAACTAACGGATCTTTAGATACCACTTTTGGAACAAATGGAGTGGTGAGCACTACCTTTGGGAATTCAAGTTTCTCTTATTCACTACTTATTCAGCCGGACAATAAAATAGTGGTAGTTGGGAATATTCCACTACCGACAAGTAGATTTTTTATTGCGAGATATACTGATCTGGGTGAGTTGGATACTACTTTTAACAATAACGGTTATAATCTGTTATCCATTGGAGAGAATAATAATTTTTTCAACTCTGTATTATTACAACAAGATGGTAAATTAATAGCTACAGGGTGGACTCAAATAGGTAATGATGCCTATGCGGTAATAGTCAGATTTAATTCAGGATTATTAAATATCAATGAGATTGAGTCGAAAGAAAAAGTAAAGATATATCCAAACCCAGCGAGTGGTGTGGTGTTTTTTGATAATAGTGAAAGCATGTATGAAAAAGTTAGTGTTTATAATTACTTGGGGCAAGAGGTTGTGAAGCCCTTCGACTGCGCTCAGGGAGACAATGCCTCTTTTGACTTAAGTAATCTTTCCAAAGGAGTTTATCTTTTGAAGTTTGAGGGAAATGGAGTAAATGGTGTGGCAAAGGTTGTGAAAGAGTAGACATTTAAAATAAAGAAAAGAAAAAGGCAAACCATCTAGTTTGCCTTTTTTTATACTCGGTAAAGTCTTGAATGAAAACATAGAAAACAAGTGAGAAAATGGAATGTTATTTAGCCCCGATGGGAGTGGTCTCGTCTTTTGGGACGAGAGTAACGGACAGCGGGAAAATGGAAGGCAAGAATGCGCAAGCGATTCGCTCCTATTTAAAATAACAAACCCAACTTTATCAAGTTGGGTTTTTCATTAGGGTTCTCGATACATCCCGATTGAAAATCGGGACACTCGAAATGACGTTTCTTTAGTTACAACGTTTCTTTCAACCATTTATAAAACTCTCGTTGCCATACTAAACCGTTTTGTGGTTTTAGTACCCAGTGGTTTTCTTCGGGGAAGTAGAGCAAACGGCTTTTTATTCCTCTAAGTTGTGCGGCTTGGAAGGCTTCTTGTGCTTGACCAATTGGTACACGAAAATCCAATCCGCCTTGTATGATAAGAATTGGGGTGTTCCATTTGTCCACAAAGTTTATTGGGTTAAACTGCGTGTATGATTTTTGTGCTGCTGCATTGTCTTTTTCCCAATAAGCGCCACCAAAATCCCATTGATTAAAAAACACTTCTTCGGTAGTTCCAAACATACTTTGGGTATTGAAAACACCATCATGGGCAATGAATGTTTTGAAACGATTGTTGTGTATTCCTGCTAAATATAACACCGAATAGCCACCATAGCTTGCCCCAATACAACCCAAACGTGATGTATCGACATAACTTTCTTTTGCCACATCATCAATGGCTGATAAGTAATCATCCATCACTTGTCCGCCCCAATCTTTGGAAATTTGTTCGTTCCAAGCTTGTCCATGACCATACATTCCGCGGCGGTTTGGTGCTACAATAATATATCCTTGAGAAGCCATTAAAGAGAAGTTCCAACGGAAGGAATAGCTTTGAGTTAATGGAGATTGAGGTCCACCTTGACAATACAATAATGTTGGGTATTTTTTGGTTTTATCAAAATTTGGCGGAAGGATAACCCAAACCAGCATTTTTTTGTTATCGGTGGTGGTGACATAGCGTCTTTCATATTTTGGTAGCGAAAGTTTGTTATAGGTTTCGTCATTGGTTTTAGTCAATTGTAGCCATGTTTTTTTCTTAGTGTTATAAGAATAAATCTCCAAAGCATGATTCATATCAGTTCTAGTCAAAATAAAATTTTCTGATGAAACATCAACAATATCGTGTACATCGAAATCGCCTGTTGTAACTTGGTTTACTATAACAGCGATTCTTGTTAATCCTGGGAAGTTTACCTCGAATAGTTGCTGAGTTCCGTCAACGGCTGCTATGAAATATACTTTCTTGCCATCTGCACTCCATTTAAAGCTTTCTACTGAACCATCCCAAGCAGCAGTCAGGTTTATGTTCATTCCTTTAAAACGAACGATGATGTGGTTTTTATCAGCTTCATATCCATCGCGTTTCATTTGTAACCAAGACAAATCGCCAGAAGGTGAAAAAGCAGGATTTGTATCGTATCCTAAATTACTTTCTGTTAGATTTTTTGTTGTTTGTGTATAAAGATTGTATTCATATAAATCGGTGTTGGTAGAAATGGCGTAAGCTGTTCCAAATTTCTTTTTACAAACATAAATGATGCTATTTCCCGAAGGTGACCAAATGCGATCCTCATCGCCTCCAAAAGGCTTTTGTGGACTATCAAAAGGTTCGTCTTTCATGATATCAATTGGCGTAGCTTGTACTTTGTTATCGGCATAGAAAACATGATTGTGAGTTCCGTTATTCCAAGTGTCCCAATGACGGTAATCCAAACCATTGTAGATTTGAGCATCGGCTTTTTGCAAATCGGGATAAAAATCTTTTCCTAAGACTTTTTCGGTTTTGACTTCTTGATTTGACAAAATGTATTTACCATCGGGAGAAACGTTTTTATCAGCAAGTACTTCTTTGGTATCTTTTACTTCGGTTGGTATGCCACCAGCAAGTGGAATGGTATAAAATTTACTGTTAGATTTATTATCCTCAACAGCTGGCGTTGCTACTTTGTATACAATTGATTTTCCATCTTTCGAAATTCCAAGTGCCGTTACTCGGTTTAATTTCCAGAGTGTTTCGGGTGATAACACTTGTTGTGCTGAGGTTGTCATACTGATAATACTAATAGTTAGAAAAAATAGTTTATTCATGATTATTTAATTTTATTAAAGGATAAAAATAGTGAATTATATCTACAAAAAAAGCCACCTCAGAAGAGATGGCTTATATAAAATGAACATTTAAAACTAGTTTATAACGATGTCATCAATTTGCATTGTTGTAGTTGGTCCTGTTGTTCCGTTTCCAACATATTCGAATATGAAGAAACCATTTCCTGTTAATGCAGCAGGAATAGCATAATTTCCGCTATTCGTAAAATTAGTTGGATATCCAGAAGATGAACCTGGTGAGTAACTAAAACTTGCCGTTATATCAACCAAAGTAGCTGTTGTCACGTCTGATCCAGGAACATAATTCGTAGAATAATATACTTTTAAACAAGCACTGTCACCAAAACCAGCTTTTGTTTTGAAAGAAAAAGTGTTGGCTGCCGTTAAATCTACCGGAACGAAAAACAACGTTCTATTTGCCTCTGGCGTTCCACCAAAAGAAGACATTTGAATATACTTATTGTTACTGAATGTTTTTACTTGCCAATATCTACTTCCAACCGCTGGATCGTTTATGTATTTTGGAAATACAGAAGCATTAGTTGCATAAGAAGTAAATGGTTCGTTTAAAGTAGCATCATAAGTAATTGCGGTTCCTCCAACTGGTGGACTAACATCAAAACGTGGTAACGTTAACTTAATGTCGCTTTCATAACGAACAATAAATTGAAAATCGGTATCGTATTTTGATAAAACACCTCTTATTTTACCGCTTTGAGATGGTACTGGATTCCCTGAAAATGGGCAAAAACTACTGAAACGAATGATTTGTTCTGCACCACCAGCAGCCGAAATTAAGGTGTGATTAGTAGCACCACCACCAGAGTCGATATCGTAATAAGTTCTGTTGATTGAACCTTCAGAAAACTGTACTGCATCAAGTTCAACTAGTGTATTTTGATTGTCATCATTGTAAGCTGCGTTTAGACTTAATGTTCTAACCATTGCACTTTCTGGTTCTATTGTTGCCGATGGGAATAAATGATTTTGCCATTCAAACTCTGAAATTCTACCTACTGTTCCTTCAAATAATGATCCTATTTGAAGAGAACCATAAACAATTCCAGCATATAAACCATTAAGTTTTATATACACTTTTCTTCCCGGAGTAAATCCTTTTCCGTATAAAGTAGTCACATTTAATGGAACACTAAATCCAATTGGATTTGAACCATCTGTAGGAATCGTTTGGAAAGAAATAGACTTATAAAAAGTCCCTTTTTCATCGCTTGAAGTTACATAAGCTTCTATAATATCTTCTGTTGTTATTTCAACGGGTAAAACCGTTGAAGAAACGATAGGCGCACTAGCTCTAACTGCAGCTACAGTAGTAGTAGGTGTTAACTCAAATGTTTCAAGAGTATTCTCTGGTGTTGTGTAATAATCATCAGGGGCACAACCAAAAAATAACCCAATGGTCATTGACAGTAATAAAGCTGATTTTAAAATTATCTTTTTCATATTTAAAATTTATTTTTTATCAAAAATTCTTATGTTATCTACTTCATATGTTCCGTCCAATGAAAAATTGGTTCCTGAACCTTTACACTTAAAAGCAAGATAAATATTTCCTGTATAGCTAGACAAATCAATTAAACCTGAACTAAAGAAATCAAAATTAGTGTCAAAATTTAAAGGTGGTCTGTTGAATGTTAAAGGTGTCCAAGTGGCACTCAATACATCAGTTCCGTTATAATTTGTAGAGATGAATAATTCAATAGAATTAGATGTTGAAGAAACATACGCTTGAGCAACATCAAAAACTAGTGTTTCATTATCACGAGTATCCATATTTATTGCAGGAGAAATTAACCAAGCTACATTGGTTGCTTGACCTGATTGATAAGATGTAAATTCAGCATATTTGGATCCACTGTATATTCCTTGTTTCCATTTTACAGTACCAACCTCGGCAAAATTTGTCCAGCCTTCAATGTTTATATCATCACCGTCTGTGGTGTTTGTTAAGAACTCTTCATAAAAAGCGTAATCCGTCAATTCGGGAATTGCAATATCATCTTCAGGAGAACATCCTGTGAATGGTAGAAATGCAATCAGTACTAATACTATTTTTTTATAATTTTTCATAGCTGTATTTTTTATAAATTAATATACAAATTTACAAAATATGTTCTACCAAATCCGTAGAAATATTTTGGCGCAAATGCAGGAGTACCACTTGATACATCTTGATTTACTTCTCTAAAGTTAGCATTTCTTGTTTGTTCAAAACCACCCGTTTTGTATACAACATCAAGCAAGTTGTTTATCGATGCAAAGAAACCAAAGGTAGTATTTTTGATTTTCCATGATTTTCCTCCTGTTAAGTTTAACAGCATGAAATCATCAAATTTTTCTTGTTTCAATAATTCACTTGCTCTCTCAGGCGTAGCTTCAGGAAATCCTAATCCTTCTAAATCTTGAGGGTTTCTAAAGAAATTATCTGTTCTTAATAAAGACGAAACATCAATATAGTTGTCAGCCAGATAATTTATATTCGCACCAACCCACCAGAATTTTGGATCTCTATATTCCATTCCAAAAGAAGCAGCTGTTTGTGGTCCACCTGACACTCTGTATCCTTTTAATTTTGCTATTCCAAAATCCGTTACTGGATTAGTATTGGTATCTGAAGCTAAATTATCATTATTCAAAGTAACGTTAGGATTGTCGTTATAAGTATATTCTCCATAAGCTCCTGACAGCATTAATTTAATAGTAGAAGTTATTTGGTATTCCATTCCTAATTCTAAACCGATATTTTGTTTTTCAATATTTGTAACGGTTTCTGCCACAAAAGCATCTCCACCATCACCATTATCATCTTCAAAAATACCTTCCCCAAAGAAGAAAGAAGTTTCGGTTGCATTTTTAATATTAGAATAATAAGCCGTTAATCTTGATTTGAATCTTGGTGCTTTGATGATGTAACTTGCATCAGCACTAGTAACATTTTCTGATTCAAGTCCAGCTGGTATATTGTCATTTAACCTTGCGTTAGGAAAAACATTTCTCAAAGAAGGTGCTTTAGTCATGTATGCTGAGTTAAAAGCAAGAAATTGCTTTCCGGTAATTTTATAGGTTAATCCTCCTTTGAAACCAAAGTTTTCAAAATTGTATTTATCACTTTTCCCGAATGAGTTGGTTGGATACAATCCATTTTTGTATAATCCTTCTCTTTGATATTGTGTTCTAACATAGGTTTGTGCTACATAAAAGTCAACTTTTCTATAAGTGAATTTAAATTGTGTAAACGCATCAATAGTATTGGCCAATAAATTATAATTGTAGGCAAAAGTATCACCTACCCCAACATTTCTATTTGGATTATTTAAATCAGATTGTTGTTCAGAACCCGATTGGAAGTTGTCATAATCTTGGTAAAATTGTCCACCTAATAAATCCAATAAATTGGCAAAATTATGAGATTTTAACTTTTTAAAATTAACCGCAGCATTCATATTGATATTATCTGCTAGTTGAGAATTTAAAATGGTGTTGGCAGTCCAAACTTTATCATCTGTTCTGTCTTCATATAATATGTAAGCACTGTGACCATCAGAAGTTTGATTGGCTTGGTACAAAGCATTCCAGTTGATTTGTTTGTTCGCTAAAAAGTTGTCTCTAGCAAGTATTCCGTTAGCAACGTTTGCTGGATCGTCTCCTTGAAAATCAGTGTAGTCATCAGGATTATAGGCAGACGTGTAATAACTAGGAAGATTTCTGTAATAGGTTGGATCAGGATTATCAGCACCTTGATTGTCAATACGACTATTACCTATTTTACCAAATTGGTATGCTACAGTGGTGTTTAAATTTGTTTTATCTGATATTTTCCAATAATCTGTTAACATTAATATTGGCTCGGCAACATCTCTATCTCTAGAATTTCTTTTCTTACCATCTTGCCATCCCCAATAAGAGTTGTATTTTACTCCAGCCAATTCAGTAACTTCATTAGTATTAGGAGAATTTCTACCACGGCTATTTTCAGCATAGATAGAAGTAAAGTTTAAAGAGTGTTGTTCCCCTAATTTCTTTTCAACACTAGCAAATAATGATCTTGCGCCATAATCTGTTCCTTCAAAATATCCTTCTTTTGCCCAACGTCCAGAAGCGGAAACTACAAAAGCCCAACCGTTTGTTCCCATACCAGAAGCATGAGTGATCATGTTTCTCCAACTGTAATTGGTATTGGTTGACGAAAAAGATATTCTGGTTCCTTTTCTATATATAGATGCTCTGGTATAAATTTGTTGAGTTCCTAAAATTCCTCCAAAAGTATAGTCTGATGGCGCTGTACCTGCTGTAAACTCTTGGTTTCTTGTGGCGTCATTTAATCCACCCCAATTTCCCCATTGTGTTCTACCGTCATATATTTTATTAACAACAACACCATTAATCATGGTTGTTCCATATTCGTTATCTAAACCACGAACTCTAAAACGAGATTGCCCCCAGTTGAAAGCTGCCGCTTGTTGAAATGCATCTCTTGAAGCTTGTAATAAACCAGCTGTACTTTCTGAGCCACTATTATCATCACCTAAATCATTTTCTGTAATGGTAATTAAACTCAACTGTTGTTCCGCAGTAACATCTTCTTCCATTACTACCACACCTAAATCAAGCATTTTACCTTCAACAACTTCAACAGCTATAAGCAAATCTTTATAACCAAAACTTTTAATTTGTAGTGACTGATTGCCTGCTGGCGAATCTGAAAATGTAAATGCACCATTAAAATCTGTAAGGGTTTTTAAGTTGGTGTTTTGGATTATTGCAACAACATTTTGAAGAGGTTTTTGTGTCTTTGCGTCTAAAACTCTTCCTGTAAATCCTGTATTTGATTGTGCAAAAAGAAAAAGAGTTTGCATTACAAACAAAGTACTAATAACAAGTTTTTTCATAAATAAAATAATGTTAATTTTTATTAGCTAAGTCTTAATAAAAACTTAAAGCCGACAAATGTACATATTTTAATAATATTATCTACTTTTGGCTCGAAGTTTGTAAAAAACTTGACATTAAATTAATATACATTTTATGAGAATTAAAAACTTTATTACCCTTTGCTTTGTTTTTTTCGCAATTTTTAGTGCAAATGCGCAGGCAAAAAAATACATTGTGCATACTGTTGCTTTCTACAATTTTGAAAATTTATTTGATACCATAAACCAAGCTAACAATGATGAAGAGTGGTTGCCAAATGGTGCTCAGAACTGGACTTCAAAAAAATATAAGAAAAAATTACACAATTTAGCCAGAGTAATTTCTGAAATTGGAACTACAGATAATCCTAATAATTCCCCAACACTTATTGGCGGTTGCGAAATTGAAAACAGAGGCGTTCTTGAAGATTTGGTTAAAGAACCAGCGCTAATAAATAAAGGATATGGAATTGTACATTTCGATTCGCCTGATAAAAGAGGTATTGACGTGGCATTGTTATATCAAAAAAGTCATTTTAAACCCACGAGCTACAAAAACATTCCTTTATTGATATATAAAAACCAACTAAAAACTTCTGCAAAAGATAAAAATGTAACGGATGATGCATCCGATGATAAATCAGAAATTGATAAGGACTTAGACCGAGTTTACACCCGTGATCAACTATTAGTTACAGGTTTTCTTGATGGTGAAGAAATTAACATTATAGTTAATCACTGGCCTTCTCGTTCTGGTGGTGAAAAGAAAAGTTCTCCTTTTAGAGAAGCCGCAGGAAGATTAAACAGACAAATTATGGATTCAATTTACAAAATAAATCCAAATGCTAAAATAATCACTATGGGTGATTTGAATGATGGGAGTTATAACAAAAGTGTGAAAGAAGGTATCGGCGCCAAACGAAAAAAAGAAGAACTGAAACAATTTGACATTTACAACCCTTTTGAAGAAATGTTTTATAAAGGAAATGCTACCTTATTCTATCGTGACGCAGGAGATATTTTTGACCAAATCATGGTTTCAGAAGCGTTAGTTAAGAATGATTATTCTTCTTTTGAATATTGGAAAGCTGGTATTTATAACAAACCCTACATGATACAAACAACGGGGCAATACAAAGGATATCCTTTAAGACATGGCATGAATGAAATTGGGTTTAGCGACCACTTCCCAGTATACATTTATCTGCTAAAAGAAATAAAATAATAATAGAATAAAAGGTTAGTTAACGCTAACCTTTTTTATTTTAGTAATTTCGTAAAAAAATATTTTATGGCTATTGCAGCACCTTTCAATCTCAATAAATGGATAGACGAAAACCGTCATCTACTAAAACCGCCTGTTGGAAATAAAAATCTTTATGTAAATTCTGGAGATTATATAGTAATGATTGTTGCTGGTCCAAACGCACGTAAGGATTTCCATTATAACGAAACCGAAGAATTATTCTATCAACTCGAAGGCGAAATAACCGTTTACATACAAGAAGATGGCGTAAAAAAAGCCATGAAACTTTCCGCTGGCGACCTGTTTTTATTGCCTGCAAAAGTGCCGCATTCTCCATCTCGAACCGAAAATTCGATAGGTTTAGTAGTGGAACGAAAAAGAGAAGGCAAGAACATACCCGACGGCTTACTTTGGTACTGCGAAAACTGCAATCACAAATTATATGAAGTCTATTTTGAACTTCATGATATAGAAAATGATTTTTTAAAACACTTCAACCATTTTTACAATTCAGAAACATTAAGAACATGTACAGCTTGTGGTACTGTAATGGATTCTGACCCGAGATTTGTGACTAAATAATACCGAAAATCATTTACTTTTGCTAAAATTTAAAATAAAAAAACAACTATAATGTCAACAATTGCGCAACAATTCGGTATGACCGAAGCACTAGAAGTATTAGGTGTAAAAGCCGTAAACGAAGGAACATCAACTGGAAATAATCATTTTTCTAGCGGAGATATCTTAGAAAGTTACTCTCCAGTAGACGGACAACTTATTGGAAAAGTAAAAACTACAACCGCTGCTGATTACGAAAAAGTAATGCAAACCGCAACGGAAGCTTTTAAAATCTTTAAACTAATGCCTGCACCTCAACGTGGTGAAATTGTGCGTCAGTTTGGAGAAAAATTACGCAAGAACAAAGAAGCTCTTGGAAAATTAGTTTCTTATGAAATGGGGAAATCGTTACAAGAAGGTTATGGAGAAGTTCAGGAAATGATAGACATCTGTGATTTTGCTGTTGGTCTTTCCCGACAATTGCATGGTTTAACAATGCATTCCGAACGTCCTGGACACAGAATGTATGAGCAATATCATCCGCTTGGAATTGTCGGGATTATTTCGGCATTCAATTTTCCAGTAGCTGTTTGGGCTTGGAACACCGCATTAGCATGGATTTGTGGTGATGTTTGCGTTTGGAAACCATCCGAAAAAACACCTTTGTGTGGTATTGCATGTCAAAATATCATCGCCGAAGTATTGAAAGAAAACAACCTTCCAGAAGGAATTTCTTGTTTAATCAATGGCGATTATAAAATTGGAGAATTATTAACTTCCGATAAAAGAGTACCGCTAATTTCCGCAACAGGTTCCACTCGAATGGGTAAAATTGTAGCACAAACTGTTGCCGCTCGTTTAGGAAAATCATTATTAGAATTAGGTGGAAACAATGCTATTATTGTAACCCCAGATGCTGATATTAAAATGACCGTAATCGGAGCGGTTTTTGGCGCGGTTGGAACTGCAGGTCAACGTTGTACTTCAACACGACGATTAATTATCCACGAAAGTATTTATGATAAAGTACGTGATGCAATCGTTTCGGCTTATGGTCAATTAAAAATTGGAAATCCATTAGATCAAAACAATCACGTTGGACCACTTATCGATACACATGCCGTAGAAATGTACAACAAAGCATTAGAAAAAGTGGTTGCTGAAGGTGGAAAAATATTAGTTGAAGGTGGCGTACTATCTGGAACAGGTTACGAAAGTGGTTGTTATGTAAAACCAGCTATCGCTGAAGCAGACAATTCATTCGAAATTGTGCAGCATGAAACTTTTGCGCCTGTTTTATATTTACTAAAATATTCTGGTGATGTGCATGATGCGATTGCTATTCAAAATGGCGTAGCTCAAGGATTGTCTTCAGCCATTATGACTAACAATTTGCGTGAAGCCGAAGCCTTTTTATCTGTTGCTGGTTCTGATTGTGGAATTGCCAATGTAAACATTGGAACTTCTGGAGCTGAAATTGGTGGTGCTTTTGGTGGTGAAAAAGAAACTGGTGGTGGAAGAGAAAGTGGTTCTGATGCCTGGAAAGTGTATATGAGAAGACAAACAAATACGATCAATTATACCACGAGTTTACCGTTAGCACAAGGAATCAAATTTGATTTGTAAATTTTAAAAAACATATAGGAAAAATAAGCCCTGCACTATTTGTAATATTGTGCAGGGCTTTTTAGTTGTTATTTTGGATTGTTATAAATTAACTCTATTTAAAATAAATTAAACTTGATTTTAATATTTATTTGTGAAAATATATAAATTTGTATGAATTAATACCATCGTAACAATAAGTAATCTGTATTAAAAATTCAAGTTCCTTTTTCCTTTAATAACTTTAAATACCAATTAGTATGAGTAGAAAACTTCTTATCACACCGATACTGTTTTTGACAGTTCATTATGCTTTTGCTCAATCTCCTTCAAAAACCGAAGGCAAGAAACCAAACATCGTTATTATTCTTGCAGATGACATGGGTTATTCGGATATGGGAATGTTTGGAAGTGAAATAAAAACGCCCAACTTAGATGCATTGGCTGCTAATGGAACACGCTTCACCAATTACTACACACAGGCCAGTTGCTCTCCCACAAGGTCTATGCTATTAACGGGGCAAGATACGCACATCAATGGTTTAGGTGCCATGGATGAGTGGACAGCGCCCAACCAGATGGGGAAAGAAGGGTATGAAGGGAATGTGAGCACTAGCTTGGTAACTATGCCTCAATTATTGAAAGATGCAGGCTATCACACTTATATGGTTGGCAAGTGGCACTTGGGTAAAGCACCTGATAAGATTCCTGCCGCTCGTGGCTTTGAAAGGGATTTTACTCTCCTTGATGGAATGGGTAGCTATTGGGACATGACCAATATGACAGCACTCAATCATACTTCAGTGTTTACAGAAGATGGAAAATACCTGACTAAACTACCTAAAAACTATTATGCCACTGAAACTTATACGGATAAGCTGATCAATTTCATTGATGAGGGAAAAAAAGATGGTAAACCCTTCTTCGCGTATATGTCTCATCAGGCGCCTCACGATCCATACCATCTGCCAAAAAATTGGAGAAACCGCCATGTGGGTGAGTATGACAAAGGTTGGGACATGGTCAGAAAAGAAAGACTGAAAAAACAAAAGGAACTCGGCATCATTCCAGAAAATACCCAACTCGCAGAGCGGATGTGGTACGTTCCTGAACCCTCCATTCTGGCACCTGCAACCCGCGCCGTGATGGGCAGGAAAATGGAGCTCTATGCCGGTTTAGTTGAAAATGTGGATTATCATATTGGAAGATTAATTGACCATCTGAAAGAAATAGGAGAGTATGAAAACACCATCTTTATAGTTTTTGGTGACAACGGTGCAGAAGGCTCCGATCTGGGCGCCATGATAGGTGGCACACCCGGCACACTCAATTACCTATATTTTGCCACAAAATGGTCTAACAATAATATCAATGCTTGGGGAGAACCGAACTCTTACGTTGGTTATGGTGCTCCCTGGGCACAGGTTTCTATGACACCTTTTAGTCAATACAAAGGCTGGACAGCCGAGGGCGGAATAAGGAATGCATTGGTAGTAAGTGGTCCAATAAACAAATTACCAAAGGGCAGCATCAACCATGGCACTATGTTCGTGGCCGACATTTTGCCGACCCTGCTTGAAGTTGCTGGCGCAAAATATCCCGAAACCTTTAACGGCAAGACGCAACCCAAATTAGCGGGTAAATCCTGGCTTCCTGTACTGAATGGGCAAGCCGATTCTCCTCGTACGGATAAAGATTACATCGCTTGGGAAGTTTTCGGCAATCGCGCTTTAAGACAAGGCGACTGGAAAATACGCTGGGAGATCAAACCAGTTGGTAAGTCGGATTGGGAATTATTTAACCTCACTCAAGATCCAGGCGAAAGAAATGACTTAGCAGCCCAAAACCCTGATAAGTTAAAAGAAATGCTGGTACTTTGGGATAAGTATGCGAAGGAAAACAATGTGATACTGCCCGATCGTACTTTGTTTGAAACATTGGAAGATCAATTACCGCCAAGGGTTCCTGTTCAGGATGGTTATCCTCCGCTTAATTATATCAGACAATTCGTTCCGCCTGCAGACATGATGGCCGATCCTAAAGAAATAAAGAAAAACTAAAGAAAAATATAATCATGAAAAACTATATAAAGTTTGTAAACATGCGTACTAATAATTTTTCGATAGCACTGGTTATAGTCATGCTTTGTGTATCGATTTCCACTATGGCACAAGGAGACGGCGCTCGTTTTTATTGGAAAAATCTAATGGGAACGAATGGAGTTCCTGTAATTGCTTCATCAATGAGCGGCAATTCAAACCCATTTGATCCTTCTCGATTTGTTATTCCTGGTTCTACCTTTGAAGCAACAATGACAATGGCAGGATATGCAAAAATGTTGCCTCTTTTTAAACGATCTGCAATGGTTTCGGTAATTATGCCAATGGGAAGATTGTCTAGTGATGTATCCTTAAATGGTTTAGACTACAGCATGACAGCGAGAGGTTTTGGAGATCCTATGTTAATGTTAACTGTAAATTTAATAGGTGCAAAGCCTCAGATGAATATCCCTGATGCAATTCGTTACCAACCTAAATTTTCTTTGGATGTTTTGGCCTCTTTAGCCGTTCCGATAGGAGAATATGATAGTTCTGTTCCTATCAACTTAGGCCAAAATCGTTGGTACGGAAGAATTGGAACACCTATAGTTTGGCAAATTGGTCCTTGGGTTCCAGGAAAACGAACCACTTTGGAATTTTTACCAGCTGTTTGGCTTTTTTCTGACAATACAGATTATGTTGGCAAAACAATGCAAACCGAACCCATGTTTCAATTAGAAGGGCATCTTACTCGAGATTTTATGGAGCGTCTTTGGGGTTCATTGGATGTGATTTCATACAGTGGCGGAAAAGCAACGATTGATGGAGTTGAAGGAAATCAATTGAGCAACGTTGGAGTTGGTGGCACATTAGGTTATCATATAAATGATAATATGCAATTAAACCTTTCCTATTCATCAACTGTAGATGATAACAATACCACAGATTTAAAAATGGATAGTTTTCGAGTTACACTTATTTACGGATGGCACTCGTTAATCGAAGGAATGAATCGTTTAAGTGGAAAATAATAATAAAGGAAATTTATCAATGGGAATTTGATTTATAATCTAAGAAAACAGAACAAAGAGAAAAGAATATTGACAAAAAAGTCCCTAAATTATAGGGACTTTTTTATTTTGGTTAAAGTTATATTACTTCGTTTTCTTAACATATTGTGTCAAAATAACAATATGTTGTCCTTCAACTCTTCCTTCAATTTGTTCGGCGTTGTCAAAAACTAATTTAATGTTATGAACTGCTGCTCCACGTTTTGCAGTGAAATTGGCTCCTTTTACATCCAAATCTTTGATTAAAACCACCGAGTCACCATCAAACAAAATATTTCCATTGCTGTCTTTGTGAATGATTTTGCCTTCATCATCTTGATCTTCTCCTGTTGCTTTTGCCCATTCTAAAGCGTCTTCTTCTAGATACATCATTTCTAATAAATCATGATTTTTTAAACGCGCCAACATTCTCCAAGATACAATTTGTACAGGCAAATTTTCATTCCACATACTATCGCTTAACCCTCGCCAATCATTAGCATTGGTAGTTTCTGGATTTTCTATCTGATCTTTTAATGATTTTGTAATTAATATACAATTCTCAGGAATAGCTTCTGTTTTTGGTGATACTAAATACACCACTAAATTTTCCTCGCTTCCACTGATTTCACATTTGGAACCGCTTCTGTCTTTTAATCTTTTCTCGGTAACTATACTCACTTTACTATAAATTAAAAGATGCCCCAATTTGGAATACAAATTGGTTGTTATATTCATCAAATCCTTGAATGTTACTGTCGTATTTTGCTATAGGAATTCCGCCTTCAGCATATAAACCAAATCCTTCCGAAAAGAAATATCTAAAACCAAGATGTGCTCCAAAATTTCTAGTTCCCAAATTCAATCCTGGATAAATATCCATGGCTTTGTCAAATTTTAAAACGCTTCCCAAGTTAGCATTAAAACGAACTTTTGCATCGGCTCTGTCTTCAAAACTTGCACTAGTTCCAGTTGGTTCATTAACTGAAAGTAAATAGGAAGCAACAAATCCATAAGACATGTTTTCACCAATACCAAAATCAGTAGAAAGGTTAATTCCTGTTCCGCCGTCTTGGGCGTTTAAACCCACTTGGAATTTAATATCACCTTTCCCTTTGTAAGCTTGTGCATTTGCATAACTTGCTATAACAATAGCCAAAATTGTAATTACCTTTTTCATTTTTTTAATATTAAATTTTTGCAAAAGTAACTATTAAATTCAATTTCTGCCTTTTTCATTAAAATACAACTCGTTTAAAGGCTCGCTTTGCCAAAACTCTTTGGTGTCAATATCCAAAATAGTTAATGGTCCATTGAAAGCTGCGCCAGTATCTATATTCCAAACACATGCTTTTTGAATTGGAATGGTTTGTTCAATTTTAGTGACTGGAGTATGGCCAATGTATATTTCCTTGTATAATTTTAATCGTTTTGGGTATAAAAAACTATCTCTAGGAATTGATGTGTCCAATGCCAAAGCAGTTTCCCAAAGCGTTCTATCCCAATAAAATAGTCTTGGAAAATATTCATATTCTATTCCATTCAAATTTGTAAAACCGGCATGAATAAACAAACGGTTGTGCTCATCGAGATAATAGTTTTGTAAATTTCTTAGAAAAGAAATGTGTTTTTGTTTCGTTGCAGAATTAACTTTTGAATAGGCCAAAACGGTTGACTCACCTCCATGTTGATACCATTGTAGGTTATCTTTACTTTCATCCAACCATTGTAATAATAGTTGATCATGATTTCCTCGAATGAAAATACATTCTTGTTTTTTGCTTTTATCTATTAAAAAATCCAAAACCTGAGGCGATTCGCTCCAACCGTCAACATAATCTCCTAGGAAAATCAAAGTGTCATCTGTCGTTACTTTGGCTCTATCCATGATTTGATGCAATGCTCTTAATCCGCCGTGAATGTCGCCAATTACTAATTTTCTATGCATTGTTATTGTTGTATTTCATTTTTCTTAAAACTCGCATTGCTTCTTTAAAACTAGAATAAACCGTTGGACTCTTATGCACTTTTAAAAAAGGTTTTGCTTCTATTAATTTTTGTTTGGCGTCGTCAAATCCGTTGAGATAACAAATCATCAAAGTAGAGGATAAATTCTCCAAATCTTTTTCTTCTCTTTCAGAAATTGGAAATCCTTTTTCCATTTTTTTGAGCAATGCAATATTTGAATTATAAATATGATGCAACATTTTTTTGTTAAATGCTGGCGGTTCAAATAGCATTTGGGTTTCCATTTTATAATATCCATTATCAAAAAAATGTATCGTTACTTTTTCTAATGGATAATAACTTGTTTTGTCATTCAACCCAAGCGGAATATGTTCAACGATAGTAAAGCTTTCATCGTCATAACTAATGGTCACAACATCTTGAGCAGAATAAAATAATTTTACTTGCTCGTTTATCAATTCAATATCAACTCGGGAAAGATAAGTTGTTTCTCTTATTTTTTTGGGTGTTCCTGCCCAACAAATCACAAAAAGTTCTTTAAAAACCTTGTATTTTGAAGTCATGTCTTTGTGGCGATTATTCATAAAATCAATAACGCCATCGAGTGTATAAGCAATGCTGTTTCGAGAATTGTTTTCAATACTGATTACCGTTTCAATATTTTGTTTGGAATGCGGAATTTTATCTTCGGTAGGCATCGAATTACTTCCAACTCTAACAAAAACTGTTTTTGCTAAAATGGTATGGATGTTTTTCTTAAAATAGGAAGTCTTGTGTTTGGGTTTAATAGATACCAAACCTACTACTCTGTCTTTAGGCAAATTAGGAAATGGCACGTTTTCATATTGTATTTTTGGAGGATTTTCTAGATAAGCATTCACCAAATTCTGTATTCGGCTATCGTCAAAAAAATCATCGCCCACAATTTCATTGTCTTGATCTTCAACACCCACAACAATATAGGAATTATTAGAAGGATTAGAATTTGACAAGGCACAAATGTGTTTCAAAAACTTGGCTTTGCCTTCCTTAGAATGTAAATTCAATTGCCGTTTCTTATCATAAAAACTACACTCATCATTGTGAGCCAGTAAGTTTTTGATGAGAAGACGTTTGTTTATCATAATAAGTACGATTTACGAAGTACAAAATACGAAGTAAAGCAATAACTTCGTACTTCATACCTCTAACCTCGTAAATTTAAGGCACTTTATTACCCATACTTTCTGTCCAAATAGCGAACCAATCTACTTGTTCCAAATTTAATTCTACTGCTTTCATCAACGATTGAATTCGGGCAATATTTACTGTTCCTGCCACAGGAATTACTTTTGACGGATGTTTTAAAATCCAAGCCAATAAAATAGTATCAGATCCTAAATGGTATTTTTCAACCAACTGAACTAATAGTTTTTTCAAGCGACGTGTTTGTTCAATGTCTTCTCTAAAAACGGTTCCCAATGGATTCCACGACATGGGACGAATATTGTGCAATTGCATGTAATCAAAACTGCCGTCCAACATCGGTTCATGATGAGTTGCTGAAAACTGCACTTGGTTATAACTAATTTCGGTTTTTTGACGAAGTAGTTCGGTTTGAGATGCTGTAAAATTCGATACTCCAAAATCAATAATTTTACCTTCTTTTTTTAATTTTTCCACTGCTTCTGCAATTTCATCTGCTACCATCAATGGGCTTGGACGATGTAAAAGCAAAACATCTAAAAAATCGGTTTGCAAGTTCTTTAGTGAATTTTCCACCGACCAAATGATGTAGTTTTTTGAATAATCATAATGCTTGATGGTATTATTTCGTGCACCTATATTCTGAATACCACATTTTGAAACGAACTGTATTTTTTCTCTTGCTATTTTACTTTGGACAAACGCTTTTCCAAAATCGGCTTCGGTAGTGTAATTTCCATAAATATCAGCATGGTCAAAAGTGGTTATTTTATTCTCAACACACACATTAATTATGTGAGCCATTTCGTAAGTATTCAATTTTTTATCCCACATTCCCCAGTTCATCGTTCCGGCAATTATAGGTGAAAGTTTTGTTTGCATTTTGTTGTTTTTTTAATGGTGAATTTCTGGTGTTTTTAGATTTTGAATTTTTGAGAGAAATACTCTTTATTTTAGAAAAAAGCGCAAAATCAATTTCGGTCTTAAAATTATAAAAAGAAAATCATAAATCATCCTTAAAATTAGGATGTTTTATAAAGTTTTAACGGATTATTAACATCTTCTAAGGGATTAAATTTTGATTTTTGAAATGTTAAAATTTTGAACTTAATTGTACATCGTAAAAATAAAATTATGGAAGAAAATAGTACTGCTATTGACATAAGAGCAATCAATGAAAAAATCGAAAGAGAAAGTGCTTTTATCGATTTATTGACTATGGAAATGAATAAAGTAATCGTCGGTCAAAAACACATGATTGAACGTTTATTAATTGGGCTTTTGGGTCAAGGACATATTCTTCTTGAAGGAGTTCCGGGTTTGGCAAAAACTTTAGCCATAAACACTTTATCGCAAGCAGTTCACGGAAGTTTCAGTCGTATTCAGTTTACGCCCGATTTATTGCCTGCCGATGTTGTAGGAACAATGATTTACAACATTAAAGCCAACGAATTTTCCATAAAAAAAGGACCAATTTTCGCCAATTTCGTTCTTGCCGATGAGATAAATCGTGCTCCAGCCAAAGTACAATCAGCACTTTTGGAAGCGATGCAGGAAAAACAAGTAACTATTGGCGATACTACTTTCAAATTAGATAAGCCCTTTTTAGTTCTTGCCACTCAAAACCCTATTGAGCAAGAAGGAACATATCCTTTACCAGAAGCGCAAGTAGACCGTTTTATGCTAAAAACCGTGATTGATTATCCAAAAATGGATGAAGAGCGAATGGTTATTCGTCAAAATTTAAAAGGCGCTTACGAAAAAGTAAACCAAGTTGTTTCTGTAGACCAAATTCTCCGCGCTCAAGAAGCGGTTCGAGAAGTGTATATGGATGAAAAAATTGAAAAATATATTTTGGATATCGTTTTTGCCACACGTTTCCCTGAAAAATACAAATTAGAAAGTTTGAAACCACTAATTGGTTTTGGTGCTTCGCCTCGTGGAAGTATCAATTTAGCCAATGCTGCCAAATGCTATGCGTTTATCAAACGTCGTGGTTATGTAATTCCAGAAGATGTTCGTGCCGTGGTTCATGATGTATTGCGTCACAGAATAGGAATTACTTATGAAGCCGAAGCCGAAAACATTACTTCCGTTGACATCATCAACAAAATTGTAAATGAAATTGAAGTACCTTAAAGATTTTAGATTTTTGATGGCTGATTTTAGATTTAAGATCTGAAATCAACAATCGTTAATCAACAATCAACAATCCAATGGAAACAAAAGACCTTCTCAAAAAAGTTCGAAAAATAGAAATCAAAACTCGTAGATTGAGTGATCATATCTTCTCGGGCGAATATCATACTTCCTTTAAAGGTCGTGGAATGACTTTCTCAGAAGTGCGTCAATACCAATATGGCGATGATATTCGTGCCATCGATTGGAACGTAACCGCGCGTTATAATGAAGCACATGTAAAAGTTTTTGAAGAAGAACGCGAATTAACCATGATGTTGATGGTAGATATTTCGGGTTCAGAAAGTTTTGGAACCAAAAACCAGTTGAAAAGTGAAATTGTTACTGAAATAGCCGCAACAATGGCTTTTTCTGCCACGCAAAACAATGATAAAATTGGTTTGATATTATTTTCGGACCAAATCGAATTATACATTCCACCCAAAAAAGGAAAATCTCATGTATTGCGAATCATTCGTGAACTAATAGAATTTCAACCGAAAAGTAACAAAACCGATTTGTCGCAAGCTTTGAAATTTTTATCGGGAACACAAAAAAAGAAAGCGATAGTGTTTGTAATTTCAGATTTTATGGTCGAAGACGATTATGAGAAAACATTGAAAATTGCTTCTAAAAAACACGATGTAACCGGAATTCGAGTATATGATATTCGCGAAGAAAAAATACCAAACATTGGAATGGTCGAAATGGAAGATGCAGAAACCGGTGAGATATTGGTAGTCAATACGAGTTCCAAAAAAGCGCGTTTGAGTTACGAAAAAGAATACCAAAACAAAGTAAATTATTTTAAGGACATTTTTTCAAAATGTGGCTCAGGAACTGTAAATACACGTGTTGACGAAAGTTATGTGACAAAATTATTAAGTTATTTTAAATCACGCTAAGCAAACCCTTTCAGGGTTTTGAACCCTGAAAGGGTTAGAATTAAAGCAAATGAAAATTAAATTATACATATTATTTCTTCTATTATCAACCTCGCTTTTTGCTCAAAAAGTAACGACGTCTATTGATTCTACCAAGAAGAAAATTGGGGCAGAATTCAAACTGACTTTAAAAACAGATGTTGATACTTTTTCCAAAGTAAAATTTCCTAATGCGAAGTTTTTTGGTGCTTTAGAAGTAATCCAATCTTATAAAATAGACACCGTTAGAAATGGCGCTCGCTATGAACTGATAAAAAAATATGGATTAACTCAATTTGATAGTGGAAAATATACCATTCCAAGAATCCCTATTTTAATCAACGGCAAACCTTCCTTTTCTGATAGCATAAAAGTGGAAGTAAATGATGTAAAAGTCGATACCCTAAAACAGAAAATGTACGACATCAAAGACATTGCTGTTGTTGAAAGTCCGCTAGGAAATTGGTGGATATATCTTTTAGTTTTGATAGCTATTGGCGTTATTGGCTATTACGTTTACAAATTCATTAAGAAAAGACAAAATCAGGAAAAACCAGCCGAAATTGTTTTCAAAACACCAATAGAAAAAGCCACAACATTGTTACTCCAACTAGAAAGTAAAGAGCTATGGCAGAAAGGCGAAATCAAAAGCTATTATTCGGAATTAACAGATATTGCTAGAAATTATATTGAAGAAGAAATACACATTCCTGCTATGGAAAGTACCACTTCGGAGTTGATTGAAGGGTTGCGAAAAGCTGCCAAGCAAAAGAAACTAAAACTTACCAACGAAACCGTAGACAATCTTGAAAAGGTTTTAAAACAAGCCGATTTAGTAAAATTTGCCAAAGTAAAACCTCTTGATTATGAAATTGAAGAGGATAAAAAACGCATATCAAACACTATAGTAACCATTCACAAATCAATTCCTGAAGTTGTAGAAGAGAACGATGAGTTAGTACAATGGAATGAACAACAAAAAGAATTAGCACGTTTACAAAAACTAAAAAAACAGAAACGTGTTAGAATAATTACAACCATTGGAGTTGTTCTGGGAATGCTGATGATTTTTGTTTTGGGACTAATTTATTTCAAAGGTTTTGATTATGTAAAAGACAACTTCCTTGGTCATCCAACCAAAGAATTAGCAGAAGGCGAATGGGTTTATAGCGAATACGGAAATCCGGGTATAAAAATTGAAACACCAAAAGTTTTGAAAAGAATGGACGCTTCTAAAACACTTCCAAAAGATGCCGCAGCTCTAATCAAAGACATGCAACTTTTTGAATATGGAAGTATTTTAGATGATTTTTTTATTAATGTTTCTACGTTAAGTTACAAACAAGAAGTGCAACTAGATTTGGATAAAGGAGCAGAAGCATTTCTAAAATCATTGGAAAGTCAAGGCGCACAAAACATAATTGTAAAAACCGAAGACTTTGATACGCAACAAGGCATCAAAGGAAAAAAGGCCTATGGCACAATGACCGTTTTAGATAAAATTAAAGGCAAATCAACAAAAATGTACTACGAATTATTACTTTTTGGTCAAAATAATGGGTTGCAACAAATTCTAATTTTACATCGAGAAGATGATAAATATGGGCAACAAATTGGGGAAAGAATGTTGAATTCAGTTGAATTAAAATTAGCGCAATAATGTTTAAAGAAGTGAGTTTTTTAAATCCTGAATTTTTCTGGTTGTTTCTTTTACTTCCGGCAGCTATTGTTTGGCATTTTTTGAAAAGAAAACACCAATCCGCAACTTTAAAAATCAGTTCAGTAAAAGGTTTTAAAGCACAAAAATCATTAGCCGCTAAATTAAAACCCTATCTTTTTGTGTTGCGATTATTAGCTTTAAGCTCATTAATAATCGCAATGGCAAGACCAAGAAAAGTGGACATTAGCAGCCAAACAAAATCGACCAAAGGAATTGATATAGTTATGGCGATGGACGTTTCGGGAAGTATGCTTGCCAAAGATTTAAAACCAAACCGAATGGAAGCGCTAAAAAAAGTAGCCGCAACATTTGTTGAAGGAAGACCAAATGATAGAATTGGAATTGTGGTTTATGCTGCGGAAGCTTATACAAAAACTCCAGTAACAAGCGATAAAGCTGTGGTTCAAGAAGCGTTACAAAGCATAAAATATGACAATGTAATCCAAGATGGAACTGGAATTGGAATGGGTTTGACTACAGCCGTAAATCGATTGAAAGACAGTAAGGCCAAAAGTAAAGTGATTATTCTCTTAACAGACGGTGTTAACAATGCTGGATTTATTGAACCTGAAACGGCTTCGCAAATTGCTAAAGAATACGGAATAAAGGTTTACACCATTGGAATTGGAACCAATGGAAACGCCATGTTTCCTTATGCTTATGCGCCAAATGGAGGTTTTCTGTTCAAAATGATGCCGGTTGAAATTGACGTTAATTTATTGCAAGCGATTGCTCGAAATACAGGCGGAAAATATTACCGAGCCAATAGTAATGATAAATTAGAATCTATATACAACGAAATCAATAAGCTAGAAACAACAGAAATCGAAGAATTAAAATTCTATGATTATGAAGAAAAATTCAGGCCCTTTGTATGGTTTGCATTAGGATTGGTTTTAATAGAATTTGGTTTAAGAAATACTATTTACAGAAGTTTTATATAAAATAATTATGTACGAGTTAGAAGAAAAAGGGTATTTATATTTCTTGATTGTCATTCCAATATTGGCAATGCTTTTCTTGTATGTACAATATTGGAAAGGAAAAAAACAAAAGGAATTTGGCGATTTAGAATTATTAAAAAAATTAAGCCCAGAGAAATCAGTATTTAAACAAGTTTTAAAATTAGTGGTAATTCTTTTGGGGTTAACTTTTCTAATCATTGGATTGGTAAATCCAAAAATGGGAACCAAATTAGAAACTGTGAAACGAGAAGGAATAGATATTATTTTTGCCCTTGACGTTTCAAAAAGTATGTTGGCAGAAGATGTTGCACCAAGTAGATTGGAAAAAGGCAAACAACTGGTTTCACAAATTATCAATCAATTAGGCAGTGACCGAATAGGAATTATTGCCTATTCTGGTAGTGCATTTCCTGTTTTACCCATTACATCTGATTATGGTGTGGCAAAAATGTTTTTGCAAAGCATGAATCCCGGTATGATTTCAGCACAAGGAACATCAATTGACCAAGCCATTACTTTAGCCACTACATTTATTGATAAAAAAGACAAAACGAATAAATTGCTCATCATCATTACTGACGGTGAAGACCATTCAGAAAGTTCTCAAGATGCCGCTGAAGAAGCAAAAAAATTAGGTTTAAAAATTCTAACAATAGGTGTTGGAACAGAAAAAGGTGGACCAATTCCATTAAAAAGAAATGGCGTTGTAGAAACATTTCAAAGAGACCAAAACGAAGAAGTGGTAATCACCAAAAGAAATGCAGAAGTTTTAAAAACAATTGCCAAAAGTGCCAATGGTGGCTATGTAGACGGTAATTCAACAAAAACCGTTTTGGATTATGTAAAAAATGCGTTGGATAATATTCAAAAAACAGAATTTGAAAGCACACAAATGGCCGATTTTAAATCGCAATTTCAATGGTTTTTGGGCTTTGGTTTTTTCCTTTTATTTTTAGATATTTTCCTTTTGGAAAGAAAAACAAAATGGGTGAAGAAAATGAACCTATTTAACGAAAAAGAATAAATGAAAAAGATACTTTTATATAGTTTTATTTTGCTTTCTTTTGCATTAAATGCTCAAGTAAAGGATAAAAATTTGCCAAAAGGAAACGACTCCTTTGAAGAAAAAAAATACGATGATGCCGAAGCCGAATATCGAATTTCGGAATCTAAAAATCCGAAAAAAGCGATTGCTTCCTATAATTTAGGAAATGCTATTTACAGACAAAATCAAACGAGTGAAGCTAAATATCATTATGCGAAAGCATTAAAAACGGCCAAAAAAAGAGATGAAAAACACAATGCCTTTCACAACATTGGAAATACATTTATGAAAGACAAAGATTATTCTAATGCAGTTGAAGCCTATAAAAATGCCTTGCGAAATAATCCCGAAGACGAGCAAACAAGATACAACTATGCTTTGGCAAAAAAAATGCTGAAAGAAAATCCGCCAAAGAAAAACGACGATAAAGGCAAAGACAAGAAAAATCAAAAAGAAGACCAAAAAAAGAAAGACGATAAAGACAAAGGAAAAGACAAGGACAAAGACAAAGAACAAAAAGAAAAAGACAACCAAGACGGGAAAAACGATAAAAAAGACAACAAAGACCAAAATCAAGGAAAGCCACAACCTCAACCTGGTGGCGTTTCCAAAGAAAGATTACAAAATTTACTTGATGCTGTGAACAATGAAGAGAAAAAAGTTCAGGACAAGGTAAATAAACAAAAAGTGCAAGCCAATCCTAAAAAAGCAGAAAAAGATTGGTAATGTTTTAGAATAAACAATTTGAAAAGAAATTATGAAAAAAGTAATTGTTTTACTGCTGCTATTATTTGGAAGTTCTCTCTTGGCTCAAGTTCAGTTTGAGGCCAAAGTGAGTAAGAATACTTTGGGGTTAAATGAAAGACTTCGAATAGAATTCACCATGAATGCTGATGGCGATAATTTTAGTCCACCAAATTTTGAACAAAGCGGTTTTAAAGTGGTTGGCGGACCAAGTCAATCGGTAAGTCAATCTTGGATCAACGGAAAAAGTACGTTCAATAAATCCTATATCTACATTTTACTGCCAACACAAAAAGGCGCTTTAACCATCAAACAAGCAGCTATTGAAATTAATGGACAGATATATAAAACAATGCCCGTTAAAATAAATGTTACTAATGCTGTTGAATTGCCAAAAGATCCCAATGAAATGCCTGCTATCAGTGCGGACGACAACATTTATTTAGTAGCCGATATATCAAAATCAAATCCTTATCTCAACGAACCAATTACGGTAGTTTACAAACTCTATTTTAGTTTTAACATCGGAATTTCCAATTGGCGTGAGCTAAATAAACCCAAATACAATGACTTTTGGAGCCAAAATATCGACATCAAACAACTCGTAGCGCAAGAAGGTATGTTCAAAGGAGAACGTTACCGTTATGTAGTGTTGCGAAAAACGGTTTTATATCCACAAAAATCGGGTAAGCTAGAAATCGAACCGCTGACATTGGATATTGATTGCCAAGTTCCAACCAACAGAAGAAATTTTTGGGGACAAGCTGTGATGACTGAAGATAACAAACGGGTTTCAGCTGGAAGCAAAGTTATTAATGTTAAACCGTTACCAGAGTCTGGCAAACCTGAAGATTTTTCGGGTGCTGTAGGACGTTTTGATTTTAAAGTAATTCCCTCCAAAACAGTTTTGAAAAATGGTGAATCACTAGATTTAAATGTAAGTGTAACGGGAACAGGAAACCTAAAATTATTCACCTTACCAAAACCAGTTTTACCTGCGGCTTTGGAGATGTATGATCCAGTGCATGATGAAAATGTGTCAACACCATTAACCGGAATGACTGGAAAAATTTCTGATAAATACACTATAATCCCTCAATATAAAGGCAATTATCAAATAAAACCATTGCGATTTACCTATTTTGATTTAAGCTCAAATAGTTATAAAACCATAACTTCTCAACCCGTAACAATCAACGTTATGGATGGACCAAGTATAGCGAGTTCCGAAAAAACAAATCCAAATGCTTCCACAAAAACCGAAGTAGAAATTACCAAAACATTTGCCTACAACAAACAAAAAACCGTATTGAAATCAATGGAAAAAGAAGATTTCATTGGTTCGGGATTGTTCTATTCACTGGTGTTTTTACCGTTTTTAGCCATTCCATTTTTAATAATTGGGAAACGACGTAAAGAAGCGTCTGACAATGACGTTTTTGGAAACAAAATCAAAAAGTCAAATGCTTTAGCCAAAAAATATTTATCGGAAGCCAAAAAACATTTGGGCAACAAAGAACCTTTTTACATTGCTCTTGAAAAAGCAATGCACAATTTCTTGAAAGCTAAAATACATATTGAAACCTCAGAAATGAGTAAAGAAAAAATATCCGAAATATTACAAGCTAGAAATGCACAATTAGATACTATTTCTGAATTTATAATGCTAACCGAAAACTGCGAATTTGCCCGTTATGCGCCATCATCTGAAACGGCAATTCAGCAGGATTTTGACAAAGCAGTAACTATAATTTCTGCATTAGAAAAGCAAATAAAATAATACGCCATCATGAAAAAAATGTTCCTATTATTATTATTCGTTTCCAAAGTATTTTGGGCACAAACTGCTTTTGAACAAGGTAATCAATACTACCAAAAAGAAAATTATCAAGCAGCGATTTCGAGTTTTGAAAGTATCATAAACTCAGGAAAACAATCGGCTGAAGTCTATTTTAATTTGGGAAATTGCTATTACAAATTACATAAAGTAGCACCAGCCATTTACAATTATGAAAAAGCATTATTGCTTAGTCCAAATGATTCTGAAATAAAAACAAATCTTGATTTTGCCCGTAAAATGGCAATCGATGATATCAAAGTCGTTCCCAAAGTAGGTTTCGACAAACTCCTAGCCGATTTTACCTCAAAATATTATTATGATACTTGGGCTTGGATAGCGGTGGTTTTTGCCTTCTTGTTTTTAGCTTTTTTTGCAGGTTATTATTTTTCACAAAGAACAGTTATGAAACGTATATTCTTTTTTGGAATGTTCCTATGGTTATTTGGAGTTTTCCTAAGTTCAGCTTCTGGATTTTATGAAAAAAGTAGAAATGAAAATGAAAAACCAGCCATCGTTTTTGCAGAAACTGCGCCTGTAAAAAGCGAACCAAAAAATTCAAGCACCGATGCTTTTGTGCTTCACGAAGGAACCAAAGTGTACGTTCTAGAAAGCATAGCCAATTGGAAAAAAGTAGCTCTTACTGATGAAACTACAGGTTGGATTGAAGAAAGTGCCATTAAGGAGATTAAGAATTAATTAATGTTCAGTGTTCAGTAATTAGTGTTCAGTATCGTTATCTTTGCAAACTAATTTTGATATCGATTTAATCCTTCAAAAATCTTAAATCGTTAATCAACAATCATAATTCACGTGTCAAGAGACGAACAATTAAAAAACCGCTGGAACAAAGTCGTTGAAATCCTTTCCAATCAGTTTGCTGAAGGAGATATTTTGGATTTAGACGCCATTATATATTTAATCGGAGTACAAGAATTGGGGAAAGTACACCAAACTTTCAAAAAAGACGAAAAACTCAACCTGATGCACATTGCCATTTGCCGTTTACTCGAACCTTATGGTTACTACGAATTTGATTATATAGATAAAGAAGGTTGGCCTCATTACAATGTAAAAGAGGAATTGCCACCGCTAAAAGCAGGGGAACAATCGGTTTTGATGAAAGAAGCAATTGTAAATTATTTTCTAGAAAGAGAAGTGATAGATTGATGATTTAAGATTAACGAAGGAAGATTTTAGAAGTTTTTTTTAAATCAGCTATCAGCAATCGCTAATCATCATTCAAAAATCAGAACTTTTCCCTAAATTTGCACCTTTACAAAAATGACCATGATAGACAAGATTAAAGAATATATAGCCGAAGCCGATGCTTTTCAATCGGATAACGCAGCCGATTTAGAGCAATTTCGTATCAAATATTTGGGCAGCAAAGGCTTGCTAAAAGATTTGTTTGCCGAATTTAAAAACGTGCCAAATGACCAAAAAAAGGAATTTGGACAAGTGATTAATACGCTTAAAAATACTTGCGAGGAAAAAGTAAAAACCATTCTAGAATCTTTAGAAAGTAAAGTCGAAAGTATTGGTGTTTACGGCGATTTAACGCGACCTTCTGAACCTGTAACTATTGGTTCTCGTCATCCTATTTCGTTAGTAAAAAATCAAATAATCGATATTTTTTCCACCATCGGGTTTAACGTTTCTGAAGGTCCAGAAATTGAAGACGATTGGCATAATTTCACTGCCTTAAACTTACCCGAATATCATCCTGCAAGAGATATGCAGGATACTTTTTTCATCCAAACCAATCCTGATGTGTTATTGCGCACGCATACTTCATCAGTGCAAGTGCGTTATATGGAAAACAACAAACCTCCAATTCGTACAATTTCTCCAGGTAGAGTTTTCCGTAATGAAGCGGTTTCATCGCGTTCACATTGTATTTTTCACCAAGTTGAAGGGTTGTATATTGACAAAGATGTTTCGTTTGCCGATTTGAAGCAAACACTTTTATATTTTACCAAAGAAATGTTTGGTAAATCCAAAATCCGATTACGTCCAAGTTATTTCCCTTTTACAGAACCAAGTGCTGAAGTAGATATATATTGGGGATTAAAAACCGAAACCGATTACAGAATTACCAAAGGAACAGGTTGGTTGGAAATCATGGGTTGCGGAATGGTTGACCCAAATGTTTTGAAAAACTGTGGTATCAATCCAGAAGAGTACAACGGTTTTGCCTTTGGAATGGGAATTGAGAGAATAGCTATGTTGTTATATCAAATTGGAGATATTAGAATGTTTTATGAAAACGATGTGCGTTTCTTAGAGCAATTTAAATCGAGTATATAGATAAGGTTAAAAAGGGATAAGGGAAAAGTTAAAAGCTAATTTCTTATCCCTTATTTCTAAACCCTTTTCACTTAAAATAATGAAAAAAGATATCCAAATCCCAAAAGTAGAAAACGTTTTCCTTGCTGCCGTTCAAGAATGGAGCGATGATTTTATGGAAAAGGTTTGGTATGTTTATCTGGTGAACGATTCTGACTATGATTTAGAGAGCGTAATGGTCGTTTCCAAAGCTTTTGGCACTCTAGATGGCGAAATGAAAAAAACGTCGCTCTTGCGTCACGCTTTCTTTAAAATTCCTGCTGTTTCTGTAGAAAAAATAGAATTACTAGAAAACGATGTGTTACGTTTGAACAACGAGTTTATGGTAACGTATTTCATAGGTAGCACTTTGTATGATAAAAAATTCATTTTCAAAGCACAATCCATCACTCCTGATTATGTGGAAGAAGTCCCAATTTTATTTGTAGATGGTGTAATTGTTAGGTGATTATTGATTGTTTTGTTCCTTTTTTATTTTAGCTTTCCAATTAAAATACCCTAAAACAAAAATTCCAACAACTATATATCCAGTAACTTTAATTAAAAAATTCGGGTTAGTTATTTGTGTCAAAAAAGATTTTTCATTAAGCTCAAACAAAACACTGAAAATGGTCATGAACAAACCCCAAAACCCACCTGTTTTTAACTGATATTTCCACCTTTCACTCATCTTAATCCAATTTCTCAGTTAATTTCTTAAATACCGCTTTTGCGTCTTTCCCTTCATACAAAATGGCATAAACGGCATCAATAATGGGCGTATTAGCTTTGTATTCTTGGTTTAACTTATACGCGCTTTTTACGGCATAATACCCTTCCGCAATCATGCTCATTTCCATTTGTGCTGATTGAACGGTATATCCTTTTCCAATCATATTTCCAAACATTCGATTTCTAGAAAAAACAGAATAGCCCGTTACTAATAAATCGCCTAAATAAGCTGAATTATTAATATTTCGCTTCATCTTATGCACTTTGCGAATGAACTTTTTCATCTCACGAATGGCATTACTCATAATCACGGATTGAAAGTTATCTCCATAACCCAATCCGTGAGCAATTCCGGCAGCAATAGCATAAATATTTTTTAACATCGCGGCATATTCGGTTCCGATAATATCATCTGAAATTTTGGTTTTGATATAATTTCCTGCCAATACTTTGGCCATTATTTTTGCTTTATTTGAATCGCCACAAGCAATTGTTAAATAGGAAAGTCGTTCTAAAGCTACTTCTTCTGCATGACATGGACCAGTTATTACACCAATATTTTCAAAAGGAATATCAAATTTTTTATTGAAATGTTCACCAACAATTAGGAATGTTTCGGGAACAATACCTTTTATAGCAGAGAAAATTACTTTGTCTTTCAAGCTTTCTGTAAGTTTTGCTAATTCAGCACTTAAAAACGCCGAAGGAATGGCAAAAATGAGATAATCAGCATAAGCTACCGCTTCATTAATGTCTGAGGTTAGTTTTAACTTTTTTACATCAAATTCAACTGAGCTTAAATAATTTGGATTATGATGATGTGTTTTGATATGCTCAACGGCATCTTCATTTCGCATATACCAGGCAATCTCGGGTAAATTTACGCAAAGCATTTTGGCAATTGCTGTAGCCCAACTTCCACCGCCAATAACTGCAAACTTAGGGGAATCGTTCATTGTATGTTTGTTTGAGAAATCAAAAATACTGATTTTTTGATGGTTTAAAGTTGGAAATAAAAAAAAGCGTCCAAAAATCAATTTCGAACGCTATTTCTATTTCTCTTATCTGGAATTATTAATAACTCAATTCTACTATTTCTCTAACTTTTTCTAAAGTGATGTTTTGTTTTTCGCCTAATGCTTTCCAACCTCTTTCTGTGAAACGATTGACAATAAAATCTGCCGTGTTGGTATAGTCATTTGTGTTTTCTGAAAGTTTAGTTTTCATTCCCATAGTATGAAAGAAATCGACTGTTTTTTCAATGGCTTTCTCGGCTTTCTCATCGATTGAATTTCCGGTAATTTGCCAAACTCTTTCACCATATTGAGCCAATTTTTCTTTTTTAGTTTCAAACATTACTTTATATAAACTTGGTGCAATAATTGCCAAAGTTCTGGCATGATCAATTTCGTATAAAGCGGTTAATTCGTGGCCAATCATGTGAGTTGCCCAATCGGATGGAACACCTTTTTGAATTAATCCATTTAGCGCCATAGTAGCGCACCAAACGTAATTTGAAGCCAATTTGTAATCACTAGGATTTTCAACAACTGCTGGACCAACTTCAATTAGGGTTTGCAAAATACCTTCTGCTATTCGGTCTTGAAGCATGGCATCGTGAGGATATGTCAAATATTGCTCCATAACATGGGTAAAGGCATCAATAATTCCGTTTTGAATTTGTCTTTTTGGTAACGAAACAATCACCGTTGGGTCAACAATGGAAAAAATGGGGAACAAAGCGCTTCCACCAAGTGTTAGTTTTTCTTGCGTTGCTTCAATAGTAACCACAGCACCCGAATTCATTTCGGAACCTGTAGCCGGCAATGTCAACACAGTTCCAAACGGAATAACTTTTGATTTATCTTTAAATAAAATTTTCTTTTTTAAAATATCAATTGCATCGCCTTCATAATGCACCGCGCCTGAAATAAATTTTACTCCGTCAATCACACTTCCGCCACCAACAGCCAATATAAAATCAATCTTTTGGTCACGAATAATTTGAACCGCTTTCATCAAGGTTTCAAAACGTGGATTGGGTTCGATGCCGCCAAATTCAATGATATCGTATCCTTTTAAAGCTGTAGTTACTGCTTCGTGAACGCCATTTTTAAAGATACTTCCGCCTCCATAAGCCAATAAAACTTTCGCTTCTTTTGGAACTAATGTAGCTAGTTTTTCTGTTTGTCCTTTGCCAAAAATATAGTTGGTAGGATTGTATAATTCGAAATTTAACATGGTGATTTTGTTTTAGAACACAAATTTACAAAACAGTTACTGGTACAATTGGTAAAGTAATGTTAAGTTGTTGTTATTTGAAAAACTTTGCTATTTCTGTATGATTATTTGATATGCAAGTAATCAGATATTGATTTTCTTCTTTTTCGAAGAAAATGTACCAAGTTGTTCTTGAATTACTTTTGTAAAAAATATAGTAAGAACCTAAATGAAATAAAGGTAAAGGAGTTAATTTATGAGGAAATGATTGAATGTTTTGGTCAATAAAATCAATTATGTTGTCTTTGTATTCAATAGCATTTTCTACATAACTGAAATAATCTTCTTTGTAAAGAATGTAAATTAAATTGTTTAAAAAATTTTCTACTTCAATTTTATAGAAGATTTTTATTTCTTCCATTCTAAAGATTTAATGAATTCCGTAGTTCTTTGTTTAAACTCTTCGGAAGAAATGGCGGATTTAATTTCTTTTTTGAAATTAAAAGAGTTGTGAGTTTTTCTAAAATTATCAATTTGATCAATTAATGTTTTGTCTTCTATTGAAGAAATCCAATTAATTAGTTCCGATTTTTTTGCAGCAACACTCATATTATCAAAAGTTTAATCAAATTTATAAAATATTTTTAAAATAATAGGATTTACCTCCTGTATAAATTATTATGATCTACATATTCCCAAACATTATTTGGTAATAACGGACGAATATTTTTTTTGTTTTTAATGTTTTCACGAATGAAAGTGGAAGAAATCTCTACTATTGGCGCATCGATTTTGTGAATGCGAGGATGATTATTTAAATCCAAATTTTCGGCTTCTTCAGAAACCCTAGGATAAATATAAATATCGTGGTGTTGTAAAATGTAATCGTAGTTTTTCCATTTGTGGAACGATTTCAAATTGTCTTCACCCATGATTAGAGAAAACACATGTTGCGGATATTTTTCGAGTAAATGTGCTAACGTATTTACAGTATAATTAGGCTGTGGTAATTTGAATTCAATGTCCGAAGGTTTAATTTTTGGATAGTCTTCAGTAGCTAGATTAACTAAATGCAAGCGCTGATAATCATCTAACAAAGTATTCTTTTGTTTATGAGGATTGTGAGGCGTTACAACCATCCAAATTTGCTCCAAATCAGAATGCTCAGCCATATGATTAGCAATAATCAAATGTCCAACATGAATGGGATTAAATGTGCCGAAATATAGACCGATTTTCATTTTTTTGTTTCACAATGTTTCACAGAGTTTTTCACAACGTTTCACGAAGTTTTGTGTGACTTTGTGAAAAACTTTGAACGACTTTGTGCTATAATTTTATTTAGAAATAAATTCTTTCACCAACTCATACGCTTCTGCCTTAGCTACATCCAAATCATAATTCTTAATAATCGTGTCAAATTGTGGTGCAGTTGCTAATTCAACATGAGCTTTTGCGATACGCATATTGATTTTATCATCGGTTTCTGTGGAACGTTCTTTCAAGCGACGTTTTAGTTCATCAACACTTGGTGGTTTTACAAAAACAGCTAAGGTTTCTTCAGGGAATTTATGCTTGATCCGTAATCCGCCAGCTACATCAATATCAAAAATTACATTTTTGCCTTTGGCCCAAATTCGCTCTACTTCACTTTTCAATGTGCCATAAAAATTATCTCGATACACTTCTTCCCATTCTATAAAATCTTCGGCTTTGATGTGTTTTTTAAAATCAGCAATCGACATGAAATAATAATCTTTCCCATCAATTTCTTCACCACGTGGCTCACGTGTTGCAGCCGAAATGGAAAACTCCAAATTCAATTCGGGTTGTGCCAATAAATGCCTAACGATGGTAGTTTTTCCGGATCCTGATGGTGCTGAGAATACTAATAATTTTCCTTTATTCATTCTTATTTTTTTTGCCACGAATTACACAAATTAGCACGAATTAATTTGTGAAAATTTGTGTAATTCGTGGCTAAGTTTTACAAAACATTCAAAACCTGTTCCTTAATTTTCTCCAACTCATCTTTCATCATCACAACCAATTTTTGCATTTCGGAATGGTTGGATTTTGAACCCATAGTATTGATTTCTCGACCCATTTCTTGCGTAATGAAACCTAGTTTTCTTCCGTTAGCTTCTGTTCCTGCTATGGTTTCGATGAAATAGTTTAAATGGTTTTCCAATCGCACTTTTTCTTCGGTGATGTCATATTTTTCGAGGTAAAAAATCAATTCTTGCTCAAAACGATTTTCGTCAACATTTTCTTTTAATTCATCAAGCGCAGTTCTCAATCTAGTTTTTACTGTTGTTACTCGTTCAGCATCATATGAAACCGCGTTATTCATTAATGTCATGATATTAGCAATACGATGTAAAAATTCTTTTTCCAAAGAAACACCTTCGTCAATCCTAAACTGAACCATATTGTTCAGTGCTTCATCAATCACGGTTTGTATTTGTTTCCACTCGTTTTCGTCAATTTCGTCGCGTTCTGTTTTTAGTGCATCTGGCATTCTCACTGCCATTTTCATCAATTCGGTTTCATCAGCATTCGGAATTACAGCTTTCATTTGGGCAATATATCCTTTTACAATTGGCACATTGATTTTAGACGAAGTTTCTTCGCCTGTCACCTCAACATACAACGAAAAATCGATTTTTCCTCGTTCTAGTCGTTGCGAGAGTTGATTGCGCAAGCCCAATTCCATTTCTCTAAAAACAGATGGCATACGCGTGTTTAAATCCAAACCTTTACTATTTAGTGATTTGATTTCTACGGTAATCTTTTTGGTTGGTAATTGCAAAGTGGCTTTCCCAAAACCCGTCATTGATTGTATCATTCGATTATTTTATTGACTTCAAATATAATTAAAAGTTAGCAGTTGCAGTTTACAGTTTCTACTTTGACTGTTTACTGAGACTGAAAACTTTTTTTCATCGTTACCAAATAAACCCCAACAAATATTAAAATTGCTGAAATTATTTTAACCCATGTTAATTCGTCTTTTCCTAAACTGATAGCAAAAATAGTAGCAAAAAGTGGTTGCAGATAAATAAAAACAGCCACAGTAGTTGGTTTTAATTCACGCATGGAAAGTAAGTTAAACAAATAGGTGAAAAACGTAGTGAACAAAACCACAAAACCTATTTCCCAAAGGATTGGCGACGGAATTGTATGCCAATGTATTTCCTGATATTCGCTCCATCCAAAAGGAATGACCATCAACAACCCGAACGTATAAATCCATTTTACGAAAGTAAAAGCATTGTATTTCCCCATTAATTTTTTGACCACAATGAGATAAAAAGCATAGGAAAAGGCATTGATAAAAACCAAAAAATTACCCCACGAAGCATTGCTTGCATTACCTACAGATTTACCATATAGAATTAAAAAAGCTGTTCCGAAAAGACCTAACACTATTCCGAAAATCTTTCGCTTTATCATTTTTTCTTTCATAATAATGGCCGATAAAATCAGCACTATTATGGGTGTGGTTACCATAATTACTGCTGCCGAAATAGGTGAAGTAAAACTCAATCCTTTGAAAAAAGTGAGCATATTCAATGCGACGCCAAAAAAAGCGGCAGCAATTATTCGTGGAAAATCGTTTAATTGTAATTTTTCTTTTGGCCCAAAAAAAGAAACGAACCAAAATAAGATTGTGGCACCAAAAACTCTCAATAAAATAAAACCAAATGGTTTGACGTAAGTAGGCATCACGTCTTTGGCAATCGTAAACGAAACACCATAAATTACCGAAACCATTGTAGCGGCAAGTAACGCCCAAGTTCTTTTTGACATTAGCTCAATGCTTTAATAACGTCAATGATGTTTTTTTGGCTGTTTCCAATATAAATTTTATCATCAATAATAAAAACCGGTCGACTCAAAAAAGTGTAATGTTCTAGTAAATACTTTTTATAATCTTTCTCTGTTAATGATTTGTTTTTCAAATCCATCGATTTGTATAATTGTGCTTTTTTGCTAAAAAGTGCTTCATAACTTCCCGAAAGTTGGTACATTTCTTCCAATTCTTTTTCAGTTATTGGATTTTGACGAATGTCATGAAACATTAATTTATCTGAATTAGGAAGTGATTTTATAATTTTTCGACACGTGTCACACGATGCGAGATAGTATATTGTATTGGTCATATAATTTCTTTTTGCAAAAGTAAGATTTTGAATTCATATCATAGATTTAAACCATTAAGATATTTAAGAAAATTAAGTTTTGTTTTTTTCTTAATGAACTTAACTTTCTTAATGGTTTAAAAAACAAAAAACTCGCTATTTTTGTAAAAAATTTAATTCCATGAAATTCAATACCAAAGTCATTCACGGCAATCAACATCATGAAGAAGTAACTGGCGCAGTTATGCCACCAGTTTTTCAAACCTCAACCTATGCACAAACTTCACCAGGAAAACCAGTTGGCGATTATGAATATTCTCGTGCTGCAAACCCAACTCGTCAAGCCCTTGAAGATGCTTTGGCTTCTATAGAAAATGGCGCTCGTGGATTGGCTTTTGCTTCTGGATTGGCTGCTACCGATTGTTTATTGCGATTGTTTAAAGCTGGTGATGAAATCATCGCGATGGACGATTTATATGGTGGAACATATCGTTTGTTTACCCGTTTGTACAAAGACAGTGGCATCAAATTTCACTTTGTAGACATGACTGATTTGGATAAATTACAATCTTGCATCAACGAAAACACTAAGTTAGTTTGGGTGGAAACACCAACAAATCCTTTGATGAAATTAGCCGATATTGCTGCAATCGCCAAAATCACAAAAAAGCACACAATTCTTTTAGCGGTTGATAATACTTTTGCAACGCCTTATTTGCAAAAACCATTGGATTTAGGTGCTGATGTTGTGATGCATTCGGCTACGAAATATCTTGGCGGACACAGTGATGTTATTGCTGGCGCTTTGGTTATTAAAGATAAAGTTTTGGGTGACGAATTGCACTTTAAACAATTTGCTACTGGTGGAACTTTGGGTCCAATGGATAGTTTCTTGGTTTTACGAGGTATTAAGACCTTGCATTTACGTGTACAACGTCATTGTGAAAACGGAGAAAAAGTGGCAGCTTTTTTAAATTCTCATCCTAATGTTGAGAAAGTTTTCTATCCAGGATTACCAAGTCATCCGTTTCATGACATTGCCAAAAAACAAATGAGCGGTTTTGGTGGAATGGTTTCTTTTACTTTCAAATCGGGGAAAAAGGAAGACTCAATTTCATTTTTAGAGAAACTAAAAGTCTTCACGCTTGCTGAGTCTCTTGGCGGTGTTGAAAGCTTGGCCAATCATCCTGCCTTGATGACACATGCTTCTATTCCAGAAGACAAACGATTGGAAGTTGGTATTACCGATGATTTAGTTCGTTTAAGCGTTGGTGTCGAAGATATTGATGATTTATTGGCAGATTTGGAACAAGCGTTTAGGTAATAATTGACGTGTAGTTAAGAACAAAAGTTTTTAATTTTTATAATTAAATGCTTACTTTTATTTTATAAAAGTGTATTTCATCGATAATTTTAGTTCTTTTGGCGATTTTTTAAAAACATTTTATAAGTTTGAATTGTTTAATTTTAAAATCTCCCCAAATGAAAACAATTACTACCAAAGATGCCTTCAAGCTGTTGCTATTTCTGTTAATCCTTTTCAGCGCAAAAGCTATTGCTTTTACAAAACTACCAAATGAAGAGAGTTCAAGAGGTTCAGGTTCAAGGTTTAGCACTGTAAGTAAGTCTAAAACTACTTCGAAAACACATTCTAATGGTTATGCTAGTACGTATAAAGGAAAAGCAGTAAATTCAATGAATAACAAACGCTTTAAGAAGTAACTTATCCTGAAATGAAATCTAAAAGTCAGTATTCAATATTGCTTTGAGATTAGTAAAATTAAAAAGAGCCGATTCATTGAGTTGAATCGGCTCTTTTTTATAAATTAATTTTATTAGAAACCATAATTCACTCCTAATCCAATCACTTGACGCACTTGGAATCCTCTAAAAGCATTGTCGTCATAAATCGTTTGGAAGGCAATATTTGCTGTCAAAGTCTTATTGATTTTCATAACAATGTTAAGCGTGTAATCAAGATCTACGTTTTGTATATCTTCTAGGTAGTTCGTGTATAAATTTAAAATGTTTTCTGCAATTACATTTTCCATTAATTTGAATTTATAATAACCAATAAAAGACGCTCCAAACTCAAAACGCGATGAGTCTCCTTGTTCTACACCGAATGACGAACCAAATTCGGTAAAATGTGGATGAACTATGATTAATTTTGAAGTTGCTGGTGCAAAATTAAATTTGAAATCATCACTTTTTTTCCACATGATACCTGGCCCAAGTTGAAAAAAGGCTGGAGAAAAGAAATGAGAAATTTTAACATCCAAATTTGCTGGATCAAAACCTGAGTCAAATTGAGTTTTGAAACTGAAAAAAGCTGAATAATACCAATATCCTTTGGCTTTTCTTCCTAAAAGAGAATTAAATCCAACTCTGTCATCTGTTTTTTGAAGTTCCTGTCCGCTTATTTTTGATAAACCATAATTAGCAATAAATTTATTATCCCAACTCCAATTAACACTTTTATAATTTATATCGTAATCTAGCCCAACATTTCCAGAAATACTGCTTTGTCCTCCAGCTTGCCAATTGGTAAAAGATGCTTGATTAGCCAAGAAAGTGAATGTTCCTTTCTTTATCCATCCGTTTGGTTTTTCTTCCACTATTTTAGCAATAACTTCCTCTGTTTTCTTTAATCTTTCTTTGTCGTTATCCTGAGAAAAAATAATATTTACGCAAAATAATAATGAAATTGATAGTAAAATTTTATTCATCGTTCCTAAATTTAATATTTTGGCCACAAAGATAAAAATTGATTTCACTTATGCAAATGAAAACAAACACTAAACAATTGAAAATGTATAAATTACTTGGCTTTTTTGTATAAAGGAACGGCAGAACAAGCTTCGCCATACATAATGCTTTTGGCTACTTTTTGAAGTTGTTGTACGGCCACAATATAAGCACTTTCGGGAACAGGCTTTTTAGAACATCCTTTTAAAATTAATGGCTTATCTTGGTATTTTGTGTAGTCTAGTGCAAGTAATATTTCCTGATAAAGTACTGTTTCTAGATCATATATTGTTCCAAGAACAACTTTTTTGGCAAATGGTGAAACATAAGTTGTTACTAAAATCGTAGCCCAAGCGGGAACAATAGCGTCGGTTGAACAATGAATGGCAACAAAATGATTTTCATATTGTTTCCAATCATGTGTTTTTAAAGCTTCACGAAAGTCCATTTCTTTTAATAAAAATCCTTCCAAAAGCCATTGCGAAATATCAATTTGTGTTCGAATACCACTTGGATAATAATCTTCCAAATCGAAAACTTCGAGTACTGAGTTAGCTACTTTATTTATAATTTCGTCCATTTTTTAAGGTTTCAAGTTTCAGGTTTCAGGTTTAACATTTCTGGAACTTGAAACATTAAACTTGAAACAACCTTTATAACATTCCTAGTTCTAACTTTGCCTCTTCACTCATCAAATCTTTACTCCAAGGTGGATCAAAAGTGATTTCTACTTCACAAGATTTAACGGTATCAATTTTTTTTATTTTTTCTTCTACTTCTCGTGGTAATGTTTCTGCCACAGGACAGTTTGGTGAAGTTAACGTCATCAAGACTTTTACTTCATTATCCTCATTAATCATCACATCGTAGATTAATCCTAATTCGTAGATATCTACAGGAATTTCTGGGTCGTAAATGCCTTTCAGGGTTTTCACCACATTTTCTCCTAAGTTGATATCATCTTTAAATTCTTCCATCTTATTAATTTTTTGAGCTGAATGCCAAAGCATACATTTTAATTTGTTTTATCATCGAGACCAAACCGTTTGCTCGTGTTGGCGAAAGGTGTTCTTTCAAACCAATTTCATCTATAAAATTGGTATTTGCTTCTAAAATAGCTGTTGGATTTTGATTAGAAAACGCTCTTATTAAAATAGCAATTATTCCTTTGGTTGTAGAAGCATCACTGTCTGCGGTATAAATAATTTTGTTGTCTTTTTGCTCTGCATAAAGCCACACTTTGGACTGACAACCTCTAATTAAATTTTCATCCGTTTTATGTTTTTCATCAATTAAAGGAAGAGATTTTCCTAAATCAATAACATATTGATAACGATCTTCCCATTCATCAAATATTGAAAACTCATCAACAATTTCGTCTTGTATTTCTTTTATTTTCATTCTTTTTCTTTAGCTAATTCGACAATTTTATCGACTAATTTTTTTATTTCTACAGGTGGAAATTCATGGTCAAAATCTGTTGTTTCATAATTTTTATCTTGATACCTTATTTTTAAATTGGCAATTGCTGCGCCATCGTAAAAACGTTTTTGTGTTGGATCTTTTAATTTTGGAATGTCTTCCAAATTAATCTTTTGAAAATAACCTACCAATTCCTTCCAATCTGCATCAGAAATTGGTATTTCTGTTGGTATTTCCTTCTCATTTCTGTCTTTTGAAATGGTCGCTTTTTGATTTATAATAATAATTCTTTGATAAAACCCACGTGTGGTAGCGGTGTATTGAATAGTGGTGTTGGCAATATCGTTTTGCGCTTCATTGCTGCAACTTTTCCCTAAAAAAACTGTCAATAAGAATACTGTTATAACTTTCATAATTTTTTGTTTTAAGATAACATCATTTTGGCTTTTTTCAAAGCTTCTACCATCAAATCAATTTCTTCTTTGGTGTTGTAAAAAGCGAAACTTGCTCTTATCGTACCTGGAATTTTAAAAAAATCCATTATAGGTTGTGCACAATGATGCCCAGTTCGCACTGCTATTCCCATCTTATCGATAATCGTACCAATGTCGTATGGATGAATGCCATCAATGTTAAACGAAATTACAGATGTTTTGTTTAATCCAGATATATCTGGACCAAAAATTTTCAATCCTTCAATTTGCAACAATTTTTCTGTAGCGTATTCCAGTAATTCATTCTCGTATTGTGCAATGTTATCAAAACCTATTTCATTCATATAATCAATAGCGGTTCCAAGCACAATTCCACCTTCAATATTGGGCGTTCCTGCTTCAAATTTATGTGGCAAATCAGCATACGTAGTTTTTTCAAAAGAAACCGTGGCAATCATTTCGCCACCACCTTGATATGGCGGCAATTTGTTAAGCCATTCTTCTTTTCCATATAAAATTCCAACACCGGTTGGACCACAAATTTTATGTCCCGAAAACACATAAAAATCACAATCTAATGCCTGAACATCAGGTTTTAAATGTGGAACAGCTTGAGCACCATCAATTAAAACAGCAGCACCAACTCCGTGTGCTTTGTCAATCATGTATTTGATAGGATTGATAGTTCCCAAAGCATTAGAAATATGGTTTACGGTTACAATTTTTGTTTTATTCGAAAGCAATTTATCATATTCAGATAGGATTAATTCACCTTTGTCATTCATTGGAATAACTCGTAAAGTTGCACCTGTTTTTTCGCAAAGCATTTGCCAGGGCACAATATTACTATGATGTTCCAAAGCAGAAACTAAAACCTCATCGCCAGCTTTTAATAATGAAGCAAAACCATTGGCAACAGCATTAATGGCATGTGTTGTTCCTGAGGTAAAAATTACTTCATACGGCAATTTTGCATTGATATGACTTTGGATTTTACCACGAGAAACTTCATAAGCATCAGTCGCCAATTGACTTAAAGTGTGAACACCACGATGAATATTAGCATTGATTTCTTGGTAATATTTTGATATCGCATCAATAACTACTTGTGGTTTTTGCGAAGTGGCACCGTTATCAAAATAAACAAGCGGTTTGCCGTTTACTTTCTGAGAAAGTATTGGAAAATCGGCTCTAATTTTTTGTATGTCTAGCATTTCTTTATTTAGAATTTTTCTAAATACAAAAGTAAAAAAAGTGAAGTGGAAAACGCCATGAATTCACGAATATTTATGAATTGTTTGTAGTTATGCAGCGTATATTTTTATAAATTGCTTTAAATTTATTTTTATGAAAAAGTTTCTCAAGATTTTCGGTGTATTACTACTTATTTTACTTGTTTATTTACGATTAGCTATTTATCCTCAACTCGATTTAATATCGGGTTTTTCGGCAAAAAGTGTGGCTTCTGGACATTTTATTGATGGAAGAAGTTTGGAAATCATTCAGAAAAACGACAATGATATTGATAAAATAGATTGGGCAACAAATACTATCGACGATTCGGGGAAATTTGTAACTTCAAATGTTCACGGATTAAAAGATCGCAAGGCAATATATCGCGAAGGATTGGGTGTAACATTAATCAATAATGATTTTGATACTACAAAACCGTATGAATTTCCAAAAAGGAATTTTATTAAAACCGATTTGCCTTTTCCTTATGGAGATAAGGAACAAAATGATACTGTGTTTGCCAATATTGATTATGCTAAACTAAATGCTGCTGTTGCCAATGCTTTTGATAAAAAAGGAGAAAAGAATAAACGCACTCGTTCTGTAATCGTAATTTATAAAGACAAAATCATTGCCGAAAAATATGCGAATGGAATTGACAAAAACTCCAAAATTTTGGGCTGGTCGATGACCAAAAGTATTACTGCAACTTATTTTGGAATTTTACAAAAACAAGGCAAAATAGACATTATGAAGCCTGCACCAATTGATGAATGGCAAAACGATGAGCGTAAAAAAATCACCATTAACGATTTGCTGCACATGAACTCTGGTTTGGAATGGGAAGAGAAATATGATAAAATCTGTGATGCAACCAAAATGCTTTTTATAGAAGAGGACATGACAAAATCGCAAATCAATAAACCGTTTGTTGGAAAACCCAATAACTCTTGGAATTACTCTTCTGGAACCACCAATTTATTGAGTGGAATTTTGAGAAAACAATTCAAAACCCATCAAGAGTATTTAGACTTTTGGTACAATAGTTTGTTTGATAAAATTGGGATGAATTCTGCTCTAGTTGAAGTTGATATGGCTGGAAATTTTGTTGGTTCTTCATACGGATGGGCAACAACTCGTGATTGGGGAAAATTTGGCTTATTATATTTACACAAAGGCAATTGGAACGGCGAACAAATCTTTGATGAAAGTTGGGCGAAATATGTAGCCACACCAACCAATACTTCTAATGGAAAATATGGCGGACAATTTTGGTTAAACGCTGGAGGAAGATTTCCAAACGCTCCAAAAGACATGTATTATGCTAGTGGCTATCAAGGACAAATGGTGGTAATATTCCCAAGCCACGATTTAGTTATTGTGCGCATGGGATTGAGTGAAGAATTTGATTTTAATGGTTTATTGAGTGGCGTTGTTGGGAGTATTAGGAATTAAATCATTTAAAATAGGTAACTGTTTTTCCATCAAAATAACCAATTCCATTCATTGTAGTTAGAAAAATAATTTCCTTTTCACTTATAAATTCAAACTTTGTCACATTCATTTGATAACCAACCGCATCGGGCAAACCTGCTTTCCAATAAATCCAAGGTTTGAAGATAAATTCTTTAGAGGTTAGATTATTATTTTCTAAAAGCTTCCAAAATCCGTTATTGGTATAATAATAAACTTTTTTATCAAAAGGATTGAATGTAATTCCACCCAAATATTCCAAAGATTCTTTCCACTCTTGAATGATACTTTCTTTTACCTTACCATCAGTATCAATATATTTTTCTTTTTTTTTTCGATAAACCTTGTATTCTAAAACATCTGAAATATCAATGTCTTTATAGTAATCTTTTTCGGTAGTTTTGATTTTTTTAGATAATCCAGAACTTACATAAAAATGCATCATACTTGTAGCAATATAATAATGTCCCTTTTCATTTTGAGTAACACCTTTTATATTGGAAATATATAGGTTTGAAGGAAACTTTAAAATTGTATCACCATTAACAACTTTTACTTTATCTGGATAATCTTTTAATGCTTCAGCTTTTGTTTTCGTTCTAGTTTTAGGATTCCATTTATCCGTTTTCTCTTCTGTATAATTTTCATTTGGAACTGACATATCAATATAGTCTTCAGAAAATAATTGTTTTTTATTTAAATCGAAAAAACATACGTCTCCACCCCATTCGCCAGCATCATATCCAAACCAAACTCTATTTTCGTCATCTAAATAATAAACATCAATAGGGATTAAGGATCTATTTCCATTATTCAATCTTCCTGCTTTTCTATACATTGGAGAATCTTTTTCAGGTATAAAATTTTCTTTTTTATATCTAACATATTCATCTGTTATTACAATAAAATCATCGTTTTTATCAACTAAAATTTTATATACTTTCCCATCAACCTTATCTCTTGTAACATATTTATTTTTATTGATTTGTTCCTTAACAATACCATCTCTTGTTACTCCTATGATTTTATTCTTTGAATTTAAAGCAATAGATGCAAAAGTTTGTTTAGTATCTATGAATTTTTTGTTTTCAATATTTAAGATAATTAATCGGTCATCATTAGTAACAGCATAAACCAACTTATCTATAATGACAAAATCTCTAAAATTAATATTCAATAATTTTATTTGAAAAGCAGGAATACTGTCTCGTTTGAAATCTTCTTGTGAAAAAATCATTAGAGAACTGAAGAAGCAAGAAAGCAATAATAGCTTTTTAAAAAAAATTATCATTTGGTTATGTGTAGTTTTTTGTTTCTAAGTTATAAAAAAAATAAACCTTAATAATAAATAAAAGTATTCTCATTCAAAAAAAATTGCACTATCGAAAGGATGGGTTGAATATTCTGGGAAGTTTAAAACTTTAAGTCATAAATAAAAATATAAGTTTTTTATAAAATTATATAAAACAGTGACTTTGAAGTGATTCTATCTTTGTTAGGTTTAAAATGGATTAAATCGTTTAATTCACACTAAATTTAAAAAGATAAAATATGAATATCAAAAGAATTTTTGGCGGAATACTTACGCTACTTGGAATTGGAGGTCTTATTTATACGGCTGTAGTATTTGCTAACACTTCAGGAAGCGAACGCGATATCAAATCACTGATTATATATGGAATTTTAGGAGTTGTATTCTTCATTTCGGGTATTGGTTTGGTCAAAACTACAAAAGACGAGTCTTAACAAGATAATCCTAACTGCAAAGAGCGCAAAATTTAATATTATTTTGCGCTCTTTGTTATATGATTGCTTATTATGGTTTTGAAGTCGTAATAATCCCTTTTGGAATAATAAAACTAATAAAAATCGATTTTAAAAACTTTCTCCTGAACCGCCACCACTAAAACCGCCACCTCCAAAAGGCATTTTGCTTTGAGAATCCATTGGTTTTAAATCATCTTGAGAATTCACGACCAGTGCTTCAAGATTAGTTAACAAATCAATATCAGAGCTACGAGCTGGCTTAAAAGTGATGCCTGTTTCTTTGTCTTTTAACATTCTAATTCCGAAATAGGCAATTATAAAAATCAATACTCCTCCAATCATCAAAGCCAATTCAATAGGTAATACTTGATAATAATAACGAATGGTGAAAACAGAAAATCCCAGCGTGAAAAACCCAATTAATAGCATTAATTTATCTTTGCTGTAAAGCGAATATACTATATAAAACAAGGGAATTAAGAACGTAAAACCATAAAACACAAACGCAAATGGAATATCTTCTCCTTTAGCAATCGTCAATCCGAGTAAACTTTCTGAAAGTTCACGAACTACTAGGTAATTCATAGAAAAATAACCCAACAACAAACTCACTCCTTGAAGTACCATAATTGAATTTTCGTAATATAGTAACTTGATTGATGTGCTGATTTTGGTATAAATAGCATAAAAAATTACTGCCAGAAAAAAAAGTATAAACGGCAAAAATGAGGTGTCAATCACATTCTTTTCAATAACAAGGTAACAAATCGCTCCAATGAAACCTATCAAACTTAACAAAGCTGAAAATGTATGAAGATAACGAACACAGGCTGCAAATCCTATAACTCCTAATGCAATAAAAGCAACCAAAGGACTTTCAAACGTTATACTAATTGCAGCACAAAAAAATCCCTGAAATCCTAAAATGAAAGCATCATCAACACCAAATCCGTAATGCAGTTGTTCTCTTGCTAAGAATTCACTAGCAACAATGCCTACAATAGTGTAAATAAACATAATTAACCCAACATGAGAGTCAATGAGATTGATAGTAAACAATGAAAACACACCAATGATTGAGGAATATAAAAAACTTCCCAAAAGAAAAAAGCCTGTCCGAATCAACAAATTAGTGTTGCTTTTCAATATTGGCAGTTGCCCTTTAATGTCTTTCAATTGATTGTCAGAAATAAATTTTTGACTGTTGAGCCGTTTTGCTTCAGTATATAAAAAAGTGTTCTCGAGAAGTTCTTTCTGAAATACAATCATGCCTTTTGTTTGTTAAAATGTTGAATCAATTTTATAAACCCAAATATTGAACCCATAAAATACACTGGCGCCAAAATTATTACAAGCTGACCAATTGAAGAAACATCAATATGATCAATTAGCTTAAACAGTAGAATGTTTAATCCGATGTAGCCATAAAGTATGGTAAAAACAAACAGAAATGTTGAACCTATTTCATAACTTTTTTTATAAAAATAATACAACAAAACCGCTAGTAAGAAGACAAAAATAAAATAATAAGATTCTATCAATCCTGCAATTCCACAAACACCGATTAATTGTAATGCAAAAGTTAAAAACACTAATTGAAAGTGTTTTTTCAATGAAATTCTATTTGAATAAGCTTCCCAAACAAGCAAAATTCCACCAAGTGCAATGCCATAATAGGTAAGTGATGGGTTGCTGTAAATTTCATTATTCAATAAGGTTTTCGGTGTAATTGTAATTCCTATAAATGTCGCTAAACCAGTAATTCCTATGGAAAGAGCGCTTTTGTTATCAAAATAATAGGCACATGCAAAACCCACTAAACTGCAAACCAAACTTGATAATTCATACCCAAAAACAGCATATTGGTATTGCAAATATCCAATAAAAATACAACTCAAGATGGTACACAAAAGCACAATATAATCATAAACCGGATTGTCAAATAACACCTCATCTTTATGAAATCCTTTGGCTTTTTTAAAACAAAAATAAAATCCAATACTAATTAACAAAAACAACAATCCAAGCACAGCGGCATGACCAATACTGTCAATATTTTTATATATCAGAGTTCCAATTCCTGAAGTAAAGAGTAATACACCTAAGTAAAGCAAAAAACGAAGTTCATTGTGCAAGGAAAAAATACCTTTGGCATCATACTCTTTTATCGATTCTAACTGTGAATCGTTTAATAGTTTTTTTGCATATAGCTTTTTAGTGAATTCATTATATTCTGCTGCCATGTGATAATGTGATAATAATCAAATATAGCTAAATATTTGTAAAGCAGGCAAAATGTTTGTAAAAGCAAAAAAGGTTGTCTTTCGACAACCTTCATTTTATAAATCAAATCCTAAATTCACACCTAATTTAGTAGCAATAATCTGCGTAATTCGTTTTTTGAGTTCTGGGATTTTGATGCTTTCAATTACTTCATTCGAGAAGGCGTACATCAATAAAGCTTTGGCTTCTTTTTTTGGAATACCACGTTGTTGCATATAAAACATGGCTCTTTCATCTAATTGACCAATAGTACAACCATGGGAACATTTTACGTCATCAGCAAAAATTTCTAATTGAGGTTTAGCATTTATCGTGGCTTTATCGCCAATTAGAATGTTGTTGTTCTGCTGAAAAGCATCAGTTTTTTGCGCTTCTTTTTCTACGTAAATTTTTCCGTTGAAAACTCCAGTTGAACTTCCTGCTAAAATGGTTTTATAGTTTTGATGACTTTCACAATTTGGTGTAGCGTGGTTTACTAAAGTGTAATGATCTACATGTTGTTTGTCGCCAATAATGGTAATTCCTTTTAAAGTACTGTCAATTCTTTCCCCAAAATGATAAAAATTCAAGTTGTTTCTTGTGATGTTTCCACCAAATGAAAACGTGTGAACGGAAACTCTGCTTTCTTGTTTTTGAGAAATATAAGTATTATCAATCAAACTTGCAGTTTGCAAATCGTTTTGAATTTTATAGTAATCAACAATAGCGCGTTTTTGAGCAAAAATCTCGGTCACCGAATTGGTCAACACTGGATTTTCATTCAAAGATTGATGTCTTTCTATGATTTGAACATGAGCGTTTTCGCCAACAATTACTAAATTTCTTGGTTGTAACATCAAAGCACTTTCAACTCCTGTAGAGAAATAAATAATCTCGATTGGTTTTTCAACTACCTTACTTTTTGGGACGTTGATATACGCTCCTTCATTGGCAAAAGCCGTATTTAATGAAGTTAAACTCTCGTCTTTACTAGCTATTTTATTGAAATACTCATCAATAATCATTTTGTATTTTGGCTTATTTAATGCCGAAGACATTAAGCAAACATCCAAACCGTCATGAGTCGTTGCTGATAAAAAAGAACTGAATTTCCCGTCTACAAAAATAACTTTATGAGTGTCAATTTCGTGAAGGAAAAACTTCTTTACATCTTTAAATTCGATGGCATTTTCGTGTTTAGGAAAAACGGAATAATCATTTTTTAAAATGGTATTCAGCGATGTATATTTCCAAGCTTCCTCTTTCTTGGTTGGAAAACCTTTGTTTTCAAAGTTTTTAATAGCTGATGTTCGCACGTCGTAAAGTTCAGAATGAACATCGATTTGCTCTTCAAAAGCCATGAAGGATGAGATTAATTTTTCTTTCAATTCCATTTTAAACCAATTCAGCTTTAATCCAATCGTACCCTTTTTCTTCCAACTCGTAAGCCAGTTCTTTTCCGCCTGATTTTACAATTTTTCCATCCATTAAAACGTGAACGAAGTCAGGAACAATATAATCCAATAAACGTTGGTAGTGCGTGATGACTAACACTGCATTATTTTCGTTTTTAAGCTTATTAACCCCATTAGCCACGATTCGAAGTGCATCGATATCCAATCCTGAATCAGTTTCGTCAAGAATAGCCAATTTTGGTTCTAACATTGCCATTTGGAAAATCTCGTTACGTTTTTTTTCTCCACCCGAAAAACCTTCGTTTAACGAACGTGATAAAAACTTACGGTCTATTTCTAACAACTCTGATTTTTCACGAATTAATTTCAGCATTTCATTCGCTGGCATTTCTTCTTTTCCATTGGCTTTTCGGCTCTCGTTGATGGCGGTTTTCATGAAGTTGGTCACCGAAACACCTGGAATTTCTACTGGATATTGGAACGACAAGAAAACTCCTTTATGTGCTCTTTCTTCTGGCGCTAATTCTGAAATGTCTTCTCCTTCCAAAAGAATTTCTCCCTCAGTTACAATATAATTTTCATTTCCGGCAATGATGGAAGAAAGTGTACTTTTCCCTGCTCCATTTGGTCCCATAATGGCATGAACTTCTCCGGCATTAATTTGAAGATTGATACCTTTTAATATTTCTTTGTCTTCAACTGAAGCGTGTAAATTTGTTATTGATAACATTGTTTAAATGTGTTTTATTCTGATTTATGATTAACCTACTGAACCTTCTAATGAAATTTCTAATAATTTTTGTGCTTCTACAGCAAATTCCATTGGCAACTTATTTAAAACATCTTTACTGAAACCGTTAACGATTAATGCAATCGCCTTTTCGGTTGGAATGCCTCTTTGATTGCAATAGAAAACTTGGTCTTCTCCAATTTTGGATGTCGTGGCTTCGTGTTCAATTATAGCAGATGAATTTTTACTTTCGATATAAGGGAATGTGTGAGCGCCACAATTATTGCCCATCAGCAACGAATCACATTGAGAAAAATTGCGAGCATTATCAGCATTGGCACTAATTCGAACCAAACCACGGTAACTATTTTGTGATTTTCCAGCAGAAATTCCTTTGGAAATAATCGTTGACTTAGTATTTTTACCCAAATGAACCATTTTTGTTCCCGTATCAGCTTGTTGGAAATTATTGGTAACAGCTATTGAATAAAATTCTCCTATTGAATTATCACCTTTTAAAACCACCGATGGATATTTCCATGTAATTGCCGAACCAGTTTCCACTTGTGTCCAGGAAATTTTTGCGTTTTTTTCGCAAATTCCTCTCTTAGTTACAAAATTATAAACACCACCTTTTCCTTCTTTATTTCCCGGATACCAGTTTTGAACGGTTGAATATTTTATTTCGGCATTATCTAATGCTATTAATTCTACAACAGCTGCGTGCAATTGATTTTCGTCACGACTTGGTGCGGTACAACCTTCAAGATAAGAAACATAACTGCCTTCATCAGCAATTAAAAGCGTTCTTTCAAATTGTCCGGTTCCAGCTTGATTAATCCTAAAATAAGTGGATAATTCCATTGGACATTTAACGCCTTTTGGAATGTAACAAAAACTGCCATCCGAGAAAACAGCCGAATTTAATGCGGCATAAAAATTATCTCTTTGTGGCACTACAGTTCCTAAATATTTCTGAACCAATTCTGGATATTCGCGAATAGCTTCAGAAATACTCATGAAAATGATGCCTTTTTCAGCTAAAGTTTTCTTGAAAGTAGTTGCCACCGAAACCGAATCGACTACAATATCCATTGCAACATTGTTCAATTTCTTTTGCTCGTCGATAGAAATTCCTAACTTTTTGTACATATCTAAAAGTTCAGGATCAACATCGTCTAGAGTTTTATTAGGATCCGCTTTTTTGGGAGCTGAGTAATACGAAATAGCTTGAAAATCAGGTTTTTCATAATGCACATTTGCCCATTCTGGTTCTACCATTTCTTGCCAAGCTCGAAACGATTCAATACGCCAATCAGTCATCCATTGTGGCTCTTCTTTTTTCAAAGAAATAGCACGGACGATATCTTCGTTTAGTCCAATTGGAAAAGTTTCAGAGTCTAAATCGGTGTAAAAACCATATTCATATTCCTTATTTTCTAATTCGACTTTTAAGTCTTCTTCTGTATATTTTGACATATATTTTATCTAAAGTGAAAATGATTCTCCACATCCACAAGTCCTGCTTGCGTTTGGATTATTGAAAACAAATCCTTTTCCGTTTAATCCTCCGGAAAATTCTAGAATAGTTCCGGCTAAGTATAAAAATGATTTTTTTTCAACGGCTATTTTTACATGATTATCTTCAAAAACTTTGTCGTTTTCATGTAATTCTTTGTCAAATTTTAATTCATATGACAAACCCGAACAACCTCCACTTTTTACACCCACGCGAACGTAATCTTTGGAAGCGTCAAAACCGTCATCTTTCATCATGTCGATGATTTTTTTGCTTGCTGTATCAGATACTTTGATCATAGCTTATTTTGATTTTGTCTAAATAAAGGGCAAATATAACTAATAATCTGCTTTTCTCTGCAAACTGTAACATTTTTATAACTAATTCAGAGATAGAAAAAATTGATTTTGAGACACTCAAAACAAACATAATTAGTATTTTGCACCGATTTTAAAACGTTAATAGTAATGAAACTTTATTCTATAGAATCGGGGAATTTTAAATTGGATGGTGGCGCTATGTTTGGTGTTGTTCCTAAAACTATTTGGAACAAAACCAATCCGGCAGATGAAAATAATTTAATTGATATTGCGGCACGATGTATGCTTATTGAAAACGGAAATCGATTAATTTTAATTGACACCGGAATGGGCAACAAACAATCCGAAAAATTCTTTAGTTATTATTCGCTTTGGGGAAATGACTCTTTGGATAAATCCTTGACTAAACATGGTTTTCATCGAGACGATATAACCGATGTTTTTATGACCCATTTGCATTTTGATCATTGTGGTGGAAGCGTAAATTGGAATGCTGACAAAACAGGATATGAAGTTGCGTTTAAAAACGCCAAGTTTTGGACTAATGACAATCATTGGGAATGGGCAACAAAACCCAATGCCCGTGAAAAAGCATCTTTTCTTTCAGAAAATATTTTACCAATGCAAGAAAGCGGACAATTAAATTTTGTTCAAAGACCCGATGGAGATTTTGGGTTTTCTAAAGAATTAGATTTTGATATTTTTTATGTAGATGGTCACACCGAAAAAATGATGATTCCGCATATCAAATACCAAGATAAAACGATTGTGTTTTGTGCTGATTTAATTCCAACAGCTGGTCATTTGCCTTTGCCCTATGTTATGGGTTATGACACAAGACCACTTTTAACGATGCCTGAAAAATCTAAATTTCTTACCGCAGCAGCCGAAAACAATTACTATTTATGGTTAGAGCATGATGCACACAATGAAATCATTACCGTCGAAAAAACAGAAAAAGGCATCAGAGTAAAAGAAGTTTATAAAACCAATGATATACTAATGTAATGTTAATCGTTTTTGGAATTTTACAAAAGAATTTACTTTTACTTGCTTAAATAATATTTGTTATGAAAACAAAGTTGAAATTTTTGATTTTTTTATTGCCATTATTGAGTTTTGGACAAGAAGCTCAAACACTTTACACAAAAAAAGCACCACTTACAGAACAAGAACTAAAACGCTGGAGTCATCTTGATTTAGAAAAAGATACAATTCCAGGAATGAGTGTTGATAAAGCCTACGCTGAACTTTTAAAAAATAAAAAAGGAGCTAAAGTCATTGTTGCCGTAATTGACTCTGGAGTTGACATTGATCATCCCGATTTAAAAGGCACTATTTGGACAAATCCAAAAGAAATTCCTAATAACAAAAAGGATGATGATAAAAACGGGTATGTTGACGACATTCATGGCTGGAATTTTCTAGGTGACTCTTACAATGAAACACTTGAAATGACAAGAATTTTGAAAAAAGGCGATGATGGTTCAGAAGTGTATAAAAAAGCATTGGCTGATTTTAAAAAAGAGCAAAAGAAAATGATGAGCTATAAAGAATCGATTGATTTTTTATATGAAGCCGATAAAGCGATACGCGAGGAATTAAAAAAAGATGATTATACACTTGAGGAATTAAACAATGTGTCTTCAGTAAAATACAAGCTGTATCAAAGCAAAACGGTTATGCTTGCTTTTGCTGCTGATGCAGGAACAAACTTTAGAGAAGAATTAATTTCAGCAAAAAATCAAGTTTATGATAAGCTCAATTATAACCTTAACACCGAATTTGACGGACGAAAAATTGTAGGCGATAATCCAGATAATTTTGATGATAAAAAATATGGAAACAATAAAGTATTTGGGCCAAATAAAGAAGAAACTGAACATGGCACACATGTAGCAGGAATTATTGCTCAGCAAAGAAACAATAAAATAGGTGGTGATGGTGTGGCGCAAAATGTGCAGATAATGGTTCTTCGCGCAGTACCAAATGGCGATGAATATGACAAAGATATTGCACTAGCCATTCGGTATGCGGCAGACAATGGTGCAAAAATCATTAATGGAAGTTTTGGTAAAGATTTTTCTCCTCATGCCGAATGGGTTTGGGATGCTATAAAATATGCCGAAAGTAAAGACGTTTTATTTGTTCATGCCGCAGGAAATGACGGAAAAGATGTGGATATTGAAGAGAATTTTCCAACTGATACGAAAGACAAAAAAACAGAATTTGTTACCAACTTTCTGCAAATCGGTGCGTTGAACTATGAGTATGGTGAAAAAATCATCGCTGATTTCTCTAATTATGGTTCAAAAAACGTAGACATTTATGCGCCAGGAGTGAAAATATATGCAACACTTCCCAACAACAAATTCAAATATCTTGAAGGAACATCAATGGCATCTCCAAATGCTGCTGGTGTGGCAGCATTAATCCGTTCTTATTATCCAAATTTAAAAGCTCACCAAGTAAAAGAAATTATAATGCAATCTGGAACTCCAATAGATATGGTGGTAAAAGTTGGAGAAGAGGCTGAAAAAAGAAATTTTTCTGAAGCATCAGTTTCAGGCAAAATGGTTAATGCCTACAATGCATTAAAAATGGCAGAAGAAGTATCAAAAAATCAAAAAAAATAAACATAATTAATACAAATGAAAAAAATACTTCTTTTTGGTTTTTTGTTTGCAATGCTTTTTTGTAAAGCACAATCAAAAGACTACTGGCAACAACATGTTGACTATAAAATGGATGTAACCATGGATGTTAAATCCTATCAATACAAAGGAAAACAAGAGTTGTTGTACATAAATAATTCACCAGACACCTTAAAAAGAGTTTTTTATCATTTATACAATAATGCTTTTCAACCGGGAAGCGAAATGGATTTCAGAAATCAAAATATTGCTGATCCTGACCCAAGAATGGTCGACAAAATTAAAACTACTGACGGAAAAGAAGTTAATGAAAGTCGCATTTCAAAATTATTGCCTAATGAAATTGGCTATTTAAAAATATCAAATTTTAAACAAGATGGAGTTTCCGCTACAGCAAAAGAAGTAGGAACAATTTTGGAGGTTGATTTAGCAAAACCTATTTTACCAGGAAAATCCACTTTATTTACCTTAGACTTTGATGGACAAGTTCCGCTCCAAATTCGCCGTTCGGGCAGGAATAATAGCGAAGGTGTTGCACTTTCTATGGCGCAATGGTATCCAAAAATAGCCGAATTTGATTTTGAAGGTTGGCATGCTGATCATTATTTAGGAAGAGAATTTTATGGTGTTTGGGGCAATTTTGATGTAAAAATTACCATCGATAAAAATTATATTTTAGGCGGATCAGGCTATTTACAAAACCCAAACGAAATTGGCTACAACTATCAAGAAACTGGAGTAGAAGTCACTATTCCCAAAAAACAAAAAACGTTGACTTGGCATTTTTATGCACCAAACGTACATGATTTTACTTGGGCTGCAGACAAAGATTACATCCATGATAAATATCCTGCCGAAAATGGTGTGACACTTCATTTTTTATACAAAAACAATCCAGAGATTATTGATGTCTGGAAAAAAGCACAACCCAAAACCGCTGAATTAATGCAGTTTTTTAATAAAACTATCGGAAATTATCCCTACAAACAATATTCTGTAATTCAAGGTGGCGATGGTGGAATGGAATATGCCATGTGTACTTTAGTTTTAGGTGAAGGGAAATTAAATGGTTTTGTGGGTTTAATTGCTCATGAAATGGGACATTCTTGGTTTCAACACGTGTTGGCTTCCAACGAAAGTAAAAATCCGTGGATGGATGAAGGATTTGTTTCTTATTTAGAAGATTTGGGCGTAAATGCAATTGCTGAGAAAAAACAAGAAAATCCATTTTTAGGTGCTTATGTTAGTTACATCAATATGGCCAATTCTGGAAAAGAACAACCACTTTCTACACAAGGTGATCGTTTTGACCTCAACAAGTTATATAGCGTTTCATCCTACAGCAAAGGAGAATTGTTTCTTACCCAATTAATTTATTTGATAGGAAAAGAAAATTTGGAAAAAACAATGAAGCGTTATTACAAAGAATTTCAATTCAAACACCCAACGCCAAATGATATTAAAAGAACCGCTGAACGAGTTTCGGGAGCAAATCTTGATTGGTATTTAACAGATTGGACACAAACTACAAATACGATTGATTATAGCGTTAAAAAAGTAGCCGAAAAAGACAATACAACTTCAATTTCATTAGAAAGAGTTGGAAGAATGCCAATGCCAATGGATGTTTTAGTAGAATATACAGACGGAACAAAAGAGAGTTATTATATTCCGCTGCGGATGATGAATTTTCAAAAAACAAATCCAACGCCCGAAATAAAAAGAACTGTTTTGAATGATTGGGCTTGGGCAATGCCTAACTATGAGTTTAGTATTCTAAAACCGCTTACTTCCATCAAAAAAATCACTTTAGATTCAAGTGATTTAATGGCTGATGTGAAAAGAGAAAATAATGTGTTTGTAAACTCCAAATCATAAAGTGTCCAAATTTTTAATTCCTCTGTTTTGGAATAGAATTTGTAGTTTTACCACAATAAAAAAAATTAACAAAATGAAAGCTATTCAACTTCTTATCGTTTACCTTTTTTTGAATTTTGGAAGTGTTGCTTTGGCACAACCTATTCGTTTTCAAGCAAGCAGTGTAAGTTTTACAGACAAAAAAGATAATGGTCAATGGAACGAATGGTCTGATTTTGCTGATGCTAAAGTATTGATAACCGTTGATGCTAAGAAAGATTTAATTACAATTAATTCCTCTGAGGTACAGTCATTCAAAATCAAAGCTTATGGTGAAATTACAGATAATGATGAGGTAAATATTGTACCGTTTGAATGTGTTGACAATAAGTTTTCAAAGTGTAATATCTTAATCATTACGAAGAAAAAGGAAAATAATAGAGTGCAGTTTTACATCACTTACAATGAAGTGAAATTTGTTTACAATATCTACTCAAAATAACAATGGATTTTTCCTATCCAGTAGCCGAAAAAATTAAAAGTAAAAAAATTATTGATTTGTTATTTTCTGAAGGCAAATCAGTGAGTAAATATCCATTGCGATTAGTATATGTTGCTCATGATTTTGAAGAAAATGTGCCTTTAAAAATGGGAGTTTCAGTTTCCAAAAAACATTTTAAAAAAGCCGTTGACCGCAATTATTTTAAACGCGTTTTGAGAGAGTGTTACCGATTGAATAAGTCATTGTTGACAAACCATTTGGAAAAAAAATATTGTATTATGTTTTTCTATCAAACGAGCGAAAAACTATCCTATCAGGAAATTGAAGAAAAAACAAAACTGCTTTTCGAAAAATTTAGAAAAGCAATAAAAGAAGAAAAAAGTATTTCCTAAAAATGAACCGAAATTCATTTATAGTAATTGAATTTATTAGTTAACTTGTTTAAAAATAAAACTATGTTCTCCAGCATTAAAAAAAAATATTTCATTCCTGCCATTTTGAGTGTATTTCTCTTTGTGGGCGTAAGTTTTAAAGACGATTTTTTCGAAATTTCTAAACAAATAGAAATTTTTACGACACTTTTTAAAACTATCAATCAAAACTATGTTGACGAAACCAATCCGGCAGAATTGATGGACAAAGCCATTAAAAGTATGTTGGCGGATTTAGATCCTTACACCAACTATTTTAACGAACAAGATGTTATAAAATTCAAAATCAATAACACAGGAGAATACACAGGAATAGGAGCGGTTATTACCCGAAAAGAAGACAAACTCATCATCAAAGAACCTTATAAAGGATTTCCTGCTGACAAAGCCGGATTAAAAGCCGGTGACGAAATCACTCAAATAGGTGATGTTTTGCTTTCTGATTTTAAAGACGATGCTTCTCAATTATTGAAAGGCGTAAAAAACACTAAAATCGAAATCAAATACTTGCGTCAAGGAAAACCAATGACAACCCAATTAATTTTGGATGAAGTAGAAGTAAAAGCAGTTCCTTTCTTCGGAAAAGTAGACGATAAAACAGGTTATATCGTTTTATCTCAATTCACCCAAAAAGCCTCATCACAAACCAAAGAAGCGTTAGAAAAACTTAAAGCTGATGGCGCAACACAAATAATTCTTGACTTGAGAGGAAATCCTGGTGGACTGTTGAATGAAGCGGTAAACATTTGTAATTTATTTGTTCCAAAAGGAGAAATCATTGTAACTACAAAATCTAAAAACGAAAAATACAACAACATTTATAAAACCAATCGAGAGCCAATTGATACAGCAATTCCGTTGGTCATCATTGTTGATGGCAAAAGTGCTTCTGCCTCCGAAATTGTTTCTGGAGCATTACAGGATTTAGACCGCGCTGTCATTTTAGGAAGTCGAAGTTTTGGAAAAGGATTGGTGCAACGTCCTATTGATATGACCTACGGAACTCAAGTAAAAGTGACAATTTCTAGATATTACACGCCTTCTGGAAGATGTATTCAAGCTTTGAATTACAACAAAAAAGATAAAAACGGAAAAGCCACTAAGACGGAAGAGAAAAACTATAACGCATTCAAAACCAAAAAAGGAAGACCTGTATTTGATGGTGGTGGTGTGTTGCCCGATGTTGAAATGGAAGAAACCAAAACAAGTTTAATTGCTGATGCTTTGCAAAAAAACGATGGAATTTTTAATTATGTAACCTACTATTATTACAAAAATCCAACTCTAGGTGATAAAATCCCAACGATAACTGATGCTGATTTTGCTGATTTCAAAGCGTTCCTAAAACGTGAAAAAACAGACATTAATACAGAAACAGAAATTGCGCTAAAAAATACTTTGGAAAAAGCTAAAAAGGAAAATATTGATACCGCAATAAAAACAGAATACGAACAACTTTTGGCTGCTTTGCAAAGAAGTGAATCCACTATGATTGATAAAAATCAAAAGGAAATTAAAAACTTATTATTGGATGAGATTATCAAGCGTTACCAATATAAAGAAGGGTTGTATCAATATTATGTAAAAAACAATTTAGAAATCAAAAAAGCAATTGGCGTTTTAAATAACACGGCAGAATACAACAAGATTTTAAAAATTTAAGATGAAATTACTAAAATATTTACCGCTTCTCTTTTTTGGTTTTCTTCAAGCTCAGGAAGAAGTAGTACACTCGGTTTACTTTGAATTTGATAAATATACCTTAAATGAAAAACAAGGAAATGAAGTAGTTGATTTTATCCGAAAAACCGATTCAACAAGAATAGAATCTATTCAGATTTTTGGGTATACTGATGATGTGGGAAAAGAAGCGTATAACTTCAAACTTTCAACCAATCGTGCCACAACCATTCAAAATAAAATCATTGCAAGCGGAATAAAAAGTAAAATCATTGTAACCATTGAGGGAAAAGGTAGAATTCTTATAGACGATGATATTGTAGAAAACCTGCCTGAGAAACGTTCAAAAAACCGTCGCGTTGATGTAGTAATCAACCTTAGACCATTACCCAAAATTGTAATTCCTGGGTTTTATAACACCATTCAAAAAAATCATATTGTAGGCGATCACGTCTATTTAGACAATGTTTTGTTTGAAAGAGGAAGTAGTAAGCTAACTTTTAAATCCAAAACAGAGCTGGATAAAATTGCCAAACTTTTGATGAAATACAAAAATTATAATTTTGAAATCCAAGGGCATGTGTGTTGTACGCCACCATACCAAAAAGAAGCCATTGATAAAGAGACCAAAAAAAGACAACTCTCAACCAATAGGGCAGAAACGGTGTATAAATATTTACTATTTAAAAAAATACCTAAAACCAGAATGACTTTCAAAGGATATGGCAACACGGTTCCGCTGGGAAAAGGGGCAGAATATGACAGAAGAGTGGAAATTGTGATTTCAAAAGTGTAATTATCCCTTCTTCATCTCAATATGCGGAATATCATCTTCAAGATACATCTCACTCGTTTGAACAAATCCGTGACTTTCGTAGAATTTTTTTAAATACAATTGTGCAGAAATCGTGATTTTTGTTGCCTCAAAATGAGTTTCTATCACCTGAATAGCTTCTCTCATTAGAATATGACCAAGTTTCATCGCTCTTGAAGTTTCTTTGACAATTACTCTTCCTATTGACGCTTGTTCAAAATAATCATTGGGTTTAAAAAGCCGAGCATAAGCCACAATTTTGCCATTATCTTCCCCTATCAAGTGCAAAGCTTTTTGATCTTTGCCATCAATGTCCTGATAAACGCAATTTTGCTCCACCACAAAGACTTCACTTCGCAGTTGAAGCAAATTATAAAGCTCTTGTGTAGAAAGTGCTTCAAAACGCTTTATTTTCCATTCTAGATTCATTTAGTTGGCTTTTTTATAAATTGAATGGATTTAATAATTGATTCTAATTCAAACATTAAATCGCGCTTTTCTTTTGATGGTGCATAACAAAACCCTTCGAGCACCAATACTCTATTATTTTCTTTGTCAAAAATAGCGTAGTTAATAAAAGGTCCTGACATAAAATCGTTTTTCATTTGCCAGGTGCCTTTTGTTTCAAATGTTTTTTTTCCGGCAAGAGTTGTTTCTAAAAAGTAAGGAGAATACGCTTCTTCAGTAACCATTTGTGTTCCTCTGTCTGAACCGTGAATGTAAAGTTTCCCTATAGAATCTCTTGTTCTCACAATGTCGTTAACCGCATTATTAGCGTGAATACTTTTTAAAGGGATTTGATAGAGTAATAAACTGGTATTACCGCTAATAATTTCGCTTTTGAGCCAAATGAAATTTCGTCTTCGCATGACGTATTCATATTTGGAAGGAATCAAAACATTGATGTTAAATTTTTTTTGAATTTTTTGGATATCCAAAAGAGAATCCTTGAAAATTTCTTGATTTTGAGTAATTTCTGTAGCTCTCATTTTTTGAATAATACTAGAGCTGTTTTTCTCTAAAATTTGCAGGATTTCAAAAGCTGTTTTCCCCGAAATATGAAACGCATTTTGAGGAGTTGTAAATTCATTCTCTTTAATTTCAAATTTGTTTTCGGTATCTTTTTTGACAATAATAATATTTCGTGTGTCGGTTGAGAATCCTTCAAAAAGTTTCACTGGATATTGATTGATGGTAAACAACGGCTCTTCTTGTGGTAGTCCTAAAACGGGTGAAGCAAATTTATTTCTAATACTATCGCCAACTTCTCCTTTCCAAAGTTGATCATCGATAATCACCGCAATAGTATTTATTGTTGCGACAGAATCTCCTGGTAACTTGTCTTTTTTAAAAGAACAAGAACCTAAAAAACCAGCGAGAAAAAGCCATAAAAAAAGGGTTTTATTCATAATAGAAATAAAACCCAAATTTATATAAGATTTTCGGATTAACCGCTAATTTTTAATTTCATCCCTGGTTTTAAACTTTCGTTTTTTATACCATTCCATTTTTTAATATCAGAAATAGAAACACCTGGATATTTTTTGGCAATGCTAAATAATGAATCTCCTTTTTTAACGTAATACAATTTAACTTCATCTCTTTCGCTTGAAGCTACTGTATTTTTAGAAGATTTTGTTTCGTTTACCGCCACTTCTGATTTAGAAACAATTAATGTTGCACCAAGTTTAACATTATTGTCTTCTAGTTCATTCCAGTCTTTTAGTTCTGCAACCGATACATTGTATTTATGAGCAATACTTCCAAGATTGTCGCCTTTTTTAACTTTATATTCTACAATTTTAGTTTCTTTTGGCTCTTCTTCTTTAACATTTTCTGTAGTATTGGCTAAAGCTAATTTCGAACCTTGTTGCACATTTAAATCGTCAAGATTATTCCATTTTTTTAAGTCTTCCAAACTAACATTGAATTTTTTAGCAATTGAAAAAAGGTTGTCTCCTTTTTGAACTTCATAGACAGTTGCATGGTTTTGATTTTCATCAGTATTTGTATCGTTAGATGCAAGAGCTGTTTGTGGTTTAGTATCCAATGTTGTTTTGTCTGTTTTCACTTCTTTTCTAACAGTAGTAACCACTCTTTCGTTTTTAATGATTTTTAAATTTGCGCCTAATGCAATATTACTTCCTTTGAGGTGATTCCATTTTTTAACTTCAGCAACTGAAACGCCATATTTATCTGCTACTTCACCAAGATTATCTCCTTTTTTTACTTTGTGATATTTTACAACATCTTTATAAGTAACTACTTTTTCCTCTTTAAATACCTTGTTAGTATTTGATGCCAAAGCTGATGTTTCTTTCACAGCAGTGGTATCTGATTTGGTTTGGATTTTATCGTTTGATGCAATAGATTCATCTGAAGTATAAATTTTTAAACTTCTTCCCAATGGTGCTTTGTTGCTTCGCAAATGATTCCACTTCTTTAATTCTGACATCGTAATGCCATATCGACTTGAAATTTTACTCAAACTTTCACCTCTTCTTACTTTGTGATATTTAACATTGGAAGAATTACTAGATTCTGAAGCATTGTTTGAAGCATATGCACTTGAATATGGCTTTTCTCTTAAACTATCTTCATAGTTAGCGTAAGCATAAATTCTTTCTTCGTTTGAAGTAAACAAAGCAATTTTATCCAATGGTAATTTCAGAAAATAATCATTTCCAGTAATGTGTGGAATAACTTCTCTCTTATAGGAAGGATTCAAAAACTGTAATTCAGCCACAGAAACATCTAATAAATCTGAAATTTGTTTAAACGTTAAAGCTCTTTTTACTAAAACTGTGTCGGTAGCAAAATGATTTGCCACGGCTTTATTTGGAACAATTCCGTGTTCCTTGTGGTATTCAAAAATATACATTGTGGCTAAAAATGCAGGAAGATATCCTTGGGTTTCTTTATGCAAATAAGGTCTAATGTTCCAATAGTTTTGTTTTCCTCCTGATCGGCGAATGGCTTTTGCCACATTTCCTGGACCAGTATTATAAGAAGCCAATACTAAATCCCAATCGCCAAAAATACTATACATGTTTTTCATGTATTGTGTGGCAGCTTTACTCGCTTTTAATGGATCACTTCTTTCGTCAACATAAGTGTCAACTTTTAAATCGTATTGCTTTCCTGTTTGATACATAAATTGCCACAAACCTGTTGCGCCAACTCTTGAAACAGCTCTTGGATTTAGAGCAGACTCAACTACCGCTAAATATTTTATTTCCAAAGGAATGTTTTGTGCCGCTAGTGCTTCTTCAAAAATGGGGAAATAAAACTGAGAAATTCCCATTAATCTTTCAAATCCTTTTTTTCTGTATTTTAAGAATGACTTAATAACATTTTCTAAACCAACGTTGTACTCAATATTGAAAGGTGATTTTTCGTCTAGTTTCTTCAACCGTTCTTTCAACAATTCTGTAGGCAATTCATAATCTACTTTTTCGTCAACATTAATATTTTTAATGTCAAGTGCCAATTCATCATACAAATCTAAGCTAGCCAATTCTTTCATCCACATGCTATCAATGCAAGTGGCAATATTATCATGAACAAAAGTGCCTTTGATAGAATCGAGTACTTCTTTCTTAGTTTGTGGTTTTTTAAACGGAGTAATACTTAAATCATCCTGAGCAAAAATTGCTGTGGATGCAAGAAGTAGAGCCAACGTTGTTATTTTTTTTATAGTCATAACTTTATTTTTATAAAGTATTATTTTTCAATACTGTGTTTTATTAATAACATGTTATTAATAACGCAAATTGTTGTTTTTTATTGTGTTGCTTTTATTTAATCCAAAATAGCTGCTATTCCTGGTAACACTCTTCCTTCTAACATTTCTAACATAGCACCGCCGCCTGTGGAAACGTAACTCATCTTATCTTCGAGTCCAAATTGTTTCACTGCAGCTACAGAATCGCCACCACCAACTAAAGAAAAAGCGCCATTTGCTGTAGATTCTGCAATATAATTTCCTAAAGCAATAGTTCCTTTGGCAAATGATTCCATTTCAAAAACACCCAATGGACCATTCCAAAGAATTGTTTTTGAATTCATTATTACATCTCTGAAGTTTTCTAATGATTTTGGTCCTGCGTCTAAACCTTGCCATCCATCAGGAATTTCACGAACATCTACTATTTGAGTTTCAGCATCATTTGAAAATGCATTTGCTGCAACAACATCAACCGGAATGTGAATATGAACATTTTTTTCTTTGGCCAAATGCAAAATTTGCAATGCCAATTCTTGCTTATCGTCTTCACAAATTGAATTCCCAATTTTTCCACCCAATGCTTTTATAAAAGTAAATGTCATTCCGCCACCAATAATCATATGATCTACTTTATCCAAAATATTTTCGATAACAGTAATTTTTGAAGATACTTTTGAACCTCCAAGAACTGCTGTTACTGGTTTTACGGAATTCTTTAAAACACGATTTAAACTTTCGATTTCTTTGGCTAAAAGCATTCCAAAACATTTGTGATTTGGAAAAAACTGAGCAATAATAGTTGTCGAAGCATGTGCTCTGTGTGCTGTTCCAAAAGCATCATTCACATAAATATCACCTAGAGAAGCTAATTCTTTTGCAAAACCTTCATCGCCAGCTTCTTCTTCTTTATAAAAACGAAGATTTTCTAATAACAATACTTCTCCTTGTTTGAGGTTTTTTGCAGCATTCGTAGCTACTTCGCCTCTACAATCTGATGCAAAAAGAACCTCAACACCTAATACTTCCGAAACTTTTGCCACAATATGTCGTAACGAAAATTGATCTTCTTTTCCTTTTGGTCTGCCAAGATGAGACATCAAAATTACACTTCCGCCATCTGCCAAGATTTTATCTATAGTTGGCTTTGCCGCTTCAATTCTATTAGCATCAGTTACATTAAAATCTTCATCCAAAGGAACGTTGAAATCAACTCTGATTATAGCTTTTTTGGCATTGAAATTAAAATCTTGAAGGGTTTTCATCTAGTAAAAAAATTGTTTTAGTAATTGCAAATATAATAAATTTTAATTTCATCGGTGTTTTTTGTGCTTTTATCGATGTTTATTTAAGTTAAATTTAAGATGTAATTATTTTGAAATCAAATTCTTGCCGATTTTATTGGTTGCTTTTTGCTTCATTGAAAATCTATTCGAAATGGATTTTATACTGTAGAAAGTGGATTTTTAACTTATATTTGCTTTATGCAGTTTTCAGAAATTTTAGGGCAAGAGTACATCAAAAATCATTTAACAAAAAGCGCGTTATCGGGCAGAATTCCGCATGCACAATTGTTTGTTGGACCAGAAGGTTGTGGCACTTTAGCAATGGCTATTGCTTATGCACAATTTGTTTTGTGTAACAATGTAGCGAACGAAAATGCTGGAGGAAATGATTCTTGTAATTTGAAATTTCAATCTTTGACACATCCCGATTTGCATTTTGTGTATCCAAATGTGACCAATGAAGATATAAAATCAAAACCCAAAAGCGCTGATTTTATTACAGATTGGAGAGCATTTGTATTGCAAAATCCTTATGGTAGTTTGTTTGATTGGTACAAACATCTTGGTGTGCAGAACAAACAAGGGGAAATTCGGGTGGAAGATGCACAAGATATTTTGAAATCTTTGGCGTTGAAATCTTATGAAGGCGGTTATAAAATTATGATAGTTTGGATGGCAGATAAAATGAACATTGCCGCTTCCAATAAATTGCTAAAATTGTTAGAAGAACCGCCAGAAAAAACACTTTTTATTTTAATTTCAGAAAACGAAGAAGATATTATTCAAACCATTCGTTCTCGTTGTCAAGTTTTACATTTCGGTGCTTTGCCAGAAGCTATTATAGCAAAAACATTGAGAGAAAAATATTTTTTAGATGCCACTTCGGCGTCAAAAGTAGCGCATCAGGCACAAGGAAATTACAACAAAGCACTTCATATTTTGAATAATGACACTGATGATTTGCCTTTTGAAAAATGGTTTGTAGATTGGGTTCGGGCTGCTTTTAGAGCCAAAGGAAATGCAGCTGCTATCCAGGATTTGATTTCGTGGAGTGAAGAAATTGCCTCTTTGGGTAGAGAAGGACAAAAACAATTTTTAAATTATTGCATCGTGATGTTTCGTCAAGCTTTATTGCTCAATTACGAAACCAAAAACCTAGTTTATTTAGAACCAACTGTTGAAAAATTTAGTTTAGAAAAATTTGCCCCGTTTGTAAACGGAAATAATATAAATGCTATTTTTAACGAACTTTCAGATGCTATTTATCATATTGAAAGAAACGGAAATGCAAAAATAATTTTAACCGATTTATCTATAAAACTAACTCGTTTAATCCACAAAAATTAACACTTATGAATAACACTGCTTCCATTTTAGTTTTAATTTTTTTAGCTGTTACGTTTATACAATCAGCTTATGATAAAGTTTTTGCGTGGCAAGGAAATGTTGATTGGCTCAAAAGTCACTTCGCTCAAACTATTTTGAAAAAAAATGTACCGTTTGCCTTGTTTATCATTTTAATTTTAGAACTAATAACCGGTGTTTTAACACTCGTAGGTTGTGTAGAATTATTTGTAAACGGTGGAAAAACATTCGGCTTTTATGGCGCGGTTTTTTCAAGTATTACTTTGATTTTCTTATTGTTAGGACAACGGTTAGCAAAGGATTATGATGGCGCAAGAACAATTGCCATCTATTTCGTTCCTTCAATTTTAGCGGTTTGGTGGTTGAGTTAATTACAAACTCGCCTTAAACATTTTCAATTCGTCCCAAGTGAATTTATCGCCATATTGTTCCTTCAAGCCGTTGAGTGTTTCTTCTTTATAGCCTTTAAAAGCTTGGGCTAATTCCTGAATTTTATCTTCTGGCAATACATCTGTAATAGCAATAGTTTCAGTTTCAATTAACTTGGCTAAATGTCCGCCAATAGTTTGCGGGGTTAGTTTTCTTATAGCTGCAATTTCTTTTATTGAGTTTTTTTGTAACCACAATTCGTATGTTTCTTGAACTGTTGTTTTTTTCAGTGTTGTTACAGAAGAATCGGTCTTACTTTTTTTACTCTTTTTTGAATATCGTTCTAAGTTAACTTCATCTTCAACCAAGGTAATGTTTACCTTCCTAAATTCCTCACGAATAATTTCTAGTTTATTGATTTTGTAGTACTTAATTTCGTCTGAAGTTAATTTTTCTTTAGAAATTGTTTCTCCATTTGCAATGGTTTGAACGAGCAACTTAGCTTTCATCAATCGCAAAACAGCTTTGATTTGTAATTCTTCCAAAACTAGTAATTCGTCATTGAATGCTTTTGCTTTTTTCATTCGAATTACTTCTTCCAATTTCCAAAGGATTTCATAAACTAAAGCATCTAGTGGTTTTAAAAAATAATTGTACGCTGCTTGAACTCTTTCCGAAACGAAGTTAAAATCAACTTCCTCTTCACTGAAAAGTTTATTTAATTGTGCCACAAATTTTCTGGATGGTTCTAATAGATTTTCAATGGTTTCCGTTTGGTTTTTTGCCCAAGTTGAGTATTTTGATTTTGCGGATAGTTCTGAATTTTCGTTGTAACTGTATTGATGATTACGCCATTCTTGCGCTAAATCTGTCCAATCAAAAGTAGTGTTCAAATAATTATGAATAAAGTTTTTGGTTTCTTGTTTCAATGAATTTTCTAAAAGTGCTTCAGTAGCTTTGTTTTCTGCATATTCCATCACATCTTGATCACTAGAAATACCATTCATTTGCAACGGAGAAAGCAAAACCAAGCCGTTTAATGAGCGTAAACGCGAAAGTGCAACGTAGGCTTGTCCTGGAAGAAAAACTTGCGAAACATCGAGCGCCGCTTTGTCAAAGGTTAATCCTTGACTTTTATGAACGGTTATTGCCCAAGCTAATTTTATGGGATAATGACTAAATGTTCCCAAAACTTCTTCTTCTATCTCTTTGGTGTTTTCATTTACGGTGTAACGAATGTTTTCCCATTCGTAGCGTTCAACTTCGATGGTTTTATTTTCTTCGGGAAAATGAACTAGAATTTCTTCCTCGGAAAGCGATTTAATAATTCCCATTTTTCCGTTGAAATAATTCTTATCAAAAGACAAATCGTTTTTGATAAACATGACTTGCGCCCCAACTTTTAATTCTAATTTTTCGTCTAACGGATAAATTTTATCAGGAAAATCGTCTACTACTAATGCTTTGTAGACTTTGGTTTTTCCTTCTAAATCGGATAATGATTGTGAATTTATGGTATCCGCTTTAGCATTATGTGTAGTCAAAGTGATATACCCTTTGTTGGCTTTCAAATCAAAATTTGGTTGCACAAATTGATTGAGAATTTGAATATCGCTTTGAGAAATTTGATTGTTTCTTAAATTATTTAAAACCGCTATAAACTGTTCATCTGTTTGACGGAAAATCTTTGACAATTCAATATATAACGGTGGATTGTATTGAATTACATGCGAATGAAAAAAGAATTTTCCTTTGTAATAATTTCGCAAAGTTCGCCATTCTTCATCACGGATTATAGGTGGCAATTGCAATAAATCTCCAATAAAAAGTACTTGAACACCACCAAAAGGATATTTTTTTTTACGAACTGATTGCAACATAAAATCAATAGCGTCCATTAAATCAGCACGCAGCATACTCACTTCATCAATGATGAGCAATTCCATATTTTGAATAACTGCTTTCTTTAATCCGCTCATCCTGAAATGCCTACGCAAAGTGGCACGGGTTTCAAACTTAGAGTTTTCTGTAAATTGAGGTGTAGAATTATCAGGGATAAATCCGCCAAAAGGCAACTGAAACATGGAGTGAATCGTTACGCCACCAGCATTTAATGCCGCAATTCCTGTTGGCGCCACCACTACAGTATTTTTGTGAGTGGATTTTATAATTTCTTTGAGAAGAGTGGTTTTTCCTGTTCCCGCTTTTCCAGTTAGAAAAATGGATCGGTTGGTTTGATTGATAAATTGCAGTACATAATTAGCTTCTGTTGATAAATTTTCCATGGCGTATATTTTATAAAACAAATATAAAACATTGTTAATCAATCCCGAAATTTGATACCATAAAAAAACGCCATCCATTAGATAGCGTTTAATTTTATATTTTTTGAAGAAGGTTATTTTTTCTTTTCTTCTTTTTTTGTTTCAGTATTTTCCTCTTTTTTACCAGCGGCTTTATACTTGTCGTTTACAATTTTTATAATGTCCTTAGTTAAATCATAACTGTCTTTTGCATACAAAACAGATTGTGCATCACCTGTTCCATAGATGTAATCATACCCTTTTTCTTTACCATAATCTTTGATTATTTTTTTATATGCTTTAACTAACGTGTCCATTTCAGTTCCGCTTTCTTCTTGTAACTGTCTTAACATAGCTTGTTGCGCATAACTCAATTGTTGCTCTCTTTGTTGTAATTCAGCACCTTTTTGTTGCGCCCAAGCTTGACCGTTTGCCATGGCATTTTGCTTAAAGCTTGCTGCTTCTGCTTTGAAACGAGCAACTTCAGCCTCTAACTGGTTTCCCATTACTTTAGATTTGTCTTTATACTTGGCTTCAATATCTTTAGCTTCTGTTGACTCTTCCATTAATTTAGAAGTATCAATATAAGCCGTTTTAAATTCTTTTGTCTCTGTGGTTTTGTTGCATGAAATAATAGAAATTGCCAATGCAAAAAGGAAAATTGTTTTTTTGATCATGATTTGATAAATTTAATTTCGGTGTCAAAAGTATAAAAATAAAATTCAATAATCTAAAGTTGAATTTTTATGTTTTTATGACATAGGTTATTCTTATGGTTTGTGGTTTTATGATATTTTTTAATTATTGATTTTGGCTTTAAATAAAGCCTTTTAAAGGCATTTCTATTTTTGGAAAAGCAAATTATTTTCTTTGCTTATTTTATTTAAAAATAATGCGTTAAAACGATTTTTACTGGTTTTTTATAATGTAAATGTGTGAAGAATACTCATTTGTTTGCTTTCCGCTAAAATTTGATTTCAATCCCACAAAAAATGCCCTTATAAAATTCATTTTTCCAGATTTATATTTTTCAGAAAGCAAACTCACATAAAAACTATCAAATTTCATTGGAAGTACTTCTGTCAATTTCATTCCCTTTTCGGAAAACAACTTTTCAATGGCTGTTTTTGAGAAATGCCAAATGTGTCTCGGTACATCGTAAGCAGCCCAAAATTTACCATAATAATTGGCATCGAAAGATTTAAAATTAGGAACAGCAATAATAATAGTTCCTGTTGGTTTGAGCAATCTTTTTAATTCAACTATATATTCATCAAGATTAGGAACGTGTTCCAATACATGCCACATTGTAATCACATCAAAAGAATTGTTTTCTAACGAGGATAAACTTTCTGCAAATTTAACTCCTTTGTTAAGTGCAATTCCTTTTGCTTTTTCACTTGGTTCAATTCCTATTGTATCCCAACCGTCATTTTTTGAAACCACTAAAAAATCTCCTGTTCCAGCTCCAATGTCTAAAATTTTTCCTTTTTGAGATTGTGCATTGATTAATTTTAGTTTATTTTTCAGTGCAATTCCTTTTATTAATTGATAGGCTCTTTCAAACAAAGAACGCTTTCCATCAGTATGAGAAATATAATCGTCGCTTTCATAATAGCTTGGTAATTTTTCCAAACTTGGCTTTGGAAATGTTATCAATATATCATATTCAGGATTGTGATGCAATTCAAAAATTTCTTTTGAAACGGAATAATCTCTAACTTTTTGAAAAAAAATATTGTTTTGAAAACTCATAAACTCTTTATTTATAGTGCTTGGCAAGCTTAGTTTCACGTGGAACAAAGTCATATTAAATTTTAAATATTAGATATTAAATTTAAGATGTGTAATAATTTTAATTTTTGATATTTAATATTTTAAATCTAAAGTTTAATATTCTATCTTCCCATATAGATTAATAAAACTGAAATGTCACTTGGGGAAACGCCGCTGATTCTTGATGCTTGAGAAATGGTAACTGGCCGAATTTTACTTAGTTTTTGTTTGGCTTCAATAGACATGGATTTGATTTTATTGTAGTCAAAATTTTCAGGGATTTTGATGTCTTCCAATCGAATAAGCTTTTCAGCATTGTTTCTTTCTTTTTCGATATACCCAGAATATTTAACTTGTATTTCGGCTTGTTCTATAATTTCTTTATCCAAATCATTATCTTGAATGTACTGTTGTACCTTTTCAAATTTTAATATATCGTCCAAGTCAATTTGTGGACGAGAGAAAACTTTAAACATTTTATCAGATTGCACCATTGGAGAACTTTCTTTTTCAACTAAAATTGGATTTGCCTCTTCTTGAGTAACACTAGTTTCTTTGAAGAAATTCACCATTTTTTCACTTTCGTTGAACTTATACTCCATTCGTTTCAATCTCTTTTCTGAGGCCAAACCTATTTCATGTGACTTTGCTGTTAAACGAAAATCAGCATTATCTTGGCGCAATAATGTTCTGTATTCTGCACGAGAAGTAAACATTCTGTATGGTTCTTCTGTGCCTTTTGTAATTAAATCATCTATTAAAACCCCAATATAAGCTTCATCACGACGTAAAATCATTGGCGTTTGTTCTTTCACTTTCAAAGCAGCATTTATTCCGGCCATCATTCCTTGAGAAGCTGCTTCTTCGTAACCTGTTGTTCCATTAATTTGTCCAGCAAAGTACAAACCTTCTACTAGCTTTGTTTCTAAAGTATGCTTTAATTGTGTTGGTGGAAAATAATCGTATTCTATTGCATAACCAGGACGGAAAAATTTAACTTTTTCAAATCCTTCAACAGAACGCAGCGCTTTAAATTGAATATCTTCGGGTAAGGAAGTAGAAAATCCGTTTACATATACTTCAACTGTATTCCATCCTTCGGGTTCAACAAAAAGCTGGTGACGTTCTTTGTCGGCAAAACGATTAATTTTATCCTCAATAGACGGACAATAACGTGGTCCTATACTTTTTATCCTTCCATTAAACATGGGTGAACGATCAAAACCTTCACGCAAAATGTTATGCACTTCGTTTGAAGTATAAGTCATGTGACAGGACTTTTGATGTGATAATGGTTTCGTTTCATCTGAATAAGAGAATTTATCAGGAACTAAATCTCCTAGTTCTTCTTTCATTTTAGAATAATCCAGAGAACGCCCATCAACTCTTGGTGGTGTTCCTGTTTTCATTCTTCCAGCTTCAAATCCAACCTTTACTAAATCATCAGTAATTCCATAAGCTGCACTTTCTCCTGCTCTTCCACCACCAAATTGTTTGTCGCCTATATGAATTAACCCATTTAGAAAAGTACCATTGGTTAACACAACTGTTTTGGCTTTTATTTCAATTCCGAGAGAGGTAACAATTCCTTCGATTTTATTATTGGTAATCAAAAGCCCTTTTACCATTTCTTGGTAAAAATCTAGATTAGGAGTTCTTTCTAACATCAAGCGCCACTCTTCTGAGAAACGCATTCTATCGCTTTGAACTCTTGGCGACCACATCGCTGGTCCTTTTGACTTATTCAGCATTTTGAATTGTACAGCTGTTTTATCAGAAACAATTCCAGAATATCCTCCAAGCGCATCAATCTCACGAACAATTTGTCCCTTAGCAATTCCACCCATGGCAGGATTACAAGACATTTGAGCAATATTTTGTAAACTCATAGTCACCAACAAAGTTGAACAACCCATGTTTGCTGATGCTGCTGCAGCTTCACAACCTGCATGTCCTGCTCCAACAACAATTGTATCGTATTTTTCTAAAAACATATTAGTTTTGTTTCACGTGGAACATTACCATTTTCTCTTCCTCTTTTTGACGCATTAGCATTTCGTCTTTCTCGCTCTTGTCTTTATAACCACAGTAGTGTAAAACTCCATGAACCAAAACTCTCTTTAGTTCTTCTTCAAAAGAAACATTAAAATCAATGGCGTTTTCGCGAACTCTTTCAACAGAAACGAAAATATCTCCGTGTAATTCATTTCCTATAGAATAATCAAAACTGATGATATCCGTTAAAGTGTCATGCTTGAGATATTGTTGGTTGATTTCAACTAAATAATCGTCATCACAAAAGATATAATTAATCTCTCCTTCATTCTTCTTTTCCGAAAGAATTACTCTTGAAAGCCATTCAGAATATAAAGACTCATCCTCTAATTGAAAGTCAAATTCGTAGTTAAAACTAATCATTGGTTTTGAAATATTCTTGAACCTTTTGGTTAAAATTGGAGCGCAAAGGTAAGCTTTGTCTATTTAAAATTTCAATACTATTTAAATATTCTTGAAGCCTTGCCGGTAATGCATTCGCCTGATTGTTAAATTCTTTCTTATTGGTTTCTGATTGTCGCTTTTTATCTTCACCTTGTTGTTGTATTGCTTTTTCTAATTTTAATAACTCGTATTTTAGATTCAATGCTTTTTGAAGTGTTTCATTATTAAAACCTTTATTCAACAATTGCTTCTCTATTTGTTTCATTTGGTCAATAGCATTTTGTCCATTTCCACCAACACCTTGTTTTTTTAATTCTTTTTCTAACGCTTCTCTCAATTGTTGTTGCTCTTTATAAATTTCCATTATAGCTTTGGCATCTCCTTCTCCATCTTCACCGTTTTCACCATCTTTATTGCCTTGTGAATTTCCATTTCCGCCACCTTGACCGTTTTTGCCGTTCTTACTGTTTTTGCCGCTTCCTTCTTTACCATCTTTACCTTCTTTTTTTCCTTCGGTTCCGCCTTCAGATTCTCCATCTTTGCCTTCTTTTTTTCCTTCGGTTCCGCCTTCAGATTCTCCATCTTTGCCTTCTTTTCCTTCTCCTGGTTTGTCTCCTTTTTTCATTCCCTTTTTCATTTTTTCACCCAAACCTTCTTGCTTTTTAATAATATCTGGAAGCTGCATTCCTGAACCTTCACCTTTTCCAGGTTTTGGTTTTCCTTGTCCTGCACCAGACATTTGCATTTGCATACCATTCAAAATATCACTTAACATATCTGCTAGTTTATTGGAAGCAGATACTGCATATTGTTGGTGTGAATTTCCCTTTGGAATATTAGCTTCGGCCAAATTCTCTAATGCTTTATCAACATTATATTGAACGTTACCTATCTCTTTGGTAATGTCTTCTGCAATTTTTGGATTACGCAAAGACAAGGCAAATAAACTATCATCGACATGTTTAAATTGTTGTTTTAAATCTTGTTGCGTTTTTAAATTTTTATTAAAAGATGGCGCACCGCGATTTAAATTTTTAAACTGTTTCATGACGTCTTCCTGTGAAAAAGAATAGGCCAACAGATTGTCCAGAATTTGTCGAAGCATAGCAACATCTTCATCCATTTGTTCCATTTCTGCCGAAGCCATTTGTTCTTGCATCTGTTGACTCATTTGCTTCATTTTTTTAGAAGCGCTTTTTTGCTTTGGCTTTGCTTTGTCTTTTTGTTGCTTTTGTAGTTGTTCTTTAGCGTTTTTTAAATCTTCATCAATACTTTTTTCTTTCTCCTCTGTTTTTGGTAAATCCATTGGACTTTTTAGTTCCTGGTTTTCTTTGTCTAATTCTTTTAATTCTTCCTGAAGTTTATCAAATTCCTTATTGATTTCTTCTTGCTTTTCGGCATTATTCTCATCGTTTTTATCTGCAAGTTTATCTTGCTTTTCAGCCAATTTATCAAGTTTATCTGCTAGCTGTTCTGCTTTCTTTTCTACATAATATTTCTTAGTTAACTCCACAAGTTGTTCCAAACTTTTAGTCTGGTTTTTACTGTTTTGTTTGAATTTTTCCATTTTTTCGAAAAACTCTTCCTTGCTTATTTTTTCGTTGAGTTTCTTTAGTTCGTCCAAAAGTTTTTGGTTTTTCTCTAAATCCTTTTGTGTTTTTTCTAGTCTTTCTTGGAGTAACTCTTTTTTCTCATCTTTCTTTTCAGTTTGGAATTTGTCGAGATTGTCTTTCATCTTTTCTGAGAACTCTTTCATCAACTCATCTTGTTGTTTTTGACGCTCTAGAAAATTATCAATCTTTTGTTGTTCTTTATATTCAAGACTTTCTTTTTCCTTGCCCATTTTTTGTAATTTATCCATTTCAGATAATTGCTTGTCTTGGGCTTTCAATGATTTTGCCAATGAATTAATGTTGTCATTTTGTTGTTGCAACATTTGATCTTCTTTTTCAACTTCGGTGGCAATTCGGTTACTAAAAACAGACGATTTACTGCTTTTGAAATTATGGATGGCATCGTTGTCAAAAATCTCAAAATAGTACTCATACGAAACTCCTTCTTCCACCGGAAGATTGCTAGGAAAAGAAAACACAAACTGGTCGTAAATGTCTTTCTTTACAGCAATAGAAGCTCGTTTAGCACTATTTGGTGTGTCTTTAGGATAATAGACTATTTGAAGTCTAGAAAGTCCATAATCGTCGGAAACTTGTCCGAGAACAAAATTAGTATTCACTTTTAAACTATCTGGAGCATTGTTAACGGTAATCGTTGGAAATTGATCCTTAATTACAGAAATCTGATAATTTAATTTTTCATAATTCTGAACCTTATTGTTTGATGTTAAAATTTGATAATCAACATTTTGAAGAATATTTTTAGAAAGTAGAAAAGTATTTTCTTGTTTAGAAAAAGCAAAAAGATTGTTTTGGTTTACCCATTCTACTTTTTGAGTAGCCAAAGTATTCATTCTCCAAGTTACTCGTGTTCCTTCTGGAATAATAGCATTTCCAGTTCCTTTTATAATTTCAGTTTTTTTATTTAAATAGCCCGGAAAGTTTAATACCATTTCGAAATTTGCAATCGAAGGCACGGTTACGATTTTTAATTCATAATCATGAGAGGAAACATCATTGGCCTCAATATGAAATTCAATGTCTTCAGATGGTTTTGGGATAATAAATTCAAATTCTCCCGCTTTGTTACTTTCCATAAAATAACTTTCATCGCCTATAAAAATCATCGCGTTTTCTGGAACGACATTACCTATGGTCTTCACTTTTAACAAAAAATCCTTGTTCTGTTCGGTTTGAAGATTATTATTTAAAACCTTAAATTCAAAAGGTGCTGGAGGAAGAAATTGCTGCTTAAAATTGACCACTCTATTAAAACTTTGAGATAGAATGTCGCTCTTGCCCGAAATCATAAAAAACAAACAAAACAAAACTGGTATAATAGCAAGCGGTAAATATTTTTTGTTTTTGCTAAAGTTTATGGCATTTCCAAAAGGAATTGGTTGTAACGTATTTGCTTTTTGGTCAATAGATGCTAGTAATAATTCCGATTTATTTTGGTCTTGCGAAAGTTGTAAAAAGTTAGTCAGCTTATCGCCTACTTCGTTAAAATGATTTCCAATAATATTTGAAGCTTCTTGATAGTCAATTCCTTTCTGAAGTTTAAACAATTTAAAAATGGGGAACAAAATAAAACGAAGCAACAAAAACAATTCTACCAAAATGAATAGGGAAAACAAAATTGTTCTCGCTGTAGGTTTTAGCCAAAGAAAATACTCTACAAAAAGCGTGAAAATAAAATACAGCAATCCCAATCCAACAAAGAAAATGGTGCCTCGCAACAATTCGTTGGTATAAAACTTTTTAATAAAGTCTTCTAATTTTTGATAAATGATATTTGATTTCTCCAATTTTTGTAATGCTGATTTATAACCGATAAATGTACAATTTAAATTAAATAAGAAAGCGTTAAAAAAATGTCAAAGAAAAAAGCTTGTAGATTACCTAATTCTTAGTTAATTTTAAACTCAAAACAAACTGAAAATGAAATATTTATTAGCTTACAGTATTCCTTTAGTTGGAATTCTAGGAATATATTTTGGAGGCATTTGGTCATACGCTGGGTTGCTATTTACATTTGTATTATTACCCGTTTTGGAATTACTATTACCTATTGATGCTGATAATTATACTGAAACTGAAATTCAAAACAGATTGAAAAACAAACTATTTGATGTGTTATTATACCTTAATGTGATAATTGTATATGGGTCAATTTGGTTTACGCTGCACAAAATTACTAGTATAAATTTGTCACTTTTTGAAATAATAGGCATGACCATTAGTTTGGGTATTATTCTTGGCGCTAACGGAATAAATGTAGCTCATGAATTAGGACATCGAGAAAAGTTATTCGAGAGAATTCTTGGAAAATTACTTTTAATTCCATCACATTACACTCATTTTTTTATCGAACACAATCACGGACACCATTTACATGTTTCCACTCCTGAAGATCCGTCAACGGCAAAATACAATCAGAATTTATATGCTTTTTGGTATCAAACCATAACGGGAACGTATAGCAAAGCATGGCAAATTCAGAAGAAATTAAATCAAATTGAAAATCGTTCATGGTTTTCAATAAAAAACGATATGTTTTGGTTCACCATTATTCAAATTAGTTATCTGGTTTTGATTTTTTATTTCTTTGGAAAAACTGGTTTAATCGTAGCGCTGTTTTCTGGAATTGTTGGTTTTTTATTATTAGAAACCATCAACTATATTGAACATTATGGTTTGAAAAGAAACCAACTTGCCTCAGGAAGATACGAACGTGTAACCGAAAAACATTCTTGGAATTCAAATCATATCCTAGGCAGAATTATGCTTTATGAATTAACGCGACACAGCGATCATCACTTTAAATCTCAAAAGAAATATCAAATATTAGAATACCATGATGTTTCTCCTAAAATGCCTTATGGCTATCCAACATCCATGGTTTTGTCCTTTTTCCCTCCGCTTTGGTTTGCTGTCATGAATAAAAGAATTCCTTTGGAAATGAAGTCTTAATTGTATCTTTGCAGAGCATACATTAAATTAATTCATAATGCAATAAAAAATGATTAGAGCAAATTTTTTTATTTTATTTTTTTTAACATCTTCAACATTTGCTCAAAATAAAGATGAAAAACTTATTCTCCTTTCTGAAATAAAACTTTGTGAACTCAAATTATCAGATTTAAAAAAACAAGATGAAAATCTAAAAGAAGTTGAAGTTGTTGAAATGGATTTGTGTTCTGATGGTTTTGTCGAAGATAGTAGGTTTGAAAACAGAAAAGGATATGTTTCCTCATTATATCCTAATGTAATATTTCAAAAAGACTCTTATGGATATTATATTAGTAAAATAAGATTAACAAAAGAATTTAAAGGATATCTTCCTGACGGAACATATATCAATATCAATGAATTGACTGCTAAAATTGTTATTGAAAAATATTCAAAATTAGATACTTGGATTTCTAGAGGATGTTCAGATTTTTGGAGTTTAAATGACGACAAAATTTATTTTTATGTTGCTATTGATAAAAGTAAAGAGCCAAGATATCCAATTGATAAAGCTTATTATATTACAAAAAAAATTGAAGGTGTAGATATTGTTTCCAACTGTTACAAATACCTTAAAGAAAAAGAGGATTCTCCTTTATATGTAATTGATGGAAAAGAAGTGAATAAAGAAGAACTAAAGAAATTCAATGCAGAAGATATTGAAACTGTTACGGTTTTGAAAGAAAGCGCCGTTGAGAAATATGGCGAAAAAGGGAAAAATGGAGTTATAATAATTGTTACAAAAGCAAGTATTAATAAAAAATAACTCTTTATACATGTCTTAAAATAACCTCAATAAAATTACTTTATAAAAATGTCTAAACAAGTTCGTGTGCGTTTTGCACCAAGTCCAACTGGACCATTACATATTGGCGGAGTGAGAACGGCGCTTTTCAATTATCTTTTCGCAAAAAAACATAAAGGTGTTTTCTATTTAAGAATTGAAGACACCGACCAAAATCGTTTTGTTCCTGGAGCTGAAGAATACATCATGGAAGCATTGGAATGGTTGGGAATTGCGCCTAGTGAAACCGTTGGAAAGAATGAAAAATTTGGTCCTTACCGTCAATCCGAAAGAAAAGAATTGTACAAACAATATGCTGAACAATTGATTAATTCTGGTTGGGCATATTATGCATTTGACACTGCAGAATCTTTAGATGCGCATAGAAAGCAACACGAAGAACAAGGAAAAACGTTTATTTACAATTGGCACAATCGTGAGAAGCTAGATACTTCGTTAGTAATCTCAAAAGAAGAAACTGAAAAAAGAATTGCATCTGGTGTAACTTATGTAATACGATTTAAAACACCTGTAAATGAAACGTTGCATTTGCATGACATTATTCGTGGTGAAATCAACTTTGAAACGAATTTATTAGACGATAAAGTTTTATTTAAAAGCGATGGTATGCCAACGTATCATTTAGCAAATATTGTAGATGACCATTTAATGGAAACATCTCATGTTATTCGAGGTGAAGAATGGTTGCCATCAATGCCTTTACACGTATTATTATACAAAGCTTTTGGTTGGGAAGCACCAGAATTTGCTCATTTACCGTTGATTTTAAAACCTGTCGGTAACGGAAAATTATCCAAACGCGATGGTGATAAAATGGGATTTCCAGTATTTCCACTAGAATGGAAAACGGAAGAAGGCATTTCATCAGGTTATAGAGAAAACGGATTTTTCCCAGAAGCTGTCATTAATTTTTTAGCGTTATTGGGTTGGAATGACGGAACAGACCAAGAAATATTTTCTTTAAAAGAATTGGCTGAAAAATTTGATTTGAATAGAGTTCACAAAGCGGGAGCCAAATTTGATCCTGAGAAAAACAAATGGTTCAATCATCAGTATTTGCAAAAGCAGAGTGATGAAAGTTTGGCGAAAACCTTTGCTTCTATTTTAAATGAAAAAGGCATCTCGGTTGAAAATGGTAAATTAATTAAAATTGTTTCCTCTATAAAAGAGCGAGCCAATTTTGTTTCTGAATTTTGGGATTTAGCAGATTATTTCTTTGTAGCGCCAACATCTTACGATGAAAAAGCAGCAAAAAATTGGAAAGAGGAAACGCCAGAATTAATGAAACAATTGATTAATGTATTATCAACTATTGAAGATTTTACTTCTGTAAACATCGAAACAATTGTGAAAGATTGGATGACACAAAATGAAATTGGAATGGGGAAAGTAATGCAACCATTTCGTTTAAGTTTGGTTGGTGCTTTGAAAGGACCACATCTTTTTGATATTGTGGAATTGATTGGAAAAGTAGAAACTATCAAACGATTAGAAAAAGCGATTACTAGTTTGTAACTAGCTAAAGAATAGATTAACCGCAAATTCACAAACTAAGTCATAATGATAATTTGTGAATTTGCGGTTTTACTTTTTATAAGTAAAAAACAACTTGACCATTTATGGTTCCCAAATTACCTTTGAGATCACCATTGTAAAGTGGTTTTAACTCTTCATCTTTGTTGAGTTTACTAAAAAGGTTGGTAAATCCATATTCGTAAAAAATAAGTGCACGAACCGTTCTACTTCCTGCAGAAACGCCCAAATAAAAATTACCACTAACTGTTGAAACATCCAAAATTTGGTCAGCGCGCAAAGAGGTGTCTTTTAAAATTTTACTTTCATCAGAGTCGGCAATTTGAAGTTTACCATTTATTTGAAGTGTAGGTCCAAAATCTAGCGAAACATGATCTTCAACAATATTATAGCTGAACAATATTCTTATTTGAACTCCTTGAATATTGTATTTTACTTTTTGGTCAAAATTAGCTTCAAGTGAAAAATTATTAGAAAAAAACTGCATGCCATAAATCATGCTCCAATTGTTATAATAATTTCCTCTAACAGAAAGTCCGCCTGCAAAACCAGTTTCTGGTGAAGAATTAAAGTTACTCGTAAATAAAGAAGTTTGTGAAACACCAGCCGAAATTCCAATTCTGTTTCCATCTCTGTAACCATATTGCGCAAATCCAAATGATGAAAACATCAATAAAAGGAACGTGATTTTTTTGTTCATGAAATGCTATTCTATAATTTGTAACAAACATACATATTTTTCGTATAAAGACTATACTAACAATTTAAATATAAAATAATGGATGTTTTTTTAATTGCCTTTCTGGTCTTCGGACTATTTGTATTGTTATCTTCTTTCTTTACTGTTAAACAACAAACTGCTGTAGTCATTGAGCGCTTTGGGAAATTTACTAGTATTCGAAACTCAGGTTTACAACTTAAGATTCCTGTAATCGACAGAATTGCTGGAAGAGTGAACCTTCGTATTCAACAATTGGATGTTTTGATTGAAACCAAAACGAAAGATAACGTATTTATCAAAATGAAAGTTTCGGTTCAGTTTAAAGTGATACAGGACAAAGTGTATGAAGCTTTTTATAAATTAGAATACCCTCATGATCAAATCACGGCTTACGTTTTTGACGTAGTTCGTGCTGAAGTTCCAAAGCTTATTTTGGATGATGTTTTTGTTAGAAAAGATGATATTGCTATTGCAGTAAAAAGAGAATTAAATGAAGCTATGACTACATATGGATATGATATTATCAATACTTTGGTAACTGATATTGATCCAGATATTCAAGTAAAAAATGCCATGAATAGAATTAACGCTGCTGATAGAGAAAAAACGGCTGCTGAATTCGAGTCTGAAGCACAAAGAATTAGAATTGTAGCCAAAGCAAAAGCGGAGGCCGAAAGTAAAAAATTACAAGGTCAAGGTATTGCCGATCAACGAAGAGAAATTGCTCGCGGTTTGGTAGAAAGTGTGGAAGTATTGAACCAAGTTGGAATTAACTCGCAAGAAGCTTCGGCGTTAATTGTAGTTACTCAACATTATGATACTTTACAAGCTATTGGTGCTGATACTAATTCAAACTTGATTTTGTTGCCAAATTCACCTCAAGCTGGAAGCGATATGCTGAATAATATGGTGGCAAGTTTTACTGCAAGTAACCAAATTGGTGAAACCATGAAACATCAGCCAAAAAGAGTAAAAACAAAAAATGATACCACTTCAACAGATTACAATCCTTCGGATACTTCAAATCCTGAGAGTGAGGTTTAATATTGTTCTACCAACAAAAAAGAGGCTTAATCGCCTCTTTTTCTGTTTATATACCAATTGATAAAAATTGGAATTGCTGTTTTGATAATAATACCATAAGCGCCCGAAAACACTTTATCATATATATTGCCGAGTAAAGAAATTGCCTTGGTAGGAACCACACTTTCCTTGGTTTTTTCAATCCCTAAAAGTATTCTTTGGTAATGAATTTCCCTTTCGATTTTTAGGATTTGTAACTCGAGCTCAATTTCTGCGTAGGATGAATATTTTTTGTTTTCCATGATTAGTCGTTAAAAAATATTTCTGAGAATTTTTCTAAAATTGGTCCTTCTACTATTTTGTCTTTAACTAAGAATAAAAGTAAAGCCAAAACCAAATATATTCCTGCCACACACAAAAAACCTAAAGGATAACTATTTAACATCTCACCAAAAACAAATGCGCCCGCAATTGACAAAAAAAGCAAAACTATCATCAAACAGAATGCAATTAAGAAAAACTTAACCATTAATGTAGTTGACTTCATAGCCACTTTAAAACCCCAAAGCTTATAGTAAGCCAAACTGGTTTCTATATATGCTTTGGTGTTTTCTTGTACCGCTTCGACATTTTCTTTTAATTCTTCAAATGCCATTATTTATGAAGTTTTGCGTTTTGTTTTTTTAGCTCGGCTAATTTCTCTTCCAAAAAAACGATTGCTTCTTCGGTTTTGTAACTTGTATCAGAAAGTAAAGTATCTATCGAATCTTTCAATTCGTCTTTAGTACTTGTAAACTTTTGTTTCGCTTCCGTTTCAAGAGAAGTCCATTTTGATTTTGCTTGGTCTTTTAAATCATCAAAACCGCCTTTAATTTTTTCTCTGGTTTTTGAACCTTTATCGGGAGCAAATAAAATTCCTAAGCCAGCACCAATTGCTGCTCCAGCTAGAAGTGCTAAAATGCTATTACTGTTTAAATTTGACATGATTTCTAAAATTTAATAGTATAAAGTTACGAAAAATATAGATTTGTTGTTCAAAAACCATTAACTTATTTTAAAGCAATTTTAAAGACGATTGTTGGTCTAGGTATAAATTAGCTCCCAAAGATTTTAAAAGAGGAATAAAAGTGATTTATGAAAGCCGTTTTTAATAGTTTTATTAAATCACTTTTAAACAAACTATAATAATTTCTAATAATAGAAAAAACCCTAATAAATTAGGGCTTTCATCAATAAAATCTATATTCTTTTTTTATTCTTTACTTTCCACTTTTGCCCAGGTATCTCGCAAACCAACTGTTTTGTTAAAAACTAATTTTTGTAAAGATGAGTCTTTATCAACACAAAAATATCCTAAACGCTGAAATTGGAATTGGTCTAAATTTTTTGCTGATTGCAAACTTGGTTCTACATAACCTGTAATTACTTCTAATGAATTGGGATTGATGAATTCCTTAAAGTCAATTTCTTTGTTTCCATCAGGACTTTCATGAGAAAACAATCGGTCATAAATACGAACTTCTGCCGGAATTGCATGTGCTATAGAAACCCAATGAATGGTTCCTTTTACTTTTCGTTGGCTGGCTTCTGTTCCACTTCCGCTTCGAGAATCGGTGTCGTAGGAACAATGAATTTCGATAATATTTCCGTTTTCGTCTTTTATAACGCTTTCACCTTTAATGATGTACGCATTTTTTAAACGAACTTCTGTTCCTAATGTCAATCGGAAAAATTTCTTATTGGCTTCTTCCTGAAAATCTTCTCTCTCGATGAATAATTCCTTAGAAAAAGGAACTTTTCTAAAGCCTAAGCTTTCGTCTTCTTGACTATTTTCAGCATCAAGAATTTCTTCTTTTCCTTCAGGATAATTGGTAATCAACAACTTCACTGGGTTTAAAACCGCCATTACTCTTGGTGCTGTTTTGTTTAAAACTTCGCGAACACAAAATTCTAAAAGTGATACGTCAATCAGATTTGTTCTTTTTGCGATTCCAATAGTATTTGCAAAATTCCGAATTGCCATTGGCGGATAACCTCGACGACGCATTCCAGAAATCGTACTCATTCTTGGATCATCCCAACCAGTCACATGATTTTCTTCTACTAATTGCAATAATTTTCGTTTAGAAACAACAGTATGAGAAAGATTTCTTCGGGCAAACTCTCTTTGTTTTGGGCGCACTTTGGTTTCATCATACACTTGATCTAAAAACCAATCATACAATTCACGATGAGGCAAAAACTCGAGTGTACAAAACGAATGAGAAATTTGTTCTAAATAATCACTTTCGCCATGTGCCCAATCATACATTGGATAAATACACCATGTATCACCAGTTCTATGATGGTGAGAATGTAAAATTCTGTACATAATAGGATCACGCATCAACATGTTATTGTGTGACATATCGATTTTAGCACGAAGAATATGTGTTCCATTTGGAAATTCACCGTTTTTCATGCGCTCCAATAAGTCTAAATTTTCTTCAACCGAACGGTTTCTGAAAGGCGAATCAGTTCCGACTTGTGTTGGAGTTCCTTTTTGTTTAGCCATGTCTTCAGAGGATTGACTGTCAACATAAGCTTTTCCTTTTTTGATAAATTCAACAGCCCAATCGTATAACTGTTGGAAATAATCAGAAGCATAACATTCTTTATCCCATTGAAAACCAAGCCATTCGATATCTCTTTTGATAGCATCAACATACTCTTGCTCTTCTTTGGCTGGATTAGTATCATCGAAACGCAAATTTACAGGCGCTTGATAATCAATTCCTAAACCAAAATTTAAACAAATAGCACTGGCATGACCTACGTGAAGATATCCATTTGGTTCAGGTGGAAAACGAAAGCGCAATTTATCGTTGGACAAACCGTTTTTTAAATCTTCCTCTATAATTTGTTCAATGAAATTAAGTGACTTCTCTTCTGTAGACATTATTTTTGTAATTTTAGCAAAGATAAAAAAGTTTAGAGTTTATGGTTTATGGTTTATAGTTTTCTTCTGAAAACTGTTTTTAAAAACTATGAACTCAAAACTAAAAACCATAAACCTTTAAAATGGGAACAATAAAACTCCAAAATATTAGAACTTATTCTTTTCACGGTTGCTTAGCAGAAGAAGCAAAGATTGGCTCAGACTATCGTGTAGATTTAGAAATAAAAACTGATTTAAGAAAATCTTCAATAACCGATGATTTAAAAGATACTGTTGATTATGTGCTTTTAAACCAAATTGTGGTAGAGGAAATGGCTATTCGTTCCAAATTATTGGAACATGTAGGTCACCGAATAGTGACTAGAATTTTTGGAGAAATTCCTGCTGTATCTAGAATAGTTGTGGCGGTATCAAAACTCAATCCTCCTATTGGTGGTGATGTTGAAGCTGTTACTATTGAATTGGAAGAATATAGGAGTTAAATTCCTATTTTTCAAATTCCAAAATCCAATTTGCTACTACCAAGTTTATTTTGATTTAGAATTTGGAATTTGGAATTTGTTATTTTTATTCTATATTTGCTGTCCAACTGGCATCGTGGCCGAGCGGCTAGGCACCGGTCTGCAAAACCGACTACTCCGGTTCGAACCCGGACGATGCCTCAAAGAGTTACTAGAAATAGTAGCTCTTTTTTTATGGATAATTTTTTTATAAATTAAAAAATTTCAATTACTATAGGAAACATTGGATCAGGGTATGGACCTTTTTCTTCTATAAAAGTATTTGTTTTAATATCAGAAATAACAATAATATCTCCTTTAGATACAATTCGAAATATTTTATTATAGATTCTTTCATCTATTTTATTTCCTTTTATTTCCTCAGCTTGAACTCCAGGAATTTTAATTTTGAAACCAATAATATTAAACTTTATTAACTTATTATCCTTAAATTCAATTACAGCATTTTTTAACGCTTCTTTTTTAAACTTAATAGGTTTACTTGCATCAATTCCTTTAATGGTAAGTATGAAATCATTTTGCCCATAAAATGAAACTGAAAAAAATAAAGAGAAGTAGATAATTATTCTTTTCATATAATGGAATTTACTTCTCATTTTCTAATTGCTCAATAGCAGAATTCACTATTTTTTGTTCTTTGGGAAACCAAGCTTGTGAAAGTAAAAAAACACCACAAACAATTAGAATAATACTAATAACTTTCTTGATCAAAAGAATATTTTTTGGGTTCAGTTTATTACGTAATTGTTTAGCTAATAGAATTTTAAAAATGTCAGTTATAAAATAAGTAACTATTAAAGTGGAAAAAAAAGTCAACATTCTAGAGGTTTGTAATTCTAGTTGTGGACCTACAGTTATCAAGATAGCTAACCAAAAACCAAGCACACCAATATTGATGAAGTTCAAGAAAAAACCTTTGATAAATAAAGATAAATAATTGGTTTTTGCTAGTTCTTTTGGGTCAATTTCATCGATGCTTTTTTTAGATTCTTTTTTGTTTTTTACAAAAGAGATTATACCATAAGTGAGCATTACTAATCCTCCAAAAATAAATAAAGCAGGATCGTTTTTTATACTTTGTATTAATCGGTAACTACTAAAAAAAGCTATTATAATAAAAATTATATCCGCTAAAACAACACCCAAATCAAATATGATAGCAGCTCTAAATCCTTTGACAACACTGGTTTCTAGCAAAACAAAAAACACAGGTCCAATCATAAAACTTAGAAAAAATCCAAGTGGAATTGCTGATAAAATATCGTTAATCATTCTTTTTTAAAATTTAGAATTGCAAGTTAGAATTTAAAATTTAATTTTTTAAAATAAATTCTATTTTGCTAACTCAATAGTTCCGCCTGCAATAATTTTTTTATTGACTTGTTTTGGGTTTCCATAAATGGAAATTTCTCCTCCAGCGCGAACTTTAGCTTCAACTAAATCAGTTGCAAAAATAGTTGCTTCACCTCCAGCATTTACGGTAATTATTGTTTGTTTTGTCTTAACTTTTTCTGCCTCAAAAATTCCTCCAGAGTTTACTACAATATCCTGATTTTCGGAATCTCCTTCTAATTTAACTATAGAACCGTCTGAAACTTTTACATTCAACTTTGATACATCAAGGATTAATTTTACTTCTGATCCTTCTTTGGCTATTATAGTAAAAATAGTAGCTTCAATACTATCTCCACAAGATATTCTTGAACCCTCGTTAGCTTCAACAGCATCAATGTTTTTAAAATAAACAGTAACCGAAATATTATCTCCTTTTAGTAATTTGGTTAACGGCATTCTGATTTTTAATTCACCATTTTTATTAACTAATTCTACTTCATCTGATTCTTTTCCATCGATAATCACTTTGTTTTCAGTACTTTTAATCAAGAAAATATCAATTTGGTCAAAGGAAGTAACTTTGTTAAAATCACCTACTTCTTTTTCTATTTGTCCAAAAGCCATCGAACTAACTGCTAATAAACTATAAAGTATCTTTTTCATTATTCTTAAATTTATAAGGAACACTAATAACTGAATACTAATTACTCATTTCTTCTAATAAAATGGAAATCCAATTGTTTCTTTACTAAATCGGCATTTTTTACTTTTACAAAAACTTCGTCACCTAATTGTAATAAACCTTTTGATATTTCACCTACAAGTGCATATTGCTTTTCATCAAACGTATAATAATCTTCTTTTATTTCACGAATACGAACCATTCCTTCACATTTATTCTCGATGATTTCTACATAAATTCCCCATTCGGTAACTCCGGAAATTACACCAAGAAATTCTTGATCTTTATGGTCTTGCATGTATTTTACTTGCATGTATTTTACCGAATCTCTTTCGGCTTGTGCTGCTAAACCTTCCATATCACTAGAATGAGCGCATTTTTCTTCATAAATATCAGCATCGGCTGATTTCCCACCATCTAAATAAAATTGCAATAATCGATGTACCATCACATCAGGATAACGACGAATTGGAGAAGTAAAATGACTATAAAAATCAAAAGCTAATCCGTAATGTCCAATATTTTCCGTAGAATATTTAGCTTTACTCATACTTCGTATAGTTAAAGTATCTACTAAATTTTGTTCTTTTTTACCGTTTACTTCATTTAGTAAATTATTCAATGATTTAGAAATATCTTGTTTGGATTTCATATTGATAGAATAACCAAATTTTGAAATTACTGTTTGAAGATTAATTAATTTGTCTTCATTAGGCTCATCGTGGATTCTATAAACAAAGGTTTTCTTTTGTTTTCCAATAAATTCAGCCACTTTTCGGTTGGCTAACAACATAAATTCTTCAATCAAATGATTGGCATCTTTGGATATTTTAAAGAAAACTCCAACCGGTTCTGCATTTTCATCTAAATTAAATTTTACTTCTACTTTATCAAAAGAAATAGCACCTTCAGCCATTCTTTTTCTTCGAAGAATTTTAGCTAATTCATCTTGTTTTAATGTGGCTGCTACAATTTCCGCTGGCACTTTATACTCCTTTCCTGTCAATGAAATTTCAGCTGGAATTACATCAGATTTTGTTTCGATAATACTTTGTGCTTCTTCATATGAAAAACGTTGGTCTGAATAAATTACCGTTCTTCCAAACCAAGAATCTAAAACTTCAGCTTTAGAATTCAATTGAAAAATTGCTGAGAAGGTATATTTTTCTTCGTGAGGTCGAAGCGAACAGGCAAAATTTGATAATACTTCTGGTAACATTGGTACAACTCTGTCAACTAAATAAACAGAAGTGGCACGTTTATAAGCTTCATCATCCAGTATTGTACCTTCTTTTAAATAATGGGAAACATCGGCAATATGAACGCCAATTTCATAATTTCCATTATCTAAAACTTGAAAAGAAAGTGCGTCATCAAAATCTTTGGCATCTTTTGGATCAATAGTAAACGTGAGCACTTTTCGCATATCTCTTCGTTTATTGATTTCATCTTGTGTTATAGAAGTATCAAGTTTATTAGCATAAGCTTCTACTTCTATCGGAAAATCATAAGGTAAACCATATTCTGCAAGTATGGCGTGAATTTCTGTATTGTGTTCTCCAGGTTTTCCAAGTACTTTTATCACTGAACCAAAAGGAGAATCAGCTTTAGCTGGCCAATCTTCTAATTTTACTAAAACGACATCTCCATGTTCAGCATCACCCAATTTATTTTTTGGAATAAAAATATCAGTGTACATTTTAGCATTTGCAGTAGTAACAAATCCGAAATTCTTTTGAATATCAATTACTCCAACAAATTCTTCTTTGGCTCTTTCTAAAATTTCTAAAACTTCGGCTTCTGGTTTTCTAGAACTTCGTCTGTTGTATACATAAACTTTTACTTTGTCATTATCCAAAGCATGATTTAAATTTACAAAAGGAACAAAAACATCATGTTCTAATTCATCACAAACAAAATAAGCTGTCTTGCGAGAAGTCATATCAATAGTACCTTCGTAATATTCTTGACTAGCTGCTTTTACTAGATATTTTCCAGGTTCTGACTCGATAATTAATTTTTGTGCGGCAAGTATCTTTAAATCTTTTATTATTTCGTTTCTGCTTTTAGTATCATCAAGTTCAAGTATAGCGGCTATTTGTTTGTAATTGAAAGGTTTATTGGCATTTTTGGATAATATTTTAAATATCTTCTCGGAAAATGTCTTTTCATTTTTTCCGAACTTTTTAGGTTTCTTACTCATTGTATCTTTACTTTTAATGCTGAAAATTACAAAATAGTATTAAGATTAATGTATCAAGTATTAAGATTTATAGAAAAAATAACATTTATTATTTTTATAAAAAAATTAGAGTTTTCAACAATCATTAGAATCATTAAAAAAAAGATTTAATTAAATTTAAATTTATGATGGTTATTATAGCGTGTTAATAGTTAGAATAACTTTTTATTTAAAAACATCTTTTAAAAGTTATGTTAACTTATACAGAGAAATTAACAATTGTATTACATTCTAAAGTCTTAAAAATGAGTAAAATTTTAGTTTTTATTAACAGTTGTTAGTATTATAAAAAGAAGTAATTTTTTTAATAAGTTTTATACTCTCTTGTTGTTAAAAACTCTCTTTTAAATGCTGATAAATTGTCTAAAAAAAGTCCAAACTAAATTTGATTTTCTTGTTTCAATTTTTGATTAGAAAAATTTCTTTTACTTCCTTAAAAAACTTCTAATTTTCTATCCAAAGTTGTTAACATTTAATGTTAATTTAAGGTTAACTGATTATCAACGAATTGCAAATTACTATTAACATTCTATAATTTTAACATTTTTATTGAATACTATATATTGATTTTTAAATAGTTATAGAAAAAATAAAATTATTATGTATTAATTATCAAAGACTTACATATACAAAAAAGAGTGTTTTATAACACTCCTTTTTTCTCTTTTATTATGACTGTTTATTCAAAAACCACCTTTTTAATTATCCTTCCATTTCCAGTAATCACTTCAATTAAATAGCACCCTTTCTGAAATGGACTCACATCTAAAAAAGCACTATTTGTTTCATAAATCTTTTGACCTAGCAGATTGTATAAATTGACTTTTTCTAAAATAGAATTATTCTCCATTTTTATGTTCAATTCTTGTTTTACTGGATTAGGAAATATAATAAAATTATTTATTGTAAAATCATCTATATTTAAAATGGATGATAAATCAAATACTCTTACATGTCCAGAATTATTTCCGTTATCGTCATTTCCTCTTGCACCAATAGCTATTGTTGTTCCGTCTCCCGATAAAGCCATTCCCCAACCACTTGTGTCAAAAGCAGCTTCACCATTAATATTTACACCAATTTGTGTCATAACACCATTTGAAATTCGATAAACTTGTACCTGTCCAGAATCTATACCATTTTGATCGTTATAAATGGCAGATACTGCTAAAATTGTTCCATTATCTGATAATGAAACAACATAACCAAGACTATCAGTGTTTGTATTTCCATAAATTGTACTTCCTATTTGAGACCAACTTCCATTTATATTTCTAAAAACACGAACATAACCAGAACCACCAGAAACCCCGTTAAAATTGTATCCTTGTGTTGCAATAGTCATTCCGTCATCAGAAAGGGAAACACTAAAACCCGTTTGGTCACCAGCTTCTAAACCATCGATATCAGAACCAATTTGAGTCCAAACATTATTAATATTTTTAAAAACACGAATATTACCAGAATTAAATCCGTTTCCATCATTAAACATAGCACCAACCGCTAAAACAGTTCCATCTTTAGAAAGATCCACACTAGTACCGCAACGGTCATTGGTAGCTTCTCCAACTATATTATTACCAATTTGCGTCCAAAAACCATTTATATTCTTGTATACCTTTACATAACCATTACTATGACTAGCACCAATAGCAAGAATGTTTCCGATATCAGAAAGAGCTAAACTATATCCAAAATTATTACCTTGAGATTCTCCATTTATATCAGAACCAATTTGAGTCCAAATCTCATTAACATTTTGAAAAACCTTAACTTGGCCAGAATTAGAGCCATTTACATCATTTGAAATTGCTCCAATAGCCACTATAGAACCATTAGAAGAAAGAGCAACTTTAAAACCGCTAAAATCTTCAGATGCATCTCCATTAATATCTGCTCCTATTTGATTCCAAGTACCTGATATGTTTCGATACACACGAACATGGCCAGAATTTGGATTATTTCCGACGTTATTTGGAGCTCCTATCGCTACAATAGTTCCGTCTTTTGATATAGCAACACTTGTTCCTGATAAATCTCCAGCAGATTCTCCATTTATGTCAGCACCTATTTGAATTTGAGCAAAACACAAAAAAGGAAGGAAAATAAAAAACAAACTCTTTTTCATAGCATTGATTTTAAGTTTTTTTAATAAAAATAGTAATTATATTTATAAAACATCAAGTATTTAAATTTTAAACTACGACATTTTACATTCTTTAGTATTTTTGTGGAAATTAATATTTAAATAAGATGAAAATCTCCATCGGAAACGATCACGCAGGACCAGATTATAAAAAAGCTATTGTTGTTTTTTTACAAGCAAAAAGATATGAAATATTCAATCACGGAACAGATACTTTTGACAGTGTGGATTATCCTGATTTTGGTCATCTTGTAGCTATGGACGTTGAAACAGGAAAAGCTGATTTTGGAATTGTTATTTGTGGTTCAGGAAACGGAATTAACATGACTGTAAATAAACATCAAGGAATTCGGTCTGCATTATGTTGGACTAAAGAAATTGCCGCTTTAGCTCGTCAACATAATGATGCTAATATTATCAGTATTCCAGCTCGATTTACTTCCATTCAACAAGCTGTTGAAATGGTAGATACTTTTTTAAATACAGCATTCGAAGGCGGAAGACACGCCACTCGCGTAAACAAAATAGCCTGTAAATAAAAAATAAATATGCTTCAAAACCTAAGTTCAGTAAGTGATTATAACAGTTTGAGTAGAAAAGTAGCATTACTCACTTTTTTGCTAGGAGGATTTATTTTAGCGCTATATTATTTAACAGCTTACAGCGGAATGATTTATATTAGTCTGTTTTTTATGATTACTTTTTTTGTTTTGAATACGTCACTTTCTATAATTTTAATCTCATTGTTTCTTAAAAATAAAAAGGATAGAAAATCTATTTTAGTAACTCTATTTCTAATGTTTCTTAACGTTCCAATTGGTTATTTGTTTCTTCAGATAGGTTTTGAAGTTTATGGAGTTATTTTAAATAATTAACAATGAGTGAAATACATATTCATAAACATGAAGTAAAAAGTAAAAACCTTGTCTATTCTATTTTATTAAACCTTTTAATAACGATTGCTCAAATCGTAGGCGGAATAATATCGGGAAGTTTAGCATTGATTTCTGATGCTTTACACAATTTTTCTGATGTGTTATCCTTGGTTTTTAGTTTGATAGCCAATAAATTATCCAGAAGAAAAGCTTCTATTGATTATACATTTGGATACAAACGAGCTGAATTAATTGCTGCTTTTGTAAACGCTTCCACACTTGTTATTGTTGCCTTAATTCTTGTTTATGGCGCAATAGAACGCTTTTTTAATCCACATCCAATTCAGTCGGGATTGGTAATTTGGTTGGCTATTTTGGGTATCGTTGTCAATGGTTTTTCAGTTTTATTATTACAAAAAGATGCCGAACATAATATTAATATGAAATCGGCTTATTTGCATTTATTGACGGATATGATGGCTTCTGTAGCGGTTTTAGTAGGTGGTTTGTTAATGAATTTTTATGGTTGGTTTTGGGTTGACAGTGTAATGACTATTGCTATTGCTATTTATCTAATCGTTGTAGGGGTAAAATTATTAATTACTTCTACCAAAATGTTGATGCTGTTCACGCCAGATTATATTGACATCAAAGAAATAGTGCGCGAAGTACATAAAATTCCTGGAGTGAATAAATTGCACCACATTCATGTTTGGCATTTGAATGATGAAGAATTACATCTCGAAGCGCATCTCGATTGTTCAGAAGATATAAAAATGAGTGAATTCAATATTTTGCTACACGAAGTTGAACAAATACTTTTTCAAAAATTCCATATCAACCACATCAATATTCAACCCGAATTTAAAAAAGAAGACCCAAAAGATTTTATCGTTCAGGATTAAAAACCCTAACTTTATATTATGATCCTTTTAGACCAAAATTATATTAAAAAAATCTTCATAAACCGATTGCCTAATTCTCATAAAGGGAATCATGGTCATGCTTTACTATTTGCCGGAAGCAAAACAAAAATGGGTGCAGCAATTATAACCACAAAAGCTTGTTTAAGAGCTGGAGTAGGTTTGGTTACTATAAATATTCCAAAGAAAGAAAGAACTTCAATTTTTACTCCCATTCCCGAAGCTATGGTAGAATTTAGGGAAGAAAAAAACGATTGGGATAAATACAATGCTTTTGCTATTGGTCCAGGTTTTGGAACGGATAAATCAGCCGAAAGAAAAACAGAATTATTATTGGAAAACTTAAAATCGCCATGTGTTTTTGATGCCGATTCTTTAAATATCTTGGCCAAAAGCCAAAATTTACTCAAAAAAATTCCTGCTAAATCTATTTTAACGCCACACGTCAAAGAATTTGACCGACTTTTTGGACATCATCAATCAGATTCTGAAAGAAAAACAACAGCCGAAACGAAAGCAACCGAGTATAATTGTATTATTGTTTTGAAAGGACATCAAACTTTTATTACCGATGGTATTCAATCTTTTGAAAACACAACAGGAAATGCAGGCTTAGCAAAAGGTGGTTCGGGCGACGCGTTGACAGGAATTATTACGGCGTTTTTAGCACAAAGATATGAACCAATAAATGCCGCTATTCTTGGTGTTTACCTTCACGGATTGGCTGCTGATATTACCTTAAAAACACAAAGCGAAGAAAGCATGTTGATAACTGATGTTATCGATAATCTTGGTTATGCTTTCCAGCAAATTCAAAAATAAATTTTTAAAATGACCAACATAAATTTCATTCAAAGCCAAGTTACGGCTTCGCCAAAAAGCATTGAAGCTACCTTAAAATTACTTTCAGAAGATTGCACTATTCCCTTTATTTCTCGCTATCGAAAAGACCAAACTGGAAATTTGGATGAAGTGGTTATTGAGCAAATTGCCAAACTTTCGAAGCAATATGAAGAAATTGTAAAACGTAAAGAAAGTATTTTAAAAACGATAGAAGAACAAGGACAATTGTCGCCCGAATTAAAAGCTAAAATTTCCAACAGTTTCGATTTACAAGAAATTGAAGATTTGTATTTGCCATATAAAAAGAAGAAAAAAACCAAAGCCGATGTCGCTCGTGAAAACGGATTGGAACCTCTGGCAAAAATCATCATGTCTCAAGGAAATGAAGACATCGATTTTATTTCTTCAAAATATCTAAATAAAAATGTTGCCAACGAAGACGAAGCTTTGCAAGGCGCAAGAGATATCATTGCCGAATGGATTAACGAAAATATATTCATTAGAAAAAATTTAAGACGATTATTTCAACGAAAGGCTGTTATAGAAACGAAGGTTGTAAAAAAGAAAGCCGAAGAAGAAAACGCTCAAAAATTTTCACAATATTTCGATTGGTCCGAACCCATTTCTAAAGCGCCATCACACAGATTATTAGCTATGTTGCGTGCCGAGGCTGAAGGTTTTGTAAAACTAAATGTAGAAATTGAGAAAGAAGAAGCAATTGACTTCATAGAAGAAAATATCATAAAAAACAATCGTTCAGAGGCAAAATCGCATTTGGAATTAGCGATAAAAGACAGTTATAAACGATTGTTGGAACCAGCTATTTCAAACGAAACGTTACAAGAAGCCAAAGCCAAAGCCGATAAGACAGCCATCGATGTATTTGCCAATAATCTTGGCCAACTTTTGCTCGCGCCACCATTGGGAGAAAAACGAATTTTAGCCATCGATCCAGGATTTCGAAGTGGTTGTAAAGTAGTTTGTCTCGACGAAAAAGGAGATTTATTATATAACGAAACTATTTATCCGCACGCTCCACAAAATGAAAGTGCAATGGCGATGAAAAAAATCCGTTCGATGGTAAACGCTTATAATATTGAAGCGATTTCCATTGGTAACGGAACTGCATCTCGAGAAACAGAATTCTTCATAAAGAAAATTGCTTTTGATAAGCCAGTTCAAGTTTTTGTAGTTTCAGAAGCTGGTGCATCAGTTTATTCGGCGAGTAAAATAGCGAGAGATGAATTTCCAAATTATGATGTAACCGTTCGTGGTTCGGTTTCTATTGGAAGACGACTTTCTGATCCGTTGGCCGAATTGGTAAAAATCGATGCAAAATCCATCGGTGTTGGACAATACCAGCATGACGTTGACCAAACAAAACTCAAAGAAGAGTTAGATACCGTTGTGGTGCGTTGTGTGAATTCAGTGGGAATAAATATTAACACAGCTAGTAAATCGTTGTTGAGTTATGTATCGGGAATTGGCGAAAAAATGGCGGAAAATATTGTAGCTTATCGTCAAGAAAATGGCGCTTTTGAAGACAGAAAGCAACTTAAAAAAGTGCCAAGATTGGGTGAAAAAGCATACCAACAAGCTGCAGCATTTATCAGAATTAAAGATGGAAAAAATCCGTTGGATAATTCAGCTGTTCATCCAGAAGCATACGAAATTGTGGAGAAAATGGCAAAAGATTTAGGATTAAAAACCAATGATTTAATTGCCAATAAAGAAAAAATTTCCAAAATAAAACTAGAAGATTACATCACCAAAGAAATTGGAATTCTGTCGTTAAAAGACATTGTTAAAGAATTAGAAAAACCTGGTTTAGATCCAAGAAAAGCGGCTAAAGTTTTCGAATTTGACCCCAATGTTACTTCTATTAAAAACGTTAAATCCGGAATGATTTTACCCGGAATTGTCAACAACATTACCGCTTTTGGTTGTTTTGTCGATATCGGAATTAAAGAAAGCGGTTTGGTTCACATTTCACAACTCAAAGCAGGATTTGTATCGGATGTAAATGAAGTTGTAAAACTACACCAACACGTCCAAGTAAAAGTGGTTGAGGTTGATGAAGATAGAAAGAGAATTCAGTTGACGATGATTTTGTAAAAAAACTTACCTTTGTAATTATGAACCTAGAAATTACCATCAACGACTTTTCGAAACATCTTTTTTGGGATGTGGATTTGAATGATTTTGATTTTGAAAAACATGCTGGTTTTTTTGCTCAACGAGTAATCGAGTATGGCAAATTAGAAGATTGGAATTTATTAAAGAAGCTTTACGGATTAGAAAAAATAAAAAAGTTAGCACTTGAATTTAGAACTTTAGATGCTGTTTCACTATCTTATATTGCTACAATTTTCAATATAAAAAAAGAAGAATTTAGATGTTACAAACACAAACAACTAGTCCAGAATTACTGGAACTCTTAAAAAAATTAATGGATGATGAATTTTTTAAGAACTTTATTTTAGTTGGAGGAACATCATTAGCATTACAAATTGGACATAGAAATTCAATAGATATCGATTTATTTGGAAATCAGAATATTATTCAAGAAATTTTCTTAGATAAACTCAAAGAATTTGGCAATGTAGAAATTAGTCAAGCATCTAGAAATATTTTTATAAGCACAATAAATGATATTAAAGTTGACTTTGTAAATTATCAATATCCATTATTAGAGAAACATTCTGAAATAGAAGGCATTCGATTAGCTTCAAAAAAAGATATTGCGGCAATGAAACTAAACGCTATTTTAGGAAGAGGAAGTAGAAAGGATTTTATTGATTTGTATTTTTTGTTACAAGATTTTTCTTTAAAAGAAATGATAAATTTCTACAATAAAAAATTTACTGATGGTTCTGTTTTTTTACTTCATAAAAGCCTAACCTACTTTGCCGAAGCAGATGCACAGCCACAAACCATTATGTTCAAAGATTTCAACTGGGAAACTTGTAAGCAAAAAATCATCGAAGAAGTAATTAAATTGTAACAGTCAAAAAAGACAAATCCCAAATTCCAATTATATAGATTGGAATTTGGGATTTATCATTTTGGAATTTAAAAAAGTTATTCTTTTTTATCTTCCTCTTTTTTAGTTGCAGGAGTATCGTCTTTAGCAGCGTTTTTAAATTCTTTCACGCCACTTCCAAGACCTTTCATTAATTCTGGAATTTTTTTACCACCAAAAAGCAATAAAATAACCGCTAGAATCAACATCATTTGTGGGAATTCAATTGTGCCAAGAGAAATCGTTAAAAAGTTCATGGTTGTTTTTTTATTGATTATTTATTCTTTAGTTTCTTCTTCTTTTTTAGTTGCAGGAGTATCGTCTTTAGCCGCGTTTTTAAATTCTTTAACGCCACTACCCAATCCTTTCATTAATTCTGGAATTTTTTTACCACCAAAAAGAAGTAAAACAATCGCTAAAATCAGTAAGATTTGAGGCATTCCAATTTCTCCCAAGAATATCATTAAAAAGTTCATGATTGCTATGTATTAATTAAATATTGGGCAAATGTAAAAAATAAATCAATAGCAGGATACTATTTGGCGTTAAAGAACGTTAAAGTTAATAAAATCTAAAGCAGATATAATTTTCTATATTTGTGGTATATTCAATTTCTATGTCGGAAAAACGGCTTAAGCGCAAAATTTTAAAGAAAAAATTATTCACAAAAAACCGCTTGGTTATTTTGAATGAAGATACTTTTGAAGAAGTGTTTTCTTTACGATTAACATTGATGAATGTTTTTGTGGTGGCAACCATTGGTGCTGTTTTAATAATTTTTGTAACTACCTACATTATTGCTTTTACGCCATTGCGCGAATATATTCCTGGTTACGCCTCTACAAAATTAAAAAAAGACGCCACAGAATTGGCCTTGAAATCAGACTCATTGGCAAACGCTTTAAATAAAAATGAAGCCTATATTGCTTCTATCAAAAAGGTGTTGACTGGCGATTTGGACTATGCTAAATTTAGCAAAGATTCTATCACATCATCTGAATTAGTTACTGTTTCGGAGGAAGATTTAAAACCGTCAAAAGCAGATTTAAAATTACGCGAAGAAGTGGCAAGAGAAGATAAATTCAATCTTTTTGAAAAAGCAAAGCCAAAATCAGGCATCGTTCTATTTCCTCCTATAAAAGGAATGGTAACGGAAAAGTTTAATCCAAAACTGAAACATTATGCCATAGATGTTGCTGTGGCAAAGAATACGCCAATAAAATCAATTTTAAGCGGAACAGTTATTTTTGCTGATTGGACGCCAACCACAGGAAACGTGGTAATCATCAGACATAATAATGGATTTATTTCTGCCTATAAACATGCTGCTTCATTAACGGTTTCTCAAGGAGACAAAGTAAGGTCTGGCGAAGTTATTGCTCTTGCGGGTTCAACAGGTCAAGAGTCAACGGGAATACATTTGCATTTTGAATTATGGAAAGACGGTTATCCGATCGATCCAACTATTTTTATAGATTTTGAATAATATGGAAACAGTCAACACAATAGCTGAGAATTTAATGGAAATGCCCTTTTTTGTTGGTGCAATTTTCTTTTTTGTTGCCTTGGTTTTGTATCAATTTCCACCCAAAAAAATTAATTCTTTTTATGGTTATAGAACACCAAATTCAATGAAAAACCAAGAGAGATGGGATTTTGCGCAAAAATTTTCTAGTCTCAGAATGATTGAAGGAGGATTATTTTTGGTTCTGATTTCATTTTTGAAATTGGCATTCTCTCTTTCGGTTGATTTTGAATTAGGATTAAGTTTAGGTTTCGTAGTATTGGTTGTAGTTTATCTGATTGTTTCAACAGAAAAAGCATTAAAAAAGAATTTTCCAAATCAATAAAAATGTCAATAAAAGCTTCGTTTGCAAAACTTTTTGCACACTATATTCACATCAAAGAACAAAAATGGATTCAACAACCTATTGAATCCCAGCAAAAGGTTTTTCTAGATTTATTGTATCAAGCCAAAGAAACTCAGTTTGGTAAAGACCATAATTTTGCCAAAATCAAAACGTTTGACCATTTTGCCGCCCAAGTTCCAATTAGAGATTATGAAGAACTAAAACCTTATGTTGATAAAGTTGTAAAAGGGGAAGAAAACATACTTTGGAAAGGAAAACCTCTTTATTTTGCGAAAACCTCAGGAACAACCTCGGGTGCAAAATACATTCCATTGACCAAAGAATCGATGCCAACGCATATTGAAGCGGCACGAAACGCCATTTTGAATTATATTCACGAAACAGGTAAAGCCGATTTTGTAGATGGAAAGATGATTTTCTTGCAAGGCAGTCCAATTTTGGAAGAAAAAAACGGAATTAAATTAGGAAGATTGTCTGGAATCGTGGCGCATTTTGTTCCAAAATATTTACAAAAAAACAGAATGCCAAGTTGGGAAACCAATTGCATAGAAGATTGGGAAACCAAAGTGGATGCCATTGTTGAAGAAACATTCAACGAAAACATGACGGTGATATCGGGAATTCCTTCTTGGGTTCAAATGTATTTTGAAAAATTGCAACAAAAAGGAAACAAGTCTGTTGGTGAAATTTTCAAAAACTTCAATCTCTTTATTTATGGCGGTGTGAATTATGAACCCTATCGCGCTAAATTTGAAAACTTAATTGGGCGAAAAGTAGATTCTATAGAATTATTTCCGGCATCTGAAGGCTTTTTTGCCTATCAGGATTCACAAAAAGATAAAGGCATGTTGTTGCTTTTGAATTTGGGTATTTTTTATGAATTTGTTAAAGCCGATGAATTTTTCACCGAAAAACTAAGACGTTATACAATTGGTGAAGTCGAATTGAATGTGAATTATGTTTTGATTATTTCTACTAATGCTGGACTTTGGGCCTATAATATTGGCGACACAGTACAATTTACTAGTTTGAAACCCTACAGAGTAATCGTTTCGGGAAGGATTAAACATTATATTTCTGCTTTTGGTGAACATGTTATTGGAAAAGAAGTGGAATGTGCTTTACAAGAAGCTATGGAAAATACAGATGTTCGTGTAAATGAGTTTACCGTTGCGCCACAAATAGGTCCAAAATCAGGATTACCCTATCACGAATGGTTTATTGAATTTCAAAATGAACCAGAAAACATGGATGAATTTGCACTAAAAATGGATTACGCCATGCGCAAACAAAATGTATATTATGACGATTTGATTGTTGGAAAAGTTTTGCGAACACTTGTCATTACTAAAGTTGTCAAAAACGGATTTCAAGACTACATGAAATCTATTGGAAAACTAGGCGGACAAAATAAATTACCTCGATTGAGCAACGATAGAAAAATTGCTGACATGTTAAAAACAGAATAGACAGATGATAGATAAAAGGATTTTTATCGTTCTAGCTTTTTTGAGTACTTTTTTGAGTTTTTGTCAAACCAAAGGAATAGTGGTTGATGAATACGACAAACCTATTCCGTATGTAAACATTTGGGTCGAAAACGAGAATATCGGTACAACATCTGAAGAAGATGGAAGTTTTAGCATCGATACTAATGATAAAAACAAAAATTTATTTTTCTCGATTATTGGTTTTGAAAAGAAAACAGTAAAAGTCGCACTGGCGTCAAAAGTGGTTTTGCATTCCATTACAAACGAGTTAGATGAAGTGGTGATTTTTAACAAAAAAGAAACTAAAGAAATCCAAATAGGAATTGTAGAGAACACCATTTTTCAGGCTTTTGATAATGGACCCAAAAACGACATTAAGTTTTTCCCCTACAACCCAAAATACAGTAAAACCAAATATATAAAACAAGTAAAAATCTCAACAGATAGCAAGATTGAAACGGCAACCATAAAACTTCATTTTTTTGCCGTAGACGAAAATGGATTTCCGGGTTCAGAATTATTAAAAAAAGACCTGATAGTCAATATTAAAAAAGGCGGAAAAAGTACTAAAATAGACGTTTCTGATTTTAATTTAATAATGCCAAAAAAAGGAATTTTTGTAGGTTTTGAAAAGCTAATGATTGAAAACAACAAACTAGAACGAACGACTGTAGATCGAAATACAAATCAAACGATTACTCAAAAACTGTTTTACCCATTTGTGTTGTATAATTATGTTCAAAACCCTGTGGGATTTACTTTTCTTAGCGGAAAATGGATACGCAACGATGATAATAAAACAGGAAGATACGAACCCGCAATAACGCTAATTCTAACCAACTAATGAAAAAAGGCATCTATTTTTTACTCTTAACAAGTCTTTCGGTTTCTTCTCAAATTAAGCTTGTTTTAAAAGAAAGCACAACCGGAAAGCCAATTCCTTATGCTGGAATATGGTCGCTAAATAGCGATTATGCAGTAACTTCTAATGAAAAAGGACAAGTCATAATTGGTGATGAATTCACGAATGATGAATTTGTAAGTTTCACCACAGGATATGAGAGCAGTCCATTTAAAATAAATAAGAAAACAAAAGATATTTTTCTTTCGAAATCTGTAATAAAAACTATTCCGTGCGATAGAACAAATGAGAAATTGGTTTATAAGAATAGTAAAGAAGAGGATAGGTTAAAAAAGGTAACATCAGCTTCAGGAACAATTTTAAAAGCCTATTTAATAAATTGTGATGACTGTAATGAAAATAGTTTTTTATCAAAAATTAGGATAGGAGCGATCAAAAATTCTGAAAAAAATATCATTTATAAGTTTAGAGTTTTCGAAAATAAGGAAAATAAACCCGGAAAAGAAATAACACAAGAACCCATAATTATTACTGTAAATCATTCTATTTTACCTTTTTCTAGTACTAATCAAAATAAGGTAAAATTTACTGACAATGATTTTTTTGACATAAGACAATATAATTTACAAGTTACCAATAAGGGATTTTTTGTTGCTTTTGAAATACTTTCTTTACCAGAAAACGCATTCACTATTTCGCATGAAGGCAAAGAATATAAAACTACAGAACCAGGTTTTAATACTGTAAATTTTGATGGGCTTATTTACAGATATACAAAAGGGAATTGGGAATTAAAATCAGAAAATAAAATGGCTCCAACTATGGAAATTTATATTGTGAAGTAAAGAAACACAAAAACCCTATATTTGCAGGTTAGAAAAAACAATTTAATGAAAGAAATTAAAAACATTTCGCGCTCAAGAGCGCAAGAATCGTCGGCAGCTATCGAACGATTGTACATTACCATGAGACATTTATTTAACAGAGGTTTTTATAAACCAATGGGTGTTTCGGGAGAAACTTTAAGAGAAGCATTACTTTCTCTAAGACCAGAAATTTATGGAAGCATTGCAGAAGAAAAAGTAGAACTTAATGGTTTACTGTATGTAATTGAGCGACTTCCGGTAGGCATTGAAGAATGTCGTTTCATCAACTTGACATCAGACGAAGGCTATTCAAAATCACATTTTCAGGCCATTGTTCCACCAAAAAGAAGAAGAAATTGTTACCGCATTGACGACGAACAAATGAACGTGGAAATCACCCGTGGTCGTTCGGACATTTATGATATTTTAACGCATTTGACCTTTATTTTTATTGAGTCTCATAAAATAAAAGACAGAGTTTTATTGGATGACATCGATTTGGAGGTTACACGTGATTGGGAAAAATTAGAAGAAGTTGTTAAACAGAACAAGAAACTTACCCAAATAGAAAAAGAAAGAGCTATTTCGCATGCAGCTAATGTTTTAGGAAGAAGTTTTTCGGAAGTTTTAGATGTTTATGCTTCTTTTGGAACGGCAGATAAGCCAGATCGTTTTTTACATATTATTTATTGGTTAGGAAAATTAGCCATAGAAGAAATTATAAACAACAACAAAAGAACGATCACGTTTAGTCCAATTTTGAGAGAAAGATTAGGACATCATATTCATGGAGAAATTTGGGCAACAACCATTAAACAAGTTTTAAAAGAAAACAATTTACTAGAAAGACCCATTCATATTATCAGTGCGAACATGCACAGTGTGATGAATTCAATTTTTGCTACAACGGTTTTGCAACCAAAATACAAGGATAAAACCGATTTCTTTATTTATGAAGAATTGAGTAAAACTGGCGCTGATCCTGTTAGAAATAAAGTAGTTGAATTTGCTTTAAAACACGGAATGATTTCTATTCCAGACCAATCGGGAACTAATATTGATGTTCAAATTTTTGATACAGCCAAAATTGATTGGGCAAAATCAAGTTTTCCAAATGCTAAAATCGGGAAGAAAAGTCCAGTTTTAATCGTTATGGATTATGCTTTTGGAGAACAAGCTTTTGAAACTATTGACGAATTATTGAAACCGTATAAAGAAAATAAAAACAAAACATTTTTAAATGTAGAGTCGGTTTCTATTATGGGAAAAGCAGGAATTCTTGAAGGAGGAAAAGGAGACATCATGATACCTTCGGCACACATCAACGAAGGAACAGCAGACAATTATCCATTTGAGAATGAACTAAACGCTAAAATGTTTGAAGGAAATAATATTCCTGTTTTTTCTGGACCAATGATTACCGTTTTGGGAACATCACTTCAGAATAAAGATTTATTGAAGTTTTTCCACGAGTCAACTTGGGGTGTTATAGGTCTTGAAATGGAAGGCGCCTATTATCAAAAAGCTATTCAATCGGCTTCAAAAATTAGAAAAAGCATAAACCCAAATGTGAAAGTTCGTTATGCCTATTATGCTTCAGATAATCCATTAGAAACCGGAAGCACGTTAGCTTCAGGTGGATTAGGTACAACAGGTGTAAAGCCAACATATTTAATTACTATTAAAATATTAGAACAAATTTTTAACTCAAAATAATTTTTTTATGAGTGCAACACCTCAAAACAACGCAGACAATCAAGAAATTGACTTAACCCAGATTTCTAAAAAGATTGGTAATTTTTTCGAAAGTATTTCCACGTCAATTTTTCGAGGGTTTCTTTTCTTAAAAAGAAATATAATCTGGATTGGAATATTATTTCTGCTCGGTGTAGGAATTGGGATTTATCTCGACAAAACAACAAAAGTATATGACAACGAAATAATTGTGTGCCCAAATTTTGGCTCAACCGATTATTTATATGCTAAGATTGCATTGATTAATTCTAAAATTTCAGAAGGAGACACTTTATTTTTAAAAGAAGTTGTAGGAATTAAAAAACCAAAAAAATTCAAGGCTATAAACATCACACCTATTACAGATGTGTATAAATTCATTGATAACAAAGAGCAAAACTTTGAAATGATAAAATTACTTGCCGAAGATGGTGATATTAAGAAAATTGTTAATGAAAGTTTAACAAGTAAAAATTATCCTTATCATTTAATTTCATTTACAACGTCAAAAGCTACTTCTGATGAAGAGACACTGAAACCTCTTATGAATTATTTTAATAACTCAGATTATTACAAAGTAATACAAAAAGAGTATTTGAATAATATCAAAATTAAAATGGTTCAAAATGACACAATAATTTCTCAAATTAATGATGTTTTAAATTCCTTTTCAGGAACAGTAAATAGCGCACAAAAAAGTGATAAACTGGTTTATTACAACGAAAACACTCAGCTAGACGCTATCATTAAAACAAAAGATCAATTAGTTTATGAACAAGGAACACACCGATTAGAATTGGTTAATCTTGATACTATTATTAAAGAAAACAGTTCGACTCTAAACATTAAAAATAATAAAGCAGTAAACGGAAAAATGAAAATAGTGATACCGTTTTTCTTGATAGCTCTTTTTATTTTAGTAGGATTTTTAAAATCGTATTACAGAAGACAAATGGCTAAACTAAATAGTTAATTTATGAAAGGAATTATTTTAGCTGGTGGTTCGGGAACAAGATTACATCCGTTAACGTTGGCAGTAAGTAAGCAATTAATGCCTATTTATGACAAACCGATGATTTATTATCCTTTGTCTACCTTAATGTGGTCAGGAATTCGTGAAATATTAATTATTTCAACGCCACACGATTTGCCTTTGTTTAGACAATTATTAGGCGATGGTTCGCGTTTGGGTTGCCGTTTTGAATATGCCGTACAAGAACATCCTAATGGTTTAGCAGAAGCATTTATCATCGGAAAAGAATTCATTGGGAATGACAAAGTAGCATTAGTGCTTGGCGACAATATTTTTTATGGTACAGGTTTAGCTGATTTATTGCAAGCCAATAACAATCCCGATGGAGGAATTATATATGCTTATCATGTTAATGATCCAGAACGTTATGGTGTTGTCGATTTTGATGCAAGCGGGAAAGTACTTTCTATAGAAGAAAAACCGGTAAACCCAAAATCAAATTATGCAGTTCCTGGAGTTTATTTTTATGATAACGATGTGGTAGAAATTGCGGCCAATATAAAGCCAAGTCACCGCGGAGAAATTGAAATTACCGATGTTAATAAAGAATATCTAAAAAGAGGAAAACTTAAGGTAAGTATTCTAGACAGAGGAACAGCTTGGTTTGATACGGGTACTTTCAATTCATTAATGCAGGCATCACAATTTGTGCAAGTTATAGAAGAACGCCAAGGATTAAAAATTGGTTCTATTGAAGAAGCTGCTTTTAAAATGGGATACATTGATGCCGTTCAATTAAAAAAAATAGCCGAACCATTACTTAAAAGTGGTTATGGAAAACATTTATTAAGTTTGATTTAAATGAATTTTATCCCAACAAAATTAGAAGGTTGTTTCGTTATTGAACCCAAAGTCATTCAAGACGAAAGAGGTTATTTTATGGAAAGTTTCAATGAAAACACCTTTCAAAACGGAATAGGGCAAAAGATACATTTTGTTCAAGACAACCAATCCTTTTCATCTAAAGGTGTATTGCGCGGATTGCATTATCAAACTGGGGAACATGCTCAAGCTAAATTAGTTCGTGTTTTGCAAGGCGAAGTACTTGATGTTGCGGTTGACATTAGACCCAATTCTCCAACATTCGGACAATACGAATCAGTGGTTTTGTCAGGTGAAAATCAAAAACAATTTTTTGTGCCAAGAGGTTTTGCTCACGGTTTTTTAGTCTTGAGTGATACAGCCACTTTTTTTTATAAATGCGATAATTTTTATAACAAAGAAAGCGAAGGCGGCATTATTTATAACGATAAATCCATCAATATTGATTGGGAATTTCCGTTAGAAAAATTAATTATTTCTGAAAAAGACAAAGTACAACCAACCATAGTAAACGCCAAAAAAGCATGGTAGTTTTAGTCACAGGAAGTGCCGGACAGTTAGGTCAAAGTTTGCAATTTATTGCGCAAAATTATCCGCAAATTGAGTTTGTTTTTTGTAATTCGTCAACTTTAGACATTTCCAATTTAAACAATGTTAAACAAATTTTTAAACAATTTGAACCTCATTTCTGCATCAATGCTGCAGCTTACACAGCTGTCGACAAAGCCGAGAGCGAACCTGAAAAAGCGTATTTAATTAATGTAATTGGAGCTAAAAACGTAGCGCTAGTTTGCAAAGAACACAACACAATTTTACTTCATATCTCCACAGATTTTGTTTTTGATGGCAACAAGCAAACGCCTTACAATGAAGAAGATTTACCCAATCCAACAGGAATTTACGGTAAAACCAAATTGGAAGGTGAAATCGAAATTCAGAAAACATGGGAGAAACATTTCATTGTTAGAACGTCTTGGGTGTATTCACAATTTGGCAATAATTTTATGAAAACCATGTTGCGTTTGGCTTCAGAACGAGACACGATTTCTGTGGTAAACGACCAAGTCGGAACACCAACAAACGCAGTTGATTTAGCTCAAGTACTAATTAAGATAATTTTAAAAACTCGCAACTCGCAACTCGCAACTTCCAACTTCGGAATTTACAATTTCAGCAACGAAGGACAATGTTCCTGGTATGATTTTGCTAAAAAAATATTTGAAATCAACAATATAAGTATAAATTTACTTCCAATACCAACAACAGCTTTTCCAACTCCTGCCAAAAGACCAGCGTTTAGTGTTTTGGATAAATCAAAAATCAAAAACACTTTTGGTTTAGAAATCAAAAATTGGGAGGAAAGTTTAAAACTTATTTAACTTTTTTAGCGATACAAAAAGCACTTACTCCAAAAGGGAAGTTTATAATTTTCAATAGTTTATTTTCAAAAATGATGAGGTTTAGTAATGCTTTATTTACTAAATGATTTCCAATAGTGATATCTCCTTCTCCTGTTTTATTTTTTTGAAAACTTGAAGTAATTGTACGAAACAAATACACGGGTAAAAACAGAAAAAAATTCCAATAACTAGATTTTATAATTTCAAGGTTTTCGTCCATTAATTTTGATTGTAATTCAGCTTTTCTATAACGTCTGTAGTGCATGTTAATTTCGTCATGATAACTCCACAGAGATTGAAAAGCAGGAACAAAAACATACATTTTCCCGCCAATTTTCAATAAATCGTTCCAATTTTTCAGCGCTTTTGCATCATCTTCTAAATGTTCTAAACAATCCGAAGCAATGATGATGTCAAATTTCTCATTTAAGGTAATATTTTGAGCGTCCATTACAAAAGCATTGTCTATGCCGTTGGCTTTGCAATTAGTAATGGCTTTATCACTTATATCAATTCCAAATAGATTTTTAGCAGTAAATCCTAACGCTTCCAAATCCTTCAAGAAAATACCTGATGAACATCCAATGTCTAGTATTTTACTGCTTTTTGGAGCATCTTTTAGCAAATCTAATAAGTATTTTCTTCTCGACGTAAACCACCAATGAGCTGTTTCTACATCATGGTATTTTTTTTCAAAATCTTCTTTCATTTTTATTCTATTCGTTTATCAATAAAATACCTTGGTCTCTGTTTCACTTCAGAATAAATTTTACCAATATATTCTCCAATGATTCCGAAACAGAACAATTGAATACCACCCAAGAAATACATTGGCAAAACAGTTGATAGCCATCCTGGAACTACATCTCCAGCATATAAAGCGAAAAGAGCATAACCAGTCATAATTAAACAAAAGAAAAAGATTAAGAAGCCTATTATGGTTACCAATTTTAAAGGATAATTACTAAATGAAGTAACGCCATTCCAGGCAAAAGCGGCCATTTTACGGAAAGGATATTTGGACTCACCAGCAAATCGCTCTAAACGATCATAGTAAACAACATCATTACTAAAACCAATAGAAGGAATAATCCCTCTTAAAAACAAATTCACTTCACCAAATTCCGATAATGCATTTAAAACCCTTTGACTACACAATCTATAGTCAGCATGATTGTGAATTATATTTACTTTCATTTTCTTCATCAAATTATAAAAAAGCAAAGCAGTGTTTTTTTTAAAAAAAGTATCTGTTTTTCTCTCTTTTCTAACGCCATAAACTACATCTACACCCGAAGTAAACTTTTGTATCATTTCTTCTATTACTCGAACATCATCTTGTAAATCGGCATCAATTGAAATTAATGCATCAGCATCATCTTTAAAAGTAAGTAATCCGGCTAATAATGCTTTTTGATGACCAACATTTCCAGCAAGTTTTAATCCTTTAATGTGTTTAAATTGTTTGGCATTTTCTTCTATTCGAAGCCATGTTTTATCCTTACTTCCATCATCAACAAAAACGGCAAAACTTTTTTCAGAGATACAATTTCTTTCTACCAAATCGGATAGAATAGAATTCAATTGAAATGAAGTTTCATTCAACACTAATTCTTCATTGTAACATGGCGATACTATTCCTATTATTGGAACATTCATATTATTTTTCCCATTCATATCTTGAAAACCCCTTTTTTTGTGAAAGTTTTATAACAACTACATTTTCAATTTTTTGGATCGAACCTTTTTCGGGATATACAGGCATAGCTAAAAATTTATCTTTTACTTTATTAAACGAGGTTTCGTCATCCATAAAGCGGTAGTAAGCAAGATCTTCAAATCTAAAAAAGTTAATCATTCGCCAGTTATCGCCTTCGCCCCAACGAAAAAGGGAACCTGCAAAAACTTCCGAATTGGGCAAAGCTAATTTAATGTGATTACTTTCGGGTAAACTGCCATAAAAATAAACATAATCATTATCAGGGTTAAAATCCTCAAATTGATTGATTTTTTGCTTGATGTCTTTTGCAATTTCAAGATCGTGTTTAAATATTTTGTTTTGGGTGTAAAACAAATTGGTAACAAAAAAAACATTCCATAAATATAACAAAACACCCGCAAAAAGTATTTGGTTGTAAAATTGTTTTGGAATTTTTTGTAATACAAATACAATTATGAAAGCGAATGCTAATGTAGAACCAACATATAAACGTGGTGGATGATAACCATTTCTAATAAAAAAGGACATTGAAAATGGAACAATTAGCAATGCTAAAAAGATTAAAATTTTCAGTAAAGTATTGGTTTTATCTTTTATAAAGAATATAATACTTAACAAAACGCATAGCGATGTTACTAGAAAAGGTTTTTCTCCATAATAAAAATTTCCGTATATATTATCTACTAAAAGATTATAAAAGGCTACAAACGGATTGTTTAAATTTCCAGATGCATATCCTCCAAGATACGAACTGCTTGCAGTTTTAATAAATAATTTTACGCTTAATAAATAAATGATTACACTTATCAATAACAATCCAATGAAAATAAATGCTTTTTTAAATTCCTCTTTTATATTGGCTTCCGGCTTGTCAATTTGAGTAAAAAAGTAAATCATATATAATATTACTGGGATAAAAACTAAGATTTGGTATGTAGCAATTGCACAAACCATAAATACAACTGACAAAACCAAATTGATAATTTTCCAGATTTTAGTTTTACTTTCTTTTAAATAAAACGCAACCCCAACCGTTCCCAGAAAATAGCCCAGTGGAATTGCATCGGCTTGCATTGTAAACACTAAATGATATGCGTGTTGTGGAAAACTTAAAAATAACAAACAAAAAATAAAGCTAAAAACTCCTTTTATGTTGAGTATTTTAGTTACTTCAACGGCGGTAATCGCCAAAAAAACAAGCCCGAATAATAAGGTAAAAAATGGATACAAACCATTCATCAAATGGTAACGCACAAGATTTGTTCCCCATCGTCCTAATTCTAACGAAGAATGAGGATAAATAGGGCTTTCGCTATCAACGGTAAGTGTAAAATTTGTAAGGGCAAAACCATAAGCAACAAATGCTACAAGAATAGAAAAAACATATAGTAAGAATTGTTTATTTTGGGTTTCAGTTGTCATAAAATAGATTGTTGTTTTTTATAGGTCAGTAAAAGTAGAAATTTATTTGTTAGTTATTATAATAAATCGTTATTTTACGGCATAGTTTTAATTTAAAAAAATGATATGAAAAAAATAATTTATTTGCTTATTTCAAGCATAATTTTGATAAGCTGTAAAATTAAGGATGAAAATGTGGAAACAGAAACTGCTCAACCACAAGAAAAATATGGTTTCAAAGTAACAGCAAATGTAATATCTAAAACTACCGACGACTTTTGTTTGCTTTATACTGAAGACGGTACAACTAATTTTGGAGAAAGTGTAATTTGGGTTCCTGTTCCTGGAAATAAGGAGGAGCAAAAAGTTGATTTTTATTTCCCTAAAGAGGTTTACCCAACTCAAATTCGTTTAGATTTAGGATTAAAACAGACCGAAACAGACACCATTTATTTGAAAAGCTTGCATTTTGATTACAATGGTAAAAAGTTTGATATTGTAGGACAGCAGTTAGGAAATTTTTTTAGAGCTGATGAAAATCATTGTAAATTTGATCCAACAACAGGAGCAGTTGTTCCGGTTGTAAAAAATGGAAAAGCAGAACATCCGTCAATATATCCACACCAATCTGTTTTAGGTCCAGAATTAGTTAAACTAGGTAAACAATAATAAAAAACAAAATAGAAAAAGCTACAAATGAAGTACTCTTTACTTTGTTTGTAGCTTTTTGATTTATATAAAAAAATCAAATGCTTAAATCAAGTATTGACTTTATTAAAAAACAAAAACAACTCAACAACTTTTTTACCTATGGTGTTGGACAGTTTTTTAATTTGGTTACCCCAATACTTGTAGTACCACATCTTGTTTCCGTTTGTAGCGAAGACGGTTATGGAAAAATTGGCGTTGGACTAGCAATTGCTTTTTTTCTTATGGTTTTTATTGATTATGGCTCAGATATTTTGGGGGTAAAAGAAGTTTCGATAAATAGAGAAAACCCCAAAAACCTCGAAAAATTATTTATCACTATTTATACGGCTAAACTCATATTATTATTTTTAGTTCTTGTAATCGCAAGTTTTATCATTATTATCATTCCTTATTTTATTAAAGAAAAAGCGCTCTTTTTTTTAAGCTTACTCATTCTTGTTGGTCAATTTATTAATCCAACTTGGTTTTTACAAGGAATTGAGAATTTCAAATGGATAACGATTTTAAATATCATTTCAAAAGTTATTTATGTTCTAGGGGTATTTATGTTTATTCATAGTCCAGAAGATTATATTTATAACAATCTTTTCTGGGGTTTAGGAATGATTATCGCGAACAGTTTTGTTTTTATTTATGTTGTGAAACAATTTTCATTTTCATTTAAAAAAACAAAGATGTATGGTGTGAAAACATATATCAAATCTAATTTCTCAATGTTCTCTTCTCAAATTTTTGTCTCGCTTCAAATGTATTCCCCCATAGTATTAATTAGTTTGTTTGGCAACAATATTATGGCGGGACAATTTAAAATAATAGAACAAATCATTGTAATTTTTAGAACCTATATTATTTTGTTTTTCAACTTTGTTTTCCCGAGAGTTTGTTATTTGTTAGACAAAAGTAAGGAAGAAGGAATGTTTTTTTGGAAAAAAGTAAATGGAATTAATTTTCTATTTGTCTTCTCATTATTGCTTTTCATTGCTTTATTCGCTTTTCAAATTGTAGATTATTTTAATCCGAAAGAAGTAATTTTTATTAGTGATTTATTAAAAATAGCGTTGATTATTCCTTTACTTCAAAGTATTGCTTTACCTTTCAAACAACTAGTGCTAGGATGGGATAAGCAAAAGCAATATATTAGTACAACAATGGTAGCAACGCCAGTAACTTTGTTGTTAATCATTGTACTCACGCCTATTCTTAACGTTTATGGAGTCATTGTGTCTCTCATCATTTCCGAAACACTAGTAATTACTATGTATTTCATCATCATTAAAAATAAATTATTTAATAGCGCAAGTTAAAAAACAATTGTATTTTTGATAATTATAGCGATAAAACTCCTCTAATGATAAAAGGCATATTTCAAAAATTATTATTAAAATCAGGGAAAAATTATCAAATAGACCCAAGAATTCCCAACAAACTTTTTTTTCAAACTTTAACTAAAAGAGGATTTATGTTGGTTAGAGGTTTCTTTAAAACAGGTAAAAAAGTATTTGTTGGAAAACAAACAAAAATTCTTAACTCAAATAATATTATTTTTGGAAAAAGCGTAACCATTGATAACCACACTATCATAGATGGATATGCCTCAGAGAAAATAATCTTGGGTGATTGTGTTAAAATAGGAGCGTTTTCTAATTTAAACTCAACCAGTCATTTTTCTAAATATGGAATAGGTTTAAAAATGGGAAACAATTCTGCTATTGGAGATTATACTCATTTTGGAGCTGCAGGCGGAATTGAAATTGGCAACGATGTAATTATGGGTTCCTATATTTCTTTCCATTCAGAAAATCACAATTTTTCAGATACATCAAAATTGATTAGAGAACAAGGAGTAACTTCAAAAGGAATTAAACTCGGAAATAATATTTGGGTTGGAGCTAAAGTTACTTTTCTTGATGGTTGTGTAGTTGGAAATAATTCCGTTGTGGCAGCTGGAGCTGTAGTTAATGGTGTTTTCCCAGACAATGTTGTTATTGGCGGTATTCCTGCTAAAGTTTTAAAAACGATTCAATAAATGGCAACAACAATTAATAAAGCATTTCTGTATCAATTACTTTTTGCCATTTGTATCTATATCCCATATTTGGATAATTATGAATTGACATTTGCAGTTTGGTCCTTTTCTGCAATAATTACTATTACTAATACCTATTCGCTTGGTATTTTAAAACAGCTACTCTGTTTTACTTTTATTTTAGTATTGGCAATCATTGTAATGTTCTTTAAAGAGTATCAGTTGTATTTTATTATAAGGGATTTTACCTATTTAATCAAGCCAATTTTAGGGTTGTTAATTGGTTATCAATTGTGTAAAAAATTTCCAAAAAAGGTTTTTCAGACGATTGTTTATACTAGTTTTTTTATTGCAATAATTCATCTTTGTTTAATTTTTTGGGCACTCGCTTTTTACAAAGCAACTACGGTTAATGATATTCGTTTCTTTGGAGGTTTTTTTAGTGATTTTGAAGTTTATGCCTTGATAGTAGTTCTTTTTCACAATAAGTTTGAATTAAATTTTTCTAAAAAGAGAATATTACTTTTTACAACTGTCATAGCATTTTCAGTATTTATGTATTTGGCAAGGACAAATTTTATTCAGTTTGTTATTTTGTTTTTGGCAATTAAAGGATATTTCCAAGTAAATAAAAAATCAATAACTGTTGTAGTTTCAGTTTTAATTATAGCAGTAATAGGATATTCCTCCATTTTACTTATTAATCCAAAAAGAAACGGACCAGGAATGGAAGCCTTTCTTTATAAGATTAAAATCATTCCCGAAGAAGCTTTCAAAACTAAGATTAATAGAGACGACTGGAAAGAATTCAACGATAATTATCGCTCTTACGAGAATATTATGACGGTCAGACAGGTTTCGAGAGAAGGAATCTATCCTATTATTTTTGGGCAAGGTCTTGGGTCAAAAGTAGATTTAAAGCAAGAAGTGTGGCTAGGAGATATGAACTTAAGGTATATATCTATTCTTCATAATGGATTTATGACTATCTTTTTAAAGACAGGTTTACTTGGTTTATTTATTTATTTCATTTCTATTTATTTGCTTTTTAAAAAAGCAACCGAATCACATCCAATTATTCAAAACATAAATTTACTTCTACTCGGAACAGGAGTTTTTCTAATTTTTTCTAATTGGGTTTTTATGGGAGTTTATAATCTATCCGACAATAAATCTATATTAATAGGATTATTGATCTGTTTTAGAGAAATCTACATAAAAACAAACAACAAAAACAGAGCAATTAATAGTATAGAATGATATGAAAATCAAAAGAATCTTTGTTGATTGTCATGTCTTTGATGGAAATTTTCAAGGCACAACGACTTATCTAAAAGGTCTTTATATTGAGTTAATAAAGGACAAAAATTATCGTATTTTTTTTGGCGCATCAAATATTGATATCGTAAAAAATATTTTTGGAACTCATGAAAATGTGACATTCATAAAGTATAAAGCAAAGAATAAATTTTACAGATTACTATTTGATATTCCTGCTATCATAAAAGCAAATAAAATAGATTATGCACATTTTCAATATGTTGTTCCACCTATAAAAAACTGTAAACACATTGTTACCATCCACGATGTTTTGTTCCTGGATTTCCCACAATACTTTCCTTTATTGTATAGAATAAAAAATAAATTTCTCTTCAAAAGAAGCGCAAAATGTTCCGATATAGTTTTGAGTGTTTCAGAATATTCCAAAATGCAAATCCAAAAGCATTTTGAAATTAAAACGGTTACTGTTACACCAAATGCAATTGATCCAGTTTATTTTGAAACTTATGATAAGGAAAATTGTAAAGAGCAAGTTGCGAAAAAGTTTAAAGCCACAAATTATTTTTTATATGTCAGTCGATGGGAACCAAGAAAAAATCACCACAGACTTTTAAAAGTTTTTGTAGAAAAAGAGTATTATAAAAATCACACTTTAGTCTTTATAGGAGATAAAGCTATAGAAAATAAAGAATATAATGACTATTATGATTCGTTGTCACCATCAATAAAAGTTACCATATTTTCATTCCATAAACTTAATTTTCGAGATTTACTTTTATTAGTTCGTGGAGCAGATTTGTCAATTTACCCTTCAATAGCTGAAGGTTTCGGGATTCCTCCATTAGAGTCGTTAGCGGCAAATGTTCCAACAATTTGTTCAAATACAACCGCAATGGCAGATTTTCAGTTTTTTGACGATTGTCTTTTTGATCCATTAGATTTAGAAGATCTAAAAGATAAAATAGAAATAGGATTAAAAGACACAAAAATAGTCCAAAAAAAAGAAGCAATGTCAGTCAAATTTAGTTGGAAACAAGCTGCTGAACAATTCAAAAAAGCTATTTCTTAAAACAAAAAAATCAAATCTATTTGTTATGTTTGCAGTGAAAGACAATAAACAGCAAACCGTAATAAAAATCATGAAAATAGCAATACTTGGAACTCGTGGTGTCCCAAATTATTACGGTGGTTTTGAACAGTTTGCCGAATTTTTTTCGGTGTATCTTGCAGAGAAAGGTCATGACGTTTATTGCTACAATTCTCATGACCATCCGTATCAAGAAAAAGATTTTCACGGCGTAAATATCATCCATCAATACGATCCAGAATACAAACTGGGAACTTTTGGCCAGTTTATTTATGATTACAATTGTATCATGGATTCGCGTAAAAGAGATTTCGATATTATTTTGCAACTAGGTTATACTAGTAATTCTATTTGGCATTTTCTTTTACCCAAAAAATCAATTATCATCACCAATATGGATGGATTGGAATGGAAAAGAACCAAATATTCTAAACCTGTGCAGCAATTCTTGAAATTTGCCGAAAGGTTAGCAGCAAACAGTAGTGATTTTTTAGTTTCAGATTCTCTCGGAATTCAAAAATTCTTAAAAGAGAAATATAAAAAAGACTCTACTTATATTGCTTATGGTGCTTATCCTTTTTCAAATCCAAATGAAAATGTACTACATGAATATAAGGTCGAAAAAGAAAAGTATAATATGATTATGGCTCGTTTTGAACCTGAAAATAATTTGGATTTGGTTCTTGAAGGCGTAGCGATGAATGAAGATAAAACGCCAATTTTAGTTATTGGAAAGCACCAAACAAAGTATGGTGAGTATTTAAAAAATAAGTATAAAGACCATTCCAACATTCGTTTTATGGGCGGAATTTATAACTTGGAACACTTGAACAATCTTCGTTATTTTTCAAATTTATATTTCCACGGACATTCTGTTGGCGGAACAAATCCGTCACTATTAGAAGCTATGGCATCTAGAGCTTTAGTGATAGCACATAACAATGATTTCAACAAGGGAATTCTAAAAGAAAACAGCTATTATTTTTCAACACCAAACGAAGTAAAAAATATTCTAAATACTATCAAAAAAAATGATAACTTGCAATTAGTTCAAAACAATTTTGACGCCATTGTCAATGAATTTAATTGGGAGAAAATAAATGGGGAATACTTACAACTCTTTGAAGCATGTTTTTCAAAATCTGATAAAAGAAAACAAAAGCCATAGTTCTTTTATTCCTACACTTTTAGTTTTAATTACCATTCCGTTATCTTTTGCTATTAATAATATGGTGTTAGCTTTATTTTTATTAGTGGCAATTTTAACTTTCAAAAAAGGGAATTTTGTACTTCAAAGTAATTTGGTTTTACCCATTGCTTTATATTTTTTAATGGCGGTTTCTTTTTTTTGGTCTATAGACAAGGATAGTACTTTAGCAGCTTTGTCAAAAGAAATCCCTCTGTTAATTATCCCATTAGCATTTTTATCTATTCAAGATTTTTCGGTAGCTCAAAAACAAAAGCTGATTTCTTACTATAGTTATGCAGTTGTTATTTTGGTTTCCTATTTTTCTCTAAGAGCAATAATTCGGTTTTTTATTCTAAATGATACAAGAGTTTTCTTTTACCATGGTGAAGATTTTGATGATTATGGCTTAGTTCCCAAATTATTGAATGCCATTCATGTATCCGTATTTGTGGCAGTTGCGTTTTTTCATTTTTTTACCAAGGAAATAAAAACCAAAGCAGACACTATAATTTCAGTGCTTCTTTTTGGCTTTTTAATATTGCTTTCATCAAAAAATATAGTGTTGGCTGTAATCGTATTGGTCTTACTTTATAGTTTCTTTTTTTCGAAATCGGCACACAAAATGAGGTTAAGAAATTTAATTGTTTTTGGCTTATTACTAGGAATAATTTTTTCAATAGGCAGAATCAAACACCGATTTCAGGTTGAGTTTCAGACAAATACCGATAAAAGTTTAAGCACCAATGTTATTGAAGGAATTCCCGATGGAGTTCATTATGTGAGCATTAAAGAAGCATGGACAAATGAAATGTTTACTCCAAATGATTATTTTAATGGTACTGCTTTTAGAGTCTATCAATTTAGAATTTTCATGGAATTAGTAAAAGAAAATAATGCTTTTTTTAAAGGTTTTGGATTAAACGCTTCTTATCCAAAGATTGAAGAAAAAGCCAAATTTTATAACCTTTACATGGGGAAAAATGGCGAAGATGGTTATCAAAATAAAAACTTTCATAATCAGTATGTTCAAGTTTTTGCCGAATTAGGTGTTTTTGGATTTATCCTTTTAGTGATTATGTTAGTTGTTAACCTAAAAAACGCATTTAAATCAAAAGATTTTGTGCATTTTGCTTTCGCAATTCTAATGATAAGTTTATTTTTGACCGAGTCATTCCTTTGGAGACAGAGAGGTGTGGTTTTTTTCACTCTATTGTATTGTCTTTTTAATTCAGGAATTATTAAAAGTAATCCCAAAGTAGCATAAAAAATTATATGAAAAGAATATTAATTACTGGAGCAGCAGGTTTTTTAGGTTCTCATCTTTGTGATCGATTTATAGCAGAAGGATATTTTGTTATTGGAATGGATAACTTGATTACCGGAGATTTAAAAAACATTGAACATTTATTTAAACTTAAAAACTTTGAGTTTTATCATCATGATGTTACAAAGTTTGTTCATGTTCCAGGAAAATTAGATTATATTCTTCACTTTGCATCACCCGCAAGTCCAATAGATTACTTAAAAATTCCAATTCAAACCTTGAAAGTTGGTTCATTGGGAACACATAATCTTTTGGGATTAGCGAGAGTCAAAAAAGCAAGAATTCTTATTGCATCCACATCAGAAGTTTATGGTGATCCATTAATTCATCCACAAACCGAAGAATATTATGGAAACGTGAACACCATTGGACCAAGAGGTGTTTATGACGAAGCCAAGCGTTTTCAAGAATCAATAACCATGGCATACCACACTTTTCATGGTGTTGAAACTAGAATAGTTAGAATTTTCAATACCTATGGACCAAGAATGCGTCTCAACGATGGTCGTGTTATTCCAGCTTTTATCGGACAAGCATTGCGTGGTGAGGATTTAACAATTTTTGGCGATGGAAGTCAAACGCGTTCGTTTTGTTATGTAACAGATCAAGTAGAAGGAATTTTCAGATTACTACATTCTGATTACGTGTATCCTGTAAATATTGGAAATCCAGATGAAATTACTATCAAAGATTTTGCAGATGAAATCATCAAATTAACGGGAACAAATCAAAAAGTAGTATACCACGATTTACCAGTAAATGATCCAATGCAACGCAAACCCGATACTACTAAAGCAAAAGAAATACTAGGTTGGGAAGCAAAAGTAAAAAGAGAAGAAGGAATGAAATTGACCTATGCTTATTTCAAATCTCTTTCATCTGAAGAGCTTTTAAAAGAAGAACATAAAGATTTTAAAGGATATATTCACTAGTATTTTATGGTTGCACAGCAAACAGGAAGATATTCAAAATACATTAGACCAATTAACATTTTATTTGATCTAATTATTATTACGGCATTAAGTTTATATTTCTTTAGAGAACTAAAACTTAATCTGTTTTATTATTTGACCTATCAAACGGTTACCTGGCTTTTTATTGCAATCATAGTTAAATATTACGAAGTTTTTAGATTTACAACTCCAGTTGAAATTATCACAAAATTGGTAAAACAATTTAGCCTTTTTTTGCTCATTGTAATCGCCTTTTTCCCTTTTGCAAAAACAGCTATTTTTAGTGGTAAAGCCATAGCAATTTACTTAACATTGAGTTTTATAATCATTGTTGGTTTTAAATATTTTCTCTTTTTTTATCTAAAAAAATATAGAATTGTAACGGGGTCTAATTTCAGAAATGCTGTGATAATTGGCTATACACCAGAAGCTATTCGGCTAAAAGAAGTTTTTGAAAACAGAAAAGATTATGGTTATCGGTTCTTTGGATTTTTTTCAGACAAAAAACAAAATCCTGAAATTTTAGGAAAAATAGAAGACATTGAAAAGTTTACACTAGAGAATAAAATTGATGAAATTTATTGTTCGTTAAATGAAATTTCAAATGAAAAACTGAAAGAATTAGTTGAATTTGCCGATGATAACAAAAAAGCTATAAAATTCATTCCAGATTCTAAAGAAATTTTTTCAAAAAACCTCAAAGTTGATTATTACGAATTATTCCCTGTATTATCACTTCAAAAAACACAATTGCACAATCCAGTTATAAAAGGGATTAAAAGAGCATTTGACATTATTTTTTCATTACTTGTTATCGTTTTACTGTTATCATGGTTAATCCCATTGCTTTCAATATTAATAAAATTGGAATCAAAAGGACCTGTTTTTTTTAAACAAGGAAGACCAGGTTTGGATGAAGAAGAATTTTTCTGCTACAAGTTTCGTTCGATGCAACTTAACGGATTTACAGAGAAAGAAGCTTCCAAAAATGACCCAAGAGTTACTAAAATGGGAAAATTTATGAGAAAAACAAGTATGGATGAATTGCCTCAATTCTTCAATGTTTTACTCGGTGACATGTCTGTTGTTGGACCAAGACCTCACTTGTGGTCGCAAAATAAAGCGTATGCCAGTAAAATTAAAAAGTACATGGTGCGTCATTATGTAAAACCCGGTATTACAGGTTTAGCACAAGTAAAAGGATTTAGAGGCGAAATAGAAACAGAAGAAGATATGGTAAATCGTATCAAGTTAGATGTTTTTTATATCGAGAACTGGTCAATGATTATGGACTTAAAAATCATTTTACAGACGGTAATCAATATTTTCAAAGGAGAAGAAAAGGCATATTAAAAAACTTCCTTTTCAATTAAGTTCTTTACTTGATTATTCAAATCAAAAGTTTTTTGTGATTGGTTAAAAATTCTTTTTTTCATTACATCCAACTCTGCTTTGGTCAACTTAGAAATATCAAGAAGCTTTTTGTTTAAATCTTTATAATTCTGCACTTCTACAACCCAACCTAGATTGTTTTCTTCCACAATATTTTCTCCTTCGCCACCACCAAAGTATACTATTGGAAATCCAAGCGAACCATATTCAAATATTTTAGAAGGAACGGAACCATAAATTCTAGTTTTCAAGGGAACAATGGCAATGTCAAAGGTTTTAAGCTTTTCATGCAATTCTTTGCGGTCTAACATTCCATGAAAGAATACTTTTTGCTCTGTTTGTAATGAAATTAGAGCTTCTATTTGATTTTTTTCTACACCATCTCCAAAGATGTGAAACTCTATATTCAATCCTTCTAATTTGATTTTTTTACACAATTCCAAAACTCCTTGGGCAATTCCTAAAAGTCCAGCATAAAAGATTTTAATTGGTTGTTTTTCGACGGTTTTCAATTCCATTGTCAAAACTTGATGATCTGGAAAGTTTCTATATAAAAAAAATTTCTTATCTGGAAAAATAGAATGTACATGAGAGATAATTTCGTTGGATTGACCTAAAATTAAAGTTGTCTTTTTATAAATAAAGCGTTCAAGAAACAATGAAATTTTATGCGAAAACGAATTTTCTTTTAATGCTTTAAGTTCAATAGCGGCTAATGGCCACAAATCAGAAACATTCAAAATTATCTTTTTGTTTTTTAATGAAAGTACAAAAACAGAAATAAAAGAAAGCAATAATGGCGGCGATTGAATTACTACTTTTTTAGGTGTTTTGTTAAACAATAAATAAAAAAACAAACTAAGCGAAAAAGACAATACTGATAGAATTCTAATGAAAATATTTTTGCTCACACTTGGATAAATCCACAACCTTTTCACCGTTATATTTTCTCTGTTTTCCGTCACCGAAAATTTTCCTTTGTATTCAGGGAATAATGCGCCTTTTGGATAATTTCCCAAAGGACAAACAACCGAAACATTATAATTATTTTGGTGCAATTTCAGTGCTAACTGCTCAATTCTATTGGCAGCAGCACCTTTTTCTGGCGGATAATAATTGGATATAATTAGAATATCTTCCATCTATTTTGAAAGCAAAATATCGATAATTCTTTCCGATGCTTTTCCGTCCCATAATTCAGGAATCTCAGCTTTTCTTAGTCCGCTTTTAAGAAATGCTCCAAATAGTTCCTTTAAATTTTCAATCGATGTTCCCACCAACGTGTTGGTTCCAATTTCAATAGTTTCTGGTCTTTCTGTTGTTGTTCTCATAGTGAAGCAAGGAATTCCTAAAACAGTCGTTTCTTCTGAAATCCCACCAGAATCAGTAATTACTGCAAAACTATTTTTAATCAAAAACATAAAGTTCAAATACCCTTGTGGCTCTACAAAAAGAATGTTTTTCAAATTCAAATTGGTTTCTCCCAAAATGGCTTTCGTTCTTGGATGAATAGGGAAAATCACTTTTTTATTTTCAACCATTTTATCAATACCTTCCAATAAATCAATCAGCGATTTTTCTTCATCAACATTGGATGGACGATGCAACGTTAAGATGATATAATTTCCAGTTTCTAAATTGAAATTATTCCAAAAACTTGGCGCCGAAATTCTGTCCAAATTTTGATATAGTGTATCAATCATTACGTTCCCAACAAAATGAACATTGGAAGATTCGACGCCATATTTCAACAAATTTTCTGATGCCGAAGTTGAGGTTGTAAAGAAATAATCGGTGATACTATCGGTCACAATTCTATTGATTTCTTCAGGCATTGTCATATCACCAGAACGAATTCCAGCCTCAACATGAACTACTTTTGTATTCATTTTTTTGGCAACAATAGCACATGCCATAGTCGAATTGACATCGCCAACCACCAAAACTAAATCACACGGATTTTGAACTAAATCTTTTTCAAAAGCAATCATAATTGCAGCAGTTTGCTCTGCTTGCGAACCACTTTTCACTTCTAAATTTGCGTTTGGATGTGGAATATTCAGTTCCTCAAAAAAAGTATCACTCAAGTTTTTGTCATAATGTTGCCCAGTATGAACCAATCGAAAAGAAATAGATTTCCCTTCGGATTGTTTTTTTTGAACCGCTTTAATAATGGGTGCGATTTTTATAAAATTAGGTCTTGCGCCTGCGATTATTGTTATTTTCATTGGTTATCCCTTAAATATGAAATAATTAATTGAGGTTTTCCTGAATTTGTAGATTTTATCTCACCTACTTCTTTAAATTTTATTTCAAAAGGCTCATTTAAACTATTTTGAATTTTTGTCATTATTTCATCTAAAATATTAGCATTAAATCCTTTATCTTTAATAAATTCAATTTCAATTCCAGACAAATTTTTTTGTATAACACAAAATTGCCTGATTTCAGGGATATGCTCAAAAATTCCCGTAAAAGAATGTACAACTAAAAAATTCCCAGAAGGGGTTTTTACAATGTCGGTATCTCGACCTATAATTTTTTGGATGATAGGTAGATTTAATTCTCTTTTTTTTGGGTAACTATCTTTGGGCAAAAGTATTGCTAAATCTCCAATTTTATATCGTATTAAAGGCATAGCATATCCATTTAAATTTGTAATTATTACATTTCCAAGATTCCCATCTTCTACTTCATTGCCTTCATCATCTAGTATTTCTATAAAAACATTGGTAGCCATTAAATACATGTATTCTAAATCTTTTTGTCCACCAATCATAAATCCTTCAGCAGAACCATAGGTTTCGTAGGTTTTGCAGAAAAACGATTCACTTATACTTTTTTTATAATGATCAAATAATTTATCACCCCAAGATATAGCCGATTTGCATTTAATTTTTAAGTTATTTTCTTCTGCAATCTTGGCAATTACATGCAATGACGAGGCATATCCAGCTAAAACATAGTTTTCATTTTTATTTATGCTTTTTAAAACCTTAATAATATCATCTTTATTGTGAGAAAAAGAGGGAATGTATTTTGTTCTAAAAAAAAAATCTTTATATTTTTTTAATCCTATTCTCTTTGGATTTATCCCTGTTTGAATTAATTTATCCCCAATAGTATATCCAGCCCAATGCCACCACAATAATTGAGTTGCTCTATTTAAAGTTTGTTCTTTTTTGCTCCAATAAATTATGGTTTGTTCGCCTGTGGATCCGCTACTACCGTTTTTTAAAAGTTTTTCTTTTGGTTGTGTTAATAGTAAGTCCGTATCCGTTTTTAATATAGATTTTGTTAATATTGGAAATTTTTTTAAGCTAGCAATAGGATTATTAACATCAATTTCAATATTTAAATTTCTGTAATAAATTGAGTTTTTTACTGAATGGTTTAATACGTTAGCCAGTTTATCTTTTTGAAGTTTTTCAATTTCAATTTCAGACAATCGCGTTTGTTTATCTAAATCACTTATTTCTTTTGTCAATGGAATGCCAAAAATAAATTCACTAATGGGAAGAATTATTAATTTTAATATTTTAGTGTAAACTTCCATTTTATATAATGTATTATCATTTAATCTAAATTTGTTTGAAAACAAGTAAACATAAAAAAAGGGCCAACAAATGTTAGCCCTTAAAAATACTATTTTATTAGTATTAATTTTTTATAATCTTTATAATTTCAGATTTATTGTCAGATTTGATTTCGAAGAAATAAATCCCAGTAGCAAAACTTGAAACATCAACCGTATTTTCAACGCCGCTATAATCTTTAGTCATCATTACTTTTCCGGTCAAATCAGTAACTTTTACATTGAAAGTATCTAGTTGTTCAGAAGAAATTGTTACAAATGAAGACGATGGATTTGGATATACTTTAAATGAATTAGCATTAAACTGATTGTTTGATAAAGTACCTGTAAATTTGAAAATACCATCTGTAAAAGGATCAGACGAAAATCCGCCACACCAACCTGTAGTAGCATTAAGGAAAGAAGATGATAATCTTTGTGCACCTGAGTCTATTGTTGTCCAAGTTGTTCCATTGTTAAGACTATAGGCAGAACCAGAACCACCACTAGTAGCTCCTGCACCTGTTGCAACAAGGATTGTAGTTCCTGGAACATAGCTAAGCAATCTGTATGTTCCTGTAAATGGTACACCAGTAGACCAAGTTGCACCTCCGTCTGAAGTAGTATAGAATGTATAAGTTGAACCTGACGTTTTTAGTAAACAACCATTGTTTACATCGCTGAACAACATTCTTCCACTTTCAGTTGTTCCAGAAAAATCTGTTAAAGGAGATTGAGTAACAGTCCATGTTAAACCCTGATCGGTAGATTTTAAAATTCTACCTTTATTAGTTGGCATCCAAACAGTATTACCTATAACTACATTTCCACCGTTATACCCATATTCTCCAGATTGTGGATTTGGAATATTTGCAGCAGGAACTAAAGTCCAATTACTACCACCATTCACAGATCTATAAATTTCAAATTCTCCAGCTGCTGGATCTCCAGCTGCAAAACCATTATTAGCATCAAAAAAATGCACGAAGTTAACAAATGATGTTCCAGAAGTGAATCCAGCAGCATTTTGTCTTTGCCAACTCGAACCACCATCTGAAGTTTTATAAATAACACTACCAAGTCCTGTTGTTCCATTTACAGCACTTACCCATGCAGTAGTTGCGTTTACAGGAGATATTCCGTTTATTCCTAGCGCAGTATCTCCAACATTAATCGTTCCTGGGTTCCACGTGGCACCACCATCAGTAGTTAATGTGAATTCTTGAACATTTGCAGCCGCAGCTGATCCATCAAAAGCCAAAGCCCATACCGTTGTTGCATCAACGATTTTAATTTCTGAAATTCCTCTGCTCACATCACTAAATCCAGTTGCTTGAGATGTCCAAGTTTGAGAGTTTGAAGAAAAGCCAAGAAATAGAAGGGAAAAAGAAAGTAATAGTTTTTTCATAATTATTAGATATTTGTTTATTTACAAAAGTAAAATAAAATTCATTATAAAATAGAATACTACTACTTTTGTATTCTTAAAAAATATAAAATGACAATTTTACTACTTGGTTCTGGAGGAAGAGAACATGCTTTAGCATGGAAAATGCTTCAAAGTTCACTCTGCACGAAGCTTTTTGTAGCTCCTGGAAATGCTGGAACTGAAACTATTGCAACCAATTTTGACCTAAATATTTTAGATTTTGAAGCTATTAAAAAAACAGTTCTTCAAGAGCGAATTGAAATGGTTGTTGTTGGACCTGAAGACCCATTAGTACATGGAATTTATGATTTCTTCAAAAATGATTCTGAATTAAACCATATTCCAGTAATTGGTCCATCCCAAAAAGGCGCACAATTGGAAGGTAGTAAAGAATTTGCCAAAGAATTTTTAGTAAGACATGCAATTCCAACAGCTGCGTATGATAGTTTTACAAAAGAAACAGTTGAAAAAGGGTGCCAGTTTTTAGAAACATTACAACCTCCATATGTTTTAAAAGCGGATGGATTAGCTGCAGGAAAAGGAGTTTTGATTATTCAGGATTTAGAAGAAGCAAAAACGGAATTACGAAACATGTTGGTTCATTCCAAATTTGGAACTGCAAGCGCTAAAGTGGTTATTGAAGAATTTCTAGACGGAATTGAACTGAGTTGTTTTGTTTTGACTGATGGCAAAAATTATAAAATTCTTCCAACTGCCAAAGATTATAAACGAATTGGTGAAGGCGATACAGGATTGAATACTGGTGGAATGGGAGCAGTTTCTCCAGTGCCTTTTGCAGATAAAATTTTATTGGATAAAATTGAAAACCGAATTGTAAAACCAACGATTGACGGTTTGCAAAAAGACGGAATTGAATACAAAGGGTTTGTTTTTATTGGTTTAATCAACGTAAAAGGTGAGCCAATTGTTATAGAATATAATGTTAGAATGGGTGATCCAGAAACAGAAGTGGTAATGCCAAGGATAAAATCGGATTTGGTGGAATTGTTTCAAGCGGTTGCCGATGAAAAATTGAATGAAGTAACTCTGGAAATTGATGAAAGAAGTGCCACAACGATAATGGTAGTTTCTGGCGGTTATCCTGAAGAGTATGAAAAAGGGAAAGTTATTTCAGGAATAGAAAACATAGAAGATTCAATAGTTTTTCATGCAGGAACAAAAATGGAAAACGGACAAATTGTGAGTAATGGCGGTAGAGTTTTAGCAGTCACTTCTTATGGAGATAATTTTAAAGAAGCCATAAAAAAATCTTACCAAAATATAGATAAACTACATTTTGATAAGATGTATTTTAGAAAAGATATTGGCAATGATTTAAAATAACTTTGCTTTTTCCCTTATGGGATTAAGGTGTTTTATTTTAAAAAAGAATGAGCCGTTGTATCTTGGTTTTCTTCGTTATTGTCTTGGTGAGATTGTAATTGTTTACACCAATACACAATATAATAGGAACATACAATCATTAATGTCCAACTTACCATGTTTGCTAACCACCAATTGCTTAATTCTAATTGACGCAAAAGGTCAAGCGGTATGAACAAGAAATCTACAAATAACGTTTGAATGCCTTCAAAAAATGCTTTCATTTTATAAAATGTTATATTTACAGCACAAATGTATAAAATATCCTCATGATTACAAGCATTTTTAAAAAATCAACTATTATAAACTATTCTTTAGTTGTAGTTTTACTATTATTGTTTTTTTTCCTTTATCAGTCAAGCCATTCGGATGCTGTAAAAGCTACGAATAGCTTTTCACAAAACACTTTATTAGCCATACTTTTAGTAGCTTCTTTTTTCTTTGTCAATTTTATTGTTAAAAAAAACGGATTAACAAAGAACAGCAGTTATGCCATATTTCTTTTTTTCTTATTTCTAATACTTTTTCCTTCAGTTTTTAATAATTCAAGCCTATTATTTGCTAATTTCTTTTTGCTTTTAGCTATCAGAAGAATGATATCATTACAAACTCTAAAATCGCCAAAAGAGAAAATATTTGACGCTTCTATATGGATTTTCATCGCCAGCTTATTTCATTTTTGGTGTATTCTTTTTATTGTTTTAGTGTATGTATCTATAATTTTTCATGCCTCTAGAGATTACAGAAATTGGTTATTACCATTTGTTGCTTTTTTTGCCACATCGGTAATATTTGTTTTTGTTGCCTTAATTTTTGACCCATCATGGATTGGTTACATTGTAAAACAAACACAAACCAATTTTCAACTTGATTATTTCACCAATAATTTTCAGAATCTAGCGTTGTCTTTTTATGCTATTATTGCTGTCTATTTTGTCTTTTCAATGATTTTTTCTATTACTAATAGACCTTTAATCCTTCAGGCATCCTATAAGAAAATGATTTTTGGATTTTTGATTGGAGTAGTCGTATTCTTAATTTCGCCAGAAAAAGATAATTCTATCTTGCTTTTCACCTTTTTTCCATTAGCCGTGATGGGAACAAACAATATCGAATACGCTCAAAACAAAATATATCAGGAAATAGTATTGTTATCAGTAATTGTGGGAAGTTTTTTTGTCTTTTTTGCGCAATTATAGCTTGATGCCATAAGCCAAGTCGCCAGCATCACCAAGACCAGGAATAATATAGTTTTTTTCGTTAAGTTTTTCGTCTAGTGCAGCAACCCAAAGATGACAGTTTTCAGGAAGATTCTTTTCTAAAAAGGCTATGCCTTCTGGCGCTGCAATTACTACAGCAATGTGAATTTCTTTTGGTTTTTGTTCCAAATGTAATTTGTGTAAAACAGCTACAATCGATTGCCCTGTGGCTAACATGGGATCAATTAAAATCAAATTTTTTCCTTCAAACGATGGTGCTGCTTGGTATTCAACCAAAATATCAAATTTATCATCATTATCATAATGATGACGATAAGCAGACACAAAACCGTTTTCGGCATCATCAAAAAAGTTCATAAATCCAGTGTGTAAAGCTAATCCAGCACGAAGAATAGAACACAAAACAACAGGTTCCGAAATAGTGGTTGTTTTTTTTATTCCAAGTGGTGTTTGAACCTCAATTTTTTTGTAATCCAAGGTTTTACTCAATTCATACGCCATTATCTCGCCGATACGTTCAATGTTTTTTCTGAAACGCATACTGTCTTTTTGAATGGTAACATCGCGAATTTCTGCTAAAAACTGATTTAGAATACTATTTTGTTCTGAAATATAATGAATGTGCATAAAGCCAAAAAATTTGTATGTTTGGGTAAAAGTATAAAAACTATCTTTGCAATAAAATTTTACTATTATGTTTTCACAGTTTGCCTTTCCAATTTTTGAACAAAGCATTAAGGATTATCACGTTATAGATGACGTATATCAACCAACCTTAAATCCTTATGAAAAAGGAACTATTGAATATTTATTGTATGCCAAAAACTGGGTAGACACAGTTCAATGGCATTATGAAGACATCATTCGTGACCCTAATATTGATCCAGTTGCCGCTTTGGTTTTAAAAAGAAAAATCGATGCTTCAAACCAAGTTCGTACAGATATGGTGGAATATATTGACAGTTATTTTCTTCAAAAACACAAGGATGTTCAAATAAAACCAAATGCTAAAATCAATACCGAAAGTCCTGCTTGGGCAATTGATCGTTTGTCAATTTTGGCTTTGAAAATTTACCATATGAGTGAAGAAGCCAATCGTGCTGAGGCTTCGGCAGAACACAGAGCCAAATGTCAAGAAAAATTAAATGTATTGTTGGACCAAAAAAACGATATGTTTATTTCCATCAACGACTTATTAACCGATATCGAAAACGGAGACAAATTCATGAAAGTGTACAAGCAAATGAAAATGTACAACGATGACGATTTGAATCCGGTGTTGTATCAGAATAAAAAATAATTCCGAAAATCTATTGTCAAACAAAATCAAACATATAGCCGTTATCCGATTGTCCGCCATGGGCGACGTTGCAATGACGGTTCCAGTAATTAGAGCATTTGTGCAACAAAACCCAAGTGTAAAAATCACGATGGTTTCACGTCCTTTTTTCCAACCTTTTTTTGATGGAATTCCCAATGTGGATTTTTTTACTTTTGATGTGAACGGAAGACACAAAGGTTTTTTGGGTTTGTTGAAATTACATTCTGATTTAAAGCAGTTAAACATTGATGCTGTTGCCGATTTACATGATGTTTTGCGTTCGAAAATTGTGCGAACTCTATTTACTTCGAGTGGAAAGGAAGTGGCGTTTACAGACAAAGGCAGAGTTGAAAAAAAAGCCTTAACTCGTGCCGAAAACAAAATCTTTCAACCCTTAAAATCAATGGTCGAGAGACATGTTGATACGTTTAAACAACTTGGTTTTTCTGTTGACATTTCTAATCCAAAATTTCCTGAGAAAGCAGTTTTATCCAATGAAATCATTCAACTTTCTGGAGAAAAACAGGATGATAAATGGATTGGAATTGCACCTTTTGCTCAATATCCAGGTAAAGTCTATCCGCTTGATTTAATGAAAAAAGTAATAGATGAATTAGCAGAAAACAATAAGTATAAAATCTTCCTTTTTGGTGGTGGAAACCAAGAAATAGAAATTCTAAATTTTTTAGCAAAAGGAAAGGATAATGCCATAAATGTTCCAGGCAAACTCACTTTCTCAAAAGAATTGGATTTAATTTCTAATCTCGATGTGATGCTTTCCATGGATAGTGGAAATGCTCATATTGCTGCGATGCTTGGAACAAAAGTCATTACGCTTTGGGGCGCAACACATCCTTTTGCCGGATTTGTACCTTTCAACCAACCTTTGGAAAATTGTTTAACTGCCGATAGAGAAAAGTATCCATTATTGCCAACTTCGGTTTATGGGAATAAAACAGTTGCAGGTTATGAAGATGCTATTCGAAGTATTTCTGTGGAAAGTGTTGTGGATAAGATTGATTTAGTTTTGAACCATTAAGAACTAAAGTTTCATTAAGTTTTGCCTTTACTTTTCTGAATTTCTTAATGGTTTAAAATAATCACAAATAAATTTTATTTATTCTGCAAATTTCTAAAATATAACTTTTTAAATTGGAAATTGTAGCTTGATAATTGGGTGCTTCATAACCAAATCGCTCGTGTTCCAATTGCTCTTTTTCAATAGCATTGCAACCTTTTATAACTTCTTTAATCATGTCGAGCATAATGAGTTCTTTGCTTTTTTCTTTTTCAAATTTCAAGTCAATTAACTCGTCTTCCAATCGTTCACAATAATCCAAAAGCTCCTGAACTTCGGGTTCATCCAAAAGGTCAGGAGCTTTTTTAAATATTTCGAGCTTGTTTCGCATTTTCAATTACAATAATCAAAATCAATTTTAAAATCTGAAAATCAAAAATCGTCAATCAACAATCTTCAATCTAAACATCATCATAATCTACATAAATCTCAGAAGATGTTGGATGAGCTTGACAGGTTAAAATTAATCCTTCTGCAATTTCACCATCGGTTAAAATAGAATTCTTTTTCATTTCGGCTGAACCGTTTGTAATTCGAGCCAAACAAGAACTACAAATACCACCTTGACAAGAATAAGGCGCATCAATACCTTGTTTTAAAGCAGCTTCGAGAACGGTTTGTTTTTGTGACATTTCAAAAGTGGTTTCTTCATCATCCACCATTATCGTGATCTTGGTATGTCCTTCTTGTGAACTTGCACTGGTATTTTCTTTTGTTGAAGTCGAGAACAACTCAAATTTGATGTTTTTATCGGCAACGTTATGTTCTTTTAAAACATTGGAAACGAGATTTATCATTTCTTCTGGTCCACACAAATAGAATTTATCAAACGTTATTTCTTTGTGTTTGTTATTCAAAACAAAGTTAACAACCGACTTATCAATTCTGCCAAAAAGGTCGTTTTCTATTTTTACTTGACTATAAACATAATGCACAAAAAAGCGTCCAACATATTTCAGTTGCAAGTCATGTAATTCGTTATGAAAAATGGTTTCCTCGACAGATTTATTGCTATAAACCAATACAAAAGTGCTTTTTGGTTCGCTTTCTAAAACCGATTTTAGAATAGACATTATTGGAGTTATTCCGCTACCAGCTGCAAAAGCCGCATAGTTTTTTTGTCTTTCACTGTTGGGTTCAAAGGTAAATCTTCCTTCTGGCGGACTTACTTCTAGAATGTCACCCACTTTTATATTTTCGTTGGCAAATTTAGAGAAATGACCATTTTTTACAGACTTGATGGCAATGCGCAGTTCATCACTATTAGGCGAAGAACAAATGGAATACGCACGACGAATTTCTTGTCCGTCTAGCGTCAATTTTAAGTTGATGTATTGACCTGCGATGAACTGATAAACTGATTTTAATTCACTAGGAATGGTAAAAGCAATAGAAACCGCATTGGGTGTTTCGTGTTTTACTTCTTTGATGTGTAATTTATAAAAGGCTGACATGAAATGATATTTTTTGCAAAGGTAACAAACGAATCACTTTTAAAGAAAAATAAAATTTATTACATAAGAATATTAGGTATATAGAAAACTTATGTATATTTGTTTTTCAAAATGATGATGACATGAAAAACTCTCAATTATACAAAGGAAGTTTAACTACGATAGTAATGAAACTATTGGAAGAAAATGGCAGAATGTATGGTTATGAAATCACCCAAAAAGTAAAGGATATTACTAAGGGTGAATTGAAAATAACCGAAGGAGCATTGTATCCTGCGTTGCATAAACTAGAAGCCGAAGGTGTACTGGAAGTAGAAATAGAAAACGTAGATAATCGTTTGAGAAAATATTATAAACTCACCGAAAAAGGCACTACCGAAACCGTTAACCGATTAGCAGAATTGGAAGAATTTATTAAGAATATGCAAAGTATTGTGAATCCTAAATTAAGTTTTTAATATGAAATTAAGTAAAGATCAAATAGAAAAACTATACGTTTTCACGCGCCAGCATTATGTTGAATATTATGATTTACAAACCGAGTTAGTCGATCATTTGGCTAATGCTATTGAAGAACAATGGCAAGAAAATCCGAAACTCTCTTTTGAACAAGCGTTGCAATTAGAATTTAAAAAATTTGGGGTTTTCGGTTTTATGGAAGTGGTGGACAAAAGAAAAGGAGCTTTGCACAGCAAATACAACAAAATGGTATTAAAAGAGCTGAAATCCTTTTTTAGCTTACCCAAAATAATAGGTACTTTTTCAAGCATCGGAATTCTTTATTATTTACTGAAATTTTTTCAAGAAGGATATGAAATAATGCAGTGGCTGATAGGATTTTTGATTGTTAGTTTTATTATTGGAATAGTCTTTTTGTTAAAAAAGCAAAAAATGGAAACCGTCAAGACTGGGAAACGATGGTTGCTGAAAGATATTATTTTTGGGTACAGTTCCGTTTCTGGTGTGCTGAATATAGTGGTTCAATTTGCTTGTCGATTAAGTGGGAATCATTATCCTGAATGGTTTTTGGCAGTTTTTAGTTTACTTTTTGTGGTGTTGTTTTTGACCTCATATATTGTCTTGATTTTAATTCCATCCAAGGCTTCTGACTATTTAAAAGAAACCTATCCAGAATATGAATTTGTAAAATAACGTGTAACATTTTTCTACTTTTAGAAACTAATTCATCAACCAAAAAAAACGCACTATGTTTAAACATTTCATTATGCTTGAGTGGAAATCATTTTTACGCTCAGCTTCTTTTGGGTCAAACCTCGCTTTGAAAATCGTCATGGGTTTGGCAGCTTTATATTTCATTGCTTGTTTTGCAATATTAGGAACTGCAGTTTTCTTTATCTTGAAAGATGAAGGATATGAACCATTAGAAACTGTAAATAAGTTTATGATTTATTATTTAGTAGTCGATTTACTTATTCGCTATTTTCTCCAAAAAATGCCAGTAATGAACATCAGACCATTATTGACATTGCCCATAAAAAAAAGTACTATCGTTCATTTTTCATTAGGAAAAACGGCGTTATCATTTTTTAATTGGACACATGCTTTTTTCTTTCTTCCTTTTACCGTTGTTTTGTTGATGAAAGGGTACGGTTATCAAGCCATATTATGGCATATTGCCATGTTTTCATTGTTTTATTTTAATAATTTCATCAATGTTCTTGTCAACAATAAAAATGTTGTTTTTTACGCCGTTTTAACCATTTTTGTTGGATTGGGATTGACACAATATTATACTATTTTTGACATTACTATTTATACACAACCTTTTTTTCAAGGACTTTATACTACCAATTATTTGTTTTTAATCCCAGTTATTTTAATGATTGCGGCCTATTATTTTTCATTCCAATATTTTAAAAATAATTTAAACCTTGATGAAGGATTGGCTAAGAAAAGCGAAGAAGCCAAAACCGAAAATTATACTTGGCTTGACCAATTTGGTAGTTTGGGAACATTTCTTAAAAACGACATTCGTTTATTAAAAAGAAACAAACGCTCTAGAACAACAGTTATTATGAGTGTGGTTTTCATTTTTTATGGCTTATTGTTTTTCACAAGTTCAATAGAAGCTTATGACAATCCTGCGATGAAAGTTTTTGCTGGCATCTTTGTTTCAGGTGGATTTTTATTCACTTTTGGTCAGTTTATCCCAAGTTGGGATAGTGCTTATTACCAATTGATGATGAGCCAAAACATTCAATACCGTGAATACATCAGTTCAAAATGGTGGTTGATGGTAATTGGCACAGTAATTTCCACACTATTAGCTTCATTTTATTTGTATTTTGGATTGCATACCTATTTAATCATTGTGGTTGCTGCTATTTTCAATATTGGTGTCAATTCACATTTGGTTATGCTTGGCGGTGCGTTTGTAAAAACACCAATTGATTTAACCACAAGCAAACAAGCTTTTGGCGACAAGCAAGCGTTTAATGTAAAAACCATGCTGATTGCTATTCCAAAAATGCTTTTACCTATGGCATTGTATGCTCTTGGTTATTTCTTATTTTCACCAAATGTTGGATTACTATTTGTAGCTGCTGCGGGAGTTTTGGGTTTTGCCTTTAGAAATTATGTTTTTACTAAAATCGAAAAAATCTACAAATCCGAAAAATACGCAACTATTGCTGCTTACAAACAAAAAAGCTAATTACTATTCAAAAACTACTAATTACTCTAAAAATGATACAAGTCAACAACCTTTCAAAAACATATACAGCAGGCAAAAAAGTGCTTAACATTGCTAACTTAGAAATTCCAAAAGGACAAAGTTTTGGGTTGGTAGGAAATAATGGCGCTGGAAAGACTACTTTTTTCAGCTTACTTTTAGATTTAATTCAACCAAGTACTGGACATATTATTAATAACACTATTCAAGTAAATACAAGCGAAGCTTGGAAACCTTTCACTGCCGCTTTTATTGATGAGAGCTTTTTGATTGGTTATTTAACTGCCGAAGAATATTTTTATTTCATAGGTGAATTACGCGGACAAAACAAAGCCGACGTAGATGCTTTACTTAATAAGCACGTAGAGTTTTTCAACGGTGAAATTTTAAACAGCAAAAAATACCTTCGTGATTTATCCAAAGGAAATATGAAAAAAGTAGGCATCATCGCTACTTTAATAGGAAATCCAGAAGTGATAATCCTCGACGAACCATTTGCTAATTTAGATCCAACTACAGTGAACAGATTGAAAAAAATCATCAAAGAATTAGCCGATAATCCTGAGGTTACCGTTTTAGTTTCTAGCCACGATTTAGTGCACACAGTTGAGGTTTGTAATCGTATTGTAGCATTGCATCTTGGTGAAGTAGTGAAAGATATTCAAACATCACCAGAAACATTAAAAGAATTGGAAGCATTTTTTGCCGTGTAATTTTTTGCCATATCAAAAAGAAACGTATTTTTACCCGTTAGTTATACTATTTATAACTTTTTCACGTTATTATAAAAACGTTTTGCTTTGAAAACCAATACTATTAAATATTTAATTTTTACGGGATTACTTGTTTTTTTGATAGCCTGTTCTACCAAGAAAAACACATTTCTGTCTAGAAATTCTCATGCATTGAGTACCAAGGACAATATTTTGTATAATGGAGGAATGGCGCTAGACAAAGGAATTGAAGACGTAAAACTAGGAAATATTGATAATTTTTGGGAACGTCTTCCAGTAGAAAGAATGCAAATAAAAGAAGATGTAATGTTGCCTGGCGATACTAAAAATGCCAATTTTGAAAGAGCCGAAACCAAGGCAACCAAAGCAATCCAAAAACACTCCATGTACATTGAGGGATCAGAAAAAAATCCTCAAATGGACGAAGCGCATTTACTTTTAGGAAAATCTAGATATTATGACCAACGATTTGTGCCTGCGCTTGAGGCATTCAATTATGTACTTTACAAATATCCAAGTAGCGATAAAATTTATGAAGTTAAAATTTGGAGAGAAAAAACCAATATGCGCCTTGAAAATGATGCCATAGCCGTTAATAATCTTACTAAATTATTGAAAGAAATAAAATTTAAAGATCAAATTTTTGCCGATGCCAATGCTACTTTAGCACAAGCTTTTTTAAATCTTGAAGAAAAAGACAGTGCTGTTTCCAAACTAAAAATCGCTATTGAATATACTAAATCAAACGAAGAAAAATCGAGATATAAATTTATTCTGGGACAACTTTTTGAAGAGTTAAAACAAAAAGATAGTGCTTTGGCAATGTATCAATCAATAATTGATATGAAACGAAAAGCAGGAAGAGAATATGTGATCCATTCCCATATTCGTCGTGCAGAATATTTTGATTATGAGCATGGCGATACATTAGCTTTTATTAACAAATACAATGAACTTTTAAAAGATAGAGAGAACAGACCATTCCTTGATGTTTTAGATCACCAGATGGCATTGTTTTATGACAGAAAGAAAAACTACAAAGAAGCAAAGGCATTTTATAATTATTCTTTAGGAGATAAATCTAGAGATCCATATCTCGTGGCTTCTAATTATAGAAACTTAGCCGATATACATTTCAATTCTGCAGAATATGTTACTGCCGGGAAATATTATGATAGCACTTTGGTGCAATTAAAACCAAGAACTCGAGAATATAATTTAATAAAAAAGAAAAGAGAAAATCTTGAAGATGTCATCAAATACGAAGGAATTGCGCAAAGAAATGACAGTATTATTTCTTTGTATGGCATGTCAGATAGTGCCAAAAGAATATATTTTGAAAACTATATTTTAGACTTAAAACAGCAAGAAGAAAAACTTCAAATGATAGCCGAAAAAGAAGCTATTATAAAAGAAAATCAAGAAAAAAACGATGGTCAAATAGACTCGAATATTAGTTCCAGCAAAAACAAACCTAATACAACATTACCACCAGTTAGCAAACCGTCTTCGGGAAGTGGAGGAGATTTTTATTTTTACAATCCAACCACAGTTGCCTACGGAAAAAAAGAATTCTTGAAAAACTGGGGAAAACGTTCATTACAAGATAATTGGAGGGTTTCGTCAATGTCTAGCAAAACAAATGAAGACATAGCTTTTGAACAAGAAGACAAAAAAGGAGGAAAAACAGAAAAGGACTCAGTAGTTGTTGACGAAAGATTTTCTGCCGACTTTTATATCAGTCAAATTCCGACTTCTCAAACCGTAATCGATAGTTTGAGCAAAGAAAGAAATTTTGCCTATTATCAACTGGGTGTTATTTACAAAGAGAAGTTCAAAGAATACCAACTAGCGGCTAATAAATTAGAACGATTATTGGATTTCAATCCAGAAGAACGATTGGTTTTGCCTTCAATGTATAACTTGTATAAGATTTATGAAATTATTGATAAAGGCAAAGCGGAAGAAATGAAATCAAGAATCATTTCAGAATATCCAAATTCGAGATACGCTCAGATTTTGAACAATCCAGAAAATGAAATTGCAGACTCAAGTGATTCCCCAAAAGCAGTTTATGAAAGCACCTATAAGAAATATCAAAATGGCGAATTCAAAGAAGTATTAACAGCAACAGAACAAGCAATTGATAGATTTGCGGGTGATGAAATTGTGCCAAAATTTGAATTGCTTAAAGCTAATGTTGTTGGAAAATTAAGCGGACTTGACGAATATGCCAAAGCATTAAATTTTGTTTCGCTCAATTATCCAAACAGCGAAGAAGGTAAAAGAGCCGAAAAACAACTGAATGTTGATATTCCAAAACTAATGGCTTTGCAATTATCAAAAAACGATTCTAAAAATTGGAAAATTCTTTACAGCACAAAAGATTTTGAGGACAAAAACACTAAAATTCTCCGTGATAAAATCAAAAAATTCATTGCCGATAGAAGTTTAAATAAACTTTCCGTATCCCTTGATATTTATACCATGACGGACAATTTTGTGGTTATTCACGGAATAAATTCAGAAGATTTGGCCAAAGGAATTGTTTCAATATTAAAAGACTACAAGGATTATAAAGTGCAAGAAAAAGCCATAATTATTTCAGCGGAAAATTATACAATTGTTCAAATCAAAAAGAATTTAGACGAATTCTTAGCCGGTAATTTAGCAGACAATCCGCCACCACCAAACTGGGATGGCACTATTGAAAAAGCACCTGTTGCTCAACAAGAAAAACCAGCACAAAACCAAGAGCAAACACCAGCTAATAATTCAAAAAAACAAGATATTAATCAACCAAAAAATCCACAAAAAGGGATGGAAGAAAACGATAGTCAATTCGGTTTACCACCATCACCTCAAATGGATAAACCTGGTAAAAAATGATAAATCATGTTTGAAAAAAGCCCAAAATCCTATACCGATTTATTAGGTAAAACAAACAGAATTGTTGAAGGAACTTCTATAAAAGGAGATATTGTTTCTCCTGCAGATTTTCGTTTAGATGGCCATTTAGTTGGAAATTTTCATTCGAAAGGGAAAATAGTGATTGGTCCTGCAGGCAGTGTAACAGGTGATATTATTTGCAAAAATGCCGATATCGAAGGTAAGTTTCATGGTAAAATTCAAGTTCAGGAAATACTAAACATAAAGTCAAAAGCTCACATTCAAGGTGAAGTAATTTGTGGCAAACTTTCAGTAGAACCAGGTGCTGAATTTAGCGCTTCTTGTGTGATGAAACCTCATGTAAAAAACATGATTACCAATGAACAATCCACAGAAGAAAAAACAGCGTAACAAATGGTTGACTCTCATAAACATTCCAATCCAAATGGGAGTTATAGTTTTTTTGTTTGCCTATTTTGGCCGATGGCTTGACGAGAAATATTCCAATCCTCACCGATTATATGTCAAAACTTTAACCCTTCTTGGCGTAGCTATAGCTTTCTACAACATCAACCGTCAGTTGAAAGAAATTAACAAATCAGATAACGAATAGTATGAACTTAGAAAAATTCAAAACCATTTTCACTCTTTTAATATTAGGGATAATAGGTTTTATAATTCACAAATTATTGTTTCATTTTTTTGCTCTCGAAAAATATGAAGTAGATTTCGTTTACTCAATTTCTTTGCTGTATTTGTTCTTCTTTTTCTTTTCTACATTGCTTATTTTAATTTTAGATAAAGTCAAACAAAACAACATCAATTCGGTGGGATATACTTTTTTACTGATCACTTCATTAAAGATGGTTTTAGCGTATGTTTTTTTAAGACCCATTTTGAATTTAAATCTTCCTAAAACACCAACAGAAAAAATGAGTTTTTTTATTATATTTATTTACTTTTTGACAATAGAAACGTTGGTAACCATCAGAATTTTAAATAATAAGCAATAAATCGTTCTTAAATTGATAATTCTGTCAAAAAAAATAAAACATATACTTTTTAATATTAATTAATATTGTACTTTTGCACCAAATTTGAAAAAAGTTAATTTAAGTTAATTGTCAGATATGGTGATTTCAAAAAAACCACTCCACTTTATTGTAGCAACTTTAGTTGCGTGTTTGCCTTTATTTAGTTTTGCTAACCCAACTGTTGATACTGTAAAAGTTTCTACCGAAACAGAAGTAAAAACTAAAGAAACGCATGAAGTTCCTCAAAATTTATCTGAAGAAGAAAAAGCCGCGTTAGAGCGTAAAAATTATGTGAAACATCACTTGTTAGACTCTCACGACTTCACTTTTTTCACTTATGGCAAAGAAGAAGAGCATTTAACACATGTTGGTTTTTCATTACCAGTAATTCTATGGGATAATGGTATTCATTTCTTCTCTTCTTCAAAATTTGAACACGGCGAAGCAGTTGCTGAGTCAAACGGAAACTTCTACAAAATAAATCACCACGACGGAAAAGTTTATAAAACAGACTCAGCAGGAACTTTTACTGAAGATGAAAAAGGACATGTGACCAATGCAAAACCACTTGACTTTTCAATCACTAAAAACGTTTTAATGATACTTATCGTTGGTTTGATAATGTTATCCTTATTTGCAGGTTTAGGGAAATCATACAAGAAAAATGGTTCTATTGCTAAAGGCGCTGGAAGATTTTTCGAACCAATTATTTTATACATCAGAGACGATATTGCTATCCCAAATATTGGAGAGAAGCATTATAAAAAATACATGAGCTTTTTATTGACCACTTTTTTCTTTATTTGGTTTTTAAATATGTTCGGATTAACGCCGCTAGGAGTAAACGTTACAGGTAACATTGCTTTTACAGCTGCATTAGCTATCATAACTTATTTGATTACAACCTTTACAGCAAAGAAAGATTATTGGGGACACATTTTCTGGATGCCAGGAGTGCCAGTTCCAATGAAATTTATTCTAGCTCCAATAGAATTATTGGGAACTATTATTAAACCATTTTCATTAATGATTCGTTTGTATGCAAATATGGTAGCTGGACATATTGTATTAATGAGTTTAATTGCTTTGATGTACACATTTAACAGCCCAATTGGAAGTCCATTATCGTTCTTCTTAGCGTTTGTATTGTCATTACTTGAAGTTTTAGTTGCCTTGTTACAAGCCTATATTTTCACGATGTTAGCAGCACTATATTTTGGTTCGGCTGTTGAAGAACATCACCATGAGGAAGCTCATCACTAAGATTTAAGATTGTAAATGGCTGATTTGAGAATGCAAATATTAAATTCTTAAATCATTAATCTTCAATCTACAATAAATTGAATGTTTAATTAAATATATATATACATTATGGAAATTCCTAAAATTATTGGAGCTGGATTAGTAGTTATCGGAGCAGGTATTGGTATTGGTAGAATCGGTGGTTCTGCAATGGATGCTATTGCTCGTCAACCAGAAGCTACTGGAAAAATCCAAACAGCTATGCTTATTGCTGCTGCGCTTATTGAAGGTATTGGTTTCGCTGCTTTATTTGCAGTTTAATCAAAAATTTTTAACAAAAGCTATAACGGTTGGTTGTAGCTTTTGTTTACTATTAAACAGAATTTTAATTTAAGATATAATATAATGGAAGAATTATTTGGACAGTTTTCATTAGGTTTGTTTATCATGCAAACAGTTTTGTTTCTTGCACTTGTTTTCCTATTGAAAAAATTTGCTTGGAAACCAATTCTTGATGCCGTTAACGAAAGAGAAGAAGGTATAAAAGATGCTTTACTTTCGGCAGAAAATGCAAAGAGAGAAATGCAAAACTTGAAATCAGACAATGAAAAATTATTGGCTGATGCAAGATTAGAGCGCGATAGTATGATGAAAGAAGCTCGTGAAATCAAAGATAAAATGATTAACGATGCCAAAACAGAAGCACAAACAGCAGGACAAAAAATGATTGAGCAAGCAAAAGCTTCAATCCAAAGCGAAAAAAATGCTGCTATGGCTGAATTGAAAGCTCAAGTTTCAACTTTGTCACTAGACATCGCAGAAAAATTATTAAAAGACGAATTATCTAACAAAGAATCTCAAACCAAATTGGTTGAGAAAATGTTAGGTGATGTTAAATTAAATTAATCGGTATGTCAAGAGCTGCGATTAGATACGCGAAAGCAATTTTAGAAATTTCCGTTTCCAATGGGAATGCAAATAAAGTAAACGAAGATATGGTATCTATCGTTGCTTCAATTGCTGGTAGCGCAGAACTGATAGATTTTTTATCAAGTCCAATTATTTCATCTGAAGTGAAAATGAATGCACTTTCAGAAGTTTTTGTTGCTGTTCAATCCGAAACCAAATCACTTTTCAGATTGTTACACGAAAACAAAAGATTTGAAATTTTAGCTGAAATTGCATCACAGTTCAATACTTTGTTTGATCAAATGAATAACGTTGAGGTTGCAAAAGTTACTACAGCTTTTCCAATCACAGCCGATTTAGAAAGTAAAGTATTAGCCAAAATTGCTACAATTTCAGATAAAAAAATAACTATTGAAAACATAGTAGATCCAAAAATTATTGGTGGATTTATTTTAAGAATAGGCGATAAGCAATACAATGCTTCTGTGGCAAACAGATTGCAAGAATTAAAAAGAGAGTTTAGTAATTAAATTACCATTAAAGATATATCAAAATGGCGGAAATTAAAGCTGCTGAGATTTCAGCAATATTAAAGAAACAAGTAGAAGGATTTCAATCTGGAGCTACATTAGAAGAAGTTGGTACCGTACTTCAAGTAGGTGATGGTATCGCTCTTGTTTATGGTTTATCTAATGCTCAATACGGTGAGTTAGTACAATTCGACAACGGATTAGAAGCTATCGTTTTGAACTTAGAAGAAGACAACGTAGGAGTTGTACTTTTGGGACCATCAACTGGAGTTAGAGAAGGATCAACAGTAAAAAGAACACAACGTATTGCTTCCTTAAAAGTAGGTGAACAAATCGTTGGTCGTGTTGTGAATACTTTAGGTGAGCCAATCGACGGTAAAGGACCAATTGGAGGTGAATTATTCGAAATGCCATTAGAAAGAAAAGCTCCTGGAGTTATCTTCCGTCAACCAGTAACTGAACCATTACAAACAGGTATCAAATCTATCGATGCGATGATTCCAGTTGGACGTGGACAACGTGAGTTAGTAATTGGTGACCGTCAAACAGGTAAAACTACGGTTTGTATTGACACTATCTTGAACCAAAAAGAATTCTATGATGCTGGTCAACCAGTATTTTGTATCTATGTTGCTATTGGTCAAAAAGCGTCAACAGTAGCGAACATTGCCAAAACATTAGAAGAAAAAGGAGCTATGGCTTATACAACAATAGTTGCTGCTAATGCTTCTGATCCTGCTCCGATGCAAGTTTATGCTCCATTCGCTGGTGCTGCTATTGGAGAATATTTTAGAGATTCAGGTCGTCCTGCTTTGATTATCTATGATGATTTATCAAAACAAGCTGTAGCATATCGTGAGGTTTCTTTATTATTAAGAAGACCACCAGGTCGTGAAGCATATCCTGGAGACGTTTTCTATCTTCACTCAAGATTATTAGAAAGAGCAGCAAAAGTTATTGCTGATGATGATATTGCCAAAAACATGAACGATTTACCAGATTCGTTAAAACCAATCGTAAAAGGTGGTGGTTCATTAACCGCTTTACCAATTATCGAAACACAAGCTGGTGACGTCTCTGCGTATATCCCAACAAACGTAATTTCGATTACTGACGGACAAATTTTCTTGGATGTAGATTTATTTAACTCTGGAGTTCGTCCAGCAATCAACGTAGGTATTTCGGTATCTCGTGTTGGAGGTAATGCACAGATTAAATCAATGAAAAAAGTAGCTGGAACTTTGAAATTAGACCAAGCACAATTCCGTGAATTGGAAGCGTTTGCAAAATTTGGTTCTGATTTGGATGCAGTAACTTTAAACGTAATTGAAAAAGGAAAAAGAAACGTTGAAATTTTGAAACAAGCAGTTAACGATCCTTACACAGTAGAAGACCAAGTAGCGATTATCTATGTAGGTTCTAAAAACTTGTTGAGAAACGTTCCTGTAAACAAAGTAAAAGAATTCGAAAGAGATTATATCGAATACTTGAACAACAAACACAGAGATACTTTGGATGCTTTAAAAGCAGGTAAGTTAGACGACAACATCACTGATGTTTTAGTAAAAGCAGCAACAGAAATTTCAGCAAAATACAACTAAGTGGGAAGTGGGAAGTTAGAAGTGGGAAGTTACCTTCCTTCTTCTAACTTCTAACCTCTAACTTCTAACCTCTAACTTTTATATGGCAAACTTAAAGGAAATCCGTAATAGAATTACTTCCGTTCAGTCAACGATGCAAATAACATCGGCGATGAAAATGGTTTCTGCTGCAAAGTTGAAAAAAGCACAAGATGCTATTACAGCAATGCGACCTTATGCCGAAAAATTAACGGAATTATTGCAAAGCGTTAGTGCTACTTTAGATGGTGATGCTGGTGGAGAATACACTACACAACGTCAAATCAACAAAGTATTGATTGTAGCTATAACATCAAACCGTGGTTTATGCGGTGCATTTAATACCAATGTAATAAAACAAGCAAAAGTAGTTGCAGAAGGATATGCAGGAAAACAAGTTGATATTTTTGCTATCGGTAAAAAAGGAAATGATGTTTTAAGAAAAACAAATACGGTAGTTGAAAATAAAAGCGAAATATTTGATCATCTTACATTTGATAATGTTGCCGTAATTGCGGATTTATTGACAGAGAAATTTATTTCTGGTGAATATGACAAAATCGAAATTGTATACAATCAGTTCAAGAATGCTGCGACACAAATCGTTCAAACCGAACAATTTTTGCCACTTGCACCAGTTCAATCAGACAAGCCAGTTTCAACCGGTGATTATATTTTTGAGCCTACAAAAGAAGAAATTGTATTAACGTTAATTCCAAAATCGTTAAAAACACAATTGTATAAATCAATCAGAGATTCTTTTGCCTCTGAACATGGTGCGCGTATGACAGCTATGCACAAAGCAACAGACAATGCCACTGAATTAAGAAACCAATTGAAATTAACTTACAATAAAGCGCGTCAAGCAGCTATTACTAACGAAATCCTTGAGATTGTTGGTGGAGCTGAAGCTTTGAAAGGATAATTTTAAATTTATAATATTTTCAAAAAGAGCCAACAATCGTTGGCTCTTTTTTATTACTTTTAAAATAAAAATTCCCAAAATGGAAATTAAAGAACTTACATCTATTGAAGAAATTTTAAAACAGTTTGAAACGATACAATTTCTCTACCCAAAGATGACTATTGAACGCTATAAATCATTTCTAGAAGATATGTTACCCAATAACTACAAGCAAGTAGCTTTTTTTGAAAATGGAAAATGTATGGGTTTGACGGGATATTGGTTTGGAACCAAATTATGGACTGGAAAATATATCGAAATTGACAATTTTATAGTACATCCCGATTATCGAAAAAGAGGAATAGGCAAACTAATTTCTAATTATATTGATGATAAAGCAACCGAATTAAATTGTACCTGCATCGTTCTTGATGCCTTTACAGGAAATTTTCCAGCACACCGATTTTATTACAATCAAGGATATGAACCTCGAGGGTTTCATTTTATTAAAACTATTAACAAAAATGGATTTTCATAATCTAATAAAAACCTATTTTTGTTTTATTAACTAAAAAGCACCTTGAGTTTATATAAAAATCTTTTTAAGCAAACAGCCATTTATGGTTTAGCCACGGTTTTACCGAGGATGATAAGTTTTTTGCTTAATCCTTTGTATGTTGACCAATTACCTAAACAAGAATTTGCGGATGTGTCTATCGTATTTGCTTGGTTGGTTTTTTTCAACGTGATTTTGTCTTATGGAATGGAAACCGCTTTTTTCCGATTTTATAACACCGAAGACAATAAGAAAAAGGTAATTTCTACTTCTACGGTTTCTATATTTTGGACTTCAATTGCGTTTTTAGGGTTGGCTTTATTGTTCAGAAACACACTCTCAATATGGTCTGGTGTAAAAATAGAGTATGTCACATACACTATTTGGATTTTAGTATTAGACGCTTTGGCAATTATTCCATTTTCAAGATTAAGAGCAACAAAAAGGCCAATGGTATATGCCATTATTAAAATAGGTAGTGTTGTCATTAATGTGCTTTTAAACCTGTTTTTCCTATTGTTATTACCTATTTTGGCAAGTGCCAATCCCGATGGTTTTTTCAACACAATTTATTTTGAAAACTTTCAAGTTGGTTACATTTTTGTGGCCAATTTAATTGCTAGTTTACTAACTTTTGTCATCCTTTCACCAGATTATTTGAAAATCAATTGGAAGTTTGATTTCAAACTTTGGAAGCGAATGATTAGCTATGCTTTCCCGATTTTAATAGCTGGTCTTGCATTTGCCATTAACGAACATTTTGATAAAATTTTATTAGAAAAATTGCATGTTTCCAAAGCTGATATTGGAGCTTATTCTGCTTGTTACAAAGTAGGAATGTTTATGGTACTTTTCAGAACGGCTTATACTTTAGGAATTGAACCGTTCTTTTTTAGTCACGCCAGCAATGAAAATGCACAACAAACGTATGCTACAATAACTAAATATTTTGTCATTTTTGGTTCCTTTATTTGTTTGTTTGTCATTGTCTTTGCCGATCTATTAAAACGATTTTTGGTTCCTACTGCAAGTTATTGGGAAGCTGATAAAGTGATTCCATTGATAGTTTTGGCCAATTTCTTTTTGGGAATTTATACCAATCTTTCCGTTTGGTATAAAATTATAGACAGAACAAAAGTGGGTGCTTATATTTCCATCGTTGGAGCAATTGTAACCTTAGCTTTGAATTTTATCTTAATTCCAAAAATAGGATATTACGGTTCAGCAATTGCAACTATTTCGGCTTATGGCAGTATGATGATTATATCCTATCAGTTAGGTCAAAAAAACTATCCGATTCCTTATGATATGAATAAAATTCTCAGTTATTTAGGATTGACTATAGTATTCTCAGCGGTTTCTTTTTATATCCCAATCTTAAGAGAAAATTATTTAGTGAAGATAGTTTTACTATCACTATTTTTATACTTTATTTATCACAACGAAAAAGAAACCTTACTTCGAATTATAAAAAGAAAAGCAAAATAAAATGACCATCAGAATCATTAATAAATCACAACACGAATTGCCCAATTACGAAACCATTGCTTCGGCAGGAATGGATTTAAGAGCTAATTTATCCGAACCTATTACATTAAAAGCATTAGAAAGAACTATTGTGAAAACAGGTCTTTTTATAGAATTACCAATAGGTTATGAAGCACAAGTGAGACCAAGAAGTGGATTAGCAGCCAAAAAGGGAATAACTGTTCTCAATTCTCCAGGAACAGTTGATGCCGATTATCGCGGAGAAATCGGTGTGATTTTAGTAAATTTATCCCATGAAGATTTTGTGATTGAAAATGGAGAGCGAATTGCACAATTAATCATTGCAAAACACGAAAGAGCTGAATGGATTTCAGTTGAAGAATTATCTGAAACATCACGTGGCGAAGGAGGTTTTGGAAGTACAGGAGTGAAATAATTAATAGAAAAACAAATGAAAATAATAGTACCAATGGCAGGACGCGGATCCCGTCTTCGCCCGCACACTTTAACTATTCCAAAACCCTTAATTCCTGTTGCAGGAAAACCAATAGTTCACCGTTTAGTCGAAGATATTGCTGGTGTTTTAAATCAAGATATTGAAGAAATAGCTTTTATTATTCATGAAAGTTTTGGCAAAAAAGTAGAAGAAGAACTCATTGCTATAGCTCAAAAGTTAGGAGCAAGAGGAACTATTTATTATCAAAACGAAGCTTTAGGTACAGGACATGCTATTATGTGCGCTAAAGACTCATTAGATGGACCAGCCGTTATTGCTTATGCTGATACATTAATTCGTGCCGATTTTGATTTAGATACTTCTGCCGATAGTGTTATTTGGGTAAAACAAGTGGATCATCCAGAAGCATTTGGGGTTATCAACTTGAACGAGAACAACGAAATAGTGGAATTGGTAGAGAAACCAAAGGAATTTGTTTCTGACCTTGCGGTTATTGGGATTTATTATTTTAAAGATGTTGCCGTTTTAAAGAATGAATTACAATATGTTTTAGACAACAACATTATTCACGGTGGCGAATACCAAATTAACGATGGAATAAAGCAAATGATGGCAAAAGGCATGAAATTTGTTCCAGGAAAAGTAGACGAGTGGATGGATTGTGGAAATAAAGACGTTACGGTAGAAACCAATAGCAGAATGTTAGGATTTTTACACAATGATGGAGAACATTTGGTTGATTATGATGTAAAATTGGAGAATTCAACCATAATTCCTCCGTGTTATATTGGGAAAGATGTAGTTTTAATAAATGCTACTGTAGGTCCAAACGTGTCTTTGGGCGATGGTTGTCATGTTCAAAACACAACAATTAAAAACAGTTTGGTACAAACACACGCTCACATAAAAAATGCTCATTTAGATAATGCCATGATAGGAAATCATGCTAGTTTTGATGGTGATTTTACGAGTATCAGCATAGGAGATTATTCCGTTTTAGAATAAAAAAAATGAAAAAATTTAGAATTTATTGGTTGATGTTGGGAGTAATTTTTATTCCAAATACGTTTATGGCTCAAACAGAACCAGAAGACGTGGCGACTATCGATAATAAATTCCAAAATTATTTTTATGAGTCTTTAAAACAAAAAAGCATTGAAAATTATGACAAAGCGCTCGAAGCGTTACAACAATGCAAAGAATTGGAGCCCAATAATGCAGTGGTGTATTTTGAATTAGGTAAAAATTATTTGTCTCAAAAAAAATATAAAGACGCCTATGACAATTTTGAAAAAGTAACCCAAATGGATCCCAAAAACCGTTGGGCTTGGGTAGGAATGTATGATGTTTGCTATGCCACACACGATTACAATCAAGCAATAGTAGTGGTAGAAAAGTTGGTTGAATTCAAAGAAGATTATAAAGAAGACTTGGTTTCACTTTATATGAATACACAACAGTTTGACAAAGCATTGGAATTAATTAATGAGTTGAATGATAGAGTAGGGAAATCAGAAAAACGAGAATTATACAAAGCCGACATTCTAAAAGATGCCAAATATCAAACGGCTGAAAAGAATAATTTATTGGAACAAATAAAGAAAAACCCAAAAGAAGAATCCAATTATGTTGCCTTAATTTATTTGTATTCACAAAGCAATCAAGAAGAAAAAGCGCTAGAAATCGCCAAGAAATTAGAAGCTGCCATTCCAACTTCCGATTGGGCACAAGTGAGTTTGTTTAAATTTCATTTGAATAATAATGATGGAGACAATGCTGTAAAAGCTATGAATATCGTTTTACCAAGTAAAAAAATAGATCCAAAAATTAAACATCGAATACTGAATGAGTTTTTAATCTTTACCAAAAACAATCCAAAATACGAACCAGATTTAGACAAAGCCATTTCCTATTTTGACGACGACAAAGAGGTAAAAGTGGCCAAAGAAATAGGTAAGTTTTATTATTTAAAAGCCAATTGGGACAAAGCCATCAAGTATTTTGAAATGCATTTAAAAAATGCAACAGAAGATATTGAAACCCAACTTTTGTTGCTTCAGGCATATACCGAAAAGCTGCAGTTTGATATTTTATCAAAGAAAGCAGACGAATTGACACAACTTTTCCCAACACAGCCAGAGTTTTATTATTATGCAGGTTTGGCAAACAATCAGTTGACTAATTATAAGAAAGCCGCAGAGTTTCTTGAAACTGGCTTGGATTTTGTAATAGATAATCTGGATTTAGAAATAAATTTCAATATTCAATTGGGCGAGTCTTACAATGGATTGGGCGATATGAAGAAAAAAGAAAAATATTTTACTAAAGCCAATGAACTTATAAAAAAGAAGAAAAAATAATGAAAAACTGGAGTTATTTGTTGGCGGTCATTCTATTGATATCGTGCAAATCAAAAGCAGTTCTTGCTGATGCAAAAGATTCAAAGAATGCAACTAATAATGAGAAAATGATGAGTTCTGATAAAATTATTCAGAATCATTACAATAATAAAAACGAGTTTTCTACGTTATACATTAGGTCAAACGCAAAATATAAAGACGTTAATCAATCCCAAAACGTATCTGCCGAAATCAAAATTAAGAAAGACGAAAAGATTTTAGTAAGCATACGATTTCTTGGAATTACTATGGCAAAGGCATTGATTACCCCAAACCAAGTGAAGTATTATGAAAAAATGAACGGAACCTATTTTGAAGGCGATTACCAGTCATTGAGTCAATGGCTTGGAACTGATTTAGACTTTAAGAAAGTACAAAATATGTTACTTGGTGAACCTATTGATGATATGACAAAAGGAAACTATACCACTGTTTCAATAGACAAGTTTTATAAATTGAATAATGTAGAGGATAATACTGAAAAATCATTTTCGTTTGAAACAGAAAAATATTTGCTAAAACAACAACAAATAGTACAAGCCGAAAAACAAAGAATGTTTGAAGTTAATTATTCTAATTTTCAAGATTTTACTTCAGCCTTTTTACCCTCAAGTTTGTTTATAAATGCAGTGCAAAAGAAAGGAAAAACAGAAATTTCAATAGATTATAATTCAATAACATTTAATGAAGAACTTTCATTTCCCTACAGTGTTCCTGACGGATATGATAGAATTTTTATAAAATAGACGTGCCAAAAAAACTTCCTATTATGCCAAAAATCTTTTTAATACTACTCTTTTTGTGCGCCACATCTTCCTTGTGGAGTCAACCGACAACACAGGAACAACTTGAAGAAAGAAAGGCAAAGATTCAACTGGAAATTCAAGAAAAAGAGCAATTGTTACAATCGGTAAAGAGCAAAGAAAAATCGATTGTCACGCAGTTAATGATTCAAAAAGAAAAAATTGGGTTAAAAGAAAAATTGATTAAAACCACAGAGAAGCAAACAAAACTTTTGAGTAACGATATTTATACAAATCAATTAAAAATAAACCAACTCAATCGCGATTTGGACCAATTAAGGAAAGATTATGCCGAAATGATTCTAAAGTCATATAAAAGTCGCTCAGAGCAAAGTCGTGCTATGTTTTTATTATCATCACAAAATTTTCTACAAGCTTATAAAAGAGCGCAGTATATGAAACAATATGCTAGTTATAGAAAAATGCAAGGCGAGGAAATCAAAGGAAAAACAAACCAATTAGTAGAGTATAATAGTAAAATTGGGGCTCAAAAAAGCGAAAAGGAAAAGCTGATTGTTGAAAACGAAAAAGAGAAACAAGAACTTGTAAAAGAGAAGCAAGAACAAGAAAAAATTGCCAATCAAATCAAGAAAGATAAAGGAAAAATTACCGCAGAAATAAAGAAAAAACAACAGGAAAGCAAAAAAATTGATGCTCAAATTCAAAAATTAATTCGCGAAGCCATTGCTTCTGCCAATAAAAAAACAGCAGCAGCCAATGCCAAAGCAAATCCAAAAGCTACTGCCGCCGAAAAGAAAGCAATTGAAACATCTACAAAAATTGTCTTAACTCCAGAAGGAAAATTGGTTTCTGATAATTTCAAATCAAACAAAGGATCTTTACCTTGGCCAGTTGAAAAAGGAGCGATATCATTGGGTTATGGAGATCAACCACATCCAATTTTTAAAACATTAATGGTGCACAATAGCGGTATAGAAATTTCTACAGAAAGTGGTTCCAATGCGAGAGCAGTATTTTCTGGAGAAGTTACGCAAGTGCAATTAATTACACCTTTGAAAAAAGCGGTTATTGTAAAACATGGAGACTTTTTTACCATTTATCAAAACTTGAGTTCTGTAAACGTACAAGTTGGGGATAAAGTTTCGGCAAAACAAAGTTTAGGAAAAATTAGAACAGATGGCGATGGAAAAACAATTCTCAAGTTTATGGTTTCACAAAACACCACTTATTTTAATCCTACAAGTTGGTTATCTGGAAGATAAAAACAGCAAAATTAAAATGCCCCAAACAGTTTTTAACTATTTGGGGCATTTTTTATTATAAAAACAATGCTTTTAATTCAGTAGCATCGTGAGGATTCATTTTACCAGCTAAAACCAAGCTCAATTGTTTTCTTCTTAAAGCAGCATCATATCTCGATTTTTCCAATTCAGTTTCGGGAACTATTTGCGGAACAGTAACTGGACTTCCAGTTTCGTTTACCGCCACAAAAGTATAAATAGCTTCATTTGCCTTGGTTCTAACACCAGATTCTCTATCTTCAATCCAAACATCTATATAAATTTCCATAGAAGAAGTAAAAGCTCTCGATACTTTGGCTTCTACAGTAACCACACTTCCAAGCGGAATAGCTTTATTAAAAGCCACATGATTTACCGAAGCTGTTACTACAATTCTACGAGAATGTCTTCGTGCTGCAATACTTGCTGCTCTGTCCATTCTTGCTAGTAATTCGCCACCAAAAAGATTATTTAAAGGGTTTGTTTCACTTGGTAAAACTAGATCGGTTAAAATGGTTAAAGACTCTGAAGGATGTTTTGGGTTCATTTCCAATTTTTTCACAAAGGTAATTACTGAAAACAAAAAATCCCGAGAAATCGGGATAATTTTATTCTTGTATCAATAACCAAGCGTCTTTATTGTCTAGTTTTTGAATGTCTTTCATGGCTTCACGAGCTTCGGAATAGGAGGAATAACTGCCATACAAAACTGGGAATAAACCATGCTTATTAGCAGGTAATCTCTTGGCTTTAAATCCTAATTTCAATAGTGAGTTATAAGCATTTTCAGCATTGGTTTCAAGTCTAAATGCACCAGCAACAACATGATAAGGTCTTTTCTCACTTGGAACTGTTAACGTCACACTTGGTAGAGGATTGTCAATAAAGAAAGTTGCTTCTTGGATTTTTTGATTTATTTTTTTCTGAACATTTGACTGTACAATGAGTGTTTCTTGTTCAATTTGGTTTAAATAATTTTCGTATAATTTATATCCTAAAACACCCATCAATCCTAAAGAAACTGTAAAAATTGCTGCATATTTCAATGCAGAAAAATTTCTTCGTCTTTCTGGAGTAAAAGCAATTGGCGCTTTCTCTTCCATCGTTTCAACGAGTTCTTTGTATTCTGCGCGTTTTATTGATGGAGAAACAAAGGAAGACAATCCAAAGGATTCTTTCAAATAATTGATTTGATCAACCGGAACAAAAACTAAATTTTTTTCGGCGTTTAAAGAAAAATCACCAATGTTTTTAACGGAAAAATGACCAAACTCCTGAATTTTGGTTTTCCAATGTGACACCTCATTTTGAATGGCATTTACTGCAATTTCATAGGACATTTTTTCGGCTTGTGCCAAATGATTTGCCAATAATCCATCGTTATTTTTTAGATAAGGATTGAACGAAATCATTTTTTTTGGTGGATAAAATGAATGGGAATTTTCATCCAACTGTGCTGACTGGAATTCGGTTAAAAAAGCACCAAATCCAGGAACGGTAACACACTGATAACGGTATAATAATTGGGAAATGTATTGTTCAATCTTCATATCAACAAATTTAGAGAAACAATAGTAGTATCAAAAAAATATTCACAAATTTTATTAACAATTCAAATAAAAAATTAGTAATTTGTGTAGTAATTTCAATACATGAATTCAACAGAGTTATTTCATATTTTAGCATTATTAAGAGTAGAAGGAGTAGGCGATATTGTGGCCAAAAAACTCATAAATCATTGTGGGTCAGCTGAAAATATTTTCAATACCAAAGCCAATCAATTAAAAGCCATTGACGGAATAGGAGAGGTTTTGATTAAAAATTTAAAAGATAAAACCATTTTTGAAAAGGCAGAACAGGAGTTGCAAGTTATTCAGAATGAAAATTATAATGTTTTGTTTTATCAAAATGACAATTATCCTGATAAATTAAAACATTGTATTGACGGACCAATTTTACTGTTTTCAGCAGGGAATATCAATTTCGAAAACAGAAAGTTAATCAGCATTGTCGGCACACGACAAATCACTTCTTACGGAACAGAATTTTGTAAAAAACTAATTGAAGATTTAGCCATTTTTAACCCAATAATTGTTAGCGGTTTTGCTTATGGTGTTGACATAATTGCACATCAAGCGGCAATGGATAATAATTTGCAAACTATTGGTGTTTTGGCTCATGGTTTAAACCAAATTTATCCTAAAACACATAAAAAGTATGTTGCCAAGATGGAACAAAACGGCGGATTTTTAACCGAATTTTGGAGTAATTCCAATCCAGATAAAGAAAATTTTGTGCGTCGAAATAGAATTGTATCCGGAATGAGTGAAGCTACTATTGTTATAGAAAGTGCCGAGAAAGGTGGTTCGTTGATCACGGCAAATTTGGCTAACGATTACAGTCGTGATGTGTTTGCTGTGCCAGGAAGAATTACTGATAAATTCAGTCAAGGATGTAATGATTTAATCAAAACACAACGGGCTAATTTATTGACTTCCGCAGCCGATTTGGTGTATTGTTTGAATTGGGAATTGGAAACTAAAGCAAACAAACCTGTTCAAAAACAACTCTTTGTTTCCTTGGATATCGACGAACAAAAAATTTACGATTACCTCCAAAAAAACGGAAAGCAACTATTGGATATAGTTGCCTTGGAATGTGATTTTCCTATTTATAGAATTTCATCAATCCTATTGAATATGGAATTAAAAGGTGTTATTCGTCCTTTGCCAGGGAAATTATTTGAAGCGGTTTAAAAATTTTCGAACCCTAATTTTTCTCTCACTCTTTGCAAAACACCATCGGCAATTGCTCCAGCTTTTGTAGCGCCTTGTTTTAATAAAACATCAACTTCGGATAAATTACTCATGTAATAATTATACTTTTCTCTTTCAGTTTTGAACTTTTCAAAGATTAATTCGAATAATAGTTGCTTGGCATGACCATAACCAAAATCTCTATTCGCGTTAGCATATTTATTTTTCATGTCTGCAATTTGCTCTGCATTGGCAACTAATTTATAGATGCCAAATATTTTACAAGTTTCAGGATTTTTTGGTTCTTCTAGTGGCGTACTATCGGTTTCGATGCTCATGATTTGCTTACGCAAAGCTTTATCATCCAAGAAAATGTTGATGATATTGCCACGAGATTTACTCATTTTAAAACCATCAGTTCCGGGAACATACATGGTTTCTTCCTGCACTTTTCCTTCTGGAATTACAAAAGTTTCTCCCATTTGATGATTGAAACGTGAAGCTACATCGCGAGTGATTTCGATGTGTTGCATTTGATCTTTTCCCACAGGAACAAAATTAGCATCATATAACAAAATATCTGCAGCCATTAACATTGGATAGGAAAACAAACCTGCATTGACATCTTCTAATCTATCTGCTTTGTCTTTGAATGAATGTGCTAATGTCAACCGTTGAAAGGGAAAAAAACAGCTCAAATACCAAGATAATTCAGCAGTTTGAGGCACATCACTTTGACGATAAAAAATAACTTTACTGACGTCTAAACCACAAGCTAACCATACGGCAGCAGTACTATAAGTGTTTTGACGAAGTTCGTCTCCGTTTTTTATTTGCGTAATCGAATGCAAATCAGCGATAAAAAGAAACGACTCGTTTTTAGGATTTTCAGATAGTTTAATGGCAGGGATGATTGCACCTAAAAGATTCCCTAAATGTGGTGTTCCTGTACTTTGAATTCCGGTTAATATTTTTGACATTTTCAAAATTTTTCTAATCGCAAAGTTAAACCTTTGTATTAAAAATTGCATACCTTTCATTACATTTGACACTATGAGAGCATTGAAAATTGTTTTTTGGATATTGTATCGCGTTTGGTTCTACATTTTGATGGCGATTCCTATAATCGTTATGTTCCCATTTCTTTTTATATCTATCCTTTCTGAAAAATGGTATCCTTTCTTTTTTGTCATGGCTCGAATTTGGGCAAAATTCATTCTCTTTGGCATGGGTTTTAGAACTAAAGTTGAATTTGAACAGAAACCCAAAGAAGGAGAAAGCTACATGTTTGTTGCTAATCATACTTCGATGGCTGATATTATGTTGATGCTTTCTTGTATAGAAAATCCTTTTGTTTTTGTGGGGAAAAAAGAGCTTTCCAAAATTCCTTTATTTGGGTTTTTTTACAAACGAACTTGTATTCTTGTTGACCGAAGCAGTTCTAAAAGTAGAATGCAGGTTTTTGAACGTGCTCAAAATAGATTAAACCAAGGATTGAGTATCTGTATTTTTCCCGAAGGTGGCGTTCCTGATGAAAGTGTTTTTTTAGATTCCTTCAAAGATGGTGCATTTCGTTTGGCTGTTGAGCATGAAATCCCAATTGTGCCAATGACATTTTATGACAACAAAAAACTTTTCTCCTATACTTTTTTCAGTGGAAGACCAGGATTGATGCGGGTTAAAGTGCATCGTTTTTTTGAAACCAAAAATCAAGAACCAGAATATAAAAAAACAGTAAAAGAAGCAGTTCGAAATGTAATTTTAAATGAATTACAAAACGATTTAAAATAAAAAGAGTCCCAAAATTTTGAGACTCTTTTCTGTTATTACTCGGAAGCAATAACACCACTTAACTAATTTTAACCTCTTAACAAACTAAAATCTATAACTAACGCCACTGTAGATTCCAAAAATATAGGGTTTGAAATCACCTGCATTTGAGCTGAAAGTATTTAACTGATATTTAATAGTTGGTTCAATATTGAATTCAAAAGATTTCATAAAACTATATTTCATTCCGACTCCAAGATTTGTACTAAAATGGATGTTGTTCAAATTATTGGCTTCGCCTAACAACGTGTTTCCATTATCTGAAACTATTGTAATGGAATTATCCTGAAGGAATAAAGTGCTAAAACCTCCTATAACTTTCAATCCAAATTTTTTATCAACTACAGCATAAGTCATTTCCATGGGCATTTCTATATAACCAATTTCTTGATTAAGGTATCCTTCATGTTTACTTACAATAGAATTTTCAAAAGGCAACATGGCAGTTTCTGAATTAGCAATATTTTGATTATTGGATGTAACATTGCTTTGCACTTGTATCATTGCACTCGAAGCTTTGGGAGAAACATTTTTTAAAGGTTTAGATTCAATTCCAGCAAAAAATAAAATATCATTGGTGTTATAACTCATGTTGAGTTTGTTTAATCCTGTTCTAACCGAAAGTTTTGAATTCACGGCATAACTCACGCCAAGGCCAAAACCAACACTAGTATTATATGATTTTGAATTATTCACAAGCATCGAGTCGATAGGAGAGCCATTTGAAATTGAACCTAAAAAAACAGGGGCAACATTTGAGGTAAGTTGCCACCTATTTATTTTAGATTCCTGCTTTGTTTTGCTTTCTTTTTCATTTAGCAATTCTTCCAACGCATTGGTAACAACACTGTTTTTTATAACAGAATCGTTAGCTTTTTTATCAATTTCTGTAGTAGCGATTGAGTTATTATTTTTTAATTCATCAAGATTGATGCTTTTACTATTCGGTATTGAATTTGTTTTGTTTGGTGAAATTTCAGTTGTAACAATTGTCTTATCTGTAGCCGAATAGGTTTCTTTATTTTCGGCTATATTACTTTCGGTTTTGCTAGGAATAGTTTCAGTTACTGATACTGAAGTATTGTTTTTCTTTCCATTCAATTTGTTTTTAGAGGAAAGTGTTTTCTCATTTTTTAGAACAGCAATAGTCGTTTTGGTAGTGATTGTTCTTGAATTTCCTTTTTTATTAATTTGTTTTGTAGTGTTTTTATTTGATGAATTAGTAACAACTGCACCAGTAGAAGTTTTAGTACTTGAATTAACACCTGTTGCCTTTTCAGTAGAATTATTGTTTATTGTGTTTTCTTTTTGGCGATTTGAATTTCCATCTGTTACAATTGGGTTTTCGGTACTAATTGGATTATTAACGTTGCTATTTTCAGTAAAAACTGCTTTCGAAATAAAAAAACCAATAATAAAGACAGCGGCAACGCCAGATAATTTCCACCAAAAAGGAATAACCCTTTTTCGCTTCTTTTCCTCTAGTTTTGCTTCAATATTCCCCCAAACTTTATCAGCAGGATTTGCTTCGAAATCTTTGAATTTTTCTTGAAAAAGACGTTCTATATTGTTTTTATCACTCATTTTGCTGAAGGAAATATTTTGTTTTCTTCGTTTTTATAGTGTTCTATTTTTTCTCTTAAAATCATTTTAGCTCGAGCCAAATTGGATTTTGATGTTCCAATATTCACATTTAGCATTTCTGCAATTTCTTGATGTGAATAACCATCAAGTACATAAAGATTAAATACTAATCGATATCTATCGGGCAATTCCTGAATAATCTTTAGTAAATAATCCAAAGATATATTTTCATCATCTATTTCAATTTCAATCTCTTCTGGAATCTCTTCTTTTACTAAACTTAAAAAAGTTTCACTCCTGTATTGTTGCAATACATTGTTTATCATTATTCTTTTTAACCATCCATCAAAGGAACCTTTGAACGAAAACTGACCAATTTTATCGAAAATAATTAAAAATCCATCTTGTAAATGGTCTTGTGCCTCACTATAACTGCGTGAATATTTTAAGCAAACAGCAAACAGTTTTGGCGCGTATAATCGGTACAACTGTTCTTGTGCTTTTCTATTATTGTTTTTGCAATCATTGATGAGTTGTTTTATCTCCAATTTTCAAAAATTGATTGTTATTAATTCGTCACGGGCACTTCATATTCAAGGAAAATATTTTCTCCATTTGCGTCTTGTCCTTGGTAAAATTTAAAAATATAAGAACCATTACTAGTCACTAAAAAGTTGAAACTGCACTCCACTAAATCTGTTGGCGTGTCTTCACATGTACTTCCTTGTAAAACAGCACTTTCAATTGCAATTGTCCTAACATTTAAATCTTTATCATAATAATAGGAACTGAAACTATGACATGATGTTGGTCTTATGTAATACATTTTTATTTGGTATGTTTCTCCAAGCGTAAATTCTGTTGGGATTTCTACACTTTGTACAGGTAATAATTCGAACAAATAATCGTTGTTATTATCTGGAGTACATGAATTGAATAAAAAAAACAAGGATAAAAGGGTAATTAATTTTTTCATAATAGTCATAATATTTTAGTTGTAGATGTATTTTAATGTAAAAGGTTGCGTTAAGGTAATAAAAAAAACCCGTCTAGTTTTTTACAAGACGGGTTTTAGGTTTAAGCATTGTTCTCCTTAATGAGATCTTTTATTTTTTGTTCTAGTTCATCGGCTAATTCTGGATTGTCTTTTATTAAAGCTTTCACAGCATCTCTTCCTTGTCCTAATTTAGTTTCACCATAACTAAACCATGAACCTGCTTTTTTAATAATTTCAAATTCTACGGCTAAGTCTAGTATTTCACCCGTTTTAGAAACACCTTCTCCATACATAATATCGAATTCGGCAGTTTTAAAAGGTGGCGCTACTTTGTTTTTTACCACTTTTACTTTCGTTCTGTTTCCAATAACATTTTCACCATCTTTTATTTGTGAAGAACGACGAATATCCAATCGAACTGAAGCATAAAATTTCAAAGCATTTCCTCCAGTTGTTGTTTCTGGATTTCCAAACATTACACCTATTTTTTCTCTCAACTGATTGATGAAGAAAACCGTACAATGTGTTTTGCTAATAGTTCCTGTTAATTTTCTCAATGCTTGTGACATCAAACGAGCGTGCAATCCCATTTTAGAATCACCCATTTCGCCTTCAATTTCGCTTTTAGGAGTTAAGGCAGCAACCGAGTCAATCACCACGATATCAATTGCGCCAGAACGGATAAGGTTTTCTGCAATTTCAAGTGCTTGTTCTCCATTATCAGGTTGAGAAATGATTAAATTTTCAATATCTACTCCTAATTTTTGAGCATAATTTCTATCGAAAGCATGTTCTGCATCAATAAAAGCAGCAATGCCACCTGCTTTTTGTGCTTCGGCAATGGCGTGTAAGGTTAGCGTTGTTTTACCAGACGATTCTGGACCATATATTTCTATAACTCTTCCTCTTGGATAACCGTTTACGCCTAATGCTAAATCGAGACCAAGCGAACCAGAAGGTATAACTTCTACTTCTTCCACCGCTTTATCACCCATTTTCATTACGGTTCCTTTTCCGTAAGCTTTGTCTAATTTATCAAGCGTAAGTTGTAATGCTTTTAATTTGGCTTCTTTTTCTGAACTCATTTTTTTAAAATTTAGTGGCATAAAAATAATGCTTTTTTTGATGTGTATTCACTCAATTTTTTAAGAATTATAAACAATCTATAAGACAAATATATTTTCTATTTTTGCTTTCAATTTTCAAGTCATGGAAAAACTTCTATCCTATCCAATTTCGATCCTATATTATTTGTGTTTCGGATTGACATTGGTTATTTTTCATCCTATACAATGGGTTTGTTTCAACGTTTTTGGGTATCAAGCACATAAAAAAAGTGTCGATTATTTGAATTTCTTTCTAACCAAATGCACTAATATTTTAGGAACTACTTATACTTTTGAAAACAAAGAATTAATTCCAAAAGATGCTCCAATAATTTTTGTGGCCAATCATCAGAGTTTGTATGATATCATAGGAATTATTTGGTATTTACGACGATTTCATGCTAAGTTTGTTAGCAAAAAAGAATTAGGAAAAGGCATTCCAAGTGTTTCTTATAATTTGCGTCATGGTGGTTCAATTTTAATCGATAGAAAAGATCCAAAACAAGCCATTCCGTTAATCAAAGGATTGTCAGAATACATAGAAAAACACAACCGTTCGGCAGTTATTTTTCCAGAAGGAACACGAAGTAAAGACGGGAAACCGAAAGAGTTTGCTCAAAGTGGTTTAAAAATTCTATGTAAATATGCGCCATCTGCTTATGTTGTGCCAATAACTATTAATAATTCATGGAAAATGGTTAAATTTGGTGCGTTTCCGATGGGTTTAGGAAATCATTTGCAATTTATCATTCATGAGCCAATTGCAGTTGCCGACTTTTCGTTTGAAGAAATCATGCAAAAAACAGAAAGTGCAGTAGTAAACTCAGTTAAAGTATAATAAAATTTGTGTTTAGATTTAATCCTAAACCCCAATTCTAAAATTTTAAAATAAAAATGTCTATAAAAAATATCCGTCTAGAAGTAATGCAATTTCTAGAAAACAAGGTTGATGGTTTTGTTGATCAATTTTTAATTCCTGTGGAGAAAATTTGGCAACCGTCAGATTTTTTACCCGATTCTCAAAGTGAAAATTTCTTTGAAGAAGTAAAAGAATTACAAGAAATTGCCAAAGATTTACCCTATGATTTTTGGGTAGCGATGGTTGGCGATACTATAACCGAAGAAGCTTTGCCTACCTACGAGTCGTGGTTAATGGAAGTGGAAGGTGTTAATAATGAAGGTAGAAATGGTTGGTCAAAATGGGTGCGTCAATGGACTGGAGAAGAGAACCGTCATGGCGATTTATTGAATAAATATTTGTACTTATCGGGAAGAATTAACATGCGTGAAGTAGAAATTACGACACAACATTTAATTAACGATGGTTTTGATATTGGTACAGGAAAAGATCCTTATAAGAACTTTGTTTACACGAGTTTTCAAGAACTAGCTACTTATGTTTCTCACAATAGAGTTTCTCAAATAGCAAAACAATACGGTGACACCAAATTATCAAAAGCTTGTAAAATGATTGCAGGCGATGAAATGCGTCATCATCATGCCTATTCAGAATTTATTAATCAGATTTTCAAAGTTGACCCTTCTGAAATGATGTTGGCGTTTCAATATATGATGAAACAAAAAATTACAATGCCAGCACATTTCTTGAGAGAGTCTGGACAAACAATCAGCTCCGCTTTTAATCATTTTTCAGATTCAGCTCAAAAATTAGGCGTTTATACCGCTAATGATTATGTTGAAATTCTTCAAAAATTATTAGACAAATGGGAAATAGACAAAATTGCAGGTCTAAATGATGAAGCCGAAAAAGCACGTGATTATTTAATGAAATTGCCTGGAAGAATGGCAAAGATTTCTGAACGGTTAGTACTTCCAGAGGAAAATTATAAATTCAAATGGGTTGTTCCTGCATAATAAGACAAATTTTAAATCCTTTCCGAAAAGAAAGGATTTTTTAAATCATAATAAATGTCAATAATAGATAAAACCATTCTTTTTGTAAAACAACAGTTAGAAAATGCAGAAGGTGGACATGATTGGTTTCACATTGAACGTGTTTATAAAAATGCTTTACTAATTGCTCGTGAGGAAGTTTGTGATTTGACAGTTGTAAAACTTAGCGCTTTACTTCATGATATAGCCGATAGTAAATTTCACGATGGCGATGAAACTATTGGACCAAAAACCGCTCGTGCTTTTCTAGAAAATGAAAATCTTGATCAAAAAATCATTAATCATGTTATCAATATCATTGAAAACATTTCTTTTAAAGGAGGAAATTTCGAGAAAAAATTATCCCGAGACTTCGGGACAAAAGAATTAAAAATCGTGCAAGATGCTGACCGATTAGATGCGATTGGCGCTATTGGCATTGCTAGAACATTCAATTATGGTGGGTTTAAGAATAGAGCACTTTATAATCCTGCGATTGCTCCCAATTTGAACATGACCAAAGAAGAATATAAAAATAGTGATTCGCCTACGCTTAACCATTTTTATGAAAAACTACTGTTGTTAAAAGACAAAATGAATACTGAAACAGGACAGAAAATCGCCTTAGAGCGACATAAGTATATGGAAAATTTCCTTTCGCAGTTTTATGCTGAGTGGGAAGGTGAAAAATAAAAAAGAGAACCAATCGGGATCTCTTTTTAGTATTTATTTACCATTAAAACTAGCTTTTCTTTTTTCTAAAAATGCAGTTGTACCTTCTTTAAAATCTTCCGTACCAAAGCATTTTCCAAAGTTTCTAATTTCGGTTTCAAAACCGTTTATACCATCTTTGAAGTTAGCATTTACCGCTTTTATTGCTTTTCCTATTGCCATTGGTGAATTTCGCATGATTTTAGCAGCAATGCTTTTAGTAAATTCTAATAATTCAGCTTGAGGGACAACGTGATTTACTAAGCCATAGTTTTTGGCGGTTTCGGCATCAATCATTCCAGCAGTCATAATCATTTCCATGGCGCGACCTTTTCCAATTAATTGAGGTAAACGTTGCGTTCCACCATAACCCGGAATTACCCCAAGAGAAACCTCAGGCAAACCCATTTTAGCGTTATCTGAAGCAATTCGGAAATGGCATGACATCGCTAATTCTAATCCACCGCCAAGAGCAAAACCATTGACTGCGGCAATTACTGGAGTTTTCAAATTTTCGACAAAATCAAATAATAATTCTTGTCCTTGTGCGGCTAATTGTGCTCCTTCTTCTACTGAAAAATTGGCAAATTCCGAAATATCTGCGCCAGCAACAAACGCTTTTTCACCTTCGCCTGTAATTATTATCACTCTTACCTCATTAGTGTTTTCAAGGTTTTCAAAGGCATCATGTAATTCTTGAATCGTTTTTACATTGAGTGCATTCAATTTTGATGGGCGATTGATGGTGATTTGTCCAATGCCGTTTTCAACGGCTACGAGTATGTTTTCGAAGTTCATAGTTTAAATTTTTATTTCACAATAGGAAGCGACACAATGAAAGTGGAACCTTTTCCAAGTTCTGTTTCAAAAGTAATGGTTCCTTTATAATTTTCTATAATATTTTTTATTATTCCCAATCCCAATCCCATACCGCTAGTTTTGGTGGTGAATTTTGGTTCAAAAACGTGTTCAATATTTGCGGTTTCAATCCCAATACCATTGTCTTTTACCTTAATAATAACATTGTCATCCATCTCTTGTACAGAAACTAAAATTTCTTTTTCGTCTTGCTCTTCAGGAATTGATTGAATAGCATTTTTCACCAAGTTGGTGATGATTCTAATCAATTGTGTTCTGTCCAATTTTGAAATAATTTCTTCTTTATTACTTTCAAAAATGATGAAATCTTCATTAAAAATATCTAATGCCAATTCTACAACATCTACTACGTTGAGGTTTTCATTTTGTTGTGCTGGCATCGAAGCAAAGTTGGAAAACGCAGAAGCCACAGCACTCATAGTATCAATTTGCTGTATTAATGTCTTAGAATAATCGTCGAGTTTTTGTTTCAAATTTGGATCGTTGGGGTCAAATTTTCGCTGAAAACTTTGAACCGTTAATCGCATTGGTGTTAGTGGATTTTTGATTTCATGCGCTACTTGTTTTGCCATTTCGCGCCAAGCTTGTTCACGTTCACTTTGTGCTAACATGGTGGCACTTTCCTCAAGTTTGTCCACCATTTGATTGTAGGCATTAATCAAGGAATTTATTTCACGACTATTGGCTTCAATAACGATTTTTTCATTCTTTTGGTTCAAACTCGTTTCATTGATTTTGTCGGAAATGGTTTTTAAGGATTTGGTGATATAGCTCGAAAGAAAATAGGCTAAAGCAAAGGCAATAATCAACATGAAAGAGTACACTTGACTTAATCGCAGCAAAAATTGACGCAATTCGGTTTCATAAAAACCATCGTCTTCTACATAAGGAATGTTCAAAATACCTAATGGTTTGAACTTGTCGTCTTTGATTTGACTGTAGGAAGAACGGTTTTTTACACCGTCAATATTTTTAATATCGACATATCTTTTTTCAACCGAAGATTGAACGAGTTTCAATATGTAATTTGGGATTGGCGGTGCCACTTTATCCACCGAAAATTTAGCTTTAGAAGATTTAACAAGTTTTCCTTCAAGTGAATAAATATTGATTTCGAGATTGTGAATATCAGCTAACTCGTGAATTTTGTCTTTGAAAATCAGCGGAAGATTATCTGGAGTTAATGGATAAGTTGTGGTAGAAAGTACATAATTAATGTGTTCTTTTATGGCAAACTCTTTTCGGTCTAAACGCTCTTGATGGTAATCTTTGGCTTCGTTTTTAAATTGAATAATCGAAATGGAAGCCATCAAAATAGAAGCAATTAATATCAATATAATCATCGATAGGAAAATCCTAATTCGAAGTGATAACATTGACATTTTAAATCCGTTGAACATAGTTTAGGATTTGTTTTTTTCTCTTATTCTTTTGTAAAATTTGAATCCCAGCATTATTAAAACTGAAAATAAAACAATACCTACTACACCATAAATCCAGTTGAAAGCATTTTTTAAAATTACTAAAAAAACCACTGCAAACAAGATAATCGTTGCGCCTTCATTCCACAGTCGCATAAAATTTGAAGAATACTTAAACACATCATTTTGCAATTCTGTATAAATCAAATGACATTTTATTTGATAAGCAATTAACAACACGACAAACCCAAGTTTCACGTGCATCCATGGCATTTGTAACCAAGCAGGCATCAAGATTAGTAACCAAATAGCGAAAAGTGTTGCTAAAATAGCACTTGGCCAAGTGATGATATACCACAATCTATAGGTCATTATTTTGTATTGCTTTTGCAGAATTTCTTTTTCAGGAGAAGGTTTATCGTTGGCTTCAATTTGATATACAAATAGGCGAACAATATAAAACAAACCCGCAAACCAAGTGATGACAAAAATTAAGTGAAGTGATTTTATGTAATTATAGAGTTCCATTTATTATTTATTATGAATATCGGATATATCATCAAGTTCTGGTGAAGCATGAACTCTTGACACAAAATCAACGGTACCTGATGTCTTGAATTTTTTAGTAGCTAATTTAACACCTATAAAAATACCTAATAAAGCTATTGAACAGCATATTATAAATCCAATAGTATTTGGAATATTATAATACACTAGAAAACCAATCACCAATCCAATTAATGAAGGCGAAATCATAATTTGCATCCAACCAATTATTTCGGTCATTTTTTCAAGAAATCTTATCATTTAAAAGCGATATGAAATTTATTTTTTCCAATCCTCAATCCAATTCGCAACCACACCACACCATTCGTCTTCATCATTCATACACGGAATGGCCAGAAATTCTTCACCACCATGGTGCAAAAATTGTTCGTTGGCTTCCATGGCAATTTCCTCCAAAGTTTCCAAACAATCAGCAACAAAAGCTGGCGTTACAACAGCTAATTTTTTAATACCTTTTTCTGGCATTTTGTTGATTTCAAAATCAGTGTAAGGCGTTAACCATTTATCGCCGGCTAAGCGTGATTGAAAGGTTTGGCTGTATTTTCCTTCTGGTATTCCCAATAATTTGACTACTTGTTTTGTGGTTTCATAACATTGGTGACTATAACAAAATTCGTGTGCTGGCGAAGGTGTGTTACAGCAAGTGCGATCCATTTTACAATGCGATTTGGTAACATCAGTTTTGCGAATATGGCGTTTTGGGATTCCATGATAGGAAAACAATAAATGATCATAGTCAAATCCTTCCAAATGTTTTTTTATTGAATTGGCTAATGCCTGAATATAATCGGGTTTATTATAAAATGCTGGAACAATGGTAAACTTCATTTCAGGAAAAAACTTCTGGCGCAATTCTTCTGCTAAAACTAAAATAGTCGTTGTTGAAGCCATAGCGTGTTGAGGATACAACGGGAAAAGCATTACCTCGGTTACGCCTTTATCTTTTAACTCTTGCAATCCTTTTTGGATAGTCATCGTTCCGTAACGCATCGCTAAAGCCACTGGAATATTAACTAGTTTTTGAACCTTTTGATGCATTTTTTTTGAAATCACAATCAAAGGAGAACCTTCATCGGTCCAAATTCTACTGTAAGCTTCTGCTGATTTTTTTGGTCTTGTTTGCAAAATAATACCCCGAACTAATAATGCACGAAGTAAAAATGGCACGTCAATCACGTATTTGTCCATTAAAAATTCGTCTAAATAGGGTTTAACATCCTTAGCAGTTGGACTTTCGGGTGAACCTAAATTAACTAATAATACTCCTTTCATAGTTTTCATTTTTTTGATTTCTCTCTGTCAAAGATTTAAATTTTGGCAGAGATATTTTTATCATTCTGATATTTTTAATCTATTTAATTATTTTGACTTAATGACATCAAATATTTCTTTGGTGTTGTAGCAAATTTCTTTTTGAAAGCGGCAATAAAATGACTTCCTGTGCTGTAACCAATTTTTAATCCTACTTCATTCACGTTATAAGAACCAGAGTCTAATAATTGTCGGGCGTAATCCATTTTGTAATCAAAAAGAAAACCATAAACGGTATCGCCATATATTTGTTTGAAACCCATTTTAAGTTTTTTCAAAGTAAGCCCAACTTGGTTCGCTAACGACTCTAAACTTGGTGGTTCAGCCATATTGGCAATAATAATTTCTTTCGCTTTTTTGATTTTCAATACATTTTCTTCGTCAATCAAAAAAGGGCATTGTTCTGCATTTGGGTCTTCATTTCTATTAAAAAATAAACTCAGCAACTCATATCCTTTGCCTTTGTAATACAAATTTTTTATCGACGGATTTAGGTTGTAATGGAACATTTGGTTCAAAACAATCGCCATCGATGGACTGATATCACTTTCGTTATAATATTTTTTATCTTTATTTTCCTTACTCAAAAACGGAATATGTTCGGCATCGGTAGTGAAAAGGCCATGAAATTTTTTGATAGAAACCAATATGGTAATCAACCACGATTTTGGAGCAATTTCAACATTCAGTGGCAACTCTTTTTCTGGATTATAAAACAGAAGACATTTTTCCTCATTCAAATCTAAAGTGTAATTACCATTATTAAAAATAAACTTGGCACATCCCTTTAATCCAAAATGAAATTGGATTAACCCCATTGTCACAGGACTTTGGAATGTAGAAACTTCATCAGTATCATTTTGAAAACGAATTAGGGTAAAATCATTTTCAATTGTTATTATTTCTTTAGAACCCATAGCGATATTTTTTGAAAAAGAAAAAGCAAATAATACTCGTTATTATTTAGAACAAATCTATATTAGAATAAATCAGTTACTTGATTTTAGCACAAAATTAAAAGAAATAACGATATAAATACGATTGACTTAAAAAATATCTCACAGCGACACAAAAAGTTCTTTTAGCGTTACTTTTGTAATAAGCTTAACAATAACTTTGCTCGTCTTTTAGGGAAAGAGCATAATATGGAAAACGGAAACATTTCAAAACATAGTACTTTTTACGCTGTTGGCTTAAGTTACAAGAAAGCCGATGCCGATATAAGAGGCAAATTTAGCTTGGATGATAACGGAAAAAGGAATGTTTTGGCGCAAGCACAAAGCGAAGGCATCGAATCCTTAATCGTAACTTCAACGTGTAACCGTACTGAAATCTATGGTTTTGCTCAACATCCTTTTCAATTAATCAAATTACTTTGCGATAATAGTAACGGCACTGTGGAAGATTTCCAAAAAGTGGCTTACATTTATAAAAACCAAGAAGCGGTTACTTATATGTTTCGTGTTGGAACCGGTTTAGACAGTCAAATTTTAGGAGATTTTGAAATTATTAGCCAAATAAAATCGGCTTTTGTTGAGAGTAAATCGATGAATTTGGTGAATGCTTTTATGGAGCGATTGGTAAATGCCGTGATCCAAACAAGCAAAAAAATTAAAAATGAAACCGAAATTTCTTCTGGCGCAACCTCCGTTTCCTTCGCTTCCGTTCGTTATATATTTAATAATGTTGAAGACATTGCCAACAAAAATATTTTACTTTTTGGCACTGGAAAAATTGGAAGAAACACTTGTGAAAATTTAGTAAAACATACCAAACACGAGCAAATTACCTTAATCAATCGCACCAAAGACAAAGCGGAAAAATTAGCACGAAAACTAGATGTAGTGGTAAAAGATTACTCCGACTTGCAACTCGAAATTCAAAAAGCTGATGTTTTAGTTGTGGCAACTGGAGCGCATAATCCAACAGTAGATAAAACCATTTTAAATCTAAAAAAACCATTATTGATTTTGGATTTATCGATTCCAAAAAATGTAAACGAAAATGTTCAGGATATCGAAGGTGTAACATTAATTCACATGGATCATTTATCACAAATGACCGATGAAACATTGGAAAACCGAAAAAAACATATTCCAGCTGCTGAAGCCATCATCGAGGAAATTAAAGATGAGTTTATAGCTTGGACCAAACAAAGAAAATTTGCCCCAACTATTCATGCGCTAAAACAAAAACTGAATACCATCAAAGAAGGTGAATTAAATGTTCAACGCAAAAAAATATCCAATTTTGATGAAGAACAAGCCGAACTAATAAGCGCCAGAATTATTCAAAAAATTACTAATCATTTTGCCAATCATTTAAAAGATGATAACACCATGGTGGATGAAAGTATTGAATGGATTGAGAAAGTTTTTCAGATACAAACCACTTCAAAATAGAATGGCCAAAACAATCAGAATAGGAACTCGCGATAGCGAACTAGCACTTTGGCAAGCTAAAACCGTTGAAAAAAAACTAAACGATTTAGGACATAAAACCGAAATTATTGCCGTAAAATCTCAAGGCGATATTATTCTTGACAAGCCACTTTACGAACTTGGAATCACCGGAATTTTTACCAAAACATTAGACATTGCCATGATTAACGGTCAAGTGGATATTGCAGTGCATTCTATGAAAGACGTGCCAACAGCTTTGCCACAAGGAATTATCCAAGCGGCCGTTTTAGAAAGAGCCAATGTTTTAGACATTTTAGTTCACAAAGGAAACACCGGTTTTCTAGAAAAAGAAGCTACAATTGCTACAGGAAGTTTGCGCCGTCAAGCACAATGGTGGAATAAATATCCCAATCATACTGTGGTTGATTTACGTGGAAACGTGAATACCAGAATGCATAAACTAAACGATAACAATTGGAATGGAGCTGTTTTTGCAGCAGCAGGATTAGAACGAATTAATTTAAAACCCGAAAATTTTATCAATCTCGATTGGATGATTCCAGCGCCAGCACAAGGTGCAATGGTAGTTTTAGCGATGGGAAATGATAATTATACTATAGATGCAGTTGCTCAATTAAATGATATTGAAACCGAGATTTGTACTTACATCGAAAGACAATTTTTAAAAACTCTAGAAGGCGGTTGTACAGCACCAATTGGAGCTTTAGCAAAATATAACGAGAATGAGGACACCATAAATTTTAATGGAGTTTTACTATCAATCGACGGCAAACAAAAATTAGAAATTGAAAAAACAGTTGACATATCTGAATGGAAAAAACTAGGTTTCAATGTTGCTCAAGAAATTTTAAACAATGGCGGAACAGAATTAATGAAAGAAATTAAACAACAGTTGAAGAAGTAAAATAAACCATCAAGAGATTAAGTTTCATTAAGTTTTTACACTTAATTTTCTTAACTATCTAAATGGTTTAAAAACAAACAATGACAAAACAAATCAACATACTATCCACCAAAAAGCTTTTACCCAATCAAAAGCAATATTTATTCGACGCCAATATTCATCTTATTGAAGAAGATTTTATAAAAACTACATTTCTTTCCCCTCCTTTGGAGGGGTTAGGGGAGGCTCTAATTTTCACAAGTCAAAACGCTGTTCAAAGTATTTTACAACACCCAAAATGGAATGAATTAAAAAGCAAAAATGTTTTTGCAGTTGGAATGAAAACTAAGGATTTATTAACTGAAAATGGGTTTAATGTTATTGCCTACACAGGTTATGCAGCTGATTTGGCTGAGATAATTTCATTGATTTACAACAAAGAAAGTTATACCTTTTTTAGCGGAAATTTGCGTAGAGATGTTTTACCAAACACATTAAAAGAAAACGGCATCACTTTTAATGAAATCGAAGTTTATGAAACCAACATAACTTCAAAAAAAATAAAAAGTAAAGTAGATGGAATATTATTTTTCAGTCCATCAGCTGTCGAAAGTTATTTGAAATTGAATACCATAAAAGACGAAACTTGTTTTTGCATAGGCGAAACCACAGCAGAAGCATTAGAAAATAAGAAAATAAAAAACATCATAATTGCAGACAAACCATCAGTTGAAAATGTGATTGATGAAGTCATAGAATATTACAACAATTAAAACTTCGCGGCTTTGCGACTTTGCGAGAAATAATTCGTGATAATTCGTGAAATTCGTGGCAAAAAAGATAAACAATGTTAAAGAACGACCTATTTTTAAGAGCCTTAAATAATGAAACCGTTGAACGTCCACCAGTTTGGATGATGCGTCAAGCGGGAAGATATTTACCAGAATTCAGAGCGTTGCGCGATAAATATGATTTCTTCACGCGTTGCGAAACTCCTGAATTAGCAGCAGAAATTACAGTTCAACCCATAAGAATTGTAAAACCAGATGCGGCTATTTTATTTTCTGATATTTTAGTAGTGCCAAGAGCTATGGGAATTCATGTGGAATTAAAAGACAATTTGGGACCAATAATCCCAAACCCAATCCGTACGATGGAACAAGTAAATCAAGTTATTGTTCCCGATGTTCATGAAACGTTAGGCTATGTTTTTGATGCCATCAAATTAACTAAAGAAATGCTAAACGATGAGGTTCCTTTAATTGGTTTTGCGGGTTCACCATGGACAATTTTTTGCTACGTAGTGGAAGGAAAAGGGTCAAAAAGTTTTGATACCGCCAAAGGATTTTGTTTCTCTAATCCAGTGGCAGCGCACACCTTATTACAAAAAATCACCGATACAACAATCTTATATTTAAAAGAAAAAGTAAAAGCAGGCTGTAATGCCATTCAGATTTTCGATTCTTGGGGAGGAATGCTTTCGCCAGTTGATTATCAAGAATTTTCATGGCAATACATTAACCAAATAGTGGAAGCATTAGCCGAAGACACCAAAGTAATTTTATTCGGAAAAGGATGTTGGTTTGCTCTTGGCGACATGGCAAAATCAAAAGCATCAGCAATTGGAGTAGATTGGACATGTTCAGCAAGAAATGCAAGATATCTAACAGGCGGAAAAATCACCTTACAAGGAAACTTCGACCCAAGTCGTTTACTTTCCCCAATTCCAACCATTAAAAAAATGGTACACCAAATGATAAATGAATTTGGCAAAGACAATTACATCGTAAACCTTGGTCACGGAATTTTACCAAACATTCCAGTAGATCACGCGAAGGCTTTTGTAGAAGCGGTGAAAGAGTACCAAAAATGATGAATAAAAAGTTCTATATATTGTTTGTTTTATTGGGACTTATTCCCGCAACGTATTGGTTATTTTTAACTTTACTTTTTGGTTGGCTTACTTTATCGGAAATAAATCTATCCAATTTGTTAGATGAAATTCCAATATTATTTTGTTTTTCTTTAGGTATTTGTGGCTATTTGGGTTTGTTATCAATGTTACGAGGATTACAAAAGCGTTATTACAAGTTAAATTTAATGTTATTAGGATCTGGATTACTTGGTAATATTTTATTTATTTCTTACGTTGGAACAAAAGGTGCTTGGGAAAGAGTTCTTTTTGGCGATGGAAATATAGGAGAATGGCTTATCGGAATATTACCAAATGTTATCAGTCTGACTTTTATAGTATGGATTTTAACAAAAATGTACAAAGAGAAAAATGAGAAATAAATTCTACACCTACATCCAAAACCTCCAAAACCAAATCACTTCCAAACTAGAAGAAGTTGATGGAGTTGCCAAATTCCGCGAGGACATTTGGGAACGACCAGAAGGTGGTGGTGGAAGAACTAGAGTTATAGAAAACGGAAAAGTTTTTGAAAAAGGCGGTGTAAATATTTCAGCCGTTCATGGCAAATTACCCGATTCGATGCAGAAACTATTCAACGTTGGTGAAGCTGATTTTTTTGCGTGCGGATTGAGTTTGGTTATTCATCCAAAAAGCCCAATGGCGCCAACGGTTCATGCCAATTGGCGGTATTTTGAAATGTATGATGATAACGGAAATATAATTAATAGTTGGTTTGGTGGTGGACAAGATTTAACACCTTATTATTTATTTGAAGAAGACGGAAAACATTTTCATCAAACGTGTAAAACCGCTTGCGACAAACACAATCCAGAATTTTATCCAAAATATAAAAAACAATGTGACAATTATTTTTGGAATGCACATCGCAACGAAGCTCGTGGAATTGGCGGATTGTTCTTTGATTATTGCAAAGCAGATGAACAAATGTCAATGGAAGATTGGTTCAATTTCGTCACTGAAGTTGGGAATAGTTTCCTCGAAGCGTATGTTCCAATCGTGGAAAGAAGAAAAAGTTTACCCTATTCAGCTGAACAAAAAACTTGGCAAGAAATCCGTCGTGGTCGTTATGTTGAGTTTAATTTAGTACACGATAAAGGCACTTTATTTGGCTTAAAAACCAACGGAAGAATTGAAAGTATTTTGATGAGTTTACCGCCACACGTGCAATGGGTTTATGACCATCATCCAGAAAAAGGAAGTGAAGAAGAAAAATTAATTAAAGTATTAGAAAAACCAAAAAATTGGATATAAATTAAACCATTAAGAAATTAAGAAAAATTAAGTCAAACTCTTAATGAAACTTAATCTCTTAATGGTTAAAAAAATAAAATATTATGTTCCCACTAAGAAGAAACCGAAGATTAAGAACCAACGAAAGCATCCGTTCCTTAGTTCGTGAAACAATTTTATCTCCGAATGATTTTATTGTGCCACTTTTCATTGTAGAAGGAAAAGGCGTTAGAGAAGAAATTCCTTCCATGCAAAACTACTTCCGTTTGAGTTTAGACAATCTCGAAAAAGAGATTAAAGAACTTCAAAAGCTAAACTTAAAATCGGTTTTGTTATTTGTAAAAGTTCCAGATAATTTAAAAGATAATGCCGGAAAAGAAGCGCTTAATCCAAATGGTTTGATGCAACGTGCTATCAAAACGGTAAAAAATATTGCTCCCGAAATGATTGTTATGACTGATGTTGCTCTCGACCCTTATTCAGTTTATGGTCACGACGGAATCATTGAAAACGGACAAATCCTGAATGATAAAACAAGTTTATTTTTGGCTGAAATGAGTGTTTCTCACGCGCAAGCTGGAGCCGATTTTGTCGCGCCAAGCGATATGATGGACGGAAGAATTCTAGAAATCAGAGAAGCATTGGAAGAAGAAGGATTTACTAATACTGGGATTTTGGCATATTCTGCAAAATACGCCTCGGCGCATTATGGTCCGTTTCGCGATGCTTTAGACTCAGCACCAGTTGATTTGATGGATATTCCAAAAGACAAAAAAACATATCAAATGGATTATCACAATCGCCTAGAATCCATTCGTGAAACTCGAATGGATATTGAAGAAGGTGCCGATATTGTGATGGTAAAACCAGGAATTGCTTATCTTGATATTGTTCGCGAAATCAAAAACATGTCTGAAGTTCCAGTGGCTGTTTACCAAGTTTCTGGTGAATATTGCATGATAAAAGCTGCGGCAGAAAGAGGTTGGATTGATCATGATGCCGTGATGATGGAACAAGTTACCGCTATAAAACGCGCTGGTGCGGATTTAATTGCGAGTTATTTTGCCAAAGATGTAATCAAATTAATTTCATAGAGTATGAAAAAAATTATTTTAATTATTACTGCTGTAATTTTTATCTCCTGCAAAAAAGAGGAAAATAATATTCCAGAAAATCAAGGTCTTGTTAAGAATAAGAGTGCTATTGAGTATGGAAAAACTCTTTTTGAAGGGGAAGGCAATTGTATTGCTTGTCATCAAGCCGAGCAAAAAATTATTGGCCCAAGTATTCAAGAAATCGCAAAAATATATAAAGATAAGAATGCTAGTATTGTTTCATTTCTAAGAGAAGAAAGCGAACCCATTATTGATCCAAGCAAGTATGATATTATGAAAACTAATTTTGCGATTACCGAAGAAATGACTGATGATCAATTAAAGGCATTAGAAGCTTATATTTTAAGTTTTTCAAATTAAAACAAATGGAAATTGCTTTCATCAAAACGCCAATTGGCATTGCCAAAATTGTTGGAGATGAAAACGGAATAACTGAAATTTCAGTACTCGATGAAGGTGAAGTTTCCAAAACAATTCCACCCATTTTGCAAGTTGTGGTTCAACAACTTCAAGAGTATTTTCTAAATAAAAGAAGCACTTTCGATTTTAAACTCAATCCAAAAGGAACAGAATTTCAACAACGGGTTTGGAAAGAATTGCTCAACATTCCATTTGGAAAAACTATATCGTATCTAGATTTGTCTAAAAAATTAGGCGATGTAAAAGCCATTCGTGCAGTAGCTTCAGCCAATGGTAAAAATCCACTTTGGATAGTAGTTCCTTGTCATCGCGTTATTGGAACAGATGGTTCCTTGACTGGATACGCTGGAGGATTGTGGCGAAAAAAATGGTTACTAGAACACGAAAGCCCAACATCTCAACAAACACTTTTTTAAAGTTTTTCTTTCATATTTGAAATAGATTTTATAATTTTCACAGCAGTAATTTTAAATTAATTACCATGATTGAAAAAATAAATCTCAATAACATTCTTTTTCTCGATATTGAAACTGTTCCTCAAGAAGAACATTATAACGAGTTAGACGATGAAATGAAGGAACTTTGGCAGCACAAAACGCAATACCAAAGAAAGGATGATTATACACCTGAGGATTTTTATGAACGTGCCGGAATTTGGGCAGAGTTTGGAAAAATTGTGTGCATTTCTGTGGGTTATTTTGTCAATAAAGGCGATATTCGAAATTTCAGAGTGACATCCTTTTTTGGGGAAGAAAAAAAGATTTTAAAAGATTTTTCTAATTTATTAAACAATCATTTTAATTTGGCATCGCATGTTTTGTGTGGTCATAATGCCAAAGAATTTGATATTCCTTTTATTGCTCGAAGAATGATAATTAATCAAATAGCCATTCCAAATAAATTAAACTTATTTGGGAAAAAACCATGGGAAATTCCACATTTGGACACTTTGGAATTATGGAAATTTGGTGATTATAAACATTTCACTTCATTAAAATTATTGACTAAAATTTTAGATATTCCTTCCTCAAAAGGAGATATTGATGGTAGTCAAGTGGCACAAGTTTATTATGTGGATAAAGATATAGACCGCATTGTGACCTATTGTGAAAAGGATGTAATAGCGGTAGCACAAATTTTCTTGCGATTGCGAAGAGAAGATTTATTAGTAGAAGATGAAATTATACATGTATAAAAAAATGGAGGTCAATTGACCTCCATTTTTTTAGTTTCTTCTTAAAATTATTTTCTTGGTTATTGACCCTTGGTCATTTCCAATATTGACTAAATATATTCCATCTTGAAGATTTTCTATACTAAAACTAGTGCTCACTTGATTGGTTTCTTTTGATAAAATTTGTCTTCCTTGAATATCAAATAATTTAATAGTTGCCGTATCTGTTAAAGACGGTATATCAATATTTACAATTCCTTTTGTGGGGTTTGGATAAACACTACTTTTTAGGATTGGGTTTGTAACTACAGCCAAAGCTTGTTCTACTCTACACAAATCAATACTAAAACTATCAATAGTTCCACCATCTTGATTATAAGGGTCAACAACTTTTAATGTCCATACTCCATCTGCTGGTAACGAGTTTAACGAGCTTAAAGCTGTTACAGGAGCAATTGGCCCTGTGATTGCAGGAATGCCTGAACAACTTGGTGAAACTCCGTCATCATCCATAGTACAATTTATATTTTGATTATCACCACAAGGATTTTCAAATAGTGTGATTACCGGACTTCCAATAGCAACTGGTCCAATAAGAGTAATTATCATGTCGCCAATCCATGTGTGGGTAATTGCTAAATTGACATTTAAGTCGCCAATATTATATCCTCCAGAAATAGTTAATGGAACAGAAGCTTCTGAGTTTGGTACATCAGCGATTACAGCATTGGAATAATCTTCCGCCGTAAAAGTCAAATCACAAACTAAATTTCCTGTTGCGAAGGAATAAACTATTGCATTATTTGCAATTGCAGTTCCACAATTGTTTTGAGGTATAACTCTCCAATAATATCTTGTTGCTTCTCCCAATCCAGAAATACTATATTGTGTATTACTAACTTGTGCGTCAAACAATAAATTTGAGAAATTAGGATTTTCAGACACTTCAACTTTATATGTTAAAGCATTTGGTTGGCTGTTCCATTTTAAAGTAGTACTTGTTGATAATCCCGATTGTCCATTAGTTGGTGTTTGAAGTGTAACAGGTTGAAAAGTACCATTGAAAACTCTTAAAGATTTATATCGTGTTTCAGTTTCTGATGGACTAGTTCCTTTTATACCTACAAAATATTCATTTGGGGTAATATTACCCAAATTTGATATTGTCATTGTAACAACGCCGTTTGAACTCATCGATGCAGGAGAAAATGTTGCCGTAGCACCTGTTGGTAAATCTACAGCCGAAAATGTAGTTGTTCCTGATCCTATTTGAACATAATTAAAGGTATAAACAGCATTTTGATTAGAACAAACAGTTAAGTTGTCTGAAGTAGAATTTATAGAGAAAGACGAACTTAAACCTGTTACCACCAAAGAATATTTTTGACTTCCAGTAACTAAAGTTCCTTTGTGTTTAACTGTAATTGTATATTGTCCAGCAGTAGGATTGTCTAACTTTACTTGTTCAACATTATCAACATTATTGTCGCCAGTTCTAACAGCAGGACTTGCAGGATCGTTAGTTAATTTCCATGGGGAATATATAGTTGAGTTTCTAGTTATTCTTATATCTAAATCATTTACTAATGCGGGTGTTGGATTATTTGGGGAAGTAATATCAGTAGTTATCGCACCAGGTAAATCTGTCCAAGTGATAGAAGCTATTAAAGGAGATGTTCCACTAGCATTAACAGTCATACTAAAGGTTTGATTATTATTTAAATTTTCTTCTGAAACCCATGATGCTAAACCATTATTTGTAATGGCTTCAGCAGCAGCTTTAGTGTTTAATAATCCCCAACCAAAAACAGCATCAGGACCAATAAGTCCTGCATCATCAGCCGTATGACATGCCAATCCTTTAAGTGTAGCGGCACGCATAAAACTATTTGTCAAATTTTTATAATGTTGTTGTAACAAAAGCAAACTTCCAGCCACATTAGGTGATGCCATTGATGTTCCAGTAAGCGCCGCTGTTGCAGTATTACTAGCATTACTTGTTGAGGTTAGATTTGTTCCGTTTCCTGTAATATCTGGTTTTACTCTGAAATCATCAGTTGGTCCTTGACTACTTGAAGAATTAATAGTAATTGTTCCACTAACAGTGCCGTTAGTAGCAATGGTTACATCTTGACAATTAGCAACAGTCAGATTATTTTTTGCTCCTTTTTCTCCTGTTAGTTTGTCATAGCCAAATGCTATTGGGTCTGTGTTAGCATTATTATCTCCTTCGTTACCTGCTGACATTACAGCTAGATAATAAGGGGCATTATAAGCAACTTCGTCCCATTCATAAGACTCATTAAAATAGCCACCTATGTACCAAGATGGTAAAGGCGTTCCCGAACCAGAAATAGGCACACCATATGAATGATTAGAAATCAACATTCCTAATTGTGTCTCTGCATAAACTTCTCCTAAATCATCCGTCCAGTTAAATGTTCTAGCATTTGCTTCTGGTGCCATTCCTTTTACAGTTGCTGGATTTGCACTTGCAACCATGGTTCCTGTTACGTGTGTTCCATGAAGTATAGATGTCGTATTGGTTGGATCATCAACTACTTGAACTCTACCACCAAATGCATTGTGAGTAGTTCTAACATTTCCGCCATCCCAAACTCTGGCAGTCATGCCTTGACCGTTCAAGTTCAAACCAAGTGAACCACCACTATTTAAATGATTTACCCTTGTACTACGAGCAGCATTTACGTTATCAGTTGTGTAATAAATAGGGAAACCTTCACGTGAAATTCTCATTAATTCCGTAATAGTTCCATCTGGTTTTTCAATGCGAATAGGCCAGTTATTTTGTAATGCTTTAGCAATTGCTTTTTGTTTATCTGCTTGTGATTTTGTTTTGTAATAGTTTTCTTTTTCTTTAAGTTTCACTAAATCATAATTGGCAGTGATTTTTTTAATATCCTCTTGTGTTTGTGCAAACAAGGAAAATGAAACAAGTGTTATAAAAAAAAGGAATAAGGAGTTCTTTTTCATGTTGGTTTGTGTGTGTAAATAGTTTTTTAAATCAATAGGAAGCAAATATATAAATACTGAGTTAATTTGGATGATATGTTAACAATTTAACACTAAATTTTATAATTTGTTTAATTTCTGGCAGTCAAATAAATAACGTGAGATTTATTTTAATTGAGCCAGTAAATTTTTTAATAAGTTCAAACAAAAAAATATTTCTAATCAAATTTGATAAATAGTATATTTACAAAAAAACTGATTATGGTGTTAAGTAGATTTTGGCTCGTTATTTTTATTTCCTCTATTGCTTTTGTACTCTTTAGTTTGTTTTCTGGAAATAGCTATACTATTGACAATGTATTGAACGGAAAAAAAGATGATCCAATTTTAATTTCTGAGAAATACATAAATGAAGTTCCAAAGTTTATCCAAGATAGTATTACTAAAAACGATGAGAAAACTTTTGTTATTAATCGCAACACTACAAATGCCGACACAACCTATGTTTATAAAAACAAAACGGTAAAAATATATAGTGGTGTTCAAAAATCGGATGGATTATTGCCAACTTGCAAAAATACATTATTGGATTTGATTTTACCACTTATAGCTTATTTAGCTTTTTTCTGTGGCTTAATGGAACTTTTAATCATATCTGGAGCATCAGATAAATTAGCAAAAGTGTTGAGTCCAGTATTTGTAAAAGTGTTTCCAAGTATTCCCCAAAATCACCCTTCGATTTCTTATATGACCTTAAACTTTTCAGCAAATTTTTTAGGATTGGATTCAGCGGCTACTCCATTTGGATTAAAGGCAATGCAGAGTTTACAAGAAATAAATCCCGATAAAGACAAGGCAAGTGATGCGCAAATCATGTTTATGTGTCTGCATGCTTCGGGACTTACCTTAATTGCCACTTCAATTATTGGTTATAGAGCCGCTGCTAATGCCAGCAATCCAGCAGATGTTATGTTGCCTTGTATTATTACCTCTTTTATTGGTACAATTGCTGCTTTTTTGATAGTTGGTGTAAAACAAAAAATTAATTTCAAAAGCACCTCTTTAGTTGTGGGATTAATGGTTTTAATTGCTGCTATTGTTGGACTGTTGATGTACGTCAACCATTTAGATTTAATTGGCAAAAACTATTTTACTACGAATCTTTCAGCTTTAATATTAGTAGGGATTATTATTTTTACTTTGATTTTTTCATTTATTAAAGAGAAGAAATTTGGAGAAGCAAACACTACAGTTTACGAAGCCTTTGTGGCTGGCGCCAATAATGGAGTAAAAACAGGAGTTACTATTTTTCCCTATGTTTTGGGGATGTTAGTGGCAATTTCCTTGTTCCGCAATAGTGGTTTATTTGAAATTATCAGCAATTGGATTGCTTTTGCTTTCTCAAATATGGGAGTCAGTAAACAAATCACCGATGCTTTGCCAGTTGCATTACTTAGACCTTTTAGTTCTGCAGGATCACGTGGGTTTTTGATTGATTCAATGAATACTTTTGGAGCCGATTCCATGACAGGAAGATTAAGTAGTATTTTTCAATGTAGCGCCGAAAGCACTTTTTATGTGATTGCGGTTTACTTTGGGTCAGTTAATATAAAAAACACCCGATACGCTTTGGGAACGATGCTTTTAGTTGATGTGATTTGTGTGATTACAGCGATTTTTGTGGCTAGTTGGTTTTTTTAAAATAGAAAAATGTTATTTGAAAATTTAATATGTCATTTTGTTGGGAATAGCTTTTTGTGGCTGTGCAATTTCGGCAAAAAATCTATTGATGAGATTGCTGAAAAAGATAATTCCAAACTAGGATTTATAATAATAATCTTTATACTATTAATAATTCTTGGCTTTAATACCAAATAGATATGTCTTTCACTGAAACCTTTACCGATTTTTATAACCAAGTTAAAGCTAGCTTAGCTGACGGTACTTTTGCTAAATTAACCTTGGCAAAAACCATTGGAAATACTGATTTGATGAATATTTATGTTCGTCCTATAGTGGAAAATGGTATTTTGCAACTGGAGCTTAAATATAAATTTCAACAAGAAGAAAAAGTTGAAATCCATACTATTGATAACGCTAGAGATGTTTTGGTGAATTATATCAATAATCCGTTCCTGTCTGCAATTTTATTTACCACTGAATTTGATTTGACCTATAAACTGAATAAAAAACGAGCAGTAAGTATTACAGAGAAAGTAAATACCTTCGGGAATGCTTCGGAAGTTTTGTTAGAATATCTTAATCAATAACCATCTCTGGAATTTCTCCTTCAACAATTAAATCAGCTTCTGTAGAAGCAATGATATGTTCCACAGAAACTCCTGGTGCGCGCTCTAGTAGTTTAAATCCTTTTGGAGTGATTTCAAGTACAGCTAATTCAGTAACCACTTTTTTAACGCAGCCAACTCCAGTTAAAGGTAAACTGCATTTTTTTAAAATTTTACTTTCTCCTGCTTTGTTAACATGCATCATGGCAACGATAATGTTTTCAGCTGATGCTACTAAATCCATCGCGCCGCCCATTCCTTTTACCATTTTTCCTGGAATTTTCCAATTGGCAATATCACCGTTTTCAGAAACTTCCATAGCGCCAAGAATTGTTAAATCTACTTTTTGACTTCGTATCATGCCAAAACTAAATGCCGAATCGAAAAAACTAGCTCCAGGTAAAGTAGTTATAGTTTGTTTTCCAGCGTTAATAATATCGGCATCTTCTTCACCTTCAAAAGGGAATGGTCCCATTCCGAGAACTCCATTTTCACTTTGAAATTCAACTGAAATATCGTTACGAACATAGTTGGCCACTAAGGTTGGAATTCCTATTCCAAGATTAACATAATAACCATCTTTTACTTCTTTGGCTATTCGTTTTGCAATGTCATTTTTATCTAAAGCCATGATTATTCTCTTTTTCTAGTAGTTCGTTGCTCAATTCTTTTCTCAAATTTCTCTCCTTTGAAGATGCGTTGCACCATAATTCCCGGAATATGAATTTGATTGGGATCAAGTGAACCAACTGGTAATAATTCTTCTACTTCGGCTATAGTTATTTTTCCAGCGCCAGCCATACATGCGTTAAAATTTCGAGCGGTTCCTTTGAAAATAAGATTCCCTGCTTCGTCACCTTTCCAAGCTTTTACTATGGAAAAATCAGCTTTGTAGGCCAATTCCATGATGTGCATTTTTCCATTGAATTCGCGTACTTCTTTGCCTTCGGCAACTTCAGTTCCATAACCTGCAGGTGTAAAAAAAGCTGGAATTCCAGCTTGCGCCGCTCTACATTTTTCTGCTAAAGTTCCTTGAGGTGTTAATTCTACATCCAATTCGCCCGAAAGCATTTGACGTTCGAATTCAGCGTTTTCACCCACATAAGATGAAATCATTTTCTTAATTTGTCTTTTTTGGAGTAATAAGCCCAATCCAAAATCATCAACACCAGCATTATTTGAAATACAGGTTAAGCCAGTTGTCCCTTTTTTTACCAATTCGGCAATGCTATTTTCGGGAATACCACAAAGCCCAAAACCACCAAGCATAATGGTCATGTTGTCCTCTATGCCTTGCAATGCTTCTTGTACAGAGTTTACTTTTTTGTTTATCATTAGTTAATTTTTAGCCTCTCGTCTTTTGGACGAGACGGGAATCAGCTCTAAATTTTATAATCCAAATTCTTCGGTGTTTTGTTCTTCTTCTATAGGAACAGCAGTTGAATCTGGAATGGTATCTCTTTTGCGCTCGTAGCAGTCTACTTTTATAGAAAGATTATCGGGTCTTTGGAATGGATCTTTGGAAACTTGCAAGTCCTTGTCTTCATAACATTTCTTCATCATATAACCCCAAATTGGTAAAGCGGCTGTTGCACCTTGACCATAAGTTATTCCTTTGAAACGTGCAGAACGATCCTCACAACCAACCCAAACGCCAGTTACAAGATTTGGAACCATCCCTATAAACCATCCATCGGATTGATTTTGAGAAGTTCCTGTTTTACCCGCAATTGGATTGGTAAACATATAAGGATAACCTGTCCATCGGTTATCACCACTTCCACCACCTTGTGTTCGTAGTCTTACACCAGAACCAGTTTCGGTTACTCCTTCTAATAATTTAATCACCGCATAGGCAATATCTTTATTTAACACATCATGCGACTCTGGAACGGGTTCATAGAGCACAACGCCATTTTTATCTTCAATTCTGCTAATAAACTGTGGTTTGATATACACGCCTTGATTGGCAAATGTACTGTAGGCGGCAACCATATCTTCAACCGTAATATCAACGGCACCTAATGCTATTGATGGCTGTGCTGGAATTTCAGATTTCACACCCAATTTTTTGGTCATAGTAACCACGGCTTCTGGACCAGTTTTATCAATTAATTTAGCCGAAACCGTGTTGATGGAAAGTGCTAAGGCACGTTTTAAAGTTACCATTCCTCTGTATTGTCTATCAGAGTTTTTTGGTTCCCAATCTTCGGTTACATTATGTCTTCCTTTGTGAATCATAAACGGACTATCGATAATTGAGTCGCATGGAGACATTCCTAATTGTTCTATTGCTGTAGCGTAAACAAATGGTTTAAAAGTAGAACCTACTTGTCGTGCACCTTGTCCAACGTGGTCATACTGAAAGTATTTATAATCAATTCCACCAACCCAAGCTTTGATGTGTCCTGTTTGTGGTTCCATTGACATTAATCCGGCTTGCAAGAAGTGTTTGTAATACCTTATTGAGTCAATCGGTGTCATTGTAGTATCTATTTCACCTTTCCATGAGAAGATTTTCATTTTGGTTTTTACACTAAACGAAGCTATAATTTCTTCATCCGTTTTGTCCAAATCTTTCATTACTCTCCATCTTTCAGAGTTTTTCATGGCTTTGTCCATAATGCTTTTTGTTTCAGCATCGGTAATATTGACAAATGGCGCGTTCTTATTGGTTTTTTGTTCATTGAAAAACTCTTGCTGTAAATTTTTCATGTGCGCTTGAACTGCTTCTTCAGCATGTTCTTGAATTTTAGAATCTATGGTCGTGTAGATTTTCAATCCATCACTGTATATATCATAATCACCACCATCTGATTTTTTATTTTCTTTTACCCAATTCTTCATGTATTCTCGAAGAAATTCCCGAAAATAGGTTGCCGTTCCTTCTTTATGACTCTCGGGATGAAAGTGTAAAATAATGGGTTGTTTTTCTAAAGTGTCTTTTGCTTCTTCGCTCAAAGCACCGTTTCTAACCATTTGACCTAAAACCGTATTTCTTCTTAAACGAACTTTTTCTAATCGACGCAAAGGATTGTAAAGCGATGGATTTTTTAGCATACCAACAAACATAGCTGCTTCATCAATGGATAAATCGCGTGGCTCTTTACCAAAATAGACTTTGGCTGCAGAACGAATTCCAACAGCCGTATTTACAAAATCAGCTTTGTTGAGGTACATAGCTATGATTTCGTTTTTGGTATATTGTCTCTCTAGTTTGATAGCAATAATCCACTCTTTAACTTTTTGAATAATACGAAAAGGCTTGAAACTAGAACCTTCGCCATGAAACAATAATTTAGCTAATTGTTGGGTCAAGGTACTTGCACCACCATTAGCGCCTAATCTTAAAGCAGCACCAAAAGTTCTTCGTGCATCAATTCCTGAGTGTTCGTAAAAGCGCTCGTCTTCTGTGGCTACTAATGCTTTTATAATACTTGGTGGTAAATCTTCAAATTTAATTGGGGTTCTATTTTCGTTATAGAATTTCCCAATCGTTACACCATCAGAAGAAATAACTTCGGTGGCCAAATTTGATTCAGGATTTTCTAAATCTTCAAAGGAAGGCATACTGCCAAAAAATCCCCATGAAGCTAAAGTGAAAAATAAAATCATTATTCCAAATCCATACAAAAACAACTTCCAAAATTTATTTTTGTAGTAGTTGATATCTTTGATGGTTGTATTCTTTTTATGTGCCATAATTTTTATTCTACAGATTCTATTCTGAAACCTACATCAGAAACACCATCTAATGATGCTACACCTGCTATTTTGCCGGTTTGTCTCACTGCGTGTTTAATGTGAATTTTATAAATTCCTTTTTGAGTGAAACTCACTTTATCTTTATAAAACAGTTTACTTTCTTTGATGTCTGTAAATCCATCTCCAAGAAGCGTGCCATCAGGATTGGTCATTTGGTATTCTAAAGTATCTACTTTTATTTTTTTATTGGGTTGTTCTAAAGAAACAATTAGAAACAAATTGTTAAACGGATAATCATCATTATCTCTTATATTAACATACAAATTATACATTTTTTTGGGGTCTAATTTTGGCAATTCAAAGGTAACAATACTGTCTTTGTGCCAAGATTTCCCAACAGATTTGTATTCGTCAAAAACTCTCTTTTTGTCACAAGAGGTAACCAAAAGCAATAGTAAAACAAGAAGGATGCTATTTGTTATTTTCATTCTTTTTAACAATTATAGGTCTTTTATCTTGAGGCTTTTGGTTCTGACCTTTATTTTGTTCAGAATTCTGATTATGGGTTTTAGCCTTATTTTTATTTCTGTTTTTATTTTTGCTTTTTCTTGGTTGGTCGAATCGAGTTAAACTCTCTTGTCCCATCGCATTATTGAAATCTTTTTCAGGTTCAGCAACAATTTCAATAGCAAAATCTTCCAGAGAACTCACTTTTATGCCTTGCTTGTTTTGGGCTACAATTTCTTTTACTTGCTCTATTTTTAATACATGCCAATTGGCAAAATTATCAAAATAAGCAAACCACATTAGCCCTTTGAAAATATCTTGTTTTTGACAAACAGCATCGCCTTTCTCGGTTTTTAATTTGGTTTCAAAATCTGGAAAACCTTTTAAAGCATCCATATAAGTGTCTAACTCATAGTTTAAACAACACTTTAATTTACCACATTGTCCTGCTAATTTTTGTGGATTTAAAGACAATTGTTGGTATCGAGCTGCAGAGGTATTCACACTTCTAAAATCAGTTAACCAGGTAGAACAACACAATTCTCTTCCGCAAGAACCAATTCCACCAAGACGTGATGCTTCTTGACGGAAACCTACTTGTTTCATCTCGATTCTAGTGCTGAATTCGCGAGCGTAATCTTTGATTAACAATCTAAAATCTACTCTATCGTTTGCCGTGTAATAGAACGTTACTTTTGAACCATCACCTTGAAATTCAATATCAGAAATTTTCATTTCGAGTTTGTGAGCAATAGCCAGTTCGCGGGCTTTGACCTTCATAGGCTCTTCTTTATCTCGAGAGTCGCTCCAAATATCAATGTCTCTTTGAGACGCTTTTCGGTATATTTTTGGAATTTCATTGCTAGTATGATTTACTCCTTTTTTCTTCATTTGAATTTTTACCAATTCACCTGTAAGGGTAACAATTCCAACATCATGACCTGGAGAAGCTTCTGTAGCCACTACATCGCCAATACTTAAGGTAAGTTTTTCGGTGTTGCGATAAAATTCTTTTCTACCGTTTTTGAAGCGTACTTCAACACAGTCAAAAGGAGTTTCACCATTGGGCAAACTCATATTGGAAAGCCAATCGAAAACCGTTAATTTGTTGCAGCTATCGGTGCCGCAAGTCCCATTATTTTTGCATCCTTTTGGTGCGCTACCATCAGATGTTGAACAACTTCCACATGCCATAATTTGAGTATATATTGATCGTCCCAACTTTTAATTAGAACTACTAGACAAAACGTTTAGAGCGTAAAGATAGTATTTTTTCATTTAAAGTTTCAAGAGGATTTTTTGCAACTAATGTTAAATAAAAAAACCTATTCCGATTGAAATAGGTTTTGAAAAAAGTTTTAGAAATTTACTAAGCTATTATTTTGAATAATTTATCCGATAATCGAATTCTGAAAGGCAAATGCATCGTGACTTTATCTCCAATGGTGGCATGATTTGACTCTTTCCCGTTGACAAACATTTTTTCAATCAATATTTCTTCATTTCCTGTTGTTGGTCCAGAAATTAAGATTTTATCACCAACATTCAATTCGTTATTTTCTATGATAAAAAGACCCACTTCAGCTTTCACGTAGTAATGTTCGGCTTTACCAATAAGGACTTTTTTAATTTTTATTTTTTGACGGATATCGGTTGTTTTTTTGGCTGTAGCCAATGATTTATCGCCCAATTCACCCGAATGTTTGAACAGTAACTTATCTGATTTTCCTTTTCTGAATACCTTATTTCCAACTTGTTTTCCTCTACGAAGTTTAACCTGTTCGGCTAATGGTAAATGCGTAATTTCTAAACATTCTGTTGAGCAACAATTTTCCATTGCTGCTTTGCAATCATCACATTGAATAAATAATAAATGACAACCGTCATTCAAACAATTGGTGTGATTATCGCAAGGTTTTCCGCATTGATGGCATTGCGAAACAATATCATCAGTAATTCTTTCCCCTAAACGATGGTCGAAAACGAAGTTCTTTCCAATGAATTTACTTTCGATATTTTCTTCCTTGATTTGTTTGGCATAATTGATAATTCCACCTTCTAATTGGAATACATTTTTAAAACCTTGATGTTTAAAATAGGCTGACGCTTTCTCACAACGAATTCCTCCGGTGCAATACATTACCAAGTTTTTATCTTCTTTAAAATCTTTTAATTGTTCGTTGATAATGGGCAAACTTTCTCTAAAAGTTTCCACATCGGGAGTTATCGCTCCTTTGAAATGCCCAATTTCACTTTCGTAATGATTTCTAAAATCGACTACAATCGTGTTTGGATCTTCTAAAATCTGATTGAATTCGTTGGCCTTCAAATGAACGCCAATGTTGGTTACATCAAAGGTTTCGTCGTTCAAACCATCGGCTACAATTTTGTCACGCACTTTTATAGTCAATTTCAAAAAAGAATGGTCATCTTGTTCAACGGCTACATTTAATCGAATGCCTCGCATAAAATCGTAGGCTTCTAAAGTGTCACGAAAAGCTTCCATATTTTCGGCAGGAATACTCATTTGAGCATTAATCCCTTCTTTGGCAACATAGGTTCGACCAAGAGCATCGAGTTTGTTCCATTCGATAAATAAATCGTCGCGAAATTTTTTGGGATCTTCAATTTTGGCATACGCATAGAAAGATAAAGTCAGTCTTTGTTTGCCGGCTTGGTCAATCAGCTCGGCTCTTTCTTCTGCGCTTAAGGTGTTATACAGTTGCATGCTATAAACGTTTAAGTGAGAAATATTTTTTGAATTCTAAATGGAAGAATTCGGTGCAAATTTAGCCTTTATTTTTAGGATTTAAAACAGCGAGAATATATTTTTATCTTTTAGAAAAACGAAAATTCAAAGTAGATTTAATTATATTTGAAATAAAATACAAAATTGTGATTAATAAATGAAGCAATCATTTTTATACAAGTTTAGAACCATGTTTTCATCAGATGGAAGAAAAACCAAGTCTGCAATTGCAGATGGAATGCTTTTATTAATGACTGTGATTAGTATTTTTGTCATTCCAGTTTTACCTAATGAACACTTCAATTTACTGTATACTTGTTCAGTGATGGGAATTATTATCTTTTCTGTTTTATCTCTTAAAAAAAACAGTAAAATAATTAAGGGCTTTGCTGTTTTTACTACAACTTTTATTTGGGTTGCTTATTTTGTTGATCTTGAGTTTATCAGAACAGGTTTTCGATTTGTGAATTTCTTTTTCTTTTTATTTCTTGTTTTTAGTTTAATAAAACAAGTGTCATCAACGGGCACTGTTACATTTAAGGTGTTAGTTGACTCAATAACTGCGTATTTATTATTAGGATTTGCTTTCTCTTTAATGGTAACATTTATTTCATTAAACATTCCAAATGCTTATAATATTAGTCATGTTAGTGATTTTAATTCTGGATTTGTATTGACTATACAAAATAACATTTATTACACTTTTTCGACATATACTACTACAGGATATGGTGATATTACACCAACTCATCCATTATCAAAATCATTGGCAGTTCTCATTAGTGTTTCTGGACAACTTTATGTTGCGGTTATTATATCCATGTTGGTTGGAAAATATATCTCTTTTAAAAAACCACCTCAATCAATTTAGATTACGGCTTCTTCCAAATGGATTAAAAATAGAGATTAGTAACTATTTATTTTAACATAAATAAGGTTAAATTTGTATGTAAACAACTTAAAAGTGTTACTATGTTAAATGCTTTTTTAATAGGACTATTAGCCACTTCATCACTAGTCTTAGGAGGAATAATAGCCATTCGTTTTTCATTAAGTAATCGTGCCATTGGAATGATTTTGGGTTTTGGTGCAGGAACATTAATTTCTGCCGTATCCTATGAATTAATTTTTGAAGCAGTAAAAATGAGTGTCGGTTCAGGATATACTGCTTATGGTTTTTTTGCTGGAGCAGCAACATTTTTTTTGGCGGATAAATTAATTGGAAATTTAGGAAACAAAAACAATAACAAGGATGTACATTCCAATAGTTCGAGTTTAATAATTCCCATGGTGTTAGCTATTATTCTTGATGGAATTCCTGAGTCTATTGTTATTGGTTTAGGAATTTTTGAAGGAGGAAAAGTAAGTATGGCTATGCTTGTAGCGGTTTTTATTTCGAATTTACCAGAAGCTATTGCAGGATCAAAAGGGATGAAAGAAGGTGGATGGAGCAAGAAAAAAATATTGTTTTTGTGGTTATTTATTTCATTGTTTTGTGCCTTGTCTACAGTTGCAGGTTTCTCTCTTTTCAGTGGTGCATCAAACGAATGGCTTTCTTTTATTCAAGCTTTTGCTGGTGGAGCAATTCTGATGATGCTTGCCAATTCTATGATACCAGAGTCCTATGAACACGGAGGAAAATTGGCTGGTGTATTTACAGTACTGGGTTTTTTTGTTTCGGTTTCAATAATAGTTTTTGAAAACTTACATTAATGATGGGAAGCTAAATCTAAATATTAGTTTTCGTCATAAATTTTAAAATTAAATGTTGTTACCACTTTGATTGATATTTATTTTTCTATGAGAAAAAATAGCGTAAAGAACTGACAAACAAAACAAATGTAATGAAAAATGAAATTAATACTGGTGTGAGCAACTAAGTGCCAAGTATTATTTTTCTTAAGTATTTTTTTAAAATCTTAATAAAATCTTAAAATTAATTTATTAACTTTATACTATAATTTTAACAACACCAACCCTATGAATACAATAAACAATATTAAGATTTTATTTTTTGTTACCGCTTTCTCCGCTTTCTTTGTTTCATGCAAAAAGGAAGTTGCCCCAGAAGCAAAACCCCTAGAAGTTTCAGTTGTACAAGTTTTGCAACAAGATGTAAATCTTGAGTCAGAGTATACGGGACAAACTTTTGGACAATCGGATATACAAATTAATCCTCGAGTTGACGGAGTGATTGAAAGCTTGAATTTTAAAGAGGGAAGTGTCGTCACTAAAGGAGAGTTGTTATACACGATTGATCCATTACCTTATCAAGCCAAATTAAGCCAAGCTGAAGGAGCTTTGGCTGAGGTAGAAGCAAGATTGGCAAAAACCAAGTCAGATTATGATATGATGGTTCCTTTAGCCAAAATGAATGCGGTAAGTCAAAGAGAATTAATAGCGGCAAAATCGTCATACAATGCTTCGTTAGCGTCTTTAAAAGCATCCAAAGCAAATTTAGATAACGCAAGGATTGAATTAGGATATTGTAGAATTGTAGCACCAATTTCTGGATTGATAGGAATATCTAAAGTTAGACAAGGTGATTATGTTCGACCAGGAGCAACATCCGTTTTAAATACAATTTCAGATTTGGGAGATGTTAGGGTTCGTTTTACTATGAGCGAACAAGAATATCTTCGAATATTTAGAGAAGTTAGTAAAAAAGACTCTAGTCTAAAAGGTGCTGGAAAAACCGTTTCCTTAACATTGTCAGACGGTTCACTTTATTCAGAAACGGGTAAAATTAGTTTTGCCGATAGACAAATAGATCCCACAACTGGTGCTGTTACTTTTGAAGCTGGATTTGCAAATCCTGACAGATTAATTAGACCAGGTCAATATGTAAAAATAGGAGTAGTGACAGATATCCGAAAAAATGCACTGCTAATTCCTCAGCGTTCTGTAATTGAAATGCAAGGAATATTTCAGGTTTATGTTTTAGATAAAGATAATAAAGTTGAAATGAAAATTATACAAGTTGGTCCAGCATACAAAGATTCGTATGTTGTTATTGATGGATTAACTGCTGATGATAAAGTGGCAATGGGAGGAACTTCCTTATTGAAAAACGGAAGTGTCATTACACCGAAGTTGACAGAATGGTCTCCAGGAAAAATAGAAAAATAATCAGCGCTAACTAAATAATTTAGAAACATTATCATGGGAGAATTTTTTGTTAGAAGACCGATTGTAGCGATGGTAATCAGTATCATTATTGTGATATTAGGATTGTTAGCGCTTCAGAAAACACCAATATCACAATATCCAGATATTAATCCTCCAGTTGTAAAAATCACCACTAGTTTTACAGGAGCTAATGCTTTGAACGTAGAGCAAGCAGTTGCAACTCCTATTGAACAAAAAGTGAATGGTGTAGAGAATATGTTGTACATGAAGTCTATCAATACATCTGATGGAGCTTGTACTATTGAAGTAACTTTTGATGTAGGAACTAATTTAGATAATGCCAACATGCTTACGCAAAACCGGCAAAATCAATCCTCACCTTTTATGCCTTCGAGTGTAAAACAACAAGGTGTAGTAGTTAAAAAATCATTGTCTTTTCCAATGATGTTATTTACCCTCACATCATCCAATCCAAAATATGATGCCAAGTTTTTGAATAACTATGCGAGTATCAATATTGTAGATCAATTAGCTCGTATAAAAGGAGTTGGAGAAGTTGCCCTATTTGGAGGAAGTGATTACTCCATGAGGATTTGGTTGAAAGCCGATGTAATGAGTAAGCTTGGTGTTACAGTTGAAGATGTAAAGAATGCATTGAACGCTCAAAACATGATCAGTCCTGGAGGAAAATTTGGAGCAGAACCCGCGCCACTTGGAACCGAATTCACCTATGGAGTTACACTTCAAGATCGTTTGGTTACTGAAAAACAATTTTCAAGTATAGTTGTTCGAAGCAAAGAAGATGGAGCTCAAGTTTTGTTAAGTGACATCTCTCGAATTGAATTAGGAACAGAGAATTATAGTTCCTCTGCCCGAAGAAATGGTTCGGCAAGTGCTGCAATCACGATGTATCAAATGCCGGGAAGTAATGCATTGGAAGTGGCAGAAACCGCAAAGAAAGCCATGAAAGAAATGTCAAAAAAATTTCCTAAAGACATTGCTTACCAAGAATCATTAGATACTACACTTGCTATTACTGCTGGAGTTGATGATATAGTACACACACTTTTTGAAGCGATTATTCTCGTTATTTTAGTTGTTTTTATATTCCTTCAAAACTGGCGTGCAACATTAATTCCGTTGATAACAGTTCCTGTTTCATTGATAGGAACTATTGCTGTTTTCCCATTATTAGGATTTTCAATTAACACTTTATCTTTATTAGGATTAGTGTTAGCCATTGGAATTGTGGTTGATGATGCGATTGTGGTGGTTGAAGCTGTGGTGCATCATATTGAAAAAGGGAAAACACCAAAAGAAGCAACTATACAAGCCATGAAAGAAGTTTCAGGACCTGTAATTGCTATCGCATTGATTTTGTGTGCGGTATTTATTCCAGTAGCGATGACACCAGGAATTACAGGCCGTTTTTACCAACAATTCGCCATAACGATTGCGGTATCGGTGGCATTCTCTGCATTTAGTGCTTTGTCCTTGAGTCCTGCTCTCTGTGCCATGTTATTAAAACCAACAAAACCTGTTGAAGAACAAACGGGTTGGTTGTCTAAATTTTTTGCAGGATTCAATAGAATTTTTGAGAAAGTAACAGGAGGTTATTTAAAAGGAGCTACTTTTTTTGCTAAAAAAGGATTTCGAATTGTGGTTTTATTAGCAGTAGTAATTAGTGCTGTTGCTTTGTTAGGTAAAAAAATTCCATTAGGATTTATTCCAGAAGAAGATCAAGGTTATGTTTTGATTAATATTGCATTGCCACCAGCATCTTCATTACAACGTACTGACGAAATTTCAAGAAAAGTGGATGGTTTTTTAAAAGAAGAAGAGTCCATACTTTCGTATACTACAATCAATGGATTTAGTATGTTGACAAATTCGTATCAGCCTAATAATGCGTTTATATTTATCTCTTTAAAACCATGGGAAGAAAGAACTGAAACAGCGAAACAATTAGTGGATAGGTTAAATAAAAAACTAGCAACCCAAATAACAAACGCAACCGCTTTTGCTTTTGGCCCACCAGCAATTCAAGGTTTAGGTGCTTCTGCTGGGTTTAGTTTAATGTTACAAGATAGAGGAGGAAATTCTCCACAGTATTTAGCTCAACAAACACAAGCTTTTATTGCCGCGGCACAAAAAAGACCCGAGATAAAAAGAATTTATACTACTTTCAATGCTGGATCACCTCAAATAAAATTAGAGATTGATAATGATAAAGCGATGAAATTAGGCGTTCCAGTTTCAAAAGTTACCGAAGCATTAGGTGCTTTTTTGGGTGGAACTTATGTAAATGATTTTAATCGTTTTGGACGACAGTATAAAGTGTATTTACAAGGTGAAGCGACAGATCGTGTTAAACCAGAAAACCTAAATTTGATTTATATAAAAAATAACAAAGGCGAAATGTTGCCTATATCCACTTTGGTTACTGCGACAAAAGTTGCCGGACCAGATTTTACTAATCGACTTAATTTATTTAGGGCAGCAGAAATTGGAGGAAGTCCAAATGATGGCTACAGTAGCGCACAAGCTTTAGATGCCTTAGAAGAAGTAGCTGCTGCAACTTTACCTGCCGATATGAGTTATGATTATATAAACCTTTCTTACCAAGAAAAAAATTCTCCAAGTGGCGGTACGGTGTTTTTAATGGCGTTAGTATTTGTATTTTTAATTCTTGCTGCACAATATGAAAGTTGGAAATTACCATTTAGTGTATTATTGGGTGCGCCACTAGCTGTTTTTGGAGCGTTTTTAGGATTATTTTTAGCACGATTTACAAGTGATGCTTATGTAAATAATGTGTTTGCCCAAATTGGATTGGTATTACTCATTGGATTGGTGGCAAAAAATGCCATCCTTATTGTTGAGTTTGCTAAAGAAGAATATGAAAAAGGAAAACCATTATACGAAGCTGCAATGGTTGCCGCTAAACTTCGTTTTCGTCCAATATTAATGACTGCTTTTGCCTTTATATTAGGAGTAGTTCCTTTATTAACTGCTACTGGTGCTGGTTCTCAAGCTCGTATTGTAATGGGAATGGCAGTATTTAGTGGGATGTTAATCGCTACAGTTTTAGGAGTATTAATTGTTCCTGGTTTATATGTAATGATTGAAAAAATTGGAAGCAAGAAAAATGAAATAATTGAAGCCGAAAATAGTATAGAATCTAATACTACAAATCATGATTAAGAATTATAAAATACTAATTGTCATATTGATTCTCGCTTTACTTCCTATGGGTTGTAAAGTTGGACCCAAGTATGATCGCCCAGACATGGCGAATAACCCTTTAAAATATCAAAATCAAGGAGCTAATGCTAAAATAAATGACTCTGTTGCCAATGTAAAATGGTTTGATATTTTTGATGATCCAGTTTTAAAAGATTTAATTCAAAGCGGACTTGATAATAATTACGATTTGAAAATTGCACTAGCTAGAATTGAGCAATCAAAAGCCGTTCTTGGAATAACGAAAGCCGATTTGCTTCCAAATGTTGGATACAGTGGCCAAATTAACAGTAAGGAAACAGTAGCTTTAAATACAAGTTTGGTGGCTACGATGTCTTGGGAACTTGATTTTTGGGGCAAAATAAGACATGAAACAGGTGCTTTAAGAAGTGAATTATTGGCATCAGAAGAATCCAGAAAAGTAATTGTGTCTAATTTAGTAGCAGAAATAGCGGCTACTTATTTTCAGCTCAGAGATTATGATAATCGATTAATCATTGTTCAAAGAACTATTGAATCAAGAAAGAAATCAGATGAAATTATAGGGCAACGCTTTGAAAAGGGATATGTTTCTCAACTGGATAAAGTACAAGTGGAACAACAAGTGGCTATCGCTGAAGGAACACTACAACAAATTAAAAGAGCAATTACGCTATTAGAAAATTCATTAAATGTTTTAACGGGTCAAATGCCAGGAACAATTCCACGCGGAAAATGGAATTATGAACAAACAGTTAATACTCAAATTCCAGTAGCTTTACCTTCAACATTACTTGAAAACAGACCAGATGTCAAACGTTCAGAGCTAGATTATATCGCCGCAAATGAGCGTATTGGAGTGGCTCAAGCAATGAGATTTCCGTCTTTTAATATTGCTGCTTTTGCTGGATTTGCAAGTCCTGAAATTTCTAAAGTTTTTGACAGCGGTTCCTATATTCAAAATGTTGGCGGAGGTGTATTTGGTCCAATTTTCAATTTTGGAAAAAACAAACAAAGAGTGGTTTTGAACAAACAAATTGCTGAGGAAACTAAATTAAATTATAAAAAGGCCATCTTGGCTGCCGTTGCCGAAGTTGAAAATTCCTTGGTAGCAGTAGATACTTATAATGAAGAATGGAATGCGGCTTACAGACAAACTGAATCTGCTAGAACGTATTTAAAATTATCTCAATCAAGATATGATAACGGATATACTTCCTACTTAGAAGTATTAGATGCTGAACGCTCTTTATTTGATTCTGAGTTGAATTTATCTCTTTTATCAGAAAAGAAATTATCTTCAGTAATGCAACTTTACAAAGCTTTAGGTGGAGGTTGGTAGTAATTGAAATATAAAAGAAGACATAAAAAAACCACCTTTTGGTGGTTTTTTATTTAACAAAATTCAGCGTAAGCATCTTTCAAGTTTTCTGCAATCATTTCTGCTGGACGACCTTCAATGTGGTGACGTTCTAGCATGTGAACCAATTCGCCGTTTTTGAACAAAGCCATACTAGGCGATGAAGGAGGAAAAGGAAACATATGTTGACGCGCTGCATCAACTGCATCTTTATCGACACCTGCAAAAACAGTTACTAAATGGTCTGGTTTTTTAGCGCCATCCAAACTCATTCTTGCTCCTGGACGTGCATTTCTTGCCGCACAACCACAAACCGAGTTAACAACTACAAGCGTTGTTCCTTCTGCTTTAATTGCATTTTCTACGTCAGCCGCAGTGTATAACTCTTGAAAACCAACTTCCGCCAACTCGGCACGCATTGGTAATACCATTTCTTCTGGATACATAATTACAAATATTAGATTTTAGATATAAAATTTTAGATTTAAAAAATCCATTGCAAAGATAATGAGAAATCTAGAGGGAACTTTTAAAGAGTTCATAAAGATTTGTTATGTTTACATTTCAAAAATTAATTTTATGGATTTTTTAGAAGGACTAGATAGTTTTTATTTGAAAATAGGATTGTTGATTATTTTTTTTATTGGGTATTTAATTATTCAACGTAAAAAAGATTTAAAATTTACGTTGCAGTACTTATTACTTTCCTATGGTATTGGTATTTTATTGATTTCCACTTCTATTATACATATTTTCCCAGGATATCCTTATGAAATTTCAGATTTAGAAAATAAAAAAAGATTGCTATACCATTTGCAAAAAAACAACGAAGCACTTGCTCAAATGACAGAAGCTTTTCGTGATATGGCTTTTTTAACTTTTATAATGTTCACTACAATTATCAGTAAAATAATAAAGCATTTTAAAATAGATGATTCGGTGGAATAAGTCTTATTTTCTGTTCTTCATTCGACTTTTCAATACATTTTCAACATCTTTCAAACATAATCCTTTGGCTTTCAGTAAAATCAAATAATGAAACAGCAAATCGGCAGCTTCGCCCAAAAATAAATCTTGGTCATCATCTTTGGCTTCAATAACTAATTCAACCGCTTCTTCCCCTACCTTTTGGGCGATTTTATTAATTCCTTTTTGAAATAAAGACGCTACATAAGATTCTGAATTTGGATTTGAAATGCGATCATCGATAATATTCTCTAGTTCATTTAGAAATGAAATTTTGGCTTCATTGGCAAAACAAGAAGTCGTTCCGTTGTGGCATGTTGGTCCGTTGGGATTGACTTGAATCAACAATGCATCTTGGTCGCAGTCTTCTTTTATAGAAACTACTTTTAAGAAATTCCCCGAAGATTCACCTTTGGTCCACAACCTATTTTTACTTCTACTGAAAAAAGTCACAACGTGTTCATCTTGCGTTTTTTGCAACGCTTCTTCGTTCATATAACCCAACATTAAAACTTGTTGCGTTTCGTTATTTTGAATAATTACAGGAAGTAATCCGTTGTTTTTTGAGAAATCTACATTCATCTGATAGGAATATTTTTATTTTTTAAAACGTTTTTTAATTGGGTAATCGGCACTTCATTAAAATGGAAAATACTCGCTGCTAATCCAGCACTGACTTCTGTTTGGGTGAATAATTCTATAAAATGCTGCGCGTTTCCTGCGCCACCAGAAGCAATTACTGGTATAGAAACTGATTTGCAAATCGCATCGGTTATTTTTACTGCAAATCCGTTTTTTGATCCATCATTGTTCATTGAAGTCAATAAAATTTCTCCAGCACCAAGTTGTTCCACTTTTTTTGCCCAATCAATAGCTAAAATTCCAGTTGATTCTGTTCCGCCTTTGATAAAAACAAACCATTCATTTTCAACTTTTTTGATATCAATAGCAACAACCAAACTCTGACTTCCAAAAGCGTCTGAAATTTTCGAAATCAATTCTGGATTCAAAACTGCTGCCGAATTAATACTCACTTTATCGGCACCAGATTGCAACAACAGTCTAGCATCATCAACCGATTGAATACCACCGCCAACCGTAAACGGAATGTTGATTTCTTTGGATAATTGCGTCACCATTTCGGCTAACGTTTTTCTTTTTTCTAAAGTTGCACTGATGTCTAAAAACACTAGTTCGTCTGCTCCGTTTTTAGAGTAGAATGAAGCTAACTCCACTGGATTTCCGGCGTCTTTTAGTTCCAAAAATTGAACGCCTTTTACCACGCGTCCGTCTTTAATATCCAAACACGGAATAATTCTTTTCTTTAACATAATTCGCGTAGATTTTCGATTTTTATAGTGCCTTCATACAATGCTTTCCCGATGATGGCACCTTCACATCCGATGGTTTTCAATAGTTCCAAATCGGAAATTGTAGTCACGCCACCGCTGGCAATTAAATTGACTTTTGTTTTTTCTAAAATTGTAGCATATAATTCATTAGAAGTTCCTTGTAGCATGCCGTCTTTTGCAATATCCGTACAAATTACAGTTGAAATTCCTTTTGAAACATAGTCAGAAATGAAATCAATAACATCCAATTCTGAATTTTCGAGCCAACCTTGAGTAGCAATTTTTCGGTTCAAACAATCAGCACCCAAAATTATTTTTTCGCTTCCAAATTCAGTTAGCCAGTTTAAAAACTCACTTGGGGTTTTTGCCGCAATGCTTCCTCCAGTAATTTGATTGGCTCCATTTTCAAAAGCTATTTCGAGGTCTTTCCGTTGTTTTAATCCGCCGCCAAAATCGATTTTCAATTTGGTTTTGCTAGCAATTTGATACAACACTTTATGGTTGACAATTTGCTGTGATTTGGCTCCGTCTAAATCTACTAAATGCAAATATTCGATACCGTTGTCTTCAAAATATTTAGCAACTTCCAACGGATTTTCGTTATATATTTTTTGTGTGGCATAATCGCCTTTTGTCAATCGGACGCATTTTCCGTTGATGATGTCTATAGCTGGAATGATTCTCATAATTTCAAAAAATTTAATAAAAGTTGCTCGCCAACATTAGATGATTTTTCGGGATGAAATTGTGTGGCATAGAAATTATCCTTTTGCATGGATGCACTAAACGGAACGATATAATCACAAATTGCTGAAGTTTCGTTGCTTATTTCGGCATAATAGCTGTGTACAAAATAGAAATCTTCGTCGGATGAGATTCCGTTATACAATTCAGAATTCAATTTTGAAATAGTATTCCAACCCATGTGTGGTACTTTCAATTTGGGTTCAAATTTCTTTACCGTTGCGTCAAAAATTCCTAAACAGTTTGTATTTCCTTCCTCCGAAAATTGACACATCAACTGTTGACCAAGGCAAATTCCCAAAACGGGTTGCGTTAGGTTTTTAATCACCTCATCCAACCCTTTTTCTTTCAAATATTGCATCGCCGAACTAGCTTCGCCAACACCTGGAAAAATTACTTTTTGGGCTTGTTTCAAAATCGTTTCATCATCGGTCACGATACAAGAATAACCCAATCGTTCGACGGCATTTTTCACCGAAGTGATGTTGCCTGCGTTATATTTCACTATTGCTATCATAAAATTCCTTTAGTGCTTGGAATGCCATTGGTACCATCTTTTTGAACTGCCATTTTTATTGCTTTCGCAAATGCTTTAAAAATGGATTCTATTTTGTGGTGTTCGTTTTCGCCTTCACTTTTGATGTTCAAATTGCATTTGGCACCATCACAAAACGATTTAAAAAAGTGAGAGAACATTTCAGTTGGCATTTCACCAATTTTTTCTCTGTTGAATTTAGCATCAAAAACCAACCAAGAACGACCGCCAAAATCAATTGCCACTTGCGATAAACAATCGTCCATTGGCAATAAAAAACCATAACGTGTAATTCCTTTTTTTGAACCCAAAGCTTGTGAAAAAACATCGCCCAATGCAATACCTACATCTTCAATTGTGTGGTGTTCGTCCACATATAAATCGCCTTTTACATTGATGTTTAAATCGATATTTCCGTGTTTGGCAATTTGGTCGAGCATGTGGTCAAAAAAGCCTAAACCAGTGTTGATATTGCTTTTTCCGCTGCCATCCAAATTGATTTCGATAGCAATTTCGGTTTCTTTTGTCTTGCGAATTAATTGAGCAGTACGAGGTTGTTCCTTCAGAAATAGATAAATTGTTTCCCAAGAAGTAGTCGATAAAATTGCTCGTTCATTGGTTGTAGCCGAAATAAATATCGCCTGACTTCCTAAATTTTCTGCTAGCTGTATATCGGTAACTCTATCGCCTATTACGAAAGAGTTTTTCAAATCATAATTACCTTTGATGTATTGTTGCAATAGAGCTGTTCCGGGTTTTCGTGTAGGCAAATTTTGTGCCGCAAACGACACATCAATAATCACATCCGAAAATCGAATGCCTTCGTTTTCAAACGCTTTTAGCATCTTATTTTGTGCTGGCCAAAAGGTGTTTTCTGGAAACGAATCCGTTCCCATTCCGTCTTGATTGGTCACCATCACCAATTCATAATCGAGTTCTTTGGCAATGCGTGATAAATACTGAAAAACTTCTGGATAAAACTCCAATTTTTCCAAACTATCGACTTGAAAATCTGTTGGCGGTTCGATAATTAACGTGCCGTCACGGTCTATAAATAATACTTTTTTCATGACATAACTAAATTTAAAGCATACAATAATTGTTGATTTTCTCTAGGTGTTCCAATAGTAATTCGAATGGAATTTTCGACCACCGAACTACGGTTGCGTGTGATGATTTGTTGTTCAATCAAACTGTTATAAATGGCGTTGGCATTTTCCATTTCCACCAATAAAAAATTGGCTTCTGAAGGATAAATTTTAGTAACAAAATCCAATGTTAAAAGTGATTGTTTCAGCAATTCCCGTTCCGATTTTATAAGTTGCACATTCGATTTGAAATTGGCTTCGTCGGCAAGCGATTGCACCGCGGCTTCTTGGTTTAACTGGCTAATATTATAAGGTGGTTTTACTTTATTCATGACAGAAATAATAGTTTCATTGGCAAAAGCAACTCCAACTCGAACTGCCGCTAAACCTCTCGCTTTGCTGAACGTTTGTGACACAATTAAATTAGGAAATTGCTTGATTTTTGAAACCAACGAAGGTTGCTCACTAAAGTCGATATAAGCTTCGTCTAAAAACACAATTCCCTTGAAATTTTCGATAATATATTCTAGATTTTCTAACGAATTTCCAGTCGGATTGTTAGGTGAACACAAATATAAAATTTTGGCCTTTGTAGCTAAAATGGTTTCGGTATTCAACTGAAAATCTTCGGTTAATGGAATTGAAATAATTTCTAGGTTATTAATATTTCCATAAACTTCATACATACCATACGTTGGCGGACAAATGATTATTTTATCTTCATTGGGTTCACAAAAAACACGTTGTACCAAATCGATGATTTCATCGCTTCCGTTGCCAATTAAGATATTTTCAATTCCAACTTTCTTCTGACTGCTTACCATTTGTTTCAAACGCCATTGGTAAGGATCAGGATAGCGGTTTAGATTCCCAAACGGATTTTCATTGGCATCTAAAAAAATACCCAGATTGCTTTTGTACTCATCGCGCGCACTCGAATAAGGTGTGAGTGAGAGAATATTTTTTCGAATTAAATTAGTGATATTAACCATTTTGTAATTTTTTTAATCGGATGGAAACCGCGTTTTTGTGTGCGTCTAACTGTTCTGCTGCCGCCATAATTTCTATAGTTGGTCCAAGGTTTTGAATGCCTTGTGATGTGAGTTTTTGGAAAGTAATTTTTTTCACAAAACTGTCTAACGAAACGCCACTGTAATTCTTCGCATACCCATTAGTTGGCAACGTATGATTGGTTCCGCTGGCATAATCTCCAGCACTTTCGCAACTGTAATTTCCAATGAAAACGGAACCTGCGTTTTCAATGAATTTGATTTTATCTTCTGCATTTTCGATAGCTAAAATCAAATGTTCTGGGGCGTAAAAATTACTGAATTTAATTCCGGTTTGAATGTTTTCAAAAACCAAAGCGCGACTGTTTTCTAGTGCTTTTTCTACAACCGATTGTCTTGGTAAAATGGCTTTTTGACTTTCGATTGTAGCAACAACTTTCGTTACAATTTCTTCGGAATTGGTAACTAGAATCACTTGGCTGTCATCGCCGTGTTCGGCTTGGGAAAGCAAGTCGGAAGCCACGAATTCTGGGTCACAAGTTGCATCGGCAATTACTAATAATTCACTTGGTCCAGCAGGCATATCAATGGCTACTCCTAGTTGTTGTGCATATTGTTTAGCAGCTGTTACGTATTGATTTCCTGGCCCGAAGATTTTTAGAACTTTTGGAATTTCATCAGTTCCAAAAGTCATAGCAGCTATGGCTTGAATGCCTCCAACTTTATACATTTGTGTTACGCCAGTCAATTGTGCAGCATATAAAATGGCAGGATTGATGTTGCCGTTTTTGTCTGGTGGCGAACATAAAATAATGTTCTTGCAACCCGCAATTTTTGCTGGAATTGCCAACATCAAAACCGTTGAAAAAAGCGGTGCTGTTCCGCCAGGAATATAAATCCCGATGGTATCAATAGCACGGTTTTCTCTCCAACAAAATACGCCCGAGGTGGTTTCAATTTTAGTTGGAATTTCTTTTTGAGCACTGTGAAATTTGGAAATATTTTCGGCTGCCATTTGTATGGCTTTTTTTAATTCAGCTGAAATTGATGCCATAGCTTTTTCAATTTCAATTGGTGAAACTGCGCAATTTTCGATGGAAACACCATTAAAATAATTAGTGTATTTTTTCACCGCATTGCTTCCGTTTTTTTGGATATCATTAAAAATAGCTCTCATTGTTTCGTTCAAATCGGCTGTTGCAACGGTTTTGCGTTGTGCCAATTCAGTCCATTGTTCAGGGTTTGGATTTAGGTATGTTTTCATGTTTTCTTCTATTTTATCGTATCATTTTTTCTATCGGAATAATCAAAATTCCCTCTGCACCAAGATTTTTGAGTTGTTCTATAATTTCCCAATAATCGTCTTCCTGAATTACCGAGTGTAAACTGCTCCAATCTTTATCTACAAGAGGAAGAATAGTTGGCGATTTCATTCCGGGTAGTAATGAACAAATGCGTTCGATAGCAGAATTTGGTGCGTTTAACAAAATATATTTGTTTTGTTTTCCTTCCCGAACGGCTTGCATTCTGAATAATAATTTATTTAAAATAGCTTGATTTTCTGCCGTCAGATTGGGATTGGAGATTAAAACAGCTTCGCTTTTTGTTACGGTTGCCACTTCTTTCAAACCGTTCATTAATAGTGTACTTCCAGTGCTGACGATGTCAAAAACGGCATCGGCTAAACCAATACTGGTTGCGATTTCAACGCTTCCGCTAATTTCTTCAACGAAAACAGTAATGTTGTTTTTAGTAAAAAAATCGGTTAGAATTTTAGGATAACTTGTAGCGATACGTTTTCCTTGAAAATAATTTAAATCGGTATAATTTTCATCTTTTGGAATTGCCAAAGACATTCTGCAACCCGCAAAACCCAATTGTTGGATAATTGTAACGAGTTTGTCTTTTTCCCAAACTTCGTTTTCACCGAGAATTCCAATATCGGCAACACCTTGTTCTACATATTGCGGGATATCATCATCGCGTAGGAATAGAATTTCAATAGGGAAATTTTGAGCAACCGCTTTTAATTTTCGCTCACCGTTAGAAATTTTGATACCACATTCTTCTAGAAGTTGGAGTGATTTTTCACTCAGTCGGCCACTTTTTTGAACCGCAATTTTTAAAGTATTCATTTTAGATTTGGATAAAATCTGAATGTACTGCGGATGGCTGAAAAACAAAAAACCGTCTAAGTACACTCAGACGGTTTTTAATTATAAGTATATACAATACATCATTAACTCGCCTGTTTGCAAGAATGATGATGATGGATTTGTGAAAAAAATGTGTTCATTGTTTTATTTTGTTGAGGCAAACTTAGACATAACTTTTAACTATTTAGTTACTTTTTACAAAGTTTAACATTTGTGTAAGTAGATTTATTTAAACAATCTAAGGAATAATGCTTTTACAAAAGGAAGTGTTGGACATTTCCAAATGACATGTAAATCTTCCCAAAAGGAGGTTTCTTCATCTAGAAATTTAAAGATTACGGTTGTATTTCCTTTTTCAAACATGGATGAAAAAATGGTTGAGCCCAATTCATTTTTTTTATCCAAAATATCTAGCAGTAATAAATCATAGAACCAAAATTTGTCCGATTTATGGAATTTTCTCAGGTCTGTTTCTTTTAAAAGAAATTGAACCAAAGCTTTTGATTTCTTGATAGTATTTGCAAAAGTAAAACCTGTACTAGCTTTTGTCCAACCTCCAGCAGAACCAATATTAAGAATGTTTTTTGAGTTGTGTTTCCAGAAAGGATAACAGGTCATAGGAATATTACCTTGTTCTTTTTTGATGATTTCGTATTCTGTAATTCCAAGTTTTTGGATGTATTTTTGAATTTCGTTTTCATATTCATCTTTGGAAAGTAAATCCTTCGAAAATAAAGTATATTCTAGTAAAGCTTCGGTTTTCGACGTTGGCAAAACATACATGAATCTGGTGTTTCCTTTTTGTTCTACTGAAAAATCCATGAAAGTAGCAGAATCAGGATTGAAAACAGCTTCCTTACTTTTGATAAACCAACCGATGAAATGCTGATGTAAAAAAGGATATTTTGATTGATTTTTAACTAAATCAGGGTTGAATATAGAGTTGAAAATTTGGTTGCAAGTATAACTTTCAGTTTCAGTTTTAACAACACAATGATTTTCTAATGCTGAAAAATAAATTACTTTTTGATTTACAAAACGAATAGTTGAATGTTTAGAAATTAAATCAAAAACTTGATTATAAAAATCTAAACCTTCAATCATTTTATATTGATACGGCTTTAAATCTAAATTTCTTCTAAAATTTTTATCTGCAAAAAGTGCTGAGTTCCATTTTTTTGAAATAATTGGTTCCATTAAATCTCCGTCATCCCAAAAACACCAAGTTCTGTCGTTACTTTTTTTTGGGTTTTCATCCAATAACAAAATGGTTTTATCATTAAATTTTCCAGATAAAATCATCTCATAAACCGTCATCAATGCTGATAAACCTGAGCCAGTAAAAATGTAATCATAGTGTTGCATGGTTCAAAAGTAATGATTCTATACCTTATAAAAAACCAAACAGATGTTAATCAATATGGTATCTCAATCCTAAGAAAAAGCGAATTCCTTGATTTGGTCCATAAGCATATGTTGGGTCAAATGTTAAACCATATGGATTTTCGGCAGTTGGAATTGCGTTTCCATTTCCATCAAACTGCACATTTTGATCAAATGGATCATTGGCACGTGCAATCAAAAAGGGATTGCCTTTATTTGGTGTCCAGTTAAAAAGATTTTTTACGCCCGAATAGATTTCAAGATTATGAAATTTTTTATAGGTAAACTGAATATTTTGAATACTAAAAGGAAGCGAATATTCGCGTCGTGGGTCAAGTTCACTTAACAAAGGCAAACGCATTGGACCAGTAAGATTTCCGGTATAATCAAAAGACAAAAACCATTCAGGAATTTCATAATTAATTGCCCAATTCAAGGAATATTTTTCAGTAAACAAAGGGATAAAAGATACGCCATCTTGCTCAGTGAATGGGTCAAAATAACTGGCGCCAATCGTAGCTTTTAAACCAAAAGGCGATATCCAATCGGCATTGGCACTCAATCCAAAGATTTTGGAATAACCATTCAAATTATCATAAACAATCTGATTGGGGTTGAGGTCATAATTCGCAAATATGCGATTGGTAAAATACGTATACCAAGAGGACATTTCTAAATTTATTATTCCTAAATTCTCTAACTTATATTTTTTCAAGTAATTTAAATTGATATTATACGATGTTTCCGGTTCTAAATTATCGACTAAAACAACTTCTCTTGCACCAGATAATGCTTGATGGTCTTCAGTAAAAAGATTGACAACTCTAAAACCAGTTCCAAAATTCAATCGCAAAATATCATTTTGTGTTGGCTTCCATTTAAATGCAACTCGTGGCGTAAAAATTGAACCATGAGCAGAGTTATAATCGTAGCGTGAACCCAGAAGAAGGCCTGTTTTTTCTGAGAATTTTATATCGTCTTGCACAAAAAGGCTATAAATTTTGGAATGGTCAGAAGTTGCAGTTGCTGGTGTGTTGTCGTTATAAAATTGATACCTAAAAGCACTTCCAAAAAGGAGCGAATGATTTTTTATATTCTTATCCCAAAGGAATTGTCCGAACCCAATTTTTTGATTGGCTAAATAAAAAGAATTGCCATAAACCGAATTTTGTTCATGGCTAATCAAAGAAAATTGGAGGTACATTTTTTCTTCAACAGGTAATTGGTATTTTCCTAAAAGTTCATATCGCGAGGTGTAAATACTTTCTCCATACACTTCTTCGCCACCGCGAAAACTCTTGTTCCATTGCATTTCGCCACCCCAACGATCTTCATACAAATAGCGAGTTACAATGCTAAATTCTTTTTCCGATTTCCGGTTGATATTCCATTTACTAAAAACAGAAATTCGGTTTTGTAGCGCCATATCAGTAAAATTATCGTTATTGTTGTCGATAGGATTATTGTAATAGAAATAATTGACACCAAAAAGCGCATCCACTTTTTTACCAAAGGTTGCTTTATAACCCAGATCAATATTATTTTCTAGCCAAGAAGTAGAAAACATATCGGCAGTAAATAAATAGGCGGTTTTTGTTTTTTTTGTAATAATGTTAATCAATCCGCCAACAGCTTCGCTACCATAAAGCGTGGAAGCTGCACCTTTTACTACTTCTATTCTATCAATCATCGAATTGGGAATTCCCGACAAACCATATACAGTTCCGAGCGCACTAACAATAGGCATTCCATCAATGGTTACCATAGTATATGGTCCGTCAAGGCCATTTATTCTGATGTCGCCTGTGTTGCAAACATTACAGTTATTTTGAGGACGCAAGCCATTTACATTTTGCAGAGCATCAAAAACATTACTGGTAGGATTTTGTTTTAAAAAAGTAGACGTAATTACCTCAACAGGAACTGGCGTTTCTAATCGTTTTACTGCTTTTAAAGTTCCCGAAACAACTACTTCATCTAGTTGCAATTCTTTTTTTTCTGTTTCAGATAGCGTGTCGGTTTTTGTTTGAGCGATAGTATATTGAACGAAACAGAATAGTAAGAGTATTATTTTTTTCATTTATAAAATAAAAATTTAGACAAAACTAAAAATAAATTTTAATTACTAAGTAATAATTTCTTTTCTTTGTGAAAATTAACTTTCTATTAATGACAACCTCTGAAGAAAATTATCTAAAAGTTATCTATCATTTATCACTTGTTTCTCCCAAAGGAGTAAATACTAATGCTATTGCTGGAATGTTGGACACTAAAGCATCTTCGGTTACTGATATGTTGAAGAAGCTTTCAGAAAAAGAACTAGTTTCTTATCAAAAGTATCAAGGTGTAACGTTGACGCCTAAAGGATTTCATTCAGCAAAAATGATTGTTAGAAAACACCGTTTGTGGGAAGTTTTTTTGGTCGAAAAGTTGCAATTTTCTTGGGATGAAGTGCATGATATTGCCGAAGAATTAGAACATATTAAATCAGAATCTTTAATTAATAAGTTGGATAGTTTTTTAGGATTTCCCGATTTTGACCCACATGGTGATCCAATTCCCAATGCTGATGGCGAAATGAAAAAAATCAATAAATTATTGCTTTCGGAAGCTGAATTAAACAAAGAATATCGGTGTATTGGTGTTAAAGATTCGTCTTCAGATTTTTTAAAGTATTTGGATAAACAAAAAATTGCTTTGGGTTCTACTTTTTTGGTCAAAGAAAAAGAAAGCTTTGATGATACTTTATTGGTAGAAGTCAATTACAAAGAGATAACCATATCAAATAAAATAGCTACTAATTTATACGTTCAATAATTATGTTTCAATTTATTATAGATTATTTCGAAAGTATTAACCCTATTTTGGCGGCTTTATATGCCACATTATTTACCTGGTTTTTAACAGCATTTGGGGCTTCATTTGTCTTCTTTTTTAAGAATATGAATCGAGTAGTTCTTGATGGAATGTTAGGTTTTACTGGTGGCGTCATGATTGCGGCTAGTTTTTGGAGTTTATTATCGCCAGCAATTGAAATGAGTGAAGGCGAAGGTTTTGTAAAAGTAATTCCAGCGGCTGTTGGATTTGCTTTGGGCGCTTTATTTATTTTTGGGTTGGATAAACTTCTTCCCCATTTACATATTAATTTTAAAGAAACTGAAGGAGTAAAATCGCCTTGGCAACGAACGACATTATTAGTTTTAGCGATAACATTGCATAATATTCCAGAAGGTTTGGCGGTTGGAGTACTTTTTGGTGGTGTTGCTGCAGGAATTCCCGAGGCATCGATTGCTGGCGCAGTAACATTGGCTATCGGAATTGGTATTCAGAATTTCCCAGAGGGAATTGCTGTTTCTATGCCATTGCGCAGAATGGGAATGAGTCGCTGGAAAAGTTTTATGTACGGACAATCATCGGCTTTGGTAGAACCTATCGCAGGAGTTTTAGGAGCTGTTGCCGTAATATTTTTTATACCTATTTTACCATATGCATTGGCATTTGCTGCTGGTGCTATGATATTTGTAGTAGTGGAAGAAGTAATTCCTGAAACCCAACAAGACAAAAATACGGATATTGCCACTCTAGGATTAATTGGAGGATTTATAGTGATGATGACATTAGATGTGGCTTTGGGTTAATGACAACCACAATCATCTTTACCACAATTTTTCTTTGACTTGGGCTTCCAAATAAATTTTCGAGCAAGGAAACCAAGCGCAACAATTACAAGGACATAAACCAATATTTCTTGAAAGTTCATAGTACAAAAGTAAAAAGGTTCTCTTGTTTTTAAGAACCTTTTATGAAATTTTTATTAAAATTTGGCACCGATAGAAATGTAAAAAGTTCTGCCTTCTCCTGGTAAAATTCCTGGTCCAGGATATCCTCCGGAACGGCGAGTAGCATAACTTTTATCTAGTAAATTGTTAATTCCCGCACGAACATTAAAGTTTTTCAAAAACTTGTATTCAGAAGAAAAATCAAATAATTCATAACCTTCTAAAATTCCAGTTTGTCCATTGGCAGAAGGCTCAACAGTATTATTAGCATCTGTAAAAATCTCACCAGACATTTTGTATTGTACTGTTGCCGAAAACTCATTATTACTCCAAGACATTCCAAAATTGTGAATGTAGCGTGGTGCATTTTCAACTCTGTTTCCAGATAAGTTTGTTTCTGTTATCACAATATTCGGAGCAGTTCCTGATACAGTAGTTGTAGTAAAATCTACATAGCGACTGTCTATAAATGACATCGAGGCAAAAAGGTTTAAATTGCCATATGGTTTTTCAACACCAAACATTTTAGTAATGTTTACATCAACAAAACTTTCAATTCCTTTGTTACGTGTTTCTCCCAAATTAGTTCTAAACAAATAAGTGCCTTGTGTTGGGTCGTTATTAATATATTGTCTAATTCCGCCAACACGATTATTGTAGCTCAAATAGAAAACACTAACATCAAAGTTTATAAATCCTTTGTAAACACCTCGATAACCCAAATCGGCATTGTAACCACTAGCATCTTTTAAATTTGGATCAACTACATCTATTACCGCCGAAGGAGTTAAATCACTAAACAAAACTGGGCGAAACGCCTGCGAAATATTCGCATAAAAGTTTGTTTTCATCCATTTGTATTCTAAACCTAGTCCAAAAAGAGGTTGGTTTCTAACAATATTTTGATTTTCGATTAGGATGTCATTACCAGAAATAATATCCATTCTTCCTTCGGCGGTTGAATTTATGTATTCGTAACGAACTCCAGGTGTTACGCTGAATCTATCCGTAACTTTAAATTGATTTTCAGCAAATAGCGCTACATTTTTTGTGGTATATTCTAATGAAGTTGGGTACTTTCCGTCTGTTGACATGTCAAAATCACTTCCTGTTGTGCCTTTGCCTTTTTGGTAACGTTCCGTATTGGCTAGATATAATCGTAAACCAAAAGCAAGGTTCTGTGTAGTCTTTCCCAATTTGTATCGGTATAAATTGCGGTTTTCAACACCTAAATTTTTATAGTGATCACTATCAACTCTTCTGTTTGTATATTGATTTGTTACAGGATTTATAGCATCTTCAACATTAGCAGCTGCAGTAAAACCTACGCTATTTCGTTCACCGATAAGTCCAAATGCTTTTACATTCATATCAAAATTTGCATTGACTTTGGTATCAAAATTTACCGAAAAAATATTCCACGGCACACCAAACCAGTTTCGTTCTCTAAAAGATTGTCTTGGGTTTGCAGCAAATTGTTCATCGGTTAAACCGCCAGGTTGTTGCATTTCATAATCAGAGTTGGTGTATTCAGCGCTAATTTTTGTATTCTCTGTAAATCTATATTCAATAAAAGCATGCGTGTTTCTAGCATTAAAACGGTTGTTTTCTCTCCAACCTTTTGCACTACGGGAATGATTATATAAATAGTAGGACCATTTTTTATATTTTCCACCAATAGCATTAAACGAACTTAACAATCCATAACTACCAACGGTGTTTTGAGTTTCAAATGTAAACGGTTTTTCTTTTTCGCATTTTAAAACGTAGTTTAGCATACCACCAAATTGTGGGCCAAATTGCAATGAAGCACCACCACGAACCATTTGAATAGTTTCTACGGCTTCTAATGGTGGATTATAATATGCTTCAGGATAACCAAAAACATCGGCAGAAATATCAACACCATTTTGTCGGGTATTTAATTCCCAACTTCTGTTTGGACTTAAACCTCTTACTCCGACATTGATTTGCAAACCAGAACCTTCATTTTCCCAAACCGTTACTCCTGGAATTCTTGCAAAAATTTCTCGCGCATTGTTATTGGTTAAATTTCCATTGATATTGGACAATTTTAAAACCTCATTCTTTTTTCCCGAAAATAAGACATTGTCTTTAGTCTCAGGCATTCTTTCAGGACTTTGTTGTTTGGCAGTAATAACAACAGTTCTCAATTTTTTGATAGTATCATTTTCTTCTACATCAAATTTATCTTGAGCAATAATGGAGTTAGAAAAAAAGAAGAATAATGGGGCAATAAAGAGGTATTTCATTTCTTATTTAGATTAATTCTACGCAGCAAAAATAATCTTTATTTTTATTTAGACAAATTATAAATAAAGAAATTTTGAAAAAATTTAAAATCTAATAAAATGAATTATTTAAATGCTTGATAAGCAATCAATGCCACGAAATAGGCCAAGCTACTCATAAAGATTAATTGAGCTATTGGCCATTTCCAAGTGTTGGTTTCTTTTTTTGTAATTGCCAATGTACTAGCACACTGCATGGCAAATGCATAAAACAGTAATAATGAAATACCAGAGGCAAAATTGAAAACTTTTTCTCCAGTTATCGGGTTAATTTCAGCTTTCATTTTGTTTTTAATGGTATTTTCATTGTCGCTTCCACCAACGCTGTAAATGGTGGCCAATGTTCCCACAAAAACTTCTCTTGCTGCAAATGAACTGATAACTGCTATGCCAATTTTCCAATCATAACCTAAAGGTTGAATTACTGGCTCAATAGTTTTTCCTAAAATACCTATATAAGAATTCTCTAATTTATAGGCATTGATTTGGTTTTCTAAATTTTCGCTCCCATTTTTTTGAGAAGTAACATTGTTTTTTTGAGTTATTATTGCTTCAGCATTTTCAAAATTTTGTCCTGGACCATTTGAAGCTAAAAACCATAATACAATAGATATCGCTAAGATTATTTTACCAGCTCCAAAAACAAACGATTTTGTCTTTTCAATAACATTTATCGCTACGTTTTTAAACAGTGGTAATTTATAATTGGGCATTTCTACCACAAAGTATGATTTGCCTTTTACCTTTAGAATTATATTTAAAAGATAAGCTGAGAAAATAGCAGAACTAAAACCTAAAAGATACAAAAACATCAAGGTTAAACCTTGCATATTTAAAATTCCAAAAATGCGTTCGTCAGGAATTACTAGTCCAATTATTATAGCATAAACGGGAAGTCGAGCGGAACAAGTGGTAAAAGGAGTTACCAATATAGTAATTAATCTTTCTTTCCAGTTTTCGATATTTCTTGTTGCCATAATAGCCGGAATAGCGCAGGCAGTTCCAGAAATTAAAGGCACAACACTTTTCCCCGAAAGCCCAAATTTTCGCATGATTTTGTCCATCAAAAAAACAACACGGCTCATGTAGCCACTTTCTTCAAGAATGGAAATGAAAAGGAACAGAAAAGCTATTTGAGGAATAAAAATCAGAATGCCGCCAATTCCTGGAATGATTCCTTGAGAAATTAAATTGGTTAAAACACCAGCAGGAAGATTTTCATCGGCCAAGGCACTGAAAGTAGCAAAAGAGCTGTCAATAAAATCCATCGGGACTTTTGACCATTCAAAAATAGATTGAAATATGGCAAATAAGATGATAAAAAAGATGACGTAACCCCAAATTTTATGGGTTAAAACCTTGTCTAATTTACTTCTAAAATCGGTGGCAATTGTGGTGTCAATTTTTAAACCATTCTTTAAAACGTCATTAATAAATTGATAGCGTTTTATAGTTTCTTTTTGCTGTAATCTTTTCAAATCGGAATGCGATTTGGTAAAAGAATTCAAAATTTCGTTTCGTTCCAGATTTAAAAAATTCACATCTTGAGTAATCACCAACCACAGCTTATACAATAATTGGTTTGGGAAAGTAGCGCGCAGTTTATCGAAATATTCTACATCAATAGAAGAGGCATTTAAACACGGTTCAGTAGAAATGGATTTGTAATTTACAATTAGATTTTTCAGTTCATTTATTCCTAAACTTTTACGAGAACTAACAAGAGCTATTTTTGTTTTGAGATGTTCTTCAAGATACGGAATGTCGAGAGAAATACCTTTTGATTTCATCCTGTCCGACATGTTAATCACCAAAATGGTTGGAATTTCTAAATCTTTTATTTGTGTAAAAAGGAGAAGATTTCTTTTTAGATTTTCGACATCAGTGATTAAAAGGACAACATCAGGATACAGTTTATCGTTTTTATTGAGCAACAATTCAATAACCACATTTTCATCAATAGAACTAGCGTTTAAGCTATATGTTCCTGGCAAATCGAGAATGTTGGCTTTAAAATTATTAGGCAGTTTGCAAAAACCCATCTTTTTTTCAACCGTAATTCCAGGATAGTTTCCCACTTGTTGGTTCAATCCCGTAAGCTGGTTGAACACCGACGTTTTTCCTGTATTTGGGTTTCCTATTAAAGCAACATTAATATTTTGCATGCTCAGTTTTGATTATTTAGAAAGGAATTCAACTTCAATCTCGTGAGCAGTTTCCATCCTAATAGCTAAATGAGAACCATTATTTACATTCAAATAAATAGGATCACCAAAAGGAGCAATTTGAATTACTTCCAATTCGTTTCCAGGTAAACAGCCCATTTCTAGTAGCTTCAGAGGAATTTTATCCAAATCGACATAGGTAATAGTGGCTTTGTCTCCAATTTGTAATAAATCAACGGTGGTTTTCAATGCTTATTTAGATTGAATTAAGATTGCAAAAATAGCGATAAAAAAAGAAAGTAAGATGACAATTATCAGTTTAACTAATTTTTATCGTTTTCACACAACCAATTGATATCTTCAATAAGTTTTTTTATTTCCTCTTTATTCGTTCCGTCATAAAATCCACGAACTCTTTTTTGAGAGTCAATAAGCACAAAATTTTCGGTATGAACCATATCATACAGTTCGGATGGTTTGCCAAGTTTTACTGCCAAATAAGATTTTCTGGCCATGCTATAAATTTCTTTTTTATCGCCAGTTACCAAATTCCATTTTGAGTCTACAACACCTTTTTCTATGGCATATTTTTTTAAAATCGGTACAATGTCAATTTCAGGAGTTACGGTGTGAGAAAGCAGCATTACTTTCGGATTGTTTAAAAATGCTTTTTGAATGTCCACCATGTTAGTGGTCATTATGGGACAAATAGAACCACAAGTTGTAAAGAAGAAATCGGCAACATAAATCTTCCCTTCATAGTCTTTTTGGGTAATTGTTTTTCCGTTTTGGTTTACAAAAGAGAAGTCTGCAATTTTATGTTCTCTGGCAATATATTGAACAGTACTATCAACCAATTCTGGATTTACGTCAGCAGGATTATAAATGGGTAATGTTTTAGCAGGTTTTAAAACATTATAAAACAACGAAACCGTAACGATGGAAAATACGATAAAAGTTCCAATGAAAATTCTATATTTTTTTATAAAGGGATTCATTCTTTTTTTGCAAAAATACAAAAGCAACCTTTTACTTGTATGACAAACAACTTCATAAAGACTTATATTTTTGTTAAAAAAACATATCTTTCGGTTTAATCAATAAATTTGTAATAACTAACAAAATAAAAATTAAAAATGAAGAAGATTACTAACTCCAAATCGCTACTCGTAGCGTTTGTATTTGCTGGAATTTTCCAAGCAAACGCACAACAAAAAACACCCGGAATAGATACTTCCTTAATGGATAAATCAGTAAGTCCCAAAGACAATTTCTTCCAATTTGTGAATGGAACTTGGTTAAAAAACACCGAAATTCCTGCCGACAAGACTCGTTGGGGAAGTTTTGATGAGTTGCGTCAAAGAACTGATAAAGATGCTTTGGCCATTTTAAATGAAGCAGCAAATAATCCAAAATACCAATCAAATACCGATCAAGGTAAAGCTATCAATCTTTACAAATCCATTATGGATACGGTGTCGAGAAACAAACAAGGGATTAATCCAATCAAACCTTATTTGGCCAAAATTGATGCTGTAAAAAACATCAAAGATTTACAAAAATTGATGATTGAAATGGAGCCAATAGGCGGAATTGGTTTTATGGGCGTTGGCGTTGGAACAGATTCTAAAAACAGTAACCGAAATATTGTGAATGTTGGGTTAGGTTCTTTAGGATTACCAGATAGAGATTATTATGTTTCTGAAGATGCAGACTCAAAAGAGAAAAGAGCAAAATATGTAGCACACGTTGCCCGAATGTTTTCATTTTTGAAGATTAAACCAGAGCAAGCAAAAATTGATGCGGAAAAAATATTGGCATTAGAAATTGCTATGTCAAAACCAAGATTGGATAGAGTAGAGCGAAGAGACAGACGTAAAACTTACAATCCGATGACGGTTGCTCAACTTCAAAAATTGACGCCTACCATTAATTGGGAAAACTATTTATCAGAAATTGGATTGCCAAATCAAGATACCGTAATTGTTTCTCAACCAAGATACATGGAGGCATTGCAAACTATTTTCTCAGAAAATAAAGTAGCCGATTGGAAAGCCTATATGAGATGGACATTATTAAATCGCTCTGCAGGAATGTTGAGTACAGAAATTGGCGCAGCTAATTTTGATTTTTATGGCAAAACTTTGACTGGAGCAGTAAAACAAAGACCTTTAGATGAAAGAGCGTTGCAAACGATAAACGGTGCAACTGGAGAAGCATTGGGTAAATTGTATGTGGAGAAAAAATTTCCAGCCGAAGCTAAAACCAAAGCAGAAAACATGATAAAAAATGTGGTAAGAGCTTATGAAAACAGAATAAACAATTTGACTTGGATGTCACCAGAAACTAAAAAAAGTGCCATTCAAAAATTGAAAAAAATGAATGTTAAAATTGGCTATCCTGATAAATGGAAAGATTATTCGGCACTGACGATTAAAAGTCCAGCCGAAGGCGGAAGTTATTTTGAAAATTCTTTGGCTATTTCAAAATGGAATTTCAAAAAAGATATTGACAAACTTCAAAAACCAGTAGACAAAACAGAGTGGGGAATGTCACCACAAACGGTGAATGCGTATTACAGTCCTTCTTATAATGAAATTGTTTTCCCTGCGGCTATTTTGCAACCACCTTTTTACAATTATCAAGCCGATGAAGCGGTGAATTATGGTGGAATAGGCGCTGTCATTGGTCATGAAATTTCACATGGTTTTGACGACTCTGGAGCACGATACAATGGCGATGGAAATCTTGTTGATTGGTGGACAGCTGAAGATTTGAAACAATTTACAGCACTTGGTGGTGCATTGGCCGATCAATATTCCGCATTGGAACCATTACCAGGAGTTAAAGTAGATGGTAAATTTACTTTAGGAGAAAACATTGGAGATTTAGGCGGAATAAACGCTGCTTATGATGGATTGCAGTTGTATTTGAAAGAAAATAAAAACCCAGGATTGATTGATGGTTACACACCAGAGCAACGTTTGTTTATTTCATGGGCAACCATTTGGAGAAGTAAAATGCGTGATGAAGCATTGAAAAATCAAGTGAAAACCGATCCACATTCACCAGGAATGTATCGTGCTTATGTTCCTTTATTAAACTTGGAAACGTTCTACCAAGCATTTGATATCAAACCAGGAGACGGAATGTATGTTACTCCAGACAAGCGAGTTATTATTTGGTAATAAACTTCAAAAACCTCAGTTATTCTGAGGTTTTTTTATGCTTTTTAATAAGCCAATTACACTCACCAATACCCAAGTAGTTTCAAGAATTACAAACGGAATGAAATCTATTAAATAAGAAGCATAACCAGCCAAACCTGCACCCAAAATATTGAGTGTAAAATATAAACTTCCATCTTTTTTGATGATGGAAAAAATATTGAAGAAATAGGCCAAGAGAATTAATCCAACTCCTATTGTTGCTATGGTATCGTTATAATTCATAGTTGTGGTTTTTGAAACGTATAATTTAAAACACGTTCTATTTTTTCAGAAGATATTGTTTTCCCAAAAGAAGGTTTGCTTTGGTCAAACTCTGGTAAAGGTAAATTTAATTCGATAGCTTTTTGTGTGTAATATGTTGCTCTGTTTGGATGAAAAGGAGCAACAGCATTTACAATTTCACCAAAATAATTTTTCATCAAAATTGCTTGGATTATTACAATACAATCCAATTGATGAATTAAATTAATTGGTGAATCGGGATTTTCAATATGTTGCCTTCCCACTAAAAAGTGAATAGGATGACGATTTTCACCAATTAATCCACCAAAGCGAACTACGGTAGTTTTGAAGCTTGTATTGTTCTGCAAAAGTTGTTCTGCTTCCAAAAGTTGTTTTCCACTCTCTGTTTCAGGATATGGTATGGTTTCTTCGGTTATCAATTTTACAGAATTAGTATCTGAATAAACCGAGGTTGAACTTACGAAAAGGACTTTTCCAATGGATGATTTTTCGATATATGGAATTAGATTTTCAATTTTAGTAACAAAGTTTTCTTTTTGTAAGCCACGTAATTTCGGAGGAATGTCGAGTATTAAGAATTCAGAATTTTCAAGAAATGAACTTATGTCTCCATTAATTCCAGTTTCTGAAAGTTCCAATAAAAAAGGTTCAATTCCTGCTTTTTCCAGTATTGAAATTTTCGCTGAAGAAGTTGTGGAACCTTTAACCAAAAATCCTTTTTCTATCAAAGATTTTGCTAATGGTAAACCCAACCAACCACAACCTAATAGGCTAATTTTTTTCATTATCGTAAACTATCAATAGCAACAGTTAGGGTGTCTTTTGTAGAAAATCTTCTGTAAGTTGGTTTGGCTTCAATAACCTTTGGCGAAGGTTTTATTTTTTGACGAAGAATTACAGCATCGTTTAAAACAAATGGTGTAGGAATCATCCAAGATTTTCTTTTCGTTATAGTAAATAGTGGATTACTCATCAAATCAAAAGAACTTTCAACTAGGTTCAAGTCTAATTTTTGATTAGCAGGAATAGAAAAATCCATTTCCAAAGGTTGATTGTCCACCACATAATACGTCAATAATTTTCCAACGGTTTTGGAGGAAATATTACTTTCAAAATTTAATGATTTTACGCCATTAGCGCTAAAATTATTAATTTGAACATCATTAGTATTAAAAATATCGTAACGATTTACCCTTCTATTTGGGCTAATTTTTATGCGATACAAATGTTGGTTTCCCTTAATGGTATCGCGCAAAAACTCGATAGTTGGTTTAGCAATATTCTTAACTGGTGCGTCACTCATAAAAGTATAGGAAGAACCATATTTACTATATAATTTATTAGTGTTTAAAGTAGTACCACTTTTTGGATTATCACCTAAATATCCTTTTGTCCATTCATCCAAATTGACATCATAGGTTGTCCAATTGGCTTTGTTAGTGTCACCATCCAAAATATAAATTAAACTATTTGGTTTTGCTTTTGAATTCGAATAATCAGAGGTCAAGTGTGCTTTAACAAAAAAGCCAATAGATATAATAAAGAACAACAATGACCAAATCCCTTTTCTTTTGAAAGTACCAAAAATAGGAAACAATAATGCAAAAGTTAATACGGTTAAAACGGCACTTCCAAATAAGATTTTCAACCCTAATCCAACAGGAAACATTTGAATAAATGGTACTAGAATAATTAAAGTTGGAATGGCTAGTAAACAATTGATAAACCAGTTTGATTTTTGCGTAAGCACAAAAAATCCAAGCATTAATGTGCTAGAAATTACAGGAATTATTAAAAAACCAGCGCCTTTTAATTTTAAAGCAATCCCAATATTGAGTAACAACCAAATCAATAATGGCGCTATCGTTTGGTTCATTTCGGGATTGTGTTTTAATTTATTTTTGTAAAACAAAAAACAAATTGCCAAGGACAAACTCACAAACGCATAAATATAATCATGTCCATTATAGGTAAATCCGTGAAGGATATCTTGATATTGAGGATAAAAGTTCAATAGTAATTTCCAACCAATGTAGGTTGCCAAACCAGCGGTGATGAGCGAACCAAATAATGGAATAAATCCTTTAATAACTTCATCCATTCGTAAAACGTGTTTTCCCATTCCGATAAAAAGGAACAAGAAAAGTAATCCGAAACCAATTAAAATCATCGGAACAATCCAACCAAAAGGATAACTCAAAAATGCAAATGGCACATTGAAATACACTTTGTCTTCTTTGGAATTCAGGTTTTTTAAATCGGCATTAGAATAATAATTCAACAACGGAAATAAATACGAACCTTGATGTGCCAAAGATTTTGGGTCTAGGTTTTGAAAATTATCTTGGGCAGTGTGATAATTATAATGGCTGTCGATAAAAGCAAAATTAAATCCTTGAATTTTTCCATTTACTCTAAAAACTGTCAAATCGGTATCATTGGGCAACATCTTGTATATACTATACATCAATGAATTTGAAACTGGATATTGTACATTTCCATTACTATAAGCATCCACCATTTTGGCATTACCTTCATTGGTTTCCATCAGCATATAACTTGGTCCAGAAGTTCCGCGAGCTTCAAAATTGAGTGCCAAACCTATTTCTTTTGCCCATTTGTGTTGTGTCACAAAAAGTGTTGCACCGTTTAATCCCAATTCTTCGGCATCAGTAAAAAGAATAATGATGTCATTTTTATGAGCTGTTTTATTGTGTAAAAAAGCTCTAACACTTTCTAGAATTGTCGCTACGCCCGAAGCATCATCGCTGGCACCAAGTGACGATGAATGAGGCGCACTATCATAATGAGAAAGCAAAAGCAATGCTTTAGTATTTGCCGAACCTTTTATACGTGCTATAATATTTTTAGAATACACCAGAGTTCCTTTTTCAGTCATGGTAAAACCTTCTTGAAATGAAGTTTCTAAACCTAAGTTTTCTAATTCCTTTTTAAGAAATTGTGCTACGACTTCGTGATTTTTTGAACCTACAAAATGTGGTTTTTTTGTAATTTCTTTTACCTTTTCCAAAGCTCGTTTAGTAGAAAATTCAGAAAGTGGTGCTTCGGTTTCGTCATAACTTTGAGGCATCATGAAATAGAAAACACCAAAAAGAATGGCAATCAAAACTAAAATAGAATATAAAGAAGTGTTGTTGTTTTTCATGACCATAAAGTTACTATTCTTTTTTTACTAACATATAATAATCATTTTCCAAAAAACGATATCCTTGATCGTAAATAAAATGATAAGTGTTTCCCGTATTTGTATTCAAAATATTGGTGAAAAATTCAAAATCAAACCCTTTGCTCAAGAGTTTGGCTTTGGTTGTTTTTGATTTTCCTTCCGTGTTCAATTCTGATAAAATTCGATAATTTTTGCGCAACTTGTTGTTCACATTACGCATATAATTGGTACTGTCTTTATTGATTTTGTTGTTGTAGGCATTGCGACAACCATCGCTACAGAACTTTTTGTCTTCGCGACCCACAATTTTTTCGCCACATTCTAAACAGGATTTATCCATAATTACAGTCCTTAAATTAGTAATTTATTTCAGTTTTTTTATTTGATACAAATCGTGTCTTCGGTCTTTTAGAATTCGGACACTACCATGTTCGTGAAGTTTTTTTAATAAATCCAAATCAACATCAACAATCAATGTCATCTCTGTATTGGGCGTTGCTTCAGCCTTTACACCATTACTAGGAAAAGCAAAATCGGATGGTGTAAAAACAGCAGTTTGTGCATATTGGATATCCATATTATTTACTTTTGGTAAATTACCAACACATCCTGCAATAGCAACATAACATTCGTTTTCAATAGCGCGAGCTTGCGCACAAAGTTTTACTCGAGTGTAACCGTTTTGTGTATCGGTTAGAAAAGGCACAAATAAAATCTCCATGCCTTGATCAGACATTAATCTGGAAAGTTCAGGGAATTCGACATCGTAGCAAATCATAATTCCAATTTTCCCACAATCGGTATCAAAGGTTTTAATTTCAGATCCGCCTTTCATTCCCCAATATTGAACTTCATTTGGTGTAATGTGAATTTTGGTATACATCTCAAAAGTTCCATCTCGTTTGCACAAATATCCCACGTTGTATAAAACGCCATTTTCAAGATGTGGCATACTTCCCGTAATGATATTGATGTTATAGGAAATGGCAAATTCAAGAAATTTTTTCCGAATAGGTTCGCTGTAATTGGCAATTTCTCTTATGGCATTTGCTTCGGAAAGATGGTTGAAATCGGCCATTAATGGCGCTATAAATAATTCTGGAAAAAGAGCAAAATCGCTACCGTAACCCGAAACCACATCAATAAAAAATTCGGATTGTTCAAAAAGCGCTTCCAAATTAGCCAATGGACGCATTTGCCATTGCACTAAACCTATTCGGATTACTGATTTTCGGGCGTTAATTAACTTTGGACTTTTATCGTAGTAAATATTATTCCACTCCAATAAAACAGCATATTCTTTTGAACTTTTGTCGCCTTCAAGATAATTTTGCATCACTTTTATCACGTGAAAATCATTGCTCAATTGAAAAGAAAGTACAGGATCGTAAATTTCTTTCTGACGAACTTTATCTATGTATATTTTTGGTGAAATTTCATTATGATATTGGGTATAATTCGGAATTCTTCCTGCAAACACTATGGCCTTAAGATTTAATTGTTCACATAATTCTTTTCGAGTATCGTATAATCGTCTTCCAAGACGTAAACCTCTGTATTTTGGGTGAATAAAAACGTCAATGCCATACAAAACATCACCCAAAGGATCATGAGTAGAAAAAGTATAATTTCCTGTGATTTCAGCATAATTGTGATTACTATTGGCAGTATCTTCATTTACTATTAATGAGAGTGCAGAACCCACAACCTTATCATCTACTAAAATTACCAACTGACCTTCGGGGAAAATAGTCAATAATTTTTCGATATGATGTTCTTTCCAATAGGAGTTTTCTAGTTCATGGTAGGCTTCCATCATAGAGTTTTTCAACTCTTTATAATCTTCTATACGTAAATTTCGGAGTTCAACTTTGTTTATTTCTGTTTGCATAAAACGCTAATTTTGATAAAGATAGTAAAAATATTTCCGTTTACAAACGCTTACAAATATTTACAACCGAAAGTAAATGAATAACTACCGAATAAATTTTGACAACTGCTGCAACTTTGCCTCGTTGATTTGAAACAATGCAGTATCAATTTAAATAGCAATGTCAATTTCAACAAAAAACATTTTATATAAACAATTTAAATTTTAAACGCCATGAATGCAATGAAAAACAAAGTACAGTTAATCGGTCACGTAGGACAAGAACCAGAAATCAAAACTTTTGGAGAAGGCAAAAAAGTAGCTAATATTACTCTTGCAACGAACGAAAGTTACACTAACGCTAAAGGTGAAAAAGTTGAAGACACCCAATGGCACAAAGTAAAAGCTTGGGGAAAAGTAGCAGACATTATTGAGAAATATGTCACTAAAGGAAAAGAAATTGCCATAGAAGGAAAACTAACCTATAGTGATTATCTTGACAAAGATGGTAACAAACGCTACATTACTGAAGTGGTTGCTAATGATATTTTATTATTAGGAAAGTAGAAATTTCAAAAGGGAAAGTTATGAATATCAAAGTTTTTAATATTCGATTATCCAAAGAGCATTGTCAAAACGATCAACAGAAAATGAATGATTTCTTGGATAGTGTTGAGGTCAAATTAACATCTACAAATTTTGTAACTACTGGAACGTTGGATTATTGGTCAGCTTTTGTTTTTTTCAAGCCTAAAAATGAGGAAAAGATTAAAACAGAGAATAAACTTCAAGAAGACGATTTATTGCCTGATGAACTTAAAATTTATAGAGCATTAAGACATTGGAGAAATGATTTAGCTGAGAGATTGAGTTGGTCTGCTTTCAGAATATGTCATAATACACATTTAATTGCAATAGCAAAAGCTAAACCTCAAACAATAAAAGATTTAGAAAATGTGTCTAGTTTTGGCAAAGTAAGAACCGAAAAATACGGCGATGACATTTTAGCGGTTTTAAACGCAATTTAAACTATTTAACTACTTAAAAATAAAGCGACAGAGTGAAAACACTGTCGCTTTTTCATTAAGTATAATGTAGTTTTTTAACACAAAAAGGAACAAGTTGTCAACACGAAAACGTTTTCGTTGATGGTGTATCTTTCAGAGTTAATTGATTGTTCAACAATTTAGTTACTTTTAAATTGTCAAAACAAACATAAACCATGAATAAATTAAAATTTTTATTGATTTTAATGGCAGTCAATTGGACTGTTAACTTTGGTTATGCACAAGTTGGCATTAATACAACAAATCCGTTAAGTACTTTGGACATTAATGGTAATTTATCTGTAAAAGTGATTACATTAACTGGTGGTTCTTCTGCCTCACCAACTCCAATATCTGACGGAGTATATTTGTCATTAGATCCAAGAAACGGTACAACAGATAATTATATATTGCCTTTACCAAGTTCTGTTCCAGGAAGAGTATATATTTTAAGGAACATAACAGATTTTGATACAGCTCAACTTAGTATTTCAGGAGGAACTCAACGATTTTTCCCCAAAAACTCTTCATCAGGAACTTTTACAATAGCAATGCCTCCAAATTCAGACAATAAATCTCTAATATTAATTAGTGATGGATTTAACTGGACTTATTTCAATTAAAAATTGAATTTGCCATTCGATAGGTATTCGCATGAGCTTCAATAATAGTTTTAATATTTGGTGAATAACCGCCACCCATACTTACTTGTACTGGAATTTGATTTTTATAACAAAGAGAAAGTACAATCTCATCCCTTTTTTTACAACCGTCAATAGTACAAGAGAGTTTTCCGAGTTTATCGGTTTCAAGGATGTCGACTCCGGCAAGATAAAATATGAAATCGGGTTTTACCTTATCAATTAGTTTTGGTAAATGATAGTTAATACAATTCAAATAGTCCAAATCAGTAGTATTATCTTCTAGAGCAATATCCAAATCGGAAATTTCCTTTTTAAAAGGATAATTTGATTTTCCATGAACAGAAAAGGTAAAAACGGTCGAGATGTTTTGGAAAATTTCAGCCGTGCCATTTCCTTGATGCACGTCTAAATCCACAATCAGTATTTTTTTAAAACGATAAGTATCCAATAAATATTGTGCTGCAATTGCTTGATCATTTAGCAAACAAAATGCTTCTCCTCGATTGGTATACGCATGATGCGTTCCACCTGCAATATTGAAAGAAATGCCGTTTTGTAGCGCAAATTCGGAACCTAATATTGTTCCGTTGGCTATTCTAAGTTCGCGTTCAACTAATTCTTTTGACAATGGAAAACCTATTTTTCTGGCTTCTTTTGGTTCGAGAGTCAATTGCAATAAATCATCGACATATTCCTTTTTATGAACGGCAAGTATTAAATCCAAATTGGGCAATGTTGGTTCAAAAAAAGCTTCTTTTTGTACTGTGCCTTCATGAACTAATTGCTGTGGTAATAATTCATATTTCATCATCGGAAAACGATGTCCTTCGGGCAAAGGATGTTTGTAAATGGGATGATAAGCAATTTTTAGCATAAAAAAACCCTCATTTTACTGAGGGATTTGATAATTAGTTATTTTTTTAAAAGGTCAAACATAGGACAACGAGAGCATCGCTTGTTTTCACTTTTTTTATAATTTTTGCAACATTTAGACTTACAGTTTTCGGCAACTTTAATTTTTACAAGCGCTTCTTTCTTGTCCTTTTTCTTCTTTTTATCTTTTTCCTTCTTGCTCAAAACTTCCGATTTTATCGGATACAAATATAATTATTTTTAATTATTCTAAATAAAAAAGATTTGTTTTTTAGAATATTAAACAGCTGGATTAGCAATGGCAATTTGTTGGATATCTCGGTCAAATAAATACAAACCACCGCGATCTTCACCAATCAAATTGATTTTATCCAAAATCGTTTTGGCTTGTGCTTCTTCTTCTATTTGTTCGGCTACATACCACTGTAAAAAGTTATGTGTTGAATAATCTTTTTCACCCAAGGTAATGTGAACTAACTCGTTAATAGAATTGGAAACAAACAATTCATGTTTGTATAATTCTTCAAACATTTCTTTGAACGTACTATAAGTAGTTTTTGGCGCGCTCAAATCAGTTATTTGTGCATGTCCACCACGTTCGTTTACATATTTTACCAACTTTAACATGTGTGCTCTTTCTTCGTCAGATTGAGCAAACATAAACTGTGCAACACCTTCAAGTCCTTGAACTTCTGCCCAACAAGCCATTGATAAATAGATTTGAGAAGATTCTGCTTCAATTCGGATTTGCTTATTTAAAGCTTTTTCAATAGTTACTTGTAACATGATTTCTAAATTTTTATAAAAATACAAATTTAACGTTTAAACAGTTTATACAAAAAAGTTAAAACGATAATTTATATTAAATCTAAAATTTGATTAATATGGGAAACGGAGTTAAAATTTGGATGCACTACTTCAAAATCAATTTTTTCATATTCCCAAGTAGTGTGATAAGGCACATGAATAGCATGACCGCCAAGATTTAAAACAGGCAAAATATCTGATTTTAATGAGTTTCCAATCATTAAAAAAGATTCAGGTTGGCAATCCAATCGATGCAGCATTTTTTGATAATCAATGTCTTTTTTGTCGCTCATTACTTCAATATGATGAAAATAATGACCAATATTTGAGTCATGAAGTTTTCTATGTTGGTCTTTCAAATCGCCTTTGGTCGCTACAACTAACTTGTATTTTCCTTTCAATTTTCCCAAAACAGTTTCTACTTCGGGCAAAAGTTCCACTGGTTTTTGGAGTAACTCTTTTCCTATTTTGATGATTTTTTCAATTCCGTTTCCGGAAATTTCATTATTAGTCAATTCCAAAGCCGATTCTATCATTGATAACACAAATGCTTTAATCCCAAAACCATACAACGGAAGATTTTTAACTTGATGATTTAAAATCAATAGTAAAATCTCTTGACTGGAAGCATAGTCTGCAAAAAGTTCACAGAATTTTGCTTGCGCTTCATCAAAATAAGGTTCGTTGTGCCAAAGTGTATCATCGGCATCAAAAGCGATTATTTGTGGATTCATGTTGTAAGAAGTTAACTCCAACAGAGTTCAAAACTCTGTCGGAGTTTTATTTATATTAAGAAATCAAAGCGCCGTTATCAACACCATCAGCATCTGGATTGACGAAAACTAGTTTTCCTTCTTTGTCGTTAGTCATCAAAATCATCCCTTGACTTTCCACACCACGCAATGCTCTTGGTGCCAAATTTACTAAGACAGTTACTCTTTTCCCAACCACTTCTTCGGGTGAAAAATGCTCTGCAATTCCCGAAACTATTGTTCTTACATTAATTCCACTATCGACTTTCAATACTAAAAGTTTGTTGGCTTTTGGCATTTTCTCTGCTTCAATAATAGTCCCAACACGCAAATCTAATTTGGAAAAATCTTCAAAGGTTGTTGTTTCTTTTTGCGGTTCTGTAACTTGATTTTCCATGATGTTCGCTTTTTTAGTGGCTTCGAGTTTGTCTATTTGTTTTTGGATTTCGGCATCTTCTATTTGTGAAAATAAAATTTCTGCTTCACCTATTTGATGATTTGCAGGAATTAAATCTGTTCTCTCTGAAACATCCTTCCAACTCAAATTCAAATCTGTTTTTAAAATCCCAGATAATTTGTAAGCTGTAAATGGCAAGAAAGGTTCTGACAAAACTCTCAATGCAGCTGTAATTTGCAACGCTACATACATTTGAGTTTGCACGCGTTCTGGATTATTTTTTACCATTTTCCATGGTTCTTCATCGGCAAGATATTTATTTCCTAGTCGAGCTACATTCATCAATTCGCCTTGTGCTTCTCTAAATCGATAACGCTCAATCGAACTTGAAATTACCGCTGGATAGGCTTTTAATTCGGTTAATGTTTGCTCATCAACTTCACTAAATTCATTTGGAGTTGGCACAATTCCGTTGTAATATTTATTGGTTAAAACCACAACCCGATTGATAAAATTCCCAAAAATGGCAGCCAATTCGTTATTGTTTCTCGCTTGAAAATCTTTCCAAGTAAAATCGTTGTCTTTGGTTTCGGGTGCATTCGAGGTTAATGCATATCGCAATGAATCTTGCTTATCTGGAAAATCTAGTAAATATTCGTGCAACCAAACTGCCCAATTTTTAGACGTTGAAAGTTTGTTTCCTTCTAAATTCAAAAATTCATTTGCAGGAACATTATCGGGTAAAATGAAAGTTCCTTCCGCTTTTAACATCGCTGGAAAAATAATACAATGAAAAACAATATTGTCTTTCCCTATAAAATGAACTAATTTGGTATCGTCTTTTTTCCAGTAATCTTCCCAATTTTTACCTTCTCTTGCAGCCCATTCTTTAGTAGCAGAGATATAGCCAATTGGCGCGTCAAACCACACATATAATTTTTTGCCTGCTGCACCTTCCACAGGAACATCAATTCCCCAATCTAAATCACGAGTTACAGCACGAGGTTTTAATCCGTCGTCCAACCAAGATTTTACCTGACCGAGAACGTTTACTTTCCAATCTTTCGCATGCTCTACTAAAATCCATTGGGTTAAAAAATCTTGGTATCTGTCCAAAGGTAAAAACCAATGTTTTGTTGATTTTAAAATCGGAGTTTCACCAGTTATGGTTGACTTTGGGTTGATTAAGTCTGTTGCATTTAAAGTCGAACCACATTTTTCACATTGGTCACCATACGCTTCTTCGTTGCCACATTTTGGACACGTTCCGGTTACAAATCTATCCGCAAGAAATTGGTCTGCTTTGGCGTCATACAATTGCTCAGTGACTTCTTCAATAAAATCACCATTGTCGTATAATTTCCTAAAAAATTCTTGCGCTGTGTCATGGTGAATTTTAGAGGAAGTTCGAGAATAATTATCAAACGAAATTCCGAAATCTATAAAAGATTGGCGAATGATTCCATCGTATTTATCAATGACCTGTTGTGGTGTGATGCCTTCTTTTTTGGCTTTCATCGAAATAGCCACACCGTGTTCATCGCTTCCGCAAATGAAGGCCACATCTTTTCCCTGCAAACGTAAATAGCGCGCATAAATATCAGACGGAACATAAACGCCTGCTAAATGACCTATATGAATTGGACCATTTGTATAAGGCAAGGCAGCAGTAATCGTATATCGTTTTGGATTTTCTAACATAATCATTTAAATAGATAGCAAAAATAACTTTTTAGCCACGAATAGACCAATTAATTTTCGGATTTGTTTACTTTTGAAACTGCCAATTACAGAGTAATGCGAACGATTTCTATTTTAATTTGTTTATTATCTATTTCTTCTTATTCACAAAAAAAGATGATTACACCACCTTATTTACAAAAAGGCGATACTATTGCCATTGTTTCCACAGCACGAAAAAACATTGACGACAACTTAAAACCAACAATCGACATGCTCGAAGGTTGGGGTTTGAAAGTGAAATTGGGTAAAACTATTGGATTGGATTATTATCAATTAGCCGGAACGGATGAGCAACGTGCCGAAGATTTTCAGGAGCAAATGGATAACCCAAATATCAAAGCGATTTGGTGTGTTCGTGGTGGCTATGGCACCGTGAAAATTATAGACAAATTGGATTTTACTACCTTAAAACAACATCCAAAATGGATTATCGGATTTAGTGATGTCACGGTTTTACACAGTCATTTGAACCGATTAGGAATAGAGTCGATACATGGAACGATGCCGGTTTCCATTGCAAGAGCTACGGATGATGCTAAGAATTCTCTTTGTGCTGCTTTGTTTGGCGATACATTACGATATGAATTGGATTGTGATGCTTTAAATCATATTGGCAAAGCCAAAGGGGAATTGGTTGGCGGAAATTTATCTATTTTATATAGTTTGTTAGGTTCGCCTTCGGCAATAGACTGTGAGGATAAAATTTTATTCATGGAAGATTTAGATGAATATTTATATCATGTGGATAGAATGATGATGAACTTGAAGCGAAATGGTTGTTTGTCGAGTTTGAAAGGAATTATTGTTGGTGCCATGACTGATATGAAAGACAATGAAATTCCTTGGGGAAGAAATGCTTTAGAAATTATTGAAGATGCGGTTAAAGGATTAAATATTCCGATTATTTACAATTTCCCTGCAGGACACATTAGAGACAATCGTGCTTTGATTTTTGGAAGACAAGTTTCGATAGAAGTAACAGCTGAAAAAAGTAAAGTGGTGTTTGATTGATGATTGGAGAATGAAGATTATTGATTGAAGATTTTCTAAAAATCAAAAATCTTATTTTCCAACTGTTCAAAAATCAAAAATCGTTAATCGGAAATCAAAAATCGTATGGCAGAACACAACGAATTAGGGAAATTTGGGGAAGAATTAGCGGTAGATTTTCTGCAAAAAAACGGCTATGACATTCTGGAAACCAATTGGACTTTTCAAAAAGCAGAAATCGATATCATTGCTCAAAAAGACACTACTCTTGTTGTGGTAGAAGTTAAAACCCGTTCAAGTATTGAATTTGGTTTGCCACAAGATTTTGTCAAACCAAAAAAAATTCAATTGTTGGTAAAAGCGGTGAATGAATATGTTGTAGCAAATGATTTAGAAGTAGAAGTTCGTTTCGACATCATTGCCATTTACAAAGAAGAAAACAAGTATAAAATTGACCATATTGAAGATTCCTTTTACCATTTTTAGTTGAACAAATCTTAAAATTTCCATTTAAAAGTAATTTTATACCTAAATTCAATAACTTTACTCAAACATAAGCATAAAAAAACATGAAAAAATTTCTATTATTTGCTATTTTATTGTTTTCTACCGTAAACTATGCACAAAAAAATATAGCTAAAAAAGTCGCAGAATTACAAAGTCTAAAAGCAAATTTTAGAATTATTTCTGTGCTTTCTCCAACACAAAATGCCACCGATGGAGAAGTTGAAAAAGTGGTTGATGGTGCAACAATGGCAACTTTAGATATTGCTAAAGTGAATGAAGTGACCAACAGTCAGTATGATGCAATTGAATTGAAAATCCCTTATAACAATCAAATTATTTCAGTGTTATTGTATCGTGTAAATCCTTTTATAGAAGGGTTTCATGTCGATACCGATAAAGAAAAAAACATTTCGTATCAAAAAGGAGTTTACTATCGTGGGATTATAAAAGGAGATACTAATTCGGTTTCGTCATTTAATTTTTTCAATGGAGAATTTAACGGTATAATTTCAAGTACAGATTTAGGCAATTTAGTCATCGGGAAAATGGTAAAACCAAACAATCAATTGGATTATATTGTTTATTCAGATGCTAAAATGAAAGTATTAAATCAATTTGAATGCCACACAAAAGACGAGGGAGAAATTCAAAAACACAGCAATGAAACCAACCGAAACGTCAATACAGATAAATGTGTAACGTTTTATTTTGAGATAGATAACAATTTGTTTTTGCTAAATAACAGCAATACGACTACTACAACCAATTGGATGACTTCTCTTTTTAATAATGTTCAAACATTATTTAATAACGATGGAATTTCAACGGGATTAAAATCCATTTTTATATGGACAGAAGCTGATCCTTATAATGGAATTGGGACAACTTCTGGCGCCTATTTAAGTGCTTTTCGTGAATTTAGAACTGTTTTTGATGGCGATGTTGGCCATTTGGTAGGCATTGATGCTGGCGGATTAGGTGGTGTTGCTTATTTAAATTCAATCTGTACTCAAAATAATTATGCTTATTCTGATGTAGTTCTTGCCTATTCTACAGTTCCTACTTATTCATGGCCAGTTCAAGTGATTACTCATGAGTTTGGTCATTCGCTTGGCTCACCACACACGCATCGTTGTGGTTGGAATGGAAACAATACCGCTATTGATGGTTGCGGTCAACAAGCAGGTTATACAGAAGGCACATGTGCACAAGGACCAATTCCTTCACCAGAAGAAAAAGGAACTATTATGAGTTATTGTCACTTGATTTCGGGAGTTGGAATAAGTTTTAACAATGGATTTGGGCCACAACCAGCAGAATTAATAGTGAATACCGTAAACAGCAAATCGTGTTTGAGTGTAGATTGTATTAATACTTGTATCAACACAGTTGCTGACATTACAGTGACCAATATTACTCCTGATTCTGCCTTGATATCATGGAGTGATTTGGGTTCAAATTCTACTTGGCAAGTTTCGGTTACACTATTTTCAGCTAGTCCAGTTTGGACAACAGTTTCCACCAATAGCTATGCTGTTTCGGGCTTGATTTTTAATTCTTACTATAAAGTAAGAGTTAGACCTTTTTGTGAAAACATTACACCACCAAATAAAGAAAAAATATTTGCTACCAGCACTACCAATTTTTGTAGTAATGTAACTTTTACAGATACTGGTGGTGTTTCTGCAAACTATACAAATAATGAGTCTTGGATTAGAACGATGACACCTAATAATCCTGGGTTGAAATTGCGCGCCAGTTTTACCAGTTTTAATCTTGAAAGTAATTATGATTATTTGTATGTATATAACGGTCCAGATGACACTTATGGTGACTTAACATTGGGAGGTTTGACAGGTTCAACATTACCAAATCCGTTTAACTCCACCGCTTCAGATGGTTCATTAACATTTAAGTTTTATTCAGATGAAGGTGTGGTGGCTTCAGGATGGAATGCAACCATTACATGCACAGGAACATTAGGGACTGAAGATAATACTTATCTTGATTTTTTATATTATCCAAATCCTACCAATGGAAGAGTTTCTATGTCCTGCAATACTCAAATTACAAATGTGAAGGTCTATAATGTAGAAGGAAGGTTGCTTTTTGAACAAAAGAAAAACGATTTGTCCACAACAGTTGATATTTCTCAATTTGCTTCAGGAACTTATTTCTTTAAGGTAAAAATAGGTGATGTTGAAAAGAATTTTAAAGTTCTGAAACTTTAGTTTTTGAAATTGAAAAATAAAAGTCTCGAGCAATCGGGACTTTTATTTTTTCATTAATTCCATAAACTCTAACGCTCTAGAAATGGTTTTTACGTTGTCAAAAGTGAGTAACAAACGCAACCCATTTTTGGTCTCTTTCTCTTTCATTTTACAAATGTTCCCATGCTGTTGAACAAACTGCAAAATGTGACGGAATTGTCTTGAATTATAATAAGCGGATTGTTGGTCAGAAACAAAATAACCAATCAACTTCCCTTGCTTCATAATGATTTTTTCAATTCCCATTTGCACAGCAATCCATTTGATTCTGATACTATTCAAGAGCGCTTTAGCTTCTTTAGGCAATGGCCCAAAACGGTCTATCAACTTTGTTTCATAAGCTAATAAGGCTTCTTCGTCTTTAATAGTTCCTAATTCGTTGTATAAATTTAAACGCTCCGAAATGTTGTTGATGTATTCGTCGGGGAACAATAATTCAAAGTCGGTATCAATCTGTAAATCTTTTACATATTCTTTGTTTTCGTCGTCTTCTCCTTCATGATACAGCTCTTTGAATTCGTTTTCTTTCAACTCTTCGATGGCTTCATTCATGATTTTTTGATACGTTTCAAATCCAATTTCATTAATAAAACCGCTTTGTTCGCCACCTAATAAATCTCCTGCGCCACGAATTTCTAAATCCTTCATTGCAATGTTAAATCCGCCACCCAACTCGCTAAATTGTTCCAATGCTTGAATACGTTTTCGAGCATCTTCCGTCATCATGGAATAAGGAGGACAAATAAAATAACAGAACGCTTTCTTGTTACTTCTTCCCACTCTTCCTCTCATTTGATGCAAATCGGACAAGCCAAAATTATTGGCATTGTTTATGAAAATCGTATTCGCATTCGGAACATCCAAACCACTTTCAATGATGGTTGTTGCTACCAAAACATCAAAATCGCCATTCATAAAACCAAGCATCAACTCTTCTAGTTTGTTGCCTTCCATTTGACCGTGACCAATTCCAACTCTAGCATCGGGAACTAATCGTTGGATCATTCCAGCAATTTCTTTGATGTTTTCTATTCGGTTATTGATAAAGAAAACTTGTCCGTTACGCTGAATTTCATACGAAATCGCATCGCGAATCAATTCTTCATTAAATCCAACTACTTGCGATTCGATAGGATAACGATTAGGCGGTGCAGTTGTGATTACGGATAAATCTCGTGCTGCCATCAACGAGAATTGAAGCGTTCTCGGAATTGGTGTTGCTGTCAATGTTAGTGTATCCACATTAGCAGCAATGGTTTTTAATTTGTCTTTTACATTGACACCAAATTTTTGTTCTTCGTCTACAATCAGTAAACCTAAATCTTTAAACTGTACATTTTTGTTGACTAATTGGTGCGTTCCAATGATAATATCTAATTTCCCCGAAGCTAATTCTTCCAGAGTTTGTGCTTTTTCTTTGGCTGTTCTAAATCGGTTTAAGTAACCCACACGAACTGGCATTTCTTTTAATCGTTCGGTAAAAGTTCTATAATGTTGGTAGGCTAAAATGGTTGTTGGCACTAAAACCGCTACTTGTTTGCTATTATCCACAGCTTTAAAAGCGGCACGAATAGCCACTTCTGTTTTCCCAAAACCTACATCGCCACAAACCAATCTGTCCATCGGTCTGTCTTTTTCCATGTCGGTTTTTACATCTTGCGTTGCGGTAATTTGATCTGGTGTGTCTTCATAGATAAACGAACTTTCCAGTTCTTTTTGCAAATAACTATCAGGTGCAAAGGCAAATCCTTTTTCCAATCTTCGCTTGGCGTAAAGTTGGATTAAGTTGAAAGCAATGTGTTTTACTCGTGCTTTGGTTTTTTGTTTTAAAACTTTCCAAGCATTGGAACCGAGTTTGTAAATTTTCGGTGGTGTGCCGTCTTTGCCAGTGTATTTTGAAATTTTGTGAAGCGAATGAATACTCACATACACAATATCGTTATCGGCATACGCCAATTTTATTGCCTCTTGTGTTCTTCCTTCAACTTGAATTTTTTGCAAGCCACCATATTTTCCAATACCATGATCGATATGCGTTACATAATCGCCAACGGACAAGGAATTCAATTCTTTTAGCGTCAGTGTTTGCTTTTTGGAATAGCCATTTTTGATGTTGAATTTATGGTAACGTTCAAATATCTGATGGTCGGTGTAGCAGACAATCTGATTTTCTTCGTCAATGAAACCTTGATACAAGGAAGAAACAATCGTATGGTATTGCTTGCGAATATTTTCGTGATTGACCTCATCAATAGATTCAAAAATGTCGTGAAAACGATTCGCCTGACCTTCATTGGCACAATACAAATAATTGGTATAACCATTAAAATGATTGTCGCTCAAATTGTTCAGCAACAAATCAAATTGCTTGTTAAAGGAAGGTTGAGGTTGTATGTGAAACTCGAATGATTTAGTCGTTTTAAATAACGGTTTATTCGACAATTCAATGATAGAAAAATCCAACGCTTTGCGCAAAAATCCTTCTTGGTTCAAGAATAAATGTTCAGGTGCAGCGTGTTTTATATCCTTTGAAAGTTTGTCAAAAGTTTCAATGGCTTTGCCAAAAAGTTTATCCAATTGCGAAGTCAAAAACTCCGTATTCTCAATACATAAAACGGTTTTGTCGCTGATGTAATTGAGGAAACTTTCTCGGTTTTCTTTGATGAATTTGTTTTCTAAATTCGGAATAATCGTAATCTTATTTTGTTTTTCTACCGAAAGTTGTGTTCCCACATCAAACGTTCGAATACTGTCCACTTCATTGCCAAAAAATTCTATTCGATACGGATTGTCATTGGAAAATGAAAACACGTCCAAAATTCCACCACGAACTGAGAATTCGCCTGGTTCAGTGATGAAATCAACGCGTTTGAATTCGTATTCAAACAACACTTCATTGATAAAATCTATGGAAACATTTTCTCCAACAGCAATTTTCAAGGTGTTTTTGTCGAGTTCTTTTCGCGTGACTACTTTTTCAAAAAGCGCTTCAGGATACGTGACAATTACGGCTGGTTTTTTACGAGAGTTTATTCGGTTCAAAACTTCGGAACGCAACAAAACATTAGCGTTATCGGTTTCTTCTATTTGATAAGGTCTTCGATACGAACTTGGATAAAACAATACATCATTCTGTCCAATCATTTGTTCCAAATCGTTGAGAATATAAGCAGCTTCTTCCTTTTCGTTTAGAATTAACAGAAATGGTTTTTCACTTTTCTTAAAAATCGCTTGAAATACAAACGACAACGACGAACCCAAAAGTCCTTTTAACTGAATTTTTGTCAAAGGCGTGTCAAGTGCGTCTGCTATTTGTTTAACTTTTGTCGAGTTTAAATAGCTATTATATAAAGAGTTTTGGCTCAAAGCTTATTTGTAGGGTTTTAATTTTGGGTCGTGAGTCATGGGAATTGCTCTTGTGGTATCTAACATTCGCAGCATATCACTTTCGCCATCTTCCAGTTTAATATTGCTTTTACGGGTGATTTCTTCCAATTGAAACTGCATAGAAGCCACTTCGGTATTAGTTTCTTGAATTAGTTTCACAATCTTTTTATCTGGAATTTGATTTAGATTGATGTACAAATTAATGGAATTAATTTTAGTATTTATGGCAGCAATTCGGCTTTTGATTTCGGGTAAATTGTAGCTAATTGGAATGTTATTGTTCAAATCAGCGGCTTTTTTTGATAACGTTTTTGCCTTTTGTTGAAAAGCACCAATACTGCTTTTGGGTTTTTGACCCAATTCGTTTAGAAATACTCTCCATTCTGCCCAAGTGTTGGTTAGTGAACGCGAGATTTCATTACTAGGTTGAGCGTTGAAGTTCCAACCTTTGTTGATGGTATTGAATATCACTTCTTGTTTCTTAGCTTCCTTTTCTTGTTCCAAAGCACGAATTTTTGGGTCTTCTTGGCAGGAAGAAAGACACAACAAACAGAATAGCAAAGTAGAAAAAGTCAATTTCATCAATACAAATTTAAGAGACAAAGGTACAAAGGTAACAGAATAATTCTTTTAGTAGTGAAGAGTAAATTTGAATGCAAAAGCAACTAAATGCTAATTTTTGTATCTCAGTAGAAATAAACAATAAATTATGAAAACATTTTATTTAACTTTTATTCTTCTCATTACGCTAAACGGCTGTAGTAGTGATAATTCATCAGACCCTTTTGTTCCAGTAACTATTACGCCAGTTTTAATTAGCAAAAACGATCTCTCAGGAGATGAAAATATTCCACAACAAAACACTGTGGTTTCGAATCAAACAGATTGGAATAATTTAATAACTCAAATGAATTCTATAAATAACGTATCTAACAATTTTACAGAAATAAATATTGATTTTAGTATGTTTGAAGTCATAGTAGTTATGTCAGAAGTTAAACCAAACTCTAGTTATTTGATAAATATAGACACAGTTATCGAAAATGAAGATAACATTACTGTTAATTATACAGAAACTGGTGACCCTATTACAGGATATACTGAAATGAAACAACCCTACCACATCGTCAAAATTCCAAAATCACCAAAACCTGTTATTTTTCAATAATAAAAAAGCTGTCAGTAATGGCAGCTTTTTTATTTCATTCCCGATAATTCTGGATTTGAATGACAAATTAAAATGGGAAATAGTATCTTTGCTCCACAAAACAAACACACTAAATGAGTACAAAAATCCTAATAATTGGTGCTTGTGGACAAATAGGCACTGAGCTTACCAAAAAGCTTCGAAATATTTATGGCGTTGACAATGTTATCGCTTCCGACATTCGAAAATTAAATATTGACATCGTTAACGAAGGTATTTTTGAAGTAGTCAATGCTTTAGATTACAATCAAATTGAGCATTTGGTAGAGCAATACCAAATCACCGATATTTATTTGATGGCTGCTTTGCTATCAGCAACGGCGGAAAAAAACCCAGCGTTTGCATGGGATTTGAATATGAATTCCCTGTTTCACGTTTTGAATTTGGCGAAAGCCAAAAAAATTAAAAAGATATTTTGGCCTTCGAGTATTGCCGTTTTTGGGCCAACTACGCCAAGAGACAATACACCACAATATACCATCATGGAACCGACAACCGTTTATGGAATTAGTAAACAAACTGGTGAAAGATGGTGTGAATATTATCATCATATTTATGGTGTTGATGTGCGTAGCATTCGCTATCCGGGCTTAATTTCTTGGTCAACTGAACCTGGTGGAGGAACAACCGATTATGCTGTCGATATTTACCACAAAGCGTTGAAAGACGGGAAATATGAATGTTTCCTTTCCGAAGATACAGCGTTGCCCATGATGTATATGGATGATGCTATTCGTGCTACCATCGAAATCATGCAAGCCAATGAAGCTGATGTAAAAATACGTTCTTCCTATAATTTAGCTGGCGTAAGTTTCACTCCAAAAGAAATTGCTGCCGAAATTAAAAACCACATTCCTAATTTTAGCATTTCGTATAAACCTGATTTCCGTCAGAAGATTGCCGACAGTTGGCCAGCTTCTATTGATGATAGTTCGGCACAAAAAGATTGGAATTGGAAACACAAATTTGATTTGGCTTCCATGACGGTAGAAATGTTAGAAAACCTAAAAAAATAGTTTATTTCTTTAAAGTACCAATTAAAGCATCTTCTATAGGTGCTTTTATTTTTACTACATCATCCACATTTTCATTTGGAATGGTCATGGAGAGCACATATTGTTTTATTTTCCACTTTCCATCTATGAGAACCAATACTCCCGAACCGCGACAGATTTTCATTTGAGTGTTTAAGAGTTCATCAAACCAAGCCAATTTTTTTTCCTTGCTGAAATAAATGTGTCTTTCCAATACCGTAAAACTCCATGCTTTGCCTTTATCAAAATGAGGTTTTGCATAGGCTTGAAATTCCTTTTTATTCCAGTTTTCTGTAGCATCAGTGCCAATAAAAATGGCGTCCTCGGTTAGTGCATCAAAATAGTTGTTGAAATTAGCTTCGGCAGCGGCTTTGTGCCAAGAGTTTAAAGTTGCATTGATTTGTTCTTCGGCTTTGTCTTGTGCGCTGGTGATAGTGGTGATAAATGCTGTGAATAATACAAGAACTATTATTTTTTTCATAAAAAATAATTTTTTGAATTGGTTTATAATTGTGGTTAACTAAACATTAAAGTAAATATACAAATTGCTTCAATTAAGATGGCGTAGTTTTTGTATTTTTATAACAAAATAATAACTATATGAAAAACAAGCAATTGTTTGGGGCTTTACTCGTGGTGTTCTTAATTGGATTTTCTTTAATAAGTTGGCATTGTGCCAAAAAAGAGGACTCGAAAGACGAACGATTAGCGGGTTTAAAAAGTAGGTTTACCAACGAAGACATAACATTGCCATTTGACAGCACACAAGTCGAGGTATTTTATGCAAAATATCCCAAATTGGTTTTGTACAAAAAACAAACCGAAGCTTTTTATCGAAAAAACCAGTTTCAATTTATTTGGTTTGATAAAAAAGGGAGAAAGGAAACGGCAGATGTGATTTATAACAAAATAAACAACTTGTTTGAGGAAGGTGTACAGGCAAAAATTCCCTACAAAGGTGTTTTAGATGCATTGTTTCAAAAAGAATCGACAAAACCCAATATTGAGACAGAGTTGTTATTGACCAATTACTATTTCTACTACACCAATAAAGTGCTTCAAGGCATAGACGATTCCAAAACCGAGGAAATGGGTTGGTATTTACCTAGAAAAAAGCAGTCCTATGTAAACTATCTCGACTCGTTGTTGCTAGATCCAAAACTAATGGACAAAAAAGAACAATTGATTCCCCAATATTACAAGCTTAAAGCTATTTTACACAAGTACAGAGAGATTGAAAAAAGTGGTGGTTGGAAAGCAATTACGGTTCCTGAAGATTTTAAAGCATTGAATGCAGGCGATAGTTCGGCAACGGTTGCTCAAATAAGAACGCGGTTATTTTTGACAGGTGATATTGATAAAGATTCTAAAAGTGCAATTTATGATGAGTCGCTTCAACAAGCCGTTTTGAAGTATAAAAGGCGAAACGGTTTTACAGAGGACAAAGTTATTTTGCCAAAGCATATTACCGAAATGAATGTACCTATAAGCGACCGCATAAAAACCATTATCGTCAATATGGAACGATGTCGTTGGATTGCAACGGATATTACCAAATCTAAAGAGTTTATTGTAGTCAATATTCCGTCTTATCAATTGACTTATTTTAAAGAAGGGAAAGCCGCTTTGGTTTCTAATGTTGTGGTGGGAAATGCATTGAATAAAACCGTTATTTTTAGTGGGATGATGAGTTATATTGTTTTTAGTCCTTATTGGAATGTGCCCAAAAGTATTATTGAAAAAGAGATAAAACCTGGAATGGCTAGGAATAAAAACTACTTGGCGCAACACAACATGGAATGGAATAAAGGCTATGTGAGACAAAAACCGGGACCAAAAAACTCCCTAGGGTTGGTTAAGTTTCTTTTCCCAAATAACAATAGTATTTATTTACACGACACGCCATCCAAAGGGTTGTTCAATGAAGAAAAAAGAGCTTTTAGCCATGGATGTATTCGTGTGGCAAAGCCAAAAGAATTGGCTAATTTAATATTAAAAGATGATCCCAATTGGTCTCCCGAAAAAATAGAAGAAGCCATGAATGCGGGCAAAGAAAAGTGGTGTACATTAAAACAAAAAATCCCTGTTTATATTGGCTATTTTACCGCTTGGGTAGATGATGATGGGACAATCAATTTTTATAAGGATGTTTATGAAAGAGATAATAATTTAGCCTCTATTTTGGTAGAAGAATAGTTTTGAGTGCTAAAAGGTATTTTAGTTTGAAAAATAAAAAAGTATCAATTCCATAGCATGAAATTCTTTTTTAGTACCTTTATACCTATAATTTAGTATTTATTAACTAACAATAATCATCATGAAACTAGTAAAACTTTTCCTTTTAGCAATTGTAATTTCAGCACTATCAACCACCGCATCAGCCCAACGATATGGGATTAGGGCAGGAGCGAATATTGCCTCACTAACCGGTGGAAACGACAATAGCATTAGCCCTAGAACCAGTTTTTACTTTGGTGTTTTCAAAGAAATGGGTATTGTAAAAGATTTATTTTACATACAACCAGAGCTACAATATTCTAGTCAAGGATTTTCATCAGACTTCACAGGTACTGATGAGGATTATTCTATTGATTACCTAACAATACCAGTGCTTGCTAAAGTATATGTTGCCAAAATATTTAGTTTTGAAGCCGGACCACAATTTGGTTTTAAAGTAGCTGACAATTTTGAAGGCGCAGCATCAGACTCTATCGAATCATTTGATGCCGCAGGTGTAGTGGGATTAAATATTAATCTTCCTTTACGAATTTCTATAAACGCTCGTTATGTGTTTGGTTTTTCAGAAGTGATTACCGATAGCGATTTGAAAACTTCTGTGGTTCAAGCCGGACTTTCTTATCGTTTCTAAACAGTTTTACAATCAACATATTTAATGTCCCTATTTTAGGGACATTTTTTTTACTTTTTGGTGATTGCTTTTTGAATGTCTTTCAAGTCAATTGCTTTTAGGTTGCTAACGATGTCGTTATAGGCCATATAAATAATTTCTCCCGTTTGTGAATTAGTAATGGTTACCAATTTATCATCTGTGGTTTTAATAAGCAATAAGTAGTAAAAAGGAGTTTCGGCACTTACTATTTTTTCGTTCAATTCAGCTGTAGGTAGTACTTTATAGGAAAATTGTATTCCATCAAACAGTTCTTTCTCTTTCTGTATATTGGTTTCATCATCATTGTTTTTATTGTATTTTACCAACACATAATCGGGAACGAAAAGCGTTTGTGACGACATTTTTTTAAGCTCTTCTTTGTTGGCAATAACTGTTTTAAATGATTGCTCTTCGGCTTTGAGGAGCAAACGGTTTAGTTCTTGCACATAATTATACACAATTCCTGTTCCCCAGTTTTTAAGATGACCCGTAGCATCATAGTCCATTTTGTAAAGACTGCTTGGGTTGTTTTGGGTTATGAAATCGGGGAAGAGTTCCAGTGTGGCAATAGAAACTTTATCGGCTTGATTAAAATGTTTTCTCTTCTTTGGGTCGTAGGTAAATTTGTCGTTGGTTGTCCAAAGTTCCCAATAAATATGTGTTTCTGTTGGAGCCGTAGGACTATTTGAATTCATCATGTTGGCAGTAACAGTCACAAAACTATTGTTGGGCGCTATGTTTTTCTCCACATCGGTATATTTTATGCAATCTACTTTGGAGAAATTCCAGGCTTTTTTTATTAGTGCTACAAAAGCCAAAGCCTTTGGCGAATTTGGGTCTTTCATCGCAAAAAAAGTAGTGCCTTGTTTTATTTTAGAAATCTCCGCCACGTTGGTAATGGCGATTTGGCTAAAGCAAACCGCAGGAATTAGGGCAAAAATCAGTATATAAAAATAGCTATTTTTTAGTTTCATGTCTCGAGAGTTGTTTGTTGTACTATCGTTTGTTTATCAAACTTAGGAAAAAAAACGAAAAGAGTTGTTATTGAAAGTGTTTTTCATACACTCCTCATACACTATCCATGCTTTATCTATGGAGTATCCATGGAGTATCTATGGTTGAGGTTTTGTTGCTACTATCTTCCCTTTATCTTCCTAGTATCCTCTAAGTTGCTATGGAGTAACTTTGGTAGGATTTGGAACGCTGATTAAACGGATGCCCGCAACGCTGATTGCTACGGATTTTATGATTTTGTTTCAAAAATAAAAAACTGGAAAGTATGATTTTGAAATTTCATACTAACCAGCTTTTAGTAGGTTATTTTTATAACCTCTCATTAATCAATGTATTTGATTACATCATCATAATCAAGACTGGTATAATCGCAGAACTCTTTTACTGTTACTGCTTGACCTCGTGTCTTTTTATGAAAGACTTTAATATCATTGATAATGTTTCTTGACTGGCTAATTGATTTGCCAGTAATGCGTGCTACATCCTTTGGATAAATGCACATACGCTTAGTTATAGTTGATTTTAACATAAATAGGAATTTTATAATTAAACAATTAATAATAACTCGTTATGCACGAATTGTGCATCTGAACTCTGGGTTAACCGTAACGAATAGCATTTATTTTTTTCATTTTTATTTCCTTTTTAGTTATCGATAGAGCAAAGCTATGTACACTGTTTTTAAAAGACTGTGACATGAGATATACGATATATATCATTCTCTGCTCGAAAGTAGTTTATGGGGAAATCAAAAAATAGGACAGTACATTTTAGCCCTTATATAAACTCTTTTAATAAGTTTATATTATTGTATATCAAATGGTTATATTGATTAGTAATAATTTTTTACGAAAAGCGTAATTTTTATCAAAAGCACCAAATAGTTTTTAAAGCACCAATTTTGAATTACTGCTAGGTAATAGCCCAGCTATTTTTGGGGTATTGTTTCACCCAATTAATACATATACAATGGGAAAATTAAATGGGATCTTAAAGATCCAAGGCACGTTAGATAATCTAACGTTTTACAAAAGTGCCGATGGGCACTTAGTGCGCACCAAAGGTGGTGTTAGCAAACAACGTGTAATGAACGACCCAGCGTTTGTTCGAACACGAGAAAACGGAGTCGAATTTGGTCACAGTGCCAGTTCGGGAAAAATGTTTCGCCAAGCTATTGGCGGTATGGTTTTTAAAGCGAAAGACAGGAAACTGACGAGTAGGCTTGTGAAGGTTATGTCTCAGTTGAAAAACTTAGACAGTGTGAGTATCAGAGGCAAACGCAATGTTGCTGAAGGATTAGGAAACACAGAAGGGAAGTTGTTGTTGAAAGGGTTTAATTTTAACGACAATGCTCCGATGCAAAGTGTACTTTTTGCTACTATTTTGGTAGACACAGCTAGTGGAAAAGTAAGCATTCCTGATTTTTTTCCTATGGAACAATTGCGTTCTCCTGAAGGTGCTACTCATTTTAGTATGCAAAGTGCTTTTTTGAATCTTGATTTTGCCACTGGTATTTCGGATATTACTTTTAGTGATGTTGCCAATTTTCCTTTAGATAATTCTACACTTTCCATTTCTTTAAATCCTACTAGTGTTCCTGTTGGAAGTGGTACACAAGTGTATTTACTATTGGTTGAGTTTTTTCAAGAGGTAAATGGAGTACAGTATGTTTTGAACAATGGTTCCTATAATGTACTGAATGTATTGGATGTAGCGTAGCACTGTATTGCTCAAAAAAACCCCGCTATTTTAAAATAGCGGGGTTTTTGTTTTTTGGAATTAGCGGATTATTGCTTATTTGGGCGGGTTAAACTGTCTGCTTAGTTTTGTTCAGGTTGGATAAGGATTTGGTGGAGATGTTGGGTTTTATCTATTAAATTCATGTTGATTATTTAAATCAAAAATAGCAGCAAATTATTTATTAAAGGAATTTTATTTTAAATTCATGCTCTTTAATAAAAACCGTTAATGTTTCATCATTTTTATGTTTTGCAATTAGCAATTTATTATCATTAGTGAAGAAAGATTTACCATTTAAAAGTTTAAAGTTAGATTCAACTAATATTTTGGCATCTTGATTTATTAATTCTCTTTCATAAATTTCAAATTTTGAGACTGATGAATTACTAAAGAACTTAACAAATTTATTTCTAAATTCTTCTTTTGTTTTATTTCTAAATTCGATGATTTTAGTTTCACTAAAAGTAGAATACGACTTTAAAACATAAAGAAAATTTATATCATATTGATGAACAAAAAGTGTGTCACGGTCAAATAATCTATCTTCAAAATGAAATGATTTTACAGGAACTTCTTTTTTATGTTTTAAATAGTCATTTTCAAAATCTTTAACATCTTTAATGTAACCATAAATAAAGAAATTTGGAGTAATGTTATAACCCTCAGTTATTTCATCACGGTATCTAATGTTTTCTTTGTAGAAATCATTTTTATTTAATAAATCAATATTGAATTGAATTACATTTTTAGCATATGTAAACTGTTTGTACTTTGATAATTTACCTGCTTCACTTCCTGATTTATAATATTTAGAGTCTCCAATATAGAATATGTCAGATGTATCAATTAATGATTTATAATCGAAAATATGGTCAATTATTTTGCCATCATCATTGTATTTTAATTCATCTAACGACATACTATCTACCTCTTTCTTTTCGTCTAATTTATCAGAAAATAATTTATCGACCATGTCTTCAAAAACTATGTTATAGTTTCTAACTGATATGAACTCTTCTTTTTTCTTTTTATTACTACTTGTATCTGTTTTTGAAAAATAGAGTTCGCATAAAACATACATTCTCTTTAACGTATCGGAGAAATAACGATATTTTATTTTCTTTAATTTTGATAAACCATTCTTTTGTAGCTTTTCAAACTTTTCACCTTTAATAAGGTTGAAACTTGGGTCAATTTTAAGATGAAGTTTATGTTCTGTATTAAAATGATTTAATATCGAAAAAAAGTAGGTTAGTAATTCTTCTTCTGTGTTTACAACTTTCTTTTTATTATTTATTTCAATATAAATGGGTGTATTATTTGCCGATAGTATAGGTAAAGACTTTCTAATGGTTTTATCCCATTTAGGTTTCTTTACTTGATTTGATTTGTATTCAATATGTTTGTAAAGAATAGTGTTTTTGTTTTTTTTATAAAAGTTTACAAAGCTTAAAAACAAGTCTAAATATGAATATTCTAAATCTCCAATATTAGTGTTCAATTCAAAAGACACCGAAGATTCAATAATTAAAGTGTTTTTGATTCTTCTTTTATATTCTGTAAGACTATTATAGAAATAAATCAATAATTGACGAATCCATCTGTATTCTTCATTGTGTTTAAAAGACTCTAGGTTTTCAAAATCAAATAAATCATCTTTAGAAACACCAAATACAGTTTCTAGATTATCTTTCATAAAGACTTTAGGTAACATATATACCAATTCTTTTTTTTCAAAAGAATGATAGTATCCTACCGAAATTATTTTGCCAACACTTCCATTTTGATTGTAAAATTTTGGGTCATCAAAAACAGAAGTTAAGTTGTCAATTGAATAATCTTCGCCTTCAATTAGAATTTTCATTTAGACAACAGTTGGTTCAATATTGATTGCTTTTAAAATCTTTATTACTTCTTCAATTCCTTTCGTCTCAATAGGGAAAAAATCTTCATAAGTAGTTCCTTTTTCAAATATTGAATCAGAACTATCTTCATCTTTAAAAACGTCATTCCATAAATAAAAAACTGCTTTATTTATAAATTCTTTAAGTTGAATTTCTTTAGTTTCTGATTTTATAAAATAATTACCAATGCACTTATCCATCCCAAGATTAGGATTTGTTTTGATTTTTGCATTTACATTTTTTATAAAATCATTCCATTTAAAAGAAGTCTTATCATCAATATTTACATTATACCCAAAAGATTCATCCTCAGAATTATCATAACTAATTGGAATATACTCCCAATCCCATCTTCTTTTAAAAGCACTATCCATTGGGAAAAGTGATTGATCAGAAGTATTCATTGTGGCAAGGATAGAAAGATTTGGAGGAAGTTTTAAACCATTGTTTATTCCATCTTTATTAGTAAGTACTTTATTCAAATGTTCTTTTAATTCATTTGATGGTGATACCGTATAGTCACTATTTCTATCTAATAATTGAAAAATATCTCCAAAGATTTCAGCACAGTTTCCTCTGTTGATTTCTTCTATAGCTAAGTAATATTGATTATCTAAATCATTCCATGCTCTTTGATAAATATTGGTAAAGGCTTGTGGAACAAATTTATAATGAACTTCATGTTGCATATATTTGTCGCCATCATCATATGTGTGTTCAACATCTATTGATACCGGCTTATAACCCCCAACAAAAGAAGCATGGTCAAATTCTGGATGGAATGTTATTCTTTCGTAGAATTGAGGATTTAATATTTTTAAAACCTCATTAACTTTATAAGATTTTCCTGTGCCAGGTGCACCGTAGTAGATGGTGTTCTTATTTTCAAATTTTTGCAAATAATTTATTGTATTATATTTTTTATTAAGAAAGTCGCTTGGCAAAATATTTATTAAGGGTATATTATAATTATAAAAAACACTAAATAAATTATAAATGTTATTATTGCTAAAGGCTAACATTTTAAGAAGTTCAATTGCCTTATCCTTTTCAGGTATCCATTGAAGAGAATCATTTCTGTTACCATTGTATGGTGTTAAATCTATAGTAATGGGGTTCATTTGTATATTTCTAGTTGATAAACTTTCTTTTAAAGACAAAGGAAAGCAAACAATAACACCATATTTATTATGACCTGTTTCATCTGGAAAAAACTCTATTGGATCTGTAAGAGCAATTCCTAATCCATAAACACCTCTAGTTTTTAAGGCCTCACTTAAGTTTTCAAATTGACCTATCCTATTACAAAAGAGAACGTCTCCTTTTCTTAAATAACCTCTTGAATGATCATTTAAAGGAAAATATAAAACACTATGTTTCCATATTTTTTCATTTTCCCCTTCAATTAAAAGAATTTCTGAAAAACTATCCTTTGAAGAGATTGTGAAGAAATTAATTTCATCCATATTCTTATTCACTCCAATTAGTGTTTTTCTAAATAATAATAAATCATTTAATTCTAATGAAGAGTAAAATAAATTTTCATTGTTATTAAAGTTCAATAAAATATTAGCTTCTTCATCTGTTTTATCAACAAGATTTTTAAAGAGTTTGCTTTCATCATCTAACAGTGTAAAATAATCATTGTCTATTATTTGATAATTTTGATTGCTGTTATGTTCTTTAAAAAACCTATAATCTATAATTTTTTCATTTATTTTCATTAGAGTACTTTTGTTATTTGATTAGCTATTCTTTCAATCAATGTTGTTGTTACAGAGTTTCCAGCTTGCATGTACAATTTGCTGTTTGCAACATTCGGTAAAATATAAGAATCCATTGGATATCCTTGAAAAGCGAAACATTCTCTTGGAGTTAATTTTCTAATTCCATAATCGTCTAAAACTAAAGGGACATTATGGCCTCCAGCACCCATGTTAGCAGTTAGAGTTGGGCAAACATTGCTTTTATTTTCTCTAACATAAACTCTTCTCCATTGATATATTGTATCTTTTGAAGTCATAGTCTTTACTAATTCTGGATAATATTGGTGGTCTTTTTTATAATAAAGATTGTCAGCTTGTTTTCCTTTTTCAAGAATATCATGAATGGTTTTTGTTAATGGAATTTCTTTTGGAAAACTAAAATCTTTATAATTTGGCACTTTGATTGGGTCGAAACCAATTATAAAAATTCTTTCTCTATTTTGAGGCACATTTGCATGAGTAGCCGAATTTAGAATTTTAGTATATACTTTATAGCCAAGTTTTTGTTCTAAAATTTCTAATATTACTTTAAATGTATTACCATTATCATGAGACACAAGATTTTTCACATTTTCGAGAAATACTACTTTAGGTCTTTTTGTTTCAATAATTTTTTCTAAATCAAAAAATAAGGTTCCTCTCGTGTCATGGAATCCTTTTCTATAACCTGCGATTGAAAATGCTTGACAAGGAAATCCTGCGCACAAAACATCAAAATTATCTGGTATGTAATTTTTTGTGTAATCTTTTGTAATATCACCAAATGGGACTTCTCCAAAATTTGCTTTATAAGTTATTTTTGCGTCTGCATTCCATTCACTCGTGTAAACACATTTACCACCAACATTCTGCAATGCAATTCTAAACCCACCAATTCCTGCGAATAAATCAATAAATTTGAAAGTGTAATTTTCGGGAGTTGGAAAAGGTACATTTTCTACTTCAAACAGCAATTGTTGTAAAGCTAAATCTTGAACTAAATCAACATTTTCTTCTTCGTTTTTGTACTCAACAATTTGTTTTAAATATTCATTAGCTTCTTCTTCAAAGTGTTCTTTAACTCCATTATGATAATTATGTAAATAGTGAGTTAAAACAGCTTTTCTATTGTCCTCTTCTGCTTCAACAAAACGAATTTTGAATTTCTTTCCGTCAAATTCATCAATAGATATTTTCTCTTTCATTTTCATCTCTTAAAACTTTTATCATTAAAAAAAGTTGTGAAATCAGTATCGAGGGCAACAATGATTTTTTCTAGTATTTTTACGGTAACATTTCTTTTTCCCGTTTCGACACCTGTCATGTAGGTTCTGTCGACTTCTGCAATATTTGCTAATGCTTCTTGAGAAATGTTTTTTACTTTTCGTAAATCACGTATTCTATCACCAATTTTGTTGTTGATATTCATGTGTATCTTTATTATTGAGGGTTGAACAAAACTATTTTAATGTTGACTTTTATACAACGGCTTATGAGTCACCTATTGTTATAATTTGAATAAAAAAAAGCATAAGATTCCTCTCTCGTTTCAAAAACGAGACGGAATGACAAAGTTGAGGTGAATACTACGGTTAAGGGAAATACTAAAAATTAGCCATAAAAAAACCCTCAGCTGAGGGTTTAGAAGTTATTTGCCAAAAGGACTATCATAATGCAGCACTTTTTTAAAATAGTCTTTAATGAAAGCGTGTTGTTCCTCATAACTCATTTTATTGGCTGGTTTGGTTTCGATTTTAATTTTGTCATACTTGTGTTCTTCTCTTATCAAGTTATACAACTCGGTTTTGGCATTGGTAGGACCAAAAAGAACCACTTCGTCATAGTCTTTTACAGCCGTTATCAACGATTTGTAAAACGCCTTAATTGCTTGAGCTTCTTTATTGTGAAGTAGGCTTTCGCTGTGTTGCAATCCATCCTGATTATCCAAATGGTTCGCATTAGAATCAATGGTTTTTACTTTATACTCTTCAGTAGTATATTCCATCAAACGGGCAACAGAATGATCCATCCAAATCCCTAATCTTTTAGTCGCTTTCATATATTTAAAATTTATTTGTTAGAGGTAATATATGGTATCGCCTTTTTATTTATTGGAGTTTGTTTACACAAACATTTTGTAAGTGGCGATTTCATAATATTATAGTTGTTTAAAATTCTATATTAAAGTTACGAAAAACAATTCGCAATTCCGATTTTTATGGCATAAAAAAACCAAACAAACTGTTTTAAACCACATAGAAACATAGATTTTAAAAAGACGTTTCACTTGAAGATAGTAACTCATAGCTATGCGAACCAAAAATTGGTCTATTCAACTCTTTTTTACTATGTTTCTATGTGGTTGAAATTTAAAACCTACTTCCCTTAGAGTATAAATTATTTTCGTCTTTTTAAAACAATAAAAAAAGCCCAACACTACTGTTGGGCTTAAACATTTATACGTTATCAAATTACCAAATTTTCACGCGTTTTTCAGGTGCTAGATAAAGTGAGTCGGTAGGACTAATTTTAAACGCTTCATAAAACTCAGGAATATTGCGAACTACTCCGTTTATTCTGAATTTAGCGGGTGAGTGTGGATCGCCAGCAATTTGACTTCTAAGTGCTTCTTCTCTTTGTTTGTCACACCATCCTTGAGCCCAACCCATAAAAACCCGTTGCATGCCAGTGAAGCCATCAATAACAGGCGCATCTTTGCCTTTCAAACTGGCTTTATACGCTTTGATAGCAATACTCAATCCGCCCAAGTCGCCAATGTTTTCACCCAAAGTAAACGCACCGTTCAGGTTCAAATCAGGGAATGCTTTAAATTCATTGTATTGTGCTACCAAGGCATTGGTTTTGGCTTTGAAAGCAGTCAAATCGGCTGGTGTCCACCAGTTTTTCATTACGCCATCACCATCAAAAGTACTTCCTTGGTCGTCAAAACCATGTCCTATTTCATGACCGATAACGGCGCCAATAGCGCCATAATTTACGGCATCATCTGCATTCAAATCAAAAAATGGCGGTTGTAGAATTGCCGCAGGGAAAACAATTTCGTTAAACGATGGATTGTAATACGCATTGATAGTTTGAGGGTTCATTCCCCATTCGGTGCGGTCAACTGGTTTGCCTAGTTTGGCTAGGTTGCGGTTGTATTCATATTCTGCTGCTCTTTGGGTATTACCGTAGTAATCATTCTTGGCTACTTTTAATGTGGAGTAATCTTTCCAAGTATCGGGATAGCCAATTTTAATCATGAATTTATCTACTTTTTTCAACGCTTCTTTTTTAGTAGCTTCACTCATCCAGTCTAGTTTTTTAATGCTTTCGGCATAAGCAGCCAAGAGATTTTTTACCATGCCCGTCATGCGTTCTTTGGCTTCGGGAGAGAAATGTTTTTTGACATATACTTTACCCACTACTTCGCCCAATCCGCCGTTAACACTTTCCACAGCACGTTTCCAATCTTCCTGTTGCTTCTCAGCACCAAAAAGTGTTTTGCCATAAAAGTCAAAGTTTTGATTGTCTAAAGCAGTGGTTAATTTTGAAGCGGAATTATTCAATACACCCCATTTCAAATACGTTTTCCAAATATCGATAGGGGTATTTTTAATAATATCATTCATTTTTTTGGTGTATTCTACTTGCGTTACCACAATATTTTTTTCTTTTGCTACACCTGCCGATGTCAACATTGCTGTCCAATTAAAATCGGGCATCAACGTTTTTAAATCTTTCACCGCATAGGGATTGTATAATTTTACCATGTCGCGCGTGTCTTCTTTTTTCATGTGTTGGGTGGCCAACGTGGTTTCCAATGCCATGATTTTGGTAGCACTTTCGGAAGCATTTGGCATTCCGGCTAATTGGAACATTTTCTCAATATGAGCCACATATTTTTTACGAATGTCAGCCATCTTAGCATCGGTAGCCAAGTAGTATTCTTTTTCGGGTAATCCTAAACCGCTTTGCCAAGTGATTAAAGTATATTTTGTTGGGTCTTTAAAATCAGTATAAACCGATACATTAAACGGAATTTTTACACCATTTCGGTTGGCTTTACCAAAATAAGCCGCTAGGTCATCATAAGTAGCAATGGCGTCAATAGCTTTTAATTCGGGTTGGATAGGAGTAATACCTTTGGCATCTCGACCTTTTCTATCCATAAAAGAAGCGTAGTAATCGCCTATTTTTTGTTCATCAGAACCTTCGGCATTGCTGCCTTTTGCCGCTGCTTCTATAATGGCTTTTACATCTTTTTGGGATTGATCATACAATATATCAAAAGCACCATAAGAGGATTTATCAGCAGGAATTTTAGCTGTTTTGAGCCAAGTTCCGTTTACATAATTGGCAAAATTATCGCCAGGTTTTACCAGCGTATCCATGTTTTTTATATTGATACCCGAAGTGAGCTCTTTTTGACTGCAAGCGGTGAGCAAAACCGAAGCGGTTAACAATGCTATTTTAACGTTTTTCATTTTGTTGTTTTTTAATGAATAGAACGCTAAAGTAGTGAAATTTGATTTTGGTTGCTACTATTAATAAAAAGCAGCACTTTTTACAGCAACATTTTTTACAAATTGTAATTCAAGTTGATGTAAATGTTTCTTCCTTGTCGTGGAAAATTATTCCAATCAGAATAGGTAGAATAATACGCATCTAAGAGATTTTCAATGCCCAGTTTGGTATATAAATTAGTGTTGTTGATTAGAAATTTATAACCAAAACTCAAGTTGATTATAGCATAATCAGGCGTTTTGTCTTCGCCATACGGAATACTATAATTGGTTTGAACGCCATTGCCTTGAATGGAAAACTCACTCGAAAATTTATTCTTCATATAAGTTAGGGATGAAAAATAACTCAACGGACTCATAAAAGGTAAATTGACATCGGTAAAATCTTTTCCGCGACTGTATGCGAGTTGTGAATTCCAATTTATTTGTTTGGAAAACTTGTATTCAAAACTCAAACTGGTGTTGAAAATAGTAGCATAATCAAGTGATGTATATACTTTTACGCCATTGGCACCAATGGTCATGGGTACCAGATTTGGGTCAGGGATTCCCACAATGTAGTTGTTAATATGAAAATAGGAAGCGTTTATTTTAGCATTCCAGCGCTTTTTGTTCAGCCCTACAAATCCATTTCCTTCCAATGATTTCTCATTTTTTACATTTGGATTGCCAATGTTATCAAATCCGTCAAAACTATTGAAGAGGTAAAAACCATACCCTTCGGAAACGGATGGTGCTCTTTCGCCATAACCCATTCCTATACCGTACTCGAAACTATTTTTGTTATAATTATAATTAGCCGCAAAAGATTTGAGAAAACGGTTTTGTTGGGCTTCCATTTCAGGATAAAAAATGCGCAAACTTTCCAAGCCAATTTCACTCGCTACTTTATTGGAATGAAATCCTATGGATGCTGAAATCTTTACACTCGAATGACAATTTACTGCATAATTATCTTCTATAAATAGTCCGTTATATAATGTTCTCACATCGGGCCAAGTGTACATAAACATTGGGCTTTCATTTGGATCAGCTGGATACATGGTCATTTCGGCAACCGATTTATTATAAAACGAGTTGAGGTTTACCAACAGCTGATGGTTTTTCCAATTCGCTTTCACTTTGGAATAATACCCAAAGGTTTGACTCGAACCCGGCATGTCCATGTGAATAGGAACGTTTGGGCGTTTTGTATCATCCATTTTGTGGGTAATGGTATTGAAATAGACTTTGGTTTCCCAGTCTTTAATTGCGGAGTTTAAGGGTACGTATTCAAATTTAAAAGAAGTAATTATGGCTTCGGCCAAAGCAACATCCATGGGCAAAGCAGGATAACCAACATCGGTTGCTTTATCATAAATGATGGAAGTTTCCAGTAGTTTGTTGGGGCGTATTTTATAGCCCGAAGTTCCCGAAAAATTCATTTTACGGAATTGCGAGAATGCTATTTCTTTATTGTTTCCCGCTACATAATTTTCGGCATCGCGAAACATGAAATCGGTATCCACATAAAACAGACTATCCACATAGTTTACAGCTGCGCCAATGATTTTTTGCTCATTATTACTTTCGTAACCAGTATTCAAATTGAAACCCCAGTTTTTATCTCCAAATTGATTTTGATTTCGTTTCAAATCGATAGAACCGCCAATGGTTGTTCCAAAACAAGCACCTTCTTGCCCCGAACTTATCGTAGCTTCTGATAAATTTGAGATTTCTACATACGAGGTGATTGGATCCATTTTGTCGGTACAAGCGCCAAAAATCCGCATGCCATCAATAGTTATCAGCGTTCTTTCTGTTGGCATGCTATTGATTATGGGTTCCCACGCATAAGCACCTCGTTTTATCATGTCTACTTTTGCAGATTTTTGCAGGTATTCGTCAATGGTGGCAAGCGATTTGGGTTGTTTATCCGAAAGTTGTGCTTTTTTGCCAATCACAATTATTTCTTTTAATTCTTTTGGTTTCAGCGTGTCTTTCGGAGTTTCTTGAGAAAAAACGAAGGAATAGGAAACGAGTAGAAAAAATAAGCTGTATTTCTTCATGATGATTTGTTTTAAAAAGGTCGAAATCACAAAAGACATTCGACCTTTTTATAAATAATAGTAATTGAATTAGAATTCGAAATCAAAATAAAGGCTGCTTTCAGTGACATCACCAGCAATTTCTTCGCCTTTCAAAACTGTTCCGTCTGGCTTAACTAATTGAAGATTGATTTTCCAATAACCTGTCATGGTCAACGACATTTTACCATTATATAATTCTCCTGATTCAGATTGTGTAGCATTCACATTGTTAGGCGAACCATGATTTCCCATGCTTGGCATTCTTGGATCGATTTTTAACGTATAGCCATCAACCACTGGGAAAGTCATCATGTCTTGCATTTTGAATATTCCAACTACCATATCGTTTATTGTTACTGCTGGATGATGCGGTTCGGCATAAGCAACAATGTATTTTACCCCATCGGAACCCGTAAAACTGTTTACTCTTCTTGCTATCGAAGCGGTCACATCAATTGGTGTGGTTGCTGTGTAAGAAACGCCATTTATAGTATAATCTATTTTTAAGTCCCAATATTCTGTGGCGTTTTGAGGCATTTGAAAAACAATGTAACCTTCGTACAATGTTCCATCAGTCGATACTTTTTCAACTTCTGATTTTGGACAAGAGTGAGTCATCGTTGTCATGTGCATTAATGGCAACCAACTTACGGAAGCATTTTTTACATATTCCTCTGTTGCATTGTCTTTTATTCTTATTTTAATTTCGTTAAATCCTTGTTCAACACTCATGTGAGAATACAATTCAATGGTATGGGTATCGTTTGTAAATTCTTTGAATTTGGTTAATTCTGCTAATTCATCAACAGGCGTTGTGCTATCGTCTTTTGAGCATGATGTTAAAGCCAAAGCCATAATTACTACAGCAACAATATTTTTTAATTGAGTTTTCATTTTTATTACTTAAAGTTTATAGAATAGTAGGCTTGAAGAGATTTCTCTTCAAACAATTTTGGACATAAAAATCCATTCGATACAATTATTTTGAATCGAGATATACTAAAATTTAAGAAATAATGGTGGGTGGATGAAATGCAGCGCAACTATTCAAGTGAAAGTAAAGATTAGAATAGTTGTCCCCAATAGAAGTTGTATTATGAAAATAAATTTGTCTAAAGGATATTTCGGTTACTCCAATGCAGTATAGTATTTCGATTTCTTGTTTAGGAGCATTTTTTTTATCGGAACTTAAAGGTTTTTCTCCCGAAGCATCGGGATCTGAAGCTTTTGCCAATTCTTTCATCAAATGACATTTTCCGTTGCATTTTAATTCGGGTTTGGCTTTATTCTCGCAAAGCACTTTTGAGATATACTCGTAGTTAATCACATATTCTATAACCGGAAGTATTGGTTTTAGAAACATTGCAAGCGCAATTATGATTACTAACTTTTTCACAAGGCAAAAATAAAACAAGAAAAGGGTAGTTTTATATGACTATAGTCATATTATTAGTATTTTTATAAAAACTAATTTTGTAACCAGTAGTTGTAATTGCTTGTAAACACAGTAATTTTCAACTTAAAAGAATGAAAGTCCATTATGCAAATAGATTTAGATTTACTCTTTAGCTGGGGTGCGATTGCTAAAGAATATAAAAAAAATGAAGTGATATTTGATGAAGATGAAAAAGCTAATTTTTATTACCAAATCATCGAAGGAAGTGTGAAAATGTCCAATTCAAATGACGAAGGAAAGGAGTTTACTCAGGGATATTTTTCAAATGGACAGAGTTTTGGCGAACCGCCATTATTTATTGACGAAAATTATCCATCCACAGCAATTTGTTTTCATGACAGTAAAATTGTAAAACTTTCAAAAGACAAATTTTTAAAAATAATAGCCGAATATCCCACTGTTCAGAAGGACTTTTTAAATTTATTAGCATTAAGACTTCATTCCAAAGCCATTACTGCTAAAGCCATTATCAATCAGAAACCAGATTTTAGAATTTTAGCTTTTTTAAATGCCCATAAAAAAGGTAAAACAAATGAAAAAGTCTTGGTTCCTTTTACACGACAAGAGATTGCTAATTTCACGGGTTTACGAGTAGAAACAGTGATTAGAGAGTTAACCAAAATGAGTAGCAATGGTAAAGTGGACATAATTAATCATAAAATATATTACTAATGAACTTTAACATCAAGTTTTGGTTAAAATTTTCTTTACTGAATTTATTGGTGGTTGCACTTATAGGACTTTTGATGCGGTACAAAATAGGTTTTGAATTTCCTTTTTTAGATCAAAAACATTTGCAGCATTCTCATTCTCATTTTGCATTTGCAGGTTGGATTAGCCATACTTTGATGGTTTTGATGATTGGTTTTTTAGAAAAGAAAGGCATTAGGCAAAAGACATTAGGCAAAAGTTTTGAAGTGTATAATAAAATCCTAGTTGCCAATTTGATTTGCGCCTATGGAATGTTACTATTCTTTATTATTCAAGGTTACGGATTTTTTTCGATACTGTTTTCAACATTGTCCATCGTGGTGTCATGTATTTTTGGCTACTTTTATTTTAAAGATTTACAAAATGTTGCCCAAGAGGAATTGGCTAAAAATTGGTTCAAAGCAGCTATCTTTTTTAATATCTTTTCAGCTCTTGGGACTTTTGCCCTGGCTTATATGATGGTGACAAAGAATATTCATCAGGATGAGTATTTAGCGTCTATTTATTATTATTTGCATTTTCAGTATAACGGTTGGTTTTTCTTTGCTTGTATGGGATTGTTATTTTCTTTTTTGAATTTAAAAGCGATAGAAAACCCATTTTATGCTACTGTTTTTAAACTGTTTTTTATTTCTTGTATTCCAGCTTATTTTTTATCAACACTGTGGTGGCATTTACCGCTATGGGTTTATGTCTTGTCGGTTGTAGCCGCAGTTATTCAAGTCTTTGCTTGGTTTAGATTTTTGTGGCTTGTGATTAAAAACAGGAAAGACCATTTGGAAAATTTTCCTTTTTCTTTGCGCTATATTTTACTCTTTGTTGGGTTTGCTGCAAGTGTTAAATTTTTATTGCAATTGGGATCAACCATTCCAGCGTTGAGTCAACTGGCTTTTGGTTTCCGACCTATAGTTATTGCTTATCTTCACCTGGTATTATTAGCCATTATCACCTTGTTTTTGTTGTTTTATATGTATGCCAATCATTTTATTCATTATACCAAACAAATAAAATTTGGAGTAGTTACTTTTTCTATTGCAGTTTTGTTAAACGAAATTGTTTTGGCGGTTCAAGGAATAGCATCGTTTAGCTACACGGTAATTCCTTATGTGAACGAAATGCTTTTTGCGGTGGCGATACTGTTAGTTTTTGGTATTGGTTTTACTGCTTTTTATTCGGTAAAAAAATCTAAAAATTCTCCTCTTTTATGATTGCACTCATAAAATAACCATTTCATAATTAATTACTTTGTGTTTATAAACCAAGTATTTATTATTATGAAACATTCAATTAAAACATTCTTGTTGGCAAGTCTACTGGTAGCTTTTGGCTGCAAACAAAGTGAAGAGACAACAACAGAAACTACTACCGAAGGAACCGAAACAAAAGCCGCTGGTCAAGAAGGTGTGGTGGATGAAACTTCAAATCCTAACATTGTTCAAGTAGCCTCTGGAAGTAAAGATCACACCACGCTTGTGGCTGCCGTGAAAGCTGCTGGTCTTGTTACCTCTTTAAGTAATGCTGGACCTTTTACGGTATTTGCTCCAACTAATGTCGCTTTTGACAAACTTCCTGCAGGAACGGTAGAAGGATTATTAAAACCTGAGAATAAGGGAGATTTAGAAAACATTCTTGGCTATCATACCTATGTTGGAACTTTGAAAACAGAATATATGCAAGACGGACAAGAATTTGATATGGTTTTTGGCGGTAAAGTAAAAATCACTAAAAAAGGCGATAAAACTTTTGTAAACGGGTCAGAAATTGTAGCATCCATACCAACATCAAATGGAATTATCCATGTAATTGGGGATGTTTTACTTCCAAAATAAAATCAATTATTAATTCACAATATTGTTTTTCTTTTACTTAAAGTTGAAAAGCGTGAACTCCCAAAGAGTTCACGCTTTTTTTAATATTTTAGGTAAGTCATTCCTTTTTTTATACCTGTAGTCAATTCTTCAAGTGTTGTGTTTTCTAACATTAAAGCTAAATCTTGCTTCACAAATTTAAACTTTTCATGAATAGGACATGGATGATTTTCAGAACAGTTACTTAATCCTAATCCACATCTTAAAAAAACAGCATCTCCATCAATAGCAACAACAATTTGGGAGAGTGTAATATTCGCCAAATCTTCTTTTAAAACCATAAATCCTCCACCTACACCTTTACTCGATTTAATAATATTGTTTTTAACTAAAACTTGTAAAATTTTTGCAGTAAAAGCAATTGGGGAGTCAATTTCTGTAGCGATTTCTTTAATTCCAACTTTTGTATCATTAGAACATTGAGTAGCAATGAAGATTGCTGCCCTGATTGCATATTCACAACTCTTCGAAAACATATTTTTTTATTTCAAAATTACAAAAGACAACTTATAAAAGATAATTTTATCTTTTATTTAACATTTATGATTTTTATCATGTTTTAAGCCAATAATGATTCTGAATTTTGCATAAGAATAATAAAAGATGTTTTTGTCTTTTATTATAAATATTAACTAAAAACTAAAATTTATGCTATCAAAATCACAAGCAAGGGCATTCTTTCTAGGCGGAACTTTAGTCACATTTTTAGTCTTTATTGGGCTAACGATTTACTCTTTTATGCCAAAAAATGACCAAACCAACTACGGCAAAATTGATGCTCAAGTTGTAAAAGGAAAAGAAATTTGGGAATCCAACAATTGCATGGGTTGTCACACTATTCTTGGAGAAGGTGCCTATTATGCACCTGAATTGACTAAAGTTATAGATCGCAGAGGAGATGCTTATGTAAAAGCTGTCTTAATGTCTAAAGAACCTTGGCAACCAAGAGGAAGAAAAATGGTTGCTTATGCAATGACAGAAACTGATGCTGAAGCAGTTATTGCTTACTTCAAGTGGATTGGAAAAATAGATTTGAATGGATTTGATAGAATCGTTTCACCATTAGCGAAAGACAAACAATAAAATTAACAAAAATGAAATATAAATCACAAAAAGTAGCTTATTGGTTTTTTGCCTTATGTATGTTATTGTTTTCATTACAAATAATATACGGCTTTATCATGGGCTTTGATAGAATTGGATTGCAAGGTCTGCATGACATCATTCCATTTAATACTGCAAGAGCAGTACACACCAACTTATTAGTAGTTTGGTTGTTAACAGGATTTATGGGTGCAGCTTATTACATTATTCCTGAAGAAGCACAACGAGAATTGATAAGCGTAAAATGGGCTTATATACAGCTTATTTCATTAGCTGTTGTAGGTGTTGTAGCCGTAATTGGTTTTCACTTAAACCATTGGGAAGGAAGAAAATTTCTTGAAATTCCACGGGAATTAGATTTTCTTGTTGTTGTAAATGTCTTGTTGTTTTTAGGACTTATTTTAGGAACATTATTCAAAGGAAAACGTAAAACAACAACTGCTTTGGTATTATCCATGGGATTACTATTTGCAGCTTTACTTTACTTACCCGGAATGATTTGGTTTGACAGTCAAGTGATGGACTCATTTTTTCGTTGGTGGGTTGTTCACCTATGGGTTGAAGGTGTTTGGGAATTAATAATGGGAGGTATTTTATCTTATTTGTTAATTAAACTAACAGGTGTTGATAGAGAAGTTATCGAAAAATGGTTATATGTAATCATTGGTTTAACTTTCCTTTCAGGAGTGTTAGGAACTGGACATCACTACTATTATATTGGAGTAAACAAAATTTGGTTAATTGTTGGTGGAATATTCTCTGCATTAGAACCGCTAGCTTTCCTAGCCATGGCATTATTTGCTGTAAATATGTATCGAAAAGGGGAAAAAAGTCATCCCAACAAGATTGCTTTATTCTGGACAATTGGTTCTGCTATTGTATCCTTTATTGGTGCTGGTTTATTAGGTTTTGCTCATACATTACCACAAACAAATCTTTACACACACGGAACATTAGTAACCGCAATGCATGGTCACTATGCGTTTTGGGGTGCTTATGCCATGATTGTTTTAGCAATTATTAGCTATGCTTTACCAAATTTAACTGGAAGAAAACGGTACAATAGCGTTCAAGGAAATGCAGCTTTTTGGCTGTCAAATATTGGAATTTTAGGTATGACTGTTGCATTTGGTGTTGCTGGTGTAGTTCAAGTTTATATGGAACGTAAACTAAAAATGGAATTTATGGAAGCTCAAAAAGAAACTGAAATTCACTTTGTAACACTATTGATTTGTGCTACCATGTTCACCATTGGAATAAGTCTTTTTATTTATGATTTCATAAAATATGGCAGACCAACAGATGAAGCTTTAGAAATAGAAAAAAATAAATCAAAATCATGAAAAAAATAATTTTAGCCATTTTTGCTCTTGTTGCATTTGGAAGTTGCAAGCAAAATGATGAATATAAAAAAGTAGATGCAACTCTAATAAAAGTTGAGGGAGAAGCAATAAATGCAGAGCTAACTTCACCTCCATTTGTTCCTAAACCCGTGGGAGACAGACCAGCCAAAAAACTTATAGTCAATTTAGAAATAATTGAAAAAGAAGGTGAAATGGCGGATGGGGTAAAATATGTTTATTGGACATTTGGTGGTTCTGTTCCTGGTAGTTTTATCAGAACCAGAATTGGTGATGAAGTTGAATTTCACCTAAAAAATCATCCTGATAATAAATTACCTCACAACATCGATTTACATGCTGTAACTGGTCCAGGTGGTGGTGCAAAATCCTCTTTTGTAGCTCCAGGACACGAAGTAACTTTTTCTTTCAAGGTGTTAAACCAAGGTCTTTTTGTTTACCACTGTGCAACAGCTCCAGTTGGTATGCACATTGCTAATGGAATGTATGGATTAATTTTGGTTGAACCAGAAGGTGGTTTGCCTCCAGTTGATAAAGAATACTACATTATGCAAGGTGATTTTTATACCAAAGGTGCTAACGGAGAAAAAGGATTACAACCTTTTGATATGACAAAAGCTATAAAAGAAGAACCTGATTATGTTGTATTTAATGGAAAAACAGGTTCACTAACTGGCGATAATGCGCTTACCGCAAAAGTTGGAGAAACTATTCGTTTGTTTGTTGGAAATGGTGGACCAAACTTAGTTTCTTCCTTCCACGTTATTGGAGAAATATTCGATAATGTTCATGTTGAAGGAGGAACTTTAATCAATCATGATGTTCAAACAACTCTTGTACCTTCTGGAGGAGCAGCAATTGTGGACTTTAAAGTAGAAGCTCCAGGAACTTTAATCATAGTTGACCACTCTATCTTTAGAACATTCAACAAAGGAAGTTTAGGGATGATAAATGTAACTGGTGACGATAACAAAACTGTTTATTCAGGACCTCAATCTGACGAAGTTTATCATCCAGAAGGTGGCACAATTCAAACCATGCCAAATGAAGCAAGCGCAAAAACTCCAAAAGCAGTAACTCTTGTTGAACGAATTGCAGATGGAAAATCAATTTACTCAAGAACTTGCTTTGCTTGTCATCAACCAACTGGAGAAGGTTTGCCAAATACATTTCCTCCTTTAGCAAAATCAGATTTCTTAAATGCTGATGTAAATAGAGCAATAGAATTTGTTCTTAAAGGTAAAACAGGTGAAGTCGTTGTAAATGGCAAAAAATACAATAGTGTCATGACAGCACAAACCCTTACAGATGATGAAGTTGCAAATGTTTTAACTTATGTTTATAGCACTTGGGGCAATTCTAAAAAAGAGGTTACTCCTGCTATGGTAAAAGCCGTTAGAAGTAAAAAATAAATTATTAATTCATGAAAAAGTTGTATTTTCTGTTTGTCGTAATTGTGTTTGTTTCTTGTTCTAAAGACAATAAATCTAATGCTTTGGAAGATATAACTTTTCCATCAGTTTCTACTCCAAATGACAAATCATTTGGAGTAGAAACACCGATGGTTTCTATAAAAGGCGGAAAATATGTTCCTCTCTACGGAAAAAAAAATAAAGCTGTAGAAGTAAGTGATTTACTTATGGATGTCTATCCTGTTTCAAACGAAAACTTTTTAGCTTTTGTAAAACAAAACAAAAGATGGAGAAAATCTGAAGTAAAAAAACTTTTTGCAGATGATAATTATCTAAACAATTGGAAAAAGGATACCATTTTAGCAACAGATATGAAACAAAAGAGTCCAGTTACAAACGTTTCTTGGTATGCGGCAAATGCTTATTGCGAATGTCAAGGTAAACGACTTGCAACCGTTGACGAATGGGAATTTGTAGCAATGGCAAATCAAGAAATGGCAGATGCTCGAAAAATAAAAGCATACAATCAATATATTTTAGACTGGTACGAAAAACCAAAAACGTTTAACAATGAAATTGGAAAAACCTTCAAAAACTATTATGGTGTATATGATTTACACGGTTTAGTTTGGGAATGGACTTCCGATTTTAATTCAATTTTATTAACTGGTGAATCTCGAAGTGATGTAACTACAGATAAAAATTTATTCTGTGGAAGTGGTTCACTAAATGCTTCCGATTTAATGAATTATGCTGCGTTCATTAGATATGCTTTTCGAGGAAGTGTAAAAGCAAATTATGCAGTGAAAAATTTAGGTTTTAGATGTGTCAAAGACACTTTAAATACAAAAAAACCATGAAAAAAATAATCCTCTTTTTTATAGCAATATCTCTTTTTGGCTGCAAAAAAAACGCCGAAATAACAAATAAATCCATTTCAGACGAATCTATTTTTAATTTAACGAGCAAATGGAAAACTCAAGACAACAAAACCATAGAAATAAAAGACTTTAAAGGAAAAGTTACCGTAATGGTAATGATATACACAAGTTGCAAAGCCGCTTGCCCAAGATTAGTAGCCGATATGCGAGACATTGAATCTAAAATGCCCAAAGACAAACTTTCCGATTTAAACTTTGTTTTAGTAAGTATTGATCCCGAAGTAGATACTCCTGAAAGATTAAAAACGTTTGCAAAAGCCAATTTTATGGATGCACCACATTGGACATTTCTACAAGGCACAAAAACAACAGTTCAAGAATTTGCCAATGTTTTGGCGGTAAAATACAAACAAATTGCACCAATGGATTTTTCACATTCCAACATTATAAGTGTTTTTGATAAAGAAGGTGTTTTAATTCACCAACAAGAAGGTTTAGGCGTAAATAACAAAGAAACAGTAGATGAAATAATTGAAACTGTAAATAAATAAAACAATGAAAAAGTATACATATTTACTCTTGGTAACCATACTATTTTCACACGTAGCAAAGGCACAACAATTCACTGTTAATGCCGATTTAAGAGCTCGATTTGAAAACAGAAACGGTTATGGAACTTTAAAACCCGATACAGAAGAAAGCGCTTCATTTATATCTCAAAGAACCCGATTGATTTTTGATTATTCATTCAAAAACATAAAATTAGTTGTTTCTCCTCAAAATGTCAGAACATGGGGAGATGCGTTAACTAACTCTAAAGATGATATTGGAACTTCTTTTCATGAAGCCTATGGTGAAGTAATCATGAATGAAAAATTCGCTTTTAAAGTCGGACGCCAAGAAATTAATTATGATGATGCAAGAATTTTTGGCAATGTAGATTGGGCGATGCAAGCAAGAAGCCACGATGCGTTTTTATTAAAATTCATGCCCAACTCATCAAATAAAATGCATATCGGTGTAGCTTACAATGCAAATAAAGAAACCAACTTCGAAGAAAACTACGCTTTAAATCAATACAAATCTTTACAATATGCTTGGTACAACGGAACTTTTAAAGATTTTAATGTAAGCGCATTATTGCTCAACAACGGAATGCCTTACTTAGTTGGGACAGAAGAAAAAGTTGATTATAGTCAAACTATAGGAACAAGAATAATCTTCAAAAATGGCAAACTGAATATTGATGGAGCAACTTATTTACAAACAGGACAATTGGCTAATAATACTGTAAACGCCAATTATTTTTCTGCAAATATTAATTACAAAGCATCAACACATTTTAACACAAGTATAGGTTTTGAAAGTCTTTCTGGGAAAGATCAAAATGACACTTCAACAGATGTAAAATCATTTAATCCATTATACGGAACCAATCACAAATTTAATGGTTATATGGATTATTTCTATGTTGGAAATCATGTTAATTCTGTTGGGTTAACAGATATTTACGCAACATTAGGATATGAAAAAAATAAATTCTCAGCCAAATTAACGCCTCATTATTTTGCTTCAGCGGCAGCAATTTATAAAACTGGAGTTAAACAAGACAGTTATTTAGGAACTGAATTAGACTTCACTTTAGACTACAAAATGTATGACTATGTAATAATTGATGCAGGATTTTCCCAAATGTTTGCTACTACCTCAATGGAAGTTTTAAAAGGTGGAAACAAAAATGCAGGCAATAATTGGGCTTTTCTTTCTATAAAAATAAACCCAAATCTTTTTACTTATAAAGCTGAAGTCAAACCATAATTATCCATTAAAATGACACTAAATATTCCCTATTATTATTCCATAGGAAAAGAAGAAGAGATTTTTTTACATGCTTATTCCAATAAAATCCCATTGCTTTTAAAAGGTCCAACCGGAACAGGAAAATCCCGTTTTATTGAATATATGGCGCATAAATTGGACAAAAAACTCATCACCATTGCCTGCCATGAAGAAACTTCTTCAACCGATTTGATAGGACGGTTTATTATAAAAGGAGCAGAAACAATTTGGGTTGACGGACCAATGACCACAGCAGTAAAAGAAGGCGCTATTATTTATTTAGACGAAGTTGCCGAAGCACGACCAGATGTGATTGTGGCGATACATTCGCTTACAGATCATAGACGAGAATTGTTTATTGACAAATTAGGAATTACCGTAAAAGCGCACGAAGATTTTATGCTTGTTGCTTCCTTCAATCCTGGTTATCAGCGTGGATTTAAAGAATTAAAACCATCAACTAAGCAACGTTTTTCAGCTCTTTCGTTCAATTATCCCGAAAACAAACAAGAAGTAGAAATTCTTATCAACGAAACTGGAATTGATACTGATAATGCCAAAAAACTGGTATCAATTGGTTCTAAAATTAGAAATCTAACTGAACTTGGATTAACCGAAACCGTTTCAACACGTCTTTTAGTAAATGCTGCAAAACTGATTAAAAGCGGATTGCCCAAAAGACTTTCCACGCATATTGCCATAGTAGAACCATTAACAGATGATTTGCAAACCATTCAATCTTTAAAAGATTTGTGCGATTTGATGATTTAGAAACTAAAAAATGGATTTAGACGAACTACTTTTCGGAACCGTTTCTAAATATTTCAAAAAAAGAAACAAGAAAAAAATCCTTTTAGATAACAATGCTGTTTTCTTAAAGGATGTAAAATCTCGTTTGACCATTTTAGCAAGAGCCATCACTGGAAATCCTATCGAAATTTTTCCTGCCGAGCGCGAAGGCGGTTGTAAAAACAACAACTATTTTTTGCCTATTTATTTCAATGAATTTTCGTCAAAAGATGCCAATTTAGAATATTACTTTTTTAGAATATTATTTCTAAGTATTCAATCTGAATTGAAGATAAATTCAACTTTAAATGAAGTTTTCACGGAACAAAAAAAAGAGGAAATTTTGAATTTATTATTTCAAAAATATCCCAATTCAATAGCCATTTATCAAAACCTAAAATCGCATTTTGAAACCAAAACAACATCAAAAAAGCCAACCGATTATTCATGGATTTATGGCAAGTTGATGCAAAATGATAGTGAAGAAAACTCAGAAACTATCCTTGAAATTTTTTCGGATTTAGTTAAAAAAACTAATTCAGAACAAATTGAAACAATTTTACAAGCAAAAGCAGTTGAAGAAATTATTACCATTGAAGTTGATAAAAAACAACAAGAAGATTATGTATTGCTACACAGTTTTGAAAAAGTAGAAACTGCCGAGGAATTCAACGGAAATTGGCGAGATTTTGATGGTTCAGACAATTTAGAAAAACACGAAAACGCTATTGAAGATCTCAACATGAAATTTACTGTTCGTGTTGACGATACTGCACATTCTGTCTATCAAGCGGAGTTTACTGAAAATACTTCTATTTCTGAAAGTGCAGAAACAGATACCAATGGGTTTCATCTTATGTATGACGAATGGGATTTTGGAAAACGTAACTACAAAGAAAATTACTGTAAAGTATATCCAAAAACCCAACTAAAAACAGACGCAAACTATTATCAAAATACGATTTCAAAAAACAGTTCAACCTTAATCAATTTAAGAAAAATCTTGACTAATTTGAACAACAAAATGCAACAACAAAAGCGTCAAAATCAAGGAGAAGAATTTGATATTGATGCCATAACCGATTTGTATGTAGATGTGCATTCTAAAAAAACACCTTCGGAAAAAATTTATCTTTCTAACAGAAAAAAAGAAAAAGATTTATCCATTTTATTACTATTAGACATCAGTTTATCCAGTGATAGTTATGCGGCTGGAAATCGCGTTATTGATGTAGAAAAAGAAGTTTCCATTTTGTTTGGAGAAATACTAAACGAATTCAATATCGATTTTTCAATTGATAGTTTTTACTCCAAAACACGCAATTTTTCTACCTATTTAACGGTGAAAGATTTTGATGAAAATTGGGCTATCGCCAAAAATAAAATAGGTGCCATCGAACCATCTGGCTATACAAGAATTGGTGCTGCATTGCGTCATGCGGGTGCAAGATTAGACACTCGAAAAACCAAAAATAAATGGATTATTCTAATTTCTGATGGAAAACCAAACGACTATGATAAATATGAAGGCAAATACGGAATTAATGATGTGAAACAAGCATTAAGAGAACTGAACCAAAGAAACATAAACTCCTATGCTTTAGCCATAGAAGCTCAAGCCAAATATTATTTACCACAAATGTTTGGGCAAAATCATTATCAAATTCTAACAACACTATCAGAATTATTGCAATCAATGGTCAAATTATATGAGAAAATAAAACAGCAGTAAGTTGTGAAATCAAACACTATAAATTACAAAGATTTTTATTATCCACCTGGAGGTATTTTGTTGTGGATTATCATTTTTCTGGAGTTGATAACTTTTGGAATGGCTATCGTTGCATTAGTTTTTAGTGCCAAAGACAGTCCGCAACTTTTTCACGAGTCTAGTATGCATCTTGATAGAACTTTTGGAACCATAAATACTATTTTTTTGCTCGCAAGTGGTTTTTTTGTTGCCAATGCTGTTCATAATTTTAAAGGAAATAATTTCAAACGAGCTTCTTTTCAATTCAAAATGGCAATGCTCGGAGGATTGTTTTTCATTCTTCTCAAAAGTGTAGAATACTATACAAAAATAGAATCTGGGTTTTTATTAGACACCAATACTTTTTTTACCTTTTACTGGCTTTTAACAGGTTTTCATTTTATTCATGTTGTTGTTGGACTGGTGATTTTATTCCTGCTAAACATAAATTTAAACACCAAAGCTATTGAAGATGTTGAAGCTTCAGCTGCATTTTGGCATATGTGTGACTTGATTTGGTTGCTGCTTTTTCCTGTTTTATATCTGATTTTATAATTATGCAAAAAGAATCAATGTATACATTTGGATTGTTACTGTTGCTAACATTGGCAACTTTTCTCGTATTCAATCTTCCTTTAGATACTTTCCTAAAAAAAGTTATAATTCTCATGCTTTTTTCGGCTAAGTTTTTATTAGTAACATTTCAATTTATGGAACTCAAAAAAGCACATTCGTTTTGGAAATTTTCTGTACTAACAATTTTAATACTTCTCAATTTTATCATAATTATTTCGTAAAAAACCTTAATCATGATTGCAATCATAAATTCATCGCCTAAAAAATAACACTTTGCATATAAATTTAAAAAATGGAAAATCACACTTATAAAGTTAACTTAAAATGGGAAAATAACAGAAAAGGAATCATGTCGTCTCCCGAATTGCCAACAACAATTGAAGTAGCTACTCCACCAGAATTTGAAAAAGGAATGCCCAATATTTGGTCACCTGAACACTTATTTACAGCTTCGGTTATTAGTTGTTTTATGACTACTTTTTTGGCTATTTCAGAACATTCAAAATTAGATTTTATTTCTTTTGAATGTAATGCTGAAGGTATTCTTGAAAAAATAGATGGTAAATACTTAATGACTAAAATTATTTTAAAACCAACATTGACAATAGCTGACCTAAACAAAATTGAAAAAGCACAACGTGTTTTAGAATTGTCTGAAAAAGCATGTTTGATTTCAAATTCAATTAAAAGTGAGGTTGAGTTGAAGCCAATAATTAATATTGAAAACTAATACTTATTAATGCTCACAGCCAACAAATATTTAATTTTTCTATCGCTTTTAATTAGTCTTTTTTTAGCGTATAATTTTATGCTTTATACTTCAAAAGAGGATTATGGAAAAATTCATCTTTCTAAAAAAGCCATTCAAGGTGAAAATATTTGGCTAAATAACAATTGTAATTCGTGTCATCAACTTTATGGACTTGGCGGCTATCTTGGTCCAGATTTGACCAATGTTTATTCCAATAAAAACAAAAATGAATACTACCTAAAAGCCATGTTTAATAGTGGTTTAAAATCGATGCCAAAATTTAAATTTAGTAGCTATGAAAAAGAAACATTAATTCAATTTTTGAAAGAAGTTGATCAAACTGGTTACTATCCAAATACAAGTGCAGTATCAGAATATAATGGTTGGGTTGTTATTAAAAATAAAAAATATGAGAACAGATAAGTATCCATTATATTTTATTTACATCGGTTTAATTTCATTACTACTTGGACTTCTCTGCGGATTATTAGCGGGTTTTCAATATATAATTCCTAGTTTTATTAAAGAAGTTTTGCCTTTCACTGCAATTCGTCCTTTGCACACATTTTTTGTGGTTTCTTGGATTTTACTTTCAGCCATTGGTGGTATTTATTATCACATTAAACCTATTAATCAAAACCTTGTAAAGGTTCATTTTTGGTTATTTGTTTTCACAGGAATTGGAATTATTTTCTCCTATTTATCAAAGAATTTTGCAGGAAAAGAATATTTAGAGTTTCCGAGCTATTTCTATTTTCCTATTGTTTTGGGTTGGATTTTATTTGGCGTCACTTATTATAAAACCATGTTGCCGTCATTTAAAAATTGGCCAGTGTATTATTGGATGTGGGCTACAGGAATTGTTTTTATGATATATCATTTTACGGAAGCTCATTTGTGGATGTTGCCTTATTTTAGAGATAATTTTATACAAAATATTGCAATGCAATGGAAATCTGGCGGTTCATATGTTGGTTCTTGGAACATGTTGGTTTATGGAACAGCACTATTTGTAATGTCTAAAATTAGTAACGATGAAAGTTATGCGAAATCCAAAAAAGCATTTTTCTTTTATTTTCTTGGACTGACCAACTTAATGTTTGGTTGGGCACATCATATTTATATTATTCCAACCGCACCATGGATACGATATTTAGCTTATGCTATAAGCATGACCGAATGGATTATTCTTTTTTCTATAATATATGATTGGAAAAAAAGTCTTTCAACCGAAAAGAAAATAGAATTTTCTATAGCTTACAAGTTAATGCTTATGGCTGATTTTTGGGTGTTTTTGAATATCATTTTGGCATTATTAATATCCATTCCGTCAATCAATTTATTCACTCACGGCACACATATAACTGTGGCGCATTCCATGGGAACAACTATTGGAATTAATACTTTAATTCTTTTATCGTCAATTACTTATATCATAGAAATTGAAAATACGTTTACAAAACCATCACTAAAAAAGCTTACTATTGGCATTAAAATATTTCATATTTCGTTTGTGTTTTTTTGGATAACGCTTCTCATTTTGGGAGTAAAAAAAGGATATTGGGCGTTTTTTAGTCAACACATTTCTTTCGGTAAATTTCAGGACTCCATACATTGGATGTATGTAGTATTTACTTTTTTCGGAATCGGAATTTTGGTAGGATTGTATGTTGTTATTTTTGAATTTCTGAAAAGATTGAAATCAATTTCTAAAAGTAACTTTGAAATTTGATGAAGTAGAAAATTCATTTTCTTTAATTCTTACTGACGAGTTCAAATCTCCAAGTGTTGCAACGTTGTTTTTAAATGATTGCACATAATAATTCCCAATGTATTTTTTCGCATCAAGATAACTAACCATTTCATTCATTTCTTCTACTGAAATCAATTCAGAATGATACGTGGTTCTTATTTCAAATTGAATGTTGCTTTTCAAAAGAATTTCAAATGATTTTTCAAATTGTTGAAACAAATCGGATTTTGTAATTTTCTGGAACTTTTCTTTTGTAGCTTTAAAATCTAATGCTACATAATCAATTAGGTTTTCGTTAATCAGCTGTTTTAAAACTGTTGTGTTTGAACCATTGGTGTCAATTTTTACCAAAAACCCCATTGCTTTTATTTCTTTTATCTGCTGCACAATGTTTTTATGCATCAAACATTCGCCACCGCTAAAAACAACGGCATCGAGCAAACCTTGTCTGGTTTTTAAAAAAGAAATTGTTTCAGAAAAAGTAATGGCTCCTTTTCCTAAAACAATTTCGGGATTATAACAATACAAACACCGCATATTACAGCCCGCATACCAAATAATACAAGCCGATTTATTGGGATAATCTAATAATGTAAACGGTGTTAAACTATGAATAGGTTTTGCTAACACTGATTTTCTTTAAAATGTATTCGCTGTTTGTGTTCGCCTTTTTTGCCAATATTAAAACTTTCTACTGGACGATGATAGCCCATTACTCTGGTGTAAACCAAACATTTAGTTCTTAAATATTGATTTTGTTCTAAAACTTCGCTAGTTTTTGTTTTCATATAGTTTGTTATTTTGATTTTCAATAATTTGTTCGTCACATTTTGGACAATATTCATGTTCACCGTTCAAATAGCCATGCACTGGACAAACGCTAAATACCGGAGTTACGGTTATATAGGGTAATCTGAACTTGGTTAAAACTGTTTTTACAAAGTTTTTACACGCTTCTGGTGAACTAATTCTTTCGTTCATGTACAAATGCAAAACCGTTCCACCGGTGTATTTACATTGCAAGTCATCTTGCATCAATAAAGCTTCAAAAGGATCTTGTGTGAAATCAACTGGAATTTGCGAACTATTGGTATAATAAATATTTTCATCCATTCCGGCTTGAAGAATATTTGGAAATCTTTTTTTATCTTCTTTGGCAAACCGATACGTTGTTCCTTCAGCTGGAGTGGCTTCAAGATTGTATAAATTTCCAGTTTCCTCTTGATATTCTCGCATTCTGTTTCGGATGTAATCTAAGATTTCCATGCAAAAATCATTTCCAAAAACTGTGGTAATATCGTCTTTATCATTAGTAAAATTACGCACCATTTCGTTCATTCCGTTAACGCCAATGGTTGAAAAGTGGTTTCTAAAATGAGGCAAATATCTTTTCGTATAAGGAAATAATCCTCTATCATACATGTCTTGAATAAATACTCTTTTCTTCTCCAATGTTGATTTAGAAATAGCTAATAACTTATCCAATTGAGTAAAAAGCGTGTCTTTATCGCCTTTGTATAAATAACCCAATCGAGCCATGTTTATAGTTACAACTCCAATGCTTCCAGTCATTTCGGCACTTCCAAAAAGTCCGTTGCCTCGTTTTAACAATTCTCTTAAATCGAGTTGCAAACGACAACACATACTGCGAACAGCGTTAGGCTTGTAGGCACTTTCGTTTTCTACTTTATTTCCGTTTTCATCTAAAATGTATTGACTTCCAATAAAATTCTGAAAATACGAGGAGCCAATTTTAGCCGTGTTTTCAAAAAGAATTTCGGTATTTTCTCCATTCCAATCAAAGTCTTCTGTGATATTTACCGTTGGAATTGGAAATGTAAAAGGTTGACCATTGGCATCGCCTTCCGTCATTACCGTATAATACGCTTTGTTTATCAAATTCATTTCTTCTTGAAAATGTTCGTAACGCAAATCCGTTGGTTTATCAACACCACGTTGATTGGCTTTTACTAATAAATCGTGATTGAAGTTACCTTCAAAGAAATGATGGTTGTTTTTAGTCGGAATTTGGGTTTTCAAATCATCAGGAACAATCCAATCCAGAGTAATATTGGTGAATGGTGATTGTCCCCAACGTGCCGGAACATTTAAATTATAAACAAAACTGCGAACCGCTTTCAACACATCATCAAAAGACAAATTATCCTTGAAAACATAAGGTGCCAAATACGTATCAAATGAACTGAATGCTTGTGCGCCTGCCCATTCGCTTTGCAATATTCCAAGAAAATTTGCCATTTGTCCCAATGCTTCTCTAAAATGAGATGGAGGTTTGCTTTCAACTCTACCTCGAACGCCATTGAAACCATCATTAAGCAAGACTCTTAAACTCCAACCAGCGCAATATCCTGTCAAACAATCTAAATCATGAATGTGGATGTCGCCATTTCTGTGCGCATAGCCTTCTTCTTTGGAGTAAACTTTGTCCAGCCAATAATTGGCTATAATTTTTCCAGCAACATTATTGACTAATCCTGCATTGGAATAGGAAGTATTGGCATTGGCATTTATTCTCCAATCGGTTTGCGAAATGTATTCTTCTATGGTTTGCGTGCTGTCAACATAAGTGGTATCGTCATTTAGTCCTTGAATATGTTCTCGTTGTAATTTTCGAGTATGACGATACAACATAAACGAGCGCATGGGTGTAAAATACTCCTTTTGAAAAAGTATTTTCTCAATCATATCCTGAACTTCTTCTACAGCCCAAGTGTCTTTGATTTCAATTGAAGACATAACACTTTCGAAAACGCTTTCGTCAAATGGCATAGAAACACTTTCAAAACTCTTCGCTATGGCATCCTTTATTTTATAGCTCTCAAAGGGTTTATAATCTCCATTTCTTTTGATAACATATTTCTCCATATAAATTGTTTTTTATGTTTTACAAAAATTATAAAATAGAAAATCGTTCTTCCATTGTTTTGGCTTTTGGAAAAAGAATATTATTTTCCAAATGAATGTGTTTGTGTAAATCTTGTTCAAATTCCTGCAACATTGAGAATGTTACTTTATAGGTATTACAAGCATCTGATGGCGGAGTGTAATCATTTGTCAATTCTGAAATTCGTCTAAACCGTTCTCCTTCATTTTCATGTTCATCCATCATCATGGCAATTGGGTTTTTAACGGTGCCAAAATGGGGTTGCTCAATTGTGGTATTTTCTTCTAATGCTTTGAACATACTTTTTACAAATGGAAATAAAATTAATTCTTCTTTTTTCATGTGTTGCGCCAATACACCAGAACCTATTTTAAACAAAGTGTTGATTTCAAAAAGTTCTGGATGTCTTTCACCGTGAACTTTGCAAAGCTTGTCTAAAAACTGTAAAATAATGGGTGTTTTTTCTTCAACGTAACGATGATGCGTTTTTTCGATATAACCTACTAATAAATCGGTTGGCCATGATTTAAAGTCGATACTGCTATCGTTTTTTGATTCTAAAATGGATGCTATTTCATTTTCCAAAACCTCCAATTCAAGGTCTTTTTTATCGCAAACATCTTCTAAAGTTCTATCGCCTTTACAACAAAAGTCTATACCATATTTTGAGAATAAAGCAGCTGTTCTAAAGTCTTCCGCTACATATTCTCCTATGGTCATTTTTTCAAGTGTTTTCATTTTATTTGAAATTAATATTTAAAACAATATTAATTCAAATACTAAACATGAAACATGAGCAAACGCATAGAAAAAAACTTTTTACAAACCTCCTATTCGAACCAGGCTTCCTAAAATCAACATGACAATTCCTAATATCGTAACGGCAATAATTTGGAAAGCAACTGGTAGTAATTTATCTGAAGTAAGTTTTGGAAACACAAAGAGTTGTGCATTTATGGCTAATACCAATGTAGAGAATAACAAAATCAACTTAATGGAAACTATTTTTTCAATAGCATTTGAAAACGAAAACCAATGCGTTAAAGTAGCATTATAATCGTAAGCCATCAGAATTCCGGTGATTAATAAAACTAGCAAAGAAGGCAATCCTATGGGTTCAAATTTATCTTTGAAGTTTATAATGATTACGGCATCTTTCTTTTTCAATGCTTCGGGTAAAAATCTAAGAGACAAAAATAAATGACCACCAACCCAAATAGTCGCTGCTAATAAATGTAAAATTAAATAGAATTGATGCATTATTCAGATACCGTTTTATACATCATTGCCGTAGCAATATTCATAGCTCTGTTTTTTATTTCTTCCGCTTTTGGACCTTCAAAAAGTGTATCAACCGTTTTATTAAATAAATCAATCCAATGTTGAAAATGCGCTTTAGTCATCGTGCTTTTTTCATGCAATTCTTTATGTTTTGCCATTGGATTTCCTTCATAATTTGCTGTGTAAAAGAGCATGTTTTCCCAAAAATCATACATTTTGGGCAAATGCAGTTCCCAGTTTACATGTGCCACATCATTAAAAAGATAACCAATGACTTCATCGGTTTTAATTTTTTCATAAAAAGCATTGACTAATTTTTCGATGTCTTTTCTATTTCTAATATCGGTTTTCATGACAAATTATTTAAACAATAAACACAAACTCTCTTCATTGGCAACAACTGAATGAAGTTCGTTTATTGGGATGATTTTTTCATCATATAGTTTTAAAACTTCTTCTTTTCCATTAATTTTAAAAACAACTTCACCTTTTATAACGATTAGTCGAGCAGGAATATCTGTTTTGTGTTCTTTTAATACCATACCTTTTTTGAAAGCAATAACAATCGTTTTTCCACATTCATTTTTCTGAATAACTTGTGCAACAGGATTTTCAGCTGTTTCCAGTTTTGTTAAAATATCGTGTATCATAAATCTTTATTTTTAAATTTTCTTAATGAAATTGAAAATGGAATTATGGCCCAAAGGCAAAGCAATAAGAAGGAAATAATTAAACCCATTGATGTTCCAAAAAAGTCTTTGAAAATAGCTCCAGTATAACCCATCATGGCGGAAACATCAAGATGTAATAATATTTGAATTCGTGCCAAATCAATTGGACTTAGCGCCGTTACACCAACCATGGCATTTTCTATAGGATAATCCGAAAATTGAAACAATAAAAACAAAACCATTCCGTCAAATAATAATGCAAAATAGAGCCAAGTCATGATAGCAATACCTATTCCTTTGGCTTTATCTCGCGTAAGAATTGAACTCAAGAATGCAAGTGCTACAAAAATTACCGATATCAAACATCCAACAGTAATCATCATCAACCCAACATTATCAAAAGAATAGAGTAGTAACGGAATGCCCGCACCAACAAAAAAAGCCAATACCATAGATAGTGATAACCCAAAAAACAAACTCAACCATATTTTTCTTCGCTTGATAGGTTGGCTCAATAAAAGCTCTATAAACTCAGCACTATTGTACAAATAAATAGTAGAAAAAAGTATAGAAACTAACGGCACGGTTAATAAAATAACATTTAAAATTGTCAATATTCCTTTTGCAGCATTGTCTTCCAAGGCAAACGAACTCCACGACAAAACAGCCAAAATAATGGTGTAAGTCACTACTATCTTGCTTCTAAGTATGTCAAGTAAAATGATTTTAATTATTCTGTTCATTTTGCTTTTCTTTTAAAATTTTAGCAATGGCTTTTGATATTTTGTCTTCGTTGGTTTCTGTTTTTAAATCGGCTACTTTTTTATGAAAATGTACTTTGCCGTCTTGCATAAAAATAATTTCGGTAATTAAATCATCCAATTCGCTTAACAAATGGGAGGTTATTAAAATGAGTTTGCCTTTTTCTTTTTCCTTGATAATTTTTTCTTTCAAAATTTCGGAAGCCAATGGATCTAAACCCGCTGTTGGCTCGTCTAAAATCAATACGTCAGGATTAAATAAAAAAGATAATACTGCACTCACTTTTTGTGTTGTTCCTCCTGAAAGAGTTCGCATTTGTTTATCAAACATTTTCTCCAACTCAAATGCTTTCAGTAAATCTTCATCCAATGTAGTATTGGTATTTCTGATTTTTTTTATCATTTCAATAATTTGACCAACGGTCATGGTGTCGGGATATCTGCCTATTTGTGGCATGTAGCCTATATTTTCTCTGTATAAATATTCTCCCAAAACCGATTTTTCATTAAATTCAATCGACCCTTTATCAGGTAACACCATTCCGAGAAGCGATTTTATCAAAGTGGTTTTTCCACAACCATTTGGACCAATCAAAGCAATACATTCTCCTTTGTTGAATGTCAAATTTATGTCTTGTAATACTTCAAGCTTTCCAAACTTTTTACTAATATTTTTTATTTCAATCATAAGGGCAATGACTTCATTAATGGCGTTTTATCTATAAAATTATCGGGCGTTATACTGGGCAATACTTTTTCGGATTTGTCTAAAAGTGTTATCATAAAACTTCGATAGAGCAACATGGTGGACGCATTTGTTTCGGTTAAAACCGCAAATAAACTCAACGGATGATAGGGAACATCGCCTACTCCATTTTTATCCAAATCATATCCTTCATATTTGTCCCAATAATTACTGTTGAAAGTGTTGAGCACTAAACTACCGTTGGTGCTAATGTCAAAGGTGTTTTTCAAATAATTATTATTCACAATTTCGTTATCCATACAACTTGCTTGAATTTTCATTCCCCAACCGTTGGACACAAATTCGTTTTTTTCTACTTTTATTCTTGTTGTACCTTCCATGTAGATTCCAGATGTGTTTTTGACAAATTTATTATTAAAAATATAACTGTCTGCAATCTCTTTTAGCAATAAACCATAAGCCGAATCTCCCCAATTTTCTTCAAAATAGTTATTGTACATTTTTACTTTTTTGGAAAACATAACCGCTACTCCTGCACCGTTGTTTTTGAAAATATTAGTGATGTAAGAGTCGTCATTGGAAAACATAAAATGCAAACCATAACGAATATTTTTGGTTGAAATATTTCTCCAAATAACCGAATTGGTTACAAACTCAAAATAAATCCCATCGCGATGTCCCGAAATTGTGTTGGCTATAATTTGTAAATTATCGCTTTTCCAACAATGAATTCCATTACCAATGAGTTGTTCTTCTTTCCCGTAGGCAATAATTTTGTTTCCTTTTACGATGCAATTATTGCAATTTTGCAGATAAATCCCGAAGAAATTGTTATCCAAAACATTATTATAAATGCGCACAAATGTTTTGTTATAGACTTTTATTCCACAAGGGTCTTCCAGCGCAGCGTGACCTGAATTAATTAATTTAAAACCTTTAACAACAACGCTGTCTGCTTTTACCGATACTACTTCATTTTTACTTTGTCCGTCAAGAATAGGTAGGTTTTTCCCAAGGAAAACTATTTTCTTGTCAATTACAATAGTTCCTTCTCGGTAGGTTCCTTTATTAACAATAATGGTATCACCAGCTTTAGCCATTGAAATTGCTTTTTTTATACTTTTCACAGGATAATTGCTTCCCACCTGAATAGTATTGGCTACTATTGTTTGAAAGAAAATAATGTTAAAAAATATAATCCAACTTGACTTCATTTAATAAGTGCTGTAAATTTCTTTCCAAGTCTTCAACTCAGCATTAAGTTTTTGTTGATATGCTAAAGCTCCTTTTTTTGTGCTAAAAGCTATAGTATTTCCGCGCATTGGGCTGCTAATGGTTCCTCCTTTAAGAAAGAAACTTTGTTCTGCCAGAATTAGGGTATTATCTTTTGAATAATCTGCAACATAAAAAGATTTGTATGGAACCACTGTATTTGATTTGGCAAATTGTATCATACAACTTACATCATCAAATTTATAATATCTGCCTTTTTCAGTGATTAACTCGGCTCCAAATTTCCCGTTGGAGATGGTCATTTTACAAAAATCACAACTATCATTATTCAGTTTAATTGGTTTTGGTTCATCTGTGCCACATGACACTAAAAGCAATAAGGCAATTAAATGGGTAATTAGCATTCTCATGATTTATTTTTCTTAAAATAATTGTATTCTTTAAAGATAATAAAAAAGAGTATTAGTCCGGCTGCGGTTAGCATCCAACCTCCAATATCTGGAATGGAATAGGCACCAAAATTTAATAATTGTTTGTATCCTATTAGTGGTGGTTGATATGACATTCCTGGCACTCTGATGGCTGCATTTGGGTCTAGATTATGACCATATTCATAATTCCATCGGTAAAAATCAATGGCTGCTAAAACAATGAAAAGCGCATACGTTATAAGAAAACCTAAAACCGCTTTTCTTTTGGCTATAAAAATCAAGAGTACTGAAACCAATGCAAAGAAACCAAAAACATAGGGTAAAATAGAAAATTCAAAAAAGTTTTCGGTGTGCAATGTTGCCATGCCTATGTAATGGTTTAATCCATTAATGATTTCCACATCGCCACCTATTTTGTTAGCGAATAACTGCAAAACTAAACCTTCCGGATATTGTGGTGCTTCTAGTTCAATTCGCCACATTGGAAAAAATAAGGCACCTGCAAACAATGATGCAACAATCAAAAGCAATACTTTTGATAGCACTGATATTTTTAAATTTTTCATTGGATTTGAGAAAAAAAGGGGAACAAATAAAATCTGTTCCCCTTTGATTAAAATTTTATTTGGTTGCCGCTGGTAAGTTAGTACCGAGACTAAAACTTATTGGAGTATTACTATTTGCTGGAGAAACTCTAACATATCCTTGCATTTCTTGGTGTAGCGCACTACAAAAATCGGTGCAATACATTGGGAAAATTCCAGTTTTTTTAGGTGTCCATTTTAAAGTAGCTGTTTCTCCTGGCATGATTAATAGCTCGGCATTGTCAGCTCCTTTTATGGCAAATCCGTGAGGTACATCCCAATCTTGTTCCAAGTTAGTCACGTGGAAATAAACCTCATCACCCAGCTTAACCCCTTCAATGTTATCTGGTGAAAAGTGAGAACGAATAGACGTCATGTAAACATCTATACGTTTACCGTTTCTAACTACTTTGGCTTCTTTTTCTCCTTTGGTAGCAAAGGGATGATTATTTTCTTCTAGTTTATAGAATTTCAACTGTCCATTGTTTCTAATTAAATCAGCAGGTGCCGCTTGTGCATAGTGAGGTTCTCCAATGGTTGGGAAATCCAAAATTAATTTCATCTTATCGCCACTAATGTCAAAAATTTGAGCTGATTGCGCTAATTCTGGACCTGTAGGTAAGTATCTGTCTTTGGTAATTTTGTTATATGCAATTAGGTATTTACCAAATGGTTTTTTAGAATCTCCGCCAGGAATACATAAGTGACCAACAGAATAATAAGTAGCAACTCTATCTAAAACTTTCAATGATTTGATATCCCATTTCACCACTTCTGATGATACAAAGAATGTAGTGTAGGCGTTTCCTTTACCGTCAAATTCAGTGTGTAATGGTCCTAATCCTGGTTTTTGAACTTCTCCGTGCAATGCAGCTTCATATTTAATTACTGGAATACCATCGTATTCGCCTTCAAATTGTTTGTTTTTGATAGCATTTTGCATTTTATCAAAACTAAATACAGGAATTAAAGCGGCTAGCTTTCCAGAACCTACAATGTATTCACCTGTTGGGTCAACATCACAACCGTGAGGTGATTTTGGACAAGGAATCATATAGCAAATATCTTTTAATTCTTTTGCGCTTAATACTAAAACTTCTGTTTTGATTTCAGATTTTGCAGTTTGCGTTTTTTCATCCCAAGTATTGTGTGCATAGCGAGTTGCTACTTTTTTACCTTTACCAGCTTTGATATATTCTTCCGCTTTTTTCCAGTTTACCGCCATGATAAAATCTTTATCTTTTTGCGAAGCATTTACTTCAAGCAAAGTGTTGGCTTGTTCTGTATTGTAACAAGAAAAGAAGAACCAACCGTGTGATTTTCCTTTTCCAGCATGACTTAAGTCAAAGTTAACTCCTGGTGCTTCAATTTGAAATGCAATATCCATTTCTCCTTCTTTGGCTACTTTAACAAAACTTAAATAACCTTTAAAGTTTTGTTTATAGGTATTGATAGGAACGTCACCGTTTACATTATCTGGCGGAACGCTGAAACGAGTTCCTGCTACAACATACTCTGTGTTTTCAGTAATAAACGGCGAAGAGTGATTCCCGGCACTGTTTGGTAACTCAATGATTTCCGCAGTTCTGAACGTTTTTAAATCTAAACGTGCAATTCTAGGCGTGTTGTTAGCATTAGCAAAAAGCCAACGACCATCAACTTCTCCATTGGTTTGTGATAATTCGGTATGGTGTTGATCGTCCCAAGGCACAAACCCTTGAGAAGTATTTAACATAGGTTTTGTTTCTTCGCTGTATCCGTAACCACTTTGAGGGTCAACAGAGAATACAGGAATGACTCTCAATAATCTTCCACTAGGCAAACCGTAGGCAGAAACTTGACCGCTAAAACCTCCAGAAACGAAGTTGTAGAATTCATCATATTTTCCTGGTGCTACATACGCTTTTTGAGCAGCATCGCCACTCACAGCATCACCCGAATTTTTTGGTTTACAAGAAGTAAACAGAGCACTTCCTAAAACGACAGCAAAAAGTACTTTTACAAATTTATTTTTCATTTTTTTTCAATTAAAAACCATCCTATTGCTTTCACTCAATAAAATAGTACGTTGTTTTTATTTTACTCCGTCAATTTTTCTCATATATTCAAGAACACTTCTTGCTTCTTCGTCTTTCAATCCTTGGTTTGGCATACGTACTAAACAGATTTCTAATTGTGCTTGAACCTCAGGATCTTTGTCAATCATTGGATCAGGGTTTGTTGCAAAATTCATAATCCATTGCGGAGTTCTTCTTTCTGTTACGCCTTTCCATCCTGGGCCAACTAGTTTTTCTTCAGTTGGTTTGTGGCAAGAAGTACATTTTACTTCTGCAACTTTTTGACCTTCTGTTGCCATGGTTTGATCTAATGTAGCGCCAAGATCAACTTTGTCAAATTTTCCTTCACCTCGTTTTGGGTCATAAGAAGACGCGTCAGTTTGTGTTGTAGCTTCATCTGTTGTTGGTTTTGAAAAATCAGCATCTGAATTTTCTTTTTTACCACAGGCAATAAACATTGCTAATGATAACATTAGTAAGAATGATTTGTTCATAGTATTATAGATTTTAAATTTCATGTACAAATTTCACTATTAATTAACAGTTAATTTTATGATTGAAATCACATTTTTTAGAAAAAAGTATTTTGTTAACCATATCATTTAGACCATTTTTAATGCTTATTTTTTTTATTAACTTTTCTAATACTATCTTTACTTTTTTAACAATAAACTATGCGCTCTCAAAACACCAAAATACTTCACATCGATAGTAATCATACTTTGTTGTGGGAACAATTGGAACAAGCTGGTTTTCACATCGAAGCTGATTATACTTCTTCCAAAGCCGAAATAGAAGCCAAAATCCATAATTATCATGGCATAGTTATTCGCAGTCGTTTTAAAATTGATAAAGCATTTATTGATAAAGCAGTAAATCTAAAATTCATTGCCCGTGTTGGTGCCGGATTGGAAAGTATTGATTGTGAGTATGCGCAATCCAAAAACATCCATCTTATTGCTGCGCCAGAAGGTAACAGAAATGCTGTGGGCGAACATGCTTTGGGAATGTTATTATCAGTAATGAATAAACTAAATCGTGCTGATAGATTAGTGAGAGAAGGCAAATGGATAAGAGAAGGAAATCGTGGTTATGAATTGGAAGGAAAAACTGTTGGAATTATTGGTTATGGCAATATGGGAAAATCATTTGCTAAAAAACTAAAAGGATTTGATGTCCACGTTTTGTGTTATGATATTCTAGATAATGTAGGCGATGAGAATGCCACGCAAGTTTCACTTTCGGAATTACACTCCAAAGCAGATGTGTTGAGTCTGCATATTCCGTGGACACCAACTACAGATAAATTAGTAAATGCAGAGTTTATAAATGCTTTTGTCAAACCATTTTGGTTTATCAATACTTCCCGAGGCAAAAATGTGGTTACCGATGATTTGGTTGCCGCTCTTGAATCCGGAAAAATTTTAGGTGCTGGATTGGACGTATTGGAGTATGAAAAATTATCTTTTGAAAATCTTTTTATTGACGCAGAAAAGCCAAAAGCATTTGAGTATTTACTTCAAGCCGAAAATGTTATACTCACACCACACATTGCTGGTTGGACTTATGAAAGTCATCAAAAATTAGCACAAGTAATAGTGGATAAAATTATAAAACTTTATAGCTAATATTTTTTTAAGTAAATATAGTGTAACAATTATAGGCGATTGAAAGACCTATGGAAATATAATTGAATTTTGGGAACCTAAACATAGTGCTTTCCTATAATTTTTTATATTTTAGTCGAATAAATAATACATAACCAAAAAACAAAACCAATTATGGATGCACAAAAAGTCGATATGTTTATGATGATGAACGCCAAATTTTTTGAAAGTTATCATTTGAATGCCGTTAGAGATAAATTAATGAGTTTGGATGAAACCAAATGGGGAATGGTTCAAACGTTACAACTAAAAGACCCAACAACCGCTTTGATTATTTCTATTGTTGGTGGAGGAACTTTAGGGATCGACCGATTTTTTATTGGTGATACTGGAATGGGCATTGGAAAATTATTGACTTGTGGTGGATTAGGAATTTGGACCATCATCGATTGGTTTTTAATTATGGGTGCTACTCGTGAGAAAAACATGGAAATGTTTCAAACGTCTTTATATTAAAAATGTCAAAAAACAAGTTATATTCCATGCTGCTTATAGCTTGTTTTTTTGGTTTTATTTATCTTTTTTACTCCATTCACTATTCAGAAAAGGATACGTTTCGAGTGTGTATTATCAAAAATGCGACAGGATTTCCTTGTCCATCTTGTGGTACAACTAGAGCAGTAACATTACTTTTAGAAGGAAAATTTACAGAATCAGTAGCGCTTAATCCTTTTGGAATACTTGTTGCTATCATAATGACACTGTTTCCTATTTGGATTTTGATAGATTTACTACTAAAAAAAGACACCTTTTTTAATAGTTACAAAAAAGCAGAAGTAATTATCAGAACCAAATGGTTGGCATTTTTTTTACTACTATTGGTCATACTCAACTGGATTTGGAATATAAAGAAACAATTATGATACAAGACACAACCTTTGCCTACAAACCAAGTGAACACGAACGAGAAAAAGCATCTAATGGCTATTTGATGTCTTTGGTAGCCTTAATTGCTGGATTACCATTACCGATTATTAATTTGCTAGCGACTTTCTTTTTCTATTTAGCCAATAGAAAAAGTACTTATTATGTTCGATGGCATTGCACCCAAGCGCTATTTTCGCAATTAGCACTTTTAGGCATTAACAGTGCTAGTTTTTGGTGGACAGTTTCCATTATTTTTACCGATGAAAAAGTGAGCAATCAATACTTTGCCTATATTTTTACGGTGATTATTTTTAATCTATTAGAGATTTTCTCCACTATTTATGCTGCTGTGCAAACGCGTAAAGGCAAGCATATCCATTTTTTATTTTTCGGAAATGTTACTAATTTAATTTGTAGATCGTGATGATGAAGAAAATAATTTTTCAAGGATTGATTGTAGTGCTTGGGTTTTTCCTGCTTTGGTTAGGGTTTTCTCAACTCGATTTTATGACTTTTTTCAAGGTAAAAGAACGCACCGAATTTGTTGAAAGTAAATTAGGCGATTTGATTTGGGAAGAGATTTCCAATACCGAAGACGTTATTACAAACGATAGCATTGTAAAAACATTAGATAAATTAATACTTCCCATTTGTGAAGCCAATGATATTGAACGTGACTCGTTGAAAATTCACATTATACAAAAAGATGAAATCAATGCTTTTGCCTTGCCCAATAATCATTTGGTGGTTTATACCGGATTGATAGCAGACTGTAAAAAACAAGAAGCGTTGCAAGGCGTTTTAGGTCACGAGATAGCTCATATTGAGAAAAATCATGTGATGAAAAAACTATCTAAAGAAATCGGATATTCCGTTTTGTTAACGGCAACTTCTGGTGGAAAAGGAGGCCAAATGGCAAAAGAAGTTTTAAAAATGCTAACGTCTTCTGCCTATGACAGAGCATTAGAAAAAGAAGCCGATATCACTAGTGTGGAGTATTTGCTAAAAGCCAATATTGACCCAAAACCCATGGCCGATTTCATGTATCAAATGGCTCAAGACAGCAAAATCCCGGATGGGATGAGTTGGATAATTGACCATCCAGAATCAGAAGAACGCGCCAAGTATATTTTGGAATATATCAAAGGAAAGAAGTTAAAAAGCAAAGAAAGTATTTCTGAAAATGAGTGGAAAACGTTTCAGGAACAAGTGAAGGAATCAAAAAGGGCAACTCATTGAGTTGCCCTTTTTGATGACTATTTATAATTCTTTTCTTTCCGTTCTAATTCTGCTTGGAATTCTTCCATTACAGGTTTCATAGTGCTTTCTGGAATATCCGAAATCCGAATGTACATCAATCCGTCAACGGCATTGTTAAACAATGGGTCAACATTGAACGCTACGACGCGCGCATTTTGTTTGATGTATTTTTTGATTAAGACCGGAAGACGCAATGCTCCAGGTTCTACTTCATCAATAATTTTATCAAATTTATTCAAGTCGGCTTCGGTTTCATTGAATACAAAATCTTTGTCGGCGTCTTTCAGTTTTACTTTAAATTCTTTCTTCGGATGAATGTATTGTGCCACATAAGGATCATAATAATGCGACTTCATAAATTCAATCATCAACGATTTGGAGAATTCCGTAAATTGATTGCTGATACTCACACCACCAATCAAATATTTGTGTTCAGGATAACGTAAAGTAATATGCATAATTCCTTTCCAAAGCAGGAATAACGGCATCGGTTTTTGTTGGTATTCACTAACAATAAAGGCTCTTCCCATTTCAATAGATTTCGACATCATGTCGTACAACTCTGGTTCAAATCGGAATAAATCTTGAAGATAAAAACCTTCGATGCCATATTTTGGGAATATTTCAGAACCAAAACCCATGCGATAAGCACCAGCAATTTGTTGTGATTCATCGTCCCACAAAAACATGTGATGGTAATAATTGTCAAATTTATCAAGGTCGATAGACTCGTTTGTCCCTTCGCCAACCGCTCTAAAAGTGATTTCGCGCAAACGACCTATTTCATGGAGAATATTTGGAATAACATCGGCCTGCGCCAAAAACACTACATAGTTTTTACTTTGCAACAAACGATAATCTCCTTTTTTCAATACCTCAATCTCTTCTAATATTTTATCTTGATTGGCAGGCTTTACAATCTGTTTAGGATTTTTTGAGGGTTTAAGATTTAAGTTCAAATTTAAGTTTTGTGAACTTAATAATTTGGATTCTTCATTGAAAGAATTGGCCAGCATATACGTTTTGCGACGTAAAAATTCGGAGTATTCTTCAATGGTTTTATGTTCATTTTGTTCGGCTACCGAAATTGGTTTCCCTATTCTCACTTTAATTACGCGGTCTTTTTGAGTTAACAATTCGGACGGTAATTTTGCGGTTCGCAATGTTGGATTAATTTTGGATAAAAAGTAAAAAAAGCGACTGTTTTTAGCATGAAAATAAATTGGAACAACTGGTACTTGTGCTTTCCGAATCACTTTGATTGCGCCTTCTTCCCATGCTTTATCCACAACTAATTTATCGTCTTTATAAGTCGAAACTTCACCAGCAGGAAACATTCCCAGTGGTTTTCCATCGCTCAAATGGCGTAACGTTTCCTTAATTCCTATCACGCTAGATTTGGCATCTTTATGGTTTTCAAAAGGATTCACTGGCATGATGTAGGGTTTCATCGGTTCGATGCGATGCAAGAGGAAATTGGCAATAATCTTGAAATTAGGTTCTCTTTCGAGCATTAATTTCAACAATAAAATTCCGTCAATGCCACCCAATGGATGATTGGAAATAGTGATATAAGCACCGTCTTTCGGTAATCGTTTAAAATCCTCTTCCGGAATTTCAAATTTTATTTGAAACTCATCTAAAATAGCGTTTAAGAATTCAATTTCGCTCAAATGCTTATTTCGGTCATAAATTTTGTTTAAGGTCGAAATCTTTAAAGCTTTCATTAGTAACCAGCCACAAAAAGTTCCGAAAACACCATATTTATCAGTGTTTATAGCTTTTGCAACTTCTTTAGCAGTGACTAAACCCATGTATATCTTTCATTTTTGAGTAAGAAACAAAGATAGTAATTCTAGTGAATTGAAGATTGAAGATTAACGATTTTTGATTTATGAAGGAAATAAATAGCTACAATCAAAAATCGTTAATCTCAAATAATAAATATAAATTTGTTTTTAGCTATTTTTGACCCGAAGGCTTTTGTCCGAATTAAAGAAGTTAAAAATAAAAGTAAAACTTGATGAGAATTATTTCTTATAATGTTAATGGTATTCGAGCAGCTATTTCCAAAGGATTTTTGGAGTGGTTGCAACAAGCCAATCCCGATATAATTTGTTTACAAGAGATAAAAGCAACCGAAGATCAAATTCCGTTACTTGATGTGGAACTTTCGGGATATCCTTATCATTATTGGTTTCCTGCCCAGAAAAAAGGATATAGTGGTGTTGCTATTTTGTGCAAAGTAAAACCGAATAATGTCGTTTTTGGAACTGGAATTGACCACATGGATTTTGAAGGTAGAAATCTTCGTGTTGATTTTGATGATTTCTCGGTCATGAGTTTGTACTTGCCTTCGGGAACCAACATTGATCGTTTGGATTACAAGTTCAAATATATGGATGACTTCCAAAATTATATTAACGAATTAAAGGTAACAATTCCAAACTTGATTATTTGTGGAGATTACAATATATGTCACGAAGCTATTGATATTCATGACCCAATTCGCAATAAAACTGTTTCGGGATTTTTACCCGAAGAGCGCGCTTGGTTGGATAAATTTATGAAAAGTGGTTTCATTGACACGTTCCGATTTTTTAATCAATCACCCGATAATTACAGTTGGTGGAGTTACAGAGCCAATGCCAGAGCGAATAATAAAGGTTGGCGTATTGATTATTGTCTTGCCAGTGAACCATTGAAAAACAGATTGACTAGAGCCGTGATTTTACCCGAAGCCAAACATTCTGACCATTGTCCTGTTTTGGTAGAAATTAGTTGAAAGTAAATAATAAAAGTGATTGATTTAGTGTTGAATATAAATTAAAAAAAATGATAAAAAGAATAGTTTTAGGAATTTTCCTGTTGAGTTTGATGACTTCTTGTGTGTCCAAAAAAATATACACCGATTTGGAGAACAAGTACACCGATTTGAAAAAAGAGAATCGTTTATTGGCTGATGAAAATGATGAGCTTCGAAAGGCAAATAGTCAGTTTAACGAAGAAAACAAATCACTTAAAGCTGAATTGGATAAGCTCAAAGCCGATAGAGATAAACTGCAAGCCGATTGTACCGCAACGGCAAATAACCTAAAAACGTTAAAAGATTCTTATGCTGCTTTAGAAAAAAACAGCAATGACGCACTTGAGTCTAACATGAATAAAAATCGAGAACTGCTTGCACAACTTGGTGCAAAAGAAAAAGCATTGGCCGCTGAGCAAGACCGATTGAATAAATTAAAAAGCGAATTGGAATCAAACACCAAACGCTTGAATGAGTTGGAAAGTATGATTGCGGCAAAAGATGCTGCCATGAAAAAACTGAAAGATACGTTGTCCAAAGCGTTGAATGCTTTTGAAGGCAAAGGATTGACTGTAGAACAAAAAAACGGAAAGGTTTATGTTTCTATGGAAAATAAATTGTTGTTTCAAACGGGAAGTTGGGCTGTAGGCAGTGAAGGAAGAAAAGCCGTAGTGGAAGTGGGCAAAGTTTTAGCACAAAATCCAGACATTACCGTGTTAATTGAAGGACATACCGATAATGACAAAATATTAGGAAATATTGGTGGAGGAATTGAAAATAACTGGGATTTGTCAACCAAAAGAGCCACTGCAATTGTGACTATTTTAGGTGAAAATGGTGGTATTAGAAAACAAAATTTAACTGCTGCTGGTCGTGGAGAATTTGCCCCAATCATGAGCAATGATACTCCTGAAGGAAAAGCTAAAAACCGTAGAATTGAAATTATTTTAACACCAAAATTGGATGAAATTTCCAAGATGTTGAATGAGTTTTAATTTTTGCTATTTGTCGAAATGACAAAATCATACTATTTCTTAAAAAAGGTTCTGAGATTTTCTTAGAACCTTTTTTTAAAACGTTTCCAAAAAATGTGTTAATCGACAAACATAAACTCTCACATTATTTTACTTTTGCTTCGCAAAAAAATTTTACATACACCATGAACTATACTACTCTTCCCAACACTGATTTGAAAGTTAGCACGATTTGCTTAGGCACTATGACTTTTGGAAATCAAAACTCTGAAGCCGAAGCACATGATCAGTTGGATTACGCCTTTGAACATGGCATAAATTTTCTCGATACTGCAGAGATGTATCCCATTGGTGGAAATGCTCAAATATTTGGAGATACAGAACGATTTATGGGTACATGGATCAATAAAATTGGGAAGAATCAGAGAGATAAAATCATAGTTGCTACCAAAATTGCGGGACCAAATCGTGGGATGGATTACATTAGAAAACCATTGGATTTTTCAAAGAAAAGCATACACGAAGCCGTGGAATTGAGTTTAAAAAATCTGCAAATCGATTGTATCGATTTATATCAAATGCATTGGCCAGAACGCGTGATGAATATGTTTGGGCAACGTGGCGTTTCAAAAATCGATACCCAATGGCAAGAAAATTTCTTTGAAGTGCTAACGGTTTATGATGGCTTAATTAAAGAGGGAAAAATCAAACACATCGGAGTTTCCAATGAAAACCCGTATGGTGTAATGAAATTCATTAGCGAAAGCGAAAAACACAATTTGCCTAGAATTGCAACCATACAAAATCCCTATTCCTTATTAAACCGCTTGTTTGAAGTGGGTTTATCTGAAATATGTATGCGCGAAAATATTGGTTTGATGGCCTATTCTCCTTTAGCATTTAGTTTTTTGACAGGCAAGCATTTGAATGGCATACTTCCTAACTCTAGGCTGGGTTTATTTCCACAGTTTACCAGATATTCAAGTGAGAATTGCTTGAAAGCGACTCAACTTTATTATCAATTAGCGCAAGACAATGGATTGACGTTAACCCAAATGGCTTTAGCGTTTGTAAACCAACAAGATTTTGTCACGTCCACCATTATTGGTGCTACTTCTTTGGAACAACTAAGCGAAAATATTGCTGCTTTTGACGTGACATTATCACCCGAAATTATTGCTCAAATCAATAAAATTCAGGAACTGATTCCAAATCCTGCGCCGTAAATTACTGTTTGATTATTTTTGATGTTGCAGTCAAACCATTTTGTGTTTCCAAAGTAACTAAATACATTCCTTTGGCTAAATTTGAAATGTTTATCGCATTCGAGCTCATTCTTTGTATGTTTTGATTTAAAACAATTTTACCTGTTAAGTCAGCAATAGTTATAAATTTCAACCCTACATTGTTTTCATTTTTAATGTAAAGTTCGTTGTTAGCTGGATTTGGATAAATAGAGATAGTTTTTTCTTCAAACGACAATGCATTTAATGAAGTATCTATAACTTTAAATAATGCATTACCAACAAAAGCATAAAGTTCACCATTTGAACCTTCACCAAAAGTTGCAATGGTGCCAGGAGAATCAAACGACCAAACAATTTGATTAGAATCGTTTATGTAACCTATTTCGCCTGTGCAATAATCGGCGAAAACATATTTGTTTTGCAAATTAGGATAGGTTGTTCCCGTGTAAAAATAACCACCAGTAATTGAACATCTGTTAGATGCATGAGTATATTGCGCTAATGGTGCAACAGTAGCTGAATACACTGGACAAGTTCCAGAAGTGTTGAAATCAGTATTGCCTTCATAACAACGCCATCCAAAATTTAAACCCGTATTTGGCAATGGATTTGCAATTTTATTAATTTCTTCAATGGCGTTTTGACCTACATCGGCAATCCACATATCGCCGTTCAATCGGTTAAATGAAAATTTCCAAGGATTTCGTAAACCAATGGCCCAAATTTCTTCTTTTCCAGCTTCACTAACGTATGGATTAGTAGAAGGATAACCATAATTTAAAGCACCAACTGTAGTATTAACATCAATACGAAGCATTTTGCCTAAGTAAATACGAGAAGGATTTCCCACTAGGTTACCATTTGTTAAACTCAAATTTTGAGCATAATTACTAGTGTCGCCTGCACCACCACCATCACCCATTCCTATGTACAAAAAACCATCAGGACCAAATTTTATAGTTCCTCCATTATGGTTTGCTTGGGGTTGATTGATGGTCATCAAAATTGTTCCTGTAGCGTTAGCAATATCAGGATTGGCACTTACACTATATTTTGCAATAACGGTATTTCCAGCCGTGTTAGTATAATTTATAAAGAACAAACCATTAGTGGCATAATTAGGATGAAAAGCCAAACCCAATAAACCTTGCTCACTTCCAGTACTAATTCCGGTAACAGTTAAAAATGGTGTAGCATTAATAGTTCCATTAGCATTTACAATTCGTATCAAACCTCCTTTTTGAACCACAAAAATACGCGGGTCATTTGCTGGTTGAGCCATTTCTACTGGAGAAGAAAATCCTGTGGCAAAACTTTGTAAATTGATAGATTGTCCAAAACTCAGTAGTGACAATAAACAAAAAGAGAAGAGTAGTATTTTTTTCATAGCATGTTTTTTTGTAAAGTTAAAAATAATATCATTACAATCAATAGGTTATAAAAAAAACGCAATCGGTGAAAATTGCGTTTCGTATTTATAAATTACCAATAATTTTATCTTTAGGATATCTAACCCTATAGCTTATTCTGACTTTCTTAGTCTCATTTGGAGCTAGTTTTTGTTCCCAAGTGAGTACACCAGTTTCTTTGTTTTCTTTGGCATTGGAAATTTCTAAAATTTCAATTTCAATTTCTTTGTCAGTACTCAACGGATATTGATCTTTCAACATCATCGTTATCCCTTCTTTTTTATTGTTTCTCACCGTGATATCATAGGTAAATGTTTGCTCTTTTTTGGACGATAAAAAACGTGTTCCTGATTTGTCTGCTACTTTTTCACGCTTAATGGAGATTTTTTTATCTCTTCCCATGCTCAGATTTAGTGTGTCGGAAGTTTGATTAGGATTGATAACTGTTTTTCCCACGTACAAACCTTCAAAAATAATATTGGCTTCGCCGGGCAACAAATTATATTTTGAATAATCTTCAATTTCTGCTAATAAAAAGGCTTCTTTCTCCGCTCTTGGTGCAGCATAATATTTATAGGTTGCTGGCAATTTGATTTCTTTCAAAGCTACACTATGTGGTTTGCTATTCGATAAAATATCATACGGAATATCAATATCAAACGAAACGTTGAGTTGGTTTTCACTCACTTCTGTATAATCACTCATACCTTGTTTAGTTGTTATCACCATAACGCCATTAGAACCTCGACTTCCATATATAGCCGCTGCCGATTTATCTCTAAGAATATCTATTTTTTTTATGGCATTAGATGGAATTTTTCTGAATGTTTCTGCATTTGATGGTACTCCATCAATTACATATAATGGATCGCTGTTTCCATTTAAAGAACTCGAGCCTCTAATAACAACGTTATCTTTTGAACCAGGTTGTCCATTTGCGCCGGTAATATTTACACCAGCAACTTGTCCTTGTAAAGACTGAATTTCATTTGATTGTTTATCACCGTCTTCATATTTATTATACACATTTCCTCTGTAATAGTTGAGATCTTCATATTTTAAAAACCACGAACTCAACTCTGGCGATTGATTATTTTGATTAGGATTACCCGATGAAAGCGTTAGTTTTACTTTTTTCCAATCAATGCCTGTCCATTGCGTAACTTGTGCTTTGTACATCATGTTGATGGGCGATGTAATGTTATCAGCACGCAAATCATAAAATGGTGACCAACTCGCATTATTGGTGATGTAGTTAATATCTAAATTAACCAATCCGGCTATTTCATTCATGACTTGAATTATCAATTTTCCTTTGGAACTTTTTTCTTCTTTTTGGGTATTGATTTCGAGTTTATCGTTGAGTGCTTTTAGTCTTTCCTTGAGTTTAGTTTCTTTTTCTGCCAATGTCACCACCGCATTGTCCAATTCTGTTCGTTTGGTTTTGTAAAAATCGACCAACTTCATGAGTTCCGCTACGTTCAAACCTGTATTAGCACCGCTCACATTTTGATTGGCATCCAAAAGGGCAATGGTTTGCTGACTAGAATAACTGTCTATTTGAACTTTCTTAATTTCTTTTTGAACTAAAGTAATGCTGTCTCTCACTTTTTTTATTGCCGGATTGGTTTCATCAATTTCATATTCCGAAATATAGTTTTGAGTAAATTGAACCGACAAAACCGTTACCGAATTGGGCGCGCCAATTTGAACCGTGCTTTCATTCAAATAATCCGCTACGTTTTTTATCACAATTTCACTCGTTCCCACAGGAAGATTGACAGCAGTGTTTTGTGAAATTTCGGCAGCATTGAAATAAACGGTTGCTGCTTTTACTTTAGCGGTTGTAAAAATGGGTTTTTGAGCAAAAGAAACTACAGAAACCAACAGTAAGAAGGATAAATACTTTGTCATAATTCAAATGGGTTTTATGGAATACTAAAATAAGATATAAATGACAGAAAAATCAACTGTTTAATTATTTTTAACAAAGATTTATTACAACTCAAGTTCATCACCATTTATACTATCATTTTCAACAGGAATAGGTTTCTGTTTCAAAAATAGTTTTGCAGGACCAATAAGCGTCGCAGGAACATTTTGACCAATAGTATCGGTTTCAGAAAGTAACTGTCGACGCAACATCAATCGTGTTAAAAAAGTATTTTGTTGTGTGGCAAAAGGTTTGAGTTTTTGTTCGCCGTCAAAACGATACATAAACCCTTTTGGTTTTGGAATAATTGTCGCTAAGAACAAACACTCATTTAAACTTAAATCAGCTGGCGATTTTTCAAAATAAAATTGTGCTGCTTCACCAATGCCGTAAATATTTGGCCCCCATTCTATAATATTAAAATACACTTCGAGCATGCGTTCTTTGGAACTGATTCGATTGTTTTCCAAAATATAAACTAACAAGATTTCTTCTAGTTTTCGGGAGACTGTTTTCTCACGAGTAAGAAATGCATTTTTTACCAATTGCATACTGATAGTACTGGCACCACGAGAGAATTTTTTGGTTCGGATATTCTTAGCAATCGATTGTTTGAATGCTTCATTGATAAACCCACGATGGTTAAAAAAAGAAGGATCTTCACTGGTCAAAACACATTTTTGCAAGTAAGGAGAAATGGCAGCTAGTGGTGTAAAATTAGGATTGGAAGGACCAACAATTATGGGTCTTTGTGCCACACCTTTATCCATAGCCCGATAGGTGAATTCGCCATTTATTTTATTCAAATCGGCTTCGCCATATTTGGTAATTCTTAATCCTTCGGGTTTCAATTTGCTATCAAAAACTACGTTATTCGGTTTATGATTATTGTATTTGAAGTTCAAATCATAACTGAAATTTCCTTGTGCTTCCATACCTTCAAAATGACGAAATAAACCCGTTGGTAAAGACACAATAAAATCTTGTGCTTTCATTTTTGGGATTTTCAATTGTAGTTCATACACCTTGTCGGTTTCATTTGTATAAGAAGCAAAAGGTTGACATTTTATGCTGTTCAATTGCATGGTTGAAGTACTGTCCAAAGCTATAAATCGAGAACCCACAACCCAATGATAATCAAATCGGGCATTTTTCACTAGCACATCTTTACTAGCAATTTTTGGATGATTGATCATTAAATTCTCAATCGAAGAATAGCCATCAATATGCAATTCGCCACTTTTCATTGAGAGGTTTTCCAAATTGAAATGAATGGATTTGAAACCCGTTTTCAGATTGAATTTTTTATCGAAATAGGGAATTCTTATGGTATCACTTTTTGAATTAAAAAAAGTCAAATCGGCCTTTCTATCTCTTGGATCGGCAAATCCGTTAAGTGTCCATTGTTGTGAGAAATTCTCGGAGGTAACTTGAATTTCTGTAGTCAATTTTTTGTCAACCAATGTCAATTGATTGAAATCAAAAACTACTTTATTTCCTTTGTCATTTATTTTAAAAGCAAAACCTTTAACGTGCATATCCGTTGGGACTAAGTTCAAAAGTTTTGACGAAATTCGGTTCAGAAGTTTGGCATAATTCACTTCGTCGTTGTCTTTTTTTTCTTTTTTGGAACGAAGAAAAGCATCGAAGTTGCTACCAGTTTTGGTTTTAACCAATTGGATGTATCCTTTATTGATTTCTAATTTTCCCAACTGAATGTCACCCACCAATAATTTCCAGAAGTTCACGCTGGTTTTCAATTCATCAATACGAACCAAAGTATCGGCTTGTTTTGGAACTAACGTGATGTGTTGAAACTCCAAATTAGTCAATCCATGAAATTCGGCTTTAGCAATGCTGAAATGACATTGATAATCACGTTCCATTTTGGAATCAATGCGATGCATAACTTTATCTAATAGTGTATTTCTAAAAGCAAAAAGCAATATGATACCTACTAAAATTAGGATTCCTACAATCTTTACAATTGTTATAACTTTTTGTTTTTGGAGTTTCATTTTGTTGTGATTAATTATCCAAACAGCTGTTCCGCTACTTCTTCAATTTTAGAAACCAAAACGATTTTAATTAAAGAATTCTTGATGGCAATTTTATTGTATTTGGAAACAAAAATAGTGGCAAATCCCAGTTTTTCGGCTTCTTGAATGCGTTGTTCTACGCGGTTCACAGGACGAATTTCCCCTGAAAGTCCTACTTCTCCAGCAAAACAAACATCTTTGCCTACAGCAATATCTTCATTTGAAGAAAGAATTGCGGCAACAACGGCCAAATCAATGGCTGGATCATCTACTGAAATTCCACCAGTCACATTCAGGAAAACGTCTTTTGTCCCAAGACGGAAACCAGCACGTTTTTCTAAAACTGCTAGAATCATATTCAATCTTTTGGCATTATAACCTGTGGTGCTGCGTTGAGGTGTTCCATAAACAGCTGTCGAAACCAAGGCCTGAATTTCTATCATTAAAGGTCGCATGCCTTCCAATGTAGAAGCAATTGCCGTTCCCGAAAGTTCTTCTTCACGATGTGAAATTAATATTTCAGACGGATTGGAAACTTCGCGCAAACCAGAACCTTGCATTTCATAGATTCCGAGTTCGGCGGTTGAACCAAAACGGTTTTTAAGGGAACGAAGAATGCGATATACATGATTTCTATCGCCTTCAAATTGGAGAACTGTATCAACCATGTGTTCCAAAATTTTTGGTCCAGCAATATTGCCATCTTTGGTAATGTGACCAATTAAGATAACAGGAATATTAGTTTCTTTAGCAAATTTTATTAACTCAGCTGTGGTTTCTCTAATTTGAGAAATGCTTCCGGCAGTCGATTCAATATGATCAGTATGCAAGGTTTGAATCGAGTCGATGATAACAATATCGGGTTCGATTTCTACGATGTGACGGAAAATATTTTGCGTTTTGGTTTCGGTGAGTATGTAGCAATTGTCACTAGTTGGATTAATACGTTCGGCACGCATTTTTATTTGTTTCTGACTTTCTTCACCCGAAACATATAGCGTTTTATAGGGCAATTTAAGAGAAATTTGCAGCAATAAGGTACTTTTTCCAATGCCAGGTTCACCACCAAGTAGGATTAATGAACCAGGTACAATTCCGCCACCAAGCACGCGATTCAATTCGCCATCTGTGGTATCCATTCGCACTTCTTGAGTGGAATCGATTTCTTTTATTTTAAGTGGTTTTGAGACTCTTTTTGTTTCAGAAGTAGTAGGTTTCCAACTTACTTTTTCTTCTTTTTGAATTATTTCTTCGGCAATAGTATTCCATTCTTTGCACGAATTGCATTGCCCTTGCCATTTAGCATATTGAGCACCACAATTTTGACAAAAGAAAGTAGTTTTTAATTTTGACATTATTCTGGTTTTTTTTCTTCTTTTGGCGTGTCTGTTGGAGGCGTTTCTGCAGGTGTATCTGTTGGAGGCGTTTCCTCAATTACTTCTCCTTTTTTGTTTTTCAATTGGCCTTTTAATTCATCAGCTCTTTCAAGCATCATGTCTTTGGTTAAATCGCCAATTTCTTCTTTTTGAAAGGCACTTTGGTATGTTTTTATGGCTTTTTTTGTGTCACCTGTTTTTTCATATAGTTGTGCCATTTCATAATCAGCGAGCATGGATTTTGGATAATTTTTTCTGGCTAATTGGGCTAGTTGATCAAATTCGGCGTACGCTTTATTTTTAAGTATGGCGGCTTCAATTGCTTTGAAATCGTTTAATCTAATGGTTAATTTCAAGCTAAATGTTTTCTCTAGCAAATCATATTTTTTTACTAGATAGTCTACATATCCTGAAGGAAGGATTGCAATTTTTTCTTGAAACTCTGTGGTTGAAATAGGTTGGTAAACCGAGAAAATTTGGTACAACGCACTTGGAATAGAATTTAAAACTAAAGAATAATGTGAAGCACCTTTAAAATCATCAAACTTATAATTGAGTGTTGGTTTGGTTATTTTTTTGGCCAATTCATCCAGTGCTTGAATTCTTTTCCTCATTTTTTTTAAATCTCCATCAGCCGAAGAATGATAATAAAAAATAGGTTTTTCAATGGCGGCCAATCTCTCGGGAATTTGTTCTTCCATACCAGTTGGTAGTTCTGGACTCATAGAGATATAGGCATCAAAAACTGGATTGTCTTTATATAGGTAAAAATTTGAAAATGCTGCTGTAGTATCTAATCCTGCAATTAATTTAAACGGTGCCGTTCTGTATTTTTTTTGGATGTAAGGAATCAATTCCATCCCAATGAATTCAAAAAAACTTTCTCCTTTTTCAGAAGGTAAACCAGTGGTTTCATCTACCGTACAATCGGTTTCGCGTTCATTATTTTTATTTTGACTAATCCCAACAACAATCACTTCAGGCAAATCATCCCAATAATAACCGTAGCTTAAGGCACCTTGAAAAGGATCGAATAAAAAGTCGCCATCAAGCAATAATAGTATAGGGTATTTTTGACCGGGATTTTTATCATATGATGGAGGAAGACCAATAAATATTTGTCTGTCTTCATTTAATTTTTGAGATGAAATGGTGTCGGTTACTTTTTGAGAGAAAAGGGGATTCGTGCAAACGAAAAGGAAAAACAAAATAAGTTTTTTCATGATGATTGGTTTGGTTTAAATAGAACAAATGCTAAATTCAGTAGCAAGATAGTAAATTATTTATTTCTATTTAAAACTGGAAGTAAAACATAAGAAATCAAACCAAGAAGAATGGCTAAAATAGTTTGCGAAGTCCAAACTAACCAACCAAAAGCAATTCCAATATTATTTGAAATGCCATACAATGAAAAAATTAAAGCTATTGAAAAGGGATAAGCGCCCAATCCACCATTTGAAAAACCAACGGCAAGACTACCAAAGATGAACCCCATAATTACAATGTCAAGACTTATTTCTGAAGTTTCGGGAAGAGCAAAAATAGCCACATAAAACATCGATAAATAGGAAAACCAAATTAAAAAAGAATGAAAAATATACTTCCATTTATCTTTCATTTTATATACTGTAGTCATTCCTTCTATCAATCCCGATAGTTTTTTCTTTAGTTTCAATATGATATTCCATTCAGCATAAATCCAAATAAAAATAAAAATCACGAATAAAATTACTGCTGCAATTCCTGAAGTTATTATGGTTTTTATAGCAATATTTTTGCTGAGTAGAAACTGGTATATTTTTTCGAATTGAGAAATAAATCCAATAAAAACAAAGAGTAAAAAAATAAGTAAATCAACTATTCTTTCGGCAACAATGGTTCCGAATGCTTTGTCAAAAGGAACGTTTTCATATTTTTTTAGTAAGGCCGCACGAGTAATTTCGCCCGAGCGAGGAACCGTTAGATTGACCAAATAGGAGACACAAACGGTAAAAAAATTATTGGAAAATTTTGTTTCATACCCCAAATGATTGAGTGCAAATTTCCAGCGATACGCTCTAGACCAATAACCAAAACAAGCAATCAATAAAGAAAGTAAAATGTAATAATAATTTGCCTTTTGAAAGCTAATTTTTATTTTTCCAATTTCTTCAGATGTTAAGGTGGTAAATTGATAGTAAATGATTCCTATTCCTATCAAAAGAGGAATAAAAATTGTCAACCATTTACCGATTTGTTTTTTCAAAAGATTAGGTTAAGGAATTGTCTTTTTCATTTGGAAAAATCATCCAAGGTTTGAAGGTTTTTGCTTTTTCAAAATCCATGGTGGCATAGGACATAATGATAATAATATCATCTTTTTGAACTTTTCTTGCTGCAGGACCATTTAAAGTTATTTCTCCAGAATTTCTGATTCCTTTGATAACATAGGTTTCAAAACGCTCTCCATTATTGATGTTTACAATAGAAACTTTTTCGCCTTCAATAAGGTTTGAGGCATCCATTAGAGATTCGTCTATCGTAATGCTGCCGATATAATTTAAATCGGCACCAGTTACTTTTACTCTATGAATTTTAGATTTTACTACTTGAATTTGCATGGGGCAAAGGTAAATTAATTTAGTGAAATGGTGTCAATCAATCTTATTTTGTTGACAAAAACAGCGATGAACGCTCGGTATTTTTTTATTTTACTTTTTCTAAGGCACGGTAATAAGGTGTCTTCTTCAGCAATTTGAAAATATTCTAGTTGAAAATTTGGGGTTTTATCGAAAGTTTTTTTTACCCATTCATTCACTACGGAAGCAGATTTTGATTTAAAAAGTTTTTGGGATTGTTTCAGTATTTTGAAAATGATAGCGGCTTCTTTTCTCTCTTCGGGCGTTAGTCTTTCGTTGCGAGAACTCATGGCTAAACCATTGGCTTCTCTGTGAATTGGGCAACCAATTATGGATACTGGAATTTCGAGTTTCGCCACCATTTTTTTTATGATTTGCAATTGCTGGAAATCTTTTTCACCAAAATAAGCGTAGTTAGGCTTTACAATTTCAAAAAGTCGTTTTACGATAGTTCCCACGCCATCAAAATGACCTGGTCTGAATTTACCTTCCATTTGATTTTCTAATCCGTCAAAGTCAAAATGTTTGGAGACTGTTTTTCCTTTATAAATATCATCTACAGTTGGTGCATAAACAATTATTTTATTTGAAACAGCTTTTATTTTCTCAACATCTTTTTCAAGAGTTCTAGGATATTTCGCTAAATCTTCGGGGTTGTTAAACTGTGTTGGATTAACAAAAATACTAATGACAACAATATTGTTTTGTGACATGGCTTCCTTCAAAAGTGACAAATGACCTTCGTGCAATGCTCCCATTGTAGGAACAAAACCCACGGAAGAGTCACTAGTTGTAATTGAATTTAAGTGGGAAACTAAATCGTTTTGAGTGTAAAAAATAAGCATTAGCTTTCTATTAATGAGTTGCAAACTTACTATTTTCATAAATAACTGCATAAATTTTTGTACTTTTGCCTGTTTTTTATTGCCAATAAATAAAGTAGAATAGATTATGGAAGATAAGAGGATATTATACGTATCATCTGAAGTGGTGCCTTATTTGGCAGAAAATGAGGTTTCTTTACTCTCTTATGATGTCCCAAAAATGATTAATGATCAAGGTGGACAAATAAGAATTTTTATGCCCAGATATGGAAATATCAACGAGAGAAGACACCAATTACATGAGGTTATTCGTTTGTCAGGAATGAATTTAGTAGTAAACGACTTGGATATGCCTTTGATTATTAAAGTGGCTTCTATTCCAAAAGAAAGAATTCAGGTTTATTTTATTGACAACGATGAGTATTTTAAACGGAAAGCTACTTTTAGTGATGAAGATGGTGTAATGTATCCAGATAACGATGAAAGAGCTATTTTCTTTGCCAAAGGCGTAGTGGAAACTGTAAAAAAATTGAATTGGGTTCCCGATATTATTCATGTTCATGGATGGATGGCTAGTTTATTGCCTATTTACATGAAACATTACTACAAAGACGAAGCGTTGTTTTCAGATACAAAAATTGTTACTTCTGTTTATGGACAATCTTTTGAAGGTTCTTTAAACACAGAGATGATTAATAAAATCAAATTTGACAATATTCCGCATGATTCTATTAAGGAATTAGAAGTGCCAAACTACGAAAATCTTATTACTGCCGCAGTAAATCATTCCGATGGAATTATTGTTGCTTCTGAAAATGTAACTCCAAGTTTAACAAAATATATAGAATCTTCGGGGAAACCTTTTTTACCTTTCGCCTCCAAAGAAAAATTTAGTGAAGCATACACCAACTTTTACAAGGCGTTGCTTTCTTAAAAAACAATAGTAATATTTATGTGCAAAAAATCATTTTTACCATCCATTTTGTTTGGTTTATTAGTTCTGACTTTTTTAGTTTCTTGTGATAAAGATTTTAATGAAATTGGTTCAGACATTGTTGGTGATGACCATTTTGGTTTTCAAAAATATACAGGGGCATTTATTAAGTCCTACAATCAAAAACTTGGGCCAATTGCCTCCAATAATTTAGCGGTTAATCCATTAGGATTTTATGATAATCCACCTTTTGGAAGTACGCGAGCTAATTTTGTCACCCAAGTTGAAATGTCGGTTAGTGATCCACGATTTAATAACGTTGATCCAGAAAATTACGATGTGTTACCAACAGTTTTAGATAGTGTTGTTATGGAAATTCCCTATTATAGCACAGTAAAAAGTGTAGAGGAAGTTCAAGTTGATGGTAAAACAGAAAGACGCACTACTTATCAATTAGATTCAATTTACGGTGTAGAAGGATCAAAGTTTAAATTAAGCGTTTACCAATCCAATTATTATTTAAGAAATTTAGATCCAAATGAGTCACTTGGAGAAACGCAATTGTTTTACACCGATATGGATGCCGAAATCGATAACAATAAAATTCCGGTTTTGTTAAATGATTTAGCTACTTCTGATCCTAGAAATACCGATGGTCATGAAAATTCTCAATTTTATTTTGATAAAAGAGAACACAAAACCATTACGTATGAAGAAGATGGTACTACTGAGATTAAAACAAGATCAAAACCATCGATGCGATTGCATTTAAATAAAGATGTTTTTGATGCTGCAATTTTAAATGCACCGAGCGGCCAACTTGCTAATAATAATGTTTTCAAAAATTATTTTAGAGGAATCTATTTCAAAACAGAAAGTTTGGGGAATCCAGGCAACATGGCAACCCTAAATTTTAAAGATGGGAAGATAACGCTATACTATAATGAAGATGTTAAAAAAACTGACTCAGAAGGTGTTGTCACATATGAAAGAACAAACAAAACATATGCTTTAAATCTGAATGGCAATACTGTTAGTTTGTTGAATAATTATAATGAAAATACAGATTATTTAAATGCAACTATTAACAATAATCAAGAAGCAACTCAACTGTTTTTGAAAGGTGGTCAAGGTTCTATTTCGGTTATTGATATTTTTGGACCAGATGCTGATAATAACGGCATAGCTGATGAAATTGAAGTAATCAAAGCGAATGGATGGATGATTAATGAAGCTAGTTTGACGTTTTATGTTGATAAACCAGCTATGTCTGACACTCGTTCCATTGAACCCAATCGTATTTTTCTTTATGACCTAACGAACAAAAAAGCGTTAGTTGATTACAATCTTGATTTTTCAAATAGTGGTGCTTATCCTAAACTAAACAAGCCAACTTTTGGTGGTATTTTAGAAAAAGAGGATGTTGAAGGAGGAAGAGGTATTAGGTACAAAATCAGAATTACAAATCACGTAAGAAACTTAATTAAGAAAGACTCCACTAACGTAAGACTTGGACTTTCGGTAACCGAGAATATTAATAACGTGGGGTTTTCTAAACTGAAGGTAGGAAACACAACTACGAATAGCGCACCTTCCATGTCGGTGATGAGTCCGCTAGGAACTATTTTATATGGATCTAGTCCTTTAGTTCCTGATGAAAAACGATTGAAACTTGAAATTTATTATACAAAACCTAATTAATATTATAGCATTATGTGTGGAATTGTTGGTTATATTGGCTATCGAGAAGCTTATCCTATTGTAATAAAAGGGTTAAAAAGATTAGAATATAGAGGTTATGATAGTGCTGGGATCATGTTATATGATGGTAAAGACCTTCAAATTTCTAAAACCAAAGGAAAAGTTTCAGACCTTGAAGAAAAATCTAAAGCCATTGCTTCCTCCAAAGCTACTATAGGAATGGGTCACACGCGTTGGGCAACTCATGGTGTGCCAAACGATGTCAATTCACATCCACACACTTCCAATTCAGGAAATTTAGTTATTATTCACAACGGAATAATTGAAAACTACGAACCCTTAAAAAAAGAATTGTCAAAAAGAGGGTACACTTTCACTTCTGACACCGATACTGAAGTATTGGTCAATCTAATAGAAGACGTAAAAAAGAAAGAGAATATCAAATTGGGTAAAGCGGTGCAAATTGCATTAAACCAAGTGGTTGGAGCTTATGCTATTTGTGTTTTTGACAAGGAAAATCCAGACGAAATTATAGTAGCCAGATTAGGAAGTCCACTAGCTATTGGTGTGGGTGAAAATGAATTTTTTATTGCTTCCGATGCATCGCCTTTTATAGAATATACTTCAAATGCCATTTATTTGGAAGACGAAGAAATGGCCATAGTACGATTGAGCAAACCACTAAAAATTAGAAAAATAAAAGACGATACTTTAGTTGATCCTTATATTCAAGAACTTCAAATGAACTTGGAGCAAATTGAAAAAGGAGGCTATGATCATTTTATGTTAAAAGAAATTTATGAGCAACCTAATGTAATTAAGGACACCTACAGAGGAAGACTTCATGCCAATGAAGGGATTATTCAAATGGCTGGTGTAGAAGATAACATTGAAAAATTTCTTCATGCTCAAAGAATTTTAATCATTGCCTGTGGCACCTCTTGGCATGCAGGATTAGTGGCAGAATATATTATTGAAGAATTTACACGAATCCCTGTTGAGGTAGAATATGCCTCTGAATTCAGATATCGAAATCCAATAATCAACAAGGACGATGTGGTAATTGCCATTTCACAATCAGGAGAAACGGCCGATACTTTGGCAGCAATTAAATTAGCAAAAGAAAAAGGTGCTTTTGTTTTTGGAGTTTGTAATGTAGTTGGCTCTTCTATTTCCAGAGAAACACACGCTGGAGCTTATACACATGCTGGACCAGAAATAGGAGTGGCATCTACCAAAGCATTTACTACACAAATCACCGTGTTAACCATGTTGGCATTACGTTTGGCAAAAGCCAAAGGAACACTTTCTAATTCAGATTTCCACCGTTACTTGCAAGAGTTAGAGGTTATTCCTGAAAAAGTTCGTGAAGCATTAGAAACGAATGAAAAAACTAAAGAAATAGCCGAAAAGTTTAAAGATGCTACTAATTGTCTTTATTTAGGAAGAGGATATAATTTCCCTGTGGCATTGGAAGGCGCATTAAAATTAAAAGAGATCTCCTATATACATGCAGAAGGTTATCCTGCAGCCGAAATGAAACATGGTCCAATTGCTTTAATTGATGAACACATGCCAGTAGTAGTTATTGCACCAAAGCAAGGGCACTATGACAAAGTAGTTAGCAATATTCAAGAAATAAAGTCAAGAAGCGGAAAAATAATAGCTGTGGTTACTAAAGGTGATACACAAGTAAAAGAATTAGCAGATCACGTTATTGAAATTCCAGAAACTTCAGATGCTTTGTCACCATTAATCACAACCATTCCACTACAATTATTGTCTTATCATATTGCAGTATTAAGAGGTTGTAATGTAGACCAACCCAGAAATTTGGCGAAATCGGTTACAGTAGAATAAGTTTTTAAAAAAAATAAAAAGAAAAGCGAGATAAAGTCTCGCTTTTTTTATGGTTAAAATTTTATGATTAATTTAATAGAAATTCAATTTTTGTATGTAAGCATAGTATTTTTTTGTTAAAATCCTCAAAACATTAATAATAATTTAAAAAAAGCATAAATATCGAATCATTAGTATTACCGCTTTATATTCAATTATCAATAAAATTAGATGCCATTTATTGATAATGTAAAAAATATATTTGTAAATTGGCCACTTAAACCAAAAATATTTAACCAAATGAAGATTTATTTATTTATCATTTCATTGTTTTTTTGCGGTATTACGTATTCGCAAACATCAATTACTGGTTCGGTAAAAGACAGCAAAAACCAACCAATTCCTGGCGCCAACATCAAAGTGATTGGTGATAGTGCAGGAACAGTCACCGACATTGATGGAAATTTTAGCTTATCAACTACAAAAAAACCACCCTTTGAGATTGAAGTCACTAGTATTGGTTTTGGGACCAAAAAAGTTGCTATTACTTCAAACAATCAAAAAGTAGCTGTTGCACTGACAGACGAGGAAAACAAGTTAGACGAAATAGTAATTTCTGCTTCTAGAACACCAGAGCGTGTACTTGAGTCTCCTGTTACCATTGAAAGAATGAGTTTGCAAGCTATTAAAGCTACTACTGCAGCAAGTTATTATGATGGTTTAGAAAACCTAAAAGAAGTTCACTTCAACACAAGTAGTTTAGGTTTTAAGTCAGTTAATACCAGAGGATTTGCCACTGTTGCCAACACTCGTTTTATGCAACTTGTTGATGGAATGGATAATTCCTCTCCTGCGTTGAACTTTGTACTTGGAAATTTAATTGGACTTTCTGAGTTAGATGTTGCTAATGTGGAATTATTACCAGGAGCATCATCGGCATTGTATGGAGCGAATGCCTTTAACGGTATCATGTTTATGAATAGTAAAAATCCATTTGATGATCAAGGATTGAGTTTCTATTTTAAATATGGACAAACTTCACAAGAAACAGCTGGGACGAATGATTATTATGATTTTGGAATTAGAGCAGCACATGCGTTTACTGATAAATTTGCTATGAAAGGAAATTTCTCTTTCTTGCAAGCTACAGAGTGGATTGCTTCAGATGATAGAGATTTAACAACAAACAATACAGGTTCGGCTGTAAACCCAAATTATGATGGATTGAACTTTTATGGAGATGAAGTTTCAACAAATCTAAGAGGCGTTGGTCAAGGATTAGCAAATGCTGGTTTAATTCCACAATCTGCGGTTAATCTTTTGCCTAATTATAATGTAGCTAGAACTGGTTATAGAGAACAAGACATGAATGACAATGAAGTAAAAAGTGTGAAAGCTGATGTGTCATTACATTTCAGACCATGGGCAAATGCTACTGAAATCGTATTACAACATAAAATTGGTCAAGGAAATACTATTTATCAAGGAGCCAACAGATATTCCTTGAAAAACTTCTTTATGCAACAAACGCGTTTAGAGGTTAAAGGGAAAAACTTTTTCGTAAGAGGTTATATCACTGCTGAAGATGCAGGAGATTCTTATGATATGCGTTTTGCTGCATGGAATGTGAACAGAGCATGGAAATCAGATCAAACTTGGTTTGGTCAATATGCAGGAGCATTTGTACAGGCAACATTAGCAGGACAAACTCCAGAAACGGCTCATGCTATTGGAAGACAAACGGCAGACGCAGGAAGATTTTTACCAGGAACTGCTGAATTCAATAATGCTTTGGCAACGATTACTGCTGACCCAGATTTAACAACAGGAGCAAAGTTTAAAGACCAATCAAAGATTTATCATGCTGAAGGAAATTATAATTTTAAAGACCAAATAAAATTTGCAGAAATTCAAGTTGGTGGTTCATTCAGACAATATGAATTGAATTCAGATGGAACTATCTTTACTGATTATGATGGTCCAATTCGTTATGATGAAATGGGTGCTTATGCTCAGATTCAAAAGAAATTCATGGACGATAGGTTGAAATTCACAGGATCTGTTCGTTATGATAAAGCGGAACTTTTTGATGGTTTTGTTTCCCCAAGAGTATCTTTCGTGTATTCTGCTGGAGCAACTAAGAAACATAATTTCCGTGCTTCTTACCAAACAGGTTTTAGAAATCCAACAACACAAGATTTATATATTGGATTGGATTTAGGGCCATTTGCCTTGATTGGTTCAGCTCAAGATAACTTGAATAGATTTGTTGAAACAAGAAACATTAGTGTTGCCGGACAATCAATTCCAGGTGTAGGATCAACGGTTACTCTTGATGGTAATGATGCTTATAATAACTCCTATACTTTAACTTCATTACAAGCATTTGGAGCTTCAGGAAATCCAGCTGATTTACAAGTTGCCAATATTGATTTAGTAAAACCAGAGCAAGTGCAAGCATTTGAAGTTGGTTATCGTTCGGTAGTTAATAACGATTTATCGGTTGATATTAATGGGTATTATAATATTTATAATGATTTCTTAAATCAATCAAGAGTTGCTACACCTTATTATGGAATGGTTGGTACAGATTTTACAGATCCAGCAGTAGCCACTTCAGTTGCGGCATTAGTTAACGGAGATAGAAGAATTTATCAAGTATATAACAATTCAAAAGCACAAGTGACATCCTTCGGATTTGGTGTTGGATTGTCTAAAAAGGTATACAAAGATTTTGAATTGGGTGCAAGTTACAACTACGCTGAATTTACTTTTGATCAAGCAAAAGACCCAAGTTTTATCCCAAGTTTTAACACACCAAAACACAGAGTTAAAGCTTCATTAGGTAACCAAAATTTATTTAAAAACTTTGGATTTAATACTAATGTAAGATGGAATACGGAATATTTATGGCAATCTTCGTTTGCAGACGGAATGGTTCCAGAAAATGTGGTGCTTGATGCTCAAATCAATTATGGAATTCCAAAAATTAAATCAGTAATAAAAGTGGGAGCAACTAACTTATTTGGAGAAGATTACATTCAAGTAATTGGAGCAGGAGCAATTGGGCAACAATGGTTTGCTTCATGGACAATCAACCCATAATTATTAACCAATACATATATTTAAACGTTATGATAAAAAATTTCAAATGGCTATTATTGGTTTCGTTAACCTTTGTAGCATGTAGTAGTGATGATGAGACTGCAACAGTAAACAATTCATCCGATGGTTTACCTTTAACAGCTGGTACTGCTGATTTTTCAAAGTATGTAGCTTTAGGCGACTCGTTTGCAGCTGGTTTCAGTGACAATGCATTATTCATTGCAGGACAAGAAGGTTCTTACCCTAATATTCTTGCGCAACAATTCGCATTAGTTGGCGGCGGAGAGTTTACCACTCCTTTAATGAATGATAATATTGGTGGGTTTTCTTCTGGAGGTGCTCAAATTCCTCAGTTTGGACCAAGATTGTACCTTGCGCCAGGAAATATTCCAACACCAGTTTCGGGTATTTCTAGTACAGATATCTCTACTCGTTTAACAGGTCCTTTTAATAATATGGGAATTCCAGGAGCTAGAAGTTTTCATTTAACCTTTTCGGGTTATGGTAGCACTGCAGGTAATCCCTACTTTGCTAGGTTTGCTTCTTCTCCTTCTGCAACAGTTGTTGAAGATGCCGTAGCGCAAAATCCAACTTTCTTTTCGCTTTGGATAGGAGGAAATGATGTGTTAGGATATGCAACTTCTGGGGGTTTAAATCCAGCTGATATTACGCCTCCGACAACATTTAATGCAGTTTATAATTCTATTATAAGCCAAATGGTAGCTGGAGGAAGAAAAGGAGTAGTTGCTAATTTACCTTATGTAAATTCATTGCCTTATTTTACTGCAGTACCATATAATCCTGTTCCTTTAAACGCAGCCACTGCAGCTCAATTAAATTCAGGATATGCGGCTTATAACAATGGATTGTTGTTTGCACAATCTAATGGCTTGTTAACTGCTGCTGAAGTAGCAAGAAGAACCATATCTTTTTCAGCTTCTGCTACAAATAGCGTAGTTATTGTTGACAGTTATTTAACTAACCTTTCAGGTTTAGGTTTGCCATCTTACAGACAAGCAACAGCCGAAGATTTAGTTGTGCTTCCTGCAAGATCGTTTATTGGTACTACTGTTGGTGGGAATCCATTACAAATTAATGGAGTTTCTGTGCCATTGGCAGACCAATGGGTTTTATCTAAAGACGAAATAGAAGAAATAAGAATTGCAACCGATGCTTATAATGTAACTATTCAAACGGCAGCTACAGATAATGGTTTGGCATTTGTAGACACAAAAGCTATTATGGCACAATTAAGCACAACAGGATTAGTGAGTAATGGCTATACAATGACATCTACTTATGTTACTGGAAATTCTTTTTCTTTAGATGGTGTACATCCAAGTCCAAAGGGATATGCACTGATTGCTAATAAATTTTTAGAAGCTATTAATGCTAAATATGAATCAAATTTCAAAGGAGTTAACTTAGGACAATACAGAATATTATTTCCAAGTTCACTATAAAAGGTTTTAGTTTTACTATCAAAACCGTCCTAATTAATTGGGACGGTTTTTTGTTTTAGAGCAACATTAAAAAAATCCGTTTTTTTATAAAAAAAAGTATTGATAATTCAATTTATAAAAATTATCTTTGCGCTCTGAAAAAAGAGGTATTTTTTTCAAACCTAATAAGCTATTTAATAAATACATAAACAATGTCAAAAGCAATAGGAAAAGTTTCCCAAATTATCGGACCAGTAGTTGATGTAGTATTCAACGGTAAAGATGTTGAATTACCAAAAATTTATGACTCGTTAGAAATCATTAACAAAAATGGTTCTATATTAGTTTTAGAAGTTCAATCACACATTGGTGAGAACACAGTACGTACTATCTCTATGGACTCAACCGACGGTTTGAGCAGAGGAACTGAAGTGAAAGCTACAGGTGTTCCAATCCAAATGCCAATTGGTGCTGATATTTATGGTCGTCTATTCAATGTAATTGGAGATGCTATTGATGGTTTAGGAGATTTACCAAAAACAGGAAAAGATGGAATTTCAATTCACCGTCCTGCTCCAAAATTCGAAGATTTATCAACTTCTACAGAAGTTTTATTTACAGGTATTAAAGTAATCGATTTGATTGAGCCTTATGCAAAAGGTGGTAAAATTGGATTATTCGGTGGTGCTGGAGTAGGTAAAACAGTATTGATTCAAGAGTTGATTAACAATATCGCTAAAGGTCACGGTGGTCTTTCTGTATTCGCAGGAGTTGGAGAAAGAACACGTGAAGGAAATGACTTGCTTCGTGAGATGCTAGAGTCAGGAATTATAAAATATGGTGAAGATTTCATGCACTCTATGGAAAATGGAGGTTGGGATTTAGCCAAAGTTGACAAACCAGGAATGAGAGAGTCAAAAGCTACTTTCGTTTTCGGTCAAATGAATGAGCCACCAGGAGCAAGAGCTCGTGTAGCGTTATCAGGATTATCCATTGCAGAATATTTCCGTGATGGTGCTGGTTCTGACCAAGGAAAAGACGTACTTTTCTTTGTTGATAACATTTTCCGTTTTACACAAGCAGGTTCTGAGGTATCAGCGTTATTAGGTCGTATGCCATCTGCGGTAGGTTACCAACCAACATTGGCTACAGAAATGGGTGCGATGCAAGAAAGAATTACATCTACCAACAAAGGTTCGATTACATCAGTACAAGCGGTTTACGTTCCTGCGGATGACTTAACCGATCCAGCACCAGCAACTACGTTTGCTCACTTAGACGCCACTACTGTATTGTCTCGTAAAATTGCTGAGTTAGGTATTTATCCTGCGGTAGATCCATTGGATTCTACTTCAAGAATTCTTACGGCTCAAATATTAGGTGATGAGCACTATGATTGTGCACAAAGAGTAAAAGAGATACTTCAAAAATACAAACAGTTACAAGATATCATCGCTATCCTTGGTATGGAAGAGTTATCAGAAGATGATAAATTAGCTGTGTCAAGAGCACGTCGTGTGCAACGTTTCTTGTCTCAACCGTTCCACGTTGCTGAGCAATTTACAGGATTAAAAGGAGTTTTAGTTGACATTAAAGATACTATCAAAGGATTTAATATGATTATTGATGGAGAATTAGATCACTTACCAGAAGCAGCTTTCAACCTTAAAGGAACTATTGAAGAAGCAATTGAAGCAGGAGAAAAAATGTTGGCAGAAGCTTAAACTGTTTATTGTTTGTGGTTTGTAGTTGGAAAACAATAAATCATAAACGACAAACTATAAACTTAAAAAAATGATTTTAGAAATAGTATCACCAGAAGCTAAATTATTTAAAGGCGAAGTTACTTCGGTTTCTTTACCAGGAGTAAATGGTTCGTTTCAAATATTGAACAATCACGCACCGATAGTATCCATTTTAAAACAAGGCACAGTTAAAATTGTTGCCACTAGTTTTGATTTTGATAAAGAAGTAGTTGACAAGTTTACCAAAGTAAATGACCAAAACTATACACTTGAAATTGCTTCAGGAACTATTGAAATGAAAGACAACAAAGTAATTGTTTTAGCAGACTAATACGATTAAAAATAAAAACAGAAAGCCCAGCATTATTGTTGGGCTTTTTTTATTTTTGGACGATGAAGCCATTCCCAAAATCCCTCCAACAAAAACTCCAACAACGCGAAGCTCACAATGCCTTGCGGAAATTACCTGCATCCAGTAGTTTGGTAGATTTTGCTTCCAATGATTACCTAGGTTTTGCTCATAGTGAAACCATTTTCAAAGCAACCCATCAGTATCTTTTAGAAAACAATATCAAAACAAACGGAGCAACAGGTTCCAGATTGCTTTCGGGAAATCATTCTTTATATCAAACCACAGAAGAGTTTATAGCTGAATTTCATCAAAGTGAAAGTGCTCTCATTTTCAATTCGGGGTATGATGCCAATGTTGGGTTTTTTAGTTCCGTTCCACAGCGCAATGATGTGATTTTGTATGATGAATTGTGTCATGCTTCCATTCGTGATGGTATTAAAATGAGTCTTGCTAAGAGTTTTAAGTTTCAACATAACGATATAGAAGATTTAGAAAAATTAATTCTAAAATTTCAGCAACCCGAAACTCGAAACTCGCAACCCGAAACAATTTTCATCGTTACCGAAAGTGTTTTTTCTATGGATGGTGATTGTCCCAACTTTGAAGAGTTAGTAGCGCTATCCGAAAAACATAAGACCTATTTAGTAGTGGATGAAGCGCACGCATTAGGTGTTTTTGGTGAGCAAGGCGAAGGCGTTGTGCAAAGTTTAGGTTTTCAGGACCAAGTCTTTTCCCGCATTATGACTTTCGGAAAAGGATTGGGTTGCCATGGCGCAGCTATTTTAGGCAGTGCCAAATTGAAAAGCTATTTGGTCAACTTTGCCCGAAGTTTTATTTATACTACTGGACTTTCTCCTCATTCGGTTGCTACTATTTTGGTGGCATACCAGCAGTTAGCAAAAGAACAAAGCGCATTAAAGGCACTAAAAAATAATATCACTCACTTCAATCAGGAAAAAAACCGATTGGGATTAAAACCATTGTTTGTTTATAGCAAATCGGCCATACAATGTGCAATTATTCCAGGGAATGAAAGAGTGAAAAATATGGCGGCACAATTACAGGAAAAAGGGTTTGATGTAAAACCTATTTTGTCTCCAACCGTTCCCGAAGGACAAGAACGATTGCGTTTTTGTTTGCACAGTTACAATTCTGAAGTCGAAATTACTAGTGTCTTGGAATTGTTACCTACTTTTGTATTCTAGCTATGGAAGAAGAAAAATTTAAATTACTACGACGATTTCAATATACAAGCGAAGCTATTATTTACCAAGGTAAATTAGAGAGCCAAGGTGTTGAAGTTTTTTTGAGAGATAATAATATAGTCGATTCTAATCCACTTTATAGTAATGCTGTTGGTGGAGTAAAATTGTTTGTGAAAACAGAAGATTATCAAAAAGCAGAAGAAATTCTTGGTGAAGTAAGTTTGTACTCCGTTGATGATGAAAACCAACCAATTCAATGTCCAAAGTGTAGCTCAAATCAAATAGAATTAATAACTTCTATCAAAGATTGGAAGTCTTTTATTTCTTATGCTTTATTCATCTTAACGTATGTTTTTCCTTTTGGGGTTAAATACAAATACAAATGCAATGAATGTAAATTTGAGTTTAATTAAAAAAATCCGTTCAATCCGTATCATCTTTGTCAAAGTTCAAAACTTTGACAAAGATTAAATAATAAATCATGAAACTATTCATCACAGGAATTGGAACTGACGTAGGGAAAACAGTAGCGTCAGCCATAGTAACCGAAGCTTTAGAAGCCGATTATTGGAAACCCATACAAGCAGGAGATTTAGACCACTCCGATAGTCATAAAGTAAAAGCTCAAGTGTCTAACGCTAAGTCGGTTTTTCATCCCAACGCTTATGCATTGAACACGCCAGCAAGTCCGCATTATGCTGCTGCAGTTGATGGAATCACTATAGATTTGAAACAAATTAAAGAACCAAAGACTACTAATCATTTGGTTGTTGAAGGTGCAGGTGGTGTTTTGGTTCCGCTGAATGATACTGATTGTGTGATTGATTTAATTCAAAAAGAGTATAAAGTTATTGTGGTTTCTCGCCATTATTTGGGTAGTATCAATCATACGTTGTTGACTTTTGAAGCTTTGAAAAGTAGAGGCATTGTTGTGGCAGGAATTATTTTTTCGGGAGATGAAAATAAAGCCACTGAGGCAATTATCTTGAGTAAAACTAAAGCCAAATTCATTGGACGTATTGACAACGAACCTTATTTTGACCAAAATGTTACGCGATATTATGCTGATAAATTCAGAGAAAATCTATTAAGTCTCTAATCTGAAATCAAAAATAGTTCTTCAACAATCAGAAATCTAATGAACCTATCCGAAAAAGACCAATTATACAACTGGCATCCTTATACACAACACAAAACTACGGATTTGCTTCCTGCTATTGTCAAAGGCGAAGGCGCTTTGCTTTGGGATGAAAACGGTAAGGAATATATCGATGCCATTGCCTCTTGGTGGGTCAATCCTTATGGACATTCCAACAAGATTATTGCTGAGGCGATTTATAAACAATTAACGACACTCGAGCATGTTCTTTTTGGTGGTTTTACGCATAACAAAGCGGTTGAATTGTCTGAAAAACTACTTTCTATTTTGCCCAGTAATCAAAAGAAAATCTTTTTTTCTGATAATGGTTCTACAGCGGTAGAAGTGGCGCTGAAAACAGCACTGCAATACAATTATAACAAAGGCATCAAAAAAACTAAAATCATTGCTTTTGAAGATGCCTTTCATGGCGACACTTTTGGGGCGATGGCATCCAGTGGCATTACTTTTTTTACCGAAGCTTTCAAAGGTTCCTTATTGGAAGTGGTTCGTATTCCGGTGCCGACAGAAGGAAATGAAACCAATAGTTTGAAAGCCCTACAAGATTTACTTGAAACAGGAGATTTTGCTGCTTTTATTTTTGAGCCACTATGTCAAGGTGCGGCAGGAATGGTCATGTATTCTCCTGAAATATTAGATCAAATGATTGCGCTTTGTCAACAAAATAATGTCTTTGCCATTGCCGATGAAGTAATGACGGGTTTTGGCAAAACTGGGAAAACTTTTGCGACTGATTATTTAGTCAACAAACCCGATATGATCTGTTTGTCCAAAGCGTTAACGGGTGGCACAATACCAATGGCGGTTACTACATTTACTCAGGAGATTTTTGATGGATTTTATAATGATGATGTCAATAAAGCACTTTTTCACGGACATACTTTCACGGCAAATCCAACGGGTTGTGCTGCCGCTTTGGCGAGTATTTCCTTAATGGAAAGTCAGGAAATGCAGGATAATATTAGTAGAATACATGCCAAACATTTGGCTTTTGAAACTAAGATAAAACAACATCCAAAAGTAAAAACAACACGAGTACTTGGAGTAATATTCGCTTTAGAAATTAAATCCGAAAATCAAGAAAGTTATTATGGCACGATGCGCAACAAACTGTATCATTTCTTTATTGAAAACGGGATAATTCTACGACCTGTTGGGAATATTGTTTACATTTTGCCACCTTATGTTATTTTGGATACACAGTTGGAAAAAGTATACACTGTTGTTGAGCAAGCGATTGAAATGATTTAATTGTTTAACCACAAAAGATATAAAATAAATCTAAAAAGGCTCAAAGAGTATTGCGCACTTTGCGAAAAACTTTGCGACCTTTGCGGTGCAAAATAGTTACACAGAGACACACGAAGATTTCTCAGAGATTCACAGAGAAATTAAATGAATTAATTTTTTTAAAAAGCTTTGTGTATCTTTAATTTGTGCTCTGTGAATCTCTGTGTACCGAAAAAATGAAAACCAAAATTGCCATTACTTCTCTCGCTTCTTTATCGCCATTAGGAGATACTCCCGATGCTATTTGGAACAATTATCTTTCCCCAAAAACTTTGATTTCGACTAAAGACTTTAATGGTCAAAGTCAATTTGTGGCTACTATTCCAGCTGAAATCAGAAAAGGAATTGATGCCTTGCGAAAAGAAGATGTAAAGTATAAAGCTCTTGACGAAACGGTTTTGATGGCTATAATAACTTCGCGAAAAGCTATGGCAAATGCGGGTTGGCAACAAGGCGATGACTTTGGGATTAACATAGGCTCCTCTCGTGGTGCTACGCAATTGTTTGAAAAATACCATCAGGAGTTTTTGGAAACGGGTAAAACGTCCACCTTAACTTCGCCAACCACTACTCTAGGAAATATTTCTTCGTGGGTTGCTCATGATTTGAAGAGTAAAGGTCCCGAAATCTCTCATTCTATTACGTGTTCTACAGCTTTGCATGCCGTTTTGAATGCGGTGGCTTGGTTACAATCGGGTATGGCGACTAAGTTTTTGGTAGGTGGAAGCGAAGCGCCTTTGACTGCTTTTACGTTGGCACAAATGCAAGCGTTGAAGATTTATGCTAATCAAAATTACGTGCTGCCAGAACATGGTGAATGGATTTGTAGAGCTTTTGATTTAGAAAAAAATAAGAATTCTATGGTGTTGGGCGAAGGTGCAGCTATGGCTTGTTTGGAACTTGGGGAAAGGGAAAATGCTTTGGGTTATATCACCGGAATTGGTTTTGCTACGGACGAATTGGAACATAATATTTCGATATCCGATGAGGCGATTTGCTTTCAAAAATCGATGGCGATGGCTTTGCAAAATATACCTTTGGACGATGTTGACGTAATCGTGATGCACGCGCCAGGTACTTTGAAAGGCGACACTTCTGAATATAAAGCCATTCAACAACTCTTTGGCTCCAACTTGCCAATGCTTACCACTAACAAATGGAAAGTAGGACACACTTTTGGTGCTTCGGGAATCTTGAGTATGGAACTGGCGCTGATGATGATACAACACAATACTTTTATTGGTGTTCCTTATATAACAAACCCTGTCAGGGTTCAAAACCCTGAAAGGGTTATTAAAAACGTATTGATTAATGCCGTTGGTTTTGGCGGTAATGCGGTGAGTGTTTTGGTTTCGTCCTAATACTATTTTAAGTTCGTCCTGATGTGTTTTTCAATTCGTCCTGACGAGTTGTTCAATTGACCGAGGTCACTTCACGAAGTGACCGCGGTCGTTTTATAATTTGACCACGGTCAAATATTGAACTCGTCCTAATGAATTTTATGCTTGAGCCTTACGGGTTTTTAAAACTTGCATGGCACTTCAGTTCTAGGATTACAATTAAATGCTGCGGTGTCAGTCTGAGCCTGTCGAAGACGGCTTTCCAAATTGAGTATAGTTTTTTGAATACAAAACTAATTTATCCCAATCTTCTTTAATTAGAGCTTCTTTCTTAATTCTGCTCCAACCTTTAATTTTTTTTTCTGTAGCAATAGCATCTAACACATCATTAAAGGTTTCAAACCACACTAATTCAAGAGGTCTTTTATCAAAAGTATAACATTCATTATTTTTACCTGATGTATGCTCCAAGAAACGTCTTTCTAAATTATTTGTAAAACCTGTGTAGTAAGAGTTGTCATTGCATTTTAGGATATATACAAAATAGGTTCTCATAAATAGCTTTTTGTTTTACTAAAGTAGTAAAATAAAATATATGATGGCACTTCGATACTTCCTTTGTCAGCACAGGCGAAGCTCAGTGTGACAATGTGGTTCTATTTGTATTTGTTGTAATAAGGGATTTCAACAGTGTGAGGCACTTCGACAGGCTCAGTGTGACAATGCGCTACTGATTGTATTTGTTGTAATAAGAGTATTTGTATTATCTAGGATTACAATTAAATATTACGGTGTCAGTCTGAGCCTGTCGAAGACATTTTTTACTGGGTGATTTTAAGTTTAAGCACTTCGACAGGCTCAGTGTGACAAAGTGCTACTGATTGTATTTCTAGTAATATAGTATTATAATTAAATACTGAGGTATCATTCTATGCTTGTAGAAGATCCAAGTTCTTTCATTTTCTCATATACCAAGTTACTTTCCCAGCCTTTTCGCAATAAATAATCGCACCATTTCTTTTTCTTTTTTTGCACATCGGTTTCGCGAATAGTTTCCCAATGGCGTTCGGCTAATTGGTGGAAGGTTTCTTGGTATTGGGTTTCGGAGATTTCGGTTAGGGCTAGTTTGATGTTGGGTGCTGAGATGTGGCGGAATTTTAGCTCGTTGACTATTCTTATTTTTCCCCATTGTTTGATGCGGTGTTTGCCTCGGGCAAAACTGCGGGCGAAACGCTCTTCGTTGAGGAAATCATGTTGCAACAAATGCACGACTATGGTATCAATTTCTTGGGATTTCATGCCGAGGTCGTATAACTTTTGTACTACTTCCTGATGGCAACGCTCTTGATAGGAACAGTAGTACTCTAGTTTGAGTTGGGCTTCGGTGAGGGTTGGTTTTTCGTTCATAGTTTGTTGGGATGCGTCAGACAAAAATAGTATTATTTATTTTTGCAGTAGTGGGAATAGTTTCCGCTGGCATGAAAACTATTTCCGTCGACCTGAATTTAGTTTCCGCCGACCTGAAATCAATTAAGTAGAGAAGAAATCTATTTCCGTAGGCGTGAATTGAATTTCGGTAGGGGTGAATTTAGTTTCCGCCGTCATGAAATCTATTTCCGTCGAGAAGAATTTTATTTCCGTCGGGAAGAATTTAACTTCCGTAGGCATGAATTTACTTTCCGTGGGGAAAAATTTAATTTCCGTAGGCATGAATTCAATTTCCGTATGGGTGAGTTTTCTTTTTTGGGAATGTTTTAGTAGTGGTGTGTGGTGTTTTTATTGGAAGGCGAGTGCTAAATTTTTGAGGGTGTCCTTTTTTACCTTAAAATTCTTATGCCTTTTTGGGTGTGGTGGAACAGTAGGTAAAACCGTTGTTACGCTGCTAAAGTCTTATAAAATCAAACACTTATCACAGGCATGGATAACATTGTTAATAAATTTCACGTTTTGGTACTGATTTCTTAACACGAACTTATTGTATTTAAGTAATTTAGATTTAAATTTGCAAGCCCATTTTTACTGCTTGTACTTGACTTTTTTGGCCTGCCAAAAACACACTAGTGATTATGAAACTATTTGATATACTTATATGAAATTAAGATTATTACTCGTTGCTTTTGTTTTATTTATTGGGAATGTTGGCTCGTATGGACAGACTCTATATGATTCATTCGCAGACGGTGACTTCTCAGTTTCGCCAGTTTGGGGTGGAAACACAACTTTATGGGGAATTCAACCAAATAGTGATGCTGCTGCTGGTTCAACGGGTTCAAATACATTAAGATTAAATGCACTTGCTGTAGCACAAACCGATTACTTAAGTAGCCAAATTTCTTCCTGGTCAACTTCACAAGAATGGGGTTTTTGGTTAGGTAGAAGAGCGCAAGCTTTAACCGCAGCAAATCAAGCCTATTTTTGGTTATATGCCAATGAAGCTAATCTCAATAGTGCTACAGTAGATGGTTATAGAATTGCTATTGGAGATGATACTGTTAATGATGAGATTAGATTAGAGTACATTTTAAACGGAGCTGTAAGTGCTACTGTAATAACATCTACTGGCGCTATTACAAATGGTAGAACCGATTTTGGTTTATTGATAAGAGTAACACGTTCCTCAACAGGAACATGGGAAATTTTTACTTCAACTCTTCCTGCTGCTAACGGTGTTGGTGCAATAGCAACTGAGGTTCCAAATGCAACAAACGCAAACATTTCTCAAGGAACTGGATTGAACAACACACTTGTTCCTGTTGCTAATGGTTATATTGGAGTTGCTGCTTTACATTCAACAGGTGCAAATGCAATAACTTCTACTGAATTTGATCAAATATATTTTACAATACCCACCGGCACACCTGTGATTACATTAGCCGATAATGGTACACAAATAACTTCTGCCAATGTGGCTCAAGGGACAACCAATCATATCTTGTCTTCGTTTCAAACTACAGTGGCTAGTTTTGATGCATCGCTTACCACGGCTGCGTTTGCCACGAGTGGTACTTATCTTGCTGCTGATATTGCGGCTAATGGGTTTACGCTATGGCGCAACTCTACCGCAAATGATTTTGCTACTGCTACCGCTATTGGCACATTGAGTTCTACTTCAACAGGTTCGGGTGATATTTTAATTTTTTCGCTTTCGCCTACGGTGAGTTTGCCTGTTGGTACAAGTTATTTTTGGGTAACTGCCACTATTGCTGCTGGAGCTACAGCTGGTAATACCATTCGTATTGATGCTATTGCCAATGCTGATTTAACTTTTAGTTCGGGAACTAAATCTGGAAGTGCAAGTGTGGCAGGATTTCAAACCATTACTTTAACACCACCGGCTGTTCCTGGAAGTCTCACGAGAGGTTGTACGACAAACACCACTCAGGTTTTAAATTGGACTGCACCAGCTACGGGCAGTTATGATGGTTATTTGCTAGTAGTGCGACAAGGTGCAGTGCCTAATGCGGTAACATCTATTTATGTGCCTACACAAACTACCAATTTGGATTATACATTAGCACCAACCTATAATGCTACCACTTCGAGAGTTTTATACAAAACTACGGCAGCGGCGAGCGTAAGTGTAACCGTAACAGGACTCACGGCTGGTTTGCCTTATACTTTTGCGGTGTATGCTTATAAAAATAATGGTGCTTCGACTTTGTATTCGGCTACTGCCACTACAACGACGCCCACTATCAATCTTCCTAATGTGACTAGCGCATCTACCACTGCAGGTAATGCTTCGGCATCGCTTTCTTGGGTTAACCCCAATGTAGCTTGTTTTGATCAAGTATTGGTTGTGGTAACGGCTACGCCTGGAATTACTTTTGTTCCAACAGGAAGTACCAACACAGCATATACGCCTAATACTGTTTTTGCTGGGTTTAATCAAGCGGTTTATTACTCGAGTGGGAACTTGGTTAACATTACAGGATTGACTAACGGCACTACTTATTATTTGGAAATATTCGTAAGAAATGGTAGTGAATGGAGCAGTGGCGTAGAAGTGAGTGTCACACCGCTTAACATAAATCCTACTGTTTTGAAAACAGGCGATTTAGTTTTGATTGCTTATGATAATAACTTGGCAAGTACTGCTAATGATGGAATCAGACTATTGACTATGGTTGACATCAATCCTGGTACTCGATTTTTGTGGACTAATGCGACTTATGAAACGGGTGGATTACCTGCTGCTAATGTTAGAACTGATAAATGGTTTTCCTGTATTACAACTCCCGATGGGAACGTTCCTTTTTTAGAATTTACTTATAATGGAGGTAGCGTTATTCCGGCAGCTTCTACGTTTTGTATAGAAACAATTTCGGGTGTAGGCACTGGCTCAACAATCACAGCAGTAACTCCCGGAGGAATTCTTGTACCAAATACATCCTTTTCTATAATTTGCAAAACTGCAGATGGATCGACTGGTTTGGGTCATGGTATTGTTAATGTTTCTACAACCGCTCCTGATTCGATGTTCCTATTGCAAGGAAATTTTATATATGATGTTGCAGGTTCCACTTTTGTAGGCACAGTGCTTTCGGGTGTGCAAGATGGTGGACTTTGGTATGATTTAGCAGATGATTTGAGTGGTGCAACTGGCAATAATTTGAGAAGGTCTAGAAAGCATCCAAAGTTATTATGTGCTTCTTTACAAGCAAGTACTGTTACAGGAATATATCGAGTAAGTTATGACGTATCAGTTGTACCAGGCAATACCACAGGAACTAAGCAGTATTTATTGGGTCAAATATTAAATTATACTACTAATTGGATTCCATCTTTTGGTGTTTGTCCTTCACCATCTCCGTTTTCTATTTCTGTATCAGATACTTTTAATAGATGGACAGGTGGAATCAGCACTAATTGGTTTGATTGCAATAATTGGGCACAATTATCGGTACCTGATGAGTTTACAGATGTAGTAGTATTTTCGTCCGCAGCTCGAGATGCCATTATAGATTTTACAGCCCCTTTTTCAGATACTTTCTCAGATATTGCTAAGACTAGAAATTTAACCATTTCTGGAAGAAAAGTACAAGTAGAAGCTAATATCAATAACAAACTTGAAGTGTATGGCGATTTGTTGATAAACTTCACTGGTGTACTTGACATGGATGATGGAACTGCAGCGGCTGATGGCAATTTATATTTGTATAAAAATTTCACCAATAGTTTAGCAACCGCAAACTTTTTAGAAGGCAATGGAACGGTTTCTTTTGTGGGTAGTTTGCCTCAAGTTATTAATAATAACGTGCACACCAATCCCGAAGATTTTTTCAATGTTATTTTAGATAATGATTTTGCTACTGCAATAAGCAATAACTTGATTGCTACCGGAGATTTAGAAGTAAAAACAAACAAATTTGTAACGATAGGTTCTACGGCTTTTCCTAATGATTACATCAGAGTAAACAATCGATTGACCAATAATGGTGATGTGATTATTGAAACTGGCGGACAATTGATACAAGTGAATGAACCAGATACTAATACTGGGGATTATTCTGGAACAAAATTCACCGTAAAAAGAGATTATACTGCTCGAGATATTGACTACGTGTATTGGGGTTCACCCACAAAATCGTTTGCAGTAAACAATTTGCCTAATGGTTTTAGATATGAGTGGAATCCTGTTTTCCCAAATTCAAATGGAACTTTTGGAAACTGGATTGCGCCATCAACTGCTACTATGACAGAAGGTAAAGGCTACATTGCGAGAACTTTTAATGGTTCAAGTACTCCAGCTACCAATACCTTTACTTTTAGAGGGCAACCTAATAATGGAGTTATCAGTATTCCCATTTCGCGTGGAAATATTCAAGGTCTTATAACCGATCCGCCACTTTCCTATCCAGTAGTAGGCAGCACCACAAAATGGGATGATAATTGGAATTTAGTTGGAAATCCCTATCCATCAGCGATAAATTCTTTGACTTTTTTATTGAATGCTAATAATCCTGACATTGAAGGTTTTGTTTATGTTTGGTCACATGGAACTGTACCAAGTGCTGCTATTGTCGATCCGTTTTATGATGATTTTGCGATAAATTATACTTCTAATGATTACATTATATACAATGGCACTGGAACTGTAAGTGGTCCAACAGGTTTTAATGGAATGATCGCTTCTGGACAGGGATTTTTTGTTTTGATGAAAGATGGACCAGCGGCGAGTGGTTCGGTTAATTTCAATAACAGCATGCGAAGAAATACTTCGACAAATGCAACCTATAACAATACTCAATTTTACAGAAATGCATCAGTTGAGCAAACTGTAATTGGTGAGGAAGAAAAAAGTCGCATTTGGTTGGACATTGTTTCTCCCCAAAATGCAGTAAAGAGAACTTTAATTGGGTATGTTGAAACAGCATCTAATGAAAAAGACAGATTGTTTGATGCGGTGACTAAAGCTAATAGCTTGGATATTTATTCATTCATAACTAATGATGCAGTGCAAGAATATTGCATACAAGGAAGAGCATTGCCTTTTATTAATACGGATACTGTAGCCTTGGGTATAAAAGTAGCAACAGCAGGTACTTATAAAATAGCCATCAGTGCTTTAGATGGGTTGTTTGAACAGGGACAACCTATATTTTTAGAAGATAAAGTTTTGAATATTATTCATGATTTAAGAGTAGCACCTTACAGTTTTACCGTTGATGCAGGCCGCTTTGATAATAGATTTATATTGCGTTATACTTCTGAAAATTTAGGCAACCCAGACTTCGAAACGCTAAACAATAGTGTAGTTGTTGCCACCAATCATGGTCAGTTGACAATCAAATCATTCATCGAAAACATGCAAGATGTAACGGTTTATGACATACTAGGAAGACAATTATTTGAAGCCAAAGGAATAAACAATACTGAGTTTGTGACTTCAAATATTTCGATGAGTCAACAAACATTAATAGTGAAGATAAGATTAAAAAATGGAGTAGTGGTTACAAGAAAAATAGTGTTATAATCTACTCTACTTAAAATAAAAGTGCCAATCTAATTTCAGATTGGCACTTTTTTATTGGAGTAAAATTACTATTTTATTTTCCTTTAGTAGACGCTTCTAAGTTACGCTCAATGGTATGACCTGGTCGAGTCCATTTTGGTTTTTCACCCAGTGCTTGGTATTGAGAATCTTCTGCTTCTACTGTTGTAGGTTGCATGATTTTGATGAATGGTTTTTGAGCTACTAGTCCAAGTGTTTCAAACATTTTCATGTCTTCGTTTACATCTGGATTTGGAGTAGTTAATAGTTTGTCTCCCGCAAAAATAGAATTGGCACCGGCAAAGAAGCACATCGCTTGTCCTTCTCTTGACATTTCGGTTCTACCTGCCGAAAGGCGCACTTGCGTTTCGGGCATTACAATTCGAGTGGTAGCTACCATACGAATCATTTCCCAAATTTCCACTGGTTTTTCATTTTCCATTGGTGTCCCTTCTACAGCTACTAGAGCATTTATTGGCACTGATTCTGGTTGTGGGTTTAAAGTAGAAAGCGCTACTAGCATTCCTGCTCGGTCTTCAATACTTTCGCCCATACCAATAATTCCTCCGCTACAAACTGTAACATTGGTTTTACGAACGTTCTCGATAGTTGCTAAACGGTCTTCAAAACCACGAGTGGAAATTACTTCTTTATAATAATCTTCGGAAGTATCCAAGTTATGATTGTAGGCATATAAACCTGCTTCGGCTAATCTTTGGGCTTGGTTTTCGGTTAGCATTCCTAGTGTGCAACACACTTCCATGTCCAGTTTGTTGATGGTTCTCACCATTTCCAATACTTGGTCAAACTCTTCGCCATCTTTTACATTTCGCCATGCTGCACCCATACAAACTCTGGAAGAACCATTGGATTTGGCACGAAGTGCTTGCGCTTTTACTTGGCTTACCGTCATCAAATCATTTCCTTCAATATCAGTATGATAACGGGCAGCTTGAGGGCAATAGCCACAATCTTCTGGGCAACCGCCAGTTTTTATAGATAATAAAGTGGAAACTTGAACTACGTTTGGATCGTGATGCTCTCTGTGTATTGAGGCGGCTTCGTATAGCAAATCCATGAGAGGTTTATTGTAAATAGCAATAATTTCTTCTTTGGTCCAATTGTGTTTTGTAATACTCATAGGTGCTTGTTTATAGTTCATCAAAAGTAGTTAATTTGTTATTAAGTAACAATTTTGAAGAAGATTAATAGAAAGTTATTACGAACAAATACGTTGAGTTTAGCATTTAAACCTAAACGACAGAATGATAGTTACAGCTTTTCTATAACAGCAAGAGCCGTTATTTTATCTTTATCCAACTGCTTTTTTAAGGCATCCACCGATTCGAATTTTTGTTCAGAGCGCATTCGGTGTACTAGCGAAAGGGTAATCTTTTGATGGTAGAGGTCTTTATGAAAATCAAAAAAATGAATTTCTATGGATTGTGTTGTCCCGTCAACTGTTGGGCGAGTGCCAATATTCATCATGCCAAAAACGGTGACGCCATCAATATTACTTTTAGCAACGTAAACACCATTTTGAGGAATGAGTTTATAGTCTTCTTCTATTTTGATATTAGCTGTTGGATATCCTATAGTTCTTCCCAGTTGTTTTCCTTTTATTACTATTCCCGTTAATGAATAATTATACCCAAGAAAACAGTTCACCAATTCAATATTTCCCTCTGTTAGGGCATTTCTTATTTTAGTAGAACTTACGGACACTTCATTTATTTCTTTGGCGGAAATTTGTTCTACTTCAAACCCGAATTCATTTCCAAAATCGATTAAATCATCAATATTTGCCGTTCTATTTCTGCCGAAGCGATGGTCGTGACCAATGATAATTTTTTTTATTTTAAATGTATTTACTAAAACTTGCTTGACAAACTCCTCGGCGGTTAATCTTGAAAAAGAGGCATCAAAAGGGTGAATAACCAAGTTGTCTATCCCTAATTCCTCTAATAAAGTTAGTTTTTCTGCCAAAGTATTAATCTGTTTCATCTCTGTGTCTGCTTGAATTACAGTTCTTGGATGAGGAAAGAAAGTGAGTACCAAACTTTCGCAATTAAGGGTGTGTGCGGAAGAAATAATTTGCTCTAATATTTTTTTATGACCAAGGTGAACGCCATCAAAAGTGCCTATGGTAACCACGGTTGGCTTCTCGGCTTTGTATAACTGTATGGAATTGACTATTTTCAAAAAAAGCGGGATATTTAAAAAGCAAAAATAGATTTTTGAAATGGAAAATAATAATTTAAAAGAGCATTAATAGAAAACCTTAGAATTGACACATTTTGGATAAATCGTTTTTCCTTTAATTTATCTGAGTTTTTAAAAATATCGCATAAGAATTATATAATATAATACTTAAGAAAATCGATAAAATGTTGCGAATATGAGACAACTGATTAAGATTTGTTTAAAACTATTTAAAATAACTCACTCAAATTTGTAAATTATTGAAAGATAACTATCTTTGAAACCACAAACAAATTAATCTATTTTTTAGGCGAACAGTGCAGGAATTAATTTTTTCTATCGTCTAACTAAAGACCAATTATTTTTATTTAATCAAACAACCATGAAAAAAAATTTACTATTAGTAATTTTAACTATTACCGTTTCAAATGCTTTTTCCCAAAGAAGCAACATTTGGCAAATTTTCTCCAATGATAAAGCCATAAATACCGAAAAGGTAAGGGAGACTCCTTATTCCCAAAACCAAAAATTAGTACAGTTCAATCCAATTCAGTTTAAGCAATTACTTTCTAATGTTGCTACTAAATCATCGGGTCTTCCTGGTGTTGAAATTACGTTGCCTAACGTAAATGGGACATTAGAAAAATTTATGATATGGGAATCATCTAATTTTGAACCTGCTTTACAAGCAAGTTATCCAGATATTAGAGCTTTTATTGGAAAAGGAGTAACCGATCCATCCGCAACTTTAAATTTTAGTTTTTCTCCACTAGGAATTCAAACTATGATTTTTAGAGCAGGTTCAGGAACAGAGTTTATAGAGCCATATACAAAAGACCGTTCAGTGTATGTTGTTTTTGATTCTAAAACAAGAACACCAAACAATTTGCCTTTTGTTTGCTCAACAGATGATGTACATTTAGTTCAAGATTTGCAAAGAAATGGCAACGTTACAATGGCTAATAATCAAGTTTATAAAACAATGCGTTTGGCTTTGTCTTGTACCGGAGAATATGCTCAGTATCATGGCGGAACAGTGGCTTTAGCATTAGCAGCGATGAATGCAACAATGACTAGATGTAACGGAGTTTTTGAAAAAGATTTAGCCATAAAATTACTAATTATTGCCAACAATAATTTAGTAGTTTATACAAATGCTTCAACTGACCCTTATTCTCCAGCATCGGGAATGAACAATTGGAATTCTCAGTTGCAAACTACTTTAACTTCAGTTATTGGTGCTGCCAATTATGACATCGGCCATTTATTTGGAGCTACAGGTGGTGGTGGAAATGCAGGATGTATAGGATGTGTTTGTGTTGATGCTCAAAAAGGAAGTGGTATAACTTCACCAGCAGATGGTATTCCTACGGGAGATACTTTTGACTTGGATTATGTTGCTCATGAGATGGGACATCAAATGGGAGCTAATCATACTTTTACTCACACTACGGAAAATAATGGTGTTAATGTTGAACCAGGAAGTGGCTCTACTATTATGGCGTATGCAGGAATTGGCGGTGGTGGAACTGACATGCAATCTAATACAGATGATTATTTTACATACAGAAGTATTTTGCAAATACAGTCTAATATGAATACTAAAACTTGTCCAATAAGTACAAGTATCGCTGCTACAAACCCAAGACCAACGGTTTCAGCTGGTAGTGGTTATACAATCCCTGTTAGTACTGCTTTTAAATTGACAGGTTCTGGTACAGGAACAGCAGGTGAAGTGTTGACATACAATTGGGAACAAAATAACCCAGCTACTGTAGTAGGAGGAACATCTACATTTCCATCACCTACAAAGACAAACGGCCCTAACTTTAGATCGGTTTTACCAAGCGAAATTCCAGTAAGATATATGCCTGCTTTTGAAAGTGTACTTGCAGGTCAATTGGTAACTACATGGGAAACTGTATCTTCAGTTCCTAGATCATTAGCTTTCACCTTAACCGTAAGAGACAATGTTTTAGGAGGAGGACAAACTAATACTGGACAAATGATTGTTACTGTAGTTGATGCTGGTGGCGCATTTGAATTCACAAGTCCAAATGCCGATGCTTCATGGCAATTGGGTTCTTCACAAACCATAACATGGAATGTTGCAGGAACTACAGCTAACGGAATGAATACGGCTAATGTAAATATCTTAATCTCTACTGATGGAGGAACCACATTTACTACCTTAGTAGGAAATACAGCGAATGATGGTACTGAAACGATAACGATGCCTAATACGCCAACCCAAAATTGTAGATTATTGATTGAAGCAGTCGGAAATATATTTTATGCCGTTTCAAAAAACATTTCCTTAGGCTATGACTGTAATGTAGCTTCACAAACACCTGGGACAGCTATTGCAGACGGATTAGGTGCTAATTCTGCAGGTGCGGCTGCTGTTCGTACAATAAATTTCCCAAGCAATGTTACTATCAATAACATGAAGGCTTCATTTAGTACAGGTCATACTTGGATTGGAGATTTAGTGGTTAAATTAAAACACCCAGACGGAACAGAAATTACTTTATGGAACAGAACGTGTAACAATCCTCAAAGTTCAGGGATGAATGTAACTTTTGCCGATGGTTTCCCTGCGCCAGTTTGTGGAAGTCCAACTTCAGGAACTTTCAGTCCTGTACAAGCATTAGCAGCTTTTAATGGTAAGCCATCTAATGGTACTTGGACATTAACCGTTCAGGATTTTTATAATGGTGATACTGGAAATATTAATTCTTGGGGAATTGATTTTGGATGTACTTTAGGAAATGAAGAATTTGATACTACAGATTTAGCGGTTTATCCAAATCCAAATAGAGGAAACTTTACACTTCAATACAATAATCCTATTTCAAATGAAATTAACGTTACTGTTTTCGATATGAGAGGAAGAAAAATTTATGAAAACTCATTTTCTAATCAAGCTACTATTAATGAGAATATTCAGTTAAATAATGCTCAAGCAGGTATTTATTTGATGACTGTTACTGATGGTAATAGAAAAGAAGTAAAGAAAATAGTTGTTGAATAAAGTAAATTTTACTTTTTCAAAATCAACACAGATTATAAGTTATAAAGTAAATTAAAAACAGCACCAAAAATATTTTGGTGCTGTTTTTTTGTGAATTACTATTTGGTCGAATAAAAAAAAGAGTGTTATTTTCCGTTATATGAATTCATGGTATTATTCAGTCCAGCCAATGCAAACGACTCTATGATTTCTTTAGCAATGACAAAGCGTTCCATTAGTTTTACTTTTTCGGCTTCTTGCCATTCACCAAGGACATAATCTACTTGTTGACCTTTTTTAAATTCATCGCTAATACCAAATCGGAATCGTGGATATTCAGTAGTGTTTAGAATTAATTGAATGTTTTTTAATCCATTATGACCACCATCGCTTCCCTTAGCTTTTATTCTGATAGTCCCAAAAGGTAAGTTTAGATCATCGGTGATTACTAAAATATTTTCTTTGGGAATATTTTCTTTTTCCATCCAATATTTAATCGCTTTGCCGCTAAGGTTCATGTAGGTATTGGGTTTGAGCAAAAGTAGTTTTCTTCCTTTGATGCTGTATTCGGTAATCGTGCCTAATTTGGCAGTTTCAAAAGTTAGACTTTCTTTTTGAGCGACATAATCTAAAACTTTAAAGCCAATGTTATGTCTAGTATTTACATACTCGGCACCTATGTTTCCAAGGCCTACTATGAGAAACTTTTTACTCACTTTATTATATTGTTTTATTGGGTGTTCGTGACTCTCTGAATTTATTTCTTCTGAGTTATCAGCAGTTTTCTTTTTTTCGAATAAACGGTTTAACCATTTCATTTGGCAAAAGTAAACTAAATTATACTTTTATTCAAAAACTCACTTTTAGCCATAAAAAAAGCACCAGTGTGAACTGATGCTTTCTTGTATAAGGGTTTGAAAATTATTTTTTCTTTCCTTTTGCTGGAGCTTTTGCTGCTTTTGCTGCTTCTTGAGCGGCTTTCATAGCGGCACGTGAAATCTTCACTTGAGCAACAACAGTATTGTCTGGGTGCATCAATTTGAAATTTTTAGCTTCCAATTTAGTAACATATAATTTGTTACCCATTTCTAATTCAGAGATGTTTGCTTCAACAAAATCTGGAAGATTTTTTGGTAAAGCTTTCACCTTTAATCTTCTTTGGTTTAGACGCAAATCACCACCAAGTAAAACACCTGGAGATGTACCTGTAACTTTAACAGGAACTTCCATAATGATTTCTTTGTTTTCGTTTAATTCGAAAAAATCAATGTGTAAAATTTTGTCTGAAACAGGGTGAAACTGAATGTCTTGTAAAATAACATTCGCAGATTTTCCGCCCAAATCAACTACAACTGTGTGTGCGTTTGGAGTGTAAACCAAGCTTTTGAATGCTTTTTCTTCTGCTGCAAAATGTACTGGTTGATTTCCTCCGTAAATAACGCAAGGAACCATTCCAGCATCACGTAAGGCTTTAGTAGCTACTTTGCCTACGCTTTCTCTTTCTGATCCTTTAATCGTAATCGATTTCATTTAAAAATATTTATAGTTAATAATAATTTACATTAAAAATTTTCCACTAATGGAAGTGTTGTGCTGCACCATGTTCATAACTTCGGCAAAAAGAGGAGCACAACTCACCACTTTTATTTTATTTGATTCTTTCTTTAACGGAATAGAATCGGTAACAATTAATTCGAGTAACTTAGATTTTTCAATTTTTTCATAAGCATCACCCGAAAGTATAGCATGTGTACAAATTGCTCTTACACTCAAAGCGCCTTTTTCCATCATCAAATCAGCAGCTTTGGCCAATGTTCCTCCAGTATCTATCATGTCATCTACCAAGACAACATTTCTTCCTTTTACTTCACCAATCAACTCCATAGTATCAATCACATTGGCAGCTTTTCTTTGCTTGTAACAAATAACCACATCCGATTCTAAAAACTTAGAATAAGCATAGGCTCTTTTTGAACCACCCATATCAGGTGAAGCTATAGTCAAGTTTTCTAATTGAAGACTTTTAACATAAGGCAAAAAGATAGTCGATGCAAACAAATGGTCAACTGGTTTTTCAAAAAACCCTTGAATTTGATCAGCATGTAAATCCATGGTCATTATTCGAGTTGCACCAGCGGTTTCTAATAATTTGGCTATCAATTTTGCTCCAATAGGAACTCTTGGTTTGTCTTTTCTGTCTTGTCTTGCATAACCAAAATAAGGAATTACAGGAGTTATGTGTCTGGCTGAAGCTCTTTTTGCAGCATCAATCATTAATAATAATTCCATTAAATTGTCGGCACTAGGAAAAGTAGAGCAAACAATAAAAACTCGTAATCCTCTTATTGATTCTTCAAAAGAAGGTTGAAATTCACCATCACTAAATCTTGAGAACGTAACTTTACCAAGCGGAACGCCATAGTTTTTGGCTATTTGTTCAGCAAGATAGACGCTTTGCGAACACGCAAATATCTTTGCTTCTGGTTCTAAATGCGACATTGTAATTTGTTGTTTTATTCCGCTGCGCTCTATACAATTCTGCTTTTTTGTTTAACGTAAGCTTGCTGTATTAATTGCCTCGGGTGTAGTTAGTTAGTTGTTGTTCGTTTTACCGAGGTGCAAATTTAGAAATTAAATCCGACTCTGAAAGGATATTTTTAACTATTTTTTTGATTCGATGAAGAAAAATTATTTACATTTGCACCCACAAATTGATAATAATCAATATCCGAATGACATTTAAATGACATTTAATCCTTGCCCGGATGGCGGAATTGGTAGACGCGCACGACTCAAACTCGTGTACTTAGGTGTGTGGGTTCGATTCCCACTCCGGGTACTTTAAAGTAAACCTCCCATTCTTGAGAGGTTTTTTTATTTTCCTCTTACTTCATGTTTTTTTAGAGAATTTGTGTTTTAGTTTCTTCAGTGATTTTATCTTGCTTATTAAAATTTTGTTTTCATATTTTATTCATCTAAAAATATCAAAAAATGCATTTCAAAGTTTTTTTTATGTTTTAATCGAGTTTATTATTATAAATCATGGAATTATATTTTGTTTGTGAGATTATTAACAAACAATATGTGTTTATAAATTATCAAAAAGATCGTTTTTGATAATTACTACAAAATTCCAGTTAAAATATTAAATAAGAATTTTTAGTGATTTATAGCATAATTAGACGAAACCCCAAGTCATGAAAAAATCCCAAATCTATCAAAGAGCAATTGCTTTCAAAAGATTTTCTTCTCTAATTAAAATGAGATTTCTTTTTCTTTTAATGTTATTTTTCATCTCAAAAAATGGAATAAGTCAATCAAATCCTATTTCAATTGAAAATGCGTTAACTGGTAATCCAAAATCTGAATGGGATATTAATGGCTCTGATGATCCGAATATACAGGGTTTTGCAACTCAAATTAGTGTAAATACGGGTCAAACAATTGATTTTAAAATTGATGTAAAAGCTCCTGCCACCAATTATTCGATTAAAATCTACCGTTTGGGATATTATAATGGATTGGGTGCTCGATTGATTGCGGATTTAGGAAACTTTTCAGGAGTTGCTCAACCTACGCCATTGTATGACCCAATAACTGGTAAAACCGATTGTAGTAATTGGAGTGTTTCATCATCATGGAATACTGGAACTTTCACCTCAGGACTGTATCTTGCAAAATTAACAAGAACTGATACATTAGGTTCTAGCCATATTGCTTTTGTGGTTCGCAATGATAATGGTGGTGCGGATATGCTTTTTAAAACTTCCGATACAACATGGCAAGCCTACAATGGTTATGGTGGTAATAGTTTATACGTAGATAATAATGGAGTTCCAAATTTTGACCATGCAACAAAAGTAAGTTACAATCGGCCTTTTAATACTAGAGGTGGCGGCGGAGGAAGTGGTGCTTCTGAAGATTGGTTATTTAATGCCGAATATCCCATGATACGTTGGTTAGAGCGAAACGGTTACAATGTTTCCTATACCACTGATGTTGATATGGACAAAGACCCGAAACAAATTACACCAACAGCGACTCAAACAACTTATGGTCATAAAATACTATTATCCGTTGGTCATGATGAATATTGGTCCATAGCTGAGCGTACCAAGTTTGAAAACGCACGTGATGCCGGAGTGCATTTAGCCTTTTTTAGCGGTAATGAAATCTATTGGAAAGTTAGATGGGAAGACGATTACCGTTCCTTAGTTTGTTATAAAGAAGGAACATTGGGGGAAAATTTATGTGGATTTAAATGTGATACTTCTTCATCTATTTGGACCGGTTTATGGCGTGATGGAAGTCCCACCACATATTCTGGCAGTGATGGAGGAAAACCCGAAAATGCACTATCTGGTCAAATCAGTTGGGGCGATGCAACTGGATCAATCGTGGTTACGGATGAATATAAAAACCTGCGTTTCTGGAGAAACACTAGTGTTGCCACTTCCGCTGTAGGACAAAATGTGAATTTGCCCTTTGGGACGCTTGGTTATGAATTTGATTTTGAGCAACCACAATTTGCTAGTTTCAATCCAAAAGGACGTATCACGATGTCCAATACTAACTTATCCGGAAAAACGCATAAACTTTCGTTGTATAGACATAGCAGTGGAGCATTGGTTTTTGGTGCTGGAACGGTGCAATGGAGTTGGGGATTGGACGACGTACACGACCGTGGGAATGCAGCTCCCAGCCTAGCTATGCAACAAGCAACGCTAAATTTATTTACTGATATGGGCGTTTCTCCTGCAACAATACAATCTGAACTTTCTATAGTTTCCCAAATAGATATTACGGCTCCACTATCAGTTATTACGGCTCCTTTTTCTAGTGCAAATGTACCCAGTAATAGTACCGTAACAATTTCAGGAACGGCATCAGATACAGATGGTGTTGTAGCTGGTATAGAAGTTTCTACAGATAATGGTGCTACTTGGAATGTTGCCACTGGAACCACAACATGGACTTATTCTTGGGTTCCAACAACACAAGGTTCCGTTACAATAAAAAGTAGAGCTTTTGATGATAATGGTAATATTGAAATTCCCGAGAATGGAATTAATATAACAGTCGTTGCACCATTGCCTATAGTTTGCCCATGTTCAATATTTCCAGTAAATAGCATGCCTCAAAATTTAGTTGAGAATGACAACCAAAAAATTGAAGTTGGTATGAAATTCAGATCAGCTGTTAGCGGTTTTATTAAAGGTGTTCGTTTTTATAAAGCAACAGGCGATACCGGAACGCACATTGGTAATTTATGGAATTCAAATGGGACTTTATTAGCATCCGTTTTATTCGCTGGAGAAACTGCTAGTGGTTGGCAACAAGCCAATTTTAGTGGTCCTGTTGCTATTACTGCCAATACCACCTATGTGATTTCTTATCACAGTAGCAACAATTTTTATACTTCAACAGTTAATGGTTTGTCATCAGCAGTTACGACTGGAAATTTGACAGCTTTAGCCAACGGAACAGATGGACCAAATGGTCTATATATTTATTCATCAGACTCTGCCTTTCCTACTCTAACATTTAATTCTAGTAATTATTGGGTAGATGTTGTTTTTGACACTGATACAGAAGATGAAACACCGCCTTCTATTATACAAGTAACTCCAAATAATAACGCCTCATTAGTGAGTAATTCTACAACTGTCTCGGCTACTTTTAGTGAAAGTATAGATTCGGAATCGCTTACTAACAGATTTGAACTTAGAAATGCGTCCAATATAATTGTTCCTGCTACAATTTCTTATAGCAATGGCACTAATACAGTAACATTAACGCCGATTAATCCATTGAGTTATACAACAACTTATACAGCTAAGTTATTAGCTGGCATTGAAGATATTGAAGAAAATGTATTAACAACTGAATATTCATGGACTTTTACCACAAGTCCAGAGCCACAACCGACACCAATTCCTGCACCAGATGGACCAGGAGGACCAATTCTAATCATTAGTTCGTCAACGAATCCGTTTAGTCGTTATCCAATTGAAATTTTACGAGCAGAAGGAATTAATCAATTCAAAGCAGAGGATATTTCAGTATTAAATCAAACACTCTTAGCCAATTATGAAGTTGTTATTCTTGGAGAGATGACTTTGAGTTCCGAACAAGTTACCCTTCTTACCAATTGGGTAAATACAGGCAAAACATTAATCACTTTACGACCTAAAAGTAATTTATACCCGCTATTGGGTATTGCTTCTTCTTCAGGAACGCTATCTGACAAATACTTACTTTTTAATACAACCAATGGTCCAGGTGTTGGTTTGGTTGATGAAACTATTCAATACCATTCGGATGCCGATTTATATGTGTTACTTACTGATAATGCTCCAACTGTTTTAGCTACTTTATATTCATCAGCTTCAACTTCCACTTCTAATCCTGCAATTATTTCCCGAACAGTGGGTACAGGTAAAGTTTTTGCTTTTGCTTATGATTTAGCAAAATCGGTAGTATACACCCGTCAAGGAAATCCAGCTTGGGCTGGACAACAACGGGATGATCAAAATGATGGTAACATTCGTTCGAACGACCTATTTCATCCCGATTGGATAGATTTCAACAAAGTTCAAATTCCTCAAGCGGATGAACAACAAAGGTTATTATCGAATATCATCACTCAAAGTATTTTACCAAAAATGCCATTACCAAAATTTTGGTTTTTACCACGTAAGTTAAAAGCCGCAGTAGTAATGACTGGTGATGATCATGGAAATAATGGGACTGCAGGGCGATTTGATTACTATTTGACTTTTGGGAATAATTCGGCTGACGATGTTTTAAATTGGCGAGCCATTCGAGGTACTTCTTATATGTATCCAAATACACCAATGACTAATGTCGCCGCTATGGCATATGAAGCTCAAGGTTTTGAAATTGCTTTGCATTTAAATTCTGGGTGTAATGTCTATACGGAAGCAAGTTTAGGAAATTCATTTACTACCCAATTAGCTCAATTTGGAGCTGCATTTTCTGGTTTATCGGCATCCAAAACCCATCGTACTCATTGTATTTCTTGGAGCGATTGGGCTAGTAAACCAAAAGTAGAAATTCAAAAAGGAATTCGTTTAAATACCGATTATTACTATTGGCCATCATCATGGGTTCAAAATCGTCCCGGAATGTTTACCGGTTCAGGTATGCCGATGCGTTTTGCTGACTTAGATGGAACTATTTTAGATAATTATCAAGTAACCACACAAATGCCGGATGAATCGGGACTGAATATATCGAATTTTATCAATACCTTACTAACCAATGCTAAAGGAACCAAAGGTTTTTACGGGGTGTTTTGTGCCAACATGCACACCGATAACAACAATCCTGGTGACCAATCAGTAGTTGGAAGTAATGCAATTGTTGCTTCAGCCGTTGCTAATGAAATACCGGTAATTACAGCCAAGCAAATGTTGACTTGGTTGGATGGCAGAAATGCTTCTACTTACAGCAATATTTCATATGTTGGTAGTACTTTAACATTTGACGTCGTTCAAGCCACTGGAGCACATAAATTGCAAGGGATGATACCTGTAAATTCTTCTAATGGACAATTGTTAACCTTTTCAGTTCCGTATACTACAGAAATAATTAAGGGAATCAATTATGCTTTTTTTGATGCGGTTACTGGAAGTTATACAGCTACTTATGGTGTGGACAACACACCACCAACTGTTACCAATATTTTAGCAACGCCCAACGTAGATGGAACTGTCACCATTACTTGGACAACAGATGAACCAGCTACTTCCAGAGTAGATTATGGAACAGTAAGCGGGACTCTTAATTTAAATAGTATAAGTGCTACTTTAACAACCAATCATTCGATAATTTTGACCGGTTTAACCCCTAGTACACCTTACTATTTTAGAATTACTTCTGCGGATGCGATACCAAATAGCGTAACAGCACCAATAATTTCATTGGAACCTTTAAGTTTTACCACACCTGCCGGACCTTGTATAACAGACACTACTGTTGCTGATTTTACTTTAGGAACTGCAACCAATACGATGGTAGTAGCTACTGATGGTGGTGGTTTGAGTTTAAATAGTATTGTAAATGAATCATTTAATGGAACTTCAATTCCTAGTGGTTGGCAAAGTTTTGCTTGGACAGGAGGAACTTCAACAGTATCAAGTGGTTTAGTAAATGTAAATGGAGCTCGTTTGAATACAGTAGCTCCGACACAAACTTTTGGACCCGGGAGTGTTATGGAATTTGTAGCTACTTTTGGAGCAGATGCATTCCAACATATTGGTTTTGGTAGCGGAGGAGATTCTACAGATTCCAATGGTATTTATACAGGACAATCACCCTGGGCAATGTTTAGTACAGGAAATCAATCAACTGTTTTAAGAGCAAGAACTTCTCTAAATGGCGCTACTTCAATAGATGTAAATTTACCTGGAAGTTTGATTGGGTCTTCACATTTGTATCGTATAGAATGGAATACAAATGATATTAAATATTATGTAGACGGTACATTAATTCACACTCAAGTAGCGACAATTTCAGAGACTATGCGACCTGCCATTAGTGATTATAATTCTAATGGAACAAGTATTAGTGTTGACTGGATAAAAGTTGCTCCGTATGTCTCTTCTGGAACTTTTACCTCTCAGATTTTCAACGTTGGAACCGTTAAATCATGGCAACAAGCTACTTGGAATGCATCGGTTCCAACTGGAACCACTTTAACAATTTCGCAACGACAAGCTAATTCTTCTAATGAGATTACCTCTGTGGCTTGGACTCCTATTCCTACGAGTGGTTTTCTGATTGGTGGTGTTTCGCAATTTATTCAATACAAAGTGGAAATGGCAACAACCAACACTTCTATTACTCCTGAATTGTTGGATATAAGTATTGCCTGTACCAATCCGCAACCTACGGCACCACTCATTACTACACAACCGCTCCCGCAAACTGTTTGCTTGGGAAGTCCAGTAAGTTTTAATTCGGTTGCAACGGGAAACCCAATTCCGAGTATTCAATGGCAAAAAAGTGTGGGAGAAACAAATGTTTGGTCTAATATTAGTGGTGCCACAACCTCACCATATACATTTACACCAGTAATAGGCGACAACAATACAAAATATCGAGCTATTTGGTCTAATAGTGAAGGAATAGCAACTTCAAATGTTGTTTTGCTTACAGTAAATTCACCACCAGTGGCAACTTTAACAGCTTTGAAAAATCCTATTTGTCCGGGAGAACCTATTGAATTAAAGTTAACAAATGCAACGGGTACAGGTCCTTTGACAATTGTAGTTAATGGAGAAACGTATACGGATGTTGAAGAAAATGAACCTTTTGCTAATTTTAATACTGTTGAGAAAAGTATTTGGGATAATACAGATGTTCCAGACAATCCAAATGGATATGATGGACAACCAATAGAAGTGGGTACTAAATTTAGGTCAACTGAGAATGGTTATATTACAGGAGTCCGTTTTTATAAGGGAATTTCTAATACAGGAACACATACAGCTAAATTATATAGGGCTTCAGATCAAGCTCTTTTAGCAACTGCTGTTTTCACATCAGAAACAGCAAGTGGTTGGCAAGAAGTGCGTTTTGCAACACCTGTTGCTATTACAATAGGGACTACTTATATAACATCTTGTTTTTCGCAGAATGGATATTTTGCTATAACTCCCGGATATTTTGCAAATACTAGTCAAGTTAATCCTCCATTAATGGCATTACAATCAGGAATAGATGGTTCCAATGGGGTTTATAAATATGGAGGAGGTTTCCCAGATGGAGGAGGCACTGCAAATTATTGGGTGGATGTTTTATTTACAGAAGTCAATCAGAATGATTTAACGTTTAATTTGACCAGTATAACTGATGGTAATTGTACAAATACAAATATTGAAACCCCTTTGAGCACTGTAACCGTAACAATGGCACCATTACCAAACGGTACACTCACATATGTCGAACCTAATGTATGTGAAGGAAGTCCGGTGAATTTAGTATTTAATGCAACCGCAGGAACCGGACCTTTTGATTTGGTTGTCAATGGGACTGCTTATTCGAGTATTGTGAGTGGTGTTCCATTTGCAACCGTAAATGCAACAAATACAACTCAATCAACAACTGTTTGGACACCCGCGACGATAGGAGGTTCACAAACAGTAGACGCAAATGCAACAGAATTAGGGCATCGAATTGTAGCTAGTATTGATGGAGTAATTACAGGAATACGGTTTTATAAAACAGCAACAAATACAATAACAGGAATCACAGGTTCATTGTGGGCTATAGGAAATTCAACTCCTTTGGCAACTGGAACTTATACGGGTGATAATACTGTCGGTTGGAAAGAAATTGTTTTTTCTTACCCTGTTTCAATAACAGCTGGAACACCATACATGGTTTCTTATTTTTCTCCTGCCTCAAATTATTATGCTTTTACAGGAGGAGGTTTAAATAACCCAATTGTTAGTGGACCATTAACAGTACAATCGAGTTTTTATAAACAGCCTGGCCCTGGTTATCCTAATTCTAACAGTACTGCTAATTATTGGGTTGATGTGATTTTTACTCCAACTAGTTCAAACATGAATTTTAATTTAACGTCTATTACTAGTTCTACAAGTTGTACAACCGCCATTACAGCGAACAACACGGTAGCTATTTCAGTTCAACCTACAGTAACGTATTATGCGGATACTGATAATGATGGTTATGGTGATATTAATGCACCACAAATCACTTGTTTAGGACAACCTATGAGTTATGTAACAAACAATTCTGATTGTGATGATACGAATGTTGCTATTCATACTACCTTTATGTTCTATGCAGATACTGATGGTGATGGCTATGGAGCAGGGTCATTAATTGCATTATGTGCAGTAGATGCTAACACACCTCCAACGGCAGGTTTTGTAAGTAACAATATCGATTGTGCGCCAACAGATGTAAACATTCATGCTAGTTTCCCATTCTATGCTGACACCGATGGTGATGGTTATGGAGTAGGAGCAACAGTTTCAGTATGTGCTGTAGATGCAAACACGCCTCCAATAGGATATTCAACAAACGATACCGATTGTGCGCCTTCAGATAATTCAGTACATGCTAGTTTCCCATTCTATGCGGATACAGATGCGGACGGTTATGGAGCAGGAGCAACAGTTTCAGTATGTGCTGTAGATGCTAACACACCTCCAACTGGATATTCATTGAACAATACGGATTGTGCACCAAGCGATGTAGCTATTCACGAAACATTTACTTTCTATGTAGATGGAGACGGAGATGGTTATGGTTCTAAGGTTACAAGTAGTTTATGTGCTGCTAGCGGAACAGTTGCCCCAGTTGGATATTCGTTAAACGATTCCGATTGTGATGATAGTAACACTGCTATTTATCAAAGTGCCTCTTTATATATTGACACTGATAGTGATGGTTATGATAATGGTCAAGCAACTGTATGTTATGGAGCAACAACTCCAACAGGATATGCTACATCAACTTTAGGAGGTGATTGTGATGATGCAGATGCTACTAAACATGCTTCGTTCCCATTCTATGTTGATGGAGATGGAGATACTTATGGAGCAGGAACAGCGGTAATTGTTTGTGCAGTAAATGCAACTATACCACCAGCTGGTTACTCATTGACTAATACTGACTGTAATGATGCAGATCCATTGCGAAACCCAAATAATCCATGTTCGTCATTAGTAACTGTTAAGATTTTTATTGAAGGTTATTATGATGTAAATATTGATGGTATGAGACCTGTATTGGCAAACCAAGGTGTTGGTGAAAGCACTAGTGATGTGGATGAAGTAACAATAGAGCTACATGATGCTACAACCTATGAATTAGTTGCATCAACAACAGCGATGTTACTAACTAATGGAAATGCAGTAGCTACGTTTAGTACAGCTCCAAGCGGTTCATTCTATATCGCTATTAGACACAGAAATTCGCTTGAAACATGGAGTGCTACTGCACAAACTGTTGGAACTACACCATTGACATATGATTTCACAGATGCTGCTAATAAAGCCTATGGAGATAATATGAAAGAGTTAGAATCAGGAGTATTTGGTTTCTATTCAGGAGATCTTAATCAAGATGGGTTTATAGAAGGACAGGATTTCCCATTTTTATCTAATGCAAGTGATGAATTTTATGAAGGATACCAAGCAACTGATTTGAATGGTGATGGATTTGTTGAAGGACAAGATTTCCCTTACTTATCTAATAATTCTGATAATTTTATCGAAACATTACATCCATAAAAAATAATAAACACAATTTAAATTTAATAAAAGAAAAAATTCAATAAACGCCACAATGTGCAAATTAGGATTGATCCTTTTCTGATGATGTTTATAGTTCAGAGATAAATATAAAAGTTTGAATGTAAGCAGATTTTGTTACTTCAAATAACTACAAGTAATGATGAAGTGTTAATAAAAAAAGTGGTGAATTTTTAATTAAAATAGAAGCAAAAAACCTCTCAGAAATGGGAGGTTTTTCTTTTCAATTAAAACCCAAGTATCAATTTTGCAATAAAAATTAAATCAAAATTTTACAAATTGATAATAATCAATATCCGAATGACACTTAATTGTTATTTAATCCTTGCCCGGATGGCGGAATTGGTAGACGCGCACGACTCAAACTCGTGTACTTAGGTGTGTGGGTTCGATTCCCACTCCGGGTACTTTAAAAATCTCTAATATATTGTAAATCAATATTATTAGAGATTTTTTATTTATCGATATTATTTTAATGGTAATTTGAATTTTCAAATGGAGTTTAAAGATTATTTTAATTATTGCTTAATCCATTTTTTGAAAATAGCTTCTAATTCATTATGAATAATTGGTTTAGAAAGATAATCATCCATTCCGAACTCAAAACATTTTTCTTTTTCACCCAACATAATTCCAGCGGTTAATGCAATGATTGGAATTCGTGTTTTGTTTTCTAATGTTCTAATTTCAGTTGAGGCTTCATATCCATTTTTTATAGGCATTTGCACATCCATTAAAATAAGATCTAATGAGTTGTTTTTAAATTGTTCTATAGCTTCAGCACCATTTATGGCTTCATAAATAGTTCCATTAGGTACCATTTTCTTAACTAATGTTTTTGCTAAAAACATATTTATAGTATTGTCTTCAACAATTAAAATATTTGTATGATTGGTTAATAAAGGTTCAATGTCTTTCATTTTTCTAACTTCGTTAGAAAGGGCAATGGAGTTTTCTATAGTATTTGTCGAAGTTTTAAATTCAATTTCAAAATAGAAATTACTTCCTTCACCAAATTTACTAACGAGTTGCATTTTGCTATTCATCAAGCCTAGTAATCTATTAGAAATTGCCAATCCCAATCCTGTACCACCATATTTTCTTGAGGTAGAATTATCTTCCTGAACAAACGACAGGAATATTTTTTCTTGGTTATATTCTTTAATGCCAATTCCAGTGTCTTTAACTGAAAATTGTATAGTGGCTTTTCCATTGTTATTTTCTAGACAATGTAAATCCAAATGAATTTGACCAAACGAAGTGAATTTTAAAGCATTACTAATAAGATTGACCAATATTTGTTTCAGCCGAACAGCATCTGCAAAAATATTGGCAGGTACATCGTCTTCAATAGTAAGCGTTAAGGAAATATTTTTCAGCAGTGCTTGTTGTTTGAAAAGTTCAATGACCTGATTTGAAAGTTCTACTAAATTAACCTCTTCTATATTTAATTCAAGCTTGCCGGCTTCAATTTTAGAAAAATCTAAGATATCGTTTATAATTTCCATTAAGGCAGTTGCAGACTCGCTAACTGTTGACATATATTCCATTTGGTTTATATCCAAATTTGATTTCATAAGTAAATTAGTGAACCCAATAATACCATTTAAAGGAGTTCTAATTTCATGACTCATATTTGCTAAAAATTCAGATTTGGCTTTGCTTGCTTCCTCAGCTTGTATTTTTGCTTTCAACAAGTCAATTTCCATCTCTTTTCGAGCAGTTATGTCAATGAATGTAATAATGATTTCTCTAATTTCAGTTCCACCATTATGAAACTTCGGGAATCCATTTACTAATGCCCAAATTATATCATTGTGTAATGGGCGATAGACTCCAATAACATTATTTTTTAATGGTTTTTTTGTTGATTTTATTTCATTAACGGGATATTTTTCAAGTGGCACTTCGCTTCCATCTTCATAAATAAACTTCCATTGTGGGTCAATTGCTAGTTTTCCTTTCATTTGATCCTCACTCAAGCCTAATAATTCAGATGCTTTATGATTACTAATTTGGATGGAAGTATCAGGATTGTGAATAACAACACCAGCTTCAAGATTGTTTAAAATGTCACGATATCTTTTTTCGTTTTTAGCTAAGGTATCAATAGCAATTTTTTTCTCAGTAATGTCTTTTCCAAAACAAGCAATACCATAAATCTCATTTTCTTCATACATTGGGTGAATATCAATTTCGTACCATTGTAATTTATCGGTATTTGTTATTGGTATATAAATTCCACTTGTTACTTTTTCGCCTTTTAATCCTCTATCGTACAGAACTTTCCAATAAGCAAGATATTCTTCATCAAAAAACTCTTTTGGGAGTAAAAAGTCGTTTGCCTTAAACTCATGGCCTGTATAGTCTTTTAAATTTGCTTTAAAGGCTTCGTTAAATGCAATAAGTTTATATTCCTTATCAAGGCTCCAAATGAGATCTGTTGAACTATTTATTAAAGCTTGATGTATCATACAAAATTGAAGTTTATCCTAAGTAAACAATAGAATATAATTTTTTAATGAAGAAAAATTGAAAACAATATTTTAATTGATTAATTGTTTCAATAGAGAAAAATACTGACGTCTATTTCAAATGTAGTGAAAAAAACTAAATGAAATAAGTAAAAAACACTACAAGTTATTTAATAAATCTATATTTGGATTTCACATCTATTAGATTTAGAATAAAAAAACTATGAAAATGTTGTTTTTATTGCTGTTAAAACCCGAGTATCAATTTTGCAATAGAAAAATAAATCAAAATCCCGCAAATATCATTGCTTGTAGTAATAAATGGACCTGTAGCTAGCGCTGGGTCAATGCCTAATTTATTCAATAAAAGAGGAATAAAAGTACCTATAAGTGAGGCAATGATAATTACAGAAATTAAAGCAATGGTAACAATCATTCCAATTTTTGGATCAACTCCTAAAAGGAAATGGCTACCAACAAAAAGTATTATCGCAAGTATCGCACCGTTTAACAGACTTAATGAAATTTCTTTTAATAATCGGTTGAATATTGAACCGCTGATGGAGTGATTAGCTAAACCTTGCACAATTATTGCGGAAGATTGAACGCCAACATTCCCTGCCATAGCGGCAATTAAAGGGGTGAAGAAAAATAATTCTCCGTGCTTTAACATAGCACCTTCAAAAAGCCCTAACATTTTTACACTAATAAATCCGCCCAATAGTGCCAATACCAGCCAAGGCAAACGCGCTTTGGTAAGTTCCAAAATGCTATCATCTGCTTCAACGTCTTGAGAGATACCAGCCGCTAATTGGTAATCTTTATCGGCTTCATCTTTGATTACGTCTACAATGTCATCAATAGTGACACGACCAACTAGTCTTCCCATTTCATCAACAACTGGAATGGCTTCCAAGTCATATTTTTGCATAATTCGAGCCACTTCAGTATTGGGTGTATCTACTCGAACGTAATCTACTTTTTTAATATACACATCACTGATGGGCGTTTTGGTAGAAGTAGTCAACAAATCTTTGAGCGATAATCTTCCTTTCAATCTATTTTCATCATCAACCACATAAATAGAATGCACGCGTGTGACATGCTCTGCTTGAATTCGCATTTCTTTGACACAAGTAAGCACATTCCAATTCTCATTGACTTTTACCATTTCTTTCCCCATCAAACCTCCAGCGGTATCTTCATCGTAGCGCAACAAATCCACAATGTCTTTGGCGTGCTCAACATCTTCCAGCTCAGAGATTACTTCTTCTTTTTTGCTTTGAGAAAGTTCCGCAATAATATCTGCCGCATCATCAGTGTCTAATTCATCTAATTCTTCCGCAATTTCTTTAGCAGAAAGACCATGAAGAATTTTTTCACGAACATCATCTTCTAATTCTGGCAGAATTTCAGCTGTGATTTCGCTGTCTAGAATTTTGAAAATATAGGTAGCTTCTTCAATGTCTAATTCATCAAAAATCTCGGCAATATCAGCATGGTGCATATCGTTCAACAAAACTTCCAATTCTTGGTCGTTCTTTTGATGTATGAGTTGCTCGATTTGCGCTAAGAGTTCTTTGCTGATTTTAAACTGCATTGGCTTCTATTTTTTGAGTGAGTTCAATGAATTGCTCTACTGAAAGTTGCTCGGGTCTGAGGTCAAAGATAGTATCTTCTTTCAAATTATCCGAAAGGTTGAAAGATTTTAAGCTATTTCTAAGTGTTTTTCGACGTTGTTGAAAACCAGTTTTTACCACACTAAAAAACATTTTTTCGCTACAAGGCAAATGAAAATTCTCTTTTCTGCGCAATCTCAATACACCCGATTTTATCTTTGGTGGTGGATTAAAAACATGCTCGTCAACTGTAAATAAATATTCAGCATCATAAAAAGCTTGTACTAAAACAGAAAGAATGCCATAGACTTTACTACCTTTTTTAGAACAAATTCTTTCGGCTACTTCTTTTTGAAACATACCCGAAAATTCAGGAACTTGTTCGCGTAATTCCAAACAACGAAAAACAATTTGAGTAGAAATATTGTATGGGAAATTGCCAATAATAGCAAATGGTTTCCCTTCAAAAATTTCATTGATGTTGTATTTCAGGAAATCTTTGGAAATTACTTTTCCTTGTAGCTTTGGATAATGAGTATTTAAATATTCTACAGACTCAGTATCAATTTCGATAACGTAAGTCGTGGTCGGTTTTTCCAAAAGATATTTGGTTAAAACACCCATTCCTGGACCAATTTCCAAAATAGTGTCATAACCATCAAATGCTAATGTGTCGGCAATGTCCTTGGCGATACTTTCGTCAGTTAAAAAATGTTGTCCGAGGTGTTTTTTGGCTTTTACTTTTTCCATATTTCATTGCGAGGCACGAAGCAATCTCACTATTTTAATTTCTCGCAAAGGCACAAAGCAAATTGGGCTGTACCACAAATTGAGTTTTTTAAGATTAAAAACCATTAAGGAATTTAAGTTTCATTAAGTCTTAATTTGCTTAAATTCCTTAATGGTTTAAAAATTTGTTCTGTATATTTCTATATAATGAATAGTTGGTAATTCCCACTATATTTGTGGTAGAACCATTTTTTAATACTCACTAATCAATTCCAACTCCGTTCTAAAGGCCAGCATTTTGTCGCCAAATAATTTCATACCTTCTTCACGAAGTCTTGGTGCATCTTCGTCATAATATTTTTGCAACGTTTCTTTACTGTCAGTGGTGTATTGTATGGAATAGGTTGTTCCGCCCATTTCTTCTTCTACCAAAACTTTCACCATGCGAGCCGAAGTAAATTTTCCCGTGGCAAGCACATCATGAATGTGTTTGTGTTGCATCCAAATCATCCATTGGTCATGAACGCTTTCGTGAATGTTTATTGTTACGTTGTAGAGTATCATAAGATTTTTGATTTTTGATTGCCGAATAGCGATTTTTGATTTTTAAAATCTGTTCACTAAAGATTCGTGTCTCCTCTTAGTTTTCTGTATTTGTTCCTCGAGTCGACATAGTAAATACTGTCTTCATGTTTGAATATCATTTCTTCATAAAGTGGCTTGGCTTTTTCGGAGTCTTTTAGATGGGTGTTATAAATTTCTGCCGAAAAATAAAGTGCTTCATCTATATAAATGCTTTCTTTATGATTGGTAATGATGTTATTATAGTTTTCCAAGGCTTTATTAAAATCTCCTTTTTTCTCATAAATTTTTCCAATGCGCAACAAGGTTACCGCTTCAATTTCTTCACCTTTATGTTCTTTTAAAATCGTTTGAAATTGTTCCAATGACTCTTCTTTTTTATTTTGATATAACAGAAAATCAGCACGGGCAAACTTTTTTAAAGCTACTTGAGTAGAGTCTTCTACAGTATTGTCACTTATCAATAGAAATAAATCCAAAGCATCATTGGCAATCAGTTGTGACGATGCCGACTTGAGTACTTTTAATTGATGCGATGCCCATTGAAAATCGGTTTTATAATAACTTGTTTTGGCTGTTCTTAAACTGGCTTCTTGTCCTATAACGTCGCCACTCATTTCTTCATCAACTTGTGAATAATAAATCAGAGCTTGATTGAATTTTTCTTCATACAACAAAATATCTGCCAAATCCATTTTTACCTCTGCTAATTGGTATCTGTTCAGAGGCATTTCTAAGGTGTTTTTTAAAATTAATTTGGCTTTTTCTGGATTGTTCAAATGAAAAGCATTGAAGCTAGCTTGTAATTTTAATAAGGAAAGCGTGTATGGACTTGTCCCGAATTCTTTAATTAATTTATCTAATTCTTCAGTAATAGCAGGATAATCTTTTTCTAAAGCATGATCAATTTTCATTTCTATCAAATAGGAATGCGCTTGAATTAACAGCTCTAAATCCTTAGTGTTCTCAATAACAAAAGTTAAAATTTCTTTAGCAGAATCTTCATCGTTGTCTTCAATTGCCATTTGGGCCAAATTGACAATATTGCCAAATGATTCGGGATTTCGTTTGTAAATTGCTTTCTGTTGAATAAAAGCTTTGCCATATTCTTTAAGTTGCACAAAATACCAACTCAAAAAATCGTTCCAAAAAATATCTTGTGTTTTTTGCGCCTTTACTAATAATGCTTTTTTCAACAGTTCATTAAAATTGGCATCGGCATCTTCGGTCATAAAACGAGACAGTTGATTTTGAATTATGGGAAGATTTTGTGGATTTTGATACGCTTCAAAAAGATAGGCTTCAATCATCAAATCGGTATTACCTAGTTGGCCATAAAGCATCGCCATTTGAAAATTAAAATTCAATTTTGGGTCCGTTTCAATTGCGGTTTTGTATGCAGATAAAGCGTAATCAAACAACGATTTTTTTTCAAAAACATACGCAATTCCATAGACTTCGTTGGCGTTTTTTTTGATTTTGCCTATGGCTTGATCGTAATATTTAATGGCTTTATCTTGGTTTTTTTGCAATTGATAATTAAATCCTAATTCGACCAAAAGATTACTTTGTTTGTATTTATCTAGTCTGTCTTCAATTGCTTTTTGGGCTTTTTCAAATTGTTGTAATTGCTGATAACATTCTATTACTTTTTGAAAATAATTTGAATTTCCGGCTTGCGCCTTTAACAACTCTTCATAACTCACTAAAGCTTTTTCGAATTCGCCACGGTCAAAATAATTATTGGCCAATTGCTCGTTTTGAGCAACGGCAACAAGCGAAAGGAATAAGAGTGCTATGGAAAAGAGTTTCTTCATTTGTTTTTAAAAAGTAATGTACCAAAGTAACACTTTTTTGTGCCAATTTGGTACATTATTTACAAAAGGTTAACTTTTAGTTTATGATATCAAAACCAGTATATGGTCGTAAAACTTCTGGAATTACAATGCCTTCTGGAGTTTGGTAATTTTCTAATATTCCGGCTAAAACTCTTGGTAAAGCCAATGAACTACCGTTTAAGGTGTGTGCTAATTGGTTTTTACCGTCTTTATCTTTAAATCGTAATTTTAAACGGTTTGCTTGAAAAGTTTCAAAATTAGAAACAGATGAGATTTCTAACCATCTTTCTTGCGCTGTAGAGTAAACTTCAAAATCATAGGTCAATGCTGATGCAAAACCCATATCTCCTCCGCAAAGGCGCAGAATTCTATAGGGTAATTTCAACTCTTGAAGAATTCCTTTAACATGTTCTACCATGCTTTCCAAAGCTTCATATGATTTATTAGGATGTTCAATACGAACAATTTCCACTTTATCAAACTGATGTAAACGGTTTAAACCACGAACGTGTGCGCCCCAAGATCCTGCTTCTCGACGGAAACAAGGTGTGTAACCTGTGCATAAAACTGGCAACTCATTTTCGTTAAGAATCACGTCTCTGAAAATATTGGTTACCGGTACTTCTGCAGTTGGAATTAAGTACAAATCGTCTTTGGCATCATGGTACATTTGACCTTCTTTGTCTGGCAATTGTCCTGTTCCAAAAGCGGATGCTTCGTTTACTAAATGTGGAACTTGGTATTCTTTGTAACCAGCATCGGTATTTTTATCTAAAAAGTAGGAAACCAATGCACGTTGTAATTTGGCTCCTTTTCCTTTATAAACTGGAAATCCTGGTGCCGTTATTTTTGTGCCTAATTCAAAATCGACGATATCGTATTTTTTTATCAATTCCCAATGAGGTAATGCTCCTTCATGCAAAACTGGAATAGCACCTTCTTGAAAAACATTGAGGTTTTCTTCGGGAGTTTTTCCTTCGGGAACAATATCAGCTGGAAGGTTAGGCAATAAATACATTTTTTGAGTAAGCTCAGTGGCAAAGATGTCTAATTTTTCAGAAAGTTCTTTGCTAGTTTCTTTGAGCTGGGCTGTTTTTTGCTTTAGAATTTCGGCTTTTGCTTTTTCACCATTTTTCATCATATCGCCAATGGCTGAGGATAATTTATTGGCTTCTGCCAAAGTATTGTCCAAAGCTACTTGTGTGCTTCTTCTATTTTCGTCTAATTGGATTACGTCTTCTACAATGGACTTAGCATCCATATGTTTTTTAGCCAAAGCTGTAATTACTTTTTCTTTATTTTCTCTGATGTAACTAATCTGTAACATGACATTTTCTTTATAAGTCCGCAAATTTAGTGAAATGTTTGATATAAACTTCAGTTGACTAAAAACTTACTTTGTAGTCTAACTCAATATTATTCAATTGTATAAAAATAATTTAAGGGTTCGTTATGACGCCTGTCAATTGATAATTATTATATTCGCAAAAAAATTGCACCAAAAAAATGAAACTACCTTACATAATAGTCTTTTTCTTTACGATTTCTCTAACTTTTGCACAAAACAATGTTGAAAGTGTTAATCGTATTGCTGAGGCCGAAATGAAATCGGCTTCAAGAATACTGAATTTTCAAGCCAATGCCAATACAGCAAATTATGATGTGACCTATCACAAGTTAGAGTTTACTCTTAATCCAACAGTATATTTCATTACCGGAAAAGTTACCACTACTTTCAAAGCATTGTCAAACATGAATACGGTTACTTTTGACTTGAATAATGTATTGACAGTAAGCTCTGTAAAAAGTGGCACAACTAATTTAAGTTTTACACAAAACACCAATAAAGAATTATTAATCACTTTGCCAAGTACCTTAACGACAGGGAATTTTGCTACTGTTGAAATTAATTATTCAGGAGCGCCAGGCACAGGAGAACAAGCATTTACCAAAAGTACTCACAATGGTTCTCCCATAATATGGACACTTTCGGAACCTTTTGGTGCAAGAGATTGGTGGCCTTGTAAACAAGATTTAAATGATAAAGTCAATAGTATCGATGTCTTTATTACTGCGCCATCACAATATGTGAGCGTTGCTAATGGAATAGAACCAGAAGCACCAGTGGTTTCTGGAGCAAATAAAACAACTCATTTCTATCATAGTTATCCTATTCCGGCTTATTTGATTGCTATTGCGGTAACTAATTATCAAGTTTTTACTCAAACTGCTGGTGTTGCACCCAACACTTTTCCGATTGTAAATTATGTTTATCCTGAGACTTATAGTACTGCCGTTACTTCATTGGCAGAAACTTTACCGATTATGGATTTGTATGAAACATTATTTGAGCCTTATCCTTTTAGAAATGAAAAATACGGGCACGCTCAATTTGGTTGGGGCGGAGGAATGGAACATACTACAGTTTCTTTCATGGGTGGTTTTAGTAGAGGATTAATTGCTCATGAATTGGCTCATCAATGGTTTGGTGATAAAATCACTTGTGGCACTTGGAAAGATATTTGGTTGAATGAAGGTTTTGCCACTTATTTAGCGGCTTTGGTTATTGAAAATTTAGATGGACTTCCAGCCTTTGTTACTGAAAAAGAAAGTATGATTACTAATATTACTTCAAGTCCTACAGGGAATGTCTATCTAACCGATGCCCAAGCTACTAGTGTAAACAGAATTTTCAGTAGCCGATTGAGTTATAATAAAGGTGCTATGGTTTTGGAAATGTTGCGATTTAAAATGGGCGATACGGCTTTCTTTCAAGCGTTAAGAAATTATTTAGCCGACACCAATTTGGCTTTTAAATATGCTGTAACAGATGATTTAAAAACCCATTTAGAAACGGTTTACCAACAAGATTTAACAGAATTCTTCAACGATTGGGTATACAATCAAGGTTATCCTACTTATACTATTACAGCTCAAAATTGGGGTACAGGACAGGCAAAATTTGTTGTTAATCAAACACAATCTGATGCTTCTGTCAGTTATTTTGAAATGCCAGTGCCCATTAGAATTTTTGGTGCCAATGGGGAACAAGCTGATTTGGTTTTAAACAACACGATCAATGGAGAAGAGTTTATAGTGAGTGTTCCTTTTCCGTTTACTAGTTTAGTTTTTGACCCAGAAAAGCATATTATTTCTAAAAACTCAACGGTTACTTTAGGAAATCAAAATTTTGAAATGGATAATGCTATAATGGTGTATCCCAATCCTAGTTCGGATATGGTTCATATTCAAATGCCATCAAATGTTATGCTTGAAAAAGTGATTGTTTATAATAATTTGGGGCAAAAAGTAATGGAAACTACAAGTTTGGATTTCAATGTAACTGTTTTATCAAATGGGGTACATTTTATGGATATTCAGACATCTGAAGGCAGATATCATAAAAAATTCATAAAAAAATAATCAAATACAAATATTATTTACAGAGGTAAGGTGAAAACCTTACTTTTGTGCGTTTAAAAGAAACTGACAATTAAATATGGAAATCGTAATTAAATTATCTCAATTTTTATTGAGTTTATCAATACTTATTATACTTCATGAATTGGGGCATTTTATTCCCGCCAAAATATTCAAAACTAGAGTAGAAAAATTCTATTTGTTTTTTGACATCAAATATTCCTTACTGAAAAAGAAAATCGGCGAAACCGAATATGGTATTGGTTGGTTACCATTGGGCGGTTATGTAAAAATATCGGGAATGATAGACGAGAGCATGGACAAGGAGCAAATGGCCTTGCCGGCACAACCTTGGGAATTTCGTTCTAAGCCAACTTGGCAACGATTAATTATTATGCTTGGTGGAGTTACGGTAAATTTCATTTTGGCCTTTATTATTTATATTGGCATGTCCTATGTTTACGGGGATTATTACATCAAAAACGAGAATATTAAAGACGGAATATGGGTAACCAATCCTGTGGTTGAAAAAGCAGGTTTAAAAACAGGCGATAAACTGGTTTCTATTGATGGTAAAAAAGTAGAGCGTTTTGTTCCTGCCATAAGCGGTGAAGTATTAACGGCCAAAAAAATAGCTGTTATTAGAAACGGTCAACAAGAGACCATTACATTACCCGATAATTTTATTGGTAATTTTATAGATGCTGATAAGAAAAATGTTTTGGGATTAAGAATGCCATTTGTTGTGGGAGCTTTAGCAGACGATTCTCCCAATAAAGAACAACTAAAAGCCAAAGACATTTTAGTTTCTATAGAAGGAAAACCGATGCGATATATTGATGAGGTTACTGCTTTTTTAGAAGTGAACAAAGGCAAGAAAGCTACAGCGGTTGTCCTTCGAAATAATGAAGAAAAAGAAGTTACGCTTACAGTAAACAACGAAGGAAAGTTAGGCGTTGGTTTAGGTGCTTTAAAAGAAGATAACTTAGAGAAACTGGGTTATTATAAATTCAGTAAAGAGAGTTATGGTTTCTTCGAATCTTTTCCAATTGGAATTCAAAAAGGATTTGATCAGTTATCGGGATATTGGAAACAATTAAAAGCGATTTTTAATCCAAATACTGGAGCCTATAAAGGAGTGGGTGGTTTTGCTGCGATTTACAATGTTTTCCCAGACAGTTGGAGTTGGGAAGTGTTTTGGAACATCACCGCTTTGTTATCTATTATGCTTGGGGTGATGAATTTATTGCCTATTCCTGCTTTAGACGGTGGACACGTGATGTTTTTATTATATGAAATGATTTCTGGTAAAAAGCCAAGCGATAAATTTTTGGAAAGAGCTCAGATGGTTGGATTTGTTTTACTTATCTCACTGTTGCTGTTTGCCAATGGGAATGATATTTACAAAGCAATTGTAGGGAAGTAATTTTTTTTAAAATTTTATTCGATTTTATTTGCAAAAAATAAAATTCCCTCTATCTTTGCAACCGCTTAAAAGATACAATATCTTCCTCCTTAGCTCAGTTGGTTAGAGCATCTGACTGTTAATCAGAGGGTCCTTGGTTCGAGCCCAAGAGGGGGAGCAAAAAGAAAACCTGATACGAAAGTGTCAGGTTTTTTTATTTTCACACACCTTTTATCACATACGTCACAATGCCCCAAATAATCAACTCATTGTCTTCGGTGATTTTTATGGGTTGGAAAGCATTGTTTTCGGGTAATAGGTATACGCCGTCTTTTTTGATAGCAATGCGTTTTACGGTAAATTCCCCATCAATACAACACACGGCAATTTTGTTGTCTGTTGGCTCCAAGCTTCTATCAATAATCATAATATCGCCATCGTCTATACCAGCACCAATCATGGAAGTTCCCGAGGCTTTGGCATAAAAAGTAGCTTCGTGGTTTTTGACCAATACACGGTCGAGACTTATTTTGCTTTCGTCAAAATCGGCTGCGGGTGAAGGAAAACCTGCTTTTATTCCACTTGGAAAATAGGGTAGTTCGCGTGTGTTTTCGACATCGGGAATATAAAAAGTGAGGTTGTTTTTTACTGACATTTGATTTCGAGTAAGTGTTTGAAATTGGTTGTATATCTAGGTGATAAATGGTTCTGTTTCATTTTCCAAGTTTTTTGTAAGTCTTGGTTGCCCAATCGTATTTTGCGTTCGCCTGTTTTTTTAAAATGATCATCAATCACTTGCATCAGTTTCAAATGCTTTGGGTTTTCTTCTTCAAACAGCTGAAATTGTTTTTGGTTTTCCGGAATAATTTGGGTGACGATTACACCTGCTTTTTTATAGATTTCGCCTTCTTCAAACATCGATTTTAGCATTTTTACTGCCAAGCCACTTATTGTTATAGAAGAATTACTCGCAAACGGAAGCGTTTCCATTTTATAAAAATTATAGCGTTGTGTAGCTACTTTGTATTTGTCTTTTCGCAAATAAACTATTACACCATAGCAACAAGATTTTTGTTTGCGAAGTTTTTCGGAACAAACAGTGGCAAAGGTGGAAACGCGTTCCGTCATTTCGGAAAGTGTGGTTATATTTCCATTAAAACTTCGGGTAACGGCAATGTTTTTCTTGTCTTTGGGTTCTTCTATTTCCAACACTGATTTCCCTTCCAATTCATATTTTAATCGCAATCCCACAACACCCATCGTTGTCTTGATAAACGCTTCGTTATGTGGTAAGGTAAAATCATAAGCCGTATGGATATTTTTGTCTTTCATTTTTTTGGTCAACTGGAAACCAATACCCCAAACATCTTCAATCTTAGTCCATTTTAGTGCTTTGATTCGTTTCTCTTCACTATCGATTATATATACTCCTTCTGTTCGTTCTTGGTACTTCTTAGCGATTTTATTGGCTACTTTGGATAAGGCTTTCGTTTCTGCAAAACCCACGCAAATAGGAATGCCAAGCCATTTTTGCACGCGACGTTTCATCTGCAGTCCATAATCGTGATAATCATTGATTTTCATTCCATTAAAATTCAAGAATGCCTCGTCAATGCTATACACTTCCACATTGGGCGTGAAACCTTCTAAAATCTTCATCACCCTATTGCTCAAATCGCCATACAAAGCATAATTGGATGAGAAAACATGAATGTTTTTTTGCTTTAATTCTTCTCGAATTTTAAATTCGGGTGCGCCCATGGTGATGCCTAAATCTTTGGCTTCATAACTACGCGAAATGACACAACCATCGTTATTGGATAAAATAACAATGGGTTTTCCATTCAACTGTGGTTGAAAAACACGTTCGCAGGAAGCGTAAAAATTATTGCAATCGACTAAAGCATACATGGCATAAAATTACACAATAGTCTATAATTTATTGAGTAACAAAAGTTAATTTTAGGGATTGTTGATAACAAAAAAACCACCCCGATTTTATTGGGATGGTTTCTGTATGTCTAGACAAATAATTTTTTAACTCAATAAATTGGTCACAAATGATGGATAAATTCCCATCAAGATGTTTAACAAAATAGCAACAACCGCTACGAAGTAATACACAAATGGGACTGCCTGTTTCTCTTCCGAAGCTTCTTTGGTGTACATCGCCAAAATCAATTTGAAATAATAACCAACACTAATGATAGAATTGATAACCCCAACAATCACTAAAAATAAAAATCCTGCTTTGATTGCTTGACTGAACAACATAAACTTGGCAAAGAAACCTGCAAAAATTGGAATTCCCGCCATAGATAATAATGATGCTGTTAATATAGCCGCCATCAATGGATTGGTTTTTCCTAAACCATTGAAGTTACTGGTGTCTTCGTTGTTTTTGTTACGGGTTACATAAATGATTACCGCAAAGGAAGCAATACCTGCCAAGGCATAAGCAGCAGTGTAATATAAAAGTGTGCTAGCAGCAGCCGACAAACTTAAAAGCGCCATCAACATAAATCCGGCATGAGATATTCCTGAGAACGCCAACATACGTTTCACATTCTCTTGACGTAACGCCATTATATTTCCAATAGTCATGGAAAGGATAGAAACTACTACAATTACCATTTCAAATGTTGGCATCAAGACTGATGTCATTCCACTTAGTAATTTATATAAAGAAGCCATAGCGACTACTTTTGCTAACGTACTCATCGTTGCCGTTGTCATTGTTGGAGCACCTTCATAAACATCTGGAGCCCAAAAATGAAAAGGCGCAGCAGCAATTTTGAATAACATTCCAATAGACATTAATGTAATACCGATTGGAAACCAAATTGGAATTCCAGCACCAGAAGATAAATCTTTGATTTCGGCAATGTCAAAATAACCAGTAGCACCATATATTAAACAAATTCCAAACAATAGAATTCCAGAAGCAAATGAACCTAATAAGAAATATTTCATTCCGGCTTCATTGCTTTTAACATCTAATCTTCTACTAGCAGCTAAGATGTATAATGAAATAGATAACACTTCAATTCCAAGAAAGAACATGGATAAGTTTCCGAAAGAAACCATAGCCACTGCTCCAACTAAAAGGAATATTTTGATAGCAATAAAATCGGATAACTTTGTTTGATGCTCTTTATAGAAATCGCCACTCAAGGCCACCAAAAAAATAGTCAAAACGATGAACAAGCTAGAGAACGCTACCGAAAATTTATCTACTACAATCATGTTGTTGTAGTAAGCAGCAGGTGAATTGAATTCGGAAACCGTAAGGCCAAGAATGGCTAATAAACCAAGTATCGCAACCGGAACTAACAGCTTTCTTAAATTAAAGATTTCAGCGATAAGGCAAAAAACACCTAAACCTGATATGGCAATTAATGTATTCATTGGTAGGACTTAGTTATTAATAGTTGTTAAAATTTCTTTTAAACTTGGTGTTACCAAATCCACAATTGGTTTTGGATACAATCCGAAGAATAATAAAAAGGCAATTATAATGATGAATGTAATGGCTTCATTAGTGGTAACGTCTGCAAAAACTTTAGTATTTGTTTCGCCTAACATTACATTTTGGAACATTTTTAACATGTAATAGGCTCCTAAAATAATAGTGGTTCCGCCTAAAACAGCAAACCAAAGATTGACTTGGCTCAAACTGTATAAAACAGTAAACTCTCCCACAAAATTGAATGTTCCAGGCAAAGCTACAGAAGCTAATACCAAAATCATAAACATGGATGTAAATCTTGGCGTTTGAGTTCTTATTCCACCCATATCGGCAATAGTGTTAGTAGCATATCTTCTTGAAATGATTTCAGCAGCAAAGAACAATCCAACGATTACAAAACCGTGAGCAATCATTTGTGAAACTGCACCACTCAATCCGTCAAGCGTTAAAGTGTAACAACCTGCAGCGATTAAACCAACGTGTGCTAAGGATGAATAAGCTAATAATTTCTTTAAATCTTTTTGGCGTAAAGCCACGATTGAACCATAAATTACTCCAGCAATACTTAATCCGATTAATACCGGCATGTAAGTTTTAGCTGCGCTTGGTGCGATAGGCAATTGCCAACGGATAACACTGTACAATCCCATTTTTAGCATAATACCTGATAGAAGCATGGTTCCAACAGTTGGTGCTTTTTGGTACACTTTTGCTTGCCAAGTATGAAAAGGAATGATTGGAATTTTAATTGCGTAAGCCAAGAAGAAGGCAAAGAAAATCCAGCATTCTTCATTTGCAGTTAAGTCTAATTTGTATAAGTCTTCTAAAAGGAAGCTTCCAGCTTTTGAGTATAAATAAGCAAAAGCGATAAGCATGAAAAGTGAACCTCCAAGGGTGTAGATGAAGAATTTCAAAACCGCTTTTTTACGTTCTTCTGCATCGCCGTTACCCCAAATTAAAGCAATAAAGTAAATTGGAATTAAAGCCAATTCCCAGAAAATATAATATAATAATCCATCAGCGGCTAGGAAAGTTCCTGTCATGGCAAAGGCCATGAATAAAACTAAAGCATAGAAATTTTTACTGTTAGCAAAACTATTTCCAAATGAAGAAAAAATAATTAACGGCGTTAAAGCTGTGGTCAATAAAACCATCACCATCGATAATCCGTCAGCTTTAAAAGCTAAGGCTACTTTTGGATTGTCAATCCAATTCCCCATGAAGCTGATGTCTGTTCCTTGATTTAATAGGTTCAATAAATATAATGACAAACCTAAAGCACCTAAACTGAATAGCAACGCTACTTTGGAAGCTAATTTATCTCCTGCAATAAACGTGGCAATAGAACCAACGAGAAGTAATAATAATATAGTAGTTACATCCATTATGTAAAAATTATTGTGGAATATGAGTTATGAATAAATAGGTAATGATGGCGCAAACTCCGATGACAAAGGCAAAAAGGTATAAACCGATATTCCCGTTTTGTAATTTCTTTCCTTGTGTTCCCAATCCGTTTGCGGCTGTTCCCAAACTGAAAACAACTTTACCTAAAGCCGGTTCTAAAGTTGTTCGGAAGAAATTAGCCAAACTGTTGATAGGTTTTACAATTAGGAAAGTATAAAATTCGTCCACATAATATTTATTGTATATCGTTTTGTTAAATCCAACGATTTCTGAGTCTCCTTTTGGCACAAAAGCTTGTTTGATATATTTGGCATTCGCCCAAATAATACCAATAATAGCTCCTGCTAAAGCAATTCCCATTAGCATATATTCTTGAGTTCCTAAATGGTGTGCTTCGTGCTTTCCTGATAAAATTGGTTCCATGAAATGATTCAACCACATACTTCCAGGCAAATTGATTGCTCCACCAATAAATGCTAAAATGGCTAAAATTACTAATGGAATAGTAATTAAACTTGGACTTTCGTGTAAGTGATGTTTTTGCTCTTCTGTTCCTCTAAAATCTCTGAAGAAAGTTAAATACATCAATCGAAACATATAAAAAGCGGTCATGATAGAAGCTATCGAAGCGACTGCCCATAAAACTTTATTATGTTCAAATGCCACCATTAAAATCTCGTCTTTTGACCAAAATCCTGCAAAAGGAAATATTCCAGCAATTGCTAAAGTAGAAATCATCATGGTCCAGAAAGTGATAGGCATTGCTTTGCGTAAACCACCCATTTTTCGCATATCTTGTTCTCCATGCAATCCGTGAATTACGGAACCCGAACCTAAGAACAAACACGCTTTGAAGAAAGCATGTGTAATTACGTGGAATACCGCTACAGTGTATGCGCCAAGTCCTAAGGCCAAGAACATTAGGCCTAATTGAGAAACGGTAGAGTAGGCCAATACTTTTTTAATATCGTTTTGTAGTAAACCAATTGATGCCGCAACTAGTGCAGTAATTGCACCAACTATAGCAATAATATTTTGAACATCTGGTGTTATATCAAACAAGAAGTTCATTCGTGTAATCATAAAAATACCAGCGGTAACCATAGTCGCAGCGTGAATTAATGCCGAAACAGGAGTTGGTCCAGCCATCGCGTCAGGTAACCAAGTGTATAAAGGTAATTGTGCCGATTTTCCGGTTGCTCCAATAAACATACATAAAGCAGCTACGCCAAGCATAACTGTATTTTCATTTCCAGAAGAAACGGCTGTTTTTAATTCGGTGAAGTTTAAGGTAGAAAATAAAGCGGCTATAATAAACATTCCGATTAAGAAACCTAAATCTCCAATTCTGTTCATGATAAACGCTTTCTTCGCCGCATCGTTATACTCTTGATTTTTATACCAAAATCCGATTAACAAATACGAGCACAATCCAACGCCTTCCCAACCGATGAACATGACTACTAAGTTGCTTCCTATTACTAGCGTAATCATAAAGAAAACGAACAAGTTCAAATAGGCAAAAAATTTATGCATATTCTCGTCATCATGCATATAGCTGATGGAATAAAGGTGAATTAACGAACCAATTCCGGTAACAAATAGCAACCAAATCAAAGACAACTGGTCTAACAAAATCCCAAAATCTAATTTGAGATTACTAACCTGTATCCAATCAAAAAGTGTTATTTCAATAGGTTTTCCATTTTGATTTAACTGTGCAAAAAAGCAAATGCTTAATAGAAAAGATAGAAAAACGGTCAATGTTCCAATTGCACCAGAAATTCCTTTACTTACTTTTTTCCCAAGGAAAATATTGAAAAGAAATCCAACAAATGGAGATAGTAATAATAGTAAAGCCAAGTTTGTATCCATTTTCAATTATCCTTTTAAATTCTTTAAATTATCAATATCAATGGAACCTAAGTTTCGGAAAACAGAAACTAGAATTGCCAATCCTACCGCAACTTCCGCTGCAGCAACAGCCATCGAGAAAAATACGAATACTTGACCTTCGGCATCTTGATGATAGGTTGAAAAAGCCACAAATAATAAGTTTACGGCATTCAACATAATTTCAATTGACATGAATACGATGATAGCATTTCGACGATACAACACGCCAAAAACACCAATACAGAAAAGCAGTACCGAAAGGAAAATGTAGTTTTCTATTCCTATTTCATTTAAAATATTGTTCATTATTTCTTCTCCGTTTTTTCTTTTTTAGACAATAAAACCACTCCAATCATAGCGACTAACAATAGAATAGAAGCAAATTCAAATGGTACCATATATTCGTTCAATAATACAGTTCCCAATTTTTTGATAGATTGAAAATCTTCACCAGTGGTATCATATTCACCCATAATGGTTTTTGAATTGATGAAAATCGTTACCAAAATAATTGTAGTTAAAATAAATACAACAATAGCTCCAAGTCTTGTAATTCGTGGCTTGTGTACTTCATCTTCCTTATTTAAATTCATCAACATGATAGTAAAAAGGAATAGCACCATGATGGCACCCGAATACACTATAATATGAACCATAGCCAAAAACTGCGCGTTGAAAAGCAAGTAATGACCAGAGATGGAAAAGAAACAAAGGACTAAATAAATCGCACTATGAATTGGGTTTTTACTGTAAATCGTCAAAAAAGCCGTTGCCAAAGTTATGGCAGCTAGAAAATAGAATGTAATTAATATTGGCGACATTAGTTAACGTTTTTAAGTTGAGCGTTTTTCATAGCCATATCTAAAGGCATAACCAATTTATCTTTTCCAAAAATGAAATCTTCACGATCATAATTCGCAGGTACTAATTCCTTTGAAATAGTTAAGTAAATGGCATCTTTTGGACAAGCTTCTTCACATAAACCACAAAAAATACAACGCAGCATATTGATTTCGTAAATAGAAGCATATTTTTCTTCACGATACAAATGTTCTTCGCCTTTTTTTCTTTCCTCAGCTTTCATAGTAATGGCTTCTGCTGGACATGATAAGGCACATAAACCACAAGCCGTACAGTTTTCGCGACCTAGCTCATCGCGCTTCAGCATATGTTGTCCACGATAAACGGGACTAAATTCTCTTACTTGCTCGGGATATTGTATGGTTGCCTTTTTTCTAAAAAAGTGTTTAATGGTAATCAATAAACCTTTCACGATGGCAATAAGGTACATTCTTTCAAAAAAAGTCATTTCCTTATTGGAAACCTGCTTCTTTTTACCTGATAATGATATACTTTGTATCGGTGCGGACATAATTTCTTTTGTTATTTAAAAGCTAAAATGCAAATTCCTGTTACTATAATATTAAAGATTGAAAGCGGAATTAAAATTTTCCAACCTAAATTCATTAATTGGTCGTATCTGAAACGTGGTATTGTCCATCTAATCCACATAAAGAAGAATATGACGGAACACAGTTTGGCAAATAAAGCACCAATTCCTATTATATTAGCAATGTTAACGCCCCAATTTTCAACTGCCCAACCCATTCCTGGATAATTGTATCCACCAAAGAATAAAACAGCAATAATGGTAGAGGAAATAAACATATTAGCATATTCTGCAAATAAATAAAATCCCATTTTCATGGATGAATATTCGGTATGGTAACCTCCAATTAATTCTGATTCACATTCTGCTAAATCGAACGGAGTTCTATTAGCTTCTGCAAAAGCACAAATCAAAAATATTAAAAAAGATAATGGCTGATAAAAAACATTCCAATGAAAACCATATTGTTGCACCGAAATTTCTTTTAAACTTAAGGTTCCAGTCATCATCAACAAGGCAATCATCGATAATCCCATGGCAATTTCATAAGAAACCATTTGCGAAGCGGCACGAACAGCACCCATTAAGGAGAACTTATTGTTTGATGCCCAACCGCCAATCATTATCCCATAAACTCCAATAGAAACTACTGCAAAAATATAAAGCAAAGCACTGTCAGTATCTGTTGCTTGAAGTTTAATTGTCCTTCCAAAAATTTCTAATTTGTCGCCCCAAGGAATTACAGCACTTGTCATTAAAGCTGCACTCATAGCGATGGCTGGTCCTAAAAAGAATAAGAATTTATTTTTGGTATTAGGTTCAAATTCCTCCTTGGCAAATAATTTCATTCCATCGGCAAGTGGTTGTAATAATCCACCCCAACCTGCACGATTTGGTCCAACTCTGTCTTGGAGAAAAGCCGCTACTTTTCGTTCTGCCCAAGTAGAATACATTGCCATTAACATTGTTACGGCAAAAACAACCACAATCAAAACGCTCTTTTCTATAATAAAAGCACTATCCATTTAGCTTAGAATTTACTGGGTTACCGTCAATTTTTTCGTTGTAATCTATTTCGGCCATACTGATTTTTTTACGATCAATATCTCTACCTTGAAGAATTCCTTTTTCAGTATTGATAACCACAGTATCTCTTTTACCATAGTATTTCCCTTGATTAATAACAGAATCTTTTTCAAATTTTCTTGGGCCTTCAATTACCCAATCTGAAACTTCTTTTTTGTCAAAACGACACGTATTACAAATAAATTCTTCTACTTCGTGATACTCATCTTTGCGAGCAGTTACTCTTTGAATTTCGTCACCAAACATCCAAACGGTAGTTTTTCCGCAACATTTGTCACAATCTCTGTGAGCATTAAACGGTTTATTAAACCAAACTCTTGATTTAAAACGGAATGTTTTATCGGTTAAAGCTCCTACTGGACAAACATCAATCATGTTTCCTGAGAATTCATTGTCGATGGCTGCCGAAATACATGTTGAAATTTGCGAATGATCTCCACGATTTAGTACACCGTGAACTCTTTTGTCCGTCAATTGATCGGCCACTTCCACACAACGTTGACAAACAATACAACGATTCATGTGCAATTGAATTTTGTCGCCAATATCTTCTGGCTCAAAAGTTCTTTTTTCTTCTATGAAACGTTGTTGCAATTTTCCGTGTTCAAAACTTAAATTTTGCAAATCACATTCGCCAGCTTGGTCACAAACAGGACAATCCAACGGATGATTGATTAAAAGGAATTCTGTTACGGCTTTTCTGGCTTCAAAAACTCTGTCCGAACCTTTGCTGGCAACTTCCATTCCATCTTGACAACCTGTTACACATGATGCTACCAATTTTGGCATTGGTCTTGGATCAGCTTCGCTACCTTTGGTAACATCCACTAAACAGCAGCGGCATTTTCCGCCTGTTCCTTCTAGTTTAGAATAATAACACATGGCTGGCGGAACAGATTCTCCACCAATCATTCGCGCAGCTTGTAGGATTGTTGTTCCTGGAGCTACTTCAATTTCTTGACCGTCTATGGTTACTTTCATATTTATATTTTTAGAAAGATCTCTTTTTTAATTTTTAAAATGTTCGTTATATAAGCTAACAAGCTCTTGGAACTGATTTAATTTATAATCTTCTGAATTCATCCACTTATTGTATAACTCAGGATAATCCTTTATTAGTTCTCCAAATTTTTTTCTTGTGCCAAATCCGGCAATTTTATAAAGCTTCTCATCTTTTAATATTACACCGTTAGAAAACTCATTACCATACGATGTAAAATATATTTTGTACAAAGATAATTTACCAGTTATTAGCTCATGATAAAACTGATCATCATCTTCTTTCAGGCTTACAAATTTTAAATCACAATCCTTGGTGCCTTTAATGAAAAAGGATTTTAGTTGTGAAGGTTTGAAAGCCATTTCCTCACCTTTATTAGTCAATATTTTAACTTTTTTACAAACTGTTGATGGGTAAGGTATTTTTTCATCACTAGAATGGGTTCCGATATAATACTTACAATGTATAGTGTCATTTGTATTGGTTACTACATATCCGTCAAACTTCTGAGCTTGTGCAAATAAGGTAAATAACAATATTGTTGACAATAACTTCATTTATACAGTCTGCTTTGCTATTAAATGCTTCACTTTTTCAAATGGCTCATTCACAAAGTGATCTCTATTTTTTATTTTTTCAGGGAAACGAATATGATATTCAAATTCATCTCTGAAGTGACGAATTGCAGCTGCCACTGGCCATGAAGCGGCATCACCTAATGGACAAATTGTGTTTCCTTCAATTTTTGATTGAATGCTCCACAACAAATCAATATCTTCTTCTCTTCCTTGTCCGTTTTCTATTCTCCACAATACTTTTTCTAACCAACCTGTTCCTTCTCGACATGGAGTACATTGTCCACAACTTTCATGGTGATAGAAACGCGCAAAATTCCATGTATTGCGAACGATACAAGCTCTGTCGTCATACACGATAAATCCACCTGAACCTAACATAGAACCGGTTGCAAATCCGCCATCAGATAAACTTTCGTAAGTCATCAAACGGTCTTCACCTGCAGCAGTTTTGTAAATTAAATTAGCTGGTAAAATTGGCACCGAACTTCCTCCAGGAACTAATGCTTTTAATGGTCTATCTGTTTGCATTCCGCCACAATATTCATCAGAATTCATAAATTCATATACTGAAACGCCTAATTCAATTTCGTAAACGCCTTGGTTTTTGATGTTACCGGAAGCCGAAATTAATTTGGTTCCTGTTGAACGACCAATTCCAATTCCTGCATAATCTGCACCTGAATTGTTTACAATCCATGGCACAGCCGCAATCGTTTCCACATTGTTTACTACGGTTGGATTTTGCCAAAGTCCTTTCACAGCAGGAAATGGTGGTTTCAATCTTGGATTACCACGTTTTCCTTCTAAACTTTCGATAAGTGCCGTTTCTTCTCCACAGATATAAGCTCCGCCACCAATTTGAACGTATAATTCCAAATCGTAACCTGAGCCTAATATATTTTTGCCCAACCAACCGGCAGCTTTCGCTTCGGCGATGGCTCTTTCTAAAATTTTGTAAACCCACATGTATTCTCCACGAATGTAGATATAGGATAGGTTGGCACCCAAAGCATAACTCGACGTAATCATTCCTTCTATTAATAAGTGAGGAATGTATTCCATTAAGTAACGGTCTTTGAAAGTTCCCGGTTCCGACTCATCGGCGTTGCATACCAAGTGTCTTGGATTGCCCGATTTTTTGTCGATAAAACTCCATTTCATTCCGGCAGGGAAACCTGCACCTCCACGACCACGTAATCCTGAAGTTTTTACTTCTTCAACCACTTCATCTGGGGTCATTTTTTTTAGGGCTTTTTCTACCGAAGCATAACCGCCTTCACGACGATAAACTTCATAGGTTTTGATACCCGGAACGTTGATTTTGTCTAATAATATTTTTCTTCCCATGATATTATTTATCGTGTAAAGTGATTTTTCCGTCTTTGCAATCAGCGATAAGCTGATCTACTTTTTCTTTTGTCAAATGCTCTTGATAGAAATCACCTAACTGCATCATTGGCGCATAACCACAAGCGCCTAAACATTCTACGCCACGAACTTCAAAAAGTCCGTCGGCTGTTGGTTCACCTACTTTTACACCAAGTTTAGAACAGGTGTAATCCATCAAATCCTCTACGCCGTTTTGACAACAAGCTGCGGTTTGACAAAATTCGAACATGTATTTCCCAATTGGTCTTTGGTTGAACATGGTATAAAAAGTAACTACTTCATACACTTCAATTGGTAAAATTTCTAGAATTTCGGCTACTTTGTTTTGTAATTCAATACTCAACCAGTCGTTGTGAGCATCTTGAACTTCGTGTAGAACAGGCAATAAAGCCGATTTCTTTTTATCTGCTGGATAATGACTGATTAACTCATTGATGCGAGCCATCAACGGTTCAGTAATGTTTATCTCTTGTTTGATGTGTGATCTTTCCATAATTATTAAGCGTCTAATTCGCCGGCAATTACATTTAAACTTGATAATATTACAATAGCATCTGAAAGCATGGCACCTTTTATCATTTCTGGATAAGCTTGGTAATAAATAAAACAAGGTCTTCTGAAATGCAAACGGTATGGTGTTCTACTACCGTCAGTAACTAAATAAAATCCTAATTCTCCATTTCCACCTTCTACTGCATGATAAATTTCGGCAACTGGAACTGGAACTTCGCCCATCACAATTTTAAAGTGATAAATCAAGCTTTCCATGTTATTATAAACGTCTTCTTTTGGAGGTAAATAATAATCGGGAACATCAGCATGAATTGGACCTTCTGGTAATTTTGCTAATGCTTGACGGATAATACTTAAACTTTCCCAAACTTCGGCATTACGAACGCAAAAACGGTCATAAGTATCACCTGATTTTCCAACTGGAACGATAAAATCAAAATCTTCATAGGAAGAATAAGGTTGGGCAACACGAACATCATAATCAATTCCTGCTGCACGAAGATTCGGACCTGTAAAACCATAAGCCATAGCATTTTCAGCGGATATTGGGCCTACATTTACGGTTCTATCAATAAAAATTCTGTTTCTTTCAAAAAGGTTTTCAAATTCTTTCCAAGCAACTGGAAATTCTTCTAGGAAAGTGTTTAGCAGTTCAAATGCTTTTGGAGACCATTCTCTTTCGAAACCACCAATTCTTCCCATGTTTGTTGTTAAACGAGCACCACAAATTTCTTCATAGATTTCGTAAACTTTTTCTCTGAATTGGAATACGTAAAGGAAACCTGTGTAAGCACCAGTGTCAACTCCTAATATTGAATTACAGATTAAATGGTCTGTTATACGAGCTAATTCCATAACGATAACTCTTAAATATTGAGCTCGTTTAGGCACTTCAATTTCTAATAATTTTTCAACAGTCATCCACCAAGCCATGTTGTTTATAGGAGAAGAACAGTAGTTCATTCTGTCTGTTAAAACATTTACTTGATAGAAAGGTCTGTTTTCTGCTATTTTTTCGAAAGCACGATGAATATATCCTATTGTTGGTTCGGCATCTAAGATTCTTTCTCCGTCCATTAGCAAGATATTTTGAAAAATACCGTGTGTTGCTGGATGTGTTGGACCAAGATTTAATATTGAAAGTTCGCTACCGTCCTCGTTGCGCGTTTGTTCAATAATTTTGGCATATCGATGCTCTGGTAATAATAATAAGTCTGACATTTTATAATGTTGAATTATTGATGTTTATAACTTTTGTGCCGTTCTTCCAAAGAAACGATCGTCTTTATCGGTTCTTCCACTGTCTTCCATTGGAAATTCTTTTCGCATTGGGTGAGACACCATTTCGTCCATATTTAAAATTCTTTTCAATTGTGGATGTCCTATGAAATTTATTCCATAAAAATCCCAAGTCTCTCTTTCCATCCAATTAGAAGTTAGAAATAAATCTGTGATGGTATTCACTTCAGGTTTTTCACCTACTAAATAAGTGGTTATTCTGATTCTGACATTTTCAACCCAATTGTGCATGTGGTATACGACTGCATATTGGTGATTTTCATCATTGTCTGGATAATGAATGCCACATAAATCAGTTAGAAAATGGAAGTTAAATTCTTCGTCCACTTTCAAAGTTCTAATGACTTCGTGAATGGCATCTGGAGTAGCTTCAAAAGAAAAAACATCTCTACTCATCCCAAAATTCAGTACTTTATTACCAAATTTTTGAGTTAATTTTTCTTGTATAATTGCTGTTTCTAAAGCCATATTATAGATTATATGAAGCTAATAATTCTTTATATTCTGGAGAATTTCTTCTGCGGACAGATTCGTTTTTCACCAATTCTTGTAATCGCATAACGCCGTCAACAATTTGCTCAGGTCTTGGAGGACAACCAGGAACATAAACATCAACAGGTATAACTTTGTCAATTCCTTGTAAAACAGAATAAGTATCAAAAACACCTCCAGATGAAGCACATGCGCCGACAGCAATTACCCATCTAGGTTCAGACATTTGTTCGTAAACTTGACGTAAAATTGGCGCCATTTTTTTTGAAATTGTTCCCATTACCATTAACATATCTGCTTGACGTGGAGAAAAACTCACTCTTTCTGAACCGAAGCGAGCTAAATCATAGTGAGATGCCATTGTAGCCATAAATTCAATTCCGCAACAAGAAGTTGCGAAAGGCAAAGGCCAAAGTGAATTAGCACGTGCCAATCCAACTACGTCATTTAATTTAGTGGCAAAAAAACCTTCACCAACAACTCCTTCTGGTGGAGCAACCATATTTGTTTTTGTTTCACTCATAGCAATTGTTTTTTATTCCCATTCTAGTGCTTTCTTCTTAATAATATAGAAGAAACCAACTAAAAGTAACATCATAAAAATAACCATCTTAATCATTCCTTCAAATCCTAGAGCTTTAAAATTAATCGCCCAAGGATAAAGGAAAATTACTTCCACATCAAAAAGCACAAATAGGATAGCCACTAAGAAATACTTAACCGAAAAAGGTATTCTTGCATTTCCGACAGATTCTATACCACATTCGAAGTTTTTATCTTTGCTGGCCGAGTGTCTTTTTGGTCCTAAAAAGCTTGATCCAATGATAGTTAACACAACAAAGCCCACGGCTAAACCAGCTTGCATAAGTATCGGTAAATAATCTAATTGATTAGACTGCATAATGCTGAAAATTAAGAGTAATATAAATAGGCACAAATATACATCGCATTATTTAATTCGCAAAAATCAAACGCTAAACGTTTGTTATTTACTTCTTAAAAAAGATTATTTAAAATAATTCTAAATAATAAAATATAAACATAAAAAAACGTCCCGATAAATCGAGACGTTTAGTTAATCTAGGTAATCAAAAAATAATATATATTAGTCTTCGATAGCTACTACTTGAGCTGCTACTTTACCTTTTCTACCTTCTTCTTCTTCGTAAGATACTTTGTCTCCTTCTGCTAAATTTTCAGTTTTAACTCCGGTAGCATGTACGAAAATGTCTTTTCCAGTTTCATCATCTGTGATAAAACCATAACCTTTAGACTCGTTGAAAAATTTTACTGTTCCTGTGCGCATTTTATAATATAAAAATAATTAATAATGGTCAAAGATATACTTATTTCTGACATGGCAAACAAAAATCATTTAAATAATTAAAATTATAATCAGAAATTAAGATTATAAATAAATGATTTTCAAGACAATATTTGAATTATTGTAAAAATAAATACAAAAAAGGACATTATTTATGAACTTTTAAATAATTGCTTTCTGTTAAAATGCGAATATGATATTTATGGCAACAAATCCAATTTGATATGCAATTCTTGCAATTGTGCCTCATCAATTAGTGACGGTGCATCAATCATTACATCTCTTCCGGAGTTGTTTTTTGGGAAAGCAATAAAATCACGTATCGTTTCTTGACCACCAAGAATGGCTACTAATCTGTCTAATCCAAAGGCTAAGCCGCCATGTGGTGGCGCACCAAATTGGAACGCATTCATTAAGAAACCGAATTGATCTTGCGCTTGTTCTGGAGAAAAACCTAGTAAAGTAAACATTCGACTTTGTAAATCTCTATCATGAATACGAATAGAACCACCGCCAATTTCGTTTCCGTTCAATACCATATCATAAGCATTCGCTCGAACTCTCCCTGGATCAGTGTCTATTAGTTTCATGTCTTCGGGTTTTGGAGAGGTAAAAGGATGGTGCATAGCATGATAACGACCACTTTCCTCATCCCATTCTAGTAATGGGAAATCTACAACCCATAGTGGCGCAAATTCTTCGGGTTTTCTTAAACCTAATCTTGTAGCAACTTCCATGCGTAAAGCCGAAAGTTGAGTTCTAGTTTTATCAGCATTTCCAGAAAGCACTAAAATCAAATCGCCAGGTTTTGCATTGGTGATTTCGCTCCATTTTTTCAAATCTTCTTGATCATAGAATTTATCTACTGATGATTTGAATGTTCCATCTTCTTCACATTTTACATAAACCATTCCTGAAGCTCCAACTTGTGGACGTTTTACCCAATCAATTAGGGCATCGATTTCTTTTCTTGTATAAGAAGCACAACCTGGAGCAGCAATTCCAACCACTAATTCTGCAGCATTAAAAACCGGAAAATCTTTGTGTTGGGCAACAGAATTTAACTCACCAAATTTCATTTCAAAACGAATGTCTGGTTTGTCATTTCCGTAGGTTTTCATGGCGTAATCATAGGTAATTCTTGGGAATTCTGCAACATCAACACCTTTTATTTCTTTGAGTAAGTGACGAGTTAAACCTTCGAAAACATTTAGAATATCTTCTTGTTCCACAAATGCCATTTCACAATCGATTTGTGTAAACTCTGGTTGTCTGTCAGCACGTAAATCTTCGTCCCGGAAACATTTCACGATTTGAAAATATTTATCCATACCGCCAACCATCAATAATTGTTTAAACGTTTGTGGTGATTGTGGCAATGCATAAAACTGTCCTTCATTCATGCGGCTTGGCACTACGAAATCTCTTGCGCCTTCTGGAGTTGATTTAATTAAATAAGGAGTTTCTACTTCACAGAAGTCTAAATCAGATAAATATTTACGTACTTCCATAGCTACTTTGTGACGGAAAAGTAACGAGTTTTTTACTGGATTTCTACGAATATCTAGGTAACGGTATTTCATTCTAATGTCTTCACCGCCATCGGTTTCATCTTCAATAGTAAAAGGAGGCGTTAAAGCAGCATTTAAAATATTAAATTCGGAAACTAAAATTTCAACATCGCCAGTTGACATATTTGCGTTTTTTGACTCACGCTCAATAACAGTTCCTTTTACTTGAATTACAAATTCTCTTCCGAGAGATTTTGCTTTTTCGAAAACGGTTTTTTCAGTGCGTTGTTCGTCAAAAATCAATTGCGTTACTCCGTAACGGTCGCGCAAATCAACCCAAACCATAAATCCTTTGTCTCTTGATTTTTGAACCCAACCAGCAAGTGTTACTTCCTTATTAATATGTGTGGCGTTTAATTCGCCACAATTATGACTTCTATACATTAGAATAATTTTTTTGCAAAAGTAAAAAAATTAAAACCAATAATATGCGTTAAAATTGAAATCAAGTTATTGAATTTATAATTTGTAAATAAGAAAAAAGTATATTTGACTTCGAAAAAAATTTAAAAATATAATTATGAAAAAATTATTTAGTTTTCTATTCATGTTGGCGTTCTCAACGGTTGTCATTTCTCAGGAAAGCATGACTTTTCAGGCTGATATAACTAATAAAAATGGCGATGTAATTTACATCAAACAAGGAAACACTACTCTTCAGGAAATAAAAGTGGATAGCAAAGGCGTTTTTAAAGCCACTTTTCCAGTTAAAGAAGGAATGTATCAATTATTTGACGGTGTGGAATATGGTCGATTATTTTTAAAAAATGGTTATGATTTAAAAATGACCATGGATGCATCGGCATTTGATGAAACCATTAAATTCAAAGGCAAAGGCGCAAAAGAAAATAATTATATGGCGGAAGCTGCTTTGCTTGAAGAAAAATTCAACTATGAAAATTTGTTAGCCGCCGAAGAAGAGGTATTTAAAAAAGGCGTTGAAGAAAAAAAGAAAGCTGATTTCGAAAGATTGGATAAAGCAGAACTTGACCCAGTTTTTGTTTCAACCTACAAAAAAGAGTTAGAAATGAATTTTGTTGGATTGCAACAGTATTACACGAAAATTGCTGCCAATAGAAAACTAAACAGTTCCAAAGCGCCTACTTTTGATTATGAAAATCATAAAGGAGGAAAGACTTCTCTTGAAAGTATGAAAGGGAAATATGTTTATATTGATGTTTGGGCAACTTGGTGTGGACCGTGTAGAGCTGAAATCCCTTTTTTGAAAGCAGCGGAAGAAAAATATCACGGGAAAAATATTGAATTTGTGAGTATCTCTGTAGATGTAGATAAAGATCATGAAAAATGGAAAACATTTGTAACCGACAAGGCGTTAGGAGGAACTCAATTATATGCTGATAAAAATTGGAACTCCGATTTTATTACCGCTTTTGGAATAAATTCTATTCCGCGATTTATATTATTAGATCCTAATGGAATTATAGTTGATGCCGATGCAAAACGTCCATCCAACCCAAAACTATTAGAACAACTAGACAGTTTATTGAAGTAAATACGCTTTAAACTTACTTTTAAAACCATGCTTCGGCGTGGTTTTTTTATTTTCAAATGTTAAATTTTATTCAATGTTACCAAATTGTTAAGAAAAAGTTTTTTTAATGTAAAATAAAATGTATCTTTGTTAAGTAATAATAAACAAATAAACCTACGATTATGAGAAAGATAGTATTTTTAGGAGCGTTTTTGATATCAGGATTTGCATTTGCCCAAACTGCTAAACCTGTTTTAGAACAAGAAGGAAAATTAGTGAAAGCTACATATTACCACGAAAACGGTAAAATTCAGCAACAAGGATATTTTAAAGATGGTAAATTAGAAGGACAATGGATTGCGTTTGATGAAAACGGAAATAAATCGTCAATGGCTGAATATACTAATGGTCAAAAAACCGGAAAATGGTTTTTTTGGAATAATACCTCTTTAAGCGAAGTTGATTATTCAGATAGCAGAGTCGCTACAGTAAAAAGCTGGAAACAAGATGCTATTGTAAATAGAAATTAATAGTTAATTCTAATTCATAAAAAAAGGAACTCAATTTTGAGTTCCTTTTTTATTTTAACTTAACCAGTATTAAGATTTTGTTTTTATACCAGCTACTTTATAGGTAGCTCCATCACCAGTAGTCTCTACCGCTTCAATAAGTTTTTCTGAGGTTAATACAGAAGCATCAAAAGATACAGTTGCCTCTTTTTTATCAAAATCAACGACCGCTTTTTGAACACCATCCATTTTTGATAATTTGGTTTCAATAGTTTTAGCACAACCCATAGCACAAGTCATTCCTTCTATTTTGAAACTAGCTGTTTCTGGTTTGACCGCAACAGCATTTGTTTTTTGTTCTTGAGCTGAAGTTTCTTTTAAATTTTTAGGAAGAGGTTTACTTGCGCTATCTTTACAACTTAATAGTAAAGAAGAGGCGAAGGCAAGTGTTAGTAAAGATTTGGTAAAATTCATAATTATATTTTTTAAAGTTATTTTGACCTTCAAATTAAAGTACAAAAGTATTGAAAAATTAAACTGTTGATTCTTAAAATTTTTACAAAATTTAAAAAATAATATACTAATGGTATCAAAGCAATTAAAATGGATAATACTGATTGTTCTTGCCCTGATTTGGGGTAGTTCTTTCATATTAATAAAGAAAGGATTAGTAGCGCTAAATCCATTTGAGTTGGGATCATTGCGCATTATTTTTTGTGCATTATTTCTTTTAATCATAGGATTTAAAAGTTTAGCAACAATTCCTCAGGGCAAATGGAAATATATAGCGTTAACTTCCTTATTTGGCACTTTTATTCCAGCATACCTTTTTGCCATTGCTCAAACACAAATTAATAGTTCGGTCAGTTCTATATTAAATTCTTTGACACCTTTAAATACCTTAATTCTTGGTGCATTGGTTTTTGGATTGGATTTTAAGCGAACTCAGATATTTGGTGTTATTGTTGGATTATCAGGCACTATTTTACTGATTTTTAATGGAGCGATGAATCATCCCAATCAGAATTATTATACCATTTTGATCATAATAGCATCCATTTGTTATGCGATGAATGTAAACTTTATAAAGAAATATTTATCAGATATAAAACCACTTTCTATTACCACTGGTAATTTTTTGGTGATGTTGTTTCCTGCGTTGCTTATTTTATTTTTTACAGATTTCTTTGCTATAATCCATCTCGAGAGCGTTACTCATGCCATGCTATTTGTAGCCGTTTTAGGAATTGTTGGCACTGGAATTGCCAATATTCTTTTTTATAAATTGATACAAATTTCCTCACCAGTTTTTGCTACATCGGTAACTTATTTAATTCCTGTAGTTGCTTTTTTTTGGGGATTGTTAGATAGTGAAATGTTAACTCCAGTACAATTTTTAGGAGCATTTATTATACTTATTGGTGTTTACCTTTCGAGCAAAAAATAAAAAAGACCACTATTTCTAGTGATCTTTTTATAAAATTTATTTTAGGATTTACTATTGAAAATCAGCATCAGAAACTCCTTCGTTGATTTTTACTTCAGACATTTTAATGTCCAATTCAAAACCTACATTCATGATTTGGTTGAAAGGAAGTTTCACTCCTTTTACATCTCTATAATCATTGAAGCTTGTAACTCTTGTCATTTTTTGTCCACCTTGTTCTTCGGTAGTTGACTCTGCTATTTTTAGACCAGTTTTTACATCAAAGTAATAAATAGTATCCCCGTCAACAACAGCATAAGCATCGCTTCCATTCATTGGTTCAATTCCAGAAATAGTAACTCCTGGTTTTGTAGCTAATGAAGTTTCACTAAACAAAACAGCACTTTCTTTCACTTTTGCCAATTCTTTACCTTCCAAAACTTTTTTCTGACCTTGTTGCATCATGTATCCAGTGTTTCCGTTTACCACTTGCTTCATTAATGAACCCATGCCTGCCATTGAAAGTTCAACGGCCAATCTTCCTTTTGAATCTACTTTTGATGTATAGGATAAAGGTGCTGGTGCTTGTGGAATAGTTGTTGAACCAACCATAGAAACCGATTTAACTGTTTTAATTGCTTTGTCTCCACCAATTGCAGCTACATAATTATCAATAACTGTTTTTACAGTAACTCCAGCAGGAACTGGTTTTTTCATCACAGGTTTTTCTGTAGGATTACCAAATTTATCAAAGTATGATATTGGTATTTTTCTACTTTCTAATCCTGAAAGCACTTCCGAACCTTTTCCAACAACTAGAATTCTTAAATTATCAGCTAAGAAATATTTATTTGCCACTCTCATAACATCATCCGGAGTAACAGCATTGATATTTTTGATGTAGTTTTCATAAAAATCTGCTGGTAATCCTTCGGTTTGAATGTTTAAAGCATAACGAGCTACAGTAGCAGGTTTTTCAACTTGCATAACAAAACGACCAATATAACCTGCTTTTACGTTATTTAAAATTTCTTCAGAAACTTTTTCTGTTCTGATTTTTTTCAATTCTTTCAAAGCTTCTACAACAGCGCTATCAGTAACAGCGTTTCTCACCTGAGTATTTGCTCTAAATTCGCTATAAAGGTTTTTGTCAAAACCAACACTTGAACGTGCGCCATATGTCCAGCCGTGAGCTTCTCTTAGGTTCATGTTCAAATAACTGTTGAAATCACCACCATATACTTGGTTTGCCAAGATAACTGGGAAATAATCAGGGTCAGATACCTTTAAATTTACAGTATTCAAAAGAGTAATTTCTGATTGAACCGCATTGGGCATGTCCACAAAATTAATTTGTGTAGATGCAACATTAACAGGATTTGGATAGGTCAATTTTGGCGCTGAAGCTTTCGCCCATTTTCCAAATAGTTTTTCTACCATTTTCTTAACCTCTTTAGTCTTAACATCACCTACAATAACCAAATAGGCATTTTCAGGCACAAAATAGGTTTTGTAATTATTTTTAATGTCTTCAAGGGTAACATTATTGATTGTTTCCTCTGATAAGTATTCTCCAGATGGGTGATTTTTGCCAAAAGCCAACACTTTTTCAACTCTACCAGCCACTGCGGTAACGCTTTTTTCTTGGGTCTTTAAACCTTCGATTAATTTTTCTCTTTCTTTGTCAAATTCTTCTTGAGTGAAGTTTGGCATTAAGGCACCTTCAGCCATTAATTCCATAACTCTTTTTGCATGTTTAGATAAACCACTTGCTGATGCACCAGAAGAATAGAAGTTGATATTTGCTCCAAGAAAATCTACTTCTTCATTGAAAGCATCTTTAGTTGTTTTTGTAGATCCGTTTCCAATTAAACTGCTCGTTAAATCATCAACACCTTTTTTGTTACCTTCAGCATAGGGCATATTGTCTAAAGTTAGACTGTATGCTACTCTTGGTAATTTATGGTTTTCAACAACTAGAACTTTTAACCCATTTGGCAAGGAGAAAGTTTCTGGTTTTTTGATGTTTATTTTAGGTGCAGGACCAGGTTTTGGTTGCGTTCTGTCTTGTGCTTGCATAGTTAAAGTTAAAAACAAGCTTGATAATACTATAATTGATTTTTTCATTTTCTTGATTTTATTAATTTTGCTTAGCTTGTTCATTATTGTTTAGGTCTGCTTTGTCTTTTGCAGGAACATAATCCAATATCAAACGTTGATTAGGATTTAAATATTTTTTTGCAACATCTCTAATTTCTTCACGTGTGATAGAACGATACATCTCTATTTCGGTATTAATTAAATTAACATCGCCATACAATAAATAAAAAGTTGCTAAATTTTCTGCAACACCTTCTACGCTTGAATTATTATCTACATAATTACTTTCATAAATATTTTGTAGTTTTTGATAATCATTTTCAGAAATCAAATTCGTTTGAAGTTTTACGATTTCTTCATCTATTTCTCTAAGTAAATCTACTGAAGTGTTTTCTCCTTGTGGTAATCCATAAAGAATATACAAACCATAATCTTCTTGAGTGTAATTGAAAGCACCAATTTGTAATGCCATTTTTTTCTCATCTACAATTTTTTTGTACAATTTTGAACTTTTCCCATTACTTAAATAAGTAGAAATCATATCTAAAATTCTAGCATCTCTTGTTTTCATAGATGGTGTTCTGTATGAAGCAACAACCATTTCTTTTTGAATGTTTGGGTCTTCATATGAAGCACGAATTGTTTGAGTAATTGGTTCTTCAGTAAAAGTTTGTTTTTTTAATTCAACTCCTCTAGGAATTGGGCCAAAATATTTTTCAATCCAAGCTTTCGTTTGTTTAATATCGATTTGTCCAGCCACTACTAAAACTGCATTGTTTGGAGAATAAAACTTCTTGTTAAACTCTTGAAATTCTTGTAAAGTTGCAGCGTCTAAATGTTCCATTGAGCCAATAGTAGCCCAACGATATGGATGATTTTTGAACATGTTCTTTTTAACCTCAGCAATTAGGTTTCCATAAGGTTGGTTGTCAACACGTAGTCTTTTTTCTTCTTTTACTACTTCGTTTTGAGTATCAACACCTATTTGATTGATTACTGGATGCATTAATCTTTCAGATTCCATCCACAATCCTAATTCAGTGTTATTAGATGGGAAAACTTCAAAATAGTATGTTCTGTCATCAGTAGTATTTGCATTATTAGTTCCACCGTTTGAAGTTACAATTTTGAACCATTCTCCTCTTTTAATGTTTTCTGTTCCTTCGAATAATAAGTGTTCAAAAAAGTGAGCAAAACCTGTTCTTTCTGGGTTTTCATCTTTTGAACCTACGTGATACATCACAGATGTAATTACAACAGGAGCAGATGGGTCATTGTGTAAAATAACATGCATACCATTTGGTAAATCGTACTCCTCAAAAGCTACCTTTTGGGCATGTGCTGTTCCTCCAAGCATAAGCAATGAACTTAAAGCGATTAGTGAATTTTTCATAAAAAATAAAAATTTTTTGTTTAGTTTTCGTGTTAGTAAACTAAAGGGTTAATTTGTTACATCAAAAGTACTTTTTTTTATTAAGCAAGATTAAAATTTTAAAATTTCTTAACACTTTGTGAAGCATCTAAAAGGGCGCGAAATTTTTTTTTTTGTAAAGAGTTGTGAGTAAAACAAATAATAGTATATTTGCAACCCGAAAAGTCGGGATTTAATAATTAATTAAACATCATTGTTATGTACGCAATCGTAGAGATAGCAGGGCAACAATTTAAAGTAAGCAAAGACTTAAAGGTTTATGTTCACCGTTTGACTAATGAAGAAGGTTCAAAAGTTTCTTTTGACAAAGTTCTTTTATTAGATGATAATGGAAACATTACTTTAGGCGCCCCAGCTATAGAAGGTGCTTCAGTAGAAGCCAAAGTGTTACAACACTTAAAAGGAGACAAGGTAATCGTTTTCAAAAAGAAAAGAAGAAAAGGTTACAAAAAAAGAAATGGACACAGACAGTCTTTAACACAAATCGTGATTGAAGGTATTTCTGCTACAGGTGCTAAAAAAGCAGCACCAAAAAAAGCTGTTGTTGAAGCAGAAGTTACTGATGTAGCTGTAGAAGCTCCAAAAGTAAAAAAAGCGCCAAAAGCTAAAAAAGAAGATACACAAGATTAATAACAATATAAAACTTATACGTCATGGCTCACAAGAAAGGTGTCGGTAGTTCTAAAAATGGTAGAGAATCAGAATCAAAACGTTTAGGCGTTAAGATTTTTGGTGGTCAGGCAGCAATTCCTGGAAACATCATCGTTAGACAAAGAGGTTCTAAGCATAATCCAGGAGAAAACGTTTACATGGGTAAAGATCATACTTTGCATGCAAAAGTTGCTGGTGTAGTGAAATTTCAGAAAAAAGGAGATAACAAATCTTTTGTTTCTATAGTTCCATTCGAAGCATAAGAATTACGCTCGTTAAAATTCAAAACCCGTTTACTAAAGTGAACGGGTTTTTTGTTTAATAAAAATTTTTGTGGAAAATAAAAATTTCTATCAATCTGCAGGATTAAAAACAAATCCGATGCTGAAAAACAATCTCACTTTGTTAATATCGTTTACCCATGAAGCATCAAATGTAATTGGTCCTAATATGGAGTTGTATGCTAATGTTCCTCCGCCAGAAAGTAATAAACTGGTTTTAGTTCTATCTTGCCAATCTCCTCTTGGAGAAAATGCATCTTTTATATACTCATTAAATGGCCCATAGCCAATTGATGCTATATCAAAATGAGGAGTTATAAAAATACTACCAAAAGGATTGGTTTGAACGCCTAAATTTAGTTTCATAATTTGTGAAACATTTAATTCGTCATCATATATTCCAGCAAATAAATAACTGTTGTTTCCAGGATTTAAAACGGTTCCGCCTAAAAAATATTTGGCTGCATAGCCATATTCCGAAAAGGAAACTTGACCTGATTTTAACGGATCATCAAAAATGAATGCTGTAGTAGCGCCAAAAAGTGCTGAAATTTTTTTGTTTATTGGATGTCTTTTTTCACAATTTACATTCAGTTTGGTAAAGCCATTTGTTTCGCCATTGATACTTTGTGTCGAAACTTCTGCAAAATTATAATCAATGTCATGCAGTAAAGAGCGACTAACAGTTGCCTGCAAAATTGAGCCAGTTGTTGCAAAGAAAACTTTATTTAAATCATTGTAGGAGTAATGAACATTAAGCTCAATATTGTTGAAATAATAACTATTTATTAAAAATAGATTTTCACTAACTTCAGGATTTGTTTTAGGTCTTAAATAGGTATATTGATAGTTTAAACCAATTCCCATATAGCTTTTCATCGAATTTATGTTTTTATTTATTTGATTGTTAAACTGAAACGAATCGTATTTCATATCTTCTGCAAGATTACCATCAATAAAGAAAGCTTGTATTAATTTTTCGCCATACATTTCAGATCCAAACCACCAATCTTTATTTTTCCCGAAAATCTTCTGATAATCGATACGCATTCTTGGTTGTTCTGCAATATCTGCAGTTAATAGCATACGAGATGACTTACCAAATACATTTCTAGCGGTATAATTCAAAATCATTCCGACACCTCTGTAAGTGTCATAATGAAGAGAGGCGTTTACTTGATTTTTTGAGTGTTCTTGACAATCTAATTCCAATCTTATTTTATCTCCATCATTTGAAGTGTATTGGTTTATTCGACTAAATAAATTAGTACCCATGGCTCTATCTATTCCTTGAGCAATATCATTAGTAGTGTATTTTGTTTCTTCCTTAATATTGGTTCTTGCCATTACAAGGTCTAAATTATCTTTACTAACATTTTTAAAAATAATGGTGTCTAAAGCAAATTCTTTATCTGTTTTTGGAAGTTCGTGTGTGCGTTGTTTAAATCCTTTTAATTTTTCAGCCAAACTGGCTAATTTTTTAATATTTTCTTTAGTAGCAATTTTACCTTCTTCATAAATTATATTGCTCTTGTCAAAATCTCCTGTTGAATAGGTTAAATTAGGTAAGTGGTCTACCAAAATATCGCAGAGTTCCCTTTTTTCGGGGTTTTTAACGTTACTGACTAGCATACTTGTTTGAACTAAAACAGAAACAAAATTGTCTAATTTGTCAATAGGTTCCATTCCTCCACCAACATCGCTTCCTATAATTATGTCTGCACCTAATTTTTTGGCAATATCAGTTGGAAAATTATTGACAACTCCACCATCAACAAGTAATGTTCCGTCAAAAGGAACAGCATTGAAAACAGCAGGTAAAGACATACTTGCTCTAATTGCAGTAGCAAGATTTCCTTTATCTATTACAACTTCCTGCCCAGTGACTAAATCTGTAGCCAATGCCCTAAAAGGAATAGGAAGTTGGTCAAAATCCTTTATTTTATAAACAGGATGTGTTAATTCAGATAAATATTGTCTAAGATTTTGATCGCTCAACAACGAACTCACGGGTTTTGGTTTGCCATTTTTAATATCCAAACCTACCAAATATCTTCCAAATTCACTTTTTTCTTCAACACTCACTTTTTCTAGCGAAATTGCACCACCGAGTAATTTATCCCATTCGGCAACTTTTATCAATTTTGCAATACTATCTCCAGAATATCCCATGGCATACAAACCACCCATAACGCTTCCCATACTATTTCCTACTATTAAGTCAGGAACAATATGTAACGAATCTAACGCCTGTAAAAGAGGAATATGCGCAACACCTTTTGCTCCACCACCACTTAAAACTAAAACAACTTTAGGTTTTTTTTCTTGAGCAAAATTTAATTGAGTAATAAAAAAGAAAAAGGAAAGAAAGAGTAATAGGGGTATATTCTTTTTCATGACTTTGTTTATTTTTTTCTTGTTAAATGATTTAAATAAAACTATTTAAATGTTTATCTAAGATACAGTTTTTTTTGAATTTCTGAAATAAAAAATCCTTTTTTAAATCAAAAAACCCTCACATTACTGTAAGGGTTTTAGTCTTAATACTTAGTACTTAAATCTTGATACTAGTATCTATAATACTCTGGTTTAAATGGTCCTTGAACGTCAACACCAATATAAGCAGCTTGTTCGTCATTTAAAGTTTCCAATTCAACACCTAATTTAGCTAAGTGTAAAGCAGCTACTTTTTCATCTAAATGTTTAGGTAACATATACACTTCGTTTTTATAAGCGGCACTGTTAGTCCACAACTCGATTTGAGCCAAAGTTTGGTTAGTAAAAGAGTTACTCATTACAAAACTTGGGTGACCTGTTGCACAACCTAAGTTTACTAATCGACCTTCAGCTAAGATAAGAATGTCTTTTCCAGCGATGGTATATTTATCAACTTGTGGTTTGATTTCAACTTTAGATGCACCGTGGTTTTTGTTCAACCAAGCCATATCAATTTCGTTATCAAAGTGACCAATATTACAAACGATTGTTTTGTCTTTCATTTGTTCAAAATGGCTTCCCATAACGATATCTTTATTTCCTGTTGTGGTGATAATAATATCAGCATTTGCTACAACAGTATTTAATTTTTTGACTTCAAAACCGTCCATTGCAGCTTGTAAAGCACAAATTGGATCAATTTCGGTAACTGTAACAATAGAACCAGCACCACGGAAAGAAGCCGCAGTTCCTTTTCCAACGTCACCATATCCACAAACAACTACTCTTTTTCCAGCCAACATAATATCAGTTGCACGACGAACCGCATCAACTGCCGATTCTTTACAACCGTATTTGTTGTCAAATTTAGATTTAGTAACTGAGTCGTTTACATTGATGGCTGGCATGAATAACGTTCCGTTTTTCATTCTTTCGTACAAACGGTGAACTCCGGTTGTAGTTTCTTCTGAAAGACCTTTAATTCCAGAAATTAATTCTGGGTAACGATCAAAAACCATATTTGTTAAATCACCACCATCATCCAAAATCATGTTTAAAGGTTTTCTATCTTCACCAAAGAACAACGTTTGCTCAATACACCAATCAAAAGATTCTTCGTCCAAACCTTTCCAAGCATACACTTGAATTCCTGCAGCAGCGATTGCAGCAGCAGCTTGATCTTGTGTAGAGAATATGTTACAAGATGACCAAGTAACTTCTGCTCCAAGGGCAATTAATGTTTCTATAAGAACAGCAGTTTGTATTGTCATGTGAAGACAACCTGCAATACGTGCTCCTTTTAACGGTTGGCTTGCGCCATATTCTGCACGAAGCGCCATTAATCCTGGCATTTCAGCTTCCGCTAGTTCAATCTCTTTTCTTCCCCAAGCTGCCAAGTTAATGTCCTTAACTTTGTAAGCTACAAATGGTAAAGTTTGTGTACTCATGTATAAAATATTTATATTAGCTAAAATTTTTGCAAAACTACACAATAAGATAGAATTAAAAAAGGGTTTTTAGCTTTTTTGTGAATTGTTCAACTCCTTAATTTTCTGAAATACAATTAGATAATTTATTTTTGCCCATGCCTTTACTCAAAATCATAGCATTAAACGATTTCACCAAAGTTTTTGTTTGGAAAATAACAGAAACCTTCGAGGAACTTTTTCATAGTGTACCACTAAATGAAGTTTCGATAGCACGATTAAATACTATGAAATCCGAGGCACATCAAAAAGGTTTTTTAAGTGTTAGGAGACTTTTGATGGAAGCAGGTTATACTGATTTTGATTTGTATTACGACGAATTTGGAAAACCACATTTGAAAGATGGAAAGCATATTTCCATTTCCCATTCTCATGATTTTTCAGCCATAACTATAAGTGATGTCATTATTGGGATTGATTTAGAAATCAGAAAAGAGAAAACTTTAAAAATAGCTCCTCGTTTCATGGAAATTTCTCATCTCGAAAATCTATCACACGACGAGCAAATACAGAAAGCAACAGTGGTTTGGGGAATAAAAGAAGCGGTTTTTAAAATCAAAAACGAAAAAGGCATTAGTTTTCCCGATCATATTTTCGAACACGATTTTTCGTTAACAGACAAAAATTGTACTGCAGAATTGCGATTTAACAAAACAGTAGAATACTTTGACATTCTTTTTGATTTCATCGAAGAGTATGTTTTTGTTTGTGCTTTTAATTCAGTTTCGCTTGAAAAATAATATGAAAGCTATCTACCAGAATATTCTTAGCGCAAAATCTCAGCATAAAAAACTAGTTGCCATTCTTCTTGATCCAGACAAATTAGATTTGGAACAAGCAAAAGAATTAGTTTTAAAAATAAATCAATCGCCAGCTACACACATTTTCGTTGGTGGAAGTTCTTTTAATGGAAACCATTTATGCGATTTGATAAGGATTTTAAAGCGAAACACCCAATTACCGATTTTACTTTTCCCAGGAAATTCAAAGCAAATTTCCGCAGAAGCAGATGGAATTTTATTTTTACAATTACTTTCAGGACGAAATCCAGATTATTTAATTGAACACCAAGTAGATTCGGTTCCTGTTTTGGAAAAAACAGCTTTAGAAATTATTTCCACAGGTTATATTCTCATCGAAAGTGGAGGCGAAACTGCCGTAGAACGTGTCAGTAAAACCAAACCCTTAGACAGAAACAATCACGATTATGTTTCACAAACCGCCAAAGCGGGAGAACTAATAGGCAACAAATTAATTTATCTCGAAGCGGGAAGTGGTGCAAAAAATGCCGTTCCTTTGGAAATGATTTCAAATGTAGCTAAGAGAATTTCGATTCCTTTGATTGTTGGTGGTGGTATTCGTTCAAAAAAAGCTATAGATGATGCCTTCAATGCCGGTGCAGATATGGTAGTTATTGGAACAGCTTTTGAAAATGACATAAACTTTTTTGACTAATGCTCGAGTTTCTATTTTCTCAATATAAGAATTATCCAACCTATGAAATTGCACTAGAAGTTACGGCTATACTTTTTGGTTTGTTGAGTGTTTGGTTTGCCAAAAAAGATATCATTTGGGTATTTCCAACGGGAATTATCAATACGGCTATTTATGTGTATTTGCTTTGGAAATGGTCATTGCTAGGCGATATGATGATTAATTTTTATTATGTTGTCATGAGTATTTATGGTTGGTATCATTGGACCCGAAAAAAAGATAATGTAGTAGAATTTCCCATTTCAAGAATGACTTTGTCAGAAAAGAAATGGTCATTAATCATTTTTGTGTTAACAATAGGATTTGTAGCCGCCGTTTACACATTTTTTGATAAATTTACCCACTGGACATCTTATGTAGATACTCTAGTGACGGGTATTTTCTTTGTGGGAATGTGGCTTATGGCGCGGCGAAAAATAGAGAATTGGATTTTATGGATAATAGGTGATTTTATTTCAATTCCCATGTATTTTGTCAAAGGATATTCGTTTACGAGTATTCAATATTTAATTTTTACAATTATTGCCATTTATGGCTATCTAGAATGGAAGAAAAAATTGCAATAGAGATATTGAAAAATAAAGGTTTCACAGAACATGATTTTGAGCAAATCAAAGGTCATGGCATTTCGTTGTCAAAAATCGCCAATGAACTTTCCATTTTTGAAGCAGGAATCCCCAAAGTAACTTTGGATAAACCAGCGACAATAAATGACGGTATTATAAAGTTGTCTAATGCAGAATTTCAAAATTTCGCGACCACTTTTGATACCAAAAGAAACTCTTTAAAACTCAAAAAATTTGTTCCTGCTTCTGGTGCAGCTAGTAGGATGTTCAAGTTTTTGAATGAATTTTTAAATGAATTTCAACCAGAAAACGAAACTATAAACGCCTACATCAATAGGAAAAAAGATAAAAACCTTCCCATTTTTTTAGCTGGAATTGAAAAATTCCCATTTTATGATCAAGTCAAATCAAAAGTTAAGCTTTTGGTTGACAATTATTATTCTTTAGAAAGTCATGAAAAGAGTTATCATTTCATTAAAACCATGCTGGCATCAGAACATTTTGATTTTGCTAACAAACCCAAAGGCGTTTTAGACTTTCATAAATATGCAACGCACACGGCAACACCTGTTGAGGAACATTTGAACGAATGTGCTTTTTATGCTTCTGCAAATGCTGTTTCGCATTTACATTTTACCATTTCGGAAAATCATGAAGATTTATTTAAGAAAACCATTGAAAGTGTAAAGACAAAAGTGGAAAATAAATCAGGAACATCTATAAACGTTAGGTTTTCGTATCAAGATAAAGCAACAGATACCATTGCCGTTGATATACAAAATAAACCCTTGCGAAATGAAGATGGAAAATTGGTTTTTAGACCAGCAGGACATGGCGCATTAATTACAAATTTAAAAAATCTAGATGCCGATATTATTTTTATAAAAAATATTGACAACGTAATCCAAAACCATATTGAAGAAACCACCTTATACAAAAAAGCATTAGGAGGAATTTTAATCGATTTGCAAAGCCAAGTTTTCTCAATAGTAAAAGCTATTGAAACAGGTGAGTTAAACGAAGGTTATTTACCCGATATTGTTGATTTTATGACCAAAAAATTGAACATAAAATTCTATGAAGGTTTTGATAAATACACTTTTGAGAATAAAGTCGAATCGATAAAAAACAAATTGAATCGTCCCATTCGCGTTTGTGGCATGGTAAAAAATGAAGGCGAACCTGGTGGCGGACCTTTTTGGGTTCGAAATGAAAAAGGACATTTGACACTGCAAATTGTAGAAAGTTCTCAAGTGGATATTCAGAATCCAAAACAAGCCGAAATTTTAGCAAAAGCAACCCATTTTAATCCTGTTGATTTAGTTTGTAGCACAAAAAATCACAAAGGTAAAAAATTTGATTTAGATCAATTTGTAAATCACAATATGGGTTTTATTGTTCATAAAAATAACAAAGGGAAAGAACTCAAATCATACGAACTTCCCGGACTTTGGAATGGTGCTATGGCAAAATGGATTACCGTTTTTGTAGAAGTGCCACTAGTGACTTTCAATCCAGTGAAAACCGTGAACGACTTATTAAAACCTGCACATCAACCGCAACATGAAAACTGATGTGTTACTTTCCGAACTTCAATTCAAAGCGGTTAGAAGTTCTGGTGCTGGCGGACAAAATGTGAATAAAGTTTCCTCCAAAGTAGTTTTGACTTTTGATTTGAATACCTCACATGCATTGACAGAAGAGGAAAAGGAATTGCTTACAAACAAACTGGCTTCCAAATTATCTAACGAAAATTTACTGATAATAAACTGTGACGAAGACAGAAGCCAACTCCGCAATAAAGATATTGTCACGAAGCGTTTTTTAGAATTGATTACAAAGTCTTTACTAGTTCCAAAGAAAAGAAAAGCCACCAAAATTCCGCATTCTGTTATAGAAAAAAGAATCAAAGCCAAACGCAATCTTTCGGAAATTAAACAGAATAGAAGAAAGCCAGAGTTGTAGTATTAAGTATCAAGTACAAAGTAGTAAGACAAAAAAATCTTAATACTTAATACTCTAATCTTAATACTTTAATTATCTTTGCCTTGTCTCAAAAGGGGTGCTCTAAATTACGAGCTGAGATTATACCCAATGAACCTAGAACAGGTAATGCTGTTTAGGGAAAAGTGACAAAACAGAGTGCACGCTGACTTTGTCACAGGAAACAACATTTTAATTTTTAACAAAGAATAATTACCTCTTTTTATTTGTAAATTATTTTACGAATGAAAACCTTATTCAACTTTTGCCACAACAAATCGATGGCACAAACATTTAGATTAACAAGTCTATTATCTATTTTCTTTACTCTATTTTCTTTACTTTCAACAGCACAGCAAAAAGCACAAGACACTACAAAAGTCAATGCGCTCAATGAAGTAACCGTTTCATCTGTCAGAGCAAAAGGGAAAAACCCAATCACGTTTACCAATTATTCAAAAGAAGAAATTGCTCCGCGCAATCTTGGTCAAGATATTCCAGTACTTTTAAATTTTTTGCCTTCTGTAGTATCAACAACCGATGCTGGAAACGGTGTTGGTTATACTTACTTAAGAGTTCGTGGCGCCGATGGTTCAAGAATAAACGTTACCTTAAACGGAATTCCATTCAACGATAGCGAAAGTCAGGGAACTTTTTTTGTCAACTTGCCCGATTTTGCTTCATCTCTAGAAAGTGTTCAATTGCAACGCGGTGTTGGAACATCAACAAATGGTGCTGGTGCTTTTGGCGCAAGCTTAAACATGCAAACCAAATCATTTCAAGAAAAAGCCTATGCTGAAATTGCCAATTCTGCGGGAAGTTTTGGCACGCGAAAGCACACTCTAGCTTTTGGAACTGGATTGCACAACAATTTTGAAATGAATGCGCGCTTGTCCAATATTGCTTCAGATGGTTTTATAGACCGAGCTTCTTCACAACTTTCCGGGTATTTTTTTAATGTAAATTATATAACTGAGAAAACACAAGTTAAATTTTTGGCTTTTGGCGGAAAAGAAAAAACCTATCAAGCTTGGTATGGTCTTGAAGACCCAGAAAAATTAAAAAATGATCGAACCTATAATGTTGCTGGTATGTATACCGATGAGTTTGGTAACACTCAGTTTTATGATGATGAAACCGATAATTATACACAAAATCATTTCCAATTGCATTGGTCCGAAAAATGGTCTCAAAAATGGATTTCAAATGTAGCACTGCATTACACCATCGGGAAAGGATATTTTGAGCAATATCGTGAAGATGAAACATTGGCGGACTATAATTTGCCCGATTTTAATGGAAATTCAGTTTCCGATTTAGTTCGAAAAAGATGGCTTGATAACGATTTTTTTGGTGCCACATTCTCTTTAAATTATAGAACGCCTGAAACGGATATTTTGATTGGTGGCGCAGCAAATCGTTATCTTGGTGATCATTTTGGGGAAGTAGTTTGGACACAATATTACATCCCAAGCGAAAATAGGTATTATGATGATATTGGGAATAAAGATGATGTAAATTTTTATGCAAAAGCATCACAGCAATTAGGTAAATTGATTGTTTTTGCCGATTTACAATACCGAATGGTTTTTTATGAAGCAACCAGTTTTCGGTTTGATGATGTGAACGATACGTTTCTATTTTTCAATCCGAAAATGGGTTTGAATTATCAATTAAATGAAAAAAATTCATTTTACGGTTTCTTCGGCGTGGCCAATAAAGAACCGCGTCGCGATGACTATGAAAACGGAAGTACAAAACCAGAACGACTATTTGATTATGAACTAGGATGGAAGTACAATTCAAAAAAAGTAACTCTCTCTGCCAATGCTTTTTATATGAATTACAATGACCAGCTAGTTTTAACTGGCGCATTGAATGATGTAGGTTCGCCAATTTTCACCAACAGTGGAAGCAGCTATCGTTTGGGTTTAGAAGTAGAGTCTTTGATTACACTGACCCAAAAATTAACGCTAAACCCAAATATGACTTTAAGTCAAAATAAAAATAGAGATTTTAACTTTCAACGAGATGGCGTTTTACAAAACCTAGGAAATACAGATATTGCATTTTCGCCGAGTATTATTTTTGGAAATAGATTAACCTATCAGCCCATCAAAACTGTGCAGGTTTCATTATTTTCAAAATATGTAGGTCAACAGTTTATGGGTAATATCGACTCGCAAAACTCAGTTTTGGATGCTTTTTTTATAAATGATTTGAATTTTACCTACCAATGGAATATCAATAAAGGACTAAAATCGATAATTTTTTCTGCATTGGTCAACAATATTTTTAATGTTGAATACGAGACCAACGGCTATTTCTACACTTTTGATGATACCGACAGTTCAGGAAATACAACGACTTTTGAAGGAACAGGGTTTTATCCACAAGCCGGAATTAATTTTTTGGCTGGGCTTACATTGAAATTCTAATTAGTAATAATCAAATTAGTTCCGTTTTGATTGACGCGATATTGTTTCATTGGGTATGGTTGTCCTGCACTTTGACCAGAATACAAGCTATAAACTGTATTATCACAGCTACAAGTCGCGTTAATATTTCCAGGTGGAACAGTCATTGGGGTTGTACAAACTGTGAAAGCTATATTTGGACAGGCTAAATCGTATGCCACAAAACCACTTCCGGTATTGAAAACTACAATTCCTCGTGCGCCTTGTGAAAAGTCAATAATGCGATTGCCTGGAAATTGTAAGTTGCTGTACGCAGGTAAATTTAAATTTATTTGCAAATTGACCGGGTAATTTGGGATATTTGGATTGTTGTTATTTACAGTTCCACCATCACAACTAATGGCAAAAGGAATAATAAACAGCATAAAAAAAATCTTTTTCATATAAATTTATTAGATTACTATAGCGAAACAAATTTAAATTAATTAACTTTGACAAACGTTACTAAACGTAAACAAATTTGAAATAAATTAAAAAATACTATCTTTGCAAAAAGAAATCCCGTTGCGATGGGATTTTTTCTATTTATATAAATGATGAAATTATGAGTACAGTATCGTATTACACGGCAGAAGGATTAAAAAAATTAAGAGAAGAATTAGACTATTTGAAAAGCGTGATGCGTCCAAAAGCATCGCAAGATATTGCGGAAGCAAGAGATAAAGGTGACTTATCTGAAAATGCTGAATATGATGCAGCAAAAGAAGCACAAGGAATGCTAGAAATGCGAATTGCTAAACTAGAAGAAATACATTCAAATGCAAGACTGATTGACGAAAGTCATCTTGACACATCAAAAGTTTTGGTTTTGTCTAATGTCAAAATTAAAAATCAAGCCAATGGAATGGAGATGAAATACACGCTTGTAGCCGAAAGTGAAGCCGATCTAAAATCAGGTAAAATATCAGTAACTTCTCCAATTGGGAAAGGATTGCTGGGAAAATCTGTCGGGCAAGTTGCTGAAATTACCGTTCCAAACGGAAAATTAAATTTCGAAGTTTTAGAGATTTCAAGAGACTAACATGGCTAGTATTTTTACCAAAATAGTTAACGGAGAAATTCCTTGTTACAAAATAGCAGAAGACGAAAATTTTTTAGCTTTTTTGGATGTAAATCCGAATGCCAAAGGACATACGCTTTGTATTCCTAAACAAGAAATCAACAAGATTTTTGAAATGGAGGAAGAATTGTATTTGGGATTAATGAAATTCTCCAGAAAAGTGGCAATAGCTCTCGAAAAAACAGTGCCTTGCAAAAGAATAGGCATTGCAGTAGTTGGATTAGAAGTGCCACATACTCATGTTCATTTAATTCCTTTACACGATATGGACGATATGCGTTTTCAGCGAAAAGTTTCTTTAACCAAAGAAGAGTTTGAAGAGTTAGCAAAAGCTATTCAGCAGCATTTATAAAATTAAATCTCGTGAAAACGAGATTTTTTTATGCCTTTTTGAAAGTGATTTGCATAGTAGTTCCTTTATTTATTTCGGAATTAAGTACTTTTATTTTTCCCTTGTGGTATTCTACTACAATTCTTTTAGTCAAAGACAAACCCAAACCCCAACCGCGTTTTTTAGTGGTAAAACCGGGTTCGAAAATTCTTTTAAATTGATTTTTTGGAATTCCTTTTCCAGTGTCTGACACTAATATGTTTACCCATTTATCATCATCTTCAATCACCAATTTCAACTTTCCTCTGCCTTTCATAGCGTCGATAGCATTTTTCACTAAGTTTTCCACAGTCCAACTGTGTAAAGCTGGGTTTAAAGAAACCATGATAGGATTTTTAGGTGCTTTGAATGAAAATTCCACTTGACTTGAAAATCTTGATTTCAAATAGTCAAATGATTGCTCGGTTTCTTCAATGATATTTCTTTTTTCGAGTATGGGTTCAGAACCAATTTTTGAAAATCTATCCGTAATGGTTTGCAATCGATTGATGTCTTTTTCAATCTCAGTAATAGTGGTTTCATCCACATTATCGGCTTTCATGATTTCGAGCCAACCTATTAAAGAAGACAATGGCGTGCCAATTTGATGAGCCGTTTCTTTTGCCATTCCGGCCCAAAGCTTGTTTTGGGTGGCCATTTTTGTACTGCGATAAAAATTGTATACCAAAGCCCCAAACAGAAAAATAATGAGCAATAAAGCAACAGGATAGTATTTTAGTTTATTGATTAATGAAGAATCTCCATAATATAAATATTGAAATTTTCCAGGCAGATATTCAATAACAATTGGATCATTTTGCTTTTTTAGACGTTCTAAAAATTCAGAAAGTTTTTTCTCGTCTTTAGTAATATTTTCTTCAATATTAGTGTGGTTTATAATTTTCTTATTTTCTATAAGAATTGCTGGGATAGTGGTGTTGTTGTTAAATATTTGAAGCGGCAAATCAACGTCAGTATTTTCATTGGCATTGATTAAAGTTTTCTGGGCATTGGCCCAAAGTTCCATTTTTAAACGTTCTTCATTCTTGAAAATTTGAAAAAAAGTGTACGTATTCCACAAAATCAAACTCACAATGACAAATGAAGCCATAATGATAATCCAACGGGTAACATTTCTTTTTTCGGAAAATTGCATTTAGAAATTTTTTATAAATATAACAAAAGCAATAAAAATATTGTTTGTAAATTTTTTTAAAAGCACAATTTAAATACCATCAGAAAATTTAAAAAAACAAATGTTAAAGTTTTTAAAGCAATTGTTAAAAATTTGCACAAGTTATTTGTTTTTTGTGATTTAGTATATTGAATACTAAAACCTAATATAGTGAAAACAATATTTTTTCTTTTTTTTCTTTCAAATATTAATTGTTTTTCTCAAACGGTTAGTATAAAATATTTTGAAAATGAAATAAACTCAAGTTCTACCCAATTAAAAAATTTACCAAAAAACATTCAAATTTGTTATAAGCCAAACTTTTACTCTTATGAATTAATTACTGACGGTAAGTTATCGCAATACAAAAATGAAAAAATAGAAATAAAGATTGAAGAAGAAATTATTGATACTACAATAATTAATGAAAACGGTGAGAGTATTGATACTAAGATTATATCAGATGGAATAGATTTAAGAGTAAAAGAAAAATTATTTATAAAAGATTTTGAAAAAAATAAAATTTATGAAGAACTATTCTTTGACGAAAAAATGAAAATAGCTGATAATCTAATAGAATGGAATTGGAAAATTTTGGATGAAACTGAAACTATTTTAGGTTATAAATGTAAAAAAGCATCGTCAAATAAATTTGGAAATACTATTTACGTATGGTTTACTGAAGATATTTCAATTTCTGATGGGCCATTCAAATATTCTGGTTTACCAGGGTTAATTTTAAAAGTGCACCTTAAGCATTATGAAATAATAGCATACGATATTAAATTTAAAAATGAAAAACTTGAAATTCAACTACCAAGCTTAACAGGAAAAATTTTTACTTACAATGAATTTTTGGAAGAGATTAATAGAAGGGATAAATTGTAATCACAATTTCCTCCAAAATTATTTTATAATTAAAGAAAATGCTATAAATAATTTCCTTGATTTTTAAACATTTGAATGACATATACTTTTTAAAAACATTTCCTTACTAATCTTTTTCGAAAAATTGCATTTAGAAAATTTTCTAATAAAAAGAAAAGCTTTAAAATCGCAAGGCGTTTATTAAATTAGCCCTGATAGAAGTGGAAATCAATTTTGTCAAAGTTTTAAACTTTGACAAAATTATTGAAACAAATAGCAGGAAAATGGACAACAAGAATGACCAAACCATTGCTTCTCCAATTCACTTCGTTCGGGTCGCTACAAAATAAATAAAAATTGTATTTTTGGGAAAATAAAAAAAGATGCTCAGTTTCGAACCACATACACTTTCACCAGCACAGCTACAAGGCTATTTGCAAAGTGCCGTTGCACCAAGACCAATTGCTTTTGCGAGTACTATGGACAAAAATGGTAAGCCCAACTTATCTCCATTTAGTTTCTTTAATGTGTTTAGTTCCAATCCGCCAATTTTGGTTTTTTCGCCTGCACGACGCGTTAGAAATAACACGACCAAACACACGCTAGAAAACTGTGAAGCGACGAGAGAAGTAGTGATTAATGTGGTGAATTATGCTATTGTACAACAAGCTTCTTTATCGAGCACGGAATATGCTGATGGAGTAAATGAGTTCTTGAAATCGGGATTAACGATGTTGCCTTCTGATATGATAAAACCGTATCGAGTGGCGGAAAGTCCGGTGCAGTTTGAGTGCAAAGTGAATGAAATTATTGCTTTGGGAAATCAAGGTGGTGCTGGAAATTTAATTATATGTGAAGTAGTTAAAATTCACATCAACGAAACTGTTTTGGACGAAAAAGGAGTAATTGACCAACACAAAATCGATTTGGTTTCTCGTCTTGGTGGCAATTGGTATTCACGTTCCAATCAAGGATTGTTCGAAGTAGAAAAGCCATTGGTTACACTAGGAATTGGAGTAGATGCTATTCCAGATTTTATTAAAAAAAGTGTTGTTTTTGATGGGAATGATTTGGGTAAATTAGGGAATGTAGAAGCATTGCCAACACAAGAAGAAATTACTATATTTGTAAAACAAAATTTTGCGGTTAAGGGTGTTTTGAGTTCAGATGATGAGCAAAAAATTCACGAAAAAGCAAAAGAATATTTGAATAATAATGATGTGCTTTCGGCTTGGAAAGTACTTTTAGCAAAACAATAATTATGGAAGTAACCGGAAAAATTAAAGTGATTAATGCAGAGCAACAAGTGAGTGCTAGCTTTAGAAAAAGAGAATTAGTTGTAGCAACAGAAGAGCAATATCCACAATTTATCAGTATCAATTTTGTGCAAGATAAATGCGATTTGTTGAACAATTATCAAGTAGGTGAGCCAGTTAAAGTTTCCATCAACTTGAGAGGAAGGGAATGGACAAATCCACAAGGAGAAACAAAATATTTCAACGACATTCAAGGTTGGAGAATCGAAAAACTACAAACTGAAGTGCCAAGTCCAGGAATGGCTCCAATGCCTCCAGCCGAAGCGTTTGCTCCTGCTACTGATTTCAAAGAGGAAGAGCACGACGATTTACCGTTCTAGAAAGTTTGAAGTCAGAAGTTTGAAGTCAGAAGTTTGAGTGTAACACTTGAATTTCTGACTTTTTCATTACAATTGAATTTTGTTATTGCTATTGAATTTTGAAATTAAACAATGTATTTCCTATCAAAAGATTTATTTTTTCCACCTGTAGATGAAGCTTCTTATGAAGGTATTTTGGCTGTTGGTGGCGATTTGTCAACGGAGCGATTGCTCTTGGCTTATCAAAATGGAATTTTCCCGTGGTATAATGAAGATGAACCTATACTTTGGTGGTCGCCACCGGAAAGAATGGTGGTTGTTCCTCAATTATACAAAGTTTCTAAAAGTATTAGAAATTTGATTAACCAAAATAAATTCAAAGTTACCTTTAATCAAAATTTTAAGGAAGTCATTGTCAATTGTAAACAAGTTGAGCGCAAAGGTCAAGATGGAACTTGGATTTCGGAAGATATAATTTCATCGTTTACAAAGCTTCACGAAATGGGTTATGCAAAATCTGTTGAAGTTTGGCAGAATAACGATCTAGTTGGTGGTTTATACGGCGTAGATTTGGGACACATTTTTTGTGGTGAAAGTATGTTTTCAAAAGTGCCCAATGCGAGTAAAATAGCTTTTGTATGGCTGGTCAATTATTTAAAAGAAAATAATTATAAACTGTTGGATTGTCAAGTCCACAATGACCATTTGGAAAAATTAGGCGCTTTTGAGATTTCGAGAGAAACTTTTATGAGGGTTTTGAGAAGTTAGTGGTTTTCGGGTTTCAGGTTCGATTTTTTATACTTTTAAATAAAAACTGTGACTGAAAACTGCGACTGAAAACTGGGCACTATTTTCTTTTCCAACAATCGACCACATGATCATTGACCATTCCTGTGGCTTGCATGTGAGCATACATTGTTGTAGGTCCAATAAATTTAAAACCTCGTTTTTTTAAATCTTTACTAATTTTTTCTGCCAAAGGAGTGTAAGCTGGAATTTCACTTAAGGAGTTGAAATGGTTAACAATTGGTTTTCCATCAACATAATTCCAAATAAATTTTGAAAATGAACCATACTCTTCTTGTATTTTAATGAATGCTTTGGCATTATTGATGGCTGATTTTATTTTTAACGTATTCCGAATAATACCTGCATCTTTCATTAATTTTTCAACCTCATAATCGTCAAAAAACGCAATTTGGTGGTAATCAAAATTGAGAAATGCTTTTCTAAAATTTTCTCTTTTTTTGAGAATTAAATGCCAGCTTACTCCTGCCTGAAAGGTTTCTAGTACCAAGAACTCAAATAACTTGTCATCATCATAAACTGGATTTCCCCATTCGTTATCGTGGTAATCACGGTATAAATCATCTTTTTCGCACCAAGCGCAACGTATCTTATTTTCCATGAATATATTTTTCAATTAAGTAATGCCCTAAATAAATTAAAGGCGTCATACAAACTGCAATCAATAATTTAACAGAATAACCAGTAAAAGCAGAAACTATAAATGTTGGTGTATCCATTTTTCCCGTCATCCAAAAAGCAATGCCAAGTACAATAAAACTATCAAACAATTGAGAAATCACTGTAGAACCAGTACTTCTAAGCCAAATCATTTTGTTTCCGGTTCTGTTTTTTACAAAATGAAAGATAGTTACATCGATTAACTGTGAGACTAAGAAGGCAATGATACTTCCAACAATAATCCACATGCTTTGACCAAAAACACCATTAAACTGATTATCTGAAATTAAGTTTTCCCCATTCACCGCCGGAATTTTCATTGCCAAATAGAGAATAACAAACGTATAGGCAATTAAAGAAGCAGTAATCAATGATAATTTTCGAACTCCTTTCTCTCCAAAATATTCGTTGATTAAATCGGTAGTTACAAAAACAATAGGCCACGGTAAAATGCCAATACTCATTACAGATGAACCCACATGAATGAGTTTTCCCCCAATGAGTTCTGCAACTATAGCATTGGTAATAAAAATTCCTGCTAAAACAACATAAACCGTGTCTTTTTTCGATTGAAACATAAAATAGCGCTTTGTGAATTCTCAAATTTATATAAATAATGCTTAAGTTTTTCAAATATGTTTTGATGTCTTCCATTGGATTGTCTTCCATTGATTTTGATTATATTTGAACTAAATCTTTAAAACAATGAAAAAAATAATTTTAACCTTTTTAATGAGTATCTCTATGTTTATTGCCAATGCTCAAAATTCCTCAAATCCATTTTTAAAGTATTGGACTGGACCATATGGAGGCGTTCCTGCATTCACCGATTATAAAATTGCAGATTTTAAGCCTGCTTTGGAAACCGCCATGCGTGAAAAACTGGATGAAATCAATGCTATTGCTAATAATCCAAAACCCGCAACTTTTGAGAATACACTTGTAGCGCTTGAAAAAGCAGGAAAAAAATTAACTCAAATTAAAGCAGTTTTTGACATCTTTAGTTCAAATTTAAACACTGATGAATTCGGTGTATTAGAATCTGAAATGTCACCTAAATTCTCTGAACTAAACAATAAAATTTTCCAAAATTCAAAATTATTTGAGAGAATTTCTGCGGTTTATAATGCTCCCGATAAAAGTAAGTTAACTCCAGAACAACAACGACTAGCATGGTTATATTATTCAAATTTCGTTCGCGAAGGCGCAAAAGCGGATGCTAAAAGCAAGGAAAGAATTGGAAAAATCAATCAAGAATTGGCTGGGTTGTTCACTAAGTTTAGCCAAAATTTATTGGCAGATGAAAACGAAAGAAGTATTGGTTTTACAGAAGCTCAAGAACTTTTGGGATTGACAACAGAATTAATAAATTCCTATCAAGCCAAATCAAAAGAATTGGGCAGAAATGATTTAGGAACAGTGGCCAACACACGTTCTTATGTAGAACCCTTTTTAACCTATTCGAGTGTTAGACCAATCCGAAAAATGGTTTGGGAACAATTTGTAAAGCGTGGTGATAATGGTGATCAAAACGACAACAATGCTACTGTGGTTCAAATTCTGAAATTGCGTGCTGAAAAAGCAAAGCTATTAGGATTTAAATCATTTGCTGATTGGAGTTTGTCCAATACTATGGCTCAAAAACCAGAGAAAACATTAGACTTGATGCTATCGGTTTGGAAACCTGCTGTAGAAAAAGTACATCAAGACGTAGCCGAAATGCAAAAAATTGTAGATGCTGAAGGAGGAAATTTCAAAATAGAACCTTGGGATTATCGCTACTATGCAGAGAAAGTTAGAAAAGCCAAATACGATTTGGATGAAAACGAAGTTAAGCCCTATTTGCAATTAGAAAAATTGCGTGAAGGCATGTTTTGGGTTGCAGGAGAAATTTTTAATCTAAGTTTTAAACAAATAAATAACGTTCCTGTTTTTCACCAAGATGTTAGAGTTTGGGAAGTTTCAAATAAAGTTACCGGGAAAGTAGTTGGCGTTTGGTATTTTGATCCCTATGCTCGCAAAGGAAAGCGTTCTGGAGCATGGATGACAGCCTACAGAGAACAAAGCAGAGTGGATGGCGATGTTATTACCATAGTTTCTAATAACTGTAATTTTATAAAAGGAAATGAGAACGAACCTATTTTAGTGTCTTGGGAAGATGCAAGTACATTGTTTCATGAATTTGGTCATGCGTTGCATGGTTTGAATTCTAATGTGACTTATCCAAGTTTATCAGGAACCAATACACCTAGAGATTATGTGGAGTTTCCATCACAAATATTAGAAAGATGGTTAGCTACTCCAGAAGTGTTGAATCGTTTTGCTTTGCATTATAAAACCAATGTTCCCATGCCTATGACATTGGTCAATCGAATTGAGAAAGCGGCCAATTTTAATGAAGGATTTTCAACGGTAGAAACAATTTCCAGCGCTTTAGTTGATATGAAATTGCATTTATTAGAAAATCCAGATATCGACCTAAAACAATTTGAAAAAGAAACTTTAGAAAAATTAAATATGCCAACCGAAATTGTAATGCGTCATCGCATTCCACAGTTTGGCCATTTATTTTCAAGTGATGATTATGCTGCTGGATATTATGGTTATTTATGGGCAGATGCTATCAGTGCTGATGCTACCGAAGCTTTCACAGAAGGAAAAGGAATGTATGATAAAGCTGTAGCAAAAAGATTGTATGAGAATGTTTTCAGTATAGGAAACACTATTGATCCTGAAATAGCCTACAAAAAATTTAGAGGAAGAAGTTCCAATACAGATGCTTTGATGCGTGCTAGAAATTTTCCTATTGAGAAAAAGTAATTGGTAACAATAGTAAAGACAAAAAGCCCGAAACTTTCTGAAAGTTTCGGGCTTTTATATTGGAATTAATTTAGGATTAACCTAGAGCAACTCTTTTGAAACCAGTAATTTCAACGTTGAATCCTTTAACATAATCGCCTACTTTTTTACTATCATCTTTGATGAAGTTTTGGTCTAATAAGGCTTTCTCTTGATCTAAAGTTGTATTATCAGATATGAAACGTTGTACTTTTCCTGGAATAATTTTATCCCAAATTTGTTCTGGTTTCCCTTCTGCTTTTAATTCTGCTTTAGCATCTTCTTCCGCTTGTTTTAAAACTTCTTCAGTCAATTGAGAAAAAGAGATGTATTTAGGAACATTTTTCAAAGTTTTTCCTAAACGTTTTGCTTCTTCATTTTCTTTTTCGATTACAGCAATACGAGCAGCAAGTTCAGAAGCTACGAAATCAGGATCAAAATCTTTGTAAGATAATGTATCAGCTCCCATTGAAGCCACTTGCATAGAGATGTCTTTTGTTAAAACGTCAGCGTTGGCAATTGGTGCAGAAATAGCAGTTAAGGCAGCAATTTTGTTCACGTGAACATAAGATCCAACAAAAGCGCCTTCTAAGATTTCAAAACCACCGATTTCGATTTTTTCACCGATAACACCAGTTTGTTCGATTAATTTTTCAGCCACAGTAATTCCGTTGAAATCTGATGCTAAGAATGCTTCTTTAGACGAGAAGTTGATTGCTTTTCCCACTAATTCTTTAGCTAAGGTTACGAAAGTCTCATTTTTACCTACGAAATCTGTTTCGCAGTTTAAAGTGATGATTACTCCTTTAGTATTGTCAGCATTGATAAAAGAAACAGCAGCTCCTTCAGAAGACTCACGGTCAGAACGGTTAGCAGCAACTTTTTGCCCTTTTTCTCTAAGGTTTTGTATAGCTTTATCGAAATCTCCTTCCGCTTCAACTAGAGCTTTTTTACAGTCCATCATTCCGGCACCTGTAGTTTGTCTTAATTTATTTACGTCTGCAGCAGTAATTGTGATTGTTGACATAATTTTTTTATTTTATGATTAAAAATTCTTTTTAAAATGAAATTACGAATTACAAATTAGAAATACGAGTGAAAATAATTCGTAATTCTTAATTAATAATTCGTAATTATTTTTTGTTTTATTCTTCAGATTTAGTTTCTTCTGTTGTCTCTACTTCTGGAGTAGCTTCTACAACTGCTTCTACTTCTGGAGCAACTTCAACAGTAGCAACTACTTCTTCCGCAACTTCCGCTTCTACTTCAGGAGCGATATCACTATCAGATGTTTTGTTAGCCAATCCGTCAATAACTGCAGCAGTTACTAAAGATAAAATTTTATCAATTGATTTTGAAGCATCATCATTTGATGGTATAACGTAATCTACTTCACGTGGATCAGAGTTAGTATCAACCATAGCGAAAACTGGAATGTTTAATTTTTGTGCTTCTTTTATGGCGATGTGTTCTGCTTTGATATCCACTACAAATAATGCTGCTGGAAGTCTAGACATGTCAGCTATAGAACCTAAGTTCTTTTCTAATTTTGCACGAAGACGATCTACTTGAAGTCTTTCTTTTTTAGAAAGTGTCATGAAAGTACCATCTTTTTTCATTTTATCAATAGTAGCCATTTTTTTAACGGCTTTACGGATAGTAACGAAGTTTGTTAACATACCACCAGGCCATCTTTCAGTGATGTAAGGCATGTTACAAGCTAATGCTTTTTCTGAAACAATATCTTTTGCTTGTTTTTTGGTAGCTACGAAAAGTATTTTTCTACCTGATGCTGCAATTTTTTTCAAAGCTTCGTTAGCTTCTTCAATTTTTGCTGCTGTTTTATATAGATTGATAATGTGAATTCCATTACGTTCCATATAAATGTATGGAGCCATATTTGGATCCCATTTACGAGTCATGTGTCCGAAGTGAACACCTGCTTCTAATAATTCTTTAACGTCAATTTTGTTTGCCATTGTGTAATAGTTTACGTTCCGTTTGATTAGCAATGCGTCACCTTTTTCGCTTTAAGCCATTTGGCTTTGAGACTTTGGACTGCATTTCGATGCTAAACTAATTCCCTTTTTACAAGGAATATCGACAACTTTGTTTTTAATTTCAATAATAAATGAACTAATATTCGATTAACGTTTAGAGAATTGGAATCTCTTACGCGCTTTTTTCTGACCGAATTTTTTACGTTCTACCATTCTTGGATCTCTTGTTAGTAATCCTTCTGGTTTAAGGATAGCTCTGTTTTCAGCTTCCACTTCACACATTGCTCTTGCAAGAGCCATTCTCACAGCTTCTGCTTGACCTGTTGAACCACCACCATATACATTTACTTTTACATCAAAGTTTTCTGCATTGTTTGTCATAGACATTGGTTGCATCACTTTGTATTGTAAAGTAGCCGTTGGGAAGTAAGTTGCAAACTCTCTTTTGTTTACAGTAATTTTTCCTGTTCCTTCAGAAACATAAACACGTGCTACTGCACATTTTCTTCTACCGATTTTGTGAATAACTCCCATTACTTAAGATCGTTTAGGTTAACGGTTTTAGGTTTTTGTGCACTATATTTGTGCTCAGTTCCTACTACTACATTTAAATTTCTGAAAAGTTCTGCACCTAATTTATTTTTAGGTAACATTCCTTTCACTGCTTTTTCAATAAGTGAAGCAGGGTTTTTTGATTGCAAAACTTTTGCAGTCAAACTTCTTTGTCCTCCTGGATAACCTGTGTGACGAATATACGTTTTGTCGTCAAGTTTGTTACCTGTAAGGTTGATTTTCTCTGCGTTGATAACTATTACGTTATCTCCACAGTCGACGTGAGGTGTGTAACTTGGCTTGTATTTACCTCTAAGAATCATAGCGACCTTTGAAGCAAAACGACCTAAGTTATGACCATCAGCATCTACAATGATCCACTCTTTTGTAACAGTGGCTTTGCTTGCAGATTGTGTCTTGTAGCTTAATGCGTCCATAATTTTATTTTAATTAAACATTCCATCCCAAATAAAGGGGTTGCAAAAGTACAATTATTTATTATAAAAGCAAATAGCAAAATTTAAATATTTTTAAAGTGATTATGTTTTTCGTTAAAATCCTATTATTTAATAGGTTTAAGGAACGAAAAATACCTTTCGTTTTGGTATAAAATCATCTTTATATTCAGTTTTTACAGGTTTTTGTCAATCAACTTTTGTTTAAAACAATAAAGAATTGAATTGTAAACGTTTAATAAGTGTAAATTTTGTTATTTTTACACTTTAACAAAAAGCAAAATGAAATCGAAAGCCACATTAAAACAAATAGCTAAAGAATTAGGAGTTTCCGTTTCTACAGTATCCAAAGCGTTAAATGGAAGTCCTGAAATAAGTGAGCCGACCAAACAACGTGTTCAAGAATATGCCAAACTAAAAAATTACAAACCCAATGTTATTGGTTTAAATTTAAAAAACAGAAGCACTAAGACTATTGGGGTTATCATCCCTAATATTTTAAATTCATTTTTTGCAAAAGTTTTTACGGGTATCGAGAAGGTAGCTGATGAAAAAGGGTATAAAGTTATCACCTGTATTTCGAATGAATCACTAGAAAAAGAAATTAATATCCTTGAAATGTTGAGCAACGGAACCATTGATGGATTCATTTTATCTGTTGCTGAGGAAACACAAAAATTACAACAATTCAATCATTTTAATAGTATTATTAATGAAGGAACACCTATTGTCATGTTTGATAGAATTTCTGACAATGTAAATTGTGATAAAGTTGTTGTAGACGACTTAGAGTCGGCAGTAAACGCCACAGAACATTTAATCAAAACTGGATGTAAAAATATAGCTCTTTTTTCTGCTATAGATAATTTAAGCGTTGGAAAATTGAGAGCAGAAGGTTTTTATAAAGCAATTAAAGATAATGGTATTCCTTTGAATGAAAAATTAATTATTCTTACAGATAACGAAACCGATTTTGATCAAAAAGTAGTTGATTTTTTTAAGAATAATAAAGTAGATGCCGTTTTTGCCCTTGATGAGCACGCTTCGGTTTCCGCATTAAAACTAGGATTAAAAAGTGGCTATAAAATTCCAGAAACTCTCTCAATAATAGGTTTTGCAGATGGTGTTTGGTCAAAAAGAATGTCACCAAGTTTGTCAACCGTTAGTCAACATGGACCTGAAATAGGTGAAGTGGCAGCAAAAATTTTAATTGATAAACTTGAAAGTAAGGATGAAGCATACACGTTTAGTACTACTGTTATCAATACGGAATTAAGACAACGTGAGTCTACAAGAAAGTTATAGTAGCTTTTTTCACAAATTGCTCGAAAAAGAACTACAGAACTATCCAAAGAAATTTTGAAAACAAATCCAAAAGCTTTTATGTTACTGATGCAGAAAGTTTCTCCATTAATTTTGGCTTGTTAAAAAAGAAATAATGAAGTAACATTTTTTTATGTATAAACTAATTGAAAAAGACAACTTTTAAGTTGTCTTTTTTAGTATCAATGTGCTTCTAACCAATTTTTACCAACACCAATTTCAACTACCAACGGAACATCCATTTTAAAGGCGTTTTCCATTTCGTGTTTTATCATTGGTTGGATTTTTTCTAATTCTGAGTTGTGAACGTCAAAAACCAATTCGTCATGTACTTGTAACAACATTTTCGATTTCCAATTTTCAGAAGTTAATTTTTTATGGATATTAATCATGGCTATTTTAATAATATCGGCTGCCGAACCTTGAATTGGTGCGTTTACGGCATTTCTTTCAGCGCCACTTTTTACCATCATATTAGCCGAATTGATGTCTTTTAAATAACGACGTCTACCTAAAACAGTTTGCACATAACCGTGTTCTCTAGCAAAATCAACTTGATTGCTCATGTACGATTTCAATTTTGGATACGTCGCATAATATGCTTCAATTAAATCGGCACTTTCTTTTCGTGAAAGAGATGTTTGATTCGAAAGTCCGAAAGCAGAAACTCCATAAATAATTCCGAAATTCACGGTTTTGGCATTGCTACGTTGTTCTTTGGTCACTTCTTCCAATGAAACGTTGAATACTTTTGCAGCCGTACTTCTGTGAATGTCTTCGTTGTTTTGAAAAGCTTTAATCATATTTTCTTCTCCAGACAAAGCGGCAATAATTCGTAATTCTATTTGAGAATAATCCGCAGAAACTAAGGTGTAATTTTCGTCACGAGCAATAAAGGCTTTACGAATCAATCGTCCTCGTTCGGTACGAATTGGAATGTTTTGCAAGTTCGGATTATTCGAACTCAAACGTCCTGTTGCAGCCACAGTTTGCATATAATCGGTGTGAACGCGTCCTGTTTTTTTGTCAACCTGATTCGGTAACGCATCAATATAGGTGCTTTGCAATTTCACCATTTGACGCCATTCGAGAATGTCTTTAACGATTGGATTGTCTTTTTCTAAATAACTTAAAATCTCTTCGCCAGTGGCATATTGACCGGTTTTGGTTTTTTTTTGTTTCGCTCCGCCAATTTTTAATTTGTCGAATAAAATGTCTCCTAATTGTTTTGGCGAAGCCAAATTGAATTTCTCACCTGCCGTTTCGTATATTTTTTGTTCCAAAGCGGCACTTTCTTTTGCCATTTCTACCGACATTGATTTCAGGAACGGAACGTCCAAATTGATCCCTTCCAATTCCATTGCTGCTAAAACTGGAATTAACGGAATTTCAATTTTATCAAATAATTTTTTGGTTTCGGCTTTATCCAAAATTGGGCTGAAATTTTGTTTTAATTGAAAGGTTACATCGGCATCTTCGGCAGCATATTCTTTGATTTCTTCTAAAGGCACCTCACGCATCGACTTTTGATTCTTGCCTTTTTTGCCAATTAAATCCTCAATCGATTTTGGCGAATATTTCAAGTAGGTTTCCGATAAAACATCCATATTGTGACGCATATCGGGATTAATCAGATAATGCGCAATCATCGTGTCGAATAACTTTCCTTTGATTTGAACGCCATAATGCGACAAGATTTTTAAATCGTATTTGATGTTTTGACCAATTTTTTCTATAGTTTCACTTTCGAAAAATGGTTTGAATTTATCTACTAAAACTTGTGCTTCTTCCTGATTTTCCGGAAACGGAACGTAAAATGCTTTCCCTTTTTCGAAAGAAAATGACATTCCAACGAGTTCCGCATTCAAGGCGTCAATTCCTGTAGTTTCGGTATCAAAACATACCGAAGTTTGATTTAGTAAATTTTGTAAAAATAATTTTGCACCAAGTTCACCTTGAATAATTTGATAATTGTGATTGGTTGTTTCTAAAGTTGCGTAAAATGAATTTGGTTTTGGTTCACCATTTTCTTCATCAGAAAAGCCAAATAAATCGAATTGCTCTTCGTTGGATTTTTTAGGAGGAGCTTTTTTAGTTGCTTGTATTGTATCGATAGAAGTTCCGTTTCCATTGGTGTCAATTTCATCATATTCTTTTCCTGTTCCAAAATATTTATCAAATTGCGCTTTCATTTGACGGAATTCCAATTCGTTGAATAACGCATCAGTTTTTTCTACATCAGGTTTTGATAATTCGTAATCAGTAGCATTAAAAGTCACAGGGCAATCGAGTAGGATAGTGGCTAATTTTTTAGAAAGAATTCCTTTATCTGCATTGGCTTCGATTTTTTCTTTCATCGCACCTTTTAGTTTGTCGGTATTGGCTAAAAGATTTTCCATCGAACCAAATTCTTTCAACAATTTTTTAGCAGTAACTTCACCAACGCCAGGTAATCCGGGAATATTATCGGCAGTATCGCCCATCATTCCTAAGAAATCTATAACTTGTTCTGGGCGTTCGATTTCGAATTTTGCTAATACTTCGGGGATTCCCCAAATTTCAATATCATTCCCCATTCGAGCTGGTTTGTACATAAAAATATTTTCGGAAACGAGTTGAGCAAAATCTTTATCAGGCGTAACCATAAACACTTTAAAATCTTCTTTTTCAGCTTGTTTGGCGAGTGTTCCAATTAAGTCATCGGCTTCAAAACCTGCTACTTCAATTATTGGAATGTGCATCGCTTTTAGCAATTCTTGAATATAAGGAACGGCAATTTTTATGGCTTCGGGCGTTTCATCGCGATGTGCTTTGTATTCTTGATACATTTCATAACGATAATCGCTTCCGCCTTTGTCAAATGCCACCGCTAAATGGTCTGGTTTTTCACGTTTGATAACATCCATTAAGGCATTCATAAATCCCATAATAGCTGAAGTATCCATTCCTTTAGAATTGATTCTTGGGTTTTTTATAAAGGCAAAATAACCGCGAAAAATAAGGGCATAAGCATCGAGAAGGTAAAGGCGTTTTTGTTCTGACATTTTTTAAAAAAATTATAAGGTGTAAATGTAACGAAACTTTGAATTCTAATGAATAGAAATAATTAAGTTAAAATTAGTTAAATAGAGAATAGTAATGAGGTGTTTATTCGTTATTTTGCTAAAAAATTAAATAGATGTTTCGTTGGATTTTCTTCCTGTTTTTTGTTGCATTAATTGAAGTTTATGCTTTTCAAGCTTTTAGAACCATAACCAAAGTAAGATGGGTTTTGGTTGCTTATCAGCTTATTTCCTTGTTAGCAATCCTATATATATTTTATCAATTCTCGCAATTTGACCGAAGAGTTGGACAAAACAGTAAAACACTTTTGACTTTAGGATTATTACTCTTATTATTTATTCCAAAAATTATTTTAACATTTTTCATGTTGATGGAAGATGTTTTCAGAGTTTTTTCGGGAACTATTACTTATTTTGTTGGGGATAATGATAATGGAAGTTTCCTCCCAGATAGGAGAAAGTTTATTAGCCAAATAGCGTTAGTCCTTGCTGCTGTTCCTTTTACATCACTTATTTATGGAATGACCAAAGGAAAATATAATTTCAGAGTATTAAAACAAACCTTATTTTTCCCTGATTTACCCGATGATTTTGATGGATTTACCATAACTCAAATTTCGGATGTACATAGCGGAAGTTTTGATGATCCTGAGAAAATACAACACGCTATTGATTTAATCAATGAATATAAGACCGATATGATGTTGTTCACTGGAGATATTGTGAATACTCATGCTACCGAAATGCATCCTTGGATTACTATGTTTAACAAAATTGAACGTCACGAATATGGTAAATATGCGGTTTTAGGCAATCACGATTATGGCGAGTATATCGATTGGCCATCACAAAAAGCCAAAGATGAAAATTTTGAAGCTATAAAAGATTTGTACGGACAAATTGGATTTGATTTATTATTGAACCAACATAAAAAAATTAAAAAAGGGCAAAGCGAAATAGCTATTGTTGGTGTAGAAAATTGGGGGAAAAATTTCAAACAAGCTGGTGATTTGAATAAAGCTTCAGACGGATTGACTAAAGAAGATTTTAAAATTTTGATGAGTCACGATCCAAGTCATTGGGAATATGAAATCAAAAATGATGACAAACATTTTCAATTGACACTATCTGGACATACACATGGATTGCAATTTGGAATTGAAATACCAGGAATTATAAGTTGGAGTCCTGTGCAATATGTTTACAAACAATGGGCAGGATTATATGAAAATTTAGGAAGATATATATACGTAAATCGTGGTCTTGGGTTTCATGCTTATCCTGGAAGAGTTGGAATTTGGCCAGAAATTACGGTTTTTGAACTAAAAAAAGGGGAAAAAGTAGCATAATTAGTTAAAAATGCTACATTTGTGCTTTAATAGTTCTTTTTAATAGCTAAAAGAAAGTAAAAACGTTTTGGTTTTATGTCAAAATTTGGAGAATTAATCAATGCTCAAGTACCTGTGTTAATTGACTTTTACACAGAGTGGAATGAATCTTCAGTGTCTATGCATCCTGTAATAAGAGATGTTGCAGCAGCGCTTGGTGATAAAGCAAAAGTGATAAAAATTGATGTAGATAAAAATCAAGAATTGGCCGATGCGCTTCGCATCAAAGGATTGCCAACCTTGATGATTTACAAAGAAGGAAACATGGTTTGGAGACAATCGGGCGAATTAGATGCTAATACGCTAATTGGAATTGTTCAAGAGCAACTTTAGTCAATTTTATCACAAACAAATCCTTTTTCTTTTAAAAACTCTAGTGTTTTAGGTAAAACATATTTTAAGTTATGTTCCGCTTTAACACTGTCATGAAACACTATTATACTTCCTATTTTAATGTTGTTTAAAACATTTTCCAAACATTGTTCAGGAGAAATACTTTGGTCATAATCTCGGCTCAACACATCCCACATAATTATTTTATATCCTGATTTTTGCAAAGCTTTCGCTTGTACATTTTTAATCTTTCCATATGGAGGGCGAAAAAGATTACAGTGGTCGGTGCTCAGTTTGTAGTGTTCAGTTTCGTATAATTTCACATCAGCAAGATAATCTTCAAAAGAAGTTTTCCAACCTTTTACATGTTTGAAAGTGTGGTTGCCTATTGAATGTCCTTCGGCAATTGTTTTTTGGAAAATTTCAGGATATTTTTTAATGTTATTGCCAATGCAAAAAAAAGTGGCTTTGGCATTGTGTTTTTTTAATTGTTCTAATGTCCATTGCGTAATTTCGGGAGTTGGACCATCATCAAAAGTGAGGAATACTTTTTTTTCATTGTTAGGAATATCCCAAATATAATTTGGAAAAAGCAACTTTATAAAACGATTTGTTTTAAACCAAAAACTCATAGTGTAAATATAACAATAAAAAAATGTGCCAACTAGTATTAACCAATTGACACATCTTTTTTAGTTTAATTAAGTTATTCTAAATCTCTTCCAAAACGAGTAAATCGCTGTACGAAAGAATTAAATGTAGCTTTGTTTTTGTTATAAAATTCTAAATCACCTCTGTCTTTCATAACCAGTAACAAACTACGGTAGCGTTCAATATCAGTTATAATATCGGAAGCAATTCCATCTTGTATTGAAGGTTGAATGCCTGAATAATAGGTTAGATTTTGTTTGTATTTTGTCATCAACTTTTCTAATAACTGTCTGGCTTTTGCTTTTTCACCTACTTCATAATAACCACCAGCAAAAGGTTCTACCATGGTATAATAACCATAATAATCCATAGGCATTTTGGTCAAAGCTAAGTCAATAATTTTTTTAGCTTTCTCTATTTTCCCTTCATTGATTAATTGTTCCATTAATCGCGCCATGTTAGTTCTGTATGAAATACTGTTTTTTCTAGTTTCAGGATCATGATATATAGTAGTCAAATTACCATTGCCCCAAACCCATTTTGTGACAAAATCATACATTTTATCGCTGTCTATTTGACCCATATCGTATGGGTTTTCTTTGTCAACTTTTGTTTTAATAGGAACTAGTTTGTATACCAAACCATCTAATTGTAGGTAATCTTTCATCCATAGATAATCATCATCACCAAAACTTCCACCTGTAAAATACATTGGTCTTTTCCAATTATTATTGGCTAACACATCAAGCATCATCAATCTATTTTTATACAACGCACTGCCTTTAATATCAATATCAATGTAAGGCACTATTGAGTCATTGTATATTGAGCTCACTACTTTATTGGCTATGATAGCATTTTTATCTACAGGAATTCTGATTTTGTTAGTTGGATAAAAATGAATAGTTTGTCCATTTTGTAGATCAACGGTAGATTTTGGATTTTTAATAAATTCGATAAAATCTTTTATATCCCATCGCGCCTCAGTTTTTGGAATATGCGCAACATAATCTAATTTGTCGCCCACATATTCATTGTGTGTAAACGATATAGGCAATCCATCAGATTTATAGGTTTTAAACTTCATCTGATCTATATACCAATCAGTCATAAAAAGACTAGTGTTTACAATTTTAATATCCGTTCTAATGCCTTCAATTTCTTGGGCATACCATAATGGAAAAGTATCATTGTCGCCGATGGTAAACAATATGGCATTGGGTTCACATGACTCTAAATAATTTTTTGCCATGGCAATAGCCGTATATTTTTCAGCTCTATTATGGTCATCCCAGTTTTGGGTTGCCATCAAAACAGGTGCTGCTAGAAGACAAGCGCCAATAACTATAGGACCAACTAATTTTGATTTGGCATATTCAGTAACTATTTCATAAATAGCATACACTCCAAATCCTATCCAAATGGCAAATACATAAAAAGAACCTACTAAAGCATAGTCTCTTTCTCGTGGCTCAAATGGTCTTTCGTTTAGAAACACTTTTAATGCAATACTAGTAAATAAAAACAAGACCAATAAAACATAAAAACTCTTTAAATCTCGCTGAGCATGGTACATAAGTCCAATTAACCCAATTATAAATGGTAGGAAGTAATACACATTTCTTCCTTTGTTATTTTTTACATCATCAGGAAGATTTTCTTGTGTTCCTTTACCTAAATGTATTTCGTCGATAAATTTTATACCACTAAGCCAATTGCCGTCTAGGTTATCGTATTTCCCTTGAATATCATTTTGTCTTCCTACGAAATTCCATAATAAGTATCTTCCATACATGTATCCAAATTGATATTCAATCATGAAACTTATGTTGTCCCAAGTAGAAGGTTTTTCTACAATTAGATAATCGCTGTATTTTTTTAGGAAAGAAACATAATCTTCGTTATCAATCTTTTTCTGTGCGTAGGCTGTTTTAAATTCGTTGATATTTTTTTGCATTTCTTCTTTCAATTGACCAACGGCTTGCATCACTTGGTCTTCTGATAAGCTATCTAAATCAACACCATATTGTGCCAAATCTTCTTCATAAGGATAATCTTGATTGAGTTTAAACTTAGGAACACCTGTAAATTGAATATAATTGTCAACATGATCTGGACTCCACATTCTAGGAAGAATAGCTTTATGCTTATCATCACTATTTTGGTCGGCATTTTTGTAATTGTTTACAATAACATATTTGCCAGTTTTATAATCTCTTTCATAGTTTGGTGCTTTATCTAAATAGGGTTGGTCTTCATCAAGGCCAGCAAATGTATCGGTATATTGTGGTCCATAAAACAAAGGATTTACACCATATTGTTCTCTGTTATAATATGCTAAAACTTCGGCAGCATCAGAAGGTTTATTTTCATTGATAACCACATTAGCATTGGCACGAATAGGCAACATCATCCAAGTGGAGAAACCTATTAGTACAAAAAGAATGCATAATATAACTGTGTTGTAAAAAGGATGGCCTTTTTCTCTTGTATATTTTAATCCAAAATAGAAAAAAGCCACGATTAATAAAGTAGCTAAAATGGTTCCAGAATTGAAAGGTAATCCAAAACTATTAACCATAAAGATTTCCATTTTCCCGAAAAAGGCTAGCGTGTATGGTAGTAATAGTTTGAAAATGAATAATAAAACGGCAACAATTATGATGTTGGCAATAATGAAACTTTTAACGGTAACCGTTTTATAGTTTTTAAAGAAATATAAAAATCCAATCGCTGGAATGGTTAATAGAGCCATAAAGTGAACACCAAACGAAAGACCAATTATTAAGGATATTAATAAAAGCCAACGATTTCCTCTTGGTGTATGCATGTCTTGTTCCCATCGTAAACCAAGCCAAAACAACAATGCTATAAATAAGGATGCCATGGCATATACTTCAGCTTCAACAGCGCTTGACCAAAAACTATCTGAAAAAGTAAAAGCCAATGAACCTACAAAAGAACTTCCAAGAATAACAATTGCTTTACTTTTATCCACTTCAGTATACGATGAAACGATTTTCTTCAAAATAATAGAAGAAGACCAAAACATGAATAATATGGTAAAAGCACTTGAAAAAACAGACATCATATTGACCATCAAGGCCACGATAGCATTGTTACCAAATGAAAACATAGCGAAGAATGCACCGAGCATTTGATATAATGGTGCTCCAGGTGGATGTCCAACTTCGAGTTTTGCAGCTGTTGCAATATATTCGCCACAATCCCAAAAACTCATAGTGGGTTCAACGGTTAAAGAATAGGTGATTAAAGCTATGGTAAATGTTGACCATCCGATAATGGTATTCCATTTATTGAAGTTAAAATTCATCATATAATTATGAAATGAAAGGTTTTTATTTAGATGGTACAAAGAAACTATTTTTTTTAACGCAATTAAACCCGCATTAACAAATTTTTCTCAAATAGATAACGAATTAAACACAAGTTTATTATAGATAATACCGTGAGATTTTAAAACTATGTTTTAATTTTTTCTTCTAATTGTTTGTGTAAAATAAAATTTGTGTTAAATTTGCACTCGCATTAAGCAAGCTGGTCTATGGTGTAATGGTAACACAACTGTTTTTGGTGCAGTCTTTCAAGGTTCGAGTCCTTGTAGACCAACTTTAAAAATCCCTAATATCTTAACTTTTAAGCATTTAGGGATTTTTTATTTATTGTTTTCCCCTAGTACTCCCCTAATTTTTTTTATTTTTAAACATTTTTAATTTTTTTCTGAAAATCGGTGTTCTTTAGTTTTTGTTATTTAAAGTGGCATTTTAATAAAAAAATGTAGACTAACCAATCATAAAAACGGCTTCAATATTAGAATTCGTTTTACATAAACACACTAAAAAACACTATAGTTTTACCAGCCGTATAATCAACACACGCAACAACACGCATTATTACACGACAATTTAATACTAACCGTGTAGTATAAAAACGGTAAAAAACGCATTACTTTTAATAGCCGTGTTACCAACACGCACTAAATAACGCCAAAACAATACCAACCGTGTTGTTAAAAAATAAAAATAAAATTCATTTGTATAATACTATTCTTTACTAAATTTAGAAATTATAATTCCATACTTACACACAATGCCGTTATTTCAAAATTCAGTCGTTGCCAAACAATTACAAAGCCAAGATAAAAACAAATTGGTCGATGCGTGGAATGCTTTCAAAAACCATTTTCACAATACAATCATTCAAGATAATATTCGTTCCAGTAAGGAAGAACAATATCAAGGCGAGTTTCTAATTGATTTATTTGTAAATGTATTGGGATATACCAAAAACCCAACGCCTAATTTCACGCTTACTACGGAATACAAAAACGTGAAAGACAGTAAAAAAGCCGATGGTGCTATACTTATAAACGATAAAGTAAGAGCCGTTATTGAATTAAAGGGAACAAACACGACCGATTTAAACAAAATTGAAGTACAGGCGTTTGGATATAAAAACAATCAACCCGATTGCGTATATGTCATCACGTCTAACTTTGAAAAAGTACGTTTTTATATTGACAATGCTACAGAATATATCGAATTCAATCTTTTTACGCTTTCAGAAAAGGAATTTGAATTAATGTATTTGTGTTTGGCTTTTGAAAATATTGCTAACGATGTTCCCAAGAAGCTCAAAGAACAATCGGTAAGCCAAGAAAAGGATATTACCAAAAAACTATATACTGATTATTCGCTTTTCAAAAGGGAGTTGCACCAAGATTTAGTAAAGCAAAATCCTGAATTTGATGCTTTGGAATTATTCCAAAAATCACAAAAACTATTAGACCGTTTTTTGTTTATTTTCTTTGCCGAAGACAGAAACTTGTTACCAACCAACTTAATTTTCAGAATAAACAAAGAATGGCGACAGTTGCAAGAAATGCGAATGAATATTTCGCTTTACGACCGTTACAAAATTTATTTTAACGACTTAAATAAAGGCGCAAAAGTAGTATTACCAGCATTTACACAAACTACCGCTTCGCAAAAGGAAGAACATCAAATTTTTGCTTACAACGGTGGATTATTTCAACCTGATGCAGTACTAGACACTATAAAAATTAATGATGAACTACTTTATACTTATACCCAAAAGTTAAGCCATTACGATTTTGCTAGTGAAGTGGATGTAAACATACTAGGGCATATTTTTGAAAATTCACTGAATGAATTAGACGAAATAAAAGCACAACTTGAAGGTGGAAGTATTGACAAGCAAAGCACTAAACGAAAAAAAGATGGCGTTTTTTACACGCCCAAATACATTACAAAATATATTGTTGATAATACCGTAGGCAAGCTCTGCCAAGATAAAAAAGCCGAAATCAACATTATTGAGGAAGACTATTTTACCGATAAAAAACGAACCAAAACAACCAAGCAACCACTACTAGAAAAACTAACTGCGTATAGAAATTGGCTGTTACAAATAACCATTTGCGACCCAGCGTGTGGTAGTGGTGCGTTTTTGAACCAAGCATTAGATTTTTTAATACAAGAGCATAAATACATTGACGAACTACAAGCTAAACTGTTTGGCGATGCGTTAATTTTGAGCGATGTAGAAAAAAGCATACTCGAAAACAACCTTTATGGCGTTGATTTGAACGAGGAAAGTGTAGAAATTGCCAAACTCTCTCTTTGGTTACGCACCGCACAACCCAACCGAAAACTAAACGACCTGAACAACAATATTAAATGTGGAAACTCACTCATAGACGATGTTACTATTGCTAGCGATAAAGCGTTTAACTGGCAAAATGAATTTCCTAAAATATTTGATAAAGGAGGTTTTGATATAATTATTGGAAATCCGCCTTATGTTCAAGTTTTTGATATAAATTTAAAAGAAGCATTAGAAACTAAATTTGAAGTTTTTAAAAGAAATAATGATTTATATAGTTCGTTTTATGAACTTTCAATTAATCTTTTAAAGAGCAGAGGAATTCTGGGTTTTATAACTCCTAATAGTTTTATTAAAGGCGATTATTTTAAAAATTTGAGAGAGTTTTTTATTAAATACCAAATTTTATCAATTGTAGATTTTAACAATGAATTAATTTTTGAAGATGCAAATGTTTTTTCAGCAATTTTAATTCTTGAGAAAAAAAATCCAACTAAAAACTGGATATTAAAAAGTGATTTAAGCACTATAAAAGGTGAAATTGAAATTGGAATTTCAACTTTTATTCAAGAAAATTCTATTTTGAATAAATTTAAAAACGTGAAAGTTTTTGAGGATTATTTTTTTATCAAAGATGTTGGGTTTAATTATTGGTCTGTTGGCGGAGAAAAAACAAGAGGAAATTCAATCGGGGATAGAGTTTTATACAAGGGTAAAAAACAAAGTGAAAATGATATTTCATATACAAAAGGAAGCAATTTTAACAGGTATTCAGGTATAGAAAATGAAAATTTTTTAAGGTTTAACTATAAAGATTTTTTAAATGAAAACGATACATTTAGATTTTCGGAAGAACTTTTAAAAACAAGACCTAAACTCATTTATAGACAAACTTCAAGCTCTCTGATTTCAACAGTAGATTTTGATGCTAATTATTGTGATAAAACTGTTCATATAATAGTAAATAGAGAAAATACGAATATAAACTATTTATACATAATGTGTTTGTTCAATAGTTCTTTATTAAACTACTTCTATAAATTATCGACAGAAGAAACTGGTAGAGCATTTGCGCAAGTAAAAACTGTAAATGTTAAAAAAATACCATTTTTAGATTCCGAGAACAAACAACCATTCATAGAAAAAGCCGATTTAATGTTATCATTAAACAAAGACTTACAAGAGCAATCCCAAAAGTTTCAAAGAACGATACAGCGCAAGTTTGAGTTAACGGATTTACCCAAAAAACTACAAGATTGGTATTTGTTATCCTATGCTGATTTTATCAAAGAACTGGGCAAACTAAAAATAAAACTAACGCTATCTCAAGAAGCCGAGTGGGAAGATTATTTCACTACCGAAGCCAACAAAGCAAACGCCATAAAAACGCAAATAAACGCCACAGATAAAGCCATAGATGCAATGGTTTATGAGTTGTATGGTTTGAGTAAAGAAGAAATTGAAATAGTGGAAAATAGTTAAAAAGCAGAAAAAATAAAAAGATTTATTGTTTCTACCTACCTAAGTTACCTAAAACTATAAAACCTCATTAAATATTGGGCTTCACAAACTAATTAAGTAAAAATATTACGTTACCCTAACTCTAGCAAGTTACCCTGATTTGCTGGGTAGGATTAGGTAAGTTAGGGTAACATGAAAAAAAAATAAGTTACCCTTTTTAAATCTAGCCATTAATTACTTTTATTCTTAAAGGTAACTTAGGTAACTACTTTTTACTAAATATTTATATTTTATTTATTCCCTTTTGTTTTTACTGCAATTATAAATTTTGAATTTGTTTTTTGATAAAATTCCGATTTAATCTGTAAATTTGTAAAAATGAAAAAAGGGATGCGCTAACACCCCTTTTTTAGTTGATTGTTTGGCAATTCGCCAGTTCTAATGAGAAACCCAATCAATTCGCCCTCTAATGTGGGGACTTGCTAAATTTTACGAATTGGGGTTTTCTTTTTTCACAACCCAGTAGCCCCAAATTCCCTTATGTTTTTTTCTGATAAAACCACACTTTGGTAATGCTCTGCCAATTGCTTCACGACTTAATCTAACACCGCTTGTATAAAGTGATATGTGATGTAAAATTGATGTCGCAGTAAGGAATTCAGCATTTTCATCATTGATAGGAACTTCAAAGCACTTGGGGATTAACTCTCTTTCAGGAGATAAAATTTGAAATTTGTCATTTCGAAGTTCATTTATTCTAATGTCTTCTGGAGTCAATTCTGCTATGAATGTGTTGTCTTTGGAAAGAGAATATGCTTGTGCCCAAAGGTTATCAATGTTGAATTCAGAAGAATAGTTAAAATTAAATTTTTTGACAATGAAACATAACCACCTTACAGAACCGCTTTCGTCAACTAAAAATGTACTCATGTTCGTTGAACCTATAAAGTTTGCGACTCTTGAAATTACAATGTCTTTTTTACCATAAGGCAATCTAGTTTTAATTTTATCGGAACTAAACATTGATTTCAATTTATTAATGTCTGTTTTTGATAATGTTGCCAGTTCATCTAGGTTTATGAAGAAATTCTGTCCTAACCGTTTGATGGCATCCTTATCATCAGGTAAATTTTCACAATAGTATTTCATTAGTAATGTGGGTACTAAAAATCGAATAAATGTAGTTTTACCAATATTCTGCCCTTTTGCATCATCTGACAAAACAAAAGCTTGTTTGTTGTAGTATCCCTCGATGGTTGAACACTTAACTGACCTTACACACCATTTTTTGAAGTGATAAATAAATTGTTCTCTGTCCTCTCCGTTCTCTAGTTCAACATATTCAAGAAGTTGCTTTATGTAGTCAGTTTTTTTGTCCCAAGCGGGCAAGTTTTCGAAGTAGTTTATTATTGGATTAAATTTTACGACAAATTCACTTAGAATAATCGACCGTAAATTTCCGATAGAAATTTTTATATGTTTTTTTTGCATTTCAACATAAAGGTGGTCATCGTTTAATTCTTTCCATTTGTTTTGTCCTTTTGGGCTTATTTCAATTTCATTCGCAATAATATCTAGTCTTAAATCGTAGTTTTTTGAAATATAATTTTCTGCCTTGTGGAAAATGGTTAAATCTGTGTTTTCAGAAACATCATCACTTGAATTTTTATTTTTTACGGCTAAATCAATAATTTTTTGAAAATCTTCTGTAGTATGTTCTTGGAAATAATCGGTAATGTCATAACCTTTTATTTTTTCATTACTTGGCAATCGTAACGGAATAATCGATGGAAATCTTTTAACTAAATTGTTGCTTCCTTTTTCCCCAGTATCGTCATTATCATAGCATACAAATAAATTACTGCAAAGACCTTGTAACAGTTCAATTTGTTCTGCTTTTGGTTGTCCAGCTTCACTCCCAAAAGTAATTGCTTTAAAACCTCTCGAGCTAGCTACAACTACATCTTTTTCTCCAGCACAAATTAGTAAGTTTTCTATTTTTTCTGTTCCAAGTTGTTCTAATCCAAAAATTCCTGTTGGAAATGGTGGCAATACATTTTTCTTTATACCATGTTCGGGTTGTTCGGGTATATAAAGCTTTTCCTTTCCATCTAGCTTAAAAACAAACGCAACACTTCCGTTTTTAGTGTTTTTTGGGTTTTTTCCACTCCAACAGTAGCTAGATATGGATTGCAAGTTGAATTTGTCTAGCATTGCTTTATCAACTCCTAATTTATTCCAGTAATCTAAATCTTCTTTTATAAATTCTCTGTGTGTGGTAGTTAGTGTAGAAGCGTTTTTTTTCTCCAACGTCTTATCGTTATCAACGTTAAGTTTGGCGTTGTTTGGGCGTGAAATGACTTGCGTTTTCTGTTGTAAATCAATATTCATTTCTTTTGCAATAATTTCCGCAACTTCTCTAAATTGGGTTTTACAATCCAAACCGTATATGTCTGCAACAAGTTGAAAAACGTCGCCTTGTTTACCTGTACTATTACATTTGAATTTTCCGTCTCCATAGAGACTAAAACTAGGTTTTTTATCTTCTGATAACGGACTACTTATGTTTGTTTTTGGTTTTTCTTTAAGACGTAAAACTGTAAGATAAATTTCGTTTACAGTTGTTTGAGATAATATTATATCTTTGATACTTGAATTTGAAGTCATAATATGATTTTTTAAACCCATTGCAATTCGACCTTGTAATGGGTTTTTGTTAGTATTTAGTTTGTAAACGGTTTACCGTGCACGCTTGCCGTAAGAATATAATTCATAGTCGTTTTCTATGATTATTGTAAACGTTAGAGCATGATTTGCATAACGTTATGACGTTCACGGTTGGCGTGTTGTAAAGACGTTTTACTTATTAAACTTGTTGTGTTTTTGAAGTGCTTCCAATACTTCATTTTTTTTGTAGCGGATTTTGTTCCCAATACGATATGCAGGGATAATATCTTTTCTTGTCCAGTCCCAAATGCTAACAAGTGAAACTCCTAACAAATCAGCCGTTTCTTGTCTTGAAAGTAATTTGTTTACGTCAGGATTTTGCAAAGTTTCTGCGTATCCTTTTAAAGCGTTAGTAACGTCTTTTACAATTTCGTTTTTAAAATCGTTAGCGTTGGTGTTTTCTAGTTGTAGAATCTCTTTTCCCATAATAATAGTTATTAGTTATGGTGTAAAATTAAGTAGTATTAAATAGTGTTAGGTTTATAAGCGGAGGTTACGGTTAGTACTGGTTAGTAAAAGTTCATTAGGGTAGTTTACGAGTGAATTTTAACATATCGAATTAGATATTCTTATTATTTTTCTTATAATTACCATATTCGTCTTTAGTATATCCTAGTTTTTGAAATTGAATTTCAATCTTTATGGAAATTTTATATTCGTCTGTGAATCCATGCCTTTCAATAAAGTACAAGACTACTAAGTCATTTAAATTCCGTTTTCTAACATTTCCCCCCATAGACCTGATATAATAGTTTATTTCATTTCTAATAATCTTCAAAGGGATACCGCCTTTTTTTGAATAAGTATCAAAAATAAAAGCTTTAGTGACTTTATCAGGAAAATACTTTTTTGGTATTATTTGACTCATTCGTTATTCTCTTTATTCCAATAGTTACCTAAAATTTCTGCAAATTCCTCATTAGTAGTTTTTATATAAGCTAAAAATTGTGCTTCGCTCTTGTGGGTAGTAATTGCCATTATTACTTTATTTGGTAGTTTTCCATACAGGTTTGTAGCAAAGGAACGCCTACATACGTGAGATGAAACTAATTGCCATTTTTCAAATAAACCTTTCTCTTTTCGCTTGGTTTTAGGGTTTTGCAATGAACTTTCTACAAGTTCTGAAAAACCAATTGTTTTACAAATTTCTTTAATGTATAAATTAAATTTTTGCTCTGAAATTGTTCTAGGAAATTCGCCATTACGGGATTGTAAAATTTTCACAATTTGTGGATGCATTGGTATCGTGGTAGTTTGTTTTGTTTTAATTGTTTCAATCACAATGTTTTTTTCCTTTAGATTTGGTTTTTGTAAACGTAAAAAGTCCGAAACCCTTAACCCAGTTCTTAACCCAATAATAAATAAATCCCTAGCGTTTGCAAGACGTTCATTATCGCTAAAATCATAATTAAAAATAGTGTCAATTTCAGCATCTTTAAAATATATGTATTGTGTGTTGGCTACAAAACCCTTAAAGTTTGAATGTTTGTATTGTATGTTAATTGGTAAGCCGTCTTGCTCAATATTTTTACAAAATAATTTGATGTTTTTAATATGTCCATTTATTGAGTTGTCGCCAAGTTTTTCATTATTTCGGCAGTAATAAACAAAGTTGGTGTAAAATTTTAAGTCAATATCTTCAAAACGCAGTTTTAAATCATTCAGTTTTTCAAACGCAATTATTTTTTTTTGAGTTACAGCATATTGTTGAATGGTTTTGTACGAAATCGGCTTGCCATTGTGAAGTCTTTTTGGCGCATCCGAAATAAAGTTATCTATCCAATCAGTATAGTAAAATTTGTGTAATTCATTATTTATTACTTTTCCCGAAAAACCATCAATAACGTTTTTTAGCCAGTTTTTTGTTATATTTGATTTGTTTATATTATCCAAGTTCCATTTGTCAAAAATCACATCTTCTAGTTCACGTAATTTTGAGTTTATCAAATTTCTATTAGTAGTAGTTGCATTTTGTTTTACTCTTTGCTGAATTTTGCTCCAGTCTTCACGTCTAACAAAATAAATTGTAGTATGAGTAAAATCGAAGTTTTGAGTTGGTTTGAACCTACAGATTATCTTAGTTGGATTATTTTTACCTTTCAATATAAAGTTTACTTTCATTTGTAGATTTTTAGGTATTAACCTTTAAAATACAAATATATAGTTTTCCCCTAATATTCCCCTAAATCTCTTAATTAAACTTAATTTTAGTTAATAACACTTAACTATTAATGTAAGTAAAAATGGTTTAAAGTATTAATTTTATTGTGTTATAGGTTTTTTTAGTGAATTCTTTAATTCCTACAAATTAAGCAAGTGGCATTTCTTGTAGACCAACAAAAAAGTCCCGATTTCTCGGGACTTTTTTGATTCTATATCTTTATTATTTTAGATTTTAAAAGTAACTACTGGTCTAACAGCATGATTTATCAAATCTTCACTTATACTACCATTAAAGAAATGAGCAAGACCTTTTCTTCCATGAGTACTCATTCCAATTAAGTCAGCATCAACAAGATTGGCAAAATTTAAGATACCACTTTCAACATTGACATCATTATATATATGAGTAGAAAATTTGTTTACCGAATAATTGGAAACAAAACTATTCATAATTTCATTAGCAATATGAGTTGGTTTAAAACTACTTGGCGTATTGATCATTACTAAATGTAATTCAGCATCTAATTTATTAGCAAATTCTACCACTTTTTCGAATGGTGCTTTAATTTCATCTGAGAAATCAGAAGCGAATACAAATTTATTGATGTTAAAATCTCCTTCATCTCTTTTTACAACAAGTACTGGGATTTCAGAAAAGCGTACTGCTTTTTCAGCATTGGAACCAATAAACATTTCTTTAAATCCGCTTGCGCCATGAGAACCCATAACAATTAAATCAACATCATTTTTTTTACTGATATTCATAATGCCATTAAACGCTAATTCAAATTGAATAACTTCAGATACTTTAATGCCTTCTAAACATTCATCATCCATTAAGTCTTCTAACTTGTTCATGACGGCATTTTTAAAAATCATAATTTCAGGAATATCTGTTCCTTGACCTACTGCATCTCCAGCTTCGTGAGGCAATTCTAACATGTGAAGAAGAATTATTTCTCCATTATTTTTTTTGGCGATTTGAGCTGCAACTTTTAATGCATGATGAGCATGTTCTGAAAAGTCTGTTGGGACTAAAATTTTTTTCATAATATAAAGCGTAAATTTTGGATTGTAATTTTTAACACAATAAAGGTATTATTTTTTTTTGAATCGACAAGGATTTTTTGATTTATAAAAAAATAACTATATTTGCACCGTTATTTACCATTCAAACTAAATAATGAGGGAAGCAATGCTTCCCTCTTTTTATACAACTATGACATTTAAAGAGAAAGTAACTGCTATATTAGAAGAAGGATTGTCAGAGAAACCGTCATTGTTTCTTGTGGATGTTACTATTTCAGATAGTTATAAAATTACCGTAACTTTGGATGGTGATAACGGAGTGGTTTTGCAAGATTGCATCGATATCAGTAGGGTAATTGAAAATAATTTAGATCGCGAAGAACAAGATTTTTCGTTAGAAGTAGCATCGGCAGGAGTTTCTACTCCACTAAAGTTAGTTAGACAATACCACAAAAATATTGGAAGAACTTTACAGGTAAAAACAGCTACCGAAACTATCGAGGCAATACTAGAACAAGTTTCAGATGAAAGCATTGTACTTTCTTGGACAGCAAGAGAGCCAAAAAAAATAGGAAAAGGAAAAGAAACGGTGGAACACAAACGAGAAATTCCTTTTTCAGAAATAAAAGAAGCAATTGTTATTATAATATTTAATTAAATTAGGCATGGAAAATATTGCATTAATCGAGTCATTTTCAGAGTTTAAAGACGACAAACTTATTGATCGAGTAACGCTTATGGCGATTTTGGAGGATGTTTTTAGAAACGCATTAAAAAAGAAATACGGTTCAGACGATAATTTTGACATCATTATCAATCCTGATAAAGGTGATATGGAGATTTGGAGAAGAAGAATTGTTGTTGCTGACGATGATTTGGATTTAGAAAACGAAGAAATCACCCTAACGGATGCCAGAAAAATCGAGCCCGATTTTGAAATTGGTGAAGAGGTTTCAGAAGAAGTGAAATTGATTGATCTAGGACGAAGAGCTATTTTAGCCTTACGTCAAAATTTAATTTCTAAAATTCATGAACACGATAACACAAATCTTTATAAGCAATTTAAAGACTTAATAGGTGAAATTTATACTGCCGAAGTACATCATGTTCGACCAAGAGTTGTAATTTTGATTGATGATGAAGGAAATGAAATCGTTTTACCAAAAGAAAAACAAATTCCATCTGACTTTTTCCGCAAAGGAGATAACGTTCGTGGAATTATTGAAAGTGTTGAGCTAAAAGGAAATAAACCTCAAATTATTATGTCGAGAACGGCAGATAAATTTTTGGAAAAATTATTTGAACAAGAAATTCCAGAGGTTTTCGACGGTTTGATTATGATTAAAAAAGTAGTGAGAATTCCCGGTGAAAAAGCAAAAGTAGCTGTTGACTCTTATGACGATAGAATTGATCCTGTAGGAGCATGTGTTGGTATGAAAGGTTCTCGTATTCACGGAATTGTGCGTGAATTAGGAAATGAAAATATTGATGTCATAAATTATACAACCAATGCATCATTATTAATTACAAGAGCATTAAGTCCTGCAAAAGTATCTTCGGTTAAAATTGACGAAGAGAAAAAAAGAGCAGAAGTGTTTTTAAAATTAGAAGAAGTATCAAAAGCTATTGGTCGTGGCGGACATAACATCAAATTAGCAGGTTTATTGACAGGTTATGAGTTAGATGTTATTCGCGAAGGAATTACAGCAGAAGAAGATGATGTTGAATTAACAGAGTTTTCAGATGAAATTGATGGATGGGTAATTGATGAATTTGCTAAAATTGGATTGGACACAGCTAGAAGTATTTTAAACCAAGATGTAGCCGATTTAGTTAGAAGAACTGATTTAGAAGAAGAAACCATATTAGAAGTAATACGAATTTTGAAAGATGAATTTGAAGATTAATTCATTCTCTCAACCAAGTTAACATTAAAAAGATTTTATGTCTGAAGGAAATATTAGAATAAACAAAGTTTTAAGGGAATTAAATATTTCTCTAGAAAGAGCTGTGGATTACCTAAAAGGTAAAGGAATTGCAATTGAAAACAATTCTAACACAAAAATTTCTGATGATATATACAATATTCTTTGTGGCCAATTTGCAGGCGACAAAGGAAACAAAGAAGCTTCCATTGGGGTAAGCGAAGAGATTAAAAAAGAAAAAGAAGCACTTCGATTAGAAAGAGAAAAAGAACTTGAAGAAAAGCGAAGACTTGAAGAAGAGCGTCAAAAAACAGAATTAATTAAAGCAAAAGCAATTGTTACTGCTCCAAAACAAGTTGGTAAAATTGATTTAGAACCCAAAGCTAAAGTCGCTATTACTCCTTCTAAAGAAACGACTAAAACGGCTATTTCTCCAGAAAAAGTAGAAGTCGTTAAAAAGCAGGAAGTTGCGCCAATACCAGAGACTAAAGAAAAAGATGTAAAAGCTGAGGAAGAAAAACCGTCAGTTGTTAAGCCATCAGAAGAAGCTCCTGTTGATGAAACAATTACTACGCAATATCAAAAATTATCGGGTGCTACTTTAACAGGACAAGTGATTGATTTGTCTCAGTTTAACAAGCCCAAAAAGAAAAAAGAAGATTTTAAAAAGGATGCGAATAAACCCGCAACTCCTATAGCTGGTCAAACTGCTGCACAAGCAGCGCAAAACGCAGCAAATAAAAATAAAAGAAAAAGGATTCCGCCAAAACCAGGAGACAAACCAGCTATCACTAGCGGAGGAAATACGCAAGGTGGACCATCAAAATTTGTTCCTAAACAAGGTTTTCAAAAAGGAAATCGTCCTGCAATAGTTCAAAAAGTTGAGCCAACAGAAGAAGAAGTTAAAAATCAAATTAAAGAAACTTTAGAAAGACTTCAAGGTAAAGGAAATAAGTCAAAAGCTGCCAAATACAGAAGAGACAAGAGAGATACGCACCGTCAAAGAAATGAAGACGAAATGCAAGCTATCGAAGAGGGAAGCAAAACAATCAAAGTAACAGAATTTGTTACTGTAGGCGAAATTGCAACTATGATGGATGTGCCAATTACGAAAGTTATTGGAACTTGTATGTCTTTAGGAATCATGGTTACCATGAACCAACGTTTGGATGCAGAAACCCTTTCAATCGTTGCTGACGAATTTGGTTATGAAGTTGAATTTATCACTAGTGAAATTGAAGACTCTTTAGCTGTTGTCGAAGACAAACCAGAAGATTTAGTTACTCGTGCTCCAATTGTAACTGTAATGGGTCACGTTGACCACGGTAAAACATCTTTACTAGATTATATTCGTAAAGAAAATGTTATTGCAGGTGAGTCGGGTGGAATTACACAGCACATTGGTGCTTATGCGGTTACTTTAGAGGGTGGTCAAAAAATCACTTTTCTAGATACACCAGGTCACGAAGCTTTTACCGCGATGCGTGCTCGTGGAGCGCAAGTTACGGATATTGCTATTATTGTAGTAGCAGCTGATGATGATATTATGCCACAAACAAAAGAAGCTATTAGTCACGCACAAGCAGCTGGAGTTCCGATGATTTTTGCAATCAATAAAATCGATAAGCAAGGTGCAAATCCTGAAAAAATTAAAGAGAAATTAGCAGCCATGAATTTATTGGTAGAAGATTGGGGTGGAAAATACCAATCCCATGACATTTCTGCTAAAAAAGGAACTGGAGTAAAAGAATTATTAGAAAAAGTATTGCTTGAAGCTGAAATTCTTGACTTAAAAGCAAATCCAAATAAACCAGCAGTTGGAACCGTTGTTGAAGCACAACTTGATAAAGGAAGAGGATATGTATCAACGATATTGGTACAGTCTGGAACTTTGAGAGTTGGCGATTATGTATTAGCAGGAAAAAATCATGGTAAAGTGAAAGCGATGCATGATGAAAGAGGACATAGCGTCAAAGAAGCTGGGCCATCAACACCAATATCTATTTTAGGTTTGGATGGTGCGTCAACAGCCGGAGATAAATTTAATGTATTTGAAGACGAAAGAGAAGCAAAACAAATTGCAACTAAGCGTTTACAATTAATGCGTGAGCAATCGGTTAGAACACAAAGACATATTACATTAGCTGAAATTGGAAGACGTATAGCGTTAGGACAATTTAAAGAATTAAATATTATTCTTAAAGGAGATGTGGATGGATCTGTAGAAGCTTTGTCAAGTGAGTTTACAAAACTATCAACAGAAGAAATCCAAATCAATATTATACATAAAGGAGTTGGAGCTATTACTGAGACTGACGTAATGTTAGCTTCTGCTTCAGATGCAATTATTATTGGATTTAACGTTCGTCCTGCCGGAAATGCACGTCAATTGGCTCAAAAAGAAGAGATCGACATCAGAAGTTATTCAATTATTTATGATGCAATCAATGACTTAAAAGATGCAATGGAAGGAATGCTTTCGCCAGAAATGAAAGAAGAAATTACCGGAACTGCTGAAATTAGAGAGATATTTAAAGTGTCTAAAGTTGGTTCAATTGCAGGATGTATGGTTACTGATGGGAAAATATTCAGAAACTCAAGAATTCGTCTTATTCGTGAAGGTGTCGTAATATTCACAGGTGAATTGTCTACCTTGAAACGTTTCAAAGATGATGTGAAAGAGGTTTCAAAAGGATACGATTGTGGTATGCAAATCAAAAATTACAACGATATTGAACAACTTGATATAATTGAAGCTTTCCAAGAAGTAGAAGTTAAAAAGAAGTTGAAATAACATGATGTGAAAAGTCCCGATTTTAATCGGGACTTTTTTTATTTATTTGGTTTTATCAAAAAGGCATTCGGGTATTTTTTCTTTAAATCGTTGAGGTTTTTCTCAGCATCAATTCGGGTTTTAAAATTGCCGACCCACACCTTATATATAGGTGTGCTAAAAACGATAGTTCCATCTTGTCCTTTGTTTTCTTTTTTGAAGTTCGTTAAAATCTTTTTGGAATTCTCGCTATCACCATTAAAAATCTGAATTTTATATCGATCATTGATTGTAATCGAACTATTAATTTTTCTTTTTTCGTTAAGAAGTTGTTCAAACTTAGGATCTTGTGATATGTTTATATTTCCTTCTTGTGCAAAGCTTTTTTTGCCAAAAAATAGAAGAAAAGATACTAATAAAACAATCTTTATTTTTGATAAATGCATCATAATGATTTGATTTTAATACAAATGTAAAACTTAATAAATTAATCAAAACACAAATCGTTATTTAGAATCAATATAAATTGATATTTATGATATATTTAAGGTTTTGAGAATAGTTCATAAGTCGTATTTTTGTCCAAGTTTTTAAAAAAGTGTGGATTTTTACTCAAAAATATTCAGGTAAAACCATACCAACATTAGTCGATAATCATTATATTATATGAAAAAAGTGGGTAACCATAATTCGATTTCAAGGAAAGTACTATTCTGTTTAGCTTTAATGCTAACCTTTTCCTTAACTTCATTGTCTCAAAATGCTACACCAGCTGCACCGGCAGCTATTCCTGCAACAACAACTGCTGCTCCAGCTGCGCCTGCAACTGGTGGTGGAGATGCTGTAGCGGGTAAAGCATTATTTAATGCAAATTGTGCAGCTTGTCACAATTTGGATAAAAAAATGACTGGTCCAGCTTTGCGAGGCGTATCTGCGAAGTATGATAAGCCTTGGCTTTACAAATGGATTAACAATAGCTCTGCTTTAATTAAATCAGGTGATGCAAAAGCTGTTAAGGTATATGAGGAAAATAATAAGGCGGTAATGACTGCGTTCCCTCAATTATCAACAACAGATATTGATAATATCATTGCATACACTGATGAGAAAAAAGTGGATGCACCAGCATCTACTGTTGTGACCGGTGTTCCTGGAGCTGCTGCAAATGATAGTGGAATTTCAAACAATGTAATTCTTGGTGCTTTGTCCTTAGTGATGTTATTATTGGTGGTAATGTTATTCTTTGTGAATAATGTGCTAACCAAAGTAGCAAAAGCAAACGGAATTGAAGTTGCTCCTAAAGAAGGTTCATTGCCAATTTGGAAAGCATTTGCTAAAAACCAATTTTTGGTTTTAGTGTCTTCTGTTTTCTTATTATTAGCCAGTGGCTACTTTTTCTACGGTTGGGTAATGCAAATAGGAATTGATCAAGATTATGCTCCAATTCAACCCATACATTATTCCCACAGGATTCACGCTGGTAGCAACGGTATAAATTGTAAATATTGCCACTCTGCTGCTAGAGTAAGCAAAAACGCTGGTATACCATCTTTGAATGTTTGTATGAATTGTCATAAAAGTATTGCTGAGGTTTCAGATACAACTGCAACTCCAGAACACACAAAAGCATTTTATGATGGTGAAATTCAAAAATTATATGACGCTGTAGGTTGGGATAAAGACAATCAAAAATATACAGGAAAAACCAAACCAGTAAAATGGGTTCGTATTCATAATTTACCAGATTTTGCCTATTTTAATCACTCTCAGCACGTTACAGTAGCCGGAATTGAGTGTCAAAAATGTCACGGTCCAGTTCAAGAATATGAAATTCAAAAACAGTTTGCACCATTAACAATGGGTTGGTGTATCAAATGTCACCGCGAAACTGATGTTAAAATGGAAGGTAATGGTTATTACACTAAAATACATGAAGAACTTTCAAAAAAATATGGTGTTGACAAATTGACTGCTGCACAAATGGGAGGTTTAGAATGTGGTAAATGCCATTACTAAAATGCCATCAATTTTAATGTTTCAAACAATGAAACTTAAATTTGAAAAAAGAAACTTGAAACAAAAATTAAGAAGCTAATATTTATATACGATGTCATCGAACAAAAAATACTGGAAAAGTGTTGAGGAACTAAACGAAAATAGTTCTATTGTTGAGACGCTTAGAAATAATGAATTTGTGGAAGCAATTCCAACAGATGAATTTCTTTCAGACAAAGAATCATTATCATCTTCATCAACAACTCGTCGTGATTTCTTGAAATACGTTGGATTTAGTACAGCTGCCGCTTCATTGGCTGCTTGTGAAGGTCCAGTACACAAATCCATACCCTACGTTTTACAACCAGAACAAATTATTCCAGGTGTTGCTGATTACTATGCTACATCAATGTTTGATGGTTTTGATTTTGCTAATTTATTAGTAAAAACACGTGAAGGACGTCCAATTAAAATTGAAAATAATACCATAGCTGGAGCAAAGTTTACTGCCAATGCTAGAGTTCATGCTTCTGTATTATCATTGTATGATAGTATGCGTCTCAAAGTGACTAAAGTTGCTCAAAAAGAGGCAAATTGGCAAGAAGCTGATTTGAAAATCAAAGCAAGTTTGGCTGATGCAAAAGCAAAAGGTGGACAAGTTGTATTGTTAACTAATACTTTAGCTAGTCCATCTACTGAAAAATTAATTGCTGAATTTATTGCAAAAAATCCAACATCAAAGCATGTTGTTTATGATGCTGTTTCTGAGTCGGCTGCTCTTGATGCTTTTGAGGCAGTTTATGGCGAAAGAGCTTTAGTTGACTATGATTTTTCAAAAGCAAATACTATAGTTTCCGTTGGTGCTGATTTCCTTGGAGATTGGCAAGGTGGCGGATTTGATAGTGGTTATGCTCAAGGAAGAATACCACAAGCTGGAAAAATGTCAAAACACTATCAGTTTGAAGCTAACATGACTTTGTCAGGTGCCGCTGCGGACAAGAGAGTACCAATGACTGTGGCGAATCAAAAATTAGCTTTAGTAAAAATATATAATATTATAACTGGTTCTTCAGTTAATGTTGGAAAACTAGCGAACGAAGATGTAGTAACAAAAGCAGCTCAACAACTAAAAGCAGCTGGAACAAAAGGACTTTTAGTTTCTGGAATTCAAGATAAAAACGCTCAACTATTAGTTTTGGCGATTAACCAAAAACTAGCTAGTGAGGCATTTTCAACTATTGGAACACGTCAAATAAGAAAAGGGTCAAACGAAAAAGTGGCTCAATTAGTTGCTGATATGAATGCCGGAAGTGTTCATACATTGATTATGAGTGGCGTTAATCCTGTCTATACCTTAGCAAATAGTACCGCTTTTGTTGCTGGATTGAAAAAAGTAAAATTATCTGTAGCGTTCTCTTTGAAAGAAGACGAAACAGCATCGATTTCAAATATTGCAGTTCCTTCACCTCATTATTTAGAGTCTTGGAATGATTTAATGTTGACTAAAGGAACCTATTCTTTAACGCAACCAACTATTCGTCCTCTATTTAGTTCAAAACAATTCCAAGAAGGATTGTTGTCATGGAATGGAAATGCAGTTTCTTATTACGATTATATCAAAGCAAACTCGGTTGGATATTCTAATGCTACTAGTTGGAATAAAGCGGTTCATGATGGTGTAATTGTTGGAACTCCATCTGGAGCTACTGCTGGTTCAGCTGATTATACAGCTGCTGCTAGTGCTTTGGCTAATGCAACTCCGGTTAAAGGATTTGAACTTGTATTGTATACCAAAACAGGTTTAGGTGATGGTCAACAAGCCAATAATCCTTGGTTACAAGAATTGCCAGATCCAATCACAAGAGTTTCTTGGGATAATTACTTAACCATTTCTAAAGCAGATGCTGAAAAATTAGAATTAGAAAATAAAATAGTTGCTAATGGTGGACTTAATGGAAGTTATGCTACACTTGAAGTGAATGGAACAAAAGTACAAGTTCCAGTAATCATTCAACCAGGACAAGCAATCGGTACTATCGGATTAGCGCTAGGTTATGGTAAAAAAGCAGCTTTAAAAGAAGAAATGCAAGTAGGTGTTAATGCCTATTCATTATACGCTAACTTCAATAATGTACAATCAGCTTCAATCAAAAAAGCAGATGGAGAACATGAATTTGCTTGTGTTCAATCTCAAAAGACATTGATGGGAAGAGGTGATATTATTAAAGAAACCACTTTAACCATTTTCAATGCAAAATACGATGAACCACAAGTTTGGAATCCTGTTCCAATGGTTTCATTAGATCACAAAGAAGTGGAAGCTACTAAAGTTGATTTATGGGAATCATTTGATCGTTCGGTTGGACATCACTTTAATTTGTCCATCGATTTAAATGCTTGTACAGGTTGTGGGGCTTGTGTTATTGCTTGTCATGCAGAGAACAACGTTCCTGTTGTTGGTAAAGATGAAATAAGAAGAAGCCGTGATATGCACTGGTTGCGTATTGACAGATATTATTCTTCGGAAGATACTTTTGCAGAAGATAATAAGAAGAAAAAAGAATTCGACGGTTTAGATTTGGGTGGTTTCATAATGGGTGATGAAGAAACAAAAGGTTCTTTAGGAGGTTTCAGAAAAATGGAAAATCCTGCTGATAACCCACAAGTTGTATTCCAGCCAGTTATGTGTCAGCACTGTAATCACGCGCCATGTGAAACAGTATGTCCAGTTGCAGCCACATCGCACGGTCGTCAAGGTCAAAACCAAATGGCTTATAACCGTTGCGTAGGAACTCGTTACTGTGCTAATAACTGTCCATATAAAGTACGTCGTTTCAACTGGTTCTTATACAATAATAATGATGAGTTTGATTTCCACATGAATAATGACTTAGGTCGCATGGTAATCAATCCTGATGTTAATGTTCGTTCTCGTGGAGTTATGGAAAAATGTTCCATGTGTATTCAAAAAACACAGTTAACTATTTTAACAGCAAAAAAAGAAGGAAGAGAAGTAGGAACAGATGAGTTTTCAACAGCTTGTTCAAGTGCTTGTTCTACAGGCGCAATGAAATTTGGTGATATCAATAATAAAACAGATAAGATAACTGAATTAGTTGCTGATAAAAGAGCTTACCACTTGTTAGAAAGTGTAGGAACAAAACCAAATGTAGTATATCAAGTTAAAGTAAGAAATATATAATCAATAGCAAAAATTCATTTGCTATAATTAAAAATAATTGTAAAATATAGATTAGTAAGAAATACGGTTTTATAAATCTAATATCTAAAATCTAAAATATAAAATTAAAATATGTCGTCTCATTACGAAGCACCCATTAGAAAACCTTTAGTTATAGGTGATAAAAGTTATCACGATGTAACTGTTGATGTAGCTGCTCCAGTAGAAGGAAGAGCAAATAAACAGTGGTGGACTGTATTTTCTATCGCGTTAGCAGCATTCCTTTGGGGAATAACTTGTATTATTTATACCATTTCCACAGGTATTGGAACTTGGGGATTAAATAAAACCGTTGGTTGGGCTTGGGATATTACTAACTTCGTTTGGTGGGTTGGTATTGGTCATGCCGGTACACTTATCTCTGCGGTATTATTATTATTCCGTCAACGATGGAGAATGGCTATTAACCGTTCTGCAGAAGCAATGACAATTTTCTCTGTAATACAAGCTGGTTTATTTCCAATTATTCACATGGGTCGACCATGGTTAGCCTATTGGGTTGTGCCAATTCCAAATCAATTTGGTTCACTTTGGGTAAACTTCAACTCTCCTTTACTTTGGGACGTATTTGCAATTTCAACCTATCTTTCTGTATCATTGGTATTCTGGTGGACAGGTTTATTACCTGATTTTGCTATGCTAAGAGACAGAGCTGTAACGCCATTTAATAAAAAGATTTATTCTATTTTAAGTTTTGGTTGGAGTGGAAGAGCAAAAGATTGGCAACGTTTTGAGGAAGTTTCTCTTGTATTAGCAGGTTTGGCTACGCCACTTGTACTTTCTGTACATACGATTGTATCATTTGACTTCGCAACTTCTGTAATCCCTGGATGGCATACTACCATTTTCCCTCCATACTTTGTTGCTGGAGCAGTATTCTCTGGATTTGCAATGGTAAATACTTTGCTTATCATCATGAGAAAAGTATCCAATCTTGAAGCCTATATCACCATTCAACATATCGAATTGATGAACATTGTAATTATGATTACAGGTTCGATAGTTGGTGTTGCTTATATTACAGAGTTATTTGTTGCATGGTATTCAGGAGTAGAATATGAACAATATGCTTTCTTAAATAGAGCTACTGGTCCTTACTGGTGGGCATATTGGTCAATGATGACTTGTAATGTTTTTTCTCCACAGTTTATGTGGTTTAAGAAATTAAGAACAAGTATTATGTTCTCATTCATTATATCAATTGTGGTAAACATTGGAATGTGGTTTGAGCGTTTTGTAATTATTGTAACCTCACTTCACAGAGATTATCTTCCATCATCATGGACGATGTTTCAACCGACATTTGTAGATATTGGAATTTTCATAGGAACAATAGGTTTCTTCTTTGTGTTGTTCCTTTTATATGCTAGAACTTTCCCTGTGATAGCTCAAGCAGAGGTTAAAACAATCTTGAAATCTTCGGGTGAAAATTTCAAGAAAAAGAGAGAATTAGAAGGTCATAATCATTCAGATAAACATTAATAATTGCGATGAGTAGTAATAAAGTAATACACGCTATATATAATGATGATGATATATTAATGGATGCAGTTCACAAAACAAGAGCTGCACATCATCACATTGAAGAAGTTTTTACACCATTCCCAGTTCACGGGTTGGATAAAGCTATGGGAATTGCGCCAACACGATTAGCAATTTGTGCGTTCATTTATGGATGTATAGGTTTAAGTGTTGCAACAATTATGATGAATTACATCATGATTGAAGATTGGCCACAAGATATTGGAGGTAAACCAAGTTTTGCCTATTATCAAAACATGCCAGCATTTGTTCCAGTTATGTTTGAGATGACTGTATTTTTTGCAGCGCATTTAATGGTAATTACTTTTTATATGAGAAGTAGATTATGGCCATTCAAACAGGCTGAAAATCCTGATGTAAGAACTACTGACGATCATTTTTTGATGGAAGTTGCTGTTCATGACAATGAAGCAGATTTAGTTAAGTTTTTTGAAAATACAGGAGCAGTAGAAGTTAAAGTAATTGATAAGCATTAATAATAGATATGAAAAGTTTACTTAAAATAGCATTTGTATTAGGTATAGTTGTTTCCTTTTCATCTTGTAAAGATAATTTGAATCCTAACTACCAATACATGCCAAACATGTATATGTCTGTAGCGTATGAAACCTACTCAGAATCGGATGCTTTCAATTCACCAACAGGTTTAAAAGGGAAAGAAGGACAAATACCAGCTGATGGTTCTATCAAAAGAGGGTTTGTTCCTTATGAGTATCCAAACACACCCGAAGCACTGATATCCGTAAAAGCTGCAAATTTAAAATCACCATTAGATTCAACTAAAGTTGACATGAAAAAAGGTCAAGAACTTTTTGATATTTATTGTGCCATTTGTCATGGAACAGCTGGTGATGGTCAAGGAAAATTAGTTAAACAACAAAAGTTTCTCGGAGTACCTAATTACAAAGACAGACAGTTTAATGAAGGAAGTATTTTTCATGTTGTTACCTATGGTTTAAACTCAATGGGTTCACATGCAAATCAATTAACTCAAGAAGAACGTTGGTTAGTTGCTGCTTATGTAATGGAATTAAAAAGTAAATTGTAATTATAGAACAATCTGATTATTATAGATATGTATACCTTTTCTAGTAAATTAAAAACATTTTCATTCGTCTTAATGCTTGTTGGAGCGTTGGGTATTGGGTATGGTTTTTTGACTGCACCTAAAACAATTCAAGACGTTGAAACCATTCTTGCTGCTGAAAGTCACGGACATGCAACTCACGAAACAGCTCCATCTAGTCATGCAACAGAAGAGTCGGTTGGTCATCAACCAGAAACAGCTGCTAACCATTCAGAAGGCAAACATGCTGAAATAAGCAAACACGATGAACATGCAGATCATGCCGAACATGTTTTACATCAACTGCAAAATAAACCGTGGGCTGCACTTTATGTAGCATGTATCTTTTTCATGTTGATATCTTTAGGAGCTTTAGCTTTCTATGCTATTCAGCAAGTAGCACAAGCAGGTTGGTCTCCAATATTGTTCAGAGTAATGCAAGGTGTTACATCTTACTTATTACCAGGTTCCATTATTTTCTTTATTATTTTGTTGTTATCAGGTTTTCACTTTAATCATTTGTTTATTTGGATGGATGAAGAAGTTAGAGCTACAGATGAACTTATTAAAGGTAAATCAGGCTATTTGAACTTTCCTTTTTGGATTGCAAGAGCAGGTATCTTTTTAGTGGTTTGGAATTTATATCAATACTATTCTAGAAAGAATTGTTTAGCGCAAGACGAGGCAAACGATAATACTTTTTACAAAAAGAATTTCAAAATGTCTGCAGCATTTTTAGTATTCTTTATTGTTTCTGAATCAATTATGTCTTGGGATTGGATTATGTCTGTTGACCCACATTGGTTTAGTACGCTATTCGGTTGGTATGTATTTGCAAGTTTCTTTGTTAGTGGTATCACGGCAATTCAAATGGTTACAATTTATTTAAAATCAAAAGGATATTTAGAAAATGTAAATTCAAGCCACATTCACGATTTGTCAAAATTCATGTTTGGTATTAGTGTGTTTTGGACTTACTTATGGTTTTCTCAATTTATGTTGATTTGGTATTCAAATATTCCAGAAGAAGTAACCTATTTCGTTACTAGAATTAATGATTTTGGTATCACTTTCTGGGGTGCTTTTGTAATGAATTTCATTTTCCCAATATTGCTTTTAATCAACACGGATTTCAAACGTATATTTTGGATTATAGTTATGGCAGGAATTATTATTTTAATAGGACATTATGTTGATTTCTTCAATATGATTATGCCATCAACAGTCGGAGATCAATGGTTTGTAGGAGTTTCAGAGATTTCTTCAATCATGTTCTTCCTTGGATTATTTATTTATGTAGTATTTAACGCTTTAACAAAAGTGCCGTTAGTACCTAAACGTAATCCATTTATTGAAGAAAGTAAACATTTTCATTATTAATATTTAAAGTAAATTTCAAATGACAACTCTTATGGTTCTTATAGTTGTAGTTTTATTAGCTATTGCCCTTTGGCAGTTAACTAAAATATTCGACTTAACACAAGTAGGTGGAAATGTTAATAACAGTCAAGTGGCAACTGATAACGATAATAAAGTTAATGGTTACTTGATGTTTGGTTTCTTAGGATTTATTTACCTAACAACAATTTATTGTTTACTAAATTATGGTCATTTTCCATTAATGAGTGACTCTGCTTCAGAACATGGTCCTCAAGTTGATAATCTCATGATGATTACTATGGTTTTGATTTTTGCAGTTCAAACCATTACACAAGCATTATTACATTATTTTGCTTTCAAATACAGAGGCAAAAAAGGTCAGAAAGCGCTTTATTTTGCGGATAATAATAAATTAGAATTTATTTGGAGTATTATCCCAGCTATAGTATTAGCAGGTTTAATTTTATATGGCTTATATGCTTGGACAAATATTATGTTTGTTGATGAAAAAGATTCTGATGATGCCATTGTTATCGAACTTTATGCACAACAATTTAATTGGGAAGCTAGATACTCTGGTGAAGATGGCGTTCTAGGAAAAGCTAATGTGAGATATATTGAAGGTGTTAATAACCTTGGTGTTGACTTATCTGATCCAAATGCTCAAGATGATTTTGCTTCAAAGGAATTACATATTCCAAAAGGCAAAAGGATTATTTTTAAAATGCGTTCCCAAGATGTATTACACTCAGCCTATATGCCGCATTTTAGGGCTCAAATGAATTGTGTTCCAGGTATGGTTACAAGTTTTTCTTTTATTCCTTCAGTGACTACCGCTGAAATGAGAGATAAACCAGCTATGATTGAAAAAGTGGCCACTATTAATGCTATTAGAGCAAAGAAAAGTATTGATCTAGTAGCTAGCGGGCAACCAGCACTTGATCCATACACTTTTGATTATTTGTTGTTATGTAACAAAATTTGTGGTACATCTCATTATAATATGCAAATGAAGATTGTTGTTGACACACCAGAGGAATATAAAATTTGGTTAAAAGACAAAAAGACTATTGCATTAGCAGTAAAAACTGCAGCCGATGAAGCTAAAGCTTCAAAAGAAGGCGCAACTCAACCTAACGATTCGACAGCTGTAAAAAGCAAGGACACTACTGTTGTTGCTCAAGCAGAAATGAAATAATTTAAAAAATTAAAAGTTAAAACATATGTCAGCAGAAGCTCACAATTTAGAACACAGTCACGAACACGAACACCACCACAAGGATACATTCATTACTAAATACATTTTTAGTATAGACCACAAAATGATTGCAAAGCAGTATTTGATTACTGGTATCATCATGGGAGTAATTGGTGTTGGTATGTCTTTGCTTTTCAGAATGCAATTGGCATGGCCAGAACAATCATTTAAAGTTTTTTCATTTTTCTTAGGTGAAAAAATGGCTCCAGGTGGAGTTATGACAAACGATGCTTATTTGTCTTTGATTACCATTCACGGAACGATAATGGTTTTCTTTGTATTAACAGCAGCATTGAGTGGAACATTTAGTAATTTACTAATTCCATTACAAATTGGTGCAAGAGACATGGCATCTGGTTTGTTGAATATGATTTCTTATTGGCTATTCTTTTTGTCAAGTGTAATCATGGTTTCATCACTTTTTGTTGAATCTGGACCTGCTAGTGCTGGTTGGACTATTTATCCGCCTTTGAGTGCTTTACCCCAAGCTATTTCTGGTTCGGGAACGGGAATGACGCTGTGGTTAGTTTCTATGGCAATATTTATAGCTGCTTCTTTATTAGGTTCTTTGAATTATATTGTAACTGTTATAAATCTGAGAACAAAAGGGATGTCTATGACAAGATTACCTCTTACCATTTGGGCTTTCTTTATCACAGCTATCATTGGTGTAATTTCTTTCCCAGTATTGCTTTCGGCTGCTTTGATGTTGATTATGGATAGAAGTTTTGGAACATCTTTCTTCTTGTCAGATATTTATATTGCTGGTGAAGTATTACATTATCAAGGTGGTTCACCTGTATTATTTGAACACTTATTTTGGTTTCTAGGTCATCCAGAAGTATATATCATTTTATTACCAGCTTTAGGGATTACTTCTGAAGTTATTGCAACAAATGCTCGTAAACCAATTTTTGGATATAGAGCGATGATTATGTCAATTATTGCAATTGCATTCTTGTCAACAATTGTTTGGGGTCACCACATGTTTATCTCTGGAATGAATCCATTCCTTGGTTCTGTATTTACCTTTACAACCTTGTTGATTGCAATTCCATCTGCGGTGAAAGCATTTAACTATATTACAACACTTTGGAAAGGTAACCTTCAGTTAAACCCTGCGATGTTATTTTCTATTGGATTGGTTTCTACCTTTATAACTGGTGGATTAACTGGAATTATTCTTGGTGACAGTACTTTAGATATTAATGTTCACGACACTTATTTCGTTGTGGCTCACTTCCACTTGGTTATGGGTATTTCTGCTCTTTACGGAATGTTTGCTGGTATTTACCACTGGTTTCCAAAAATGTTTGGTAGAATGTTAAACAAGAACTTAGGTTATGTTCACTTTTGGGTAACAGCTGTTAGTGCTTATGGCGTATTCTTCCCAATGCACTTTATCGGTATGGCTGGTTTACCAAGAAGATATTACACTAATACTAATTTCCCATTATTTGATGATTTACAAAATGTAAACGTTATCATAACAATGTTTGCACTTTTTGGTGGAGCTTTCCAATTAGTATTTTTATACAACTTCTTCAGTAGTATTTTTTACGGAAAAAGAACAGTTCAAAATCCATGGAGATCTAATACATTGGAATGGACAGCACCTGTTGAACACATACACGGTAACTGGCCAGGAGAAATTCCAGAGGTTCACAGATGGCCTTATGATTACAGTAAACCAGGACATGATGAAGATTTTGTTCCTCAAAATGTACCAATGAAAGAAGGTGAAGAACAATTACATCATTAAATCATTTCTACAAAATAGTATAAAAAGCCTTTCCTATTCGAAAGGCTTTTTTATTTTCATCCATCTTTATTATATATTTGTAATATGAACGAAAATTTAGATCCTACAAATAACAATTTTAATTCCGAAGAACTTGATCTTGAAAAAAAGTTAAGACCATTATCTTTTGATGATTTCACAGGACAAGAGCAGGTTCTCGATAATCTAAAAGTTTTTGTTGAAGCAGCTAATCAAAGAAGTGAGGCTTTAGATCATACATTATTTCATGGACCACCTGGTTTGGGAAAAACTACTTTGGCTAATATTTTAGCCAATGAACTTGGCGTTGGAATCAAAATCACTTCTGGTCCTGTTCTTGATAAACCTGGAGATTTAGCAGGATTGTTAACTAATCTTGAAGAAAGAGATGTTTTGTTTATTGATGAAATCCATCGATTAAGTCCTGTGGTGGAAGAATATTTATATTCCGCCATGGAAGATTTCAAAATCGATATCATGATTGAATCGGGTCCAAATGCTAGAACTGTCCAAATTAATTTGAATCCTTTTACTTTAGTAGGAGCAACTACACGTTCAGGATTATTAACCGCACCAATGCGAGCTCGTTTTGGAATTCAGAGTAGGTTGCAATATTATAACACAGAACTTTTAACCACTATTGTTCAACGAAGTTCAAGTATTTTGAAAATGCCTATAACTATGGAAGCAGCCATCGAAATTGCTGGTAGAAGTAGAGGAACACCAAGAATAGCTAATGCACTTTTACGACGTGTTCGTGATTTTGCTCAAATAAAAGGTAATGGAAAAATAGATATTGAAATTGCTCGTTATTCATTAAAAGCATTGCATGTAGATGCTCATGGATTAGACGAAATGGACAATAAAATCCTTGTAACCATCATTGATAAATTTAAAGGCGGACCAGTTGGCTTATCAACATTGGCAACTGCCGTCTCCGAAAGCGGTGAAACTATAGAAGAGGTTTATGAACCATTTTTAATACAAGAAGGCTTTATTATTAGAACACCACGAGGAAGAGAAGTTACCGAGAAAGCCTATAAACATTTAGGAAAAATAAAAACCAATATACAAGGAGGATTGTTTTGATTAACAATAAATCAAGATATACAAATTTTATAAAAACCGAAGCCAAACGCCTCGGTTTTTTGTCTTGTGGTATATCAAAAGCAGGTTTTCTTGAAGAAGATGCGCCAAGATTAGAAAATTGGTTAAATCAAAATCAGCATGGCAAAATGGATTACATGGCTGATTATTTTGACAAAAGATTAGACCCTACATTATTAGTAGATGATGCCAAAAGTGTAATTTCCTTATTACTAAATTATTATCCATCAGAACTGCAAAATGAAGCTAGCTATAAGATTTCAAAATATGCTTATGGTAAAGATTATCACAACATTATTAGAAAAAAAGTAGTTAAACTACTTAAAAGCATTAAAAGAGAAATCGGAGAAGTGAATGGTAGAGCTTTTGTTGATTTTGCTCCAGTGATGGAAAAATCTTGGGCTGCCAAAAGCGGTTTGGGTTGGATTGGCAAAAACAGTAATCTCATTACAAAACAAGTGGGTTCTTTTTATTTCGTAGCCGAATTAATTATTGAGTTAGAGTTAGAATATGATTATGCCACAACAGATCATTGTGGGACTTGTACAGCCTGTATTGATGCTTGCCCGACGCAAGCCATTGTTGCTCCATATGTAGTTGATGGTAGTAAATGTATTTCCTATTTCACAATTGAACTCAAAGAAAATATTCCTGCCGAAATGAAAGGCAAACTAGATGATTGGATGTTTGGTTGTGATGTTTGCCAAGATGTGTGTCCTTGGAATAAATTTTCAAAACCACACAAAGAACCATTATTTTCTCCTTATCCTGAATTACTTTCCTATAACAAAAAAGACTGGGAAGAAATCACCGAAGAAACATTTTCCAAAGTATTCACTAACTCACCACTTAAAAGAACACAACTAGAGGGATTGAAAAGAAATATTGATTTTCTTAAATAAAATTTCTTGTAAAAGAAACTAGTAAAAGTTTCCTTTTTACATTCAGTCTTCTACCTTTGTAAGTCAGAAGAAAAACTAGTCAGATGAATAAAAATAGCAAGCGAAGAGAAGCTCTTTTATACCACGCCAAACCAACACCTGGTAAAATTCAAGTAGTTCCTACCAAAAAATACGCAACCCAAAGAGACTTATCATTGGCCTATTCTCCTGGTGTTGCTGAACCGTGTTTGGAAATTGCCAAAGACATCAACAACGTTTATAAATATACAGCCAAAGGAAATTTAGTGGCTGTAATTACTAACGGAACTGCTGTTTTAGGATTGGGAGATATCGGACCTGAAGCGTCAAAACCAGTAATGGAAGGGAAAGCATTATTGTTCAAAATATTTGCTGATATTGATGTGTTTGACATCGAAATTGGAACTAAAGACATTGAAGAATTTATTGCAACGGTAAAAAACATCGCTCCAACTTTTGGAGGAATAAATCTTGAAGATATCAAAGCACCTGAGTCATTTGAAATAGAAAGACGCTTGGTAGCCGAATTAAATATTCCTGTGATGCATGATGATCAACATGGAACGGCTATTATTTCTTCAGCAGCCTTATTAAATGCTTTGGAGTTAGCCAATAAGAAAGCTGAAAATGTAAAACTTGTAGTTTCTGGTGCTGGTTCGGCAGCATTGGCTTGTGCAAACTTGTATGTGCTTCTTGGGGTTAAATTAGAAAATATTGTCATGTTTGACAGTCATGGTGTATTAAGTGATGGCCGTGAGGATTTATCAGATTTACAAAAAAAATATTGTAGAGGTAAAAAGGGACTTTCGCTAAATGATGCATTAGTAAATGCAGATGTTTTTTTAGGACTTTCAGCAGGTAATATCCTAACTTCAGAAATGCTACTTGGAATGGCAAAAAATCCAATTGTTTTCGCAATGGCAAATCCAATTCCAGAGATTGATTATGATGTTGCAATTGCCACAAGAAAAGATATTATTATGGCAACTGGTCGCTCTGACCATCCTAATCAAGTCAATAACGTTTTAGGGTTTCCCTATATTTTTCGTGGCGCATTAGATGTAAGAGCTACAAAAATAAACGAAGCCATGAAAATGGCAGCAGTTCGTGCTTTAGCTGCATTGGCTAAAGAACCTGTTCCTGAACAAGTGAATATTGCCTATGGCGAAACACGTTTAAACTTTGGAAGAGATTATATTATTCCTAAACCTTTTGATCCAAGATTAATTACTGTTGTGGCTCCAGCAGTAGCAAGAGCAGCTATGGAGTCTGGAGTGGCGTTAAACCCAATTACAGATTGGGAAAAATACGAAGAAGAACTGTTGGAACGATTAGGTTCTGATAATAAAATGGTTCGTTTGTTAACCAATCGTGCTAAAACAGAGCCAAAACGAGTAGTTTTTGCAGAAGCTGATCATCTTGATGTGCTGAAAGCGGCACAAATTGCTTACGAAGAAGGAATTGCGCATCCTATTTTATTAGGAAATAAAGAACTGATTTTAGAACTCAAAGAAGAATTAGGATTTGATGCCGATGTCCCAATTATAGATCCAAAAACGGAGGAAGAAAAAGAACGTAGATTGAAGTATGGCGAAATATACTGGAAATCACGTCAACGTAGAGGTATTTCTCAACTCGATGCCCAAAGATGGATGCGAGAGCGCAATTATTTTGCAGCCATGATGGTAAATGAAGGCGATGCCGATGCTATGGTTTCGGGCTATTCTAGAAGTTATCCCACTACTGTAAAACCATTGATGCAATTAATAGGAAGAGCACCAGGAATTACTTTGATTGCAACAACTAATATGATGATGACTAACCGTGGTCCAATGTTTTTATCAGATACTGCTATTAATCCAAACCCAACAGCAGATGAATTGGCAAAAATTGCGTTGATGACGGCTAAAACAGTTAGAATGTTTGGCATGGAACCTGTAATTGCGATGGTTTCGTTTTCAAACTTTGGTTCTTCGGCACACGAAAGCGCTACCAAAGTAAGAGAAGCAGTGGCTTATTTGCATAAATATTATCCCGATTTGATAGTTGATGGTGAAATTCAAACCGACTTTGCTTTGAATGCAGAAATGCTAAAGAACAAATTTCCATTTTCAAAGTTAGCAGGAAAGAAAGTAAACACGTTAATTTTTCCAAATTTGGAAGCTGCCAACATTAATTATAAACTATTGAAAGAGCTTTATAAAGTTGACTCAGTTGGACCAATTATGTTAGGAATGGAAAAACCAGTTCACATTTTTCAATTGGGCGCAAGCGTTGAAGAAATGGTAAATATGGTTGCTGTTGCTGTAGTTGATGCACAAGAAAAAGATAAAAGAAAAGTTACTTCCACAAAATAGTTTTTGTATAATTGTACCGATATAGCAAAGTGATACTGTCAGTTCAGGAATTTTGCTATATTTGGAGTTACATTAAGGTTTAAAATGATAGCACACATTCAAGGGAAATTAGTTGAAAAATCGCCAACTGAAGTAGTAATTGACTGTAATGGAGTTGGTTATCATATTAACATTTCGTTGCACACTTTTTCATTACTTCCCAACACTGATTTTGTTAAATTGTTTACGCATCTTCAAATTAAAGAAGATGCACATTCTTTGTTTGGATTCATGGAAAAATCTGAAAGAGAATTGTTCAAATTATTACTATCTGTTTCTGGAATAGGAGCAAGTATTGCCAGAACCATGTTGTCTTCATTAGATCCTAAACAAATTATTCAGGCCATTGCCAGCGCTGATTTAGGTAAGATACAATCCATAAAAGGAATTGGGACTAAAACAGCACAAAGAGTCATACTGGATTTACAGGAAAAAGTATTAAAAATATATGATTTAAATGAAATTTCTACCTCTCAACACAATATTAACCGAGAAGAATCGTTATCTGCTTTGGAGGTTTTGGGTTACATCAGAAAAAATGCCGAAAAAGTAGTAGATAAAATAATAAAAGAAAATTCAGAAGCTACTGTTGAAACAATTATTAAACAAGCACTTAAAAATTTATAATTTTTGAAAACAATATACTTTACAAAATCATTTTTAAATTTTAAAAGGATACTTTTTGCCATAGTATTGTTGTTTAGTATTGCTTCTTTTTCACAGGTTGTCCCAACAACACCACAAGACTCAACAGGTTATTCAACAGGAAGAGTTGAAATGCAAAATCCGAATAGTATTGTAAATATGTATACCTATGATCCAGCCACAAATAGGTATATTTACTCTAGTACTATAGAAGGATTTAACATCAATTATCCGATTGTTTTAACGCCCAAAGAGTATGAAGAACTAGTACTTCGCGAATCCATGCGTGATTATTTCAAGAAAAAATCAGATGCCATTGATGGTAAAAAAGAAGGAAGTGAAGCTGCCAAAAAAGATTTATTACCACGATATTATGTAAATTCTGGTTTCTTCGAGTCTATTTTTGGATCAAATACAATTGATGTAAAACCTACGGGTTCTGTAGAAATGGATTTGGGTGCACGTTATACCAAGCAAGATAATCCCTCATTTTCTCCAAGAAACAGATCTCAAACAACGTTTGATTTTGACCAAAGAATTAGTATGAGTTTGATGGGAAAAGTAGGAACAAGACTGAATGTTAATATTAATTACGATACCGAATCTACTTTTGCTTTTCAAAACTTAATAAAGTTAGAATATACTCCTACTGAAGATGATATTATCCAAAAAATAGAAGTAGGTAACGTGAGTATGCCTTTGACTAATTCCTTAATTCGTGGCGCTCAGAGTTTGTTTGGGGTTAAAGCCCAACTGCAATTTGGTAAAACCACAATAACAGGAGTTTTTTCGGAACAAAAATCACAAACTAGGTCTGTGAATGCTCAAGGCGGCGGAACCATTCAAGATTTTGAAATGTTTGCCCTTGATTATGATGCAGACAGACATTTCTTCTTGTCACAATATTTCAGAAATAAATACGATGAAGCACTTCGAAACTATCCATTTATTGATAGTAGAGTGCAAATCACCCGAATTGAAGTTTGGGTAACCAATAGACAAAACCGTGTAAGTAATACCAATAATAATTTACGAAATATTATAGCGTTACAAGATTTAGGAGAATCCAGACTTACTGGTTTTCCAGACAACCAGATAGTTGCTTTAGCACCACTCGATGTTGCCAACGGATTTTACTTAGCAACGCCAAATGATACACCATCCGATAATAATAATAACAAGTATGACCCAGGATTAATTACTGCTGGTGGCGGTTTATTAAATTCTAATATTAGAGATATTGTAACTTCAAGCGCTGGTTTTAATAATATAGTAACAGTTGACGAAGGAACAGACTATTCAAAACTTGAAAACGCTCGTAAACTTGCCCCGAATGAATTTAAACTTAATCCCCAGTTAGGTTACATATCATTACAACAACGATTAGCCAATGATGAAGTTTTGGCAGTTGCTTATCAATATACAATTGGTGATGATGTTTATCAAGTGGGTGAATTTGGTACAGATGGTGTTGATGCTACAGTAGTTCAAGATGGAGGAACGACTACCGAAACGGTTTCATCTCAGAATTTAATTTTGAAAATGATAAAAAGTAATTTAACCAATGTTCAAAAACCAATTTGGAACTTAATGATGAAAAACATTTACCAAATTCAAGGTGGTTATCAATTACAACAAGAAGAGTTTAGATTTAATATTTTATATACTGATCCTTCACCATTAAATTACATAACACCAGCCAATAGTACTTCGCCATTACCAAGTGATGTAGCTGAAACTCCTTTATTGAAAGTGTTTAATGTTGATAAATTAAATTACAATAATGACCCACAAGCTGGTGGTGACGGTTTTTTCGATTTCTTACCAGGATTAACAGTGGATCAAGAAAATGGGCGATTAATATTTTCAACAGTAGAACCTTTTGGTAAACATTTATTTGAAAAACTAAGAAGCAACGTTTCTGAGGATTATAATGGTACAAACTATAACGATAATCAAACCAAATATGTTTTCCGTAATATGTATGCTAGCACACAAGCAGCAGCATTACAAGATGCGGATAAAAACAAATTTCAATTAAAAGGAAGATATAAATCAGCTGGTGGTGATGGAATTCCGATAGGTGCTTTTAATGTACCAAGAGGATCAGTTGTTGTAACTGCAGGTGGAAGAATTTTACAAGAAGGTATAGATTATAGTGTAAATTATCAAGCGGGGAAAGTACAAATATTAGACCCATCAATTCAAGCTTCAAATATTCCAATTGAAGTTTCGGTTGAAAACAATTCTACTTTTGGACAGCAAACCCGACGATTTATGGGATTTAATGTTGAACACAAAATATCAGATAAATTTTTAGTGGGTGGTACTTTCATAAAAATGACCGAGCGACCTTTTACCAATAAATCAAATTATGGGCAAGAATCAGTAAACAATACTATTTTTGGTTTTAATGCTAATTATGCTACCGAAGTTCCTTTTCTAACTCGATTAGCCAATAAATTACCTAATGTTGACACTGATGTTCCTTCCAATGTTTCAGTTCGTGCTGAAGTTGCTTTTTTGCAACCTGATGCACCAAATGCTGATCAATTCCAAGGAGAACCAACTGTTTATATTGATGATTTTGAAGGTTCACAAACCACCATTGACATGCGTTCGCCATTGTCTTGGACTTTATCATCAACCCCAAAATGGCAAGCTGGTGTAAACTACGAGGATTTTGGTTCAGCAGCAGTTGATTTAACTTATGGTTTCAAACGTGCAAAGTTAAATTGGTATACCATTGACCCTACAATTTATGTACAAACACCAGGTGAAATAGGTCAAGATGGAATTTCGTTGAATAGTACTCGTAGAATTTTCAGTAATGAATTATATCCCAACTTAGATATTGCAGCAGGACAAACCCAAGTAATAAATACTTTAGATTTGACCTATTATCCTCAAGAGCGTGGACCTTATAATTATAATCCTGAGGCACTTTCACCATCAGGTTTTTTAAATCCTGATAAGAATTTTGGTGGAATAACACGTGCCATTAATTCAACAAATTTTGAGCAAAGTAATGTAGAATATATCCAGTTTTGGGTTTTAGATCCCTATTTTGATCCTGCTAATCCAACTGCAGCTGCTAATCCAAATAACACAGGAGAAGTATACTTTAACCTTGGTGAAATTTCAGAAGATATTTTAAAGGATGAGCGCAAACAATATGAAAATGGGTTACCTTCAAACAATAATTCACAGTCATTAACAAGCCAAACAATTTGGGGAAAAGTACCTTCTTCGCAATCACTTATTTATGCTTTTGATGTAGATGGCGCTAATAGAGATTCTCAAGACGTTGGTTTTGATGGTCTTAATGATGATGATGAAAGGAATTTACCAAATATTGGAGGATATGCTTCGCAAAATGACCCAGCGGGAGATAACTATCAGTATTTCTTGAACGCCACGGGTTCAAGCATTTTCGAGCGATATAAAGACTACAATGGAATTCAAGGAAACTCACCTATTGATGTTACAGACACCAATAGAGGTTCTACAACTATTCCAGATGTTGAGGATATTAACCGTGACAATACCATGAATACGGTTAATGCTTATTATGAATATAAAATTAACATGTTTCCCAACATGCAAGTGGGACAAAATTTCGTTACCGAAGTTAGAGAAACTACCAATATTTTATTGCCAAATGGCTCTGTTGGAAGTGCTAGATGGATACAATTTAAAATCCCTGTAACACAACCAGAAAACACTATAGGAAGTATTTCAGATTTTCGTTCTATTCGATTTATGAGAATGTTCATGACAGGATTTACAACTCCTATAACGCTTCGTTTTGGAGCTTTAGATTTAGTAAGAGGAGAATGGAGACGTTATGATAATTCTTTTCAAGCAACAGATGCTGATCCTGATGATGACAATACCAATTTTGATGTTTTAGCGGTAAATATTCAAGAAAATGCGCAAAGACTGCCTATTCCTTATGTAACACCTCCTGGAGTTATTCGGGAACAAGTAAATCAAAATAATACCATTATCAATCAAAATGAGCAATCATTATCTTTAAGAGCTTCAGGTGATGGTCTTGAAGTAGGAGATTCAAGAGCGGTTTTCAAAAACGTAAGTGTTGATATGCGTCAATTTAATAAACTGAGAATGTTTATCCACGCTGAAGCATTACCAGCGCCAACAGATCCAACACCACTTACAGATAATCAAATGACAGGTTTCATTCGTTTTGGGAATGACTTTACTAGTAACTATTATCAGGTAGAAATTCCTCTGAAAGTTACTCCTGAAACTAGTACTGAGCAAGACGTAATTTGGCCTGCCGATAATGAAATTGCTTTGGCCATGTCATTATTGACAAAAATGAAAGTAAAAGCGTTGAGTATTGATCCAGCAACTTTACCAGAAGGAGTTTATTATCCTGACGATGATATTACGCAACCCGATGGTGATGGTGACCCGAAGCTAAGGCTAGGAATAAAAGGAAATCCAAACTTTGGTCTTGTAAGAACCTTAATGGTGGGAATCAAAAACTCGCACACCGATAGAATTAGAGGAGAAGTATGGTTTAATGAGTTGCGTATTTCAGACATGAACAATAAAGGCGGTATGGCTGCTGTTGTAAATATGGATTCTAACATAGCAGATTTTGCCACAATTTCGGGTACGGGAAGAATGAGTACCATAGGTTTTGGAGCATTAGAAGAAGGACCAAACGAGAGAAGTAGAGAAGATTTGAAACAATATAATTTGGTTACAAATTTTAGTTTAGGTAAATTATTGCCTAAGAAATGGGGAATTAATTTGCCATTTAATTACGCTGTTGGCGAAGAAACGATTACTCCAGAATACGATCCTTTTAATCAAGATATTAGATTAGAACAATTGCTAGCCAATACTTCAGATGCTGCAGAACGAGAAAATATAAGTAGTAGAGCGGTCGATTATACCAAAAGAAAAAGCATCAATTTTATTGGAGTAAAAAAAGAAAGAGGTGAAGCGCAAAAACAACATTTTTATGATCCTGAAAATTTAACACTTTCTTATTCCTATAATGAAGTTGAAAAACATAATTACGAAATTGAAAATTATATAGCTCAGGAAGTAAGTGCAACAGCTGATTATACTTTTGCCTTTAAACCGAAGTCTGTCGAACCATTTAGTAAGAATAAATACTTTAAGAAAAGTGATTATTGGAAATTATTAAGTGACTTTAATTTTAGTTATCTACCAGCAAGTATTTCTTTTAGTTCAAACATTACAAGACAATATAATAAACAACAATTCAGACAAGTGGATGTTGAAGGTATAGCATTAGATCCTTTGTATAGAAGAAATTATATGTTCAATTATCAATATGGATTTAACTACAACCTTACAAAAGCGTTGAAAATTAATTACACGGCAGCTTCACAAAACATAGTTCGTTCCTATATTGATGAAGATAATGTTCCAGATAACAGTTATACACTTTGGACAGATTTTTGGAACATGGGAACACCAAATCAGCATAACCAACAATTGGTAGTTAATTACGACATTCCTATTAATAAAATTCCTGTTTTTGGATTTATAAAATCGGCCTATTCTTATACAGGTGATTACAATTGGCAACGATCTTCATTGGCATTAGAAACCATTGAAACTAGTGATGGAACTATTTATAATCTTGGAAACACAATCCAAAATGCAAGTTCACATCGATTGAATACCACATTCAATATGGATACTTTTTATAAATATATTGGATTAGGGAAAAAACCAGCAAAAACGCCAGCTAAACCTGCTGCTGCTCCAAAACCAGGCGAAAAAGTAACTAATACTAAACCACTACCAGCAAAATCAAACAACGTCTTTTTAGATGGTTTGGTAGGTGTATTAACTAGTGTGAAAAATGTACAGATTAATTATACTAAAAGTGAAGGAACCATACTTCCAGGGTTTTTGCCAAGTTTAGGATTTTTTGGTTCTTCAAAACCTTCTTTAGGTTTTGTTTTTGGTATTCAAGATGATGTTCGATTTGAAGCCGCCAAAAATGGATGGTTAACAACGTATCCCGATTTTAATCAAAATTACACCCAAGTTTTAACAGAAACACTCGAGTCAACCGCAAATATCGATTTGTTCCCTGATTTTAAAATTGATTTAAGTTCTAGTAGAGCTTATTCAGAAAACTACTCAGAGCAATATGATGTTGATGCATTAACAGGGCAATATAATTCTCGTTCGCCATATAATTTTGGAAATTTCTCTATTTCAACGGTTTTAATCAAAACCTCTTTTGGTAGAAGTGATGAAAATGGATCTGCTGCTTTTGATGATTTCAGAAGCAATCGTTTGACTGTTGCAGATAGATTAGCAGAACAATATTATGGCACAAACATTCCAAGATATGGTGATGCAGCAAACCCAATTCCAACCGATGTTAATGCGCCAAATTATGCCTTTTATTCAGCAAATGCTGGCTATCCAATAGGATTTGGAAAAAACAATCAATCTGTTTTAATTCCTGCGTTTTTAGCGGCTTACAGCGGAAGTTCTGCAGATGGTGTTTCCTTAAACACTTTCCGTAGTTTCCCAATACCGAATTGGACAATAAAATATACTGGATTAATGCGTTATAAATTCTTTAAAGACACCTTCAAACGTTTCTCCATTCAACATGCTTATAGAGCAGCATATACTATCAATGCTTTCCGTTCTAATTTTGATTATGATCAAAATCCAGGCGGACAAGACAATAGCGGATTTGGTAATTTTTATAACCAAACGATTATTGCTAACATTAATCTTGTAGAACAATTCAATCCTTTGATTCGCTTTGATTTTGAAATGAAAAGTTCGTTAAAAATATTAGCCGAAATGAAAAAAGACAGAAGTTTGTCTATGAGTTTTGATAATAATTTACTAACTGAAGTGCAAGGATATGAATACATTATTGGCTTTGGTTATCGTATTAAAGATGTTATTTTTTCTTCTAAATTAGCCGATAACCCAACAGGGATTATAAAAAGTGACATCAATATTAAAATGGATTTCTCTTATAGAAACAATCAAACGATTGTTCGTTATTTGGATTATGATAATAACCAAATAGGTGGCGGTCAAAACATCTGGACAGCAAGATTAACAGCAGATTATTCATTCAGTAAAAATCTAACGGCAATTTTCTTCTATGATCATTCTTTCTCACAACCAGTAATATCCACTTCTTTCCCATTAACTAACATTAGAACTGGATTTACCATGCGATATAATTTTGGTAATTAATGAATTTTTAAAGACAATCTTTTAATTAAAGCTATAGATTGTATACTTTTGAAGAATAATAAAAACAAACAAACTAATGAATATACCAAGTAATTTAAAGTACACAAAAGACCACGAATGGGTTTTGATTGAAGGTGATGTTGCCACAGTAGGAATAACCGATTTTGCGCAAAAAGAGTTAGGAGATATTGTATATGTTGAAGTAGAAACATTGGACCAAACTTTGGATAAAGATGAAGTGTTTGGCACAGTTGAAGCAGTAAAAACAGTATCTGATTTATTTTTACCGCTTTCTGGTGAAATTATTGAATTTAATGACGATTTAGAGGCTAATCCAGAAGCCGTAAACTCTGATCCTTATGGAAAAGGATGGATGGTTAAAGTAAAAATTGCTAACACTGCTGAAGTGGAAGAATTACTTTCGAGTGATGCTTATAAACAACTTATAGGTGCTTAAAAAAACAATTTTTGGTTTGGCATTGAGTTGGACCATTCTTGTTGCTTTTTTATGTTTAGTCTCGTTCAGTAAGTTGCCTTCGTTTGGGATTTCTGGAACAGATAAATATGTTCATGTTACCTTTCATTTTGTTTTCACATTACTTTGGGGATATTACTCATGGTTGAATCAAAATAAAATAGAGCTCAAAAAAATAGTAACGATAGTTTTTATTTCATTTTGCTTCGGAATTCTAATCGAGTTTTTACAAGAAGAATTTACCTTAACGCGTCATGCCGATGTTTTTGATGTTCTAGCAAATTTATTAGGAGCTATAATTGCCTTTCTTGTTTTTGTTTTCATCAAACAAAATAAAAGTAGAAACAAACCGTTACAGAATTAGATAACAAAAAATGTCCCAATTTAATTGGGATTTTTTTTTACTTTTATGCCATGAATATAAAACAGTATCTCGACTCCACTTATTTAAAAACAGCAGCACAAGCTGGATTGTCCGAAGAGGATAATAACACTATTGTTAAAGGTTTTATTCAAGAAGCCATTGAGGAAGGTTTTAAACTAATAATGATTAGGCCTGACAAAGTTAAAATGGCAAGAGAAATGATTACTGCTGCTAAATCTAAATTGCTTATAGGAACCGTTATTTCTTTTCCCGAAGGCATAAATTCTTTTGAGGAAAAGTTAGCAGAAGCACAAAAAGCAATTGAAGATGGTGTTGATGAGCTTGATTATGTATGCAATTACGAAGCATTCAAAAATGGGAATTCCGAATTGGTAAAAAAAGAAGTTTATAGCGGAACTAAATTGGCATTTGATAATCATAAAGTGGCTAAATGGATTATAGAAGTAGCAGCGCTGACTGATGACGAAATAATTAAATTATCGGCATTGATAAAAAATGTTATCATCACAGATTTCAAAGAAGAATGTTATGCTAATGTTTTTGTGAAATCATCAACAGGTTTTTATAAAACTGAAAACAATCAACCCAATGGCGCAACTATACCCACCATTATATTGATGCTCGAAAATGCATCACCACTTCCAGTAAAAGCAGCTGGCGGAGTTAGAACCTACGAAGAAGCTGTTGCGATGATACGTTTAGGGGTGAAACGAATAGGAACTTCTGCTGCTAAAACTATTGCCAATGGTGAAATCGCTACAGGTAATTATTAATATTATTCTAAAAAATGAAAAAAATATTTCCCTTTTTTGTATTGTTTTTTACGGTCATCGCATCGGGACAAGTAACGCTGAAAGGAACTGAAAAGTTCCCTGTTTTTCCATCTTGTCAAGATTTGCAGTTCAAAGAATTGGAAACTTGCTTTTATAACGAAGTCCAAGATTTTGTTTTTAATAATTTTAAAGTTCCAGAAAATTTACAACAAAACAATTTTAAAGGAAATGTAATCGTTCTTTTTGAAGTTGCCGATACTGGAAATTTCAAAGTTATCTATGTCGATGCACTTGATGAAGCTTTGATTGCTGAAAGTAAAAGAGTTTTTGGCAAACTACCAAAAATAAGTCCAGCAACATATAATGGCAATCCTACGTATGCTAAATATACCATCACTATAGCTATTCCGCTGCAAAGTGTTGCTGATATTGAAGCACAAAAACAGGCTGTTGTTTTAGCTGAAAAATCAGCGAATGAATTTAAACCCAACAAAAATTATCTAACGGAATTAGACAGTATAAAATACACAAAATTTGATAGTCCGCAGTTTGATAGCCATTTAAATATCCCTTTTTCGCATAGTTATTATTCACAATTTGATGACGAAATGAATCAAGTGGGTGCCAATAACCATACAGGTTCAAAACCTTATGAATATGCTGATGTTGCTAAGTATTATAACTTAAAACAAGAAAACACCGCTTTGTTAAAAAACAAACAAGGTTGGTGGGGCAGAAAACTTTGGAACGAAAGTTTAGTTGAAGTCCAAGGCGAAGGATATTGGTTTACTCTAAATCCCATTTTTGATTTACAGTTTGGGAAAAGTAACCCAAGTGTTGCTGATTATACCTATATCAATACAAGAGGAATTCAATTTAATGGTGGAATAGGGAAAGAGATAAATTTCACCACAACCATTTATGAAAGTCAGGGTCGTTTTGCAGATTATTTTAATCGTTATGCTGAGTCTATTGCTCCATCTGGAGGAAATCCAGCTATTATTCCGGGAATGGGAATTGCTAAGGAGTTTAAAACGGATGCGTATGATTTTCCTGTTGCAGAAGCTAATTTGACTTTTACGCCAAGTAAATATATCAACATGCATTTGGGTTATGGACGTAATTTTATTGGTGATGGGTATCGTTCGCTTTTATTAGGCGATGGCGCAAGTCCTTATCCTTATTTTAAATTGAATACTTCTTTTTGGAAAATAAAATACACCAATATTTATACTTGGCTAAAAGATGTTCGCCCCGAAGTTACGGTTGATGGAACCTATGCTACAAAATATGCAGCAAGTCATTACTTAAGTTTAAATCTGACTAACAAGTGGAATATAGGTTTATTTGAATCGGTGGTTTGGACAAATACCAACAACCGTGGATTTGACATGAGTTTTATAAATCCTATTATTTTCTATCGTTCGGTGGAATTTAATTCGTCTTCTAAGACAGGAAATGCAATGTTAGGGTTAACTAGTAAATATAAATGGAACAATCAAATCAATTTTTACGGACAATTTTTACTCGATGAGTTTTCGTTAAACGATGTGAAAGCAGGCAACAATAGTTGGAAAAATAAATTTGGATATCAACTAGGTGCTAAATATTACAATGCATTCAATGTCAAAAATCTGTTATTACAAATGGAGTATAACCATGTGCGACCATATGTGTATTCACACAGCAGTCCAATTACCAATTATGGACACAATAATCAAAGTTTAGGACATCAATGGGGAGGAAATTTTAGTGAATTTATTGTAATAAGTCGCTACCACAAAGGCAGGTATTTTGCCGATGCTAAAGTAACTATTGGAACACGTGGATTGGATTTTAATAACGAAACAGACACTTTCAATTATGGAAGTGACATCTATAGAGATTATGATGATAGCCGTCCTTATGACGACAATGTAAAAGTAGGACAAGGAAACAAAACCAATGTTTTTATTGCCGATTTACAAGCCGGTTATTTGGTCAATCCTGCTACCAATATGAAATTGTATGGTAGTTTTATTTACAGAAACTTTACACCTGCCACCGAAACTACTTTAGCACTAAAAGAAAGCACCACTTGGTTCTCAATTGGGTTGCGTTGTGATATCTTTAATTGGTATTTTGATTATTAGGAAATGAGTTTAGATTACAAATCCTAGCTATTGGGCAGAAAAAATAAATTATTAAAAACAAAAGATGATTTTTTTTAATTACCTGTATTACAATATCTATTTTGTAAGCGCAAGAAATAACTCTTCGCCAGAAATTATTGCTGTTTCAAATATTGCTTTCTGTCAAACTAATAATATACTTGCGGTATTAAATCTTTTTTTCTTTTTTACTAAGATTGACAAAGATTACAATGTTCTAAAATGTTATGTAATTATTGTAATAACATTAATTATTATAAATTACTACTATTATGTGACTAGAAAAAAAGGTGATAAAATTATGAAGAACGAAAAATATTCCTCTGGGAAGTGTAAGTTTCTGCCAGACATTTATTTAGTTTTTTCTGTTTTTTTAGCTGGATTTACTTATTACATTTATAAAGAATGGTAATGCCATTAATGCATAATTTTTCAAGCTTTTCAATTAGTTTTTTCATCTTATATTTCATCAATTCTTTTTTTATTAAATGGTTTTCTATAAAGTACCCCAAGCTCTGCAAATGTCTACTGACTTTGCGGAATATTTTAAATTTTTTACAAAACGCGAGACTGTAAAACGGGATTGTTTTCTCTGTAATAAAAAATATTTAACATCATGAAGTTGCACTTTAGAGCAACTTTCATATATTTGTGACATGAATAAGCAAAGAACAATCATTTTTTATAAAGATTACTTTGAAGAATTCTTTGAAAAACAACGAGATAAAGTAAAAAACAAAATTATTTGGACTTTTCAATTAATTGAGGAATTAGAAAGAATTCCCGAAACATATCTCAAACATATTGAAAATACAGATGGATTATTCGAAATCAGAATCCAACAAGGCAGTGACATCTTTAGAATTTTCTGTTTTTTCGATGAAGGACAATTGGTGGTTTTAGCAAATGGATTTCAAAAGAAGACACAGAAGACACCAAAAAATGAAATTGAAAGAGCAATCAAAATTAAAAACGAGTATGAAAATGAAAAATATTAAAACACTTGACCAGTTTAAAGACAAACATTTCGGAAAAGTTGGAACAGTTAAGCGCGATGAACTTGATTTGGACTATGAAAATTTTAAAATTGGAGCCATGATTCACGAGGCAAGACTTCAAAAAGGGATGACACAAGAAGAGCTTGCAGAAAAAGCAGGCACAACCAAATCTTATATTTCCAAAATTGAAAATAATGTGAAAGAAGCTAGATTTTCTACATTACAGAAGATTGTGGAGCTTGGTTTAGGTGGTCAACTAGAACTTTCTATCAAAATATAGCTTGGAAAAACAGAGCTTAATACATTAAACAAGTACTTTGTGTTTATTTAATTATCAATTCTAATAACAATAAATTATACTTCAACTCCTGAAATTTCAGGAGTTTTTTATTTTAATTTTTTTATGAATTGTTTTTTTGTCAAATCACTTTCTATAAAGTACCTTTGCGCCAGTTTAAAAAGCACTAATGAGCGCTACGGCATCAACATTTTCACTAAAACAAATTGCATTTGACTTCAAAGAAATTACCAAAGCAGGTTTAGCTATCAGCGTGGTGTTTTCCTCTATTGCAGGTTACCTTCTTGGTGTGGTTGATTTTCAGGATTTGAAAGTGACTACTTTGTTAATGCTTGCTGTTGGCGGATATTGTATGGTTGGTGCTTCCAATGCTTTTAATCAAGTGATAGAAAAAGACCTCGACGCGTTGATGGACAGAACTAAAAACCGTCCAGTAGCTTCAGGCAGAATGTCTCCAAATCATGCGTTGTTTGTTGCGAGTTTGCTTACCATTATTGGTTTAATTTTATTGTATTTGATCAATCCTAAATCGGCTATGTTTGGCGCGATTTCTATCTTTTTATATACTAGTATTTACACGCCTTTGAAAACGGTTACGCCGCTTTCTGTTTTTGTGGGTGCTTTTCCTGGTGCTATTCCTTTTATGTTGGGCTGGGTTGCAGCGACTAATAATTTTGGTATTGAAGCGGGAACGCTTTTCTTGATACAGTTCTTTTGGCAGTTTCCTCATTTTTGGGCTATAGGTTGGTTTTTATATGACGATTATGAAAAGGCAGGATTTTTTATGTTGCCTACGGGTAAAAAAGACTCGTCAACTGCTTTACAAACAATACTATATTCTGTTTGGTTATTAGTGGCTTCTTTGTTGCCTTGTTTAGGATATACTGGAAGATTATTTATTTCGCCAATTGCTGCAGGAATAGTATTTTTGCTCGGGCTTTGGATGATTTTTTATGCGGTAAAGTTATACCAATTGAGAACAGCAAAAGCCGCAAGAACTTTAATGCTCGTGAGTGTTTCTTATATTACTTTGTTACAAATAGTTTATATTACAGATAAATTTTTAAGATAGTTATGACAACAACACCAATGACAAAAGAAGAGCACAAAGCAAGAACGGACCGTTCGTATAAATTGCTTTTGTTGTTTGCTATGGGAAGTATGACAATGATGTTTGCAGGTATAGTCAGTGCTTTTGTAGTGAGTAAATCAAGAGAAGATTGGATGAAAGATTTCCAGATGCCTTCTGCTTTTTATTTTAGTACTTTAGCAATATTGTTATGTAGTGTTACTTTTCATTTGGCCAAAAGAGCCATTCAAAAAGACAATAGAAAAGGAACTACAACTTTTCTTTTATTGACTTTAGGTCTAGGAATTGGTTTTGTTTTATTGCAGTTTACAGGTTTTAATCAGATAGTGGAACAAGGGTATTATTTCACCGGACCAGAGAGTAATATTGCAACAACTTTTCTGTACGTAATTGCGGTTGTTCACTTGGCTCACCTTGCTGGAGGACTGATTTCACTTTTAATTATAATTTATAATCATTTTAAACAAAAATACAATTCAAGTCAATTGCTTGGAATTGAGTTAGGTGTAATGTACTGGCACTTTCTTGATTTCTTATGGATTTGTTTGTTTTTCTTTTTATATTTCTTTAAATAAGAAAAAAAATCTAAATTTGGGAACTTTTTAACTTTTAACTTTTATGGGAGCTACAGTTACTACTGCAAATAAAACTGAAAACACTTGGGGTGGCGGAAATGAGCCAATGGGCGCTAGTTATGGCAAATTGATGATGTGGTTTTTTATCGTATCAGATGCTTTAACTTTCTCTGGTTTTCTTGCCGCATACGGATTTTCTAGATTTAAATTTATTGATAATTGGCCAATTGCCGACGAAGTGTTTACACACTTTCCATTTATGCATGGTGTGGAAGCGCCAATGTATTATGTGGCTTTGATGACTTTTATTTTGATTTTCTCTTCGGTAACGATGGTTTTAGCCGTTGATGCTGGACATCAAATGAAACAAAAGAAAGTTGCATTTTATATGTTGTTAACTATTATTGGAGGTTTAATCTTCGTAGGTTCACAAGCTTGGGAATGGAAAAATTTCATCAAAGGAGAATATGGTGCCGTTGAAACTAAAGGAGGAAGCATTATTCAATTTGTTAACAAAGAAGGAGAGAGAGTAAAATTAGAAGATTTTGCAGTTCGCCTTCCAGGACAAAGAGAAGAGTTAACTAAAAGTCAAGGGAAATGGTTTATGAAGAGTGAAGAGTCTTTAGCTTCTTATTCAGTTGCTGAGGTGCAAGCTGGATTTAAAGCACATCCAGAACTATTAGTTAGAACTGAAAAAATTTACAGAGATACTAAAGAAGATAGATCTAATACTAAATTACAACCTGGTTTAAATAAAAATAAACACAGAGAAATTGTTACACGTGCAGAATCTGAAGTGTTAGTTGGCAATGCTCACATAGTTGTTGAAGGAGCAAACCTGAAAAGAAATGAATATGGAAGTAAGCTATTTGCTGATTTCTTTTTCTTCATCACAGGTTTCCACGGTTTCCACGTATTTTCTGGAGTGGTTATCAATTTCATTATTTTCTTAAATATTCTTGTTGGAACTTATGAAAAAAGAAGATCCTACGAAATGGTTGAAAAAGTTGGACTTTATTGGCACTTTGTCGATTTAGTTTGGGTATTCGTATTTACATTCTTCTATTTAGTTTAATTTTTTTAGAAATTTTACATTATGTCACACGCACACGAACACGTATCAAACACAAAAAGAATTTGGCTAGTTTTTGCCTTATTATCTGTTGTAACAACCGTTGAGGTATTTTTAGGAATTGTTAGACCAGAGTTTTTATTCATGAATAATTTTTTAAGCATGAATTTATTGAACTGGGTTTTCATTATTTTGACTTTATATAAAGCATACTATATTGTTTGGGCTTTCATGCACATGGAAGGCGAAAAAAGCAGTTTACGATGGGCAGTTGTGGCCACCGTTATTTTCCTTGTGATATATTTACTTTTCATACTTCTTGTTGAAGCTGATTATGTATTCGAGGTTTTCAAAAATTCTACTATCAAATGGAATTTTTAACATTATATTAATTCAAAAAAAGTCCCGATTAGTCGGGATTTTTTTATTTTTGTACTTCTCATTTTCACTATTCTAATGAAAAAAAATATTGTCCTTTTTGTATTGTTTATTTTACCAATTGTTGCTTATCTTTTTTTTGCTTCGGGAGTAAATATCTTTATTACATTACCCACCATTACACCCAAAGTATCCGATGTTAACCAACAATGGAAATCATTAAATGGAGAAACGGTAACACTCAATAAAAAAATAACCATATTAGGATTTACTGGAGAAGATATTATCATGAATAGTGGTAATTTTTTCACACTCAATCAAAAAATATATAATAAATATAGAGCTTTTAAGGATTTTCAATTTGTATTTGTAGCTCCAGACGGAACACAAGAACAAGCCAAAAAGCTTTTAAAAGAATTGGCTAAATTGTCTGATGTATCAGGATATCATTTTGTGTTTGCTCCAGCTAACGAAATCCAACCGTATTATGATAATTTGAAACTGTTAGGTAAACTTGATGCTAAATTGGGAACGCCTAATGTTTTTATCATTGACAAAAAAAGAAATCTTCGAGGCAGAAAAGGTAAAAGCAATAAAGGCGAACCAGAATATAAAGAAGGTTACAATACCACTTCGGCTGCGGAATTACATAATGATATGATGGATGATGTTAAAATTATTTTGGCAGAATACAGATTGGCGCTTAAAAGAAATAATGCAGACAGACAAATTTAGGACTTCAGCAAATGAAAAATAAATCATACATCGGATTATCGTTTATCATATTGGTTTTTGGTATTATTTTTATTCCAAGGATTATAAACAGAATTAAAAATGGCACTGTGGTTCAAGGTGACAGAATTGATGCTATTTCAAATCATAAAAATTCGGAAACAGGGTTAAGACTAATTGGTCCAGCGCCCAGTTTTGAATTAATTAATCAAGATAAAGTAAAAATTTCAAACGAAACCTATAAAGGCAAAGTTTATGTGGTGGAATTTTTCTTTTCGACTTGTCCTTCTATTTGTCCTATTATGAATAAAAACATGGTGGATATACAAAATATATTTTTTGGCAATCCTAATTTTGGTATCGCTTCTATTTCAATAAATCCTGAGTTTGATACTTCAGAAGTTTTAAAAGAACATGCCAATAAAATTGGTGTTAAATCATCAAATTGGCACATGCTTACTGGCGATAAACAATATATTTTTAACATTGCCAATAAAGGATTTAACCTTTATGCAGGTGAAAATAAAAATGTAAACGGAGGATTTGAACACTCTGGACTTTTTGCCTTGATTGATAAGCAAGGTAATATTAGATGCAGAAATGACAAATTTGGCAATCCTATTTTATATTATGATGGATTGGAAAAAAGCGGTGTAAAAGCCATTACAGAAGACATTAAAAAACTATTAAATGAATAAGCAAGGAGAACCATCATTAGAGAAGAGATTTAAAGCTTCAATTATTGCCGTTTCTATCATAATTCCTGTTGCGGTAGCGGTATTATTTTCGGTGAAGTTAAAAGACTTTGGCATAGAAGTAGAACCATTGTCTTTTTTACCACCTATTTATGCTACTATAAACGGATTGACAGCGCTACTTTTAGTTATGGGAGTAATTGCTATTAAAAACGGAAATCAAAAAGTACATCAGCGTTTTATGACTGCAGCTATTGCTTGCTCCGTTGCTTTTTTAGTAATGTATGTTGCTTATCATATGACTGCGGTTTCAACGGTTTTTGGTGATATCAATGCCGATGGACTTTTGGACGAAACAGAAAAAACAAATGCAGGATCAATGCGCTATGTGTATTTGTTTATTTTACTATCTCACATTTTACTGTCTATAATCATAATTCCGATGGTGTTGTTTACTTATGTTAGAGCATTGTCTGCGCAATTTGACCGACACAAAAAATTAGCCAAAATCACCTTCCCGATTTGGTTGTATGTTGCCATTACTGGAGTTATAGTTTATTTGATGATTTCACCATACTATGCAAATTAAAGAGATAAGTATAAAGGGAAAAGGAATAGGATTTAAATTGTTGCTGCTAACTATTGCCTATTGTCTATTGCCTGTTGCCTCAATCGCTCAATGCGCCATGTGTCGTGCTTCACTAGAAAGTTCTGGAGATAATGCTAAAGTGGAAGCCGTGAACGATGGAATCGTCTTTCTAATGGCTATTCCTTATGTTCTCGTAGCAGGAATTGGTTTTGTGATTTATAGAATGTATTATAAGAAGAAATAGGGTTAATCCATTCCGTCAATTTTCACATTCATTTTCCCTGTAGCGGTAATAAATGCAATCATGGCTTTATCGGTTACTTCCACTTTTTCAAACTCAAACTCATTCAAAGTTCCGTTTACAAAAACACCTTTCATTGGGGAATAATTATTCAAGTAGGGCAACAAACTTTTTTTGCCTTCCTCTAAATTTTCTTTGATAGAATAACGACAGTTTTCCTGAATTTTTTTCAAAATAACTCCTTGCAACAACCAATTGGCAGTTTTGGTTAACATTCCTTTTGTGCTCAAAACATAATCCATTTGGTCAAAATAAATTTCTTTAGTAATGGTATTATAGTTTGGAATTCCCGATAAATAAATTGTGCCATTCATACTTCCTGTCATGTCGAGAGCAATAATAATTTTTCCGTCTTTTTGCCACATTTCTACCTTTTGAACCACAATTTTTCTACTGCCAGCAGCAAATTCTTTTCCTTGAAAGTTAGAAGTAATTATTTTGGAAGCACTTTCATAAGTAGAAATAGCCGCTATGTTTGCCATTACTTTATCTGGCACATTAGTCACGGGTTTAAATTGTATGGCAGTTCTATCAAAAGTATTTTTAGGTTTTAAACCCACCATAGTTTGCATGTTACATTTTAAACCTAAATCCATGTTGATTTTATTTTTGCCTAAAACAGCATCGGTAACATATACTTCTACAGGAATAAGTTTGAACCAAGTTTGGTATACTTCACTGGTCAAAAATGGTGCACTCATTTTGTCTAACACATCAAGTACATAAGGTTTGAAATCGCAGGAGCTTTCAATAGCTTCATCAATTTTTCTCGAAATAGTGGATTTAAAAATTGAAAGAGTGGGATTGATGATATAAGTAATTGGTATTTTTTTTCCTGCCACAAGAATTGTTGGACTTTCTGACCAAGTAAAATCTTCAATTTTAGAATTGGTTGACATTTTCCAATTGGATAATTTCACATCGCTAAGCAATGTAATGGTTCCGTTTAAGTTAATTTCTCGGGTGTCGTTTAATCCCATAAAATCAGTGCCATATTTGAATTTAGCCCAAATTTTTAATGGAAGAACGGTTTGGATTTTACCATTTTTTTCAATCAATTTTATTGGTGCTGTTTTCCAAATTTTCATCGCCGTTTTGTCGTCTTCCAGATTGGAGTCATCATAAATTTGACCAGTCATGGTTTTGTTTAATTGATTTTCAATTTCTTTCAAGCTAATTTCCAATGGCATATTAACAAACGATGTTTTCGTTTTATAAACCATTGGTGCATCATTAGAAGGAAGCGGTTTTAGTGCATCAATTTTTTTGGTGGAAGAACAACTATTCAATAGTATAGAAAGACTAAAGATGGAAAGGATTGATTTTAAATTTGACATAACTGAATTTAAATTTTTTGACAAAAATAATTTTAAAATCTAAATAAAACTGTAACAAAATTGAAAAAGTAATGTCTAAGATTTTAGGTGTTCTATCTTAATAACAGGGCAAAATGAATATCTTTGTCAATCAAAAAAATTGTTCTCATTAGCTTGCTTGAATATGAAAAAAATAAGAATAAAAAACTTTTTCCTACTTTTCGTTTTGTTCTTTGGAGTACTTTCTTCAGCACAAACAAAAAAATGGACACTTGTAGAATGTGTAAATTATGCTTTGAAGAATAATATTTCCATTAAGCAAATCGAATTAGATACCCTTTCAGCGGATATAGAAAAGAAAGCTGCTTTTGGAAACTTTTTACCAACTTTCAATGCAAATTATACTCACTCTTGGAATGTTGGATTAAATCAAAACATCACAACAGGTTTGTTACAAAATCAAACCACTCAGTTTTCATCTATGGGTTTGAGTTCAAATGTGTCTATTTATAACGGTTTGCAAAATCAAAACAAACTACGTAGAGCAAAATTATCCATACTGGCTTCGCAATACCAATTGTCGAAAATGAAAGATGACGTTTCCTTAAATGTTGCCAACGCTTTTCTAACGATTTTATTTAATAAAGAAAATTTAAAAGTTCAAAAGCAACAATTAGTTAATGACGAAAAGCAATTAAATCGTGCGGACGAATTGGTAAAAGTAGGTTCAGTGCCACGAGGCGATTTATTGGATATGAAAGCTACTGTGGCATCAGACAACCAAAAAGTGGTAATTGCAGAAAATAATTTATTATTATCAAAATTGAGTTTGGCTCAATTATTACAATTAGACGATTTTCAAAGTTTTGATATTGCCGATGAAGATTTCATTCCAGAACAGAGTAGTGTTATGACAGAAACGCCCGAAGCCATAATCGAAAAAGCAAAAAAAGAAAGAGCCGAACTTAAAATAGCCAAAGCCAATTTAGACATTGCCGAAAAAGATTTAAAAATTTCCAAAGGCGCATTTCAACCCAGATTAATAGGGTTTTACGCTTTTGATACTCGTGTGAGTTTTGCAGAAACAGTAGTTGGATTTACACCAAATTTAGATGATCCTACCAGAGTGATTGGTTTTGTTGAAGGCACTAATCAAAGTGTTTTGCAACAAAATTTTATTCCTGTAAAAGGTGCTGCCGCTCCAATTGCGGATCAGTTAAGTGATAACAAAGGACACAATTTTGGGTTGCAATTAAATATTCCTGTTTTCAACGGGTTTTCTGTTCGAAATAATGTTGAACGTTCTAAATTGGCATTTGAGAAATCAAAAATTGCTTATAGTACAGAAGAATTGAATTTGGAGCGAAATGTATTTACAGCATTTACAGATGCAAAAGGAGCTTTAAATACTTATGAGTCTGCCATATCATCATTAGAATCGAGAGAAGAAGCGTTTAATTATGCCAAAGAAAAATATGCCGTAGGAATGATGAATGCTTTTGATTACAATCAGGCACAGACACTTTTCACAGCAGCGCAATCAGAAGTTATCAGAGCAAAATATGATTATATTTTTAAGCAAAAAGTTGTAGAATTTTATTTTGGAATCCCAATCGTTAATAAACAATAAAGACATGTCAAAAAAAAGAATTTATATTTTATCAGGAGTTATCATTGCCATAGTAATTCTGTTAGTCGTACTTTCCAAAAAAGGAATTATAGGGAATAAAGATTTAGGAGTAGAAATTGAAACCGCTGCAGTGGATGAAATTACCATTGTAGAAACGGTATCTGCAACCGGAAAAATTCAACCTGAAATAGAGGTGAAAATATCTTCAGAGGTTTCTGGAGAAATCATCGAATTGCCTATAAAAGAAGGACAAGTTGTCAAAAAAGGACAATTGTTAGTAAAAATAAATCCCGATTTATACACTTCAGGATACAATAGAACAGTATCAAATTTATCGGGAACAAAAGCCGGTTTAAGCCAAGCCGATGCTTCTTTCAAAGAAGCTAAAGCCAATTATGAACGAAGCAAAACCTTGTATGAAAAAGGAATTATTTCAAAATCTGATTGGGATAAATCAATTGCCACTTTTGAAGTAGCCAAAGCCAATAAAGAGTCTGCATATTTTAGTGTTCAAAGTGCCAATGCTACAGTTAAAGAAGCCAAAGACAACTTAGGAAGAACAACAATTTATGCGCCAGCAGATGGAACTATTTCCTCTTTGGGCGTTGAACTTGGTGAACGTGTTTTAGGAACACAACAAATGACTGGAACAGAAATTTTGCGTGTTGCAAATTTGGACAATATGGAAGTAGAAGTAGATGTGAATGAAAATGATATTGTAAAAATTAGCATTGGCGACAGCACCAACATTGAAGTAGATGCTTATTTGAAAAAAGAATTCAAAGGTATTGTCACTAGTATTTCCAATTCGGCAAGTACGACAATTACAGCCGATCAAGTAACTAATTTTAAAGTAAAAGTTAGAATTCTGAAAGAGTCATACCAAGACTTGCTAGAAGGGAAACCATCCAGTTATTCTCCTTTCCGACCAGGAATGACCGCAACAGTAGATATAATTACTAATAGAAAAGAAAAAGTGATTGGTGTGCCTATCAGTTCAGTAGTAATCAAATCATACACCACAGCAACCAAAAGCTATGAAGCAAAAGAGGAAACTGCAGATAAAAAAGTTACCACAAAAAGTGATAAAAAATACGAATGTGTTTTTGTGAAAGTAGGTGATAAAGCTAAGATAAGAGTGATCAAAACCGGAATTCAGGATGACTCTAATATCGAAGTGATTTCTGGTTTAAAGAAAGGCGATGTTGTCATTATTGGACCTTATACCACAGTTTCTAAAGACTTGAAATCGGGAGATAAAGTCACTACCAAGAAAGATTCCGAAAAGGGGAAAAAGGATGAAAAAGAAACAGAAGTAACTGTTTCTGCGGGTTAAGTTGCTATTTTCAAAAACCTATGACTTACATTCTAAATATAGAAACGGCAACTAGAAATTGTTCTGTGTCTTTGTCCAAAGATGGCGAAACCATTTTATGCAAAGAAATAGCAGAGCAAGGCTACTCTCATGCCGAAAAATTGCACGTTTTTATAGAAGAAATTCTCCAAGAAACTAAGGTTGATATAAAAGAGCTTAATGCCATTGCTGTGAGTAAAGGTCCAGGTTCTTATACAGGTTTGCGGATTGGTGTTTCTACTGCCAAAGGGTTGTGTTATGCGCTTGGCATTCCTTTAATTTCACTAGACACATTACAGGTTTTAGCCAGTCAAGTTGCTGTTGAAAATGGTATTATTGTGCCGATGATTGATGCCCGAAGAATGGAAGTGTACAGTGCCGTTTTTGATACTAATCATCAAAAAATAGCAGCAGTACAAGCCGAAATTTTAACCGAAAACAGTTACTCAGAATTCACCGAAACTGTCTATTTTATTGGTGATTGTCAAGAAAAATGCCAAACGGTTTTAACCCAAAACAATTTTATTTTTCTTCCCGAAATTGTATTTCCATCCGCTAAGGAAATGGGGAAATGGAGTTATCAAAAATTTATGAATACCGATTTTGAAGATGTCGCTTACTTTGAACCTTTTTATTTGAAGGATTTTTTGATGGTTAAATAAATTGGATTTTAGGTATAGTTTTCAGGATTTTAACTTTTCGAAACTACCCGAATTAATGGACTTTAACAACAAAACTTGATTTAAAAAACTAAATTTCATTATCTACAAAACTGTTTATGGAAAACGAAACCCTGCCATTTGGGTAGGTACTTTTATATGGCGTTTTTCCTTGCTCCACCATTGTCTTTTAGGTTTTTTGTCACATTTCTTTTAATTTCTTTGTAGTTGTCTATGAATAATTCGGATAAAATGATTTGATTGTCGTCTTTGGTCAAAATTATTGTTTCTTCAAAGTTTCCAAGTCTTGTTGAATTTATTTTCGTTTCAAACCCTAATAAGTCATTAGTAGATATGTTTCTTCTAGTGAAAAAAATGTTGTGAAGAACAATTTGCTCGTCCGTAATTTTGATAAATATCAATTTTCTTAATGTCTCAAATTTAATTAGCCAAACAAGAGTCACAGAAAATAGAATTGCCATAAAATAGTCTATCCATCTAAGTTTTAAAAAGTCAATAGGATAATTGTCAATTATTATTTTAGAAGAAAAAATTATTAATGACATTGCTAAAAATGGAAATAGACAAGCTTTAGATGTAAGTTTTGATTTCACTGTTTAACGGTTGTTTTTTAAAATGCCCTATAACTCATAAATTAGCGCGTGTTTCAAATACAAACAATTGTATTAGTTTGTACTAATTTATAAACGTAAATATAATACAAACATTTTTCCATTGGTTTAAAAACATAAGAACCTTTGTAAAAAGAGTAAAAATCAATTCTAAATTCAGGATTAATCCAACTATTTCTAGTAATCTATTCCCTTGAAGATTCTCTAACAAAAGGTTGAATGACAATTCCGGCATGGTCAAAAGCTTCTTTGCAATTTTCTAAAACATAAGATGACATTTTATTAAATTCTTGATAGTGGATTTGCAACCCGAGATTGTATTTCCATCCGCCAAGGAAATGGGGAAATGGAGCTATCAAAAATTTATGAATACCGATTTTGAAGATGTCGCTTACTTTGAACCTTTTTATTTGAAAGTTTTTTTGGTAAATAAGTAATATCAATTATTACATTTAGGCAAGTTTTTATTCAAAATATCTGTTTTTAAATAATCATTTTTTGAGTTGGGTTGCCAATCGAAATCTTCAATATTTGTAACAGTAAAAAGTGGCTCTGGGTTTGATTTCAAGAGAAATGTTATGAAGTCATCCTCCAATTTTTTTAAATGCTTTAGCTCACAAGACGATAGTTTTTGCTGTACTGCTAAATTGCCTAAACTATCAATTTCTCTGGGTATTACATCTTTTTTTATTGAAATGGAAACTGTTTTTTTGGTATCAATTCGTTGCACGACATAGACTCCAGGAATAGTTGGTTCAACATAAAAAGTTTGAAATTGGTATCGTCCGCCAGTAATGTAAATAGCAACATCTGTGAGGCAAGGAGATGGTTTGCTAACAATTCTCAAATTAGTTCTATCAATTGCTTGATTGGGATATAAAATTTTCATTCCTTGTTGCATAGCCAAAGCGCCAACTACCAAACCATCACATAAATGTCCGTGAAATTTTTCGAGGTCTTTAAGAGTAATATTTTGTTCATAGCTAACTCTTCCTTTTGAAAAATCGGTATCAATAACTTTAAAGGAAATTGGATTGTTTGTAACACAAGATGACAGTATAATGGCTAAGAGTAAAACTAGTTTTTTCATATTATTTTCAAATAAATATTGATGTAATACAAACCTGTTATGATAAAAGTTACTCCTGCTAAAATCCGCATTACTTTTTCGACTTTTGTTATGGTTTTAAAATAATTGCCCAATTTTTCCATACTGTAAGCAATTACAAAACCAAAAAATATAACTGGCAATCCCGTTCCAATAGAAAATAAAATTGGTAAAACTAAACCTGCATCGGCTGAAAGTGTCATTGGAATGAGCATGGCAAAAAACAAAGCACCACTGTAGGGACAAAATGCCAATGCAAATAATGCTCCCAAAAGAAACGAACCCAACAATCCTTTGGTTTTGAATTTCTCGGAAAGTGTATCGGTAAGATTGCTTCCTTTTATAAAATTAAGCTTGATAACGTCGAGCATAATCAAACCGATTATGATCATAATTGGACCAATAAATTTCTCTCCGTTTCCTTGAAATAGTTTTGCGATTTGAAATTTACTAGCACCAAAATAGATTATGGTTCCGATTGCTGTATAGGAAAACATTCGCCCAAAAGTGTATAAAAAACCACTTAACAATACTTTCTTTTTACTGTTTATTGTTTTGGCAATAAATGCTGTTGCAGTGATGTTGGTTGCCAGCGGACAAGGTGCAATAGCCGTTAATAAACCCAACGCAAAAGCCGAAAGTAGTGGAATTTCTCTATTTTGAGCTAGTTCGGTTAACCAATCCATATTATTTAAAAGCTTCGATTTTTTTCTTCAATTCAGTGATGAATTTGTCTTTATCACTTGCGTTCATAAAAGCCATATCCGTCAAATCTTGTTTCTTTTTAGTTTTTGCATTGTATAAAAACAAAGCGGTTCCACTTGCTTCAAATTGTGCTGCTTTTGCTTCGTTTTTCTTGTCATCTACATTCACTAACGAAAACGGAATGGATGGATAACTTTTTAAAGTTTCTCTGGTTAATTCTTCAATTTTGTTACACGTCATACATCGATGTTCCGAATGAAATTGAATAATCTCGATGGTTGCTTTTGTAGTGTTTTTTGTAGTTGTTTTGTTTGCTTGTGCGTTTCCGTTACAAGAAACAAATAGCAACGCTATAGCTGCAAATACGGATGTTACAATTCTTGTGTTCATGTTTTAGTTTTTTTAAAATTCTTAATTTTATTTTGAAACGAATAGTTTAATTGATTTTGGATTGAAAGACACTTCATCTAAATGGCCCATTTTTAAATTGTCATTTGTAATAAGATGCATGTGTAAAAAAGTGTCGTGATGCGTAAAAATAGTTTTATGTTCGGTAGAAAAAAATCCGACTATACGAACTTGTTCATTTTGCAATTCAAAACTTTTTCTTCCTTTGTGTGCATCGTCGGGAGAATTAACTGCTGTGTCTTTTGGTAAGTTTACAATGTGAATAGAGGCAGCATCAATTTTTCCTTCTAACTTGAATAGAAAAGCTTGGATGTGTTTTTGGCTAATTTTATCGAGATAGTTTTCCAATGAAGGAATTGTGGTAACACTATCGGGCATTGTAAGCTGTTCCCATTCTGAAATATTCGCATAGCCAAAAAAAGGTGCTTTGCTATTAAACGTTTCAACTACTTTCATAGTGCTGTCATTTACAACAGTTGATTTATACGATTTGCCATCAATAATAAGTAGTTCGGCACTCAAATATTCTTGAGGACCAAATCCATATAAATGTTCTCGATTGCTAATGGTGTCAAGATTAATGATGCCTTGGAGTTGCCCTTTCCACATCACATTTTTCATCATACCGACCACTTTTACTTCGGTTGAATTTGCTATTGTTTTTTTGGAATTATCGCAAGACACAACTAGTAAACTTGTTATTGCTGTTAAAGTAAAGATTAGTTTTTTCATTTATTTGGCTTTAGTTTGTTCCATATTTTGTGATTATTGCCATTTGACCAGCATGATAAGCCGTGTGAGAAACTATTCGACCAAAGGCTTCTGCTTTGGTTTTGGCGCCAAATTCTTGTGTGGTAATCGTAGTTTCCCAGTCGGTATCGGTTTGTTTTTCAACAATCGATTGTAATTTTTCAAAAGAATAAGTAACATATTCTTTTAACTCTTGAAGGTTTTTCCATTCACCAGTATCGTGTTTTTCGATAACAGTTTTGGCAGTCACTTTTACATCAGTAGCCCCAAAAACATTTTTAGCAAAAAGCAATTCTACGTCGCCAATATGCCTAATCAAGAAACCAACTGAATTTACAGATGGATTTAACTTCTTGGTTAAATCATTTTCTGTAATCGTGTCTAATTGATTAGTGAATCGTGTTCGAGATTCAATCCAAATTTCGAGAAAAAGTTGTGTTTTTGTTTTCATAATAATGCATTAAATAGGTAACCTGATACAATCATAAAAAAGGCAATGGTTCCAAAGTAGATGGCAATGAGTTTCCAATTCATTACTTTTTTCAAAAGCATGGCTTCGGGCAATGATAAACCAATAACGCCCATCATAAAAGCAATGGCAGTCCCTAGTGGAACGCCTTTGGCAACCAAAACTTGTACAACAGGAATAACTCCTGCCGCATTGCTATACATTGGAACTCCCATTAATACTGCTAATGGAACTGCAAACCATTGTCCTTTATTAATGTAATGTTCAAAAAAACCTGTTGGCAGAAAACCATGCATCAATCCACCAATAGCAATGCCAATAATGATATAAGGAGAAACACCTTTTACAATATTGAACGCTTCTTTTAAAATAGCAGGAAAGCGTTTTAGGAGTGATAGTTTTTCCTCTTCTTCTAATTCTTCCTCCGTTTGTGCATTAGCTATAATATTTTGCACCCAAGGCGAAAGGTGTTTTTCTAATTTTAATTTTCCCAAAGTAAAGCCACCAAGAATTCCTAAAACTATTCCTGTAAGAACATAAATAGCGGTTACTTTAAAACCAAATGCTCCTGCAAATATGGCTATGGCAACTTCGTTTACTAATGGTGCAGTAATTAAATAGGTGAAAGTTATGCCGAGTGGAATGCCTCCTTTGACAAATCCAATAAATAAAGGAACAGACGAACAAGAACAAAAAGGTGTAATCACCCCAAAAGTTGAAGCAAACAAATATTCTAATCCATACATTTTGTTTCTGCTCAAAAAGTTACGCACCTTATCCACTGGAAAATAAGAATTTACAATTCCCATTACCGTTGTAATTACAAAAAGCAGTAAGGCAATTTTTAAAGTGTCGAAAACAAAAAAGTTTAAAGCATCACCTAGTTTAGTGTGTTGTTTAACTTCAAAAACACTGTAAATTAACCAATCTGCAATATATTGTAACCAATCAAACATGACATAGAATTTTACTTAACAACAACTTGATGAAGAACAACAGCCATCATCGTTACCCAAAACAGTAGTAGTATCGCCTTTTGTGGGAAATCCTTTTTGCACCCAACGAATAATACCGTGTTGCATGTTTACTACATTTTCATAACCATGATTGACTAAAAATCCGGTTGCTCTTAAACTTCGACCTCCGCTTTTGCAAACCATTACTACAGGTTTGTCTTTTGGAATTTCGCTGAATCGTTCTTCAAAGTTAATTAATGGAATATGCAGTAAATTAGGCACATCGTAAGACAATTGTGCTACTTCATCAACTTCACGAACATCAACCAATAGAGCACCATCTTTTACCCAAGTCTGAGTAGTAGTTGGGCAAATTTCTTTTACTAAAGTTTGATTTTCCATTTAGTTTTATTTTAAAAGTTCTTTGATTTCCTCAATTTGAGCAATTCTGCCTTTTATTTTTGCTACTTCATCAATCATCAAAACTGGAGTGGTCAAAATGTTGTATTTCATCATTTCTTCAATGTCTTCAATTTTGGTAACTTTTGCATCAATTCCTAGTTGTTTTATGGCTTCTAAAACATTGTTGTAGGTTGTTTTGCATTTGCTGCAACCGGTTCCTAAAACTTTTATATTTTTCATCTTTTTATGATTTAAATTACATTCGTAAATTTACGAACAATAATTCAATATTCGTAAGATGGCGAATGATATTTTTAAAAAATTATGTCAATATATTATTTAAAAGTTTTTTTGCTAATTCCCAATTTTCTTTATTAACGCAATATTTTACCGTAGGAGGATTTATTGTTCCTTGTATTAATCCTGCATCTTTTAATTCGTTCAAATGTTGGGATAAAGTAGATTTTGCAATGGGTAATTCTTCGGCCATATCACCATGATAGCAACACGATTGGGAATTTAGTAATTGTAAAATAGCAATTCGAACGGGATGCGCCATTGCTTTTGCGAAACGTGCCGTTTGCTCTTGGTCTTTCGTGAAATAATTTGCTTTAGTAACCGTTGCCATAAACTTTAAATTAATTATTCGCAAATATACGAACAGTTTAATAATTTCAGTTTATTTAATTTTTGGTCTTAGATTAAAATTCAAGTTAAAGAGGAAAAATTTATTCTCTTGAAGATTCTCTAACAAAAGGTTGGATGACAATTCCGGCTTGGTCAAAAGATTCTTTGCAATTTTCTAAAACATCAGATGACATATCGCCAAAATCAAGATTTTTGGACCAAGGACGAATGGCCAATTGAATAGCTGAGTCGGTCAAGTTTTTAACCACTACTGTTGGTGCAGGATTTTTCAATACTTGTGGATGATTGAGCATTACTTGCATCACAATATCTTTTGCCATTTTAATATTAGTATCATAGGAAAGTGAAAAAACCAAATCGGCTCTGCGAATTCCTTCCAACGAATAATTAATAATCACACCATTGGACAAAACTCCATTGGGTACGAAAATAGTTTGATTATTTCCCGTGATTAGCTTAGTGACAAAAATTTGAATTTCGCTAACTGTTCCAATTACGCCTTGAGCTTCAATAGTATCGCCTACGCGAAAGGGTTTGAATAAAATAATCAACATGCCACCAGCAAAATTGGACAACGAACCTTGCAGGGATAAACCAACTGCTAATCCTGCAGCACCAAGAATAGCTACAAAAGAGGAAGTTTCAATGCCTAGTTTTGAAATAAAAGTAACAAACAATAATACTCTTAAAACCCAAAGTAAAATATCAGCCAAGAACTTTGATAATGTAGGGTCAAGTTCTCTTTTGAGCATTACTTTTTTTACCAAACGATTGATAATTCGAATAGCATATAAACCCAAAAACAAGATTACAAAAGCTGATAGCAACTTTGGGGAATAATCAATAAGTAGATTAAAAAAAGCTTCAAGATAGGCGTTGAAAGATTTGATGTAAAGCATTGTTTCTATTTTGTTATTCAAATGAAAAAAATCCGTACGTATCGGGATTATTGATGAAGCAAAAATACAGATTTCTATAACAGATTAGTTATTTGTTTGCTAATGGCTATAAAATCATTGGATGGAATATCACAAGTTTTGTTTTGGCACAAATAAAACAATGTTTCTTTTTCCGAAAATCGATTTTCTAGAAATGGAAGTTTAGTTTCTTTTGTTGCTCCAGCGATTATAATATTGGGCAAATAATTTTGATTGATTTTTTCTAAATAGTCAAGTGCATTTGTACCACAAATAGCTAATTCTTTGTTTTGTTCCGAAAAATTTAAAAGAACATTCAACCAATTGGAATAAGCCGATGGATAATCGATAGTCGGCACGATATTTTGAACCATTTGTTGGCAAATTGTTTCGTAATAACTATTGTTGAAGTAAATACTTAAACGAAATAAATTATCGGACATAACGGAGTTTGCTGCTGGAATTACATTGTCTTCCACTTCAAAATGAGGTGTGATTAATTCGGAATCTTTTTTGGAAGTAAACGAAAAGAATTGAGCGTTATCATCATAGAAAAAATCAAAACAATAATCGGTTAATTGTTTGGCATTTTGCAACCAATTTTCATCTAGAGTGGCTTCATACAAAGTAATAAAGGCATCGATGACATGAGTATAATCTTCTAAATATCCATTAATAGTTGCTTTTCCATTTTTATACGTTCGGAATAAATTTCCTTCAGCATTCCAAAGATTTTTAACTATGAATTGTGCGTTTTGCAATCCAATTTCTAAATAGTTTCTATTGCCAAGTGCTTTGAAAGCTTCCACAAATCCTTTGAGCATAATAGCATTCCACGATGTTAAACACTTGTCGTCAAGTCTAGGTTTACTGCGTTTTTCTCTTTCGGTGTAAAGTAATTTTTCCCAAGATTTTTTCTTTTGTTCTAATGTTTCTAGAGCAATATTTTGTTGTTTGGCAATGGTTTCTAAAGATTGGTTTTGGATTAAAACATAATTGTTATGTTCCCAAAAACCAAAGTCATTGATATTAAAAACGATGGAAAACAATTCGAAATCTTCTTTAAGCAGCGTTTCCAATTCTTTTTTTGTCCAAACATAAAATGCGCCTTCTTCCAGATGATTTTCGGGGTTTAAACTATCAGCATCAAGAGCAGAATAAAAACTTCCTTCGCTGGTTAGCCATTCTTTTTCAACGAAATTCAATGTTTTTTCAATGACTTCTTTGTAAAGTTTATTTTTCGATAATTTATAGGCATTAACATACAGTGAAACCAATTGTCCATTGTCGTAAAGCATTTTTTCAAAATGAGGCACATGCCATTTCATATCGACAGAATAGCGTGAAAATCCACCATTGATGGTGTCAAATAGTCCACCATAAGCCATTTTTGTTAAGGTCAAATCAACAAATTCTAGTAGTTTTTTATTGTTGGTTTGATAGCCATAGCGCAAAAGGAATTCATAATTAGTGGGCATCATAAATTTTGGAGCACGAGCCATACCGCCAAATTCCCAGTCAAAACTTTTTTGCCATTTTGCGAGTAACGTTTCCAAGATTTCGAAATCGAAATGATTTTCAGCATTATTTATAGGAACGATGCTTAACGATTGTAACCCTTCATGCAGTTTTTCGGCATAATCCAAGATAGTTTCTGGATTTTGAGTGTATAATTCCTGAAGTTTTTCGAGTGAATTGATCCAATCGTTTTTTCGGAAATATGTTCCTCCCCAAATAGGTCTTCCGTCGGGCAATGCCACTACATTCATTGGCCAACCACCGTGACCAGTCATTACTTGAACAGCTTTCATATAAACAGAATCAATATCGGGACGTTCTTCGCGGTCAATTTTGATGTTTATAAAATGGGCATTCATTACTGCAGCGACTTCATCGTTTTCAAAACTTTCGTGTTCCATGACATGACACCAATGGCAAGCCGAATAACCAATACTGATGAGGATAAGCTTGTTGGCTGATTTGGCTTTTGCCAAAGAATTTTCATTCCAAGCCTTCCAGTGAACTGGATTGTTGGCGTGTTGTAAAAGATAAGGACTAGTTTCGAGATGTAGTTCGTTCATAGCATGTGGTTTAGCCCAGATAACAGTGGAAATAGCTCCAAAATTAATTTAAAAAAGCGCCAAATTTTGACGCTTAAAGTTACTTTTTTATTTTGAATTGAGGTTATCCGTTTAAAGCTTCTACCACAATATCTTTGTCATTTAACATGTCTTTTAGCATGTTTTCAATGCCATTTTTCAGAGTAAAAGTTGAGGAAGGGCAACCATTACAAGAACCTTGAAGCACTACTTTTACTCTTTTTTCGGTTTCATCATATGAGTCGAAAAGGATGTTTCCACCATCAGCAGCAACTGCGGGTTTTACATATTCTTCGAGGATGTTGATGATTTGTTGTGATGTAGTATCGAGTGTATCGAAGTTTTTTATTTGCTGTTTTTCTTGTTTTTCATCGTTTACAATCATGCTTTCTTCCAAAACTGTTCCGCCATTTTCAATAAACTGCTTGATAAATGTGCGTAATTCTAAAGTGATTTCATCCCAAGAAATGCTATCGTATTTGGTTACTGAAATATAGTTTTCGGTGATGAAAATTTCTTTGACAAAGTGAAATTTGAATAATTCTTGTGCTAAAGGAGAAGGTTTTGCTTCATCTATATTTTTGAATTCAATTGCGGTTTTTGTCAATGCCTTGTTAACTACAAATTTTAATGAAGCAGGATTTGGTGTGGTTTCTCCATACACGGTTATGGGTTGTTTTTTGGTTGCGTTTTCTGTTGGCAAAACAATTACGCCACCATTATTTACAAAGCTTTCAATTTGTTCGGCAACAGCATCTTGAACATCAGACCATTCTACAATGCTAAATCTTTCGATGGCAATGAAATTTCCTGAAATGTAAACGCTTTTCACAAAGGGAAGATAAAAGAGCTGTTGGGCTAATGGAGAATTTTTAGCTTCATCAATGTTTTTGTACTCAAAGTTTTGATTTTGAGTAATAAAATCTGGAAATTCAAATTTTAATATTGTTGGATTTTGTGTTTCTTTTATAGTGATTTTCATTAGAGTAGTATATTTATTTGCAAATTTAACAAAGATATTTTTTGTGAATACTTATATTTGAACAATTAAACAATTTATTAACATTTGTGTGGTTTTAAAAATAAAATCACTTTCCCAATTTTTATAAATGAAACGAATTATTCTAGTTCTTACTATTGTTTTAAATGTGTTAAATTCTTTTTCACAAGTAATTACGGTCGACAATACTACATACACAGTCCCGCAGTTAGTTCAAAATGTTTTATTTGCTTCTGGTAGTACAAGTTCTTCCTGTGTTGGAGCAATTAGTAATATTACTTGGAGTACTGGGACAGATTATAATTCTGTAGACGGAATTGGTTATTTTCAAAATACAAATCCAAATTTTCCATTAACTTCTGGTGTGATATTGTCAACGGGAAATGCATTAAGTGCACCTGGACCGAATAATTCTACCTTAAGTGAAGGACTTTATACTTTTCCTGGCACTACTAATACGTGGTTTGGAGATTTAGATTTGTATAATTATATGCTTGGTCTAAACATAGTTGATACTAATGATGATTATTACAATGCAACTATTTTAGAGTTTGATTTTACACCATTAACGAATCAAATGAGTTTTGATTTTCTTTTTGCATCAGAAGAGTATGGTACTTTTCAATGTACTTATTCAGATGCATTTGCTTTTTTCTTGAATGATGTTACTGCGGGAACACCGGCAATAAATTTGGCAGTTGTACCTAATACTGCTATTCCAATTTCAGTAACAACTATTAGAGATAATGCAAATGCTTCCTGTGGAGCTGCTAATATTACCTATTTTGGATCTAATAATCAAGGTACAAATGCAGCTGCATCTGCCACAAATTTCAATGGTCAAACTGCCTTATTGACCGCAAATTCTCCAGTAATTCCAAATCATCTTTATCATATCAAGCTTGTTATTTCTGATTTGAATGATGGTTCATATGATTCTGCTGTTTTTCTTGGTGGAGGTAGTTTTAATATCGGATCTGCTGAAATTGCTGGAACAGGTGAGTTCAATGGAATTAGTGATTTTGCTGGTACAAATGCAATTTGTGGAAACAAAACCGTTTTAGCTCAAGCAGGATCTGTTCCAGTAGTGGGTGCTACTTACTCTTGGACTTTTAATGGCAATCCTATAGTTGGAGCCAATGCCTACAATTATTCTATTACACAACAAGGTAATTATTGTGTGACGATAACTTTTCCTGGAGGTTGTCAGCAAACAGATTGTATGGTTGTTGATTATATAAGTTCAGTCACTATTGGCACTCCAAGCGATATAACTGAATGTGCATCACCGTTCAATCTAACCGATAATTCTTCAGTTATTTTAAATGGAACCTCCAATCCAATCTCTTTTTACCACTCTTTGGCTGATGCCCAACAATTAAATGCACCTATTTCAAATCCTACTAATTACAATGGAGTTGATGGTGAGACTATATTTGTGGCAGTTGAAAATAATAATAATGATTGTATAGTTACTACTCAGTTTGCTTTACAAATTGACCCAACGTCGTGTATTACTAATCCTGTTCCAACAACGCCACCTAATCTTTCACTTTGTGAAAACTCTTTTAATTCTGGCACCGCAACATTTAATCTTTCATCACAAACTTCGATTATTTACGGAACGTATAGTCCATTAGATTACACCATTTCATATTATAGTAGTCAAGCCCAAGCAAACAGTGGTTTAGGTGCTATTAGCGCTATAAATTCTTTTAATGGAACTAATGGTCAAATGATTTATGTACGATTACAAGAGAATGCTCTTCCAACAAATTTTGGAACAACTAGTTTTCAGTTAATTGTTAATCCAATACCATCGGTAACTATTTCATCTTTAGGGTCTGTATGCCCTAATAATTCTACAACTATTGTATTTAATGGTACACCAAATGCACAAGTTACTTATAATATAGATTCTAATCCTAATCAAATAATTAATTTAGATGCAAGTGGAAATGGGACACTGACTACAGCACCATTAACTGTAACCACTACCTATAATCTAGTGAGTGTGTTGAATTCTTCAACCACCTGTTCTCAACCCCAATCAGGTTCAGCAGTAGTAACAGTAAACACTTCCCCAACGATATTCACGCCATCTAATTATGTGGTATGTGATGACAGTAACAACAACGATGGATTTTATTGTGGTTTTGATTTAACCTCAAAAATTAATGAGATAACAGGAGGTAATCCAAACATAGTAGTTGAGTTTTATGAAACAGATACTAGTACTTTTCCATTACCATTAAATGTAGATTATTGTAACATCTTCCCAGGCACACAAATCCTTTATATAAGAGCCTACACACTTGGTTCACCAGCATGTTATTCCACTGCCACTTTGAATTTAATAGTCAACCCATTACCACTAGCCAATCCAGTTATTACTAATTATGAATTGTGTGATTATACCACGCCAGGAGATAATACAGAGCAATTTACTTTAAATACAAAAACCGCAGAAATAGCCAATGGGCAAAGCAATGTAACCGTAAGCTATTATGCAAGCCAAGGCGATGCTACAAGTCAAACCAATGCGTTACCCAATTTATATTCCAACACCAGTAACCCACAACAAATCTGGATCAACATCCGCAACAATACAACTGGATGTAATACGGTAAGTTCCTTTAATTTAGTAGTCAACCCACTACCATCAGTTACTGTACCAGACCCGATATTCCAGTGTAGTAATGGTGCTAGTACCCAAGCGTTATTCGATTTAACCCTAAATGAAGCAGTAGTCACAGGAGGAGTAACGGGATTAACCGTTACCTACTACAACACTTTGCTTGATGCACAAAACGAAACTAGTCCAATACCAACCCCACTGTCCTATACCGGCACAGACAATGATACCATATACCTACGCGTAGAGAATAATGCTACAGGCTGTTATGTTACCACAACCCAATTATTGCGCGTTACCCAAGGACCAATAGCCATAACACCACAACCTTTACGTTATTGCGACCCCAACAATGATGGATTTGGGGTATTTAATTTAGAAGATGCCACCACAGAAATAGCAGGCGGAGTTTGGCCACTAGTAGGTGTTTCCATCGGCTATTATGAAACCCAGACCGATGCTTTATTAGGTACAACTCCATCGTTAACTAGTCCTTATTCCAATATCAATCCAGGAACACAAACCCTATACGTAAGAGTATTTTATACCCTAACCGGATGTGCTAATTATGTCCAACTCCAATTAATCGTCGATCCAACCCCAGAAGCCACCACGCCATCACCATACGCACTATGTGATTATACAGGCGCTACAGGATTTGAGAGTTTTGACTTAACCACTACCATCCCACAAATATTAGGTAGTATTAACCCAGCACTAACCACAGTAACCTTCCATACCACCCAAGCAGATGCAAACGCAGATACCAATGCCATTAGCAATGTAACGAGTTACATCAACCAAACCATTTGGAACCAAACCCTGTATGTGAGAGTAGAAACCATCGCTACAGGATGTTACGATACTGTGGAATTAAACTTAATCGTTAACCCAATTCCAAACTCCCTACAGCCGAACTACCCACAATACTCCTTATGTGATTACACAGGAGCCATAGGCTTTGAGACCTTTGATTTAGCTAGTAAAATAGCCGATATCCTATTAGGACAAACTGGAATGAGTGTTACCTTCTATCCAAGTCTGACCGATTCACAAAATGGTACCAATGCCATTACCAATTTACAATACCAAAACCAAATCATCTATGTGCAAACCTTAGGTGTACAAATCACCAATACCAATACCGGTTGTTCAGTAATCTCTACGATGGACATCAGAGTAGAACCACTGCCAACGCCAATCCCACCAACACAACCCTACACACTATGTGATGAGGATCAAGACGGTTTCACCAGCTTTGATTTAACCACACTAATCCCTGATTTATTACAAGGCGCTGTATACACTATTACCTTCCATGAAACCCTATCCGATGCACAATTGGGCAGCAGTCCTATTGACACCACACAACTTTATGACAACATCAATCCGTTTGTACAAATCCTCTACGTAAGAGCTGTTGACCCAAACACCGGATGTTGGAGTGTCATTACCATAGAACTCAATGTCAATCCAAGCCCAATCGCCCCAGTAGCATTAAACAACATCGTGTTGTGTGATGATGACAACAACCCACAAAATGCCATTACTGGAGTGGATTTAACCCAACGTACCCCAGATGTGTTAGCCCAACAACCCGCTACAGGCAGTTACATCGTTACCTACTACAACAGTCAACTCGCAGCGCAAGACGGTACAGCACCGATTATACCTGCTACGAACTACATAGGAGCCAATGGAGAGACCATATGGGTTAGAGTAGAAGACAACACCACGGGATGTTACAACCTAGGAAGCTTCCAGTTAGTCATCAATACCCCATTGTTACTCACCACACCAACTCCATTGAGTGTTTGTGATGACGATGCCAATCCTAATAATCAATTCCACAGTTTTGATTTAACCGTAAAGACAGCCGAAATCACCCAAAACTTAGCAGGCTACACCGTAGCCTATTATCCAAGTTTGGCAGATGCCCAAAACAACACCAATGTGATTACCACCCCAACGGCGTATACCAATATCTTCCCAGCAGTACAAACCTTAGGCGTAGTAGTCACCACACCAGCACCAGCCAACTGTCAAAGCATTACTACCTTAGACATTAGAGTATTGCCAGTACCCACACCACGCACCAATCCGCAACCCCTAGCACCAAAATGTGACGACAACAACCCAGGGGATTTGCTAGAGGTATTTAATCTAACCTTAAATGCGGCCTATATTGCCAATGGAGATCCAAATGTTACCCTACATTATTTCCCAACGCTAGCCGATGCCCAAAACAATGTAGTAGCCAATGAAATCCTGAACCCGACATCCGCATTAGTAGGTGGTACCGTATGGATACGTGTAGAGAACAATAGAGTAGACTACCAAGGCAATCGTTGTGCAGTGATAGTAGAACAACCGCTAACCGTAAATCCATTACCAACGGTACTCCAACCACTAGCACCGTATAGAGTATGTGATAATGATGCCGATGGTATTGCCATTTTCGATATGACCAATCCACAATTGGCGACCGCTATTTTAGGCACTACCCAAAGTCCATCCAACTTTACTATCACCTATTATGCTACCGCACAAGGTGCCAACCCAGTAACCAATACCGGACAAACCCCACTGCCAGCAAACTATCAAAATACCACTGCTAATACACAAAACATCTACATCAGAGTAGTGAACAATGCTACAGGATGTGTGAATGCCACAGGTATATTGACATTAGCCGTAGAAGCATATGCACAAGCTACAGGACCACAAACCTTTGCCAGTTGTGACGATTACCTTGACCCGTATGACGGCGTGTACCAATTAGATTTAACCCAATACAACACCGCTATTCTTAACGGACAAAACCCAGCCATCTTCCTCATTAGCTACTATCATACTCAAGCTGATGCTATAGCAGGCACAAATGCCATACCATTAGCCCAAGCTCAAGCCTATATCACCACACCAGACACTGATCAGATATGGGTAAAAGTAGAAAACAGTAGCAATACCATCACACCGCTGTGTTATGCCTTAACAACCATAGACATCACCATAGAGCGTTACCCGAACCCGATTATCACTACACCAAACGGCGTAGATACCATCTGTGTGGACTATGCTAGCAATGTAGTAGTGCGACCACTCACTTTGAACAGTGGCATCGCCAATGCAACCGCTTATACCTTTGAGTGGTTTGAAGACAACTCCACCACACCAATTACAGGCGCTACAGGACCAACATATACCGTAGATACTGCCTCACCAACGGGTGCTACCCGAACCTATACCGTAAGAGCCACTAGTGTTAGTCCACTAGGATGTGCTACTACATCGGCAGCATTCTCAGTGATACAATCAGGACAAGCCGCTATACAAGCAGGTACAGTAGGATATACCGTAACCAATGCGTTTACCACTAGCCAAATCATAAAGGTAACCATAGAAGGCTATGGCACGTATGAATACAGTTTAGACGATGGCCCAAGACAAACGAGCAATATCTTTGAAAACGTATCGTTAGGCAGTCATGTCATCCATGTTTGGGATACCGAAGGAGGCATTTACAGCTGTGAAGAACTGGTTATCCAAGACGTTCAAATCATCGATTATCCCCATTACTTCACCCCGAATGGAGATGGAATACATGATACTTGGAATATTATTGGATTAGGTGGACAACCTAACACAAAAATTTATATATTTGACCGCTACGGAAAACTAATCAAACAAATCAGTTCCACAGGGCAAGGATGGGATGGTACATACAACGGCCAACTGCTATCTTCCACGGATTACTGGTTTAGTGTAGATTATGTAGAACAAAACGTAGCCAAACAATTTAAAGCCCATTTCTCATTAAAAAGATAGTTAAGGATGAATTTTAAAAGAATTTATTTATTAGGATTGCTATTAATAGCGCAACTTTCAATTTCTCAAGAAGGATTACCAGTTTATTCTGATTATTTATCAGACAATTATTACCTACTACATCCTTCTATGGCAGGTGCAGCAAATTGCGCTAAACTAAGAATTACAGGAAGACAACAATGGTTTGGACAAACTGATGCGCCAGCATTGCAAACAATAAGTTTCAATGGAGCATTAGGAGAAAGATCTGGAGGAGGTGTTATAGTTTTTAATGATAAGAATGGTTATCATTCACAAACAGGAATGAAATTTACTTATGCGCATCATTTAATGTTTTCTCGAGATAGAGTAGATTTAAATCAACTTTCATTTGGTATGAGCGCAGGTTTTGTTCAAAGTAATTTAGACGAAAGCACTTTTTACACTAATGACCCATCGTATGATCCAATTGTTTTTGGTTCGATTCAGAGAGCCACTTATTTTAATATGGATATTGGAGCATCTTATAATTTTTTAGATTTTTATGTTCATGCAACTGTTAAAAACGCATTAGCTAGTGACAGAAAATTATATTCCGATAGAGAACCAGTAAATTTGAGAAGATTTATTTTAAATACGGGTTATACTTTTGGGGATGCAGAAAAAATATTATTAGAACCTTCGTTTATGTTTCAATTGGTAACACAAACACAAGAAAAGTCAATTGATTTAAATTTGAAAGCTTATAAAGAATTAGATTTTGGAACATTATGGGGAGGATTATCATATAGAAGAAGTCTTGATGGTGCTCAGTATGTCGATGGTACAGCTATTGCAGATCAAAAATTACAATATTTAACTCCAATAGTAGGAGTTAATTTTAAAAATTATATGATAGCTTACACTTATTCACAATTGTTAGGTAATGTAAATTTTGATACAGGTGGATTTCATCAAATTACTTTGGGGATTAATCTATTTTGCAAACCAGAAAAATACCACTGTAATTGTCCTGCAATTAATTAATTTAAATATATGTCCCGAATTTTCGGGACAATTTTTTTTATGATTATAAAATCAGTAAACGGGAAATGTCCTCAAATACCTGAAGATTGTTATGTGGCAGAAAACGCAACAATTGTCGGAGATGTTGTTTTAGGGAAATCATGTAGCGTTTGGTTTAATGCTGTTATACGAGGTGATGTTCATTATATTAAAATAGGGGATAAAGTAAATATTCAAGATGGTGCAATACTACATTGTACCTATCAAAAACATCCAACAGAAATTGGGAATAATGTTTCTATTGGTCACAATGCAATTGTTCATGGGTGTAAAGTACATGATAATGTTTTAATAGGAATGGGAGCTATTGTGATGGATAATTGTGTTATTGAAAGTAACTCAATTATTGCTGCTGGAGCTGTTGTTACTCAAAATACAGTAGTTGAGTCAGGTTCAATTTATGCGGGAATACCTGCTAAGAAAGTAAAGGATATTGACCAATCAGATTTTGCAGGAGAAATTGAGCGTATATCTAATAATTATGTAATGTATTCTAGCTGGTTTAAAGAAGAGTAATTTAAAAATCTTTATAAATAACCGGATATTTATTATTCAATATACTGGTTAAGACTTTTGGATTTGAATTAGTGTAAAAAACTTGAGTACTTTTTTCAAGCTGGTTATTAAAGCCTATTTTTTCTTTTAAAATATTTTTTGTTTGTCTTGCCACAGCTTCTCCCGAGTCTATTATTTTAATATTTTCTGGAAGTATCTTTTTTATTTGTGGTATTAAATAGGGATAGTGACTGCAACCTAAAACCAAATAATCGATATTAGCTTCAATCATGGGTTGTAAGTAGGAATTAAGAAGATTTGTCATTTCAACCGAATTGATTTCTCCATTTTCGATTAGTTGCACTAATCCGTGGCCTATTTGTTCTACAATTTTTGTGTTTTGAAAACGTTCTGCTGTTTGATGAAAAAGTTCGCTATTTAGTGTTCCTTGTGTGGCAAGAATGCCAATAGTTTGTGTTTTTGAATGAGTGGCTGCAGGTTTTATAGCTGGTTCTATTCCAATGAATGGAACGGAATAGGTTGCTCTTAATTCTTTTATGGCATTTGTTGTAGCGGTATTGCAGGCCACAACAATTATCTTACAATTTTGTTGCAAAAGAAATTCGGTGTTTTTAAAACTCAACGCAACAATTTCTTCCTTAGACTTTTGACCATAAGGTGCATTTTTACTATCTGCCAAATAAATGGTATTTTCATCAGGAAGTAATTCATGAATTTCCTTCCAAATAGAAGTACCTCCAATACCTGAGTCGAAAAGGCCTATAGGATTGTTGTTGATCATAGAAACAAAAGTAAAAAAAAACTGCTCAAGTAATTGAGCAGTTTGGATTAAAGTAGTTGAATATTAAAATCCTAAATCTTTTTTAACATCAGCTGTTAAATCCGGACCATCAGCTAAAAGTAAATCGGCAACGTTTAAAACGTATTGGTATCCTTTTGCTTTTCCAACTTTAGAAATTGAAGCTTTAATTTTATCCATTAACGGTTTTACTAAATCAGCTTCTTTCTTTTGTAATTCTTTTTGTGCGTTATCTCTATAATCAGTAATACGTTTTACTAAGTCTTGAACTTCTGTTTGACGTGTTTGATTTACAGCATCTCCTACTGTTGAGGCTTCTTGGTCGTATTTTTTTATCTTATTTTGATATTCTTCCGCCATTGTTTTGTATTCCGCATCATAAGTTGCACTCAATTTTTCTAGTTGTTTTTGAGCATCCAACATCGCTGGCATTTTAGAAATTAGTTCATTTACATCTACATGTGCAGTTTTAGCTTGTGCATTGATGGTATAACTTGTTCCTAAAAACAATACGGTAGCTATTAGTAATGATTTCAATCTTTTCATTTTTAAAGGTATTAATTAATTATTTGTTTTATTCTGATTTTGGTTCTTCCGTTTTTGGTTCTTTCGCTTTATCTTCTTTTGCTTTTTTGGCGGCTTCTCTATCTTCTAATATTTTTCTTTTTCTATCTTCTAATATTTTCTTCTTATCTTCAATTAGTTTAGCTCGCGCTGCGGCTTTATCCTCTTTTGTTTTCTGTGCATCGCTAATTTCCGAAGTTTTATTGTCGCTACTTGGTTCTTTTGGTGGTGATACAATTCCTCCTTCGGTAGATTTGTTTTCCTCTTTAGAAGGTGTTTTATTGTCTTCTAGTTTTTTGTCAGCAGGAATCGTGCCAGTTTTTTTTGCTTCTCTAGCCTCAGCAGCTGCTTTTCTTTTATCTTCTATTTCTTTTTTTTTAGCTTCCATTGCTAGTTTTCTGTCTTCCAGCATTTTGTCTCGAGCCGCTTTTTTGTCTTCAAGTGCTTTTTTTCTAGCTGCAAGCGCTGGATTTTCATCTTCAACGTCCTCTAGATATTCTTTCTTTTCTTGCTCTTTTAGTTCCTTTTTAGATTTTTGCTCTCTTTTTTCTGCTCTAGTAATGGATCTAATTACTTGATCACTTACATCATGTCTTTTTGCAGCAAATAACATCGTTAAATCAGAAGATTTGTCGAATATAAAATCATATTTTTTAGCTTCTGCTATATCTTGAACGGCAGTAAATACTTGGTCTTGTATTGGTTTTACTAGAACGGCTTTCTGTGTCATTAAATCACCATTTGGGCCAAATCTCTTTTGTTGGAAATCTAAAAGTTCAGTTTCTTGAAACTTAATTTCTTCTTCACGTTCGTCTATTAATTCCTTTGTTAATAGTGCTCTTTCTGTTTTTAAGGCATCTTTTAGTTTCGCAATTTCCACTTTTTTGGCTTCAATATCTTGTTTCCACTTTTGTGCTTTTTGCTCCAATTGATTTTTTGCTTCAGTATAGTCAGGTACATTTTCTAAAATATATTCCATATCAATATAGCCAATCTTAACTCCTCTAGCCGTTTGCCCATTTGATTTAAATATAAATAATAAAAGTAATATTGATATTGCAAAATATTTTTTCATACTATTATGTTTTTGAAATATTTATCAAATATAATTAAAATTGTTGACCAATTATAAAATGTGTCTCCCATCCATTTGGTTGACTAAATCCTGGAATAGGGTCAAAACCATTTGCAAAGTCAATTCCTAACAATCCAAATGCTGGCATAAATATTCTAACTCCAAATCCAGCGGAACGTTGTAAAACAAATGGATTGTAATTTCTAAAATTATCATATGATCCTCCAGCTTCTAAAAATGTAAGGGCATAAATAGACGCAGAAGCTTTAAGTGTTATAGGATATCTTAATTCCAAAGAGAATTTATTATAAATAGGATCACCATCGGTTGAAGATAAGGACTGATTAGGATAACCTCTCAACTGAATTACTTCACGACCATCAAGAGAGAAATTTGCTAAACCATCACCACCAAGAAAGAATCTTTCAAAAGGAACAACTCCTCTGTCTGGATCAGCTAAACTTGTACCTCTTGAAGGACTGTAAGCGCCAAGAAATCCAAATTCACCCAATGTTCTCAACACTAATTTTCCAACTACTTTGGTATACCAGTCGGCTTTAAATTTAATTTTATAGTACTCAAGCCATTTAAATTTTTCTTGGTCAACTTTTCCTCTATCAGTTGATGCATCTTCATACACATAAACCTTTTCATAAATCTTAGAGTTTTCTACAACTTCTTTAAGATAATCACCAGTTGCAGGTAATTCTCCTAAGGCATTTGCTGTAATAGTATAACCAGCATTTTCTTTGTATTTAAGTTTATACGGCTCTTGATTTTTAAGATCTGCATAATCAACTCCATTGAACATGGAGTAAGGTAGTGTGAATTTAGCAGAAACACTAAATTCTGAACCCGATGTTGGGAAAATTGGATTTACACCTTTATTATTTCTACTTAATCCAACTGTAAATGCTAAGTTTCTTGATGAACCATCACCAAATGTAAATAATCCTGTGTTATAGTTATTCAAATTATAATATTGAAAACTAACTGAATTCGAAAAAACAAAGAAATCATCTGGAACAGTTAATCTTTTTGCATAACCAACAGACATTGCTGTAATGTCGAAACTTTTATCTTTGTCAACGCTTCCAGTATTTCCAGTGTATAAAAATTGTTTGCTATATGATAATGATGTTGAAAACTGAATTGGTTTTTTTCCGCCAAACCATGGTTCTGAAAACGACAAACTATAGGTTCTAAAGAATTGACTGGCTTGTAAACGTAAAGAAACTTTTTGACCATCACCCATTGGTAAAGGCTTGTAGGCTTCTTTGTTGAATAGATTCCTTGCCGAGAAATTATTGAAAGACAAACCTAAGGTTCCTATAAATCCGCCACCACCATAACCTCCTTGAAGTTCAATTTGACTTGAACCTTTTTCAACTAGATTATATTCAATATCAACCGTACCTGCAGCAGGATCAACATTCTTGAATTTTGGATCAATAGCTTCAGGGTCAAAAAAGCCTAATTGCCCAATTTCTCGAATAGTTCTAACTAAATCTTCTTTGCTATATTTTTGTCCTGGTTTTGTTCTCAATTCTCGATAAATTACTCTATCATTTGTTTTGTCATTACCAACAACAGTAATGTTATTAAAATAGGCAATTGGACCTTCTGTAATTCTAATTTCAAAATCAATGGTATCATTAGCTGTTTTTACCTCCACTGCATTGATATTCGAGAATAAGTAGCCATTATTTTGATACAAATTGGTAATATCCTCGCCGTCAGGTTTTGATTTATCTGCTATCCTTTTTTCTAGTAAAACTCCGTTGTAAGTATCTCCTTTTTTGATACCAATTATTCTGCTTAACATCTGGTCAGAATAAACAGAATTTCCAAGGAATTTAATATCTCCAAAACGATATTTGCTTCCTTCTTCAATTTTAACTTTTATCGATAAATTATTTTTGTTGTCTACTAAATAAACGGAGTCTGACACAATTCGAGCATCTCTATATCCATTTTCTTTGTATTTTTCAATAATTGAGGTTAAGTCTTCTTTGTATTTGTCTTTAATAAACTTTGATCCTTTCCAAAATCGTATTGGGTTTATTTGTTTGGTGTTTTTCATGGCACTTCTCAGATTGTCTTCTGTGAATTTTTTATTGCCTTCAAAATTAATTTTCTTGACTTTAACCTTGCTGCCTTTATCAATATTAACAAGCATTTTTACTTGATTGCCTTCAGTTGTGTCGGGAGTATTGGTTATAAAAACTTTGGTGTTATAATAACCGTCTTTTTTATATTTACTTTCAATATAATTTTTGGTGGTTGTAATTAAATTTTCATTAACTATTTTTCCTTTGGTTAAAGCGTTGTCTTTGATTAGTCCTTCAACTTTGGACTTTTTAACGCCATTAAACTTAACTTCTTTAAGTTTTGGAAGTTCAACAATATCTAGGTCAAGCCAAATACTATCTCCTTCTATTTTGTTTACATAAAAGTCAATGTCACTAAATAAACCAAGTTTCCCAAGTTTTTTTATAGCATTACTTATTTGTTCTCCTGGCACAGTTATTTCTTGTCCCTTTTCTAAACTTGAAAAGGTAACTACAGTTTGTTGATTATAACTGATTTTTCCGTTTACTTTAACATCGGCTAAAATATATTTTTTACCTTGATCAAAAGGGAGTCTATCTTGGGCTTGTAATTGAAAAATACTTCCTAGTAATAAAATACAAAGAAATATTTTTGACTCTTTTATCTGCACTGAAAATTTATTTAATTTGTTCACTTGTTTTTCCAAATCTGCGTTCTCTTTTTTGATAGCTAATAATAGCTTCGTATAAATCATCTTCTTTAAAATCGGGCCACAAAACTTCTGTAAAATATAATTCTGCATAGGCAATTTGCCATAACAAAAAGTTACTTATACGGTGTTCGCCACTCGTTCTTATCACTAAATCTACATCGGGTAAATCGTGCGTGTAAAGATGCTGATTTATAATTGATTCATCAATAGTGTCTATTGAAATTATATTATTTTTAACTTTATCACTTATAATTTTAACGGCATTTATCAATTCTTCTCTTGAACCGTAGCTTAAGGCTAAAGTTAAGGTCATTCGGTTATTATTTTTTGTGCTTTCAATAACACTCAGGAGTTCGTTTTTTGCTTTTTTTGGTAATAAGTCTATATTTCCAATACAATTTAAACGAATGTTGTTCTTTTGTAAAGTGTCAAATTCTTTTTTTAAGGAAGAAATTAAAAGATTCATTAAAGTGTCTACTTCTAATTTTGGTCTGTTCCAATTTTCAGTAGAAAAGGCATAAAGGGTAAGATTTTCAATGCCTATTTTTGCACAAGTTTCAACAGTAACTCTAACAGACTTAGTTCCGTTTTCATGGCCAAATGCTCTCAAAAGACCTTTTTGTTTTGCCCAACGACCATTGCCATCCATTATTATAGCAAGGTGTTTTGGTAAATTGTCTTTATGTATCGTGTCTATTAAACTCATTTTTTAATCTGCGCAATAGCATGGTTTTTCTGTAAAAGTATACGTTAGCGTAAACCCAGTAAAAACATACCAATCATTGCTGTTTATATTGCCAAATTTTAAAGCCTGCAAATCTTCATTCTTTGGATTGCTTCCATCCAAATTATCGGTGAAAGTATATCTTGCTCCAACTTCAAATCCTAAAATAAAATGTTCAAAAATATTACTTTTAACACCAACAATCATTGGTATAGCTAATGTGCTTGATGTGTAATCTTTTTTTGTTTCACCATTAATGACATATAATTCATCATAGGCAAAATAACTAATTCCTGAAAAGACATAGGGCGTTATCTTTCTTTGCAATATTTCATGTAAATTGAAATCAAAAAAATTGAATTCCAATCCTGCCGAAAGCTCTTTTATATTATTCTTAAATTCATACCCTCTAATATTTCTTGCAGGTTCATCAGAGTCTAAATCGTTTCCAGAAATAGTAGACTGCGTATAAGAAAATCTATACGAATGTCTAGGACTTTTATTCCATTTATATATGATGCCTAGTGCAACTTCATTTGGCGAAATATAATTGGTTTTACCAACATCTCCAATAAAATTACTTCCACCCAAGAATACACCTAACTCATTGATTTGTGCATTCATTATATTCTGGAAAATCAAACAAATAAATAATACTAAAATCTTTTTCATCAAATTGAAAATAGCGTGCAAATATAATAATTCTCAGTACTTATATAGCATGAAATTGGGATTTCTGTTAAATAAAATAAAGTGCAGATAATTTAGTACTTGACACGGTTTATATTCTAAAAACGGATTTTTTAGAATTGTAGTATAAATGGGAGCAAATTTTTTCTAATTTCTCTTGTCTTCTCCCCAAAGCAGTTTATTTCGGAGTGTTTTTAAGAAAGTTTCATCCGGAATTTCAACCATTCTAATCTGGAATGGTGTTTTTTTAATTTTCAACTCAGAATTATTGTTTACCGAAGTTATTCTAGAGTCCAAAGAAACTAAGTATTGTTCTTCTCTTCCAGAAATTTTTAGTTTTATTTCTAAATCATCCGGAATAACAAGTGGTCTTGCATTAAGATTGTGCGGTGCAATAGGTGTGATAACCAATCCTTTTACTTCTGGAGTTAAAATTGGACCTCCACAACTCAATGAATAACCAGTAGAACCTGTTGGTGTTGAGATAATTAACCCGTCAGCCCAATAAGAATTTAAATATTCACCGTTCAAATAGGTTTCTATTGTGATCATCGATGTGGTGTCTTTTCTGCTAACAGAAATTTCATTCATCGCAAAATTGATATCTATATCAGACTCGTTTGGATAACAATCTACTGTCAAAAGTGTTCTTTCAGAAATAGTGTATTTTTTTTCTAAAACGATCTGGAGAAATAATGCTATATTTTCTTTTTGAACTTTTGCCAAAAAGCCAAGTCTTCCGGCATTCACGCCTAATATTGGAATTCCAGAATCTCTTACGAATGTTGCCGCTCTGAGAATGGTTCCATCGCCACCAATGCTTATCAAAATATCAATACTTTTGTCTAAATCAGTATGCGAAGCAAATGTATTGTATTGTTTTTCAACGATTTTCTCCTCGTATAGTATTTTTAAAAACTTTTCTTCAATAACTAATTCTACATTGTTTCTATTAAAAAAAACAAAAATATCCTTAATAATTGGTCGGGTGTCATTTTGATAATATTGACCGAAGATGGCAACTTTCATAAACTACATGTTTAAATATTTATCCAAATATTCTGAACGCTCTTTCAAGTTATTCAAATAGTCGTCTTCATGATGTTCAGAAACAATGTCATAATTATACCGACGGAAAGATTGGATAATTTCGTTCATAGCACCAAGTGTCATTTTTATAGTCACTTGCACTTTATCATTTGTGGCTTCAGAAACAAAAACACCAAGTAATTTCCCATTGTTGCTTTCTACAATTTGAGTTATTTGGCTCATGGAATAATCTAAAATAGGTTTTTCAACCACAATAATTCCACCTGTTTCTTTCAAAAATGGAGTCTCGTTTAAAAATTTTATGACATCAGTAATTTCATAATAACCAATATAGTTATTATTTTCATTAAGAATAGGAACCACATTGGCATTGTTTCGAGCAAATACTTCTAACACATCCAGCCAAATCATAGAATCTCTAACAAAAAATCCTTCTAACGCATAACGGTAATCGGCTAATTTTTTTTGAATTTCAAAAGTTTCAGCATCAACAGCAGAAATACATCCCATATAAATTCCATTGTCTAAAACTGGAAAATGGGAGAAAGTACAATCAGCAAAAAAATCTTGAATTTCTGCCACTGTTTCATTGCTCGAAAATGGTTTAAAATCATTATTGATATATTCTGAAAGTTGTCTCATATATGCTGTATCTTTTAGCGACTGCAAAATAATCAAATTTTGGGACATGCAGACTTAGTTTTACTTTGTATTTTTGTAATCACCCGAGGGCAAAGCCCGAACAGTATGAAATAAAATTTTTAAAAAGGAAATTACACATTATATCGACATGACAAAATTAAGTGTTAATATCAATAAAATAGCCACATTACGAAATGCACGTGGTGGAAATGTACCTGATTTGTTGCAAGTTGCCAAAGACATTCAAAAATTTGGCGCACAAGGAATTACCATTCATCCAAGACCCGATGAAAGACACATTCGTTATCAAGACGCTCGCGATTTAAGACCTATTGTGTATACTGAATTCAATATCGAAGGCAATCCACAACACAATTTTATTGATTTGGTTTTAGAATGCAAACCTGAGCAAGTGACATTGGTTCCCGATGCGATTGGAGCTATCACGTCTTCTGCCGGTTGGGATACTATTAAAAATCAAGTTTATTTGTCAGAAGTAATTCAAGAATTCCAACGCAACGGAATAAGAACTTCGATTTTTGTTGACCCGATTTTGGATATGATTGAAGGAGCCAAAAAAACAGGAACAGATAGAATTGAATTGTATACCGAGGAATTTGCCCATCAATATAGTTTAGGAAATAAAAAAGGAATTGAACCTTATAGTAAAGCTGCTGTTTTGGCTAATGAATTAGGATTAGGAATTAATGCCGGACACGATTTGAGTTTGGATAACATTAAGTTTTTCAAAGACAATATTCCTAATCTGTTAGAAGTCTCCATTGGCCATGCTCTGATTTGCGAGTCTTTGTACCTTGGGTTGGATAATGTGGTAAACATGTATTTGCAAAAACTTAAATGATTTATGATTTAAGATTAACGAATGAAGATTAACGATTTTTAAATCCATTCTGCAATCAAAAATCAGCAACCAACAATCTGAAATTTTTATGTTGTATTCAAAAATAGAAGGCGAAGGCAAGCCACTTATCATAATTCACGGTTTTCTAGGAATGTCAGACAATTGGAAATCATTTGGTTCGCTTTATGCGGCTGAAGGTTTTCAAGTGCATATGATAGATTTGCGCAATCATGGACGAAGTTTTCATTCGGATGACTTTAATTATGAAGTCATGTCTAGAGATTTATTAGAGTATTGCCAGCATTATAATTTAAATGAGTGTTCAATTATTGGACATTCGATGGGTGGAAAAGTCGCCATGCTTTTTGCCTCAACTTATCCTGAATTAGTCGAAAAATTAATTATAGCTGATATTGGTCCAAAATATTATGCACCACATCATCAAGAAATTTTGGCTGGATTGAATGCGGTAAATTTTTCTGAAAAACCAGACAGAGCAGCAGTTGAAGAAACTTTATATCCTTTCATTCCTGATTTTGGCACACGACAATTTTTAATTAAAAGTCTCTATTGGGCAGAACCAGGACAATTGGCATTCCGATTTAATTTACCCGTATTTAATATAAAAATTGAAAGTATAGGTGAAGCTTTACCAGATGATAATCGTTTTGATAAACCAACACTTTTTATCCGTGGCGGAAATTCACGTTATATTTTAGATACTGATTTACCCGAAATTCAAAAACAATTTCCTAATTTTAAACTCGTAACAATACCAAATGTTGGACATTGGTTACATGCTGAAAACCCAAAAACCTTTTTTGAAGAAACTATTAAATTTTTAAAATAAAAAAATCCCTTTTCAATTTGAAAAGGGATTTGAGTTTTAACTAGTTTAGTTTAACTAGTTTTTGATGATTTTTTTAACAACTTTACCTGAATCGGTATCAATGTTCATGATGTAAACGCCAGAGTTTAATTCTCCAATATTCATTTGAACTTCAGTGAGATTATTAACTTTCATTGTTTTAACTATTCTTCCGTTAATATCGGTAATATTAACATTTGTCAAAAGAATATTAGAAGTGTTTGATATGTTAACTAAGCTTGTTGCAGGATTAGGGTAAGTTGAAAATTTATTTGATAAAAAATCACTAATACCCAAAGTTCCGTCTACAAGAAAATCATCAATTGATAAAGAATCGGCATCGTTTGCAACATATTGGTATCTAATTTGAACATTAGATTGACCTACATAAGGAGTTAAATCTAATTCAACTGCAAGTGTAGCATAGTCAACGTAAACACCTTCAGCTTCTTCAGTCCAAAGAGTAGTCCATGTGCTTCCACCATCTGTAGATACTTTTACAAATAAATTTCCATTAGCAAAAGGAGCAACCATGTATTCGTAACCAATTTTTGCGTTAAAAGTTAACGTTGCACTTGAATAACCAACTAAACTAAATGAAGGACTTGTCAAATGTGCATCTTGATCTTGTGCAATCCAACCTATACCGGCAGATTTACCGTCAGTAATATTAAATGTAGTTTGACCTGACGCATTAAAAATTACAGTGGTGAATCCCCATGGTCTAGAAGCTACGTTTGTTTCAGTTGTCCATCCAGTTGGAGGGAATGTTGTGCCTTGGAATGTTTCAGTAAGGATTTGTGCATTAGCACTTAAACCGCCAACCAATAAGAAAGAAAGTAATAATTTTTTCATAATTAATTTTTATAAAGATTAGTAAGTAGCAAATATAAAAATATTTTAATATTTTAGCAATAAATAGTAAATTTTAACAACAAAGCCAATGAAACTACTCCTTAGAATATTAATCACAGCAATTTTAGTAATGGCAATTGCCTATATTATGAAAGGTGTAATTGTTGATGAATTCACCACCGCATTAACCGTTGCAATAATTTTAGCATTATTGAACTTTTTTGTTAAACCAATCATAGTTTTGCTTACTATACCAGTAACCATATTTACTTTGGGATTGTTTTTGTTAGTTATTAATGCCATAATGATATTGGTTTGTGATCATTTTGTAGATGGTTTTAGTGTTAATTCTTTCTGGACAGCGATGTTGTTTAGCATCATATTATCCCTTTCACAATCATTGGTTTACCAAATCACTGGCGATACAAAATAAACCACGAATAATCAATAAAATAAAAACTTGGTTGGGTTGTATAAATGTTATAATTTTGCAACCCAATTTTAGTATGTAAAAAACACAAGAAATGAACATCACAAGAAATAATGTAGACGCATTAAATGCCTTAGTTACAGTAGAAATAGCTAAATCTGATTATGCTGCCAAAGTAGAAAAAGTATTAGCAGATTATCGTAAAAATGCTGCTATTCCTGGTTTTAGAAAAGGAGCAGTTCCAATGAGCTTAATTCAAAAGCAATACGGAAAAGCAATACTATTGGAAGAAGTAAACAAATTGTTGCAAGATAATTTGAACAAATATTTAGTTGAAGAAAAATTAGATATTTTAGGGAATCCATTACCAAAAGTGACCGAAGATTTCAATTGGGATGTTGAAAATTATAAGTTTGAATTCGAATTAGGATTAGCTCCAGAATTTTCAGTTGATTTAACAGCAAAAAATGATTTGGTACACTATAAAATTGTGGCTGACGATAAAATGTTGAATGACCAAGTGGCACGTATCCAAAAGCAATATGGGAAACTTATTGCTAAAAACACAGTTGAGGAAGGAAATGATGTTTCTGGAATTTTTGCTAACGAAGAGAAAGGTATTAATAACAGAACGACACTTTCGTTAGATGTTTTTGCTGATAAGAAAACGGCAAAAGAATTCATTGGTAAAAAAGTAGGTGATGTTATCACACTGAATACAAAAGGCTTATTTGATGATGATCATAAATTAATGGATTTCTTGGCTGTTGGTCATGATGATGTTCACGGATTGGATATTGAAGTAACTTTCACCATTGACGAAGTGACAACTCACGAACCAGCTGTTTTGGATCAAGAATTATTCGATAAATTATTTGGGCCAAAAGTAATTACATCGGTAGATGAGTTGAAAGCTAAAATCAAAGAAGATGCGGAGAAACAATTTGCGCAACAAGCAGATCAAAAATTCTTAAACGATGTTACTGAGTTTTTAATTGCCAATACAAAATTTGGTTTACCAGCTGAATTCTTGAAAAAATGGATACAAACTGCAGGCGAAAATCCACTTTCTGCTGAAGAAGCAGAAGCAGAATATGCAAAATCTGAAAACGGTTTGCGTTACCAATTAATTGAAGGTAAAATTATCCAAGAAAATAATTTGCAAATCACTTTTGAAGACTTAAAAACTTTCACTTCTGAAGTTATCAAAAAGCAAATGGCTCAATTTGGACAAATGAATCCAACTGATGAAGATGTTCAAGGAATTGTGGCTCGTGTGATGTCAAATCAAGATGAAGTAAAACGTTTGTCAGAACAAGTGATGAATGAAAAAATGCTAAACTTGTTTAAAGAAAAAGTAAAAGCAAAATCAAAAGAAGTTTCTTATGATGATTTTATCAAAGCAATGTACGGTGAGATTTAATTAGAAAATTCATTATATTTGAGCGTCAAAATCAATTTGATTTTGACGCTTTTCTATTTTTTGTCACAATGTCATATGCAATTTTTAGGCACGACCTTTGACTTAAATTAAGTAGAAAATTAGTAAGTTTACGGTAACCACTTTAAACTTTTAAATACATAAACTTTTAAACATAAATTTAAAATGAACTTCGGAAAAGACCCAAGAGCTACACAAGAAATGGCGAAGCAATTTAAAAACTTTGCAATAAAAAAACATGGCGTAAATAGCTTGTATTACGATAAAATTGTTGGCAGTATGACGCCTTATATTATTGAAGAACGTCAAATGAATATTTCACAACTCGATGTTTTCTCACGTTTGATGATGGATAGAATCATCTTTATGGGAACAGGTGTTGATGATTATATGGCCAATATTATTCAAGCACAATTATTGTTTTTGGAAAGCGTTGATGCTTCAAAAGACATTCAAATTTATATCAATTCTCCAGGAGGAAGTGTTTACGCTGGATTGGGAATTTATGACACCATGCAATACATTCGCCCTGACGTAGCTACAATTTGTACTGGAATGGCAGCTTCAATGGGTGCTGTTTTACTTTGTGCCGGTGCTGCAGGAAAACGTTCGGCATTGCCACATTCAAGAGTAATGATTCACCAACCTTCTGGTGGAGCATCAGGAGTTGCAACCGATATGGAAATTAACTTGAAAGAAATGTTGAAACTGAAAGATGAGTTATACCAAATCATTTCCCATCATTCAGGGCAAACTTTTGATAAAGTTCACAAAGATTCTGAACGCGATTATTGGATGATTGCTGATGAAGCAAAAGAATATGGAATGATTGATGAAGTATTAAGAAGATAATTCTAGTTATCAGTTATCAGTCTCAGTTTACAGTTATGTAACTGCGACTTATTACTGTGACTGTCAACTAAAAAAAAATGGCAAAACAAGTATTAGAATGTTCCTTTTGTGGAAGAAAAAAACCGGAAACCAATTTATTGATTGCCGGAATGAATGCGCATGTTTGTGATAGATGTATTGAGCAAGCACATGGAATAGTTTTGGAAGAATTGAAAGGAACGAAAGCTTTAAATAAGCCTTCGAATGATTTAGTTTTGAAAAAACCAAAAGAAATTAGAGCTTTTCTTGATCAATATGTTATTGGACAAGACCAAACCAAAAAAGTCATGTCTGTTGCAGTATACAATCACTATAAAAGATTGATGCAATTGCAACACGAAGAAGATGTTGAAATTGAAAAAAGCAACATCATTATGGTTGGTCAAACGGGAACAGGAAAAACATTGGTTGCCAAATCTATTGCTAGAATGCTTGATGTTCCATTGGCTATTGTTGATGCTACGGTTTTAACTGAAGCGGGATATGTAGGTGAAGATGTAGAAAGTATTTTGACGCGTTTATTGCAAGCTGCTGATTATGAAGTGGAAAAAGCAGAAAGAGGTATTGTTTTTATAGACGAAATTGATAAAATTGCTCGTAAGAGTGACAATCCATCCATAACTCGTGATGTTTCTGGTGAAGGTGTACAACAAGCGTTATTGAAATTATTAGAAGGAACGGTTGTAAATGTTCCGCCAAAAGGAGGAAGAAAACATCCTGATCAAAAATTTATTGAAGTAAATACACAAAATATATTATTTATTGCTGGTGGTGCTTTTGATGGAATTGAAAGAATAATTTCAAAACGATTGAACAGAACTGCAGTGGGTTATAGTACTTCTAAGAATACTGATAATATTGATAAAGATAATTTGTTACAATACATTATTCCAAAAGATATTAAAGATTTTGGTTTAATTCCCGAAATTATTGGTCGTCTTCCAGTGTTAACTCATATGGATCCATTGGATAAGGAAACGTTAAGAGCGATTTTAACCGAACCAAAAAATGCATTAATCAAACAATATGAAAAACTATTTGGAATGGATGATGTAAAATTCACTATTTCCAACGAAGCTTTGGATTATATTGTAGATAAAGCTTTGGAATACAAACTAGGCGCAAGAGGATTGCGTTCACTTTGTGAAGCCATTTTAACCGATGCGATGTATGAATTGCCAAGTTCAGATGAAAAAAAATTACATATTGATGTTGATTATACTCATGATGCTTTAACTAAAAATTTATTAAAGCGTTTGGAAATAGCTTCATAAAAAATTTCAAGCTCAATTAAAAGTCAAATAAAGCTCAAAAATATATGTTTTTGAGCTTTATTTATTAAATTTGTGAGCTCAAAGCAAATGTTATGGCAATGATTAAATTCGATTTAGAAAAGGGAATACTAGATTATATCAAAAAGCATCCTAATAGTTCTTCGAAAGAAATTTATGATGGACTTGGAAATGTAGTTGCTTTTGCCACTATTAAAAGATCGATTGTAGCACTATTAGATAAAAATTTTATTACTACAATTGGAAGAGGTAAATCAACAAAGTATACCATAAGTAAAGGGTTAGCTGTTTTATTTCCAATTGACATAGAAACTTATTTTGAAAAAGAGATTGATGAGCGAGAAATTAAAGAAACATTTGATTTTAATCTTATAAGTGAAACACTGAATTCGATTTCATTATTTACTAATGCTGAAATTACAAAATTATCACTTCTACAAAATAATTTTAGAGAAAATATATCAAAACTTACGGCGGTTGAATACAATAAAGAATTTGAGAGATTAGCTATTGATTTAAGTTGGAAATCTTCCCAAATAGAAGGAAATACTTATTCGTTGTTAGAAACAGAAAAATTATTAAAGGAAAAAGAAACTGCAGCAGGAAAGACTAAAGATGAAGCTATTATGTTATTAAATCACAAAGTTGCTTTAGATTTTATTCTAGAAAATAATGATTATGTAAATCCTCTTTCTGTATCTCGAATAGAAGATATCCACAGTCTCCTTGTAGAAGGTTTAGGCATTGATAGAAATATAAGGAATAGACGAGTTGGTATTTCAGGAACCAATTATAAGCCAATTGATAACGCATTTCAAATTAAAGAAGCATTAGAAAATATGTGCTTGCTTATCAATACTAGAGAAAATGTTTTTGAAAAGGTATTTCTATCCTTAGTTTTACTATCTTATATTCAACCTTTTTCAGATGGGAATAAGAGAACAGCAAGAATAATTAGTAATGCCATATTAATTAATAACCAGTATTGCCCTCTATCTTTTAGAACAGTTGATTCTATCGATTATAAAAAAGCAATGCTTATATTTTATGAGCAAAACAACATTTCAGCTTTTAAAAAGATATTTATTGACCAATTTGAATTTGCTGTAAAAACATATTTTTAATTACTTAGAAATACGTTATTAGAGAAACAGCAAATAGGAACAGTTTAACTGAAAACTCCTTATTGGAGTTTTTTATGTATTCAATTGTTTTGGGAATTTTTTTTCTAAAACAGGTTTTTCGCCATCAATAGAACATCTACTTGGTCCACAACCCAATCTTTTTGGTCCACATGAAGTTAAAAAACCTAATACTATCAGCAGCAAAAATATTTTTTTCATAACATTAATTTTTCACTTTAACTTGCATATCCTTCAACTGTTCCAAATAATCTCTTTGGTTGGAAAGTCTAGGAATTTTATGTTGTCCACCCAATTTGTTGTTTGCTGCCAACCAGTCGTAAAATAAACTTGGTCTTGCAACGTTTATTTTTAATTGATTTAATGTCATGTTATTATAACGTTTTGCTTCATAATCAGAATTTAAAGATTGCAAAGTCTCGTCTAATATTTTTGTAAAAGTATCAATATCTTCTGGTTGTGTTTTAAATTCAATCATCCATTCATGAGCGCCTTTTTCTTTGACTTTCATAAAAATAGGAGCAACCGTGTAGTCAATAACTTCTGATCTTGTAATTTGACATGTTTTAGCAATAGCTCTATCAGTATTTTCAACCATCAATTCTTCGCCAAAAACATTAATATGATGTTTGGTTCTTCCTGAAACTCTAATTCTATATGGCTCTAAAGAGGTAAACCGAATAGTGTCACCAATCATATAGCGCCAAAGACCAGAATTGGTTGTAATGACTAAAGCATAGTTTTTAAACAATTCAACATCAGCCAATCGTATTATTTTTTGATTTGGAGTTCCAAAAGTATCCATTGGGATAAATTCGTAGAAAATGCCATAATCCAACATCAATAATAAATCATTCGAATAATTCAAATCCTGAATGGCAAAAAAGCCTTCGCTGGCATTGTATATTTCGTAATACTTGAAGTTATTTTGAGGTAATATCTTTTGATATTGTTCTCTATAAGGTTCAAAATTCACACCACCATGAAAATAGACTTCTAGATTTGGCCACAAATCAAAAAGATTTTCTTTTCCCGTTTCGGTTAAAATTCTGTTGAGCAAAACCAACATCCACGATGGAACACCAGCAAAACTAGTTACATTTTCAGCTTTGGTTTCGTTAATGATAGCCGTAAGTTTGGTTTCCCATTCGCTCATCAGCGAAATTTTGTTGCTAGGTGTGCTACTGAATTCAGCCCAAATAGGCATGTTTTCAATCAATATGGCAGACAAATCGCCAAAATAGGTGTTGTTGTTTTCATAAATTTTAGAACTTCCGCCAAGACGCAAACTTTTACCTAAAAACATATCGGAGTTTTCATTATTGTTCAAATACATACACAGTAAATCTTTACTCCCTTTAAAGTGACAATCCTCCAAAGCTTCATTGCTCACAGGAATAAATTTACTTTTGGCATTCGTAGTACCACTCGATTTGGCAAACCATTTTATAGGCGTATTCCAAAAAACATTTTGCGCACCTTTTCGAGTAAGTTCTATCATTGGCTCCAAATCTTCATAAGTAGAAACTGGAATTCTTTCCGCAAAAGTTTGATAAGATTTAATACTTCCAAAATCATATTTCTGACCAATAACCGTTTCTTCAGCTGATCGAATCAAGTTCATCATCAATTCTTCCTGAACTTCATGAGGATATTTCAGAAACAACTCAATCTGATGAATACGTTGTTTCAAAACCCAAGAAGCGATAGAATTTATTATTGGAAATGGCATTTTAAGTTGCGATTTACGATGTTATAAATATGAAGTTTTTTATTTCAAATCAGAAACAAAGTTTAAAATGGTTTGTGCAATTTGGGTTTGACCTTCTGAACTTGTAATATATTTTCTATCATTTTCATTTGATATAAAACCCATTTCTATAAGAATTGCAGGAACTTCTGATTTTTTTAAAACGGAAAAAGGAGCTGTTCTTACACCACGATTTTTTAATGGTGTGCTTTTTTCAAAATTCATTACGAGTTTTTGAGCCAGTTCATTTGATTTTTCGTAAGCAATGGATTTATCGGATACAAAAACTTCAAAACCATTTGTTGTAGTATTTTTATTTTTATTTACATGTAATGAGATTAGTAAATCTGGTTTAATAGCATTTGTAAAATCCACTCTTTTCTGTAATTCTATGAAAGAATCATCTTCACGAGTGAAATGAATTTTGATATTTTTATCAATGTTTAATTCGTTTATTTTTTTTGAAATACTATTGGCTAAATCTTTTTCATAAAAATCATTTTGGTCAGCACCAAGATCATGTCCACCATGACCGGCATCAATAACAATTGTAATCGTTTCTTTTTCAAAAGAAACAAATGATAATGTCACAAAGGCAACAACGAGTAAAGTAACTTTTAATAGATTTTTCATGATAAATAAGATTTGGTTAAACATTACATAGTTAACGCTAATATACTAATTTTATTATATTTTTATCAAAATTTCTGAAATCACTGTTATGACTTACGAAGGTGTATTAACAAAAATGCAAACCGAATTCTCCAATCCCATTCAGTATTATTTGGTTTTTGAGAATAGTTTTTTGAATTTAAACCAATTGTTAGACAAATCATTTGAAATTTCTTTTCAAGGATATCAATGTTTGAATTGTGGTAAAAAGAAAAAAATATTTCGTCAAGGATTTTGTTATGATTGCTTTATGAGTTCAGCATCGGCAGGCGATTGGATTATGAAACCTGAATTAAGCACAGCACATTTGGATATTGAAGATCGAGATTTAGACTATGAAAAAAGAGTACAATTGCAGCCACATATAGTTTATTTGGCTTTGTCAAGTGAAGTAAAAGTAGGTGTTACAAGAAAAACACAAGTGCCAACACGCTGGATTGATCAAGGCGCAGTGAAAGCTATTCCAATCGTAGAAGTTCCTAATCGCTACTTAGCTGGAATTACCGAAGTAGCGCTAAAAAGTCATTATGCTGATAAAACCAATTGGCAAAAAATGCTCAAAAATGATGTACCACAAGTTGATTTATTAAATGAAAAAGCTAGTTTGAAATACCTTATTCCAAAAGAAGTTCAAGGATATTATGATCTCAATGCAAATGACTTGTATGAATTGCATTTTCCAGTTCTAGAATATCCTAAAAAAGTAATCAGTTTAAACCTTGATAAATCACCCAATTTTTCAGGAAAACTAACCGGAATTAAAGGGCAATATTTGCTTTTTGAAGATGGAACTGTTTTTAATGTACGAACTTTTGAAGGTTATGTAGTGAAGATTTCTGTGTAGTTTAAATTATTTAGCCACTAATTCACTGATTAAAATTAATTTTTGAAATCTGTGAATTAGTGGCAACTTTCTATTTTGGAGTTGTTTCTGATTTAGTTTCAGTTTTTTTAGGTTTTTTAAACAATCCGTTCAGTAATTCGTTTGCTTTTGTTTTTACATCCGTTTTTACATCTGTTTTTGTGGTGTCTGTTTTTGGTTTGGTAGCATTAGAAATAATAGAATTCAAAGAATTTGTTCCTTGATTAATCAATTTTTCTTTTTGTTGTTTCACCAAATTATTGACTAATGTTGTAGTGGCTTGCTTCATATCTGTAGTCACAGTTGGATTTTTAAAACTTCCAGTTAGCATCGCATTTATTGGAATAGTTTCAAATTTTTTAGCATCGGATGGCGACAATTTTGCAATTAAACTATTGATTTCTGTACCTAAATATTTGGCAGGAACATCCAGTTTTACATTGTAATTCATCAATTGATCAAAACCATGTGTTCCTCCAATTGTTGCTTTAATATCTTGGTATTTGATATCAAATGGTTTCACATTCACTTTTCCATCTTTAAAAGTAATTGCCGCTTTCAAATCATTCAAATTTAATTTTTTCAAATCTACAAATCCCAATTTATCATCCAAAGCCGTTAGCATGGTTGAATTGCTCGCATTTATGGTAGTTGAAAGTAATTGACCAAGCAAATCACCAGTTAAACTTTTCAAATCGGGTGTCATTTCATTTTCGTTCAAATTACCCGAAAGTTTTATTTTAGAATTCAATTTACCATTGATAACACCTGCAATTGGGGCAATTTTTTTCATCATTTCCAATTGTGTGAATGTTTGTAAAATATCAACATTATTCAAACCCAAATCCATATTGAACTTTGGTGTTTTTTCTTTGGTTGAAACAGCACCATCAAATGCTATTGAACCACCAAAAATATTGGTTTTACCATTTTCTAAAGTGACTTTTTGGTCTTTGATAATTAGTTTTCCTGAAACATCTTTTAGGATTAAATTATCATATAAAACGGTATTGGCTTTTGCGGTTAAGGTACAATTCAGGAAAGCCGGTATTTTCATGGCGTCAGGTTGTTTTTTTCCTGTTTTTGTAGCGTCATCGGCTGTCATAAAATCAGCTACGGCAAATTGATTGGAATTTAAATTAAAGTTTCCTTTCAGTTCTTGATTTTTAAATATAAAGCCGTAGAAATTTTCCAAAACACCAGTAATAGCCATATCGCTATTTCCAGTTGTGGCATTGAACTGTTGTAAATTCACACGACTCGGATTAAAGGCCATCAAAGCACGACTGATTTTCATGGTTTTTCCATTTTCATCTGTATAATTGAATCCAGTTAAATCAATAGTTCCAGCATTTTTTATTCGGGCATAATCACTTTTTTCTACCGACTGCATATCAAATTCTGTGGTTACATCGGCTTTTAAGATTCCAGTTAATGGTTTGTCTAATTTAATAGGATAGGCTTTTGTTACATTATTTAAATTAATAATTCCTTTCAGTGCAGCGTTCACCAAAGCATTTTCGGAAATATTTTTAATATTCGCTTTCGCATTAAATACATCTTGATCTATTTGGAATGATAATTTGTCCAAATTCACATAAGTATCTTTCATCACGCCAGTTTCGTTAATGATTTTGGTATCGATGATGATATTTTGAACTGATTTTGGTAAATTGGGATATTGGAAAGAAGCATTGTTGGAGGCAATTTCAACATTAAACTTAGGAACTGAAGTGTTAGAATACAATCCTTTGGCAAAACCTACCACCGTAAAATCGCCACTAGTTTTCACGTCTTTCAAATTGCTAGAATATTTTGCTGGCAATAATCCTAAAAAGTTTTTAAACGAAGAAGTTGGGGTTTTAAATTTTAAATCATAGTCTTGTCCAGCATCAACTAATTGAATGTAACCATCAAATTCCAAAGGCAATTCATTGATTTTGGCTTTGTTTTCTTTAAAAGTGTATTTGCTTTTGTTTAAATCAATTCCGAGAACAGCATCTAACGAAACAAGTACATTATTCATGTAATTCACTTTATCCATGTCAAGGGAAACTTTGGCTGTAGTTTTTGTAACCAAATCTAAATTAGATGATGCAAAATCTCCTGTTCCTTCATGGTTTATACTGTCGATAACCATTTTGATTTTTGACTTTTCATCGTAATACTTAAACTTGAAGTTTTCAACATCATATTCTTTGATTTTCAGCGAAAGTGGTTTGCTTTTTCCCTCTTCTTTTCCTTTATCTTTCAAGGCAATGTCATAATTTCCTATGCCGTCTTTGTTGAAAATTATATTTATTAAACCATTTTTTGATGAAATTCCGTCAATTTTCATCGGTTCGTTATCATTGTTAAACAACTCTTTGATGGACATTTTCAAACTCAATTCTTCAAAAGCTACCAAAGTATCTCCTTCAAACGGTGCTTTATTAATTATAGAAAGTTTGTCGATGGTAACACTGGCGTTTGGGAAATTTTTAAATAAGCTCAAATCAGCATCCGCAAAAGCTACTTTTGCATCCACTTTTTCATTGATTGCTGTTTGAATTTTTGCTTTGATTTGGTCTTTAAAGAAATAAGGAACAGCAAATGCCGAAACCACTATTAACAACAAAATAATTCCAATAATTTTTACTATTTTCTTAAGCATGATAACAAGGGTTTAACTAGTATTAGATATAACAAAAATACGGTCTTTTCGGGTTAAGTGCTAGTAATTTATGTAAGTTTTATGATTTCCAATAAATATGAATTGTTGAGAAATTGTTATTAACAGTGACTTTATTTTACACTTATTCTGAAATACTTTTAGTTAATTTGTGCTTCTTATGAATAAGCAGCATCAAGTCATTTTATCGTTAGGAACAAATCAAGGCAACCGTTTGGAAAACATGGAGCGTTGCATTGATAGTTTGCACAAAGAAATTGGAACTATTATCCGAGTTTCCAAACTTTATGAAACACCTTCATGGGGTTTTGAAAGTGAAAATTTTTACAATTGTGCGGTAATTATGAATACGCATAAATCGGCGCACCAAGTTTTAGAAGAAGTGTTGCTTTTAGAAGAAGCTTTAGGAAGAATTCGTCAAGATGCAGAAGGTTACCAGGCTAGAGTTATAGATATTGATGTTATTGCATTTGATGAAGAAATTATTGCTTCTGAAAAACTGAAAGTGCCACATCCTGAAATGCAAAATCGTTTGTTTGTTTTGTTGCCAATGCAGGATTTGAATTTAGATTGGCGTCATCCTATTTTGCAGAAATACCTTCATGAATTATTAGTGCTTTCGGAAGATAAGAGCAACTGTAAAGTGGTTCAAAAGATAGAGAGTCCAATTGCCAAAATTAAACTCGACCATTTTAATTATATCGCTATTGAAGGAAATATTGGTGCTGGAAAAACTACACTTACTAATAAATTAGCCGAAGATTTCAATGCTAAAATGGTTTTGGAACGTTTTGCCGACAATCCCTTTCTGCCAAAATTTTATGAAGACCAAAACCGTTATGCTTTCTCGTTGGAAATGTCTTTTTTGGCTGACAGATACCAGCAAATTTCCGATGATTTAGCCCAGTTTGACTTGTTTAAAGATTTTATTGTTGCCGATTATCATATTTTTAAATCTTTGATTTTTGCCAAAGTTACTCTTGCCGAAGACGAATTTCGTTTATACAAAACCATGTTTGACATTATTTATAAAGAAATGCCCAAACCTGATTTGTATATTTATTTATACCAAAGCACAGAACGATTGCTTGTAAACATTAAAGAAAGAGGGCGATCTTATGAACAAGAAATTCCGGCGGAATATTTAGAAAAAATCAATAGCGGATATTTGGATTATATAAAATCTCAGAAGGATTTGAACGTATTAATCATTGATGTTACCGATAGAGATTTTCAAAATAATCAAGAAGATTATATTTTTGTTTTGAATGAAATTCAAAATAAACTCCAATAATATTTTATCGTTTTAAACTGAAATGCCCTTTTTGTTCAGGTATTGTTTCACTTATTTTAGCAACAAACCAATAATCATCGCTTGGCAATAATTTTCCATTAAGTGTTCCGTCCCAAAGAGGATTTTGAGAATTTAAAACAACAATTAATTTCCCATATCTATCAAAAATGGAAACTTTTGGATGGTTGTAATAACTCATTCCTTTGATACTCCAATAATCATTAAACCCATCACCATTTGGTGTAAAAAAAGGTGGATATGTTATATGTGAAAAAATATAATCATCAAATCCACAATTGTTCTTGTCGTTTGCGTAAGCAAAATAAATTCCGCCAATGGGCAAGTAAAAAGTATTTGATGATTGATAGTTAATCCCATCAATAGAATATTCAAAATCACCTTGATTGGTTTCGATGGTAACAAAATTATTTAGAATAGTTACACCAGAAATAATTGGAGATTCATTTATGTTTACGGTGAAGTTTTGGTTGGTTGAACACCCAAAACTGTTTGTTATTTCCACTGAAAAAATTCCTTCCGTCGAAACCAAAATATTTTGAGTAGTTTCACCCGTTGACCATTCATAATCCATTCCGGATATTCCCGCTGTGAGCATCGTATTTTTTCCTTCACAAATTGTTATTTCAACATCGCTTACTGTTGGTAGATTTGGATTTACAGTAACATTTACCATCGTTCTTGGAATGGAAAAACAGTTATTGTTATCAGATTCTACATAATAAGTTGCGGAGGAATTTAGGATTGGAGTAGTAAAAGGATTTCCAGTAAAAATTGGCGAAGACGATGCTAAACTATTATACCATTTTACTGTTCCAATGGAACTATTTGCATTCAGAACTGCTGAATTCCCTTCACAAATTGAAATAGTGTTATTGATTGTCAAAATGGGTCTTTCATAAACAATTACAGTTAAAGGCGTTCTGTTAAAAGTTGTACAACCAATTGGAAAAGCATCAAGATAATAGGTTGTAGTTGTATTTAGAATTGGTGTTGTAAATGAATTTCCTGTTGCAATTGGAATTCCTCCAACTTGGTTTTCGTACCAGTAAACTGTTCCTCCAGTTGCAGTGGCATTCAAAGTTAAAGAACCCGAGTCGCAAATTCCATAACCGGCAACTGGATTTATCGTTGGAATTGTAATAGTTGAACTAGCTGAAATATTTAAAATTGGATCACCAGGCATTCCTCCATATTCAACGATATACCCTTTGGGTTGATAATCTCCACTTGCTCCACCAACATTTGATAAATCATTCCACGAACCCGGAATTCCTACTACAGGTGCAGTTATGTGTGCATAATCTTCATCACCAGCATTATTTGGTTCACCATTATTCCATTTTGCAAATGATGAGGTAAAACCATTTATACCACCATTCCAAAAAATGACTCCAAGTTCTGGTCCTGTCATCCATCGCCAAACTCCTTCAAATGCTTCATCACTACCGCCAATCCAACCTGCGCCAGCTGCTTGTTCACCAGAAAGTTGAGCTTCATCTGCCGATGCTATTGTTGCCAAATATCCTTGAAGTCCATAGTAAGAACTGTTTTCTGCAGCAATTTTAGCATTTGACCAAGTTATTCCAATATTGGGAACATATTGATAATAATGATTTGTTGAAGGTAAATAATTGGCTTGACCAACAGTAATAGAAAACGTTCTTGTTCCAGATGGATTAGTTGAATTATTTTGAAAAACAACATCCTTAACCGCTGCAATTATTTCAGCATATGTAGGTTGGAGAGAGATTCCTGTTAAAGTTAATTTTCCAAATGCTTGATTCCAAGAAGAAGTAATGTTTGGATGAATTCCAGTTAACATTAAAATGTCTTGAGAAGAAATATAGCCCGAAGAAATTTGAATATATATGGCGTCAATTCCTGTGTCATCAGGATCAACAATATTGAAATCAGTAACTATTTTGGTTTGGCTTTGTGGACAATAAATTTGATTTCCCACTGCAGATAAAATCGGAGCAATGTTTGTTAGTGGATTTTTTATTTTGTTTTTTTGCCAAAAAATAGAATGTAAGGTGCTTGTTTTCAACGTGTCAATTGTTGGATTATTTCCAAAACCAAATTGAATAACAAAGAAAATAAGTAAGACCGTTTTTTGCATTGTTAAAAATAGAGAAAATAAATTTTCCAGACTTTTAAAAAAGTCTTAATAATTTGTTAGAATTTCATTTTTTGAAATAAATCCCAAACTACAATTCCAGCACTTACCGAAATATTTAACGAATGTTTTGTTCCTAGTTGCGGAATTTCAATAGAACCATCGCATAATTCTATGGCTTTTTGAGAAACACCATAAACTTCATTTCCAAAAACTAAAGCGTATTTTTTGTTTTTCTCTACTTGAAAATTTTGAAGAAAAGCAGCATTTTCTACTTGTTCGATAGCAAAAACAGAAATATTTTCTTTTTTCAAATTTTCAATTACTTCTGTAACTTCTTTTTTATATTCCCAAGCAACTGTTTCGGTAGCTCCAAGAGCTGTTTTGTGAATTTCTTTATTAGGAGGAACGGCTGTGATGCCACATAGGTATATTTTTTCTATCAAAAAAGCATCGGCAGTTCTAAAAACGGAACCAATATTATGAAGACTTCTAATGTCATCAAGAATAATGATAATGGGTGTTTTTGTAGCCTCTTTAAAAGCTGTTACTGATTTTCTTTCTAATTCTTTGTTTTCTAGCTTACGCATCTTTTTTTATTTCAAATAATTTGACATATCTGTCAAGAGTGGCAAAGATATTCAAAAAAAAACTCGCCTCATTTTTAAAACGAGACGAGTTTTTCTTGAATTATAATTAACTAAAATTAGCTTTTTACTGGAGTTGCTCCTTCTGTAGCAGGATCTGGTAAAACGGTTCCTTTGATAGTAAGAACTTTAGTTTCTTGTCCAACAGCATTTGATTTTACAGTAACGGTTTTAGTAAATGGACCAACTCTATCAGTTGCATATTTAACACCTATTTTCCCTTTTCCACCTGGAGCAATTGCGCCTTCAGGTTTAGTAGGAACTGTACAACCACATGAACCTTGAGTACTTTCGATAGTTAATGGTTTTGTACCGTTGTTTACAAATACGAATTCTCTGTTACCATCAGCATTGTGAGGGATTGTTCCATAATCGATAGTTTCATTTTCGAAAACCATTCCAGCACCATCCACTTTTGGAGTTTCAACTTTAGCAGCAGGAGTTTCTTTTTTTACAGCTTTTTTTGCCGTTTGAGCATTTGTTGTTGCAACACCGAATACAGTAATTGCAGCTAGTAGTATTAATTTTTTCATTTTGATAATTTTTTTAAGTTTCTGGGACAAATCTATTTAAAAAAGAAAGTGGTATCAATTTTTTTATCTTAATATTAAATTAATTTTTTTTACGATGTCATTTCATTCTAAAATATTTAAATTCGCTTTCACTAAAAATTAAATCAAAATCCATTGTCAGCCAAAGAAACACCTATCAAGGAAACTCCATTAATGAAACAATACAACGAGATAAAAAGAAAATATCCCGATGCATGTTTATTATTTAGAGTTGGCGATTTTTATGAAACTTTTGGTGAAGATGCTGTTCGCGCATCCAAAATTCTCGGTATTGTTTTAACAAAACGTGGAGCAGGTTCAGAAACAGAAACGGCACTAGCTGGTTTTCCGCATCATTCTTTAAATACCTATTTGCCAAAATTAGTAAAAGCTGGATTGCGGGTTGCTATTTGTGACCAACTTGAAGATCCTAAAATGACCAAAACTATCGTTAAACGTGGTGTAACCGAATTGATAACACCGGGAGTTTCAATGAATGATGAGGTGTTGCAATCCAAATCAAATAATTTCTTGGCTTCCATTTATTTTGGAAAAAAACAATTAGGTGTAGCTTTTTTAGATGTTTCTACCGGTGAATTTTTGACTTCTCAAGGAAATGAAGAATATATTGATAAGTTGTTGCAAAATTTTAGCCCGAGTGAAATATTAATTCAAAAAAACAATAAATCTCAATTTAAAGAAGTTTTTGGAGATAGTTTTAATGTTTTTTACCTCGAGGATTGGGTATATAAAGAGGATTATGCACTTGAAACTTTGACCAATCATTTTCAAACTAATTCCTTAAAAGGTTTTGGTATTGAAGAATTGCAAGATGGAATTATCGCTTCGGGTGCTGTTTTATATTACTTATCAGAAACACAACATAATAAAATTCAGCATATAAGTAATATTCATCGAATTGCTGAAGATGCCTATGTTTGGATGGACCGATTTACTATTCGAAATTTAGAATTGTATCATAGTCATTCTCAAAATGCAGTAACACTTTTGGATGTCATTGATAGAACACTTTCCCCAATGGGTTCAAGATTGTTGAAACGCTGGTTGGCATTGCCTTTAAAAGACATTCATAAAATTAGAAATCGTCATGAGGTAGTTTCTTATTTGAAAGATAATCAAGAAATTCTTCAAAAAATACAATATCAAATCAAACAAATTTCAGATTTAGAACGTTTGATTTCCAAAGTCGCTACTGGAAAAATTTCACCACGAGAAATAATTTATCTAAAAGAATCTCTTGATGCTATTATTCCAATCAAAAATTTAGCATTGGCAAGCACACAAGAAGCGGTTAAGGTAATTGGGGATAGTTTGCATTCTTGTGATTTGCTTCGCGAAAAAATTAAAATAACACTCAATCAAGAAGCTCCAGTTGCCATTTCTAAAGGAAATGCTATCGCAATAGGTGTAAATCAAGAGTTAGATGAATTAAGAAATATAGCGTTTTCAGGAAAAGAGTTTTTAGAAGGAATTGAGAAAAGAGAGTCGGAGTTAACTGGAATTTCATCTTTGAAAATTTCTTTTAATAATGTTTTTGGTTACTATATCGAAGTTAGAAACACGCACAAGGATAAAGTACCAGCGGAATGGATTAGAAAGCAAACATTAGTTAATGCTGAAAGATATATTACAGAGGAATTAAAAGAATACGAGACTAAAATTTTAGGTGCAGAAGAAAAGATACATCAAATAGAATCTCAATTATTTGAACAATTAGTCAGTTGGATTGCCACATACATTAAGCCAGTTCAGTTAAATGCTAATTTAGTCGCGCAGTTAGATTGCCTGACTTCATTTGCACAATTAGCAATCGAAAATAATTACGTATGCCCATTATTAGACGAAACATTTGAATTAGAAATTACTAATGGTCGTCATCCAGTTATTGAAAAGCAATTGCCTGTTGGAGTTCCATATGTGCCAAATGATGTTTTTTTAGACAGAGAAACACAACAAGTTATCATGATAACTGGACCTAATATGTCTGGTAAATCAGCTATTTTAAGGCAAACTGCTTTGATTGTTTTATTAGCACAAATGGGAAGTTTTGTTCCTGCCGAAAAAGTGAGAATGGGAGTTGTTGATAAAATTTTCACACGTGTTGGAGCAAGTGATAACATCTCGATGGGCGAATCTACTTTTATGGTAGAAATGAATGAAACAGCATCTATTTTAAATAACATTTCAGATAGAAGTTTAATATTTTTAGATGAAATTGGTCGTGGAACAAGTACGTATGACGGTATTTCTATTGCTTGGGCTATTGCCGAGTTTTTACATGAAAATCCAGCAAGGCCTAAGACCTTATTTGCAACACATTATCACGAGTTAAATGAAATGAGTGAGTTGTTGCCAAGAATTCAGAATTATAATGTTTCGGTAAAAGAATTGAAAGAAACCGTGCTTTTTATTAGAAAGTTAGTCAAAGGAGGAAGCGCTCATAGCTTTGGTATTCACGTGGCAAAAATGGCTGGAATGCCACAAACCGTTATTCAAAAAGCACAAAAATTACTCAAAAAGCTCGAAAAAAACCATTCAAACGAATCTCTTAATAAGATTAAGAGCACTAAAGATGATATGCAACTCAATATTTTCAATCTCGACGATCCCTTATTAGAAGAAATTAGAGAAGATATTTTGAGTTTAGATATAAATACATTAACTCCTGTTGAAGCATTAATGAAGTTAAACGAGTTGAAAAAGATTTTATTAAAAAAGTAATTATACGCCATATATTTTGCAAATCAACACATTAGATTTACTAGAAGTTTTTTTCAAAAAAGGTTTGTATAATTCAATTTTAGTATTACATTTGCATCCGCAATACGGTACAAGTGTTGTCGTTCTAACAAATGTTTTGAATGCGAAAATAGCTCAGTTGGTAGAGCGCGACCTTGCCAAGGTCGAGGTCGCGGGTTCGAGCCCCGTTTTTCGCTCAACTACTTATAATGCTCGAGTGGTGAAATTGGTAGACACGCTGGACTTAAAATCCAGTGAACAGCAATGTTCGTGCGGGTTCAAGTCCCGCCTTGAGTACAAAACCTCTAATGTAATGTTAGAGGTTTTTTTATTTTATAAAAATTCTTATGGGTACTTTTGTTATCAGTAAACGAGTTAGTGATTTGTATAAATTTGAGTTTGTCTCCAGAAAAGGGAAGACAATTTTTATTAGCGCAAATTATGAACTTCGTTTTGAATGTGAAGACACAATTGAGGTTTTGAAACATTCAATAGACAAATGTGTCTTTCTTAAATTTAAAACCGCCAAAGGGAAATGCTTCTTCAAATTGATGATGGATGAAAAAGTTTTAGCGACTAGTCGAAAGTATTCTACAGAGTTGATGATGCAAAAAGGAATTGAAGAAATAATTAAATATGGGGCAAAGGCTGAAATTTTAGATTTTTCAGCAAGCAATTCGATTTTTTCTGATATTTAGAAAGGACAAGTTGTTTTTCTTAAACTCGTATAAAAAAAGAAAGCCACGCATTGCGTGGCTTAATTTCTTACTGTAATTTTAAAAATTACTTAGCTGGAGCAGCTGGAGCTTCAGTAGCTGGAGCAGCAGCAGTTGTGTCAGCAGCTACAGCAGCAGTATCAACAGCAGCAGTAGTTGTATCAACAGCTTCAACAGCAGTTGTGTCAGCAGTAGCTTCTGCAGCAGCATCAGCTTGTTTACAAGATACTACAGTTAATGCAGCAACGATAGCTAAACTTAAAAATACTTTTTTCATCTTACTTAATATAAAAGGTTAATTATTAATTCGAGGCAAAGATATAAATTTTTTAATAGGTTAAATTATTTTTTCAACTTTTTTTCAAAAACCTATGTTTTGCTCTGATTTTATTTAACAACAATCATGCCAAAACCAAAAATAATGTTAAAAATATTATTTTTTCTTTCCGTCAGTAACGATTTTCATTTCTTTAATCAGGTTTTCAGCACCAGCATACTTATCTACAATAAATAAAACATAACGTATATCTACCATTATGTTTCTACAAATATCTGGAGAATAATAAATATCACTCATGGTTCCTTCCCAAACTCTATCAAAATTTAAGCCAATTAGATTACCGTTTGCATCGAGTGCAGGACTACCTGAATTTCCACCAGTAGTGTGATTTGTTGCGATAAATGCCACAGGCATTTTTCCTTGAGTAGCATAGGCACCATAATTTTTTGCATTGTATAAATCAATTAGTTTTTTGGGAACATCAAACTCGTAATCTCCAGGAATATATTTTTCCATTATACCATCCAAATAGGTTATAGGTTCATATATCACGGCATCATTTGGTTTGTAACCTTTCACTTTTCCATACGTTACACGAAGAGTACTATTGGCATCTGGAAAAATACGAGCTGATTTTGGACTTAATTCCAAAATAGCTTTCATATAGGTTCTTTGTGTTGCAATGTTTTTTAAATTTAATTCTTCATATTTAGGAGCTACATTCTTGTTATGAGCATCGGCCATTGCTTTTAAAATTTGAAATCCTTTATCAGCATTTATTTTTTCGATTACTGTTTTTGAGTCTCCTTCTAATAAACTTCTAAAATCTTCTAGTTTAGTTAATTTGGTTGTGCTGTAAATATCATTTGTCAATTGAGCGGCATTCAAGTTTTTTAATTCATTGGGTAAAAATTGACTTGGCAATCTTTTGGCATAAATTGCAATTAATTGTTCAAAAACACTTTTATCTACCATAGCGTTATAATCTTTGTAGAAATCTACAATTCCGTTGGATAAATTATTTTTTCTATCAGTAAAAGCTTGTTCGCCTTTGGTTTTTAAAAGTTGTTCTAATTGATATAAACGATACCCATTTTGTAGTAATTCAGAATTGCGTAATGCTACTTCTGTAAATAAATCTCTTGCTAGAGCAAAGTCTTTTATTTCGGTATAGTTTTTTTGAAAATCATTCAATATGTTACCATATTCTGCTTGTTTGCCTGCTTTATTTACTTTGTCTTGAAAATTAGCTTCAAATTTTTGTTTTACAGCAACAGCATTTGATTTTTTCAAACCTTTGGTTTCGCCAATCCATTTTTTCCAATAATTAGCAACACCGGCATATTTTGAAGCGTATTGAATTTTGATGGCATTGTCTTTTCGCATAAAACCATCTTGTACTTTCAGAGCAGCATCACGTACTTCAATTTTTGCTGGATTTAAAGTGTTCACAATTTGGTCAACGGCAATTGCAGGTAAATATTCTTGTGTTCTTCCTGGGTAGCCTAAAACCATGGTAAAATCATTTTCTTTAATCCCATTTATTGAAATAGGAAAGAAGTATTTTGGTTTATAAGGAACGTTATCTTTTGAATATTCTGCAGGACGATTATTTTTATCTGCATAAATTCTAAACAATGAAAAATCACCAGTGTGTCTAGGCCAAACCCAATTATCAGTATCAGAACCAAATTTACCAATAGAACTTGGTGGCGCACCTACAAGACGCACATCTTTAAAATTTTCGATTACAAAAAGAAGGTATTGGTTGCCATCATAGAATGTTCGGATGCTGTTTTCTTGCCAAGGTTCTTTAGGTAATGTTTTGTTTAAAAAACTAATGTTTTCTTGAATTTTTTTCTGTTTTTCAGCTTCGCTAGATAAATTTGATGTTCCTTCTAAAACTTTTGTAGTGACATCTTCAATTCTAATAATAAACGTTACATACAAATCTTTGTTAGGCAATTCTTCCTCCATTTTGTAAGCCCAAAAACCATTGGTTAAATAATCGTTTTCCACTGTTGAGTGACTTTGAATATTGTCAAAACCACAATGGTGATTGGTTAAAATTAGTCCTTTATCTGAAATAACTTCAGCAGTACAACCGCCATCAAATTGAGGAACAGCATCTTTCAAACTTGATTTGTTAACCGAATAAATATCTTCGGCAGAGATTTTCATCCCTAAGTTTTTCATTTCAATTTCATTCATTCCTTTCAATAAGGACGGTATCCACATGCCGCCTTGTTGTGCTTGGGTTTGAATAACAAATAATAGCAGTAGTAGTTTGATGATTTTCATTTTTTTTGATTTAAAGTAATTTGAAAAGTAATTCTATCATTAACACAAACAATAATGGCAAAACTATGAAAATAGAAAATGATAGTAGGAAAGAATATTTAATTAATGTTTTGTATTTGCCATTATATTTCTTTAAAATAATTAGTCTTTTGTCTTTTTTATAAAAATTAAAATGACAATAAATGTATACAATGATAAAAGTAAAAAATATTACTAATAATCTGCTTGCGCCAGAATAGTCAAAATATTTATACCAATCTACAATACCTTGAACATTTAATCTATATAACAGATACAAAGGTGGAATTAAAATTAAGAATAGTTTCTCAACCACAAATGACAAGTGAAATCTTGATAAATAAAAATCAGGATTTCTTAGTCCGTTATAACCTATATAGTATAATTTTTCAAACATAACTATGCCAAAATATGTCTCAAAACAACATCCGTTGCACCAATATTCATTTGAACAAAAGTTTCGCAAACATGTCCTTTTTCATGACGAATGTCTTCATTTGAAATTAAATTATTAAGAGTATCATTCAATTCAGCTTGAGTATTTATGGAAGTACAACCTTCCAAATTTACTAACGCAGTTGCTTCGGCAAAATGAGAATAATTTGGACCAACTACAATGGGAATTCCAAAAGTTGCTGGTTCTAAAATGTTATGTACGCCAGGATTTCCAAAACCACCACCAACATAGGCAATATCAGCATAACTGTATATTTTGGTTAAAATACCAATGGTGTCAATGATGAATACTTGAAAATCTTTCAAATTTTGACTTTCTTTTTCTGAAAATAAAATAGTTTTTTTTGTGATGGAATTTCTCAATTCCTGAATTTGTTCCGCTTTAATATTGTGTGGTGCAATTATAAATTTTACATTTTCTAATGCATTATTAATATACTGAATTAAAATTTCTTCATCTTTTGGCCAAGAACTTCCTATTACAACTATTGTTGGTTTTGTCACTCCGAGCGCAGTCGAGGAGCTTTTGCTAAAACTTTCTATAAAATCCAAAGAATTCTCTCTTTCCAAAATAGAAATAACTCTGTCAAAACGAGTGTCACCAGAAACTTTCACATTATGGTAACCAATACTTTGTAATGCTATTTTTGAACTGTCATTTTGAACAAAAAAGTAATCAAAAGTTTTTAATGCATTTCTATAAAATCCACCATACCATTTGAAGAATGCTTGATTTTCTCTGAAAATACCTGAAATTAAGTACGTCTTAATCTCAAGTTTTTTCAATTCATTCAAATAATTCGGCCAATATTCATATTTAATAAAGAAAACCAATTCGGGATGAACGAGTTTGAGGAAATATTTTGCATTTGATTTTGTGTCCAATGGTAGATAAACCGTCACATCAGCAACAGTATTGTTTTTTCGAACTTCATAACCCGAAGGCGAAAAAAACGTTACAATAATTTTGTGATTAGGAAAATTCTGTTTGATTTTTTCCATGACAGGTAATCCTTGTTCAAACTCTCCAAGAGAAGCAGCGTGAAACCAAATGGTTTTATCTTCTAGATTTATTTTTCTTGCCAATGTTTTGAAAACATCTTTTCTGCCATCAACAAATAGTTTGATTTTGGGACTGAAAAACGCCAACACTTTCACGATTTGTGAAGCCAAAATAAGCAATACATTATAAAGAAAAAGCATTCCTAAAAATTTGTTGCGCTAAAATACGTTTCTTTTGTGGAATAGGATATTCTACTTCAGAATTTCTTACTTTTGCTACTCATAATTTTTATAACATGAGAAAAATACAAATGGTTGACTTAAAAAGTCAATATGATAAAATAGCAGCAACTGTAAACGCTTCTATTCAAGAAGTTTTAGATACAACAACATACATAAATGGACCAGAAGTTCATAAATTTCAAAAAAACCTTGAGGAATATCTCGATGTAAAACATGTTATTCCTTGTGCAAATGGAACCGATGCGTTACAAATTGCCATGATGGGATTGGATTTAAAACCTGGCGATGAAGTAATCACTGCCGATTTTACTTTTGCAGCTACAGTTGAAGTGATTGCTTTGTTGCAATTAACTCCAGTTTTGGTAGATGTTGATATCGTGAATATGAACATTTCCATTGATGCTATTAAAAGGGCGATTACGCCAAAAACAAAAGCTATTGTACCTGTTCATCTTTTTGGAAGAGCTGCCAATATGGAAGCCATTATGAGAATTGCAAACGAGCATAACTTATATGTAATTGAAGATAATGCACAAGCTATTGGAGCTAATTGTAGATTTTCTGATGGAACAAAAAAGAAAGCAGGAACGATTGGTCACGTAGCTTCAACTTCTTTTTTCCCTTCCAAAAATTTAGGATGTTATGGTGATGGTGGCGCTATTTTTACCAACGACGATGACTTGGCTCACAAAATAAGAGGAATTGTAAATCACGGAATGTATGTTCGTTATCACCATGATGTGGTTGGCGTAAATTCACGTTTGGATAGTGTTCAAGCGGCAGTTTTGAATGCAAAATTACCTTTTTTAGATGCTTACGGAAAAGCACGTCAAGATGCAGCTCGTAAATATTCTGCCGCTTTTGAAGGACACAAAAATATTATTGCGCCAAGCATTTGTGATATTTGTGATTGTCATGTTTTCCACCAATATACATTGAGAATTATCGATGCCGATAGAAATGCATTGATGGAACATTTGTTGGCTAAAGGGATTCCATGTGCTATTTATTATCCAATTCCGTTGCATTCCCAAAAAGCGTATGCAGATACTCGTTACAAAGAAGAAGACTTCCCAGTAACAAATCAATTAATTAAAGAAGTTATTTCGTTGCCAATGCACACGGAACTAGATGACGAACAAATCAAATTTATAACAGATAGTGTTTTGGAATTCTTAAAATAATATGAAAATAGTAGTAACTGGAGGTTTAGGATTTATTGGCTCACACACAGTAGTTGAATTACAAAATCAAGGTTTTGAAGTGATTGCTATCGACAATCTTTCTAACTCTTCGATTGAAGTTTTAGATGGGATTTACAATATTACTGGTAAGAAACCCATTTTTGAGAATATTGATTTAAGAGAAAAACAATCGGTTCAAGATTTCTTTAAAAAAAATCAAGATATTGTTGGAGTTATTCATTTTGCTGCTTCAAAAGCTGTAGGTGAAAGTGTCGAAAATCCTTTATTGTATTATGAAAATAACATCAATGCTTTGGTTTATGTTTTGCAAGAATTAACAAAATTACCAGAAGCCAATTTTATTTTCAGTTCTTCCTGTACCGTTTATGGTCAAGCCGAAAAAATGCCAATTACAGAAGATGCTTCTATTCAACCTGCGATTTCTCCTTATGGAAATACCAAACAAATAGGTGAAGAAATAATTAGAGATGTTGCTAAAGTAACTACAATCAATTCGATTTTACTTCGCTATTTCAATCCAATTGGAGCGCATTCAACGGCTGAAATAGGAGAATTGCCTATTGGTATTCCACAAAATTTAGTGCCATTTATTACTCAAACAGGAATGGGTTTGCGAAAAGAACTTTCGGTTTATGGGAATGATTATCCTACGCCTGATGGCACTTGTATTCGTGATTATATTCATGTTGTTGATTTGGCAAAAGCTCATGTTATTGCCTTGCAGAGATTATTGAAAAAAGAAAACCTAGAAAAAGTAGAAACCTTCAACCTTGGAACAGGAACTGGAAGTTCGGTTTTGGAAGTTATTCATGCTTTTGAAAAAGTTTCAGGTCAAAAGTTACCCTATAAAATTGTTGCCCGAAGAGAAGGAGATGTTGTGGAAGCTTATGCCAACACCGATAAAGCAAACAAAATACTCGGATGGAAAGCGGAGTCAACTTTGGAAGAAAGCTTAGCTTCTGCTTGGAAGTGGGAACAAAAAATCAGGAAAAACTAAAGTGTCAAAAATATCGGATTACAAATTACTTTTTTGCCTATTTGTCGTAGCCATCGTTTGGGGAACAACGTATCTTGGCATTCGTGTTGCTGTTGAAACTATGCCGCCTTGGTACATTACTTCTTCAAGACAAGGATTGGCGGCATTGATTGTGTTAGTTTTTTTATTGTACAAAAAAGAATTAGCATGGATAGGTTGGGCCAATTTTAAAATCCAATTTATAGCTTCTATCTTAATGATTGTTGTGGCTAATGGTTTTACAACTATTGCAGAACAAAGTATTCCCAGTGGTTTAACCTCAATATTAAGTGCTTTGACACCTTTGGTTGTTTTTTTAGGCAGTGCCGCTGTTGGATTACAAAAACCGAATATCAAAGGATTTTTGGGCGTAATCATAGGATTTCTGGGAGTAGTTTTTATTTTTAGAGATGGACTTGGCGACATTTTAGACCCAAATTATAAAGTAGGTGTTCTCTTTTTGAGTATGGCTATTTTAGCTTGGTCAATCGGAACGATTTTTACCAAAGGCAACACTCATAAGTCTAGTAATATTGAGCTCAATTTATTTTACCAATTTTCTATTGCTGCAGTGGTACAATATGTTTTGGCATTACTATTTTCTCCTAATGTTGATGTATATAGCTGGAGTATGAGAAGTATTTTAGCCACTTTGTATCTCTCAGTTTTTGGTTCGGTGATTGCGTTTTTTTGTTATCATTATGCTTTGAAAAGAGTTACCGCAACTCAGGTTTCTATTCTAAATTATATCAACACGATTATCGCCGTCTTTTTGGGTTGGTTATTATTAGATGAAGTTATTAAACTGGACTTTTTGATTGCAACGATTCTGATAATTTTTGGAGTTTTTATTACCAATTATAAAAAGAACCGAAGCTAAACCAAACATAACAAAATAAAAAATCTCGATTTCTCGAGATTTAAATTATTATTTCACACTTTCCTTCATCTTTTTTGCGGCTTTTTCAATTTCATCTGCACTTTTAATGACAACGCTATCCATTTTGGTTTTTGCTTTTTCTTTTATCGAATCAATTTTAGCTTCTGCTTTGATTTTAGCAGAGTCAATAGTTGTTGTTACTTCTTCAGTTACCGCATTTTTGGCATCGTCTAATTTTTCTTTAGTTTTATCTTGACAAGAAATCATTGTAATCAATAAGATTGTAAAAGCTAAAATTTTATTTTTCATAAGATGAGATTTTTAATTTATTTTCAATAACAAGTTAGGATCAGGACAGTTTTTCGAATAAAAGTCTAATTTACTAGCGCTACAAACTCCAGGATAATCGCCAAAATTATTTTCGATATCTATAATAATTTGGAAATGTAAATGCGGAGCATAATCACCATTTATAGGTGGCAAACCTAAGTGGGCTATTTGTTGTCCCTGCTTTACAATATCACCAACTTTTTTATCGGTTAAACTTTCTAAACTTAAATGTCCATATAAAGTGTAAAAAATAAAACCTTCAATATGATGTTCTAGAATTATAGTTGGACCATAATCACCTAATGCTGTATTGTTTTGAAAACTATGAATTTTTCCATCCAAAGCAGCATAAATTGGTGCCGATTCGTTTATCCATAAATCCAATCCGATGTGAATGTTTCTTTCTTCGGTATTTTGATTTTTAAAAACCGCACTTCTTTTATATAAATTTCGAGTTTCTAAATAACCGCCAAATGCAATTTTTGCTTTGTGATTGTCTAAATAGTGTTGAATATATTGCTCGTAATCTTTCGCTGTAGCTAAATTTATTTTAGTTAGATTTTCATTAGTTACTGATAAATCCAAAGCTACATATTCAGCATAGTCAATGGTTGCTGAGATAACTTTTGCGGAAGAAATAGTGCTTAAAAATTCAAGAAAATCTTTCATGTATTTTAATTAAGCCGATATCGTTTCTACTTCTTTATCAATTTTATTGACTAATCCAACTAAGACTTTTCCTGGTCCAACTTCGGTAAAGCTAGTTGCACCATCTTTAATCATTTGTTGTATAGATTGTGTCCAACGAACCGGAGCTGTTAACTGAATAATTAAGTTTTTCTTGATTTCGTCTGCATCAGAAACAGCACTTGCCGTTACATTTTGATAAACTGGACAACTTGGTGTATTGAAAATAGTCGCTTCAATAGCTGCTGCTAATTCTTCTCTTGCTGGTTCCATCATTGGCGAGTGAAATGCACCGCCAACAGGTAATAATAATGCGCGTTTTGCTCCTGCAGTTTTCATTGCTTCACACGCTTTTTCTACAGCTGAAAATTCGCCCGAAATCACCAATTGTCCCGGACAATTATAGTTTGCCGCCACTACAATTCCATCAATTGAAGCACAAACATCTTCTACAATTTTATCATCCAAACCTAATACTGCCGCCATGGTTGAAGGAGCAATTTCACATGCTTTTTGCATGGCAATCGCTCGTTGTGAAACCAATTTTAATCCGTCTTCAAAAGATAAAGTACCATTGGCAACCAAGGCAGAAAATTCACCAAGCGAATGTCCCGCAACCATATCTGGTTTAAAGTTTTCTAAAGTTTTAGCCAAAATTACAGAATGCAAAAAAACGGCTGGTTGTGTAACTTTGGTTTCTTTCAATTCTTCTGCAGTTCCTTCAAACATAATGTCGGTAATTCGGAAACCTAAAATGTCATTTGCTTTTTCAAATAAGTCTTTGGCTAAGGCGGAGTTCTCATATAAATCTTTACCCATTCCTGTGAATTGTGCACCTTGACCCGGAAATACGTATGCTTTCATGTAATTTATATTTTAATGATTATTTTTTGTTTTATGAAATACATAAAAGCATTTCATAAAATTTCTTTTAAAGATATTACTTGTGTTCAGCAAATCTACTAATTTTAAACAAATCATTTGATAAATATAGTTGCCATTTATTGTAACTTTTTAACTATTATCAGACGTATAAGAATAAAATATTTAATCATGAAAAAATCTGTACTTGTCGTATTTTTACTCATTACTGGGTTTTTATTAACTTATCTATTTCTTCCTGTAATTCACTACGGTTTTTACGAAATTGGAGTTATTGCTTTGGCTTTACTTTCCATCTATTTCTTTGTTTCCCTTGGAATAACGGTTGATAATACTGGAAAGAAAATGATTGTCAAATCAAGACCTAGTAAAGTTTTACCTATTGTTATGGCATTGATAATGATTTATCTTTTAATTGTTCCTTTGTTTACAACAGCAACTATTTTTCATACGTCTAGTTATCAAAAAATGATAGGAAAAGTTGAAAATGGAACCAAAATTTCAAAACATATTGCGCCAATTTCGATGGATAAAATTAGAGTAGTCGATCAAGAATTGGCCTACTTGCTTGGCGAAAAAGTTATTGGTTCGCAACCTGCACTCGGAAGTCAAATTCAATTGGGACGTTTTTCTATTCAAAAAGTCAACAATGAATTGTATTGGGTTGCTCCATTGTTGCATTCAGGTTTTTTTAAGTGGTTTAATAACAAACAAGGAACTCCAGGTTATGTAATGGTTTCTGCAACTAACGAACGTGATGTAAAACTGGTACAAACTATAAATAGTAAACCGTTAAAAATTAAATACCAATCGAATGCTTATTTTTTTAGCGAGATTCACAGACATATCTATTTTAATGGATATTCCACAACTGGTTTAGCTGATTTTACTTTTGAAATTGACGAGCAAGGAAATCCTTTTTGGGTAGTAACAACGTATAATAAAGAGATTGGTTTTTCGGGAGAAAACACTAATGGAATTTTGATAGTTGATGCTCAAACTGGAGCTATAAAACAATATACAATAAATGATGCTCCAGCTTGGGTTGATAGAATTCAACCCGCCGATTTTATAGAGGAACAACTTAACGATTGGGGTGAATATGTAAATGGCTACTGGAATTTTTCAAATACAGATAAATTACAAATTACAGAAGGACTAACATTAGTTTATGGTGAAAATAATAAATCCTATTGGTATACAGGTTTAACCTCTGTTGGAAGTGATGAAAGTGCTGTTGGTTTTGTTTTGGTTGATACTCGAACAAAAGAAACGACTTTTTACAAGCAAAGTGGCGCCACAGAATTTGCCGCTCAAAGTTCGGCTGAAGGGAAAGTTCAAGAAAAAGGGTATAAGGCTTCATTACCAATTCCTTACAATATTAATGGAATTCCAACTTATGTAATAACATTAAAAGACGATGGTGGTTTGGTTAAAATGTATGCCATGGTAGCCATCAACGATTATACTATTGTTGGTGTTGGAAATTCTATGCGAGAAACTTTGACTTCTTTTAAAAGTGTATATAACATGGCAGGAAACAAAATAAATCCCTCAAATGTTGCTGCAAAAAAATCAATTTCATCAGTGATTAGTCGTATTCAAAGTGATGTAAAAAACGGAAACAGTTTCTATTATTTCACTATTAAAGATTATCCAAATATTTTTGTGGGATCATCGCAAATTTCCAATGAAATCCCTGTAAGTACAGTTGGAGATAGTGTTACCGTTTCTTTTGATATTGATAACGAACAAGTAATTGACGTTTCAAGTTTTGATAATCTTACTATAAAATTGAAGTAATTAGTAAAGTCCCATCTGAATATTTTTTTGATGGGACTTTTTATTTAAAAAGTATTTATTATTTCTAGTAGTTGTTTTTTAAATTCTGGATTAGTAATGCCATTTATAGTATCAAAATTATCATTAAAATTGGGCAACGAAAAACTACCTTTCAAAACAGCACCTTGAAACGGGAAACGATTTTTAGCTATTTCTAAAACCGTGCTTCCACCTCTTGCTCCTGGTGAAGTTGCCAATAGTATCATTGGTTTTTCTTGAAAGGTTTTTGCGTTTATTCTTGAGCACCAATCCAATATGTTTTTGAAAGCTGAGGAATAAGCACCATTATGTTCTGCTAAAGAAATCACAATTAAATCTGCTCTACCAATTTTGGCATAGAAATCATGAGCTAGCTGTGGAATTCCATTTTCTTTTTCTTTATCAACAGAAAAAATAGGCATCTCATAATTATTCAAATCCAATACTTCTACAGTGGCATTTGAAAACAGATTTGCTGCATAAACAGCTAATTGTTTGTTGATGGATGTAGTACTTGACGAAGCTCCAAAAGCGATTATTTTTTTCATTTCTTAAGTATATTATTCCATTGGGATTTCCATTAATAAAAATTTTGCATTAGTTGAAGCTTTTATTTCTAAAGTTTCAAAATCGGTTATTCCTAATCCATCGCGAGTTTCAAGTTCTTGTCCGTCAACAGAAATAGATCCAGAAATTACAAAAACATACATTCCGTTACCTTCTTTTTTTATGGAATAGGTTTTAGAAAAACCATTGTCAAAATCAGCCAAATGAAACCAAGCATCTTGATGAATCCATACACCAGCATCATCAGCATTTGGTGAAAGAATTTGTGCAAAATTATTTTTTTGCTTGGTTACGTCTAAAGTGATTTGTTGGTAACGTGGTTCCACATTTCGAACCCTTGGAAACAACCAAATCTGAAATAACTTGGTTTGTTGGTCTGCATTAGGATTGAATTCACTATGTCTAATTCCTGTTCCCGCACTCATAACTTGAACATCACCAGTTTTGATGGTTTCTGCATTTCCCATACTGTCTTTGTGCGCCAAATCGCCTTCCAAAGGAATGGTAATGATTTCCATATTATCGTGTCCGTGTTCACCAAAACCCATTCCTGATGCAATGGTGTCGTCGTTTAAAACACGCAAAACACCAAACTGAACTCTTTCGGGATTGTACCAACTGGCAAAACTGAAGCTATGGTAAGCATATAACCAACCATGATTTGCATGTCCACGAGTATTCGCTTTGTGTAAGATTATATTTTGCATAATGTTTAAATGTATTAATTATTTGAATACAAATTTACATTGAGAAAGAGTGGAGGATACTTAACCTAGATTAAGAAATTATTTTTTAAGCATTTTAGATTTCATTTTACTAAAAAACTCAGGAGTAACGCCAATATAGGATGCAATTTGCTTTTGAGAAACTTTTTGAATTAAAGTTGGATAACGTTTGCAGAATTTTTCATAGCGTTCTTCGGCAGTCAAGCTCAAATTATCCATCAGTCTTTCCTGGTTGGCAACTAACGAGTTTTCGGTTAAGATTCGGAAAAAGCGTTCTAGTTTTGGGATTTCTTGATAGAGTTGCTCCTGATTTTCTTTGGATAGCAAAACGACTTCGGCATCCTCTAAAACTTCAATAAAAAGATTACCAGGTTTCTGCGATAATAAGCTATACATATCGCCAATCCACCAACCTTCGCAAGCAAAACTCAAAACATGTTCTACAATATTGTCATTGATAGTAAAACTTCGCAACAAACCTGAATTCACAAAATAGGAGTATTTACAAACTTCACCAGCATTCAAAATAATAGTTTTGGCTTTATGGTTTTTGGTTTCTATTTTGGATAAAAAAAGTGCCTCCTCAACAGGAGTTAAAGAAATATGTTTGGAGATGTTTTGTATGATTAGATTCATATTTTCAAAAATACAATATAAATTTTTGTTGTTAAATCTAGTCTACAAAAAAACATCCCGATTAAATCGAGATGCTTATTATTTTAATGTTTGTGTCCTGCGTGTGGATCAGGAGTTGTCGCTGGAAGTAATTTAAAAGAACTCGCTATAAATCGGTCGCCTTTAATTTCACCAACCACTTCAGCTTTTCTGATAGCCGAGCAAAAACCGTCTTCGGCATGGGCATCGCCATGTTTGTTGATGTCTGTTCCATCCACAAAATAGGCTTTTCCGTCGATGCGAACCGCTAAATCACAACCTCCTTTTCCCTTCATTCCAAATTGACATTGTCCGCAAGAAGCTTCAACAATTTGGGTTTTTGGTTTTTGCTTCGCCTGTTCGCTTACGCTCGAGTCTTGAGCATTTACAGAAATGCAAATAAATAGAACAAGAATTGAAATAATTTTTTTCATCATAATGATATTTAAGATAAAGCTTCTTTAATTCTGTTGAAAGCTTCGGTTAATAATTCTTCACTTGTGGCATACGATATTCTGATACAGTTTGGATTACCAAAAGCGTCACCGGTTACTGTTGCTACATTGGCTTCTGACAATAAATACATCGATAAGTCATCGGCATTGTTTATTAATTTTCCTCGGAGCGTTTTTCCAAAATAAGACGAAACATCTGGGAAAAGATAAAAAGCACCATCGGGAATGTTTATTTTCAATCCAGGAATTGCTGAAGCCAAACTTACCACTAAATCTCTACGATTTTTGAATGCAGTTACCATTTCGTTCAATACACTAGGGTCAGCATCAACGGCAGTAATGGTTGCTCTTTGAGCAATAGAATTAGCGCCAGATGTTACTTGTCCTTGCATTTTGGTACACGCTTTAGCAATGAATTCAGGTGCGCCAATGTATCCAATTCTCCAACCTGTCATGGCAAAAGCTTTAGCAACACCATTAACTGTTATTGTTCTGTCAAACAATCCTGGAATAGATGCAATACTACAAAACGTTCCAGAAAAGTTGATATGTTCGTAGATTTCGTCAGAAACGATATAGATGTTGGGGTATTTTTCTAATACTTTACCAATAGCAGTTAGTTCTTCACGATTATATACTGAGCCACTTGGGTTGCATGGTGAACTGAACCACATCATTTTGGTTTTTGGTGTGATGGCTTTTTCTAATTGTTCAGCTGTTATTTTAAAATCAGTTTCAACCGAAGTTGGTACTTCTACTGGAACACCACCAGATAATTTTATGATTTCAAAATAAGAAACCCAATATGGTGCAGGAAGAATTACTTCATCACCATCATTGAGCATGACTTGTGCAATATTGTATAATGATTGTTTTGCACCAGTCGAAACAACAACGTTTGCTGGTTTATAATCCAAGTTGTTATCGCGTTTGAATTTTCTACAAATAGCTTCTTTTAATTCTAAATAACCATCAACAGGTGAATACGTACTGTAGTTTTCATCGATGGCTTTTTTAGCAGCTTCTTTGATGAAATCTGGTGTATTAAAATCAGGTTCGCCTAAACTTAAACTGATAATGTCTTTTCCTTGTGCTTTTAATTCTCTTGCCAATGCTGCCATTGCCAAGGTTTGAGAGGTTGATAAATTATTAATTCTGTCTGATAAAATGTTCATTGTATTGTGAGATTATGGTAAATAAAGAGACGCCAATAAAGGCGTCTGTTTTTATAATTATGCTAACTGAGGATTTCTACCTAATTCCTTTAAATGTCTGAAATGAGATATGATAGCTGCTCTAGTTGTTTTGAATTCGTAATATGGTAATTCACATTCTGCTGCCGTTTGTTTTACGATTTCGGCGATTTTATCATAGTGAACGTGACTTATATTTGGGAAAATATGGTGTTCAATTTGGTGATTTAATCCGCCAGTGTAATAATTTACCAACCAGTTTTTTGGTGCAAAGTTAGCTGTGGTAAATAATTGGTGAATAGCCCAAGTATTTTCAATTTCGCCGTTGTCATCAGGAATTGGGTTTTCGGTTTCTTCTACCACGTGAGCCAATTGGAATACTACACTGAGGATAACTCCAGCAGTATAATGCATTACTAAAAATCCTAAGACCACTTTCCACCAAGTAATTCCCATTACCATTGGAATGACAAGCCAAATAGAAAAGTATATAACTTTGGTAATTATTAAGGTAGTCCAACGTACAACAGGTTTTTTGAATTCACCATAGGATAAATTTCTTTTTAAGTAACGTTTCATTTGAATAAAATCGGTAGTAATTGACCAATTGAAGGTCAATAAACCGTATAAAAAAACCGAATAATAGTGTTGGAATTTATGGAATTTATACCATTTAGCTTCTTTAGTAAAACGCATAATTCTACCTGCTTCTAAATCTTCGTCGTGACCAAGTATGTTGGTGTAAGTATGATGTAAAACATTGTGTTGCACTTGCCAGTTGTATACATTTCCGGCAAGGATATAAATACTTCCACCCATTAGTTTATTTACCCAAGATTTGTTTGAATAGGCACCATGATTACCATCGTGCATTACGTTCATACCAACGCCAGCCATTCCTACACCTATTACTACATTGAGTAAAAGATAAGCCCAAAATGGCATGTCCATGGCTAATAAAATAAAATAAGGTGTTAAGAAAATGGAAAACATTACAATGGTTTTCAAATGTAATTTCCAATTTCCAGATTTGTCAAGGTTGTTTTCTTTAAAGTAATTGTTAACTCTTGTATTTAATGTTCTAAAAAATTTTAGATTATCATTTTTTGAGAAAACAGGTGATGGGGTATTCATTTTGTATATTTTAAATTTCGATGTAAAGATAATTATTATAATTTTTTAATAATTATAAACAAATCATAATTATCAACTAAAACCTTATTTTTGTTGAAAATTCATATTTATGGAAGAAATTCTTAAACAATTCCCTAATCTTATTGAAAATCAAATACAACAGTTTCAAAAGTTGGAAGCTTTATACCAAGATTGGAATGCTAAGATTAATGTAATTTCCCGAAAAGATATTGACGAGTTATATACTAAACACGTATTACATTCATTGGCCATTGCCAAAATTCAGCCCTTTGAAGCCGGAACTTATATCCTCGATGTTGGAACTGGCGGTGGATTTCCAGGAATTCCGTTAGCTATTTTATTTCCAGAAACAAGGTTTTATTTGATTGATGTTATTTTGAAAAAAATTAATGTTGTAAAAGCTGTTGCTGAAGCATTAGAACTGAAAAATGTAAAAGCAGAGCAAATTCGTGCTGAAAATGTTAAAGGCGATTATGATTTTATTGTAAGCAGGGCAGTGACTAACATGCCTGATTTTGTTTCTTGGGTAAAAGATAAAATCAAAAAACAAAACAAACATGAATTAAAAAACGGAATTCTCTATTTAAAAGGTGGCGATTTAACCGAAGAGCTTAAAGATTTTCCAAATGCTAAAGAATATAATATTTCCGAATTCTTTTCAAATGAGTTTTTTGAAACTAAAAAAGTCGTGCATTTACCATTGAAATTTAAAGCATAAAAAAAATCCTCTCATTTGAATTGAGAGGATTTTTTCTTTCTAACCTTTTATAATTTTCTTAGTCACCTTTCCGCTTTCATTACCAATAGTGATGAGGTAAATTCCTTTGGTCAATGTAATTGGGATTTCAAAAGTTCCACTAATAGTGTTGTTTTTTGATTGATAAATTGTTTTTCCTAGCATGTCTGTGATTAAAACTGTAGCATTATCAATAGTATAGGAAGTGTTTATTTCAATAGCATTTGCCACTGGATTTTTTATCCAAAGTGTTTCAAAAGCAGGATTTGTAGTTGTCAATGTCCCGTTAAGAATTTCGGATAAAGCAAAAGCTACATTATTATCATTGAGAGTAACATGATTTTCATTTACAGTTGGAATAGATGAAGCAGCAAAAGGTGTTGTAGTTGATGAAGTGATTGGGGAATACAAATTGTTTGTATTTCCAACTGCCATAGAACTCCATGTAGGTATGAAAGTAAAATAGTCTGCATTAAGATTGTCAAAAAATTGTGTTAATATAGGATCTGTTCCAAGCCCATTTGAAAAACCAGCTATATCAAATCGTCCTCCAGGAGCAGTATCTAAACCAGCTGTAAATGTTGGGGCTTTAGAGTTGGCCAAACTTTCAAAACCAGTAATCCAAAAAAGCACTAAAAACTGTTGACCTCTAAAACGACTTACTTGATTTGTTTGGTTTGTAGCAGGAGTAAAGCGCAAGTTTATGATGGCTCTTTGTGTAGAAGTTATGTTTAATGTATAATTCATCACCTCAAAATCTGGAGTATAATTGCTAGTTCCATTACTAGCACCATTTGAGATAGAAACATTTCTTGTATTAAGAGGAAAACCCATTGTGTTTAACTCGTTTTGAAAAGCGTTTCTAAAATTAGGAGCACCATTTGGTAGAAGTGAATTACTGTCTGTATTAAATTCAAACAAACTACCCGTTTGTAAATGACCTTCCATGTGATCTATAAGCATTTCTCTTGCAGCAGGACTTTTTATTAATCCCTCAACAACGGGTTGTACAGTTACATTTCCTGGTGGACCATAAGCTAAGTAATTGAATAAATGTTGAAATCCTATTGGAACATTAGCGCCTTGATGTGGTGAGTCAAATGAAATATATAGTCGAGTGTCATGATTGATGTTGTTCATTTCCATATAACGCAGTGCATAACGAGAAATCAATCCACCCATGCTTGGTCCAATAATTACATTTTTTTGAGTGCCAACTTTTTGAGCATTTATTTGATTGATTAATGCTACCAAAATCATTGCATTTCGTTGAATATAATCTACACCACCATCAACAACGGTTGTAGTATTGGGTCTTGTATAAGTTGGAAAGTTCAACATAACAATGTCAAAACCTTGTGTTCTCAAATAGTCTGCAAGATTTTGGTTGGTTCCATAATTTAGTCCAGCATACATAGTAGCAATATTTCTAGTATCACCGGGATCAAAACCATCCACAAGAAAAACAGGCTTGTCTAAAATACCATCAACCGTATCAGGGAAAATTTCATATTCTCCTTGTCCAAAATAAGGAGCTGATTCTCCGTAACCTTGATAAGCAATTGAAGCAGTAATTGTATTTACTACATTAGGTTGAAGGTTTTGAGAATTGTTTTTGTTTACAGTTCCATTATTTTGATTTTCAATTTCCAATTCAAAAGATTGGGTTACAACATCGCCATTTGTGAATTGAATTCTACAATTAACAGCTTGTTTTCCATTTCCATTAAAAATAATCTGGAAAGGACTATTTCTTGAAATAGTTTTCCAACTTTCATCTTTATTTACTTGAATTGAGATAGACTTAATGACTCTGTTACTTGTATTAAATATCAATTCTTCTTTTAAGACAAAGGTAACTTTACTTGTTTTTGATTTAGATACTATAGGAGAAATCAAATTAATCGCATGGGTATCAAAAACGTTTTGAGTATTGGTTCTAAACTCAAATTGATTCGAACTGTTTAAAAACAAATCACCATTTTCTGTTGTTGTTTTACTAATTTTATCAAAATCGGTTATTAAAATGCTTAACGGAATTTGATTATTTACAAAACCAAGATTAGCTTGTTCTCTTATCATCTCCAGTTTTGGCAATCGGTTTAAAAAATCGGCACGTTGCATTTCATGATAAACCTGCATGAAATAATTTGAATTTATCCTTGAATTTCTTTGTTCTGTTGCATTAGAAATACCAAAAACTCTATCGTAGATTATTTTTGTAGAAGATTTATCTTTTAATAAATCATAGGATTTGTCTTGAGCAAAACCTAAAATAGAAAAAAGTAAAAATAATAGTAAAGTAATTTTTGACTGAACAGCTCTGATTGAATTTACGAAGTATTTCATTTTTGGTTTTTTAATGGTTAAAAGCAGTCGAATATACAAAAATATTTTTCAATGGAATAAAAAAAGTCCAAGTAACAACTTGAACTTTAATTTATAACGAAAAAAAATTAACTATTTTACTCCAAAGACTATTCTCCCAAAAATGGATAACGATAATCTTCTGGCGTAACAAAGGTTTCTTTAATAGTTCTTGGCGAAACCCAACGCAATAAATTTTGCATTGAACCCGCTTTATCATTGGTTCCTGAAGCTCTTGCACCACCAAAAGGTTGCATTCCAACCACAGCTCCAGTTGGTTTGTCATTGATGTAGAAATTCCCAGCACTATTTTGTAATGCTATTGTAGCTTCTTCAATGGCATATCTATCTTGACTGAAAATGGCTCCTGTTAAAGCATACTCCGAAGTTTCATCAACCAATTGTAAGGTTTCATGCCATTTTGCATCCTCATAAATATAAATGGTCATTACCGGACCAAAAAGTTCGGTTTCCATAGTGGCATATTTTGGATTGGTCGTTACAATTACAGTTGGTTCAACGAAATATCCTTTGGATTTATCATAGTTTCCACCAACGATAATTTCGGCATCAGAATCTTTTTTGGCTTGATCAATATAAGTTGCCAATTTGTCAAATGAACCTTCGTGAATTACGGCAGTAATGAAATTGCTAAAATCTTCTGGCGAACCCATTTTCATCGATTTTACATCGGTTATTAATTGTTCTTTTACCGAAGGCCATAAACTTTGAGGAATGTAAGCTCTTGATGCCGCAGAACATTTTTGTCCTTGAAATTCAAAAGCACCTCTAGTAATTCCTGTCACGACTTGTTTTACATTAGCACTTGGATGTGCCAAAACAAAATCTTTTCCGCCTGTTTCACCAACAATTCTTGGATAGGTTTTATAGGTATGAATATTAGTTCCAATTTTTTTCCAAATCTCCTTGAAAACAAATGTGGAACCAGTATAATGAACTCCTGCAAAATCTGGAGAAGCTAAAACGGTATCAGTTATCATGACTGGGTCACCAAAAACAACATTAATCACACCATCTGGAACGCCAGCTTCTTTGAAAACATCAATAATAATTTTTGCCGAAAAAACTTGGCTATCACTTGGTTTCCAAACCACAGTATTTCCCATCAAAGCGGCGCTAGCCGGAAGATTGGCAGCAATGGCAGTAAAGTTAAAAGGCGTAATGGCATAAACAAATCCTTCTAATGGACGATATTCCACCCGATTCCAAACATCAGAAATTGATTTTGGTTGGTCGTTATAAATTTGTGTCATGAATTCTACGTTGTAGCGCAAAAAGTCAATTAACTCACATGAAGCGTCAATCTCTGCTTGAAAAATAGTTTTGGATTGTGCAATCATAGTGGCTGCATTAATCTTAGCTCTATATGGTCCTGCAATCAATTCGGCTGCTTTTAAAAAAATGGCAGCTCTTTGTTCCCATGCCATGTTTGCCCATTTTTTTCTAGCTTCAAGCGCAGAAGCAATTGCTTTTTCGACATGTATTTTTTCAGCCAAATGATACGTTCCCACTATATGTTGGTGATCGTGCGGCGCAGACATGTTTCTGGTATTTCCAGTACGAATTTCTTCGCTACCAATGTAGTTTGGAACATCAATTTTTTCGTTCCACATTTTTTTGTAAGCCGCTAAAACTGCTGCTTTTTCAGGAGAATTTGGTGCGTATGATTTTACGGGTTCATTAACCGCTTTTGGGACATGAAAGAATCCTTTTAGCATATTTTATTTATTAGATAATTAGTAAATGTGATAATTAGATAACCCAAAAAATGTGAATTATTTAATTTGAAACAAAAGTACAACGGAATTTTTGAATTTTTGACAACAAGGAATTAAAGATTGTTTCCCTTTTTATAAAGAAATTAATTCAAGGCAAAAGGAGCACTTAATTTGAAAGTTGGGACAATAACTTTAAAAGTTCTAGTAGTTGTAAAGTTAATCATGGTGTAGTATCCGCTCATGGCACCAAAAGGAGAGGATAACAAACAACCAGAATTATAAGAATGTTTTTCTCCAGGTTTTAGAACTGGTTTTTTACCAATTACGCCTTCGCCATCAACAATTTCTTTATTGTTTAATGAGTCTAGAATTTCCCAATGACGTGTGCTGAGTTGGACAGAATCTTTACTATGGTTTTCAATCGTAATCTCATAACTAAAGGCAAAGTGAATCTTGTGATTTTTGAAGTATGTACCTTCAAAACTCGTCAGAACCGAAATTTTAATACCTCTTGTTATCTGAGTAACCATTAGTGATAGATTGTTTTATGTTGTCAAATTTACGAAAAATAAAATTTGGTAAGTGAATTTGATGTTAAATTTTCCTAATTTGTTATAGCGACAGAAGTTGCTATTCCTTTTCCTATAATTCTATCATATCGTTGGTTGTTCTCTCTGTAGTAAACCAAAGCAAAATAATTATTTTCGGTTGTGCTATAATTTCCATCAATAGCATTTTCTTCATCGATTTTGCCTTTAGAATCTGCTAGTACATATTGAAAATTAGTGAAGCCTTGTTTAATCATTATTGCTTTTTCAAAAACCTTTTTTTCGGGATTAAATTCCATTTTGTTTTCTTCACTTAGAGCGTAATTGTTAAACATACCATTGATGTAAATGGATTTGTTTCCATAGGTGTTTGGTGCAGCAAGCGTAAAATAAACCCATGCATAATCGGCTTCTATTTGATTATTTTCAGCACCAACATTATTGACTATAAAATTTCCGTTTAAATCTGGAAAAAAAGTATAAGGTGCTTTTCCTCTTGGTTCGCTAGGATATAAATGAGCACAGTATAATCCACCAACAGAGTTTACATAAGCCACGTAATTATTTGCTGCTCGAATATCTTTGTTTTCAAAATTTAAAAATTCGTTTCCGGCCCAAAATTGCGTTTCGGTATCGTATTTATAAATTAAATCATTGCCAATAGTATATTGCGCTTTTACATTTGTTATGGCATTGTCAAATCTTCCATTTTGCAAAAGCATAATTTTAACATTGGCCAAAGGACTTTGAAAAGCCATATTTCCTGGTCTGATAATTAATTCTAAGTTTTGTTTTTGTCTTAAAGTATTTAGAGTTCTAGCTGTTTTTACCAAAAGTGGAGCAGCAACTAATTCTTCATACAAAATAAATTTTCTCGTAAAAACAACTTCTTTATCATCGTCTAAAATTTTCAGAATGTAGTTTCCACTCACTCTAAATCTGGTGAATTTGTTTGGAAAAGTAAGACGATAATGAGAATAGATTTGAAGCGCATTGACAGAATTGGTGTAATCCTGAATTCGCTGATCATCAAAGCCAAATATGTATTCATTTTTTGCTAATTGTGATGGTTTCCAATCATAATCACAATGGGTTAACGTGTAAAAATAATTGGCTTCATTACCATATAAATCGTCAAACTGAAATTCGAAAGCTTCGCCTAAACCGAATATAGGAATTACATTTTGTTGGTTTTGAACAAAAGTGACCGTTTTTATATGAAATGGAGGTGGTATTTCTTTCTCGATTTGAGAAAAAATTGTTCCTGAAATAATTATAAATATATAAGTGAATATGCTGTTTTTAAACATAGTTTTCATTTTTGGAATTGTAAATATAATAATTATTTAGCACATGAATTGTGCCATTTATTTTCATTAGTATATTGTAACGCTAATATTTTGTTAAAAGTATTATTGAAAGATTTTTTTTGGTATTTTCACAATAAATGTAATCCTTATCCGTTATTATCTTTATAAACAACAAAAAACCCAATTTTTATGAAACAAATTTTAAAATCGTTACTTGTTCTTTTATTATTTCCAATAACAATTTTTGCTCAGGACTTAAAAGGAACAGACGCAATTCCCTTTGATTCTAATGTAAAAAAAGGAACCCTTAAAAATGGGCTTACTTACTACATTAGAAGGAACACTAAACCCGAAAACAAAGTCGATTTAAGACTGGTAATCAATGCGGGTTCAATTTTAGAAACCGACGATCAACAAGGATTGGCACACTTCATGGAACACATGTGTTTCAACGGAACAAAACGTTTTCCAAAAAATCAATTGGTAGATTATTTACAAAGTATTGGTGTAAAATTTGGACAACATTTAAATGCTTACACAAGTTTTGATGAAACGGTTTATTTTCTTCCAATCCCGTCTGATAATCCTGAAAAACTAGAAAAAGGATTTCAAATTATTGAGGATTGGGCTTTCAACGCTAATTTAACTGGCGAAGAAATAGACAAAGAAAGAGGCGTTGTTCTTGAGGAATATCGACTAGGACTTGGAGCTGATAAAAGAATGCAAGATAAATACATTCCTAAAATGATGTACAACTCGCAATATGCAAATCGTCTTCCTATTGGTAAAAAAGAAATTTTGGAAAACTTTACCTATGATAAATTGACAAGTTTCTACAAAGACTGGTACAGACCCAATTTGATGAGTGTGATTGTTGTGGGTGATATTGATGTAGCTGCGATGGAGCAAAAAATAAAAGACCATTTTGAAAGCTATCAAAACCCAAAAAACGAAAAGCCAAGAAAAACTTTTGAAGTGCCAAATCATAAAGAAACATTTGTTTCGATTGAAAGTGATAAAGAAGCAGCTCAAACACAAATTCAATTACTTTATAAAGATTATGGTACTCGAAAAATTAAAAAAACTATATCCGATTTAAGAGATGTTGCAATTGAAGCATTATTTACAACGATGTTAAATAATAGATTGAATGAATTAACAAATTCACCAACACCACCATTTACTTATGGTTTCACATATCATGGTGAAACATTTGCAAGAAATAAAGAAGCTTTCCAGTCTTTTGCAATGATAGACGAAAAAAAACAAATAGAAGCTTTAAAAGTTTTAGTTACTGAAAATCAAAGAGTAAAAAAATATGGTTTTAATGCCGGTGAATTTGAAAGAGCAAAAAGTGATATCTTGTCAAGAGCAGAAAACCAATATAAAGATAGGGATAAAACAGAATCTGAAAATTTCGTGTGGGAATGTCAATCAAATTTTTTGAATCAACAACCTATGTCAGGAATAGCTTGGGATTATGAATTTGGTAAAAAAATCATGCCAACAATTACTTTAGCGGAAGTAAACAGTTATATTAAAGACTACATAAAAGAAGATAATAGAGTAGTAGTGATTACTTCACCAGAAAAAGAAGGATTAAAAAAAGTAACAGAAAAAGAAGTATTGGCAGCTATTGCTTTAAATGCTGATGATTTGAAACCGTATTTAGAGAAAACTCTGGCCAGCAGTTTATTGCGCAATCCAGTAAAAGCGGGTTCGGTGGTAAAAAAAGAAACCAATGATAAAATTGGAGCCACCACTTTAACTTTGTCAAATGGAGCCAAAGTAACCTATAAGAAAACCGATTTTAAAAATGATGAAATTCTATTAGAAGCGCTAAGTTTTGGGGGATCAAACTTATTTTCCAATGAAGAAATGAAAAAGGTTCAATTTGCTAATGGCGGATTAACCGAAGCTGGTTTTTCTGGATTAGACAAAAATGATATAGACAAGTTTATGGCAGGAAAAATAGCCAATGTATCGCCATATATCAGTAACACAACCGAAGGTTTTAGAGGAAGTACCACGCCAAAAGATTTAGAATATGCTTTTCAAATGCTACACGCTTATTTTACCGATTTGAATTTTAATCCTGCTGCTTTTGAAGGTTTTAAACAAAAACAATCAAATTTCACGGAAAATATGATGTCGCAACCGAGTTTCTATTTTCAACAAGAATTTTACACTTATTTGAATAAAGAAAACCCAAGATGGAACGGCTTAGTTCCTAATGCTGAAAAGTGGGCTGAAACCGATTACAAATTAGCTTATGACAAATACAAAGAGCGTTTTGCCAATGCCGGAGATTTTGAATTTTTCTTCGTAGGAAATGTAGATGATGCCACAATGGAGGATTTTGCCAAAAAGTATATTGCTTCCTTGCCATCAAACGGCAACAAGGAAATTGCAAAAGATACAGGTTATCGATTATTGAAAGGCGATATCAAAAAAGTAGTCAACAAAGGGAAAGACCCAAAAAGCAATGTGACTATTATGTTTTATGGCGATGCCGCTTATACTCCAAAAGAAGCTTTAGCAATGACAGCACTTGGCGAAGTGTTAACCATTAAATTAATTGAAGAATTAAGAGAAAATGAAAGCGGGGTTTATGGTGTGAGTGCACGTGGAAGCATGAATAAAGTGCCTTATGGTTCCTATAATTTCAACATAGGATTTCCATGCGGACCTGAAAACGCAGAAAAATTAACAGCATCTGCTTTAGCCGAATTGGAGAAAATAATCAAAAATGGACCAGATGAAAAAGATGTAAATAAATATAAAGAAGCCGAATCAATGGAGTACAAAAAGAAAATCAAGGAAAACCGCTATTGGATGACTAATTTCACTAAATCTTTTATGAATGGTTCAAGCCCTGATGATATATTAGTTGCTTCCGAAAATGTGAAAGCAATAACCGCAAAAGAAATTCAGGATGTAGCTGTAAAATATTTAACAAAAGATAAAACTATTGGAATATTAATGCCCGAATAGATTTTTAAGATTTATTAAAAAGTCAACATACTGAAAAGTGTGTTGGCTTTTTTATTTAAAACAAACTGGAATAATTTCTCCTTTTGCCAAACAATATTTTTCCACTAATTCTGGTGAAATTTTATTGGTGTAATCTTCTTCTACAACTTTAAAACCAATACTTCTTAGCTTTTCAAAATAATCTCTTCCATACACGCGAACGTGGTCGTATTGACCAAATATTTTAGCACGCTCTTTTTGGTCAACAATTGTATCATCAGAAAAAGTAGTGGCTCTTGATAAATCTTGAGGGATTTGAAATATTCCCATTCCACCTGGTTTTAGCACGCGATATAATTCTTGCATGGCTTTGGTGTCATCAGGAATGTGCTCCAAAACGTGATTACAAAAAATAATATCATAAGCATTGTCCTCAAAAGGTAAATTGCAAATATCCGCTTTGACATCTGCTAATGGAGAGAGTAAATCGGTGGTGGTATAGTCAATATTTGTTTGTTTTTTGAACCGTTTGTAAAATTCTTGCTCTGGTGCAAAGTGCAATACTTTTTTCTTTGTATTTGATGTGAAAAAATCAGTTTCATTTTGCAAATACAACCACAATAAACGGTGTCTTTCTAATGAAAGTGTACTAGGTGACAACACATTGTTGCGTTGATTTCCGTAACCATATGGCAAAAACATTCTAAAACTTTTCCCGTCAATTGGATCCGTAAAAGTATTTCCTTTTAGTAAAAATGCTAATATTGGTCGAACCACAATACTCAAACGGATTAGTATTGGTCTTGGGATGGTATTTAGTATAAACTTAAATATTTTTTTCATTATAATACAAACGGGATTTTTCTAAACTCATTTTCCTCATTACTTTCAATTCCCAGTGCTTTATAAATATAGGCAAAAGTAGAAAGCAACTCTGGTTTCCCATCAATGAGTGCTACATTATGTTCAAAGTGAGCACTTGGTTTTCCATCGGCTGTAAGAATGGTCCAACCATCTTTGAGTTGTTTAATGTTTTTGGTTCCCATGTTTATCATCGGTTCAATGGCAACTACCATTCCTTCAACAAAAAGCTTTCCGCGACCACGTTTTCCATAGTTGGGCATTTCTGGGTCTTCGTGCATTTTTCTCCCTAATCCGTGTCCTACTAATTCACGAACTACACCATATCCATGTGATTCTGTATATTTTTGGATGGCATTACCAACATCTTCTACACGATTTCCAATTTTGAATTCACGAATACCAACATATAAACTTTCTTTAGTAACTTGAAGTAGTTTTTTTACTTCTGGTGCAACTTCTCCAATTTCAAAAGAGTAGGCATGGTCACCATAAAATCCATTTTTCAAAGCGCCACAGTCTACCGATATTACATCGCCTTCTTGAAGTGGAGTATTATTAGGAATCCCATGAACAACTTGAGCATTTGGACTCATGCAAAGTGAGTTTGGAAAGCCATACATGCCTAAAAAAGCTGGTTCTGCGCCGTGGTCTCTAATAAATGTTTCGGCTAATTTGTCTAAATATAATGTTGTTACGCCTGGCTTTATTTCCGAAGCAATCATGCCTAAGGTTTTGGAAACTATTAGGGCACTTTCGCGCATTAATTCAATTTCTTCTCTAGTTTTTTGGATAATCATGTTTGATATTTTAACGTCTTTCCTTTCGGGCTTTCGCCACGAAATAGTTGGCAAAAGTAACTATTTTACCATTACCTATTCAGGATTTGCCATGATTTTAAATAACTCAGCGTTTGAAATAAAGTATCTGTTTTCAATATTTATTCTTGACAATTGACTACTCACTAAATTATTTTCTCTAGAATTTATTAAAAATATTGAGCTTTCACCAAAAGAAAACAAGCGTTCTTCGGAAGTAAGCATAGTGTTGTAGTCCTTTACCAAATTAGTTATAATATCTTTTTGTTTTACTAATGATTGAATTTCAATTTGCTGCGCATTGATTTTATTTTTTAGCTGTACTTTTTCTAAATCCAAGTCCAGTTGGGCATCTTGAACTTTGAATTTTGCTATTTTTAAATCACCTCTTTCTTTTCTTAAAAAAAGTGGAAAAGCAACGTTTAGTCCTATTTTGTAATCTTGAAATTGGTATTCGTCAAAATAGGAAGGTTGAGATAAATAGGAATACCCAAGGTCAACTTTGGGCAAAATCATATTAGCTTTCAGTTTTTTGTCAACGGTTAATATGTCAACTTTACTTTGAAGTGCATTTATTTTCGGATGATTAGTAATAGAAAAATCGCCGTTCAATAAATCGTTTGTTCTCAATGTTTCTTGAATGGTTTGTTCTAAATTTTCTTCAGGAATTAACTCCTCTGCCAATTCAAATGGGATGTTATTTTCTAACCAAAGAAAATTTGACAACTCAAGTCTTGCTTTGTTTAATTTCAATTTAGAATCTTCCAAACTTAGTAATCTGTTTTTTACAATAATACCTGCTTCAGTACTATCAATTGCTCGTTTATCGCCTTCACGAATTAAGGATTGAATTCCTGTAAAACGTATTTGTGCATTTTTAGCATAAACATCATAAAGTACTACTTCGTTATAATTCTTCTTCCAATTAAAATAGGCAACAGAAGCTTCATATAAAACAGCAACAGCTTGAAGTTTTTGTTCTGCTTGGCTCAAATTCACCTGTAATTTAGCTTTTCTTAAATCAGCCATTCGTTGATTAATAAATAATCCTTGACCCAACGAAAAATTAATTCCTACTGCTGTCAATCCTTGGTTAGGTAAAGTATTTTGCGGGTTGAGATAAGCACCACTAGTATCTTCAAAGCCTGCCTTTAATTCAATTCCGTACCATGTTGGGATTTTGAAACTGCTATTCAGGATAGAATAATATTCAGTGTCTTTGAATTTTTTTTGATCAAAATCTACTTCAATTTTGGGGTCAAATCCACCACGAGCTTTCATCAAATTTGCTTGTGCTGCATCAATATTAAGATTCGCGCTTTTCACCATAGGATGGTATTTTTTCACAAATCCCAAAAATTCGTTATAGCTAAATTGTTTTGATGGGTTGGTTTGACCAACAACCGAAAGACCAAAAAGCATTACAATGTAAATCGAAAATCTCATTATTTTTTCTCTTTTTGAGTGCTAGCGCTACTTGGTTGATAATAATTTGGTGGAAATCCGTTTAGTGTTCTCCAAAGTTCAAACCATATTGGAACATTGTCTAATAAAGCTAAAGTTTGTGCACCCGAACCGATGCTAACTTGTTTTGGCCATGGTTCTTCGTCTTTATCTGGAGCAATTAACACTCTAAATTTCCCATTTGGACTGATGAAATTTTCGACCGCTACTATCTTTCCGCCAAAAGTACCGTAAGACAAATTTGGCCAACCCGAAAATACAATCGTAGGCCATCCATCAAACCATATTCTCACTTTTTCACCTTTGTGAACCAATGGTAAATCGGTAGGTGTTACATATGTTTCAACTGCAATATCGTATTTAAAAGGCATGATACTCACTATTTGAGTTCCTTCTTTAATAGTTTCCCCAATACCCGATTGTAATGCTCTGTTTACATACCCACTTTGTGGTGCTTTGATGTAGTACATTCCATTTCTAATTTGGTAATTGGTATATTGATTCTTTAGTTTATTCACTTGAGCTTCAGTGTCAAATTGATTACTCAAAGCGGTAAATTGATCACTTCTTGCTTTTTGTTCTTTTTCGTTGTACTCTGCCATGATTCTGTTTATTTCAACCTTGGCATTAATCAATTCATTTTCGCTAGTTAAAAGTTTATTCTCTTGCGTAATAATTTTAGCATCTACTTCTTGCAATTTTAATCGTTTTTCTTCCACATCGGTTAGTGGTTTCAAACCTTCTTTGTTTAAAGCAAGGGAACGATTGAATTGTGTATTGGCAATTTTTACTTGAGTTCTAACCGCTATTAAATCAATACTATCACTTGTGACTTTTAATATTGCTTGTCTTATTTTGTTTTTAGCTTGTTGTAATTTCAAATTCTTTTCGTTTTGAATAGCAAGAATTTGCGCTGATAAAGTGGAAACTTTACTGCTATATGACTCTTGTGACATTTCTTTTGCCTTCATTTGGCTTTCTGTATTTTTAACCAAATTTGGATCAAGATAATCTTCTTTGGTTTCCGAAATGAATAAAATAGTGTCGCCTTTGTTTACAAAATCGCCTTCTTTTACATACCATTTTTCAATTCTTCCTGCGATAGCCGTATGTATGGTTTGTGGTCTTTGGTCTGGTTTTAATGTAGTAACAGCACCAGAGCCAGAAATATTTTGTGTCCATGGCAAAAACAAAATAATTAAGCCTAGAATAGAAACACCAAGAATTATTTTATTCAAAATCTTGTAATGCGGTCTGTTACTTAGATTTTTTACTGTGCTAAACTGTTCAATGTTTTCAGTAATCGGAGTGTTATTAGAAATATTGAGCATGATTAATTTGTTTTGGTATCGTTACTAATTTTTCCTTGACTCATAGTGATTATTCGGGTGCATTTTTCTTTCCAATATGGATTTTTAGAAGTCACAATTAAAGTCCATTTGTTTTCCTTTGATGTTAAAAAGTCAATAACTTCTTTTGATATTCCATTATCCATTTTATCCAATACATCTTCGTAAAAAAGTATTTTTGGTTTATTGATAATGCTTCTTGCCAATAGAATTTTTTGAGCATTTGAAGCTGAAAGTTGTCTTCCTTCAGGGAAAATTTTGGTGTCCAATCCTTTAGGCAATGATTTAATAAATGGACCTAATTTTACACTTTCAATCGCCCACTTGATATCATCTTGAGAAACGGATGGATTATTAAATGTGATGTTTTCTAAAATCGTTCCTTCAAATGGTGTTTCTCCATAAATGATTGTTCCTATTTGTGACCGATATTGTTGCAAATCAATTTTTCTGTAGGTATCGTCATTGATAAAAAAACCTCCAGAAGTTGGTTGTAATAATCCTGATAATATTCTAATTAATGTTGTTTTTCCCGAACCATTATCGCCTTCCAAAATTATTTTTTCGGAGCTTTCAATCTTTAAATTAATTTTGTTTAAAACATAATCCGTTGCTTCTGGAAACTTGAAGTTAATATTTTCAGCTTCTATAACAATTTCTTTGTAACATATTTCGGTTGGTGCGTTTTGACTTGGTTCTAAGTTTAAGTCAACTATTTGTCCAATTTTTTCAACAGCAGTCAAAACATCGTATAAGGTTTCAAGTCCAACAATAATCTTTTCAACGGAATTAATGACTAATAAAATTATGATTTCTGCAGCCACAAATTGTCCGATATTCATTTTTTGGTTTAAAACTAAATATCCACCAATAAAAAGTAAACCCGCAGTAATAATTATTTTAAAAATAATTAAATGTATGTACTGTCTTTTAATAATATTGAAGTGCTTTTCTCTATAATTTAAATATTGAGAAACGAGATTGTTGTTTTTATGTAAAGCAAATTCAAAGCTGGTTTGTTTTCTAAAACTATAATTGTTTCTGGCTATTTCTTGTAACCAGCTTACAACTTTATATTTGTATTTCGATTCTTTTAAACTGGTGGAAAGTCCTATCTCATAAGAAAATTTAAAAATGGCATACAGTAAAAACATCAATGTGATACCAAAAAATATAAAGAAAGGATGATACAATGATAACAAGATAATTCCAAAAATGATTTGTAATAAAGCCGTAGAAAAATCTATTAAAAGTTTTGAAGCTCCTTTTTGGATTGTGAGTGTATCAAAAAAACGATTGGCTAATTCTGGCGGATACTGATTGTGAAGTTCATCAAATTTTATTTTTGGAAATCTATAGCTAAACTCAAAAGAAGAACGGACAAATATTTTTTGTTGCAAATTTTCAGTAATTCTAAGTTGCATGATGGACAGTAATCCAACTAATGCCACACCTATTATCACAACAACTACAAGCACAATCCAAGAGACACTCACTCTTCCTGATTGTATTAAATTTATAATTGCCTGAATTCCTAGAGGTAACGATAAACTGATTAATCCTGCAAAAATGGCATAGAAAATGACCTGAGAAATATCTTTTTTATCTAAAGCGAGTAAATTTAATAAACGTCGTGAAGGAGTAATTTGCATAATTGATTATTTTTTTAATGTTGTAACAATTAAATCCAAGTAAAAATCTGTTGGCGATACATTTTCATTGCAATTTGTAATTGTTTTTAAATGATCTTTCAAAAAATGTTGATGCAAAGCGCCTTCTACTATACTAGAAGCAAGCGTTTTTGAATAAGGATAAGTCTCATAAACTTCTTCAATCATTGTTATTAATCTATTGATTACATTTTTATAAACTAAAAAGAAACCTTCTTTGTTTTCTTCATCCACTTCTTTTGTCAGAAGTGTTTTGGTAAATTCTTTTACAATAATTTTATTTAAAATAGCTTCGTTTATGTGCAAAGTAGCGCTGTCATCTTCAATTTTTTCGGTAACAATGATTATAGCTCTTTTTAATCGCTCCATTGAATTTGCAACATTATTTGTAGCTAATACTAGTTTATATTCTATCCATCCCCAATACCAAGATGATAGATACAAAAGCAGTTTATGTTTACTTTCAAAATAACGGTATATTGAACTTTCATTCGAATTTATTCGTTCACCCAGTTTTTTGAATGTAAAGTTATCAAAACCAATTTCATCAATTAAAATAATACTTTGCTCTAATATTTTTTTCCCTAACTCTGATGTTTCGGGATTTTTCACAAATAATTTTGGATTGACTGTAATAGTTATATTGGAAAGAATTGAGTTCATTTTTATTTTTTTGTCGAAATAGGTTTAACAGTTTTCATTTGTATTACATCAACTAAAAATGCAAAAGCCATTGAGAAATAGATGTATCCTTTTGGAATTTCAAAATGAAATCCTTCAGCAATTAGTGAAACACCAATCATCATTAAAAAACACAAAGCTAGTACTTTAAATGAAGGATGTTTAGAAATAAATTCACTAATTGGTTTTGAGGCAACAAGCATAATTAAGACTGTTACGACTACTGCAGTATACATTATCCATAATTCTTGAACCATACCCACTGCGGTAATAATTGAATCTATTGAAAACACTAAATCCAGAAGTATCACTTCTCCTAATAGTTTACCAAAACTCCCTTTTTTAGGCAGCTCTGACTCTAGTGAGTTGTGGGTTTCTGTTTTGTGATAGATTTCTTTAGTACTTTTATAAATTAAAAATAAACCTCCAATAATTAGAATTAGCCCTTTTCCTGAAAAATCAACATCAGAAATGGTGAATAAGGTTTTATCCAATTTTAAAATCCATGAAATCAATGCCAATAAACACAATCTCATAACCATAGCCAATCCAATTCCCCAATATCTGAGTTTGTTTCGCTGGCTTTCTGGTAATTTATCAGCTAGAATGGAGATAAAAATAATATTGTCGATTCCTAAGATTACTTCTAAGGCAATAAGCGATATTAAAGGCACTACTATTTCTGTCATTTTTATTTTAAATTAATTCGGAAACCAAAATTTATATTGTTTAATTCTGGTAGGTTAGGGTTAATTTGATTGTCTTTTAAATCTAAGTATTGTAAATGCTGTAAACTCATTATTTGTTTTGGTAATTCCTTCAATTGGTTATTATTTAAGTACAACATCTCTAGCGAATTTAATTTATCGAATTTTTTTGGTAACGTTTTTAAATTGTCATTTTCAAGATGTAATTCTTTTAAACTTGATAAACTGGCAAGTACATCGATGTTTTTTTCTAAATCAAATTGTTTTTCATCGTTAAGATATAAAACTTCTAATTTAGATAAACTCTTTATTGTTTTTGGTAGTGTTTTGAAATTGTTACCACTTAAATCCAATATTTTTAATTTATTAAGTTTAGAAATTCCATCGGGAATTATAGTCAAGTTGTCATTTTTTAAGCTCAAGTATTCTAAGTTGGTAAATACTTCCCATTTGATATCTTCTAAAATTAAATTTTGATTACCAAGGTCAAGACTTATAACATTTTCTGGTGTGAGTAAAGCATCATTTAAGTTTGAATACTTGTTGTTGCTAGGCACATTTTCTATTTGGGCAAAAACTATAGTATTGCCCAATAAAATAATCAATACAATCAGCACAATACGGTTCATAATTTTTCCTTTTGAAATTTTAATATGCAAATATAATAGTAATACTATTGAAAATGAAATTTTAACTTTTATTTATACTTTTTCAATTATGAGAAATATCATGTTTTTTTATTATTTTTCCACTTAATTTTGAACAAAATAGTTAAGTCATGAGTAAATATGTTACTGCAGCCGAAGCTGTAAAAGTTATAAAATCAAACGATAGAATTTATGTGCAAGCCGCAGCGGCAACGCCTACCATTTTAACCAAAGCATTAGCAGAACGCGCAGCCGAGTTGCGCAATGTTGAGGTTTGCCATTTGCATACCGAAGGTGATGCGCCTTATGCCAACCCAGATTTAGCCGAAAGTTTTCATGTGAATTCTTTTTTTATTGGACCTAATGTTCGCCACACACTTACTGCTGGAAACGGTTCTTACACTCCAGTTTTCTTGAGTGAGTTACCCTATTTGTTTCGTAAAAATGTAGTGCCGCTTGATGTGGCATTTATTCACGTTTCTCCGCCCGACAGACATGGCTATTGTTCGCTTGGGGTTTCTGTTGAAGCTACTGTAGCGGCTATAGAAAATGCAAAAATTGTCATTGCACAAGTCAATCCGCAAATGCCAAGAACTTTTGGCGATGGTATTATTCACGTTTCCGAAATTGATTATTTAGTAGAAGTTGATGTACCCATTTTTGCTCACGAAGAAGCTCCTTTTTCCAAAGAAGAAGAACAAATTGGTAAATACGTCGCTTCATTAATAGAAGATAGAAGTACGTTGCAAATGGGAATTGGTTCTATTCCAAATGCTGCTTTGGCTCAATTGACAAATCATAAAGATTTGGGATTACACACCGAGATGTTTTCTGACGGTGTGATTGATTTAATAGAAAGTGATGTTATCAATTGCAATTATAAAGGCACATTGCGTGGTAGAATTTTAGCCACTTTTCTAATAGGTTCAAAAAGATTGTATGACTTTGTAAACGACAATCCGTTTATCGAAATGAAAGAATCTTCCATGGTAAACGATACGGCTCGCATTCGTAAAAATCCAAAAATGGTCGCCATCAACTCAGCAATAGAAGTAGATGTAACGGGACAAGTTTGTGCGGATTCTATTGGTGCCAAAATGTATTCTGGTGTTGGAGGACAAATGGATTTTATTCGTGGTGCCTCATTAAGCGAAGGCGGAAAAGCCATTATTGCTTTACCATCTATTACCAAAAGAGGCGAAAGCAGAATTGTTCCTTATTTAAAACAAGGTGCAGGTGTGGTTTCTACTCGTTCTCATGTGCAATACATCATTACCGAAAATGGAATAGCCGATTTATATGGTAAAACCCTAAGACAACGCGTTAGCGATATGGTTAGAATTGCGCATCCAACGCATCAGGAAAGTGTTGAAAGGGCATATTATGAAATGTTGAAATAATAACCTTTGTCAAAGTTTGTAACTTTGACAAAGGAATTATAATAGTAAGACTTTCTGAGAAGCTAATCCGATAGTGCATTTGTATTTCGTGCCTATAAAAACACCAAATCATTTATATAGCAAATTTTTTTGTTTTGTTTTATCTGGTATTTTTTTGCTCGACTTTATGGGCACGGATTGCAAATCCGTACTATCGGGAGTTTTGTCCACCGTTAATATTTGTTGTTGGATTTTCATTTCAAAAAACCGTCAACTGTTGCCCATTTTGGGTCTTGGTTAATTTCATAACCAAACCCTCTAATTAATCCTTCTTTGTTCGTCTGTGTCTTTAAATAATTATGAACTTTCTCTGGGTCGTCAAGATAAATGTAAACGTCTAAAAAAGTGTCGTTGAATAAATGTCCAATGTAATGTGCTGTCGTTAATTTTTGAATTTCGGCTAGTAGTTCGTCTTCGAGTTTATTTGCAATTGCACTTTCTTCATTTTTTGGTAGTCCATTTTCAAACAAATTGTCAAGGTCAAGTCCAATTGCTATTTTTAAACACCAAGGGTATTTTGCTTTCTTGTCGTAAGTCTTGTAAGCCATATTAAATGAACCAATAACTGGTTTGTTTCCAATTTTTGCTTCAACTACTGAAAAGCTCTCTTTTGGAAATATGTCTTTACTTTCAGTCTTGTTGCTTTGTCCGCAACCAAATAGAGTTGTTAAAAATCCCATTGTCAATATTATTAAAGTTTTTTGTTTCATTGTCTGTCGTTGTTGTGTCGTCCGCTACGCTTGCAGGTAACGGTTTCGGGCTTGGCGAAGGTGGCGATTTTCACCACAAATGTTGATGCGGAGAGCCAAACTTTGATTAACCACAAATGTGTCTGCGGAGCACTGAACCGCCACTTTTGCCAAACCCTTGTTACCAGCCGTTTTTTCTTTCCACGTCATACTTGTAGGGATTTTCAGAGTCAAGTTGTCCGTTGTGATAAATTAAAAATTCTGCGTTTTTGTCGTCAAGTTTAACTGTCTCAATTTTAGTAATTCCTAGCAAACAAAGGTCGCCAATATGAAAAACTTGTTTGTCAAAAATTCCGAACCTTGTCTGTGTGATATTTATAATTTCACCACAAGCTAAAAATCCACCTGTCGTTACTGTTATTCTATAGTTTTCGTCAAGTTGTCGTTCATAAACTAATTGTCCAAGTATAAGCGACAAACCAGCTACCACTAATATTGGTGTCAATATAAATGCGGTCAAGATTTTCTTTTTTGTGTTTTTGAATATTACAAAGTAAGCAATTGTCGATACTATAAATGTCCAGCTAATTGTCGAGAAGGTATAAAGTCCTTTTAGGCTGTAACCATTAAGTCCAAAACTTCCGAATGTCAAAAATAAAATTGTTGCTACGATTAATATTCTAACTACTACTTTTTCCACTCTCGGAAAAGTCGTCTTGGTCAGAAGTGGAATACAATTCAGTCCAATTATTAGTCCTATAAATATTATTATCGCTGTCATTTGTGTGTCGTCCTAAAATGGCTGGTAACGTCCCCGCGCTACAAGCAGTTTGGGACTAAATTAAGCCCATTTTTCGGATTTGCCAAATCTTCCTGACACAAAACCAACTTCAAATTAAGCCAAATGCCCAAATTGCTTGTAGCGTGTGTTAGGTGCTGGCTTATTTCCATTCAGATTTAATTTGTGTAAACCATTTGTTGAGTTCTTCACTTTTTTGCCAACCTCGACTTTCATACATTGCAATTATGATAAATTTTTTAAATTCTTCAATTGATTTTGTAGCTCCTTTAACAGATGCATTTTCCCATGGTTGGCTATCTTTAGTCATTTGATATTCAATATGGTATTCTTCTAAACCATTTGCAATTAATATTACATGCCAGTTAGACATTGAATTATCTTCAGAATGTAATAATAAAAAATCGTGTGAAGTCAATCCATAAATTATTGTTTCCGTAAACGTTTTGTTTATCACGTCAATTATTTTAAGCATAGATTTTCCAATACCGGAAGATATTTTATTATTTTCGGAAGCGCATTGAGTATAGAACTCTTCAAGTGATTGTCTTTTTTGTTCAGAGCATCTTATTAAAGGCATTTGTAAAATATTTTAAGATTAAGTTTTTTTATAGCTTAATTTTCCCATTCTGCACGGCGCTTGCACCTAACTCGTATATATGTGTGACTAAATAACACAAAGCCAACCAAATTTGGATGTATATGTGTGACAACTGTCATACTTATTTGTTTTCCAAATATATAAAAATAATTTTCCGCATCAACCAAGTTGATAAACTCAAAGTCTAGAAGTCTTAAATACTGAGTTTTCAACCCTACCGACTTCAGTTTAACCTAGATACTGAGTTTTCAACCCCAACTGACCTCGGTTTACCCTAGATACTGAGTTTTCAGCCCCAACTGACTTCAGTTTACCCTAGATACTGAGTATCTAACTTCAAAAGTTCACTCGGCAACCGAGATACTGAGTTTTCAACCCCAATCTTCTTTGCGGGAAGGTAAACGCGCTGCGTTTGATAAAAAATTAAACGTTAGATTGGAGTTTTGTTTTTATTATAAAAAAATACCCCAAAACAGTGTCTAACTTTTTTGGGGTAATCTTCAATTCGAGTAGTTATTTTATAATCGTACCAAAAGGGATTTTCCAGTCATTACTTCGGGTTTTTCAATGCCCATCAGTTCTAAAATAGTAGGAGCAATGTCGCCGAGAACGCCATCTTGCACTCTAATATGGTCTTTATCTACCATAATTATCGGCACTGGATTAGTCGTATGCGCCGTGTTTGGCGAACCATCAGGATTTATCATCGTTTCGCAATTGCCATGGTCAGCAATGATAATGGTAGTATAGTTATTTTCCAAAGCGGTTTCCACGACTGCTTTCACACAAACATCAACCGCTTCACAAGCTTTGATGGCGGCAGCCATTACACCAGTGTGTCCTACCATATCGCCATTGGCAAAATTCAGACATACAAAATCAACTTCTCCTTTTTTAAGTTCAGGAACGAGTGCGTCTTTTAATTCAAAAGCACTCATTTCGGGTTGTAAATCATAGGTAGCCACTTTGGGTGAGTTTCTCAAGATGCGAGTTTCGCCTATAAACGGAACTTCTCTTCCGCCAGAAAAGAAGAAAGTAACATGCGGATATTTTTCGGTTTCAGCAATTCGAATTTGCGTTTTATGATGTTTTTCTAATACTTCTCCTAGCGTTTCCGTGAGATTGTCTTTATCATAAATAACGTGAACATTTTGATAGGTATCATCATAATTGGTCATCGTTACATAATACAAATTCAGTTTGTGCAAATTGAATTCATGGAAATCTTTTTGCGAAAGCGCTTCCGTCAACTCGCGTCCTCTATCGGTTCTAAAGTTGAAGAAAATCACCACATCGTCATTTTGAATGGTAGCCAAAGGATTGTCATTTGCATCAACAGCGGTCAAGGGTTGTATGAATTCATCGGTTACATCATTGGTATAACTTTCGGCTATGCTTTGTGCTAAATTAGTAGTGTGAGTTCCAGTTCCGTTTACGACTAAATCATAAGCCAGTTTCACACGTTCCCATCTTTTGTCTCTGTCCATCGCATAATAACGACCAATAACAGAGGCAATTTTAACAGAAGTATTTTGAATATAATTTTCTAAATCTTGAATGTATCCTTTCCCCGATTTTGGGTCCACATCGCGACCATCGGTAAAAGCATGGATAAATACTTTTTGTAAACCAAAATCTTGAGAAGCATCAATCAATCCACGAAGGTGAGACGTATGCGAATGCACACCACCATCGGAAACCAATCCTAAGAAATGAACCGCTTTGTTGTTGTCTTTGGCATATTGAAAAGCATCTACCAAAGGTTGTTCTTTGTTCATGGTTTTATTGGCGACTGCCAAATTAATTTTGGCTAAATCTTGGTACACAATTCTACCCGCACCAAGGTTCATGTGACCTACTTCGCTGTTTCCCATTTGACCTTCGGGCAAACCTACGTTGAGACCGTCTGTTCTTAGTTGGGCATTGGGATATTGTGTATAAAGGCTATTTATAAAAGGGACATTGGCATTGTCAATGGCAGAAACTTTGGGATCGGGTGATTTTCCCCAACCGTCCAAAATCATTAGGATTACTTTCTTGTTCATTAGGAAATATTTTAAACAAAGGTAAGGCTAAATTTTGATTTTTTTAAAAGCGTTCCCTTGTTTTAGGCTTGGTAATTTTTAAATTTTTTACAGAATTGTAATCAATAAAATAACGAACGCTGATGGAGAAAATGTGGTTCAGGTTTTCATTATTTACCGCATCACTCAGGTTATTATTGAAATTTTTATCAAAATCACGAGTGAATAAAGCAGAACTGTTTCTGTATAAAACCGAAACTTGGCTTCCTGGCGCAAACCACCACGAATAGGTTAAATCCAAATTCCATAAATTCAGGTTAGAATTTTTGTTTTCGGTGTACGCTGTGTTTTCTTCTAAACTTCCGTCATCCATCAATGTTAGAATTTCATGATTGGTAGCATATGACCAATAATAGCGAAGGTTTAAATTGAAATTCATTTTATTGTTAACAGAATATTTTCCTTGTACTGAATTGATATAGGTAACTCTATCTCTTCGGGCAAAAATGGTGTTTCCATCGTCATCAAAATCAATCCATCCAATATTGTTATCTTGTTGGTTGTAAGTGAAATTATATACTAATGAAATTTTATCATTGAAACGATATCTTGGTATTAGAGAAAAACCATAAGTAATTCGATCTTCTTCATCAAATACAGTAATGGAAGGATTTACATCAATTGCAAATTTCCTGTTGTAATTGGACGAAAAATAGAAATAGGTGTAATAATTTTCAGGAATGGTTACAAATTTTTCTTCATTATAAGAACGTGGTTCATAAAAATCATACACTTCCAATGGACATGCTGTTATGCCAAAACCGTAGTAGTCATTTTTCTTATCAGTTATATTAAAGTACAATTTTAAATTTCCAGCTTGTATTCTTCCGGTTCGGTTGTCAAACTCAGAGTAGCCATTCAAAAAAGCTTGAAACGTATTGAATCGTTTGGTAGGATTTATTATTCTGTAACTGGAATTGGCATACAACGAATGATAATGGGTTATGAAATTGATGCCTAAATCGTTAATATCAAAATCATCTGAAACATAATTTCCGCCAACACTATACCTATATTTTCCGCTGGTTTCTCCTAAATTTAATGAAGTATTAAAACCGGTTTTGTTATTAATATCTCCTGTTTCATTAATATAACTGTATTTATAATCTCCCGAAATGTTATAAGTATTAGCTTTTGTGTTTAAATCCCAAACCAAAGCAGAAACATTAGCATCTCTATATTCGCCATCTCGGGTTACATTTGTGTTTACTAATGAAACGGAAGAATTTTTATTAAAGCGTTGGTCTAATGTGAAAACATTAAAGTTGGCTACTGGTTCTGTTTCAGTTCTGACATCACCTGTTTCATAGTTAATAATATCGACAGCGGTATTTTCAGTAACAGCGTTTAAAACCCCAATTCCTAGTCCATTTTTTGTTCTCCCCGAAATTTTTACTGCATTTAATAGTTTGACATTGGTGCCTTCAACAAAATCTTCATTGTCACCTAATTTATATAAAGGTAAACCACCAATTCTTCTCGTGTAAAGCAAATTGCCCTTGCTGAATAAATCGGTTCCTTCTGTAAAAAACGGTCGATTTTCTGTGAATTGTTGTTCAAATGCTGTTAAGTTTAAAACCACATTATCAAATTTAGTTTGACCAAAATCTGGAATTAATATAGCATCCAAAGTAAATGCATCGTTAATACCATACTTGATGTCCAATCCGCCTTTAAATTCGCCAGTTGTTTTTTCATTACTACTGGTATATAAATATTGAGAAGCATAGGGTATAAAGAACAACCTTGTTGGTGTTTTGATGCTTTCAATTCCTTCTAATATTCCGGCTTGAGTGCTTTCATTGGTGATTTTATTGTCTAAAAATGACCATGTGTATTGTTGTCTTGCACTGCGAATTTCACGATAGAAGTTCAAACCCCAAGTTTGTTTTTTTTCAGTTGAAAAGCGTAATGCTGCAAAGGGAATTTTCATTTCTACAGCCCAACCAAAATCGGTCATTATTACTTGACTGTCCCAAATGGCATCTATAGTAAAATCTTCTCCTTTGTCTTCAGTATAAACACCGTCTTGTTGTACGCCAGCTGAACTCACAAAAAAACGATACTCTTGCTGCCCATCATTAAAACCATTAAACCAAACGCCAAAATGGTCGGCAACAGCAAAATTGTCTCTAAGAGTGAGCTCGCTTAAAATTTTGTTGGGTTCATTGTCGTAAAGTTTTGCGGCAACGTAAACAGCAGTATTGTCATAAACTATCCTAACTTCAGTTCGTTTTTCATGCGCTATGGGTTTTCCATTATCAGGATTAAGCATAATGAAGTCGGTCGCCACTTCTGCTGATTGCCATGCTTTTTCATCAAATTTTCCGTCAATAATTATTTTCTCATCTATGAGTTTAGTGTGAAGTGTTTTTTTTTGTCCAAAAACAAAACTACTAAATAGAAGAAGGGCATAGAGTAAAAAGTACGAATACTTGGGCATATAGTAGTGGGTTAGGGATAACAAAAATAGTTAAATAATTGATATTTACAAGTCCACATAAAAAAACTAGAATTATTTTTAAGGAGGTAGAATAATTAAATTTCACTTAAATAAGAATAAAATATTTTGTTTTAGAGAATTCATACTATATATTTGCCCCATCCAAGTCTAATTATAAACCTATTGTATTCAATGAATTATAAACATTTCTCCGTATTGTTTTTTCTTTTGCTGATGTCTTTCAGTAGCTTTCCTGATAAAACAAATTCAACAGTTACAGAGGTAGAAACAACCTCAAAAGCAGTTTCTAAAAACACGTCTATTTACAATCAAATAGATGCAAATTCATTTCAAATGCCTAGTTTTGAATGTTTTAATATTGCGCTTGATGGTTTTTATCTTCTTAAAGAAAAAGGACTAGTTCAAAAAAATATTTTAACGCTTGTTGATTTTAGTTTGTCTTCAAATACTAAAAGAATGTGGGTGATTGATTTAGAAAAAAACATTGTTTTGTTTCAAACTTTAGTTGCTCACGGAAGAAATACAGGTGAAGAGTATGCTAAAGAATTTTCAAACAAAGCAGAATCTTACCAAAGCAGTATTGGATTTTATGCTACGGCGGAAATTTATAATGGCAAACACGGCAAATCTTTAAAACTTGATGGTTTAGAAAAAGGATTGAATGATAAAGCCAGAGAAAGAGCCGTTGTAGTTCATGGCGCTGAATATGTATCAGAATCATTTATCAAGCAAAATAAAAGACTAGGAAGAAGCCAAGGTTGTCCGGCTGTTCCAGTTGAATTGAATAGCAAAATAATAGAGGTTATAAAAGATAAATCTTGTTTGTTTATTTATCATCCTTCTGCTAAGCAAGAAATCTTAGCTAGATTAGTTTCCTAATTTTTTGCACATCACATAGTGCATTCCAACTTCCTTGATTTCAAAAGGATTTCCAACAATGGTGTAACCCATTCTTTTGTAAAAGCCAACCGCGTTTACCCTGGCATTAAACCAAATTAGTTTTTTGTTTTGAAGTATCATTTCTTTTTCACAATGCACAACTAATTTTTTGCCGAACCCTTTTCCTTGATAATTTTCTAATACTGCCATGCCTCTTATTTGAGCTTGATTTTTTTCTTCAAAAAGAGAATTATTATTGTCAAATACCGAAATTACACCGAGTATTTTGTCATCTTCAAAAACTCCAAAATGAAGTGTAGTGTCCAAATCATCGCCTTCAAAGTAACAACTTTCAATAGGTTTTCCTTTCCTCAGAACGGGTTGTCTCACGTCAAACGTTTCAGATGATGTAATTTTTTTGAGTATTGGCATTGTATACTTGTGTTAACTAAATGGTTTTGTTTGCGTTATCTTTTTTGAAAATTTACATAGAAATTTTTCTAAAAAAAATTTGCATCAAAAGAAAGTTATTCTTTATATTTGCACTCACAAAAATGCGGAAGTAGCTCAGTTGGTAGAGCTCCAGCCTTCCAAGCTGGTTGTCGCGAGTTCGAGCCTCGTCTTCCGCTCTTAAAGTCTCAAACATTGTTTGAGACTTTTTTTATGCTCCTAAGTAAGCCAAATCCGTTTCGGGTTCTACTTCTGTTGGAGTTTCATTTTGTTTAAAAATTCTTGCTGTTAAATTTCCTTTTAACATTATTTTCGTTCCGGTTACTTCTAGCCAACTTCCTTCTCGCAATCCTACAACCGGAATAGTATTAAAAGCATGAAATTCTTTTATTCTTGTTTCACGCGTTTCACCCATATGTTTACTTTGCAAATCAGCATCAAGATAATGTGGATTTAAATTAAAAGGCAGTAAGCCCAATGTTTTAAAACTTGGCGGATAAATGATAGGCATGTCATTAGTAGTTTGCATGGTCAAACCAGCAATATTACTTCCGGCACTTGAGCCCAAATAAGGCGTTCCGTTTTCAACAACTTTAGCCAAAACTTCCATAACCTTATTTTCATACAACTGCGTAACTAGTAAAAATGTGTTTCCACCACCAGTAAAAATTCCTTCCGCGTTTTGAATCCCTTCAATTGGATTTTTGAATTCATGCAATCCCTTTACGCTTTTATTTATTTTGGCAAAAGCCAAACGAACTGTTGAAGTATAATCATCATGTGAAATTCCTCCCGGACGCGCATAAGGAACAAATAAAATTTCGGCACAATCTTTAAAGTGAATTTCTAATGTTGGCAATAGATATTCAAGATAGTTTCCACCGTGTATAGTTGATGTGCTAGCAATAATTAGTTTTTTCATTTTGAAATAATTCTTTGACCAAATGTACTGTTTTTGTGAATTTTATTTAACAAAATTTTACATGGCATCTATTGAAATTTTCTACATTTTTGATGTTGTTTTCTATTTATTTTAATTTCAATGAGATTCAAAATCCTTTTCTTGTTTTTTTGTATCCAATCTTTTGGGTTTAATCCATCAAATGAATTAGTTTTTTTGAAAGGGAAAGTAGTTTGTTCAGTAAAGAATTTAACCGATGTTAATGTTACTAATCTTCGCTCGGAAACAACAACCATTACAAATGAAAAAGGAGATTATTCGATGTTTGTGAAAATTGGCGATACTTTACAATTTTCTAGTTTACAAATCGTAACCAAAAAAGTAATTATTCAAGAAATAGATTTGTCAAAATCACTCTTTGTGACCTCACTTGAACCTAAAGTTATTCCGCTCAATGAAGTGAAAATAATAGAATATAAAAATATTAATGCCGTTGCGCTTGGCATTCTTGATAAACCTGCCAAAAAATATACTCCAGCAGAAAGAAAACTGGCTGCGGCAGGAGAATTTCATTGGTACAGTCCATTACTTATTCCGTTAGGTGGAATGAGTGTTGATGGATTATTAAACGCCATTAATGGTAGAACAGCGATGCTGAAAAAAGAGGTTGAGGTAGAGAGAAAAGAAATGCTTTTGAAAAAAATAGAATATCAATTCAATCCAGAATATTTTACCGAAAACTTAAAAATCCCTCAAGAATATGTAAAAGGATTTTGGTATTATGCTATTCAAGAACCACGATTAGTAAACGAAATCAATGCCAAAAACAAGAATATGGCGCGATTTATTTTTGCCGAATTAGCCACGAAATATTTAGAATTACTAAACGCTCCAACTGAATAGTTTTGTTATTTTTGAAAGATGAGAAAAATTAGCACGATTGCCTTGTTTATTGTCTTATTCATAGTAACAACCGCTATGATTGATCATCGGTTTTACACAGCTATTTATCAGATTAATTTTGTGCCACAGAAAAAGATGGTACAAATTACAACACGTATTTTTGCTGATGACTTGAATGACGCATTAAAAAATCAATACCATAAAACAACTTTTCTTGGCACTGAAAAAGAAACTCCAGAGGATGTTGTTTTAATGAAAAAGTATCTTTCAGAAAAATTTAAATTTTCAATTAACGGAAAATTTCAAGCTATGAATTTTTTGAGTAAAGAATTGGAAGACAATGTTATTATTTGTTATTATACTATCAAAGACATTCCAAAAATCAATTCCCTAGAAGTAGAAAACTCCATTCTAACTGAAATTCACCCTGAACAACAAAATATTATTCAATTCAATGACAATGGAACTAAAAAGAGTTTATTGTTATCTAGTGAAACATATAAAGGAATGTTAAAATAATTTTCATTTCATTACAACAATCAAAATAATTTTACTTTTACCATCATTATAAAGAGTCTATGAAACTAACAACTACTATTTTATCTTTTTTATTTGTGATTGCAACAAGTGTATCACAAGCACAAGAAACGGCAAAAAAGCCAAGTTCAGATTATAGAAATCCTGATAAATTCAAACAGATGTATGATTTATTGGCAACGCCCAATATGTATCGAACTGCATCTGGTGCGCCAGGTCCAGAATATTATCAGCAACAAGCGGATTATAAAATGGACATTGAACTGGATGATAAAAACCAAAAGTTATATGGTACAGAAACCATAACCTATACAAACAATGCCAAAGAATCATTGGATTATTTATGGATTCAATTGGATCAAAACGAAAAAGCGAGAAATTCAAATTCTCCTTTAGTAGAAAGCAATAAAACAGATCCTGCCTTTTCAACGCAAGCATTTTCAAGAAAATATTTGGAAGAAGATTTTGATGGAGGATTTAATATAGACTATGTAAAAGACTCCCAAGGAAAACCAATGCAATATACTGTTAATCAAACGATGATGCGATTGGAATTGCCAAAGTTGTTAAAACATGGCGAAAAAACATCTTTCTCTATCAAATGGTGGTACAATATTAATAATTATACCATCGATGGTGGACGTTCGGGTTACGAACATTTTGAAAAAGATGGTAATAATCTTTATGTTATCGCTCAGTTTTATCCAAGAATGGCAGTGTATAATGATGTTGAAGGATGGCAAAACATGCAGTTTTGGGGTTCAGGTGAATTTGCTTTGCCTTTTGGAAATTTTGAAGTCAACATTACAGTTCCAGCCGATCATATTCTAGAGGCTACAGGAACTTTATTAAACAGAAGCGAAGTTTTTACAGCCGAACAACTACAGCGATACAAATTGGCTGAAAAGTCATTTGATAAACCAGTAATTATTGCCACTCAGGCGGAAGCAGAGGCAAGAGAAAAAGGATTTTCAACCGCTAAAAAAACATGGAAATTCAAAGCAGAAAATGTTCGTGATTTTGGTATTTCTACTTCAAGAAAGTTCATTTATGATGCTATGGCAGTTCAAACAGGGAAGACAGTTTCTATGGCAATTTCGCTGTATCCAAAAGAAGGAAATCCTCTTTGGGAAGAATATTCAACCCGAATCGTAGCGCATACTTTAAAGAGTTATTCGAGCTTTACTTTTGATTATCCTTATCCAAAAGCCATTTCGATTAATGCAAGAGACCAAGGAATGGAATATCCTATGATTTGTTGGAATTATGGTCGCCCAGATGAAACTGGAAAATATACAGACCAAACCAAATATGGAATGTTAGGCGTGATTTGCCACGAAATTGGGCATAATTATTTTCCAATGATTGTCAATTCAGATGAACGTCAATGGTCATGGATGGATGAAGGATTGAATTCTTTTTTAGAATTTTTAGCAGAGAAATCTTTTGATCCTAATTTTCCTGTTCGCCGCGGACCAGCAAAAAACATTGTTCCTTACATGAGTGGCGATCAAAAAGGATTAGAACCTATTATGACCAACTCAGAAAGCATTCGTCAATTTGGTAATAATGCTTATGGTAAACCTGCAACAGCACTGAATATTCTTCGTGAAACCATAATGGGACATGAGTTATTTGATTATGCTTTTAAAACGTATGCCAACCGTTGGAAATTTAAACATCCAACACCTGAAGATTTTTTCAGAACTATGGAAGATGCATCGGCAGTTGATTTAGATTGGTTTTGGCGTGGTTGGTTTTACAGTACAGATTTTAATGATATAGGAATAAAAGAAGTGAAGAAATACTTTGTAAGTAGCGAACCTACAAAAGAAGTAACCGAGTTCATGAAGACAAGACGTCGTCGTGATTCAAAACCTGGTTCTATGGTCTATATGGTAGCCGAAGGAAGTGAAGATTTTAAATCAGAAATGAATAAACCATTCAAAATAGTTGATTATCAAGCTTTAGACGAGTATGTTAATCAAAATTTTACAGCCGAAGAAAAGGCAAAATTAAACGAGCCAAAGTATTTTTATCAAGTTACTTTTGACAAACCTGGAGGATTGGTAATGCCAATAATCGTAGAACTAACTTTTGAAGATGGCACTACAGAGAATCATTATTTTCCAGCACAAATTTGGAGAAAAAATGATCAAGAAGTTCACAGAACTTTTGCCACCAAGAAAGTCATTTCAAAAATTGTTGTTGATCCAAAATTAGAAACAGCAGATATTGATACGTCTAATAATTCTTGGCCAAAAACAATTGAGAAATCAAAATTTGACTAAGATTACTTTGTAACTTTGCAACTTTAAATTTAGCAATTCAAAAATATGTTTGGAATAGGCGGAGGCGAAATAATATTTATAATTTTCATAGCGTTGATGCTTTTTGGATCAGATAAAATTCCAGAAATAGCAAGGACTTTGGGAAAAGTAATGGCGCAAATGAAAAATGCTACCAACGAAATTAAAAGCGAAATTCAAAAAGGAGCTGAAGCCAACGGAATTGATACATCACTCAAAGATTTAACTTCTTCTTTTTCTTCAGAAGTAGATAAAGTAAAAGAAGGCTTGGACTCTAATTTGACCAATCCAGTTCAAAAAGTAACTCAAGATATTGAGGATTTAACAGGTCCAATAAAAAGACAATTATAATGCTCGAAAAAATCATTCATCTAGATAAAGAGCTTTTTGTTTTTCTAAACGGATTAGGTTCGGAAACTTTTGATGGACTGTGGTTGATGATTACAAAACAATTGTATTGGACACCGTTTTTTTTACTGATTTTTTATCTTTTACAAAAAAAAATAGGATGGAAAAATTTTGGTTTCTATCTGCTTTTCACAGCACTTTTAATCCTTGTTTGTGATCAAACGGCAAATCTATTTAAAAATGGTTTTGAACGTTTACGTCCTTGTAATGATGAAGAAATAAAGGGAATTATAAGAATAGTGAAATCAAGTAAATCGTTTAGTTTCTTTTCTGGACATGCCACAAACTCTATGGCGACAACAGTTTTTGCTTTTATGATATTTAAGAAATATTACAAACACAGTTATTTATTGTTTTTATTTCCTTTGATCTTCGCCTACAGCCGAATTTATTTAGGATTGCATTTCCCTTCGGATATTTTAACAGGATATGTTTTTGGAGCAACTTTTGGGTTTTTAGGCTACAAATTATATCAAAAATATATTCTTAAAAACGCTTAGCGGTTTGATTTATTTATGGTTTCTCGAGTAATGTGATTATAATAAACGACAGGAATAAAATTAGTGTCAGAGTAATGAATACAAACTTGGCTTTTAATTCCCTTTTGAAAATATTTTTCAAAATGCTTTTAAGAATAAGAGTCCATGTTCCACAGAGTAGAACGGCTACGACGACACAAAATACAATAATTTCGATTGATAAGTTTTCGAAGTAAAATTTCATATTGTAAATTAAATAACCCTCGAAACAGTCAAACCATCACGGATTGGCAGTAAAACAGTTTCAACTCTTGCATCATCTTTTAGTAATTGGTTGTATTCCAACAGTATTTTTGTAATGATATCGTTTGGTTTTACTTCTTCTAAAACTTTTCCACTCCATAATACATTATCCGAAAGAATAATTCCTCCTTTGTTCATCATTGGAACAATGAGATGAAAATAATTAATGTAATTTTCTTTATCAGCATCAATAAAAACCAAATCATATTTTTTATTCAAGGTCGGAATGATGTCCAAAGCATCACCAAGATGTTGAATAATTTGGTTAGCCCACGGACTTCTGTCAAAATATTTTCTTTGAAAATCAAACAGTTCTTCTTCAATGTCCAAAGTATCGATGGTGCCATTATCTGCTAAACCTTCGGCTAAACAAAGTGTGGCGTAACCAGTATAAGTTCCTACTTCAAGAATGTGAGTTGGATGAATGATTTTAGAAAGCATACTCAAAACTCTTCCTTGAAAATGACCACTCAACATTCTTGGTTGCAAAATTTTTTGATGGGTTTCTTTATTCAATTGCGCCAATAAATCCGGTTCGTTTTCGGAATGATGGGTTACATAAGTATCTAATTCGTCGGAAAGGAAGTTCATGTTTTTATTTTTTACAAAAATACAAATTAACAACTAATCAAAATACCCTAAATTTGCGCCATGGAAATCGAGAAAAAAGACATTCGAAGTTTATCCAAAGAGCAATTGCGTGATTTTTTTGTGGCCAATGGTGATAAAGCATTTCGTGGCAATCAAGTGTATGAATGGTTGTGGAGTAAAGCGTCACATAGTTTTGAAGACATGACCAATGTTTCTAAAGAAACGAGAACGATGCTCGAAAATTATTTTGTGATTAATCACATCAAAGTCGATACCATGCAACGTAGCGAAGACGGAACGGTAAAAAATGCGGTTCGTTTGCACGATGGACTTATTGTAGAAAGTGTTTTAATTCCAACCAATACCAGAACCACAGCCTGTGTTTCTAGTCAAGTAGGTTGTAGTTTGGATTGTAATTTTTGTGCCACAGCGCGTTTGAAAAGAATGCGAAATTTGGAACCAGGAGAAATCTATGATCAAGTCGTGGCTATTGATAGAGAAAGCCGATTGTATTACAACCGACCATTGTCTAACATCGTATTTATGGGAATGGGCGAACCGTTAATGAATTACAACAACGTGATGAAAGCCATTGACATGATTACATCAGAAGAAGGTTTAGGCATGTCACCAAAACGAATTACTGTTTCTACTTCAGGAGTTTCAAAAATGATAAAAAAAATGGCTGATGATGAGGTAAAATTCAAATTAGCGGTTTCATTACATTCTGCTATTGAAGAAACTAGAAACCGAATTATGCCGTTTACCAAAAACTTCCAATTGCCCGAATTGAAAGAAGCATTGCAATATTGGTATCAAAAAACCAAAAGTAAAGTGACTTATGAATATGTGGTTTGGAAAGGAATTAATGATGATAAAGCTTCGATTGATGCCTTGGTGAAATTTTGCAAATATGTACCTTGTAAAGTCAATTTAATCGAATACAATCCCATCGATGACGGCGAATTTCAGCAAGCGTCTGATACTGCTATCGATAATTATATAAAAGAATTATCAAAATATGATATAGTTGCAAAAGTGAGAAGAAGTCGCGGAAAAGATATTGATGCAGCTTGTGGGCAATTGGCAAACAAATCATAAAAAAACTCCTTTTGTGTTTAAATACAAAAGGAGTTTTTCTTTTAGGAGTAAACCAAATTTTAATTTCCTAAAGTTATGGTTGTAGTTTCACCATTAACAGTTAAAGTAGCTTGGTTATCACATTCGCCATTACCATAATCTAGAACAGCAGTATTGTTATTTCTAACGATATTTACAACACCACTTACAATATGAGGACAACCGGATTCAGCTCTCAAAGGAGTTGTAATGGTTGAGCTTTGTGTTCCATTAGGAAAAGTAGTTGACCAACTTCCAGAAATTGAAAACACATTATCCATCCAAATCATTGGTGTTCCAAAACCTTCAATCATTTCTCGTACTCTATTCCCAACTCTGTGATAGCTATTTCCATTAGGGAAAGTCACAGTCATGTCGATAGACATTGTAGCTACAGGATGTGGTTGTGCTAAGGTATTTGTGGTTTGAAATGTTCTAACAACGGTTCTGTTTCCCTCAATCAAGATGTTATTGTGATGGAAATTTACAAAACTATAACTTATGGTGTGTGAAGGCGTGTCAAAGTTTAAGCTACCACTCACAATAATAGTTCCATCTAAAACATTTCCATTTGGCAATTCACAATTGTCAAAAGTTATGGTTCTAGTCCAAGTTGTTTCTGTTAATTCAATAGTAACAGTAGCACATGGTGGTAATGTTTGTATGCTATTTTCACTTGTTCTTCCTGAGTTAGGATTAGCCTGAAGTGAGAATTGATCTTCAATAATTTTGGATACATCTTCAGTAACTATGTCAATTTTGGCACTAACTTTAGCATCACTCATTTCAGATGACGTGTTTTTGTCATCATTGCTACAACTTAAGATAAACATTGATAATGTCAATCCTAATACTAAGTTTTTAATTTTCATATTTATTATTTTTAAGTTCAAGTATTTGAATGATTTTTTTTTAAAAGGTTTAATCAAATGTAATTATTTTTTTCAAAGACTTCAATATTGTATCTTTGAAATCGATGAACATCACCGCGCAAATAAAACAACCTATACAAGAGGAAATGGAGCTTTTCGAGAAAAAGTTCTTTGAATCCATGACCTCAAAAGTGGCGCTACTCAATCGAATTACCTATTATATTGTAAATCGAAAAGGAAAACAAATGCGTCCTATGTTTGTTTTTCTGGTTGCCAAAATGATTTCTGAAAAAGCGGAAGTCAATGAGCGAACATATCGCGGCGCTTCGGTGATTGAGTTAATTCATACAGCAACATTAGTTCACGACGATGTTGTAGATGATAGTAATAGACGTCGCGGATTTTTCTCTATCAATGCTTTATGGAAAAATAAAATAGCCGTTTTAGTTGGCGATTATTTATTGTCCAAAGGATTATTACTTTCAATAGATTACGGCGATTTTGATTTACTCCGTATCATTTCTATAGCTGTACGAGAAATGAGCGAAGGCGAATTACTCCAAATTGAAAAAGCACGCCGATTAGACATTGTAGAAGAGATTTATTATGAAATCATCCGCAAAAAAACAGCCACATTAATAGCTTCGTGTTGTGCGCTTGGTGCCAAATCAGTTTCCGAAGATGAAGTTCAGGTAGAAGCGATGCGAAAATTTGGCGAACTCATTGGAATGGCGTTTCAAATAAAGGACGATTTGTTTGATTATACCGACGATGCCATTGGAAAACCAACAGGAATTGACATCAAAGAGCAAAAAATGACATTGCCTTTAATTTATGCTTTAAACAATTGTTCAGATAAAGAAAAGAGTTGGTGTATTAATTCCATCAAAAACTACAATAAGGATAAAAAACGCGTCAAGGAAGTCATCCAATTTGTAAAAGACAAGAATGGCTTGCATTATGCAGAAGAAAAAATGGTGCAATTCCAACAAGAAGCACTTCAAATACTTGATAGTTTCCCAAATTCTATCTATAAAGACAGTTTAGTTTTAATGGTTAATTATGTAATTGACAGAAAAAAATAATTTTTTCAAAAAATAATTTAAGCTGTAAAGTATTGAATTTATTGAGTTTTTCAATTTTTTTTGGAGTAAAATAAATTTTTTAAAAATCCTCATGCAACTTTTTATCAACTATTCTCGTCTATGCTAATAGAACTCAATTATTAATTTAATATTCTAAAAATTTAAGCGGTCTGATATTCTAATGAAGGTTATTAACTTACATAAAGATGAAAAAGAATTAATCGAACTAGCTGTCGAAAATAACCGACATGCACAGCATCATATTTATTCCAAATTCGCTCCCAAAATGCTAAGTGTTTGCCGTCAATATATAAAAGACTTACATCAAGCAGAAGATATTATGATTACTGCTTTCATGAAAGTTTTTACTAGTTTAAAAAATTTTGAACACAAAGGTAGTTTTGAAGGTTGGATTAGAAGAATAATGATTAATGAATGTATTTCATTTATTAGAGTTCAGAAAAAAGTAAAGTTCATTGAAGATGAGAATTATTACGAAGAGACACATAACAATATTGAAAGCCAGTTTTCAGTAGAAGATATTCAGTTTTTGATTGACAGTTTGCCTGAAGGTTACAAGATGGTTTTTAATCTTTATTGTATTGAAGGGTTTAAACACCAAGAAATAGCAACACTATTAGGCATTAGCGAAGGAACTTCGAAGTCACAATTATCACACGCTCGAAAAATGTTGCAGGATAATGTTACCAAACTAAAAAATTTTGAAATGAGCATATCAAAAAGAAATCAATAAAAAAGTTATTTGATTAGCGAATTCAATGAGACCAAAAAGACAATATTAAAGACGAATTAAAATGGAACCGAATAAAATAGAAAAACAGTTCAGAGACAAGTTGAACGCTAGAGAAATTCAACCGTCAGCCCAAGCTTGGGACAGATTGGATGCAATGCTTTCTATAGCCGAAGAAAAAAAAACAAGAAAACCTTTTGGCTTTTTGTTTATAGCTGCCAGTATTTTGGTTTTCGTAACACTTGGTTTGTTTTTATTCAATCAAAATGGCATAGAAGTTAAACCAGAAAATAGTGTTGTTGGTACTGAAACAGAAAAAGATACAGTTCAAAATTCAGTAACGGATTCTCAAAAAACAATAGTTGAAGCACCAAAAGCAAACGAAGTTGTTGCGTCAACGAGTAATCAACCTGAAACCCGCAACCCGCAACCCGCAACTCGCAATTCTCAACTTTCGACAAATAATATAATAATAAAGGATAAGGAAATTGAGTATCAAAATTCATCAGATGTTGCTCAAAAAGATTTACCAAAAATTATGGAGCGAAAAGAAATTATGTTAACTAAAGAAATTAAAGCAAAGTCAGATGATAATTTATTGGCCGATTTAGACAAAACGATTAAGCAATCAGCCAATACAAAATCAGCCATAAAAGTCGATGCAAAAAGTCTGCTTTCTCAAGTGGATGGTGAAGTCGAATTATCCTTTAGAGAAAAAGTTTTTACCAAAGTAAATAAAAATTATAAAGAAGTTAAAGTGGCTTTGGCCAACAGAAATAATCAGTAACAAAGAGTTTTCAATCATTAATCAAATTAAATCAAACATCATGAAAAATTTTACCCTTTACATTGCACTTTTAGCTTGTCTTTTGGCGAGCAAACTTTCAGCACAAGACACCTTTGAAGCTAAGGCAAAAGCCATAGCAGAAAAAATTGAAAGTATTACCAAAGAAGAAAAAGCAGCTCTAAAACTAGAAATCGAGTCTGTGAACAAAGAACTAGAAGCAGGAACTATTACGAATGAACAAGCAGATGAGAAAAAACTAAAATTTGCAGAAACACGTTCAAAAAATATCGAAACACGCGTTGCTGTTGAGCAACAAAAACTAGAAGAATTGGTTAATCAAAAAGTTGAAGGAAAAATAAAAGAAGAAGAGTTCAAGCCAAATACTTTTGAGGTTTTTTTCTCAAAATCATCTGGGAAAAATAAAGAAAAATATCAAAAACGTCGCGACTCAATCGCTAGAACTTCTGAAAGAAGAACAACATCACAATTCGTTTTTGCTATGGGTGTAAATAATTTAGTTACTGATGGTGCTGTTGCCAATTCAGATTATAAATATTGGGGTTCTCATTTCTACGAATGGGGAGTTACAGGAAATACTAGAATTTTCAAAAATGATAATTTATTGCATTTGAAATATGGAGTATCATTGATGTACAATAATTTGCGCCCAACAGATAATAGAGTTTTTGTAGCTAATGGAAGTCAAACAGACTTAGTTGAATTTCAATATAATCTTGATGATTCGCGTTTTAGAAATGTATTTATCACAGCACCGTTACATTTAGAATTTGATTTTACTAAAGCAAAAAATGATGATGGAAAAACTATTTTCAGAACCCACAAAAGTGTTCGCTTCGGAATTGGTGGTTATGGTGGATTTAGATTAAAATCAAAACAAAAATTATGCTTTGAAGTCGATGGAAATAACGTAGATACTAAAGAAAAAGGAGATTTCAACGTTAATGATTTCATTTATGGTCTAAGTACTTACATTGGTTACAAACAAACTAGTTTGTATTTAAAATACGATTTAAATCCATTGTTTAAAGACAATGCAATAGATCAAAATAACATTTCACTTGGTGTACGTTTTGATTTTAATTAAGAATGTTTAGGTTAGTTTATATTTTGAAAAAGTGTTTCAGTTTTTGGAACACTTTTTTTATTGTAACTTTAAACCCTTAAATAGAAAATTTGATAACTCGAGAAACCATAGATAAAGTTTTTGAAACCGCACGTGTAGAAGAAGTCATCGGTGATTTTGTTCAACTTAAACGTGCTGGAAGCAATTACAAAGGTTTGAGCCCATTTTCAGATGAGCGCTCACCATCGTTTATGGTATCACCGGTAAAGCAAATTTGGAAAGATTTCAGTTCGGGAAAAGGCGGAAGCGTAGTGACTTTCTTGATGGAGCACGAACATTTTACCTATCCCGAAGCAATTCGGTTTTTGGCGAATAAATACAATATCGAAATAGAAGAAACAGAGACTTCTCAGGAAGATAAAATCGAAGCCAATGAAAAAGAAAGTATGTATTTGGTTTCAGAATTTGCCAAAACTTTTTTTCACGAAACCCTTTTAAATTCGGAAGAAGGAAAAGCAATTGGGTTATCCTATTTCAAAGAAAGAGGTTTTACTAATGAAACCATAACCAAATTTGGATTAGGTTATTCTCCCGAAACTTGGGATGCTTTTACCAAAGAAGCCTTGTCAAAAGGATATCAATTAGAGTTTTTAGAAAAAGTTGGTTTAACCATTACTAGAGAAGACGGCAAACATTTTGACCGTTTCAAAGGAAGAGTAATGTTTCCTATCCAAAGTTTGTCGGGAAGAAATCTCGGATTTGGTGGTAGAATTTTGACCAATGATAAAAAAGCAGCCAAATATCTCAATTCTCCCGAAAGTGAAATTTACCATAAAAGCAAAGTCTTGTATGGTATTTTTCATGCTAAACAAGCTATTGCCAAACAGAATAATTGTTTTTTAGTCGAAGGTTATACGGATGTAATTCAAATGCATCAAGCCGGAATTGAAAATGTAGTTGCCTCATCAGGAACAGCTTTAACTCCAGACCAAATTCGATTAATTAATCGATTGACTAAAAATATTACGGTTCTTTTTGATGGCGACGCTGCTGGACTTCGTGCTTCTATTCGAGGAATTGATTTAATTCTCGAAGAAGGCATGAATGTAAAGGTTTGTACTTTCCCTGATGGTGATGATCCTGATAGTTTTGCTCGAAAAAACTCTTTTGATGATTTGGTTTCTTATTTAGAAAATAACGCCAAAGATTTTATTCAGTTCAAAGCTTCACTTTTGATGAATGAAGCACAAAACGATCCTATCAAAAAAGCTGATTTAATTCGGGATATGGTAGTGAGTATTTCCAAAATTCCTGATAGAATTAAAAGGGAAGTGTATATTCAAGAGTGTGCTCGCATCATGGATATTTCCGAACAAGTATTGCAAAATACCTTGGCACAACTCATTCAGAAAGACATTTCGGAAGCTGGAAAAAAACTGAAAAATTCTGAAACTTTACAACAAAAATCTTTTGAAGTCATAAAAAATGAGGTTAAGGTTTCAAATGAAAAACTAGACATTTTATCAAATCTTGAAATTAGTATCATCAGCATATTAGTTTTATATGGAAATTTAGTAACTGAATTTGAAAACATCTACATTAATTTTGATGAAGAAGGCAATGAAATTGAGGTAAAAGAAAAAATTAAAGCTAAAATTTCTGAACGAATTTTTTTGAGTCTACAAGAAGATGAAATAAGTTTTACTAATCCGTTATTTCAAGAAGTTTACAATGATTTAATTCAGAATTTTGTCAATGATGCCAATTTTGATATTGTAAATTACATGAATACTCTGGAAGAAACGAAAGCTGGTTTTATTTCAAATTTAATGATGGAAAATGAACGCTATTCGCTTGCAGGTTGGTTAGAGAAAAAGCAAGTTTTTGTGAAAGAAAAAGATTCCGAGGAAGTACTTACCAATTTGGTTACTGAAACTCTAATCTCTCTTCGAGAATATCTCATTAATAAACTGATAATGGATATGATGAATAATTTCAGTAAAGAGGAAGAAAATGATTTAGAAGAATTGATGACAACTATTAACGATTACAACAAATTAAAAGTCAGCCTAACCAATAAAATAGGACGAATACGATCAACTTATTTATAAAAAAACCTCGCTTTTGCGAGGTTTTTATTTTTTAAACGATTTCCAAAGTTTTTGCTTTGTTCACTAAGTCAACCAAGTTGGTTACACTAAGTTTCGTTAATAATCGAAGTTTGTAAGTACTAATGGTTTTTTCGTTAAGATTTAAAATCTTAGCAATTTCATTGTTTTTCTTTCCATCGCTAAGAAAACGAAGTACTTCGATTTCTCGGTTAGAAAGTTTTCTGTACAAACGTTCAGATTTGTTTTGTTTAGCAATTAATGCTAAACTTTTCTTGATTTCTTCATTTAGGATAATTTGCCCTTGGCTAACCTTAACAATTGTTGTTCCTAAATACTCAAGTTTTGAAGTCTTGTGAACATAACCTGCGCAACCAGCTTTGATGGCGTTTGGCGCATAAATGTGTTCAGACATACTACTAAATACAATAACTTTTGTTTTTGGGAAATTTTTAATGATAGATTTGAGCTCATAAATACTCTTTAATCCTTCAAGATCAAGGTCGATAATCAAGACATCAACTTCTTTGTTTCTCAAGGCATCAGGCACCATAAAAAAATTCCCTACATTAGAAACAATGCTTATTTCATGATGATCTTTAAAATAAGCTTTCATTCCAAAATGAACAACTGGAAAGTTATCGGCTACACATACATTTATCATAATCGTGGTATTTGATAAAAATTAATAGAAATTTACTGTAAAGTTAATTTTTTTTTTAATAAATATTGTTATAAAATTTTAATTTTTTTTATACAATTCTGGAATAATACATATAGGAATTGGATTCATCTTATGTTGATTAACACTATTTAAATACGAATAAATCTTAAAAACTTCTTTTTCCCTTCCCGAAAAATCGGCTGCATTTTTGTTGTTTTCTGCTTCAATCATTGCCCATTCTAGTTCGTCATAACTAGCACCAAGTTGTTCTTCATCAGTTCTTGAATCGCCAAACAAACCATCTGTTGGAGCAGCATTTTGTATTGACTTAGGAATTTCTAAATATTCTCCCAAAGCATACACATCACTTTTCATTAAATCAGCAATAGGACTTAAATCTACACCACCATCACCATATTTAGTATAAAAACCAACGCCAAAATCTTCAACTTTATTTCCAGTTCCAGCCACTAATAAGCCATAAATTCCAGCATAATAATATAAAGTGGTCATGCGTAAACGTGCTCTAGTATTGGCTAATGATAAGTCAACTTTTATATCATCATCAGAACTTGGAACCACTTTTTTAAAGGTTTCAAAAACAGTAGTTAAATCAGTTTCTACATTTTTTACATTTGGAAATCGCTTTTTTAACTGTTCAATATGTTCTCTTCCTCTACTAACTTGACTACTATGTTGATGAATTGGCATTTCAACACATAAAGTGGTTAAACCTGTTTGTGCACAAAGCGTTGAGGTTACTGCCGAATCAACGCCACCTGAAATACCTATAACAAAACCATTCACTTTTGCATTCGTTGCATAATCTCTTAACCATGAAACAATAAAGGCATTGGTTTCCCCTACCTTAATATTACTTTTTTTAGACATTTCTTATGATTTTTATTAAAAACTGCAATGTATATTTGCAAATGTAAATAAATCAGAAGATTTTAAACTTTAATAATTTATTATAAATTTCTTAAAATGGTAAAATATTTTATCGGCATCTTGTTGTCTTTTTTTCTTTTTTCTTGTGATCAAAAGTCTAAAGTTGAAAAAGCAGTAGAAGAAATTCCTATTGAGATAAAAGTAGATCGATTTGATAAAGCTTTTTTTGAAACTAAACCAGAGGATTTACAAAATCTCAAGGCAACTTATCCTTTTTTCTTTCCCGAAGGTATTTCAGATAGTGTTTGGATTGAGAAAATGCAAAACAAAGACTGGAGAGCACTGTATCAAGAAGTGCAAAAAAAATACCCTGATTTGAACAAACAAGCCACGGAAATAGAAGATTTATTTAAACATATTAAGTACTATTTTCCAAATACTATAACTCCAAAAGTATATACCGTAATTGCCGAAATGGATTATAATAATAAAGCCATTTATGCCAATGATAAGTTGATTATTGCATTAGAGTTGTATTTAGGTAAAGACGTCAAATTTTACACTGACGCTGAATATCTGAAGCAAAATTTTGAAGAAAGACAAATGATGCCTGATATTGTTTCTAGTTTTTCATGGCGAAAAATTCCTCCACCAACCGATAAGACATTATTAGCCAATATGATTTATTATGGTAAAGAATTGTATCTAAAAGATGTATTGCTTCCCGATTTTACAGACGCTGAAAAGATAGGATATCAACCAGAGCAAATTAAGTGGTGTCAAGAAAACGAAAGTTATATGTGGCGTTTTTTCATAGATGAAAATCTGCTTTTCGATTCAGATTCAAGACTTTCAAACAGATTTATAAATTTAGCACCATTTTCAAAATTCTATCTCGAAATAGATAACGAATCACCAGGAAGAGTAGGGCAATGGGTTGGATGGCAAATTGTTCGTTCATTTATGGAAAATAATGAAGTAAGTTTGCAGGATATGCTAAAAATGGATGCCAAAGAACTATTTGACAAATCAAAGTACAAACCAAAAAAACCATGAGTAAAACAATACAATCTGAAATAAAATTCAATATTGAATTAGACGAAAATCGTGTTCCCGAAAAATTAACTTGGACGGCACAAGACGGCGGAGTTGAACTAGAAGAGGCAAAGGCTATTATGCTTTCTATTTGGGACGGTAAAGCTCAAGAAACACTCCGAATTGATTTGTGGACAAAAGAAATGCAAGTTGATGAAATGAAATTATTTTTTCATCAAACCTTGGTAGCTATGGCTGATACGTTTCAACGTGCCACTGCCGATGAAAAAATGGCAGATACTATGAAAGATTTTTGTGATTATTTCGCTGAAAAGTTGGAATTGAAAAAGTAATATTTTATTAACTACAATTCACCGCTTTTAAACATTTCGTTATTCACACCATCAATAAAATCTAAAACCTTATCTCTTCCTGTAGCTTCGGTGGCAGAGGTTACAAAGTATTGAGGCATTTCTTCCCAGTTGTTGGCTAGCAATGCTTTTCTATAGGCAGCAACATGAGAGTCTATTTTGGTCTTGCTAATCTTGTCTGCTTTTGTAAAAATGATGCAAAAAGGCACTTCTGTTTCACCCAAATATTCAATGAATTCCAAGTCTATTTTTTGTGCTTCTAAACGAATGTCAATTAATACAAAAGCACAAACCAATTGTTCTCTCTTTTCAAAATAATCAGTAATAAATTCCTGAAAAACTTCTTTTGTTTTCTTAGAAACTCTGGCGTAACCATAACCGGGTAAATCAACTAGAAACCAATTTAGATTAATCTTAAAATGGTTTATTAACTGAGTTTTTCCGGGTTTCCCTGATGTTTTAGCCAAGTTTTTATGGTTGGTTAACATGTTAATCAAGGATGATTTCCCTACGTTAGAACGACCAATAAAAGCATATTCGGGCAAACGTTCTAGCGGACATTTACTCACGTCGGAATTGCTAATAATAAATTCGGCGGAATTAATTTTCATGGATTTTATTAAAAATAAAAAGCCCTAAAAAGGACTTTTGTTTATAAATGTACTTCTTTAAGCCATTCGTGCAATAATCTATTGAACTCATCCGGGTGTTCCATCATGGCGGCATGACCACATTTGTCAATCCAATATAACTCCGAGTTTGGCATTAATTTGTGAAATTCTTCCGCTACTTCTGGTGGTGTTACTTGGTCATTCTTACCCCAAATAATACAAGTTTTCACATGCATTTTTGGTAAATCTTTGGCCATATTATGACGTATAGCACTTTTGGCTATTGTCAAGGTTTTAATTACTTTTATTCGGTCATTTACTATCGAAAAAACTTCGTCAACCATTTCTTTTGTAGCCACTTTTGGGTCATAAAAAACGACTTCGGTTTTTTTCTTGATATATTCATAATCGCCTCGTTTAGGATAGCTATCACCCATAGCGCTTTCATAAAGTCCTGAGCTACCAGTTATTACAAGTCCGGCTACTTTTTCAGGATACATTTTTGAATGATATAAAGCAATGTGTCCACCAAGAGAATTCCCCAAAAGAATTACTCTGTCAAATCCTTTGAAAGTGATAAAGTCCTTCACGTATTTTGCAAAGGCTTTTACGTTAGTTTTTAAAATATTTTGTGAGTATAATGGTAACTCAGGAATAACTATTTTATATCCTTTAGACGAAAAATAGTCAGCTACACCACTAAAGTTACTCAATCCGCCCATCAATCCGTGTAATACGACGATTGGTGTGCCTTCTCCAACTTCATAATAGGAATATCTTCCTTCTTTTTTAAAATTTCCTTCCATATGATTTTTGACTTTTACATCGGTAGCAAATATATGATTTTATACCTAAAAACCATTTTCTATTCCCGTTTTTTAATTAAAATGGTTCTGCAAAAGGAGTATAATTTAATTAAGGTTAGGGATGCTTATTCTAAACAAATCATCTAGTCTTTTGATAATTATCAGATGTATTAAAAAATAAATTATTAGCAATAATGCCACTAAAAATCAGTTTTTTACAATTCAAATTAACGCAATAATCAATATTTCTTAAATATTTTTCAATAATTTACAATATTTATTTTGTTCGGATTTTTAAGCAAATGAAGCTAAAGTGGTAAAACTTATTAACAAAGTGGTAATTAGTGGTATTTTGTGGTAAATATTTTTATATTTTTGCTTCTAACCAAAATAAAAACCATTGAACTCTATAATTGGGACATATGAATGTAAAGTTGATGCCAAAGGAAGACTGATGATTCCTTCGGCTTTAAAGAAACAACTTGCTAGTTCTATTCAAGATGGCTTTGTCTTGAAGCGTTCCGTTTTTCAACCTTGTTTAGAGTTGTATCCTATGACTGAGTGGAATTTGATGATGCAAAAAATCAACAAACTCAACCGATTTGTGAAGAAGAATAACGATTTCATTCGTCGATTTACGGCTGGTGTAAAAGTTATTGAAGTAGATGATTTAGGAAGATTGTTAATTCCGAAAGATTTGGTTGCCTTTAGTCATATTTCAAAAGACATTGTCCTTTCTTCTGCAGTAAACATTGTAGAGATTTGGGATAAAGAATTATATGAAAAATCAATTGCTGGTGATGATATTGATTTTGCTGATTTAGCCGAAGATGTAATGGGAAATAGTAATGATGACAACGATGGAATATCATAACCCAGTTTTACTTTCGGCAACTGTTGACGGATTGAATATCAAACCCGATGGAGTTTATGTTGATGTCACTTTTGGTGGTGGTGGTCATTCCAAAGAAATTTTGAAAAGATTGGGTCCAAATGGGAAATTGTTTGGGTTTGACCAAGATGAAGATGCCTGGGAGAATGCATTGCCCGATGAAAGATTTACATTAATTCAAGAGAACTTTAGATATATCAAGCGGTTTTTGAGATTTCATGGTGTGAAAAGTGTGGATGGAATTTTGGCTGATTTAGGGGTTTCATCACACCAATTTGATGTTCCAGAAAGAGGTTTTTCTACTCGATTTGATGCCGATTTAGACATGAGAATGAGTAAGAAAAATGATTTGGATGCCTTCAAAGTGATTAATGAATATGATGAAGCCAATTTAAAAAGAGTATTTCTGGATTATGGTGAGTTGAAAGTGGCTCCAGCTTTGGCAAGAACAATTATAGAAGCTAGAGAAAAGAAAACAATCAATACAACAGACGAATTGAAAATGGTTTTGTCAAAATTTTTACCAGAACAATTCAAGAATAAAATATTAGCCCAAATCTATCAAGCCATTCGAATAGAAGTAAACCAAGAGATGGATGTTTTAAAAGAATTTTTAGAACAATCTCTTGAAATATTAAAGCCAGAAGGAAGATTAAGTGTGATTTCATATCATTCTTTAGAAGACAGATTGGTAAAACGTTTTATGAAAAACGGACTATTTGAAGGTGAACCAGAGAGAGATTTTTTTGGAAATTTTTCTGTTCCATTTAAGTTGGTAGGCAAACTAATAGTTCCAGATGAAGCTGAAATAAAAAGCAACAATAGAGCAAGAAGTGCCAAATTAAGAATAGCAGAAAAACGATGAAAAAGGGAGTTTATAGCATATTAAAAGCTCGATTTTTAGTCAATGAAGACGCTACGAAAAACTGGCGATTTATTGTTTTTGTGATAGTGCTTGCCATTTTAATGATTGCCAATACACACAATTTTGAACAAAAAGTATTTCGGATTACCGAATTAACAAGTGAAGTAAAAGAATTGCGTTCCGAATTTGTAGATAAACGTTCCGAATTAATGAAGTTGAAAATGGAATCGACTGTTTCAGAAAAAATGAAGGAGAGAAAAATATTTCCTTCACAGGTTCCACCAAAAAAAATAAAAGTTAAAAAACCTATAGAAAAAACCTTCTTTCAAAAACTATGGCAATAGAAGATAAACATATCTCTTACCGAATTTATTTAGTTGCATTTTGCATCTTCATAATGGCTATGGCTATAACTTTTAAGTTGTCCAAAATTCAATGGGTTGAAGGTCCAAGGCTTCGTGAATTGGCCAAAAAAGAAACAGTTAAGAGCTTTGTTATCCCTGCCAATAAAGGAAATATTTATTCAGCTGATGGAAGTTTGTTAGCAACCTCAATTCCCAATTATAAAATAAGATTTGATGCTGTTGCGCCAAAAGAGATTGCATTTGAAAAAAACGTAAAACCACTAGCAGACTCTTTGTCAAAACTTTTAGGAAAGCCAAGTTCTTTTTATTTATCGGAACTAAAAATTGCTAGAACCAATAAGAATAGATATTTATTGGTTGCCCGTGATTTAAGTTACACACAATATATTAAAATTAAAAGTTTCCCGCTATTCAATTTAGGCGCAAACAAAGGCGGAATTATTGTAGAACAAGAAACGATTAGAGAACATCCAATTGGAAAAATTGCAGAGAGAACTATTGGTTACGAACGTGTGAAACCAAATGGCGAATTAGACGGAAAAGGAATAGAATGGTCTTTCAGAAAATATTTGAACGGTAAAGATGGAAAAGTTTTAAAACAAAAAATTGCTAAAGGTCAATGGAAACCAATCCGCGATATTAACGAAGTTGATCCACAAGACGGTTATGATGTTATTTCAACAATTGATGTTTACATACAAGATATTGCGCACCATGCTTTACTGAAACAGTTAAAAGAATTCAAAGCAGAACATGGTTGTGTGGTTGTGATGGAAACCAAAACGGGAAAAATCAGAGCCATTTCCAATTTAGGGAAATTAAAGGAATCAGACTCAACTTATTTCGAAACTGAAAATTACGCTATTAAAGAATCTCATGAACCTGGATCGACTTTCAAGTTAGTGGATATGATTGCTTTATTGGATGATAATAAAATTGATACTAGTAAAGTGTATGATAGCAAAGGCGGGATCATAGATTACAGAGGAAATAAAGTTAGAGATTCTCATGAAGGCGGTTATGGAAAAATTTCGTTAGCAAGAGGTTTTGAAGTGTCTTCTAATACGATAATGGTTCAGGCGGTTTATGAAAATTATAAAAATAATCCTGAAGAATTTGTAGATAGAATCGATAGAATGGGTTTGAATAAACCATTAGGATTGCCTTTTAAAGGAGAAGGAAAACCATATATTCCACAACCAAATGATAAACATTGGAGTGCTATTTCACTTCCATGGATGGCTTTTGGATATGGCGTTTCGGTAACACCATTACAAACGTTGACCTTATATAATGCTGTTGCTAATAATGGTGAAATGGTAAAACCACAATTCGTTTCTGAAATAAAAGAATGGAATAAAACCATAAAAAAATATGATAAACAAGTTATCAACGCAAAGATTTGTTCGGCAGAAACCAATAAAAAACTAAAAGCAGTTTTAGAAAATGTGGTTAAAAGAGGAACAGGTTCAAAGTTGTATTCCAAAGACTTTTCTATGGCAGGAAAAACAGGAACAGCTCAAGCCAATTACGGAAAAAATGGTGGAAGTGACAAGCATTACATTTCTTCATTCGTGGGTTATTTCCCTGCAGATAATCCTAAATTTTCTTGTATTGTAGTGGTTCATAAACCAAATACTTCGGGTAATAACTATTATGGTGCAGATGTGGCTGGTCCAGTTTTTAAGCGTATTGCGCAAAAGATTTTTACCGATTCACCATCTACCAACGAAATTAAAAATCTGAACAAAAAAATAAATCCTCAGGAGAAAGCATTTGATGAATACTACGCCAAATCCCAATCCGAAATAAAAGTAATTCCAAATTTGAAAGGCATGAGCGGAATGGATGCTGTAGCTCTTTTGGAAAACTTAAAATTAAAAGTAAAAGTGATTGGTGTTGGGAAAGTAAAAAAGCAATCCGTTCAACCCGGAGAAGCATTAGATAAAAACAAAACAATCATACTTGAATTATCGTGATTATTTTAAAAGACATATTATATAAAGTAGCCATCGAAGCGGTTAAAGGTTCGACAGAAATGGTTATTGGCAAAATTGAATTTGACTCACGTAAAATTCAAGAGAACGATGTTTTTGTGGCCATTCGTGGTACCGTTTCAAATGGTCATGATTTTATTGAAAAAGCCATAAATCTTGGAGCTACTGTAATAGTTTGTGATACTTTTCCAGAAATAATTGTGAGTGGCGTTACTTATATTCAAGTGAAAGACACCAACTCGGCTTTGGCATTTTTAGCGGCTAATTTTTATGGAAATCCATCTCAAAATTTAAAATTAGTTGGAATTACCGGAACAAATGGAAAAACCACTATTGCTTCACTTTTGTATCAATTATTTAAAAAAGCAGGTTATAAAGTGGGATTGTTGTCAACGGTGAAAATAATGGTTGATGATGTTGAGTATAAAGCAACGCACACTACACCAGATTCATTGACTATCAATTATTATTTGGCAGAAATGAATGCTTTCGGAATTGAATATTGTTTCATGGAAGTAAGTTCACATGGAATACATCAAAAACGTACAGAAGCATTACATTTTGTTGGAGGTGTTTTCACTAATTTATCACACGACCATTTGGATTATCACCCAACGTTTGCAGAGTATCGAGATGTAAAAAAATCTTTTTTCGATTTTTTACCCAAAACTGCTTTTGCACTTAGCAATATTGACGATAAAAATGGATTGGTAATGCTTCAAAATTCGGCTGCAAGAAAATTGACCTATGCCTTAAAATCCTACGCTGATTATAAAGCACAAATTCTAGAAAATCAATTATCAGGATTATTATTGAAAATTAATGATAATGAAGTTTGGGTAAAGTTGATAGGAACTTTCAATGCATACAATTTATTGGCAATTTATGGAACTGCAGTAGAATTAGGATTGGATAAATTGGAAGTATTGCGATTGTTATCAGAATTAGAAAGTGTTTCGGGACGTTTCCAATTTATTGTTTCCAATTCTAAAATAACTGCAATTGTGGATTATGCGCACACTCCAGATGCTTTGGAAAATGTTTTGAAAACCATCAATGATATTAGAACCAATAACGAACAATTGATAACAGTAGTTGGTTGCGGTGGCGATAGAGACAAAGCGAAAAGACCAATAATGGCCAATATTGCCACGAGTATGAGTAATAAAGTAATCATCACATCGGATAATCCAAGAACAGAAGATCCAATTGATATTATTGCGGATATGGAAAATGGAGTACAGCCACAAAATCATAAAAAAACACTATCAATTGTAGATAGAAAACAAGCTATAAAAACCGCGTGTCAATTGGCCAATCCAAATGATATTATACTAATTGCAGGAAAAGGACATGAAACCTATCAAGAAATTCAAGGTGTTCGCCATGATTTTGATGATATGAAAATTGTAAAAGAAATTTTAGAACAATTAAGCAAATAACCAAATTAACACATAACCAATATGTTATACTACTTATTTGAATACCTCGACAAGACAATGGATGTTCCAGGAACAGGAGTTTTTCAATACATCACTTTTCGTTCTGCTTTGGCAATTATCTTATCCTTGATGATTTCTACTATTTATGGAAAAAAAATCATCACTTTTTTGAGAAATCAACAAGTAGGCGAAACGGTAAGAGAATTAGGTCTTGAAGGACAAACTCAAAAAGCAGGAACACCAACAATGGGTGGATTAATCATCATTATCTCAACGTTGATTCCTGTGATATTGTTAACCAAATTGAATAATATTTACATTATTCTCTTGATTGTAACTACGCTTTGGATGGGAACTATTGGATTTATTGATGATTATATCAAAATTTTCAAAAAAGACAAACAAGGTTTAAAAGGTATTTTTAAAGTAATTGGTCAAGTTGGTTTGGGGTTAATTGTAGGTTCGGTGTTGTACTTTCATCCAGGTGTGACGGTTCGAGAAAAATCAAATAAGCCACTAACATTTAATCAAACACAAAATGTAATTTATCAAACACCAAATGAGTATAAATCTACGACTACAACTATTCCTTTTACTAAAAACAATGAATTAGATTATGCTCAAATTTTAAAACCATTTACAGATGATTATCAAAACTGGGCTTGGTTAGTATTTATTCCTATTGTAATATTTATTATCACTGCGGTATCAAATGGAGCCAATCTTACTGATGGAATAGACGGCTTAGCCGCAGGAACATCTGCCATATCTGTTTTGGCACTCGGTATTTTTACTTTCGTTTCTGGAAATATCTTTTTCTCCGACTATTTGAACATCATGTATATTCCCAATTCGGGTGAAATGACGGTTTTTATATCGGCTTTTGTGGGTTCATTAATTGGATTTCTTTGGTACAATTCCTATCCAGCTACAGTATTTATGGGCGATACTGGTAGTTTGACTATTGGAGGTATTATTGCGGTTTTAGCTATTTCTGTTCGAAAAGAATTGTTATTACCTGTTTTGTGTGCCATCTTTTTTGCTGAAAATTTATCAGTAATAATTCAAGTTTCCTATTTCAAATTTACTAAAAAACGCTTTGGTGAAGGAAGACGAATTTTCCTTATGTCGCCATTGCATCATCATTATCAAAAGAAAGGCTATCACGAAAGTAAAATTGTAACACGCTTTTGGATTGTTGCCATACTATTGGCTATTGTTTCAATTGTAACATTAAAATTGAGATAATGCAACGATTGGTCATTCTTGGTGGTGGAGAAAGTGGCGTTGGAACAGCCATTTTAGGGAAGAAAAAAGGTTACGATGTTTTTGTTTCTGATTTTGGAGAAATTAAAGACAATTATAGAGAAGTTCTTAAACAATATGAAATTAAATGGGAAGACAAAAAGCATACAGAAGATTTAATTCTAAATGCTGATGTGGTAATGAAAAGTCCCGGAATTCCTGAAAAAGCACCAATAGTAAAAAAACTTTTGGGAAAAGGCATTCCAGTGATTTCTGAAATTGAGTTTACTGCCCAATTTACCAATGCAAAAACCATTGGGATTACGGGAAGCAATGGAAAAACAACCACGACAATGTTGACTTACCATTTGCTGAAATCAGGAGGATTGAATGTGGGTTTGGCAGGGAATATTGGTAAAAGTTTTGCCTGGCAAGTAGCCGAAGATAACTATGATTGCTATGTGTTAGAATTGAGTAGTTTTCAATTAGATGGATGTGTAAAATACAGACCAGACATAGCAATAATTACTAATATAAGTCCAGATCATTTGGACAGATACGAATATAAATATGAAAATTATATCGCATCAAAATTTAGAATAACGATGAACCAAACAGAGAATGATTATCTCATTTATGACGCAGATGATGAGGCTATCTCAAACTGGTTCAAACAAAATAGAACAAAAGCAAATTTAATTCCTTTTTCACTAATACAAACCTTTGAAAACGGAGCCTTTATAAAAAACGACGACACTATGGACATCATCATCAACAACGAGGAATTTGAAATGAAAACGGGAGACGTTTCATTGGAAGGAAAACACAACATGAAAAACGCTATGGCTGCAACTTCTGTAGCCCAACTGATGAAAATCAGAAAGCAAACCATTCGTGAAAGTTTATCCAATTTCCAAGGTGTAGAACATCGATTGGAAAAAGTACTTAAAATTCAAAATGTACAGTACATCAACGACAGCAAAGCAACTAATGTGAATGCAACTTTCTTTGCTTTGGATAGTATGACTGTGCCAACGGTTTGGATTGTTGGTGGTGTTGATAAAGGAAATGATTATAGCGAATTGATGTCCTTAGTTCGTGAAAAAGTTAAAGCTATTATTTGCTTAGGTGTTGATAACAAAAAAATTATTGATGCTTTTGGAAACGTAGTTGATATGATGGTTGAGGTTGACAATATGCGTGATGCTGTAATAACTGCTAAACACATTGCCGAAAAAGGTGATGCTGTTCTTCTATCACCAGCTTGTGCCAGTTTCGATTTATTTCAAAACTATGAAGACCGAGGAAATCAATTTAAAGTAGCGGTTCAAAATTTATAAAATCTAAAATGAAAGAACTAATTACAAGTTTAAAAGGAGATAAAGTCATCTGGGCATTCGTTGCCTTGTTGGCCTTATTTTCATTTATGCCTGTTTTTAGTGCGAGTAGTAATTTGGCCTATATGCGCCATGGTTCTGGAAATGCGTTGACTTATTTATTAAAACATGGTGCACAAGTATTAATTGGATTTTATATTATTTATAAAGTTCATAGAATACCTTATCACTATTTCAGAACAATTTCAAAATACTTATTACCTGTTGTTTGGATATTGTTAGCCTATACGTTGTTAAAAGGAACGGTGATTGATGGAGCAAATGCTAGTAGATGGATTCAAATTCCGTTTATTGGGATTACCTTCCAAACATCAACTCTAGCAGCAATCGTTCTTTTTGTTTTCGTGGCGCGTTATCTATCCAAAAAAAGAGAAACACCCATAACATTTAAAAACTCTTTATGGGAATTGTGGACACCTGTTTTTATAACATTGGCATTTATTCTTCCTGCCAATTTATCTACAGCAGCACTCATTTTTTCCATGGTAATTATGTTAGTTTTTATTGGAAAATATCCTTTAAAATATATTGCAGTTATACTTGGTGCCGGAATTATAAGTTTACTGTTTTTTATTTTGGTAGCCAAAGCATTTCCCGATGCTTTCCCAAATCGTGTAGATACTTGGATTGCACGTATTGATAATTTTACTACTGATAAACCTGATGAAGATGATTATCAAATAGAAAAAGCAAAAATTGCCATTGCATCTGGTGGAATTTATGGTCTTGGTCCTGGAAAGAGTGTTCAGAAAAACTTTTTGCCACAATCATCTTCCGATTTTATTTATGCCATTATCGTTGAGGAATATGGACTTTTTGGCGGGTTTTTGGTATTGGGAATGTATTTGTTGCTTTTATTCAGATTTGTGGTTGCAGCTCATAAAGCCAATTCGCTTTTTGGAAAATTGGTTGTAGTTGGATTAGGCTTTCCTATCATTTTTCAAGCCATGACCAATATGGCAGTTGCCGTAGAATTATTACCTGTTACCGGACAAACCTTACCATTGATTAGTTCAGGTGGAAGTTCTATTTGGATGACTTGTATTGCGCTCGGAATTATTCTAAGCGTAACCAAAAAAGAAGAAGAAATTGCCGAAGAACAAGCAGAAAGTATGAGGCGTGATGAAGCTTTGCAAAAACTAATCGACAAACAAATACAAGAGGACGAAGAAGCAGAACAAGAAGGTTTTTCTATTGAAGATAAGGCAAATCCATTGGAACCAATATTAAAAAGAAATTAAAATTGAGAAAACTAAAATTCATATTGAGTGGTGGTGGAACTGGAGGACATATTTATCCTGCAGTTGCAATTGCTAATGAATTAAAGTCTCGTTTTCCCGAAGCGGAGTTTCTTTTCGTTGGAGCTAAAGACAAAATGGAAATGCAAAAAGTACCGCAAGCAGGTTATGAAATCAATGGACTTTGGATTTCAGGATTGCAACGAAAACTAACACTGCAAAATGCAATGTTTCCTTTGAAATTAGTAAGTAGTTTGTGGAAATCTCGACAAATTATAAAAAATTTTAAACCAGATGTTGTTATAGGAACTGGCGGTTTTGCAAGCGGACCTTTATTACAAATAGCCAATAGTATGGATATTCCAACGGTTATTCAGGAGCAAAATTCTTATCCCGGAATTACTAATAAATTGTTGAGCAAAAAAGCCAATGCCATTTGTGTAGCGTATGAAAATTTAGAACGATTTTTTCCAGCAGAGAAAATTGTTTTCACAGGAAATCCAGTTCGTCAAGACATTCTAGATATTGATTCCAAAAGAAGTGAAGCACTAGCCTACTTTAATTTAGACGAAAACAAAAAAACAGTTTTGATTATAGGAGGAAGTTTAGGCGCAAGACGAATTAACCAACTTATTGCAAAAGAAATTGATTTTTTACGCAATAACAATCTGCAGATAATTTGGCAATGCGGTAACTTGTACATGGCAGATTATAAGCATTTTTCAGAAGTAGAAAACGTGCAAGTGGTTTCATTTATTGACAGAATGGATTTGATTTATGCCGTAGCCGATTTTGTGATTTCTCGTGCTGGCGCATCATCCGTTTCGGAATTATGTTTGGTGGGAAAACCAACTATTTTTATTCCATCGCCCAATGTTGCCGAAGATCATCAAACCAAAAATGCTAAGGCAATTGTGGATAAAAATGGAGCATTACTAATTAAAGAAAGTGAGTTGGATGAAAAATTTGAAACCGTTTTCAACCAACTAATTCACGATGAAAATTTGCAAAAAAGTCTAAGTGAAAACATGAAAAAATTGGCAAAACCAAATGCTACCAAAGATATAGCTGAGCAAATAATAAAATTGATAAAATGAATAAAAACCTAATCTTTTTTATAGCAAACATTTTACTTCTTTTTAGCGGTAATCAATGCTATTCTTCGAATTCTCGAATTGATTCGGTACCTTTTAGCTTTGAACGTGGTAATTTGTATATCGATATTTCAATTGACAATAAAACGTATAAATTTTTATTTAGTTCTACAGGATATTCGTCAGTTTCAAACGAGCTGATTAAAAAGTATGACATTAAAAATTCTGAAAAACAAAACCTGAAAAACACGGTATTTTATTCTGTAAAAGAGCTTAAAATTGGGAATACTTTTTTTAGAAATATTGACGCTAGAGCTTTATCTAATAGTTTTAACTCCAATTGTGTGAAAATTGACGGAATTATCGGGGCAAATTTGTTATCCAACATGATTTGGAAAATCGATTATAATAATAGCAAGCTTTTATTTTCAAATTCAATTGATGATTTTGAATTTTCACAGAAAGCCAACATAATTGATTTTACAACTGTTGGGACAAATAATTCACCACTAATTTCACTGAAAATTGACAATGTTTTATTTGAGAAAGTAATGGTTAATGTGGGTTCAAATGGAACAATTAGCTTGCCAATTACTGATTTCAAAAATAAAGCGAATAATTACAAAAATGCTATATATAACGGCACAGAAAAATTTTCTGGCAAAAATCAGTTGAGTTTGTTCACCGAAATCTGTACAATGGTTCCTAAGGTTGCTTTAGGAACAAGTGAATTTGGTGAAACCATGATAAACTTTTTCGACAATGGAGCTAGTATGATAGGTAATAAAATATTAAAAGATTACGACGTCACTATCGACTGGAGAAACAAGAAAATTTATCTTGATAATTATGTTTTTCGCGAAAAATATAGTATCGAAGATTATGGGTTCTATTTTTACAAGAGAAGTGATAAAATTGAAGTGGTTGGCGTTTATGTTGACTCAAATGCAGACAAACAAGGAATTAAAAATGGAGATATAGTGATAAAAATTAACAATATTGATTTCACAACGATTTCAGACGACGAATTATGTGAATTGTATTTCAATTTTAAAAATTATTTCAACAATCAAGCTATAAATGTTAGCGTTTTAAGAGGGAATGAAAAATTGAACTTCTCAATTGAAAAACAAGTAATATTAAATTAATAAAGTGAATCTAAACCAAATACATAACGTCTATTTCATCGGAATTGGTGGCATCGGAATGAGTGCTTTGGCTCGTTATTTCCAAAACATTGGCAAAAATGTTTCGGGTTACGACAAAACACCTACAACTTTGACAGACGAATTGATTGCTGGCGGGATGAACATTCATTTTGAAGATAATATCGGTTTAATTCCAGCAGACTATTATGTTGAAAACACCTTGGTGATTATTACGCCTGCAGTTCCTATTTCTCATTCAGAATGGAATTACTTTTTGGAAAGAGATTATGTAGTAAAAAAACGGGCTGAAGTTTTAGGAATTATTACTAAAGATACTTTTTGTTTCGCTGTCGCTGGCACACACGGAAAGACTACAACATCAAGTATTCTTGGGCATATTATGTATGAAAGTGGTGCCGATGTGACTGCTTTTCTTGGTGGAATTGTCGAAAATTATCATTCTAATTTAATTGGAAGCGGAAAAACAATCACTGTTGTTGAAGCGGATGAATTTGACCGATCATTTTTGCATTTGTATCCTAATATTGCTTGCATAACCTCAATGGATGCTGATCATTTAGATATTTATGGTGATGCATCAGCAATAGAAGAAACCTTTAGAGAATTTGCAGACAAAGTAGAAGATAAAACTAAATTATTTGTTCCAAAAGGTTTGCTTCTCGAAGCACTCACCATTGGAATTGACGAAGAATCAACGTTTAAAGCTTTCAATATCCGAATTGAAAATGGTTTTTATGTTTTTGATGTACAAACACCTTCAGAAATTATTAAAAATTTACAATTTGGATTACCAGGAAGACACAATTTAATGAATGCCTTGATGGCTTTGGCGATGGCGAAAACTTATGGTACCCCAACCGAGTCCATTGCTAAAGCCTTGGCATCATTTAAAGGAATTCAACGAAGATTTTCGTATCAAATTAAGTCGGATAGATTAGTTTATATTGATGATTATGCACATCATCCTACGGAAATAAATGCAGTACATCAAGCAGTTTCAGAATTGTATCCAAACCAAAAAGTATTGGCTATTTTTCAACCACATTTGTTTAGTAGAACCAAAGATTTTGCAGATGATTTTGCTAAAAGTTTGTCTCAATTTGACGAAGTGATTTTGTTAGATATTTATCCAGCTAGAGAATTGCCTATGGAAGGAATTACGTCAAGTTGGTTATTGTCAAAAATGGAAAACAATCATAAAAAATTGGTTTCAAAAGACGCTTTAATTTCAGCAATTTTAGAAAGTGATGCAAAAATAATTGTGACCATCGGTGCAGGTGATATTGGTGAATTAGTTCCAAAAATTAAAGAAGCATTATCATGAAAATTTTTACTTGGATAAATATCAGATTGGTGCTCATGATAGGGATGGTAATTTTCTTGTATTCCTTCACCTCACATCGAAATGAAACCCGAAAAATTAAGAAAACAGTGGTTGTTTTTGAGGGTAAAAACACTCTTTTTTTGAAGGAAGAAATGGTTAATAAATTGTTAATAGAAAAAAATCAGGACATAAAAACTTTAAACAAAGTTGATTTAGATTTGATGAAATTGGAAAAGTCTGTGAACCGACAAGAGATGGTGCAAAAAGCAGATGTGTTTGTCAGTGTTGATGGGGTTTTAAAAGCGGTGGTGAAACAAAAAACACCTATCGGAAGAGTGTTTAATGAAGCAGGTTCTTTTTATATTGACAGTGAGGGAAATAAGATGCCCTTATCGAACAATTATACGGCTAGAGTTCCACTAATTTCAGGGGAAATAGGAGTTGTGAAAAAAGGAAAAATGGCAGATGTTTTGAATAAAATTGCCGAAGATGATTTTTTGAAAAAAAACATCATTGGTGTGCAAGTTTTACCCAACGGAAGCTTAGTTATGATGAACAGAAATTACGATTTTCAAATTGATTTTGGCAGAACTGTTAATATCGAAAGAAAATTTAAAAATTATAAGGCGTTTTTTCAGAATGCTGTTTTGGATAGCACATTGAACAAATACAAAAGGATTAATTTGAAGTTTACCAAGCAAGTGGTTTGCATTAAATAGTTGATTATGGAAAAAGAAAATATTGCAGTCGGATTAGACATTGGAACAACCAAAATTGTTGCCATGATTGGCAAGAAAAATGAATATGGGAAGTTGGAAATTTTGGGCGTTGGAAAATCCAAAAGTCTTGGTGTGGCTCGTGGAGTTGTAAATAATATTACACAAACCATTCAATCTATTCAGCAAGCGGTTCTTGAGGCAGAAAATAATTCAGGATATAAAATAAACGATGTTGTTGTAGGTATAGCTGGACAACACATTCGAAGCATTCAGCATACTGATTACGTTATTAGAGCTAATCCAGAGGAAGTAATCAACGGAAAAGACATTCAGTTGTTAATTGACCAAGTAAATAAATTGGCTATGCTTCCAGGGGAAGAAATTATTCATGTATTGCCACAAGAATTTAAAATTGATGGTCAATCAGAAATAAAAGAGCCAATTGGAATGTATGGTGGAAGATTGGAAGCTAGTTTTCATGTTGTGGTTGGACAAGCTTCTTCTATCAGAAACGTGGGAAGATGTATCCAAAATTCTGGTATTGAATTATCAGGTTTAACGTTAGAACCTTTAGCTTCGGCAGATGCTGTATTAAGTCAAGAAGAAAAAGAAGCAGGTGTTGCTCTGATTGATATTGGTGGAGGAACCACAGATTTAGCTATTTTCAAAGATGGAATCATTCGTCACACTGCGGTTGTACCTTTTGGCGGAAATGTAATTACTGATGATATCAAAGAAGGATGTTCAATCATAGAAAAGCAAGCCGAATTATTGAAAACTAAATTTGGTTCGGCATGGCCAGGAGAAAATAAAGACAATGAAATTGTATCTATTCCCGGATTGAGAGGAAGAGATCCAAAAGAGATTTCATTGAAAAATTTGTCTAAAATAATTCATGCTCGTGTAGTTGAAATTATCGAACAAGTTTTTACAGAAGTAAAAGCATACGGACATGAAGATCCACGCAAAAAATTAATTGCTGGAATTGTGCTTACTGGTGGAGGATCACAATTGAAACACATCAAACAATTAGTAGAATATATCACAGGAATGGACACCAGAATTGGGTATCCAAACGAACATTTAGCTGGGAATTCAAGTGAAGAAATTTCAAGCCCATTGTATGCCACTGCAGTAGGATTGGTAATGAATAGCATTCAAAATAATTCAAACAGTGCCTACAAAATTGAACTAAAAGAAGTAGAAAAAGAAATTCCAAAACAAGTTATACAACAACCTGTTTTTGAACCAATAGCAGAAGTTCACAATGAAGTAGAAGAAATTAAAGTAGAAACAGAAACGGAAAAAAAGATAAGAGGTTCTTTTTTTGATCGCTATGTTGAAAAGATTAAAGATTTTTTAGATAACGCAGAATAAATAATATACAAAACTTAACAAAACCAAAATAGTATGATAAGCAACTCAGAATTTGGAAACATCTCATTTGATTTACCAAAGAATCAATCAAATGTGATTAAAGTAATCGGAGTTGGTGGCGGCGGAAGCAATGCTATCAACCATATGTTCAAACAAGGTATTAACGGAGTTGATTTTATAGTTTGTAATACTGACTCACAAGCACTTCAAAACAGTCCTGTTCCCAATAAAATTCAGTTGGGAGTGAACCTTACGGAAGGTCTTGGAGCTGGTGCCAATCCTGATGTTGGTCAACAATCGGCATTAGAAAGTGTGGGTGACATTGAAAAAATGTTGGACACCAACACTAAAATGGTATTCATCACAGCAGGAATGGGTGGTGGAACAGGAACTGGAGCTGCGCCAGTGATTGCTCAAATGGCCAAAGAGAAAGGGATTTTAACAGTAGGAATTGTAACTTGTCCTTTTCAGTTTGAGGGAAAAGTACGTCAAGATCAAGCCAAGCTAGGCGTTGAGAAATTAAGAAAACAAGTTGATTCTTTGATTGTTATCAATAACAATAAATTGAGAGAAGTGTATGGAAATCTTGGTTTCAAAGCTGGATTTTCAAAAGCGGATGAAGTGTTGGCTACTGCATCTCGTGGGATTGCAGAAGTAATCACACATCACTATACACAAAATATTGATTTAAAAGATGCTAAAACAGTGTTGGAAAATAGTGGAAGAGCCATTATGGGTTCTGCTACTGCTAGCGGAGAAAATAGAGCAAAAGAAGCTATAATTGCTGCATTAGATTCTCCATTGTTAGATGATAATAAAATTTCGGGTGCCAAAAACGTATTGTTGCTTATCGTTTCTGGATCAAATGAAATTACTATTGATGAAATCGGAGAAATTAATGACCATATCCAAAGTGAAGCCGGACACAACGCTAACATCATTATGGGAGTTGGTGAAGATGAAAAATTAGGCGAATCAATAGCAGTTACAATTATTGCAACGGGATTTAACGAAGAACAACAAAATGGAATTTTAAATCTAGAAGCGAAGAAAATAATTCATTCTTTGGATGGTGAACATAAATTAGAGCGTGATTTAACTCAAAAGCCGGTAGAAATTTTCCAAACTAAAATAGAGTCAACAGTTGAATTTAATGAGGAAAAAATCATTTTTGAATTAATTGAGGATGAAGCTATCAAAAGTGAATTGACACAACAAATTGATACGCCAAATGTTATTTCAAATATTGACGATAATGAGTTGATTGCTATGAATCAGTTCATAAAAAATCTGGATGTAACCTTTGAAATTGTATCTCCAATAAACGATATTGATTTCAATTTAACTACTCCTGAAGTTCTTGAAATGAAAGTTGTTGAGCCAAAAAGTATTGAAGTAGAAGAACAAATAACCTTTACTTTTGATATGCCTACGGTAAAACTTGAAACTACAGAAACGGTTGAAGAGAGTAGAATTATTTTTGATTTATCTGCAGAAACTCGTGATATTGAAGTAAATGAAGCTGTTCAATTCGTTCCTGTAACTGAGTTGAATGAAGGTGGAATTATAAAATATTCTCTAGAAGAATATATGGAAGTGGAGAACGATTTATTAAACTCAAAACCAGTTGCGAAAGTAGTTGAAGAGCCAATTGCCGAAGAGTTAAAAATCACTATGAAACAAATGGAAACTGAAAAACCACAATCTTTTGTGAATCAGTTTGAAGATGTTTCTCCTGTAGAAATGACCATCGAAGAAACCTTGAAACACAGAGCTGACGAAAGAAGAAGAAAATTAAAAGAGTTTAATTATAAATTCCATAATAATCCTTCAAGAGTTGATGAAATGGAAAAAGAACCAGCTTATAAACGCCTTGGTATTGATCTGTCAAACAATACGCCAACAAACAATTCAAGCTCCAGAATGTCTTTAGGAACAGACAGTAATGATGATTTACAAATTCGTTCCAACAATTCTTTTTTGCACGATAATGTAGATTAATCAACAGTTAATCTCAAAATTCTTAACCCGAAAATTTCACTGAAATTTTCGGGTTATTTTTTTATCTTTGCGTGGCCTTTGTAAGTCTTATAATCAAAGGAAAAAGCTAAAATTTAATATCTAAAATTTAATATAAAAATGAGTTTATCAACCCAAATAATGGATGAAATGAAAAATGCAATGCGTGCCAAAGACACCATTGCCTTAGAAGCACTTCGTGCCATCAAATCAGAACTTTTATTAGCGCAAACTTCATCAGGATCTAAAGAAGAAATCACCGAAGCCGATGAAATCAAAATTTTACAAAAATTGGTAAAAATGCGTAAAGACAGTGCCTCAATTTTTACGGCACAAAATCGTCCAGATTTAGCAGAACCAGAATTAGCACAAATAGCTGTCATCGAAAAATTTCTTCCAGCACAACTAAGTGAAGCAGAAGTAGAAGCTGTGATTTCAAAAATAATCTCTGAAACTGGCGCTTCAGGAATTGCTTCTATGGGGAAAGTAATGGGATTAGCTACTGCACAACTTGGCGGAACAGCAGAGGGGAAAACCATTTCATCGATTGTAAAGAAACTTTTAATTTAATAAAGCGCGAGGTACAAAATACGAGGTACGAGAATAAACTTCGTACTTCCAACTTTAAACTGGCTGCGTAGTTCAACTGGATAGAATATCAGATTTCGGCTCTGAGGGTTGGGGGTTCGAATCCCTTCGCGGTCACAAAAAGCTCAAAATATTTTGAGCTTTTTTTATATCTTTTATAATGGAACTATTTTTTGTGCTTTTTGTTTTATTTGTGGTAGGAGCTTTTCTGCTCTACTCCAGTATGTTTCTATTGAGCTTATTGGATGATATTTGGATTTCCATTTTTAAAAAACCTCTTTATATTCATCTTTATTTTAGGCCAAAAAAAATAACACCACAAGAAGAAGCAATTCTAAGAAATTATTTCCCTTTTTATAAAAAATTATCTGAGAAACATAAGCGTTTCTTCCATCATAGAGTTGCCTCTTTTAATAAAAAGTATTTATTTATTTCAAGAGATGATTTTCAGTTGGATACCAATGTTCAAACCCTGATAGCGGGAACTTTTGTAATGCTCACTTTTGGAATGAGACGTTATTTATTGAACTCTTTTGATAAAATAATTATTTATCCTGAACAATATTTACCTGCTCATAGTCAGGAATTTTATAAAGGGGAATTCAATCCAAGAATGAAAGCAATTGTTTTTTCATGGAAAGATTTTATGGAAGGTTATGAAATAAACAACGACAATTTAAATCTTGGTATCCATGAGTTTTCACATGTAGTACACTTTCATAGTTTACGAAATACAGATGGCAGTGCTTTAACCTTTAGAAAGTATTATGAAAAATTAGTAAAAGAAGTAAATCATCCACCAAATAGGGATAGATTAATTAATTCAAATTATTTTAGAATTTATGCATATACCAATCAGTTTGAGTTCATTTCGGTGATTATAGAACATTACTTTGAGACACCACAAAGCTTCAAAACTGAATTTCCAGAGTTGTTTTTAAATGTGAGTTTAATGCTAAATCAAAAACTTTAGTTTCTACCAAAACACTGTATACAAAGCAGCCAAAACAGCTATAATAATCAACATACCAACAGTAAAACTTGGAGACATTTTGAACATCGTTTTGTCTACTTCTAAACCATTGGTTTGAACTCCTTTTTTAGTTTCATACATACTTATAAAATACATACCTATTACACAAAGAAGAAATACAAATCCCATTCTGTCTATAAACGGAATTTCGTATAAGCCACTAGCATTTGGTACTGCAAATCCGAAATCGTATAGGAATGACAAATCAACAAATGCAGGCATAAATTTGAAGATTATAGAGAAAATAAATCCGCCAATGGTTGCAAATAAAGCCGCATTAGAGGTTGTTTTTTTCCAAAAGAAACCTAAGATGAACATCGCAAAAACACCTGGACTTACAAATCCTGTATATTCCTGAATGTATTGAAAACCTCCTTTTTTATCAATGCCTAAAAATGGCGCTACCAAAACCGCTATTAACATGGCAACAATGATTGTTTTCTTTCCAATGTTGACTAATTTTTTCTCATTCGCATCTACATTCAGTTTGGTTTTATAAATATCCAAAGTAAAAATGGTAGCAATACTGTTTGCTTTTCCAGCCAAAGATGCCACAATTGCTGCAGTCAAAGCCGCAAACGAAAGTCCTTTCAATCCCACGGGAAGCAAGTTCAATAAAGTTGGATACGCGCGGTCAGGATTTATGGTTCCATCTTGTAACATCTCCGTTTGAAAATGCCCATTTTGGTATAAAACAAAAGCGGCAATTCCAGGTAAAACTACAATTACGGGCATTAATAATTTGAGGAAAGCGGCAAATAAAATACCACTTCGGGCTGTTTTTAAATCCGCACCCAATGCTCTTTGAGTGATGTATTGATTACAACCCCAATAATTCAAATTGATAATCAACATTCCACCAATCAAAACAGATAATCCAGGCAAATCCATATAATTTGGATTTGTTTTTTCGAAAATCATGTGAAAATGGTCATTAGCATGTGTCGTCATCAGATTAAATCCGTTTATAACTCCTTCTGAACCAAATTCTTTTGCGACTAAATTCAATGCCAAATAGGTAGTTACTAATCCACCTAAAATCAAAAAGAAAACCTGAATAACATCGGTATATCCAATAACTTTCATGCCACCAAGGGTAATCATCACTGCAAAAAAGGCTAAGAAAATCATGCATAGCGTAATATCCAATCCCGAAATACTACTTATCGCCAAAGCACCCAAATACAAAATAGAAGTCAGATTAACCAAAACATAAAGTAACAGCCAAAATACCGCCATAATCATGGCCACATTACTATTATACCTTTTATTGAGGTATTGAGGCATGGTGAAAATCTTATTTTTCAAATATACAGGCATGAAAAAAACAGCAACAATAATCAATGTCGCAGCTGCCATCCATTCATATGTCGCAATCGCCAATCCCATTTTGAAACCGCTACCACTCATCCCGATAAATTGTTCAGCACTGATGTTACTAGCAATCAATGATGCGCCAATTGCCCACCAAGTTAGTGAACCTTCAGCTAAAAAATAATCGTTACTGTTGGTTTGTGCTTTCTTTTTTCGGTTATAAATCCAAAATCCGTATCCAACAATGATGACGAAGTAGGCGAAGAAAACAATATAATCTTGGTTAGCTAATGTTTGCATACTAATTGTTTTTAGTTTTATAATGTTGGTTTGGTAATTCTCTTAAAATGGTAGCACTTTGTTCTGGAGAAATATCACGTTGTGCTTCGCCTAACATTTCGTAACCCACCATGAATTTTTTCACAGTGGCACTACGCAATAAAGGTGGGTAAAAATGCATGTGAAAATGCCATTCTGGATGCGAAACTCTATCTGTTGGCGCTTGATGAATTCCAGAAGAGTAGGGGAAAGAGGTTTCAAAAAGGTTATCATATTTCACAGTAATTCCTTTTATGATTTCTGCGAAAGCTTTGGTTTCTTCATTAGTCATTGCTATGATATTTCCAAAATGTCTTTTGCTGATAATCATCGTTTCATAAGGCCAAGTTGCCCAAAAAGGAACCAAAACGACAAAATGCTCATTTACTAAAACGATACGATCTTCTTTTTTTAATTCTTGGTCCAAATAATCTTTCAGCAAACTGGTTTTATATTTTTCGTAATAGGAGCGAAGGTTTTTTTTGGTTTTTTCTACTTGTGTTGGTAAAGAAGATTGCGCCCAAATTTGTCCGTGTGGATGTGGATTACTGCAACCCATTATACTACCTTTATTTTCAAAAATCTGAACGTAATTGATGAAGTCGTGACTGCCCAATTCGATGTATTGTTCCTTCCAAGTTTGCACGACTTTTTCAATTTCTGAAACTTCCATTTCGGGTAATGTCAGATTATGTTTTGGCGAAAAGCAAACTACTTTATTAATGCCTCTTTCAGGTTTTAATTGGAACAATTGTTGGTTTTTGTTTTCAAATGCAACTTCCTCTTTTAACAATGCTGAAAAATCATTTTCAAAGACAAAACAGTCGGAATAATTTTCGTTTTGAATACCATTGGCACGCACATTTCCAGCACACAAATAACAATCAGCATCATGTTCTGGTCGATTGTCTTCAATAATTTTTTCCTTTTGACCTTGCCACGGACGTTTTGCACGATGAGGAGAAACTAATATCCATTCGTCAAGTAATGGATTGTATCGTCGATGTGGATGTTCGTTATTGTTGAATTTTTGCATAATTTTACTTTTAAATCCTGACAGGTTTAAGAAACCTGTCAGGATTAATTAGTTTTTAAATTCTGTTGTTCCTTTGGATATTTTTACTTTATATGATTTTAATTCTATTCCAAATTCGGAATGATATTGTTTCGCTATTTTTTCGATTAAGTCATCTTCTGCTCCTTTTTCAACTAAATTAATAGAACATCCACCAAAACCACCACCCATCATTCGAGCACCGATGACGGATTTTTCTTTTTTTACAGCATCGACCAAAAAATCAATTTCATCACAACTCACTTCATATTCTTGGGATAAACCTTTGTGTGTTTCAAATAGTAATTCCCCTAAAAGAGGAATGTTTCCTTTGTCTAATGCATAGCAAGCTTTTCCAACACGGGCGATTTCTTGTATTACATAATGACTTCTTTTGAAAATGTTTTCAGTCATTTTATCTTTTACGTTTTGGAGATGTGTAATGTTGCAATCTCTGAAGCTTGAAATTTCTGGATATTTTTTTTTGATAATGGATAATCCTTCTTCACATTCCTCACGTCTTGTATTATATGCCGAAGTAAATAAGGAATGTTTCACATTACTATCTAATAAAAGTATGGAATAATCACTGAAATTAGCTTCATGATATTCAAATTCCAATGTTCTACAATCAATTTTGATAACTTTGTTTTCTTTACCCATAACACTGGAAAACTGATCCATAATACCACAATTAATTCCGACCCAATGCTCAGCCTTTTGCCCCATCAAAGCTATGTCTACTGGTTTTATATTAAGATTGAATATTTCGTTGATACCAAATAAAAAACCACATTCTAAAGCTGCAGAAGAAGACAAACCTGAACCAACAGGAATGTTACTTCTGAAAACACAATTGAACCCATCAAATTGAAAACCTTTCAATTTCAATTGTTGCAAAACACCACGGAGATAATTTGTCCACACTTTTTCATCAAATGTGATTTCATCGTCCAGATTTATTTCAAAGTATTCATCCAAGTCAATGGCTATAATTTTGGAAGTTTTTGTGTTGTTTTTTTCAAAAGCAAAACAAATAATTTTATCAATGGCAGCTGGCAAAACAAAACCATCATTATAATCAATGTGTTCCCCAATGATGTTAATTCTTCCTGGAGAAAGAATAATTTTTTCAGGAGCGTTACCAAAGTTTCTCTGGAAAAAGTCAGTTGTGCCGTTTATTAATATAGTGTTCATTATTTAGAAACAAGTTTTAAAACTACAGAGCCAGTTTGTAGTCCATTAGATTTAGCTTCAAACTTTACTTCACCAGTAGTTTTCCCCGCTTGAATTATTACTTGACATTTTCCGTTGAATACACTTCTTTGCCAAGCATCATCGGAACATTTATCTGGCTCGTGTGAACTTGGATCGCCATTTCCAACGCCAATTATTTTTGCATCGCCAGAAATATAAAATTTCACCAAATTATCTGAGATTGGAACTTCTCTTCCTTTGTCATCCGTTATGGAAATATTTATTACTGTTGCATCTTTTCCATCGGCTGTTAAAATCGTTTTATCTGGAGAAAGTAAAACGTTATATGCTTGTCCAGTAGTTTCAACTTTTGAAGTTATTTTTTTGCCTTTTTTGTATCCAATAGCTTCCAAAGTTCCAGGTTCGTAATTTACATTCCATTGCAAATGGCTATTTCTTTCCATGGTTTTCTTTCCTAAACTTTTTCCATTTAAGAAAAGCTCTACTTCATCGGCATTTGAATTTACCCAAATATCAATTGGTTTACCCAATTTTTCTGGCCAATTCCAATGTGGAGAAATATGTAAAATATCTTCATTGGTCCACCAACTTTTATAATAGTAATAAATGTTTTTTGGGAATCCACAAACATCTAAAATCCCAAAATGCGAACTGATATTTGGCCATTTATAAGGAGTTGGTTCACCACGATAATCAAAACCTGTCCATACAAATCCGCCAAGCCAAAAATCATTTTCAGCGGCTAATTTCCACCACGTTTCGGCTTTGCTTGCCCACCATGGATGCGTTATATCTTGGTCGGGAACATAAGCTCTAATTTCATCTTTTTCGTAAATTCCACGAGTGGTAACGGTGCTTCCCATTTCAGTTCCAAGAAGTGGTTGGTTTGGATGATCGCGATGATAATCGGCTACAGCATATTCTCTGTAATTAAATCCACGAATTGGAATGACTTCGTTGACACCTTTAAAATCATTAGCCATATCGGCAGCATAAGTACTTGTTCGCGTTGGATCTAAATCTTCTTGAATGGCTAAAAGTGTTTGGGCAATTTTTTTGCCATAGTCATTCCCTTGAATGTTTTGCTCTTCATTTCCAATGGACCATAAAAAAACAGAAGCGTGATTTCTATCGCGTTTGATTATTCGCTTGAATTGGTCAATATATTCTGGACTACTATTCAATAAACGCTGCTCGTCAACCACCAACATTCCTAAACTATCGCAAGCATCTAAAAGTTCCGGTGTTGGAGCGTTATGGCTTGCTCTGTATGCGTTAGAACCCATTTCTTTTAATAATTTTATGCGGTAATATTGCATATAATCAGGTAGAGCACTTCCAATTCCGGCGTGGTCTTGGTGGTTGTTTGTTCCTTGAATTTTGATGTGTTTTCCATTTAAGAAGAAACCTTTAGTAGAATCAAATTTCACTGTTTTAATTCCGAAACGTGTTTTGGTTTGATGCACAATTTGATTTCCTGATTTTACTACGGAAATAACTTTGTACAAATAGGGATTTTCTAACGACCAAAGTTGGGCGTTATTTAGATTTAATCTCTGTTTAACTGTATAATCTTTGTTGATTCCTAAAGTCACTTTTTGTTCCGAAGATTTGGCCAAAACTTTTCCATTTCTATCTGTAACATAGGCGTAAACAGAACAATTGGAAACTTTTAAATTGTTGTTTTGAACTGTAGTTTCAACGTTTACAATGGTATTTTTCCCTTTCACTTCAGAATGTACAAAAACACCATCTTCAGGAATGAAAATTTTATCGGTTATATTCAACCAAACGTGACGATAAATTCCAGCGCCTTCATAAAACCAACCTTCATATTGTGTGGCATCTACTCGAATTACAATGACATTATCGCCTTCAAAATTTACATAATTAGAGACATCAAAAGAATTGCCGACGTAACCGCTAAAATTGGTTCCCACATAAAATCCGTTGAACCAAATTTCTGCATTTCTATAAATTCCATCAAATTGAAGTTCGAAACGTTTTCCATTGTTTTTTTTATCGACAGAAAAATGTTTTCGATACCAACCAATACTCGTTTCTGGATACATGCCACCAACTGGTTTGTAGCCGTGACTGTCCATTTCAACTTGTTCCGATTTTACGAAAGGAAGTTCGACAACCCAATCGTGTGGAATGTTGATTTTTTTCCAAGTCGAATCGACAAATTTTGGATTGACAATCGTATTTGCAAATACATTTGACTTATGCAACAAACCCGTTTTACTGTAGTCGAAATCTTTTTCAGGATTAGACGCATGACCAAAATGAAACTTCCAATCTTCATCTAAACTTATTTTTTCTTGTGATACTGCATTTAAAAAATTAAGTAGAAAACAAGAGATTAAAATTGATAATTTTCCGATTTTATTTGATAGCATGTTTCGCATCTTTTTAATTTTCTTTAAACGCATCCAATGCTAGTGAAGGTTTTCCATCGGCTTGCCAAGCGCTTAAACTATAACCACTCCACGATTTTGCGCCTTGCGGTTCCCAATAGATAACGCCCAAACCTCTATTATTTGGAACATTTTTTACAGCTTTGATTGTTGCTTTTAATAATTCGTAAGTATTTTGAACTTTATCATCTTCACCTCCAACTTCAACAATCATTACATCTTTGTTATAACGTTTTACCATATCTTTTAGGTTGAATTCTAAATCGGCAATGGTTTCAGTGTAATCTTTTTTAATCCAAAAAGGATAATAAGACAAACCAATAATATCGTATTTTACTTTTTGCGCCGTGGCATTATCAAAGAACGTTCTGAATTTGGCATTGTTATTTCCTTCGTCAACATGAACGATAACTTTGATGTTTTTGTCAACCTTTTTTACAGCATCATAGCCTTTGTTTAATAATTGTCCGAGTTGTTTCCAATTATCAGTGCTACCATCTGGCCAAAGCATTCCACCAGGAATTTCATTTCCAATTTGAACCCACTCTGGAGTTACACCAGCATTTTTTAAAGCTGAAATCACCTCAAAAGTATGTGTATAAACGTCATTTAATAATTCAGGAAACGAATGTTTTTCCCAAGCTTTGGGTTTAAATTGTTTTGCTGGATCAGCCCAAGAATCAGAATAATGAAAATCAATCATAACTCGCATTCCCATTTTTTGAGCTCGTAAAGCCATCGCAACGGTTTCCTCTTTACCGCAATGTCCGCTTGCTTTATCATCATTTGGATTTACCCAAACACGAAGACGGACGGAATTTATTCCTCTATCTTTTAACAATTGCAAACATTTCTTTTCGGTTCCATCTTTGTCGTAAAATTTGTACCCAGTCGCTTCCATTTGTGGTAACCAACCTACATCGGCACCTTTTGCGAAACTTGTTTTTGTAGTTTTACAAGATGAAAATGCAATTGAGCATAAAAATAAAATGATTATTTTTTTCATGATTAATTTTCGCTAAATGCATCCATTACTGGAAGTGCATTAGTATTAAAATCCCACAATGCTTGATTCTCCCACGAAGAACCGTTAGTAGATTGTATTCCTCTGAATGCTACCCACTCTGAACCCCAATAACAAAAGCCAATTCCGTTTGTGGTTTGTTTTAGAAGTGCTTTTATTGCTAATAAGTAATTTTTTTGACCATCACTTGTAGCTGGATAAGACGGAATTAATTGATTGTTCAGTCCAATAATATTATTAGTCCAATCGTTCCAATCTAAAGTAAATGGATAAGCGGTTTCTGCAATAAGTACTTTTTTATTGAATGTTTGACTTAAAGAATTTATAGTGGAAGTGACATCGGCTAAAATTTTTCCATGCCAAACAGGATAGTAGGATATACCGATATAATCATAATCAATGGAACTCATTTTATTGAAATACCAAGTCGCACCACTTCCAATTCCTGCATAATGCAACATGATTTTAGTAGTTGGAGAAATTGCCCTAATGGTTGACGTTGCGCTTTGAACCAATTGAAGATATTGCGATTCGTTTGTAGTTAATTTTCCTTCTGGCCAAAGCATACCGTCGTTGGTTTCATTTCCTATTTGAATAATGTCAGGATGAATTTCATTGATTATAGTTGTAGTATATGTAGCAACTGCAGTTTTTAAATCGTTAAAATTCAAACTTTCCCATTCCATTGGTTTGGTTTGGTTGGCAGGATCAGCCCAAGTGTCTGAATAATGAACTGTTAACCAAACCTTCATTCCAGCATTTTTTGCACGAATTGCTAAAGCTTTTACTTCAGCTAATCCTGAATGCCCATCGGATGGATTTTTCCAAAGGCGTATTCTTATGGTATTACAGCCAGCATTTTTTAAAGTGGTCAAGGCATTTTCTGTGATGCCATTGTGTTTGTAAAAAGTACCTTCACTTTCAATTAATGGTAAATAGGACATGTCTGCACCTCTGATAAAATCATCTTGTGTTGACTCAGAATTATTTTCTGAGGAACAAGATAGTATCACTATTGTGCTAAGAATAAAGTATATTTTTTTCATATTGCCTAATTATAAATTTTCAAATTTAAATATTGTCTGATGTAAATATTCTTCTCCTTTTTTCAAAATTGCATTAGGAAAATGCATATGATTTGGTGCGTCAGGAAAATTTTGCGTTTCAAAACAAATGCCACTAAATGGATGATACTCGGTGTTTTCTTTTCCTTTTATTTGATTAAAACAATTTCCGCCAATATAGATGTGAACAGCAGGTTGGTTGGTAAAAACAGACATTTTTAGTTTATTCTTTTCACTAAAGAGTGATGCTGCCAAAGTATTAGTGTTTTCTAAAATAAATGTAGTATCAATTTTTTGAGGACATTTTTTTTGAATTTTAAAATCAAAAGGATGCTTTTTTAAAGCAATAAATTCGCCCGTTGGTATATTTTCTTCAGTTGTATTTAAAATCTTTGAAGAATTCACGAATAATTCTTGATTGCCAATAGTATTATCATGACCATCAAGATTGAAATAACTGTGTTGTGTTAAATTAATAATGGTGTCTTCTGATGTGGTTGCTAAAAAGGAAACCATAAGTTCATTGGCTTCTGTTATTGTATAAGTAACTTTTACTATCACTTCACCTGGAAAATTTTCCTCCTTATTTTTACTTGTATATTCTAAAGTAATGGAAGGATTGTCAACAGAAGTAGAAGCTATAACTTTCCAAAATTTTCTTCCAAAACCCATTAAGCCACCATGTAGTTGATGAGAATTATGGTTTTTCGTTAGTACTATTTTTTTACCATTAAGAATGAAAGAAGCGTCATTGATTCGTCCAGCATATCTTCCAACAACACTTCCAAAATAAGGAGCACTCGGTAAATTAAATGAATTGATATAATCTTCTAATTTTTTAAAACCCAAAACCACATCTATTTTTTTTTCATCCGAAATGGGGATTTTTAAAGAAGTGATGGTTGTACCATAATTAATTACGCTCAATTCCATTCCGTTTTTATTCGATAATGTATAGCAGAATATCTCATTGCCATCAGGCATAAAACCGAATGATTTCTTAATTATTGTGGGTTCAATTTGTAGAAAATGATTTTTATCCATCGTTTTTTTATCGATTTGATAACGAAATTATATTTTTATATCATGTTACCATACCACTACCTACCAGTTTTTTTGTAACTTACCACCAGTTACTATTTTTCAATGAAAATAATAAATATCAATACCTATTCAAATCAGCCAAAATACAAACAGATAGTTCTGTCTGTAGAAATGGCAATTGCTGAAAAAAGACTTAAAATTGGGGATAAGTTACCATCTGTTAACAAAGTGAGTTTGGAATTTTCTATATCTCGCGATACCGTTCTAATAGCTTATGATGAATTGAAGAAGCGAGGTATTATTTATGCTGTTTTGGGAAAAGGATATTATGTGAAGAGTGTAGAATTTACTTTGGAACAAAGAATATTTTTATTATTTGATGAGCTGAATGCCTTTAAAGAAGATTTGTATAATTCGTTTATAGAACATGTCAATAAAAATTTTCAGACGGATATTTTTTTTCATCATTTTAATTTAGAGATGTTTAAAAAACTGGTAAACGAGAGTATAGGAAATTATTCCAATTACATAATAATGCCATCTAATCTTGAAGGTACTTCGGAAATAATTAAATCATTACCACTCAACAACACTTATATTTTAGACCAAACAAACAATGCATTAAGTGGATATCCTTCCATTCATCAAGATTTTGAGACGGATATGTATGATGCTTTGCTTTTCGGAAAAGGTAAATTAGAAAAATATGATGAACTAATACTAATCTTTCCTGGAGATAAAGAACCAATAGGAATGGTAAGAGGATTTAGAAAATTTTGTAGTGAAAATAATTTTAAAAACACCATAATTTCAAGCTTTGAAAGGAATGAAATTAAAAAAGGAGATTTATTTATAATTCCAAGTGATAGGCACTTGGTTAATGTTATAGAACAGTCAAAAAGGCAAAAATTAAAATTGGGAATCGACTATGGAATTATTTCTTATAATGATACTTCATTAAAAAAAGTTGTTGAAAATGGAATCACAACTATTTCAACTGATTTTAATGAAATGGGAAAAATTTTAGCAGAAATGGTTAATGCTAATTCGAAATCACAAATTCGAAATTACAGTAAATTAATCATTAGAAACTCCTTGTAAATAGGCTATGAAGTTAATTTCTTCAAATCAGCAATGGTTTCTATTGGATTTTCAGATTTGAAGACAAAATTCCCAGCTACCAAAACATCTGCGCCATATTGAGTAAGTTGTTTTGCGTTTTTGCTTGTCACACCTCCATCAATTTCAATTAAAGTTGAAGCATTTTTTCTGATGATAAGCTCTTTTAGTTTTTCAATTTTGGAATAGGTGTTTTCAATAAATGACTGTCCACCAAATCCTGGATTTACACTCATTAAACACACCAAATCAATATCGTTAATAATATCTTCTAATAAATGAATGTTTGTATGAGGATTTAGTGCTACTCCAGCTTTCATTCCTTCTGCTTTTATAGCTTGTAAAGTTCTATGCAAATGATTGCACGCCTCGTAATGAACGGTCAAGTTATTAGCGCCTAAAGCAGCAAAAGTTTTTATATATCGATCTGGGTCAACAATCATTAGGTGAACATCAATAGTTTTTTTAGCATGTTTAGCAATAGCTTCTAAGACAGGCATTCCAAAAGATATGTTGGGAACAAAAACACCATCCATGATGTCAATGTGAAACCAATCAGCTTCACTGTTGTTAATCATTTCAATATCTCTTTGCAGATTAGCAAAGTCGGCTGCAAGAACAGATGGTGCAATTAAAGTATTTTTCATGTATTTGTGATGTTTTGGCAAAGATAATTATAAAAAACAAAACTCCGGTAATCAGCCGGAGTTTCAATCATCAATCAAAAAACGAACAGTTAATCAGACTGTTGTTAACGGTTTTAGGATTAACCTAAATATGTTTTTAAAATTTTACTTCTAGAAGTATGTTTTAATCTACGGATTGCTTTTTCTTTAATTTGACGCACACGCTCACGAGTTAAATCGAAAGTTTCTCCAATTTCTTCTAATGTCATTGGATGTTGATCGCCTAAACCAAAATACAAACGAACTACATCAGCTTCTCTTGGTGTTAAAGTTTCTAATGAACGCTCAATTTCGGTACGCAAAGATTCATGGATTAATTCTCTATCTGGATTTGGAGATTCGCCAGAACGTAAAACGTCATATAAGTTTGAATCTTCTCCTTCAACTAGTGGTGCATCCATTGATAAGTGACGACCAGAGTTTTTCATGCTCTCTTTTACATCATTTACAGTCATGTCCAACTCTTTGGCAATTTCTTCAGCACTTGGTGGTCTTTCATTAGATTGCTCTAATAAAGCATACATTTTGTTGATTTTATTGATAGAGCCAATTTTATTCAAAGGCAAACGAACAATACGAGATTGCTCAGCTAAAGCCTGAAGAATAGATTGACGAATCCACCAAACGGCATAAGATATAAATTTAAAACCACGCGTTTCATCAAAACGTTGCGCTGCTTTTATCAACCCTAAGTTTCCTTCGTTAATCAAATCGGGAAGTGTTAAACCTTGGTTTTGGTATTGTTTTGCTACTGAAACCACGAAACGCAAATTTGCTTTAGTCAATTTTTCTAAAGCTCTTTGGTCTCCAGCTTTAATTTTCTGTGCTAATTCAACTTCTTCATCGGCAGTAATTAAATCTACTTTTCCAATTTCTTGAAGGTACTTGTCTAAGGAAGCAGTTTCACGATTAGTTACCTGCTTGGTGATTTTAAGTTGTCTCATTTATTTTGTCTCCTTTACTTTAAAGCGTTCAGGTGATTGTACGTATTGAATTGGTAAAAAGTTACAAAATCTACATAAAAAAACCTTGATAACTTAATTATCAAGGTTTATAGTTGGTTTAATTAATATTATAATTTTCGACTACCTGACCAATTGCCGCTTTCTGAAAATGAATTTTCCCAATTTCCACTGATGCTGTTGTTGTTGCGTGACCCAGTAAATGATCCTCCTTCAAAACTACCACTTATAGAGTTACTTAATACTAAACCATATAACTCTACAGAGTCTGATGAACTATTTGGTTTTGCTAAACCATAAATTTCACCATCTGAAATAATCAAATTAAAAACGCCTGAGTCATCTCCATTAAAGGTTCCTTTAAAGCACTCAACTAATGCATCAGAGTACTCTTTTATAACATAAATATTTGCATTAGGATGTCCGCTAATTGAAATGTTATAAACTTCTGCAAAATCTCCATTAGAATCTACATAAAAGTCAAATGAGGAACTTCCATTGGTAAATGTTAAACCATTTATCGCTGAACCTTCAGTTACTGTCTCTGTTGTAGTGTAAGTAGCACTATTTCCGTCAATAACAAGTTCTGCGAAAATTTCTCCCTCATTATTGATGTTGATTAAAATGGTTCCTGATGAGCCGACAAATACTCCTTTGTAAATACCAAAATTACTGTTATCATAAGCAGGTTTTGCTTCTGGTGTGTTTGATAAGCTAGTTCCTGATGAGTCATCACTTGAACATGAAAAAGTTAAAACTCCAATAATTAATGTTAAAAATAGTTTTTTCATAATATTATATATTTTAAGTTATTGATAATAAATTTAATAAATACTTTTTATCGATTTGTTTATTTTCGTTTAAATGTTAAAATAATCGATTATTAACACATAAAAACCCCAACTCAATTGCTCAAGTTGGGGTTCTTTATTAATTAAAAAAAAGTAATTACTCTTTTTTCTCTTCTCTTGGAGGTCTTGGTAAAAGTGCTTTTTTAGACACTTTTTCTTTTCTTGTTTTTGGGTCAATACCTAAATATTTTACCATAAACACATCGCCCATTTTTACAACATCGGATACATTTTCTGTTCTTTCCCAAGCTAGCTCAGAAACGTGAAGCAATACTTCGTTTCCTGGAGCATCAGTATATTCTACAACCGCTCCAAAATCAAGCATTTTAATTACTTTAACTTCATACGACTCGCCAACTTGTGGTTTGAAAATGATAGAGTCAATTTTTGCTAAAACAGCTGCAATTCCATCTGGATCAGTTCCAAGGATTTCAACAACACCTTGTTCGTCAACTTCGTTAATTACAATTGTACAACCAGTAGCTTTTTGTAATTCTTGAATTACTTTACCACCAGGTCCAATTAATGCACCAATAAAGTTTCCAGGAATGGTACGCATGATAATTTTTGGAGCATGAACTTTAACATCTGCATTTGGTTTTGGAAGTGTTTCTAATATTTTTCCTAAAATATGCAAACGGCCATCACGTGCTTGAGCCAAAGCTTGTTCCATGATTTCATATTTCAATCCATCAATTTTGATATCCATTTGACAAGCTGTAATTCCTTCAGAAGTTCCAGTTACTTTGAAATCCATATCTCCTAAATGATCTTCATCACCTAAGATATCAGACAATACAGCAAAACGATCGCCATCAGTAATTAATCCCATTGCAATTCCAGAAACTGGTCTAATCATTTGAATACCAGCATCCATTAATGATAATGTTCCAGCGCAAACCGTAGCCATTGAAGAAGAACCATTTGATTCTAAAACTTCAGAAACCACACGAATGGTATAAGGACAATCAGTAGGTATCATGTTTTTCAATGCACGTTGAGCCAAGTTTCCGTGACCAACTTCTCTTCTTGAAGTTCCTCTTAACGGACGAGCTTCTCCTGTTGAAAATGGTGGAAAATTATAGTGTAAATAGAATTTTTCTTCTCCTTGTTCTGATGGTGAATCAATTTGGTTAGCTTCTCTAGAAGTTCCTAAAGTGGCTGTTGCCAATGCTTGTGTTTCTCCACGAGTAAACAAAGCAGAACCGTGAACTGATGGTAAATAATTTACTTCACTCCAAATAGGACGAATTTCATTAGTTTTTCTTCCATCAAGACGTATTCCTAAATCTAAAGTTACATTACGAACTGCTTCTTTGTTGACTTTATAGAAATATTTAGAAACTAAATCTCCATTTTCTGCTAATTCTTCTTCTGTGAATAACGCTTTTACTTCTTCTTTTACAGCGTCAAATGCAGCAGAACGTTCATGTTTAGCAGAACCTTTACTAGCAATAGCATAAATTTTATCATAAGCCCCTGCTTTTACTTTAGCGTAAATAGCTTCGTCTTCTTTTTCTTGTTCATAAGTACGAACTTCTTTTTTTCCAAAAGCTGCCGCTAATCTTTCTTGAGCAGCAATTTGTACTTTAATATGTTCGTGAGCAAATTTAATGGCTTCAACCATTTCAGCTTCTGAAATTTCTTTCATTTCTCCTTCTACCATGGCGATAGAGTCTGTTGAAGCACCAATCATCATGTCAATATCAGACAATTCTAATTGTGCACGAGATGGATTGATGATGAATTTTCCATCAATTCTTCCAACTCTGGCTTCTGAAATTAAAGTTTCAAATGGAATATCAGATAAAGCCAATGCTGCCGAAGCGGCTAATCCTGCTAATGCATCTGGCATAACATTATCATCATGTGACATTAATTGGATCATCACTTGAACTTCTGCATGATAATCATTTGGGAAAAGCGGACGCAATACTCGGTCAACTAATCTCATGGTTAACACTTCGCTATCACTTGGACGCGCTTCTCTTTTGAAGAAACCACCAGGAAAACGTCCTGATGCTGCAAATTTTTCGCGATAATCTACCGTTAAGGGTAAAAAATCGATACCTGGACTTGCTTTTCTTGCGGATACTACTGTTCCTAAAATAACAGTATTTCCAATTCTAACTACTACAGAACCGTCAGCTTGTTTTGCTAATCGTCCTGTCTCGATTGTGATGCTTCTGCCATCACCTAAATCGATACTTTCTACAAATAATTGTGGAATCATAAATTTCCTTTTTTAATTTTACATTGGTTTGCCTGCCTGTCGACAGAATAGTTGTGTTGTTGTAGTTGTTGTATTCCAATGAAAAACTAAACTTTTTTTATAAAAACGTTTAAAAACAAAAAGAGGCACTTTCGCACCTCTTTAAATATGTATTATTTTCTAATACCTAATTCTTTAATAATCTCACGATATCTATTGATATCTTTTTTCTTTAAATAGTCTAGAAGACTTCTTCTTTTACCTACCAAAAGTACCAACGAACGCTCTGTGTTGTAATCATGACGATTTTTTTTCAAGTGCTCAGTTAAGTGAGATATTCTAAATGTGAACAATGCGATTTGTCCTTCTGCAGATCCTGTGTTTTCTGCTTTTCCTCCGTGTTTAGCGAAGATTTCTGCTTTAACTTCATTAGTTAAGTACATGCTAATATTATTTAATGATTATTATGTATAAATCAAGATTTTCTTAATTCGTGTGCAAATGTAGAAAAAAATACGATATATAAAACACGATATTGGAATTATTTTTACGATTAAAATAATTTTGCAACTTCCTCATTTACAAATTCTAAAAATCGTTCATCCAATTCGGTGAATGGGTCAAGTACATGGCTATCAATATCAATCTGTCCAATGTTAATTCCGTTTACGAACAATGGAACAACGATTTCAGACTTAACAGTAAAGCTACAAGCGATATAATTATCTTGTGCTGCAACATCGGGAACTACAAAATTGGCATTGGACTCCGCTACTTGTCCGCAAATACCTTTCCCAAAAGGAATAACCGTGTGATCTGTTTCGGCGCCAACATATGGTCCAAGATGCAACGTTTTATTTTCGTGATTGGCAAAATAAAAACCAACCCAATTATAGTAGGCAACGTTGTCAGATAAGAATTTGCATAGATTTTTTAATTTAATATCTCTTTCAGTATTTGTTTCAGATAGAATAGTTATCACTTGAGGTTTTAAGCTTTCGAAATTCATAATTTGATTTTTAGGCGATTAATTTGTGCAAAACTGTGCAATCTCTGTTCAATTTCAATTTTATGCAAAAGTAAGGACTGCGCTTTTTTTATTTTATATAAATTTGTTAAAAATTACACTTTGAAAAATTTGTTGGTGCAATACAAACCATTTTTGCTTTTTCTTGGGAAATTTGTATTGAGTTATTTATTGCTAACCATTGTTTATCAATCCTATTTGAATCGGTTTGATACTTCAAAAAATGAGGTCGATACTTTTACACAATTAGTGGCAAATCAAACCGAAACTGTATTGTCTTGGTTCGACTCGCAATCATACACCATGCCTCATCTCAAAGAACCAAGTGTAAAAATGTTCTATCACAATACATACATTTCACGAATAATTGAAGGATGTAATGCCCTAAGTGTTATTATTTTATTTATTGCTTTTACACTAGCATTTACTGGAAAATTTAAAAACACGATTATTTTTATTGCCTTGGGAAGTATAGTAATCCATGTTTTGAATATTACTCGGATTGCCTTGTTATGTATAGCATTATATCATTTTCCTGAAATGGAACATATTTTACACGGTGTTATTTTTCCATTGGTGATTTATGGAGTTGTTTTTTTATTATGGATTCTATGGGTTAATAAATATTCAAATTATGCTACAAGTATTGCTGAAAAATAAGCAAAAATTATTTTGGTCGTTGTTTTTACTATTGCTCTTGGTTTTGATAAGAGTTTTTGAAGACACGTTATTTTATGATCCGTTTTTGAATTATTTCAAAAGTGAGTATTCCCATTTACCCTTTCCAGAAATAAACATTTTCAAATTATTTTTTAGTTTGGGAATGCGCTTTTATCTCAATTCGGTGATTTCATTGTTTCTATTGTATGTAATTTTTAAAGACACCAAAATTGTCAAATTCTCTATTTTGCTTTACATGATTTTGGGTTCGGTGTTGATGATAAGTTTCATTTTTGTACTCACTTTTTTTGGAGAAGAAAATAAAATGACCTTATTCTACATCAGAAGATTTATTATTCAGCCAATATTCATTCTCCTTTTCATACCCGCTTTTTATTATCAGAAACAAACGAAGAAATGACCTTTTTTTCGTAACTTTACTTATGTTCTAAAACTAAAATATAATTTGGTTTATCATGAAAATAGTAAAGCATTCAGGAAATATCGTTGATTTCAATCGAGACAAGCTTAAAAATTCTTTGCTGAAATCTGGTGCCAACAAAATGATTGTTGAGGAAGTTTTGAAAAATATCGAAAGTCAAATTTACGAAGGTATTTCTACCAAAAAAATTTACAAGTTAGCCTTTGCATTATTAAAAAAATCTTCTAATTCTCATGCAGCGCGGTACAATTTACGTGCTGCCATTCAGCTTCTCGGTCCAGCTGGTTTCTTTTTTGAAAAGTTTATCGCCAGGTTGTTCATTTCCGAAGATTATTTGGCGCAAACCAATCTTTTCTTATCAGGTAAATGTGTGGGACACGAAGTTGATGTTGCCATCATGAAGAACAATGTTATAGAAATGGTAGAATGCAAATTCCATTCGGGAAAGGATGCTAATTCTGATGTGAAAGTACCCATGTATATTTTGTCGAGATTTAATGATTTGAAAGATAGAAGTCATCTCATTTATACTAAAAATGATAAAATTTTGGGATGTTGGATTGTAACCAATAATAGGTTTACATCAGATGCAATACTATTTGCTAAATGTTCTGGATTAAAATTATTGAGTTGGGATTATCCTGAAAAAAATAGTTTGAGTAAAAAAATTGACAATAATCAATTGTATCCAATTACGTGTTTGACAACATTAACTATTTCTGAAAAAGATAAACTTATGGTGCTTGATATCATTTTGGTTAGAGAAATTTTGGATACTCCGGAAACTCTAGAAAAAATTGGATTAAGTCCAAACAGAATAAAAAATGTTTTAAAAGAAGCCTCAGAGCTTTGTAAATACATATAAAAATGAAAATTAAATTCTTAGGTGGAGCAGGAACTGTAACAGGTTCAAAAACTTTGGTAGAAAGCAATGGCGTTAGAATACTGATAGATTGCGGACAGTTTCAAGGAATAAAACCTTTACGTGAACTCAATTGGGAACCATTGCCAATTTTACCGTCAACCATCGATTTTGTATTGCTGACTCACGGACATCTAGACCATTGTGGTTGGTTGCCAAGATTGGTAAACCAAGGTTTTGAAGGGAAAATTTATTGTACTAGTCCAACAGCAGCTATAGCCAAATTGATTTTATTGGATAGTGCCAAAATTCAAGAAGAAGAAGCCGAGCGTGCGAACAAAGATCGTTTTTCAAAACATGAAAAAGCCGAACCATTATATGATGTTGCTCAAGCAGAAAGAGTTTTCCCATTATTTAGAGTTGTAAAGACAAATGACGAAGTGGCTTTGGATGCTGAAATTTCCGCTCGATTTTTTAATGCGGGACATATTATTGGTGCTTGTTCTATTGAACTAAAATTGGAAAATAAAACATTAGTTTTCTCAGGAGATATTGGTCGCGATGACGATGTGCTTATGTATGCTCCAGTAAAACCAAAAAAAGCCGATTATATTTTTCTGGAAAGCACTTATGGCAATCGAATTCACCCTGATGAAGATGTAAAATTATTGCTCGAAACATACATCAACAATACATTTCAAAATGAAGGAACTGTTATCATTCCTAGCTTTGCTGTAGAAAGAGCACAAACTATTATGTTTTTACTTTGGCAACTGAAAAAAGAAGAAAGAATTCCAAATATTCCTTATGTAATTGATACTCCAATGGGAATAAGCGTATTGGATATTTTTACTAATAACAAAAAATGGCATAAACTTTCCTTGGAAGAGTGTACCGAAATGTGTCAAATGTTTACCATGAATTCAGAGTATCAAGAAACGATTGAAACCATTTATGACAAACAACCCAAAGTAGTTATCGCTGCTAGCGGAATGATTACTGGCGGAAGAGTGTTGAGTTATTTAGAACGCTATATAGGTTTGCCTGAAACCACAGTTATCATTGTAGGATATCAAGCCGAAGGAACACGTGGTAGAAAATTACTCGAAGGCGCAACAGAGCTTAAAATTTACGGAAAATATTATCCTGTTTTAGCCAAAATTCGAGAAATAGAAGGTTTGTCTGCTCACGGTGATCAAAATGATTTATTAAATTGGCTTTCTGAATTAGAAAACAAACCGGAAAAAGTATTTTTAGTGCATGGCGAAAATCAATCTGCAGACGAATTGCGCATCAAAATTCATGAAAAATATGGGTATGATTGTGCCGTTCCATTGATGGGACAAGAGATTGATTTGTAAAGTTTTAATACTATTTTAAGTTTTTGGTTCAATATTATAAGTAACTTTGCAACATGATTTTGAAAAAGCACATAAGTTTTTTAATCGCTTTACTCGTATTGGTTTCCAATTCGGGATTAGCTTTTAGTGTTCATTATTGTGGCGGAAAAATTGCGGCTGTTTCTTCTGTTTTTTCTCAAGAAGAAGTTTGTCAAATGCCAATAAAGGTTGAAAAAACCTGTTGTGCAAAACAAGAAACTGCTAATAAAGGTTGTTGTTCTGATAAAAAAATTAACTTAAAAAGTAAAGCCGAACAAGTCATCATCAAGACCATTTCTCTTGACTTTGAACCAGTTTATTTCTCTGACTATAGAAACCAACTATTTGCTGAAATTGAAACTCAGCATTTTTCAAATGAAAAAGTGGCATTTTATTGTCAATCAAATGCACCACCGCTTTACAAACTCTACTGCCAATATACTTTTTACTCCTGATTTTAAACTGAATTTATTTCAGTTTCTCTAACCCTTAGAGGAATTTAATTGCAATAATTAAATTTAAAATCTTTTAAAATGAAAAAAACACTGTTATTTCTAACATTGCTGTTTTGTACAATTGCTTTTTCACAAGAAAAATTAGAAGAAGTAAAAGTAAAAGCCAACAAAAAAGGAATAAAAAAATCACTTTCAGGAACAGCCAATACAACGGTTGTAACAAGCAAAGAATTACTCAAAGCTGCCTGTTGTAATCTAGCCGAAAGTTTTGAAACCAATCCATCGATTGATGTAAATTTTTCGGATGCTCTGACTGGAACCAAACAAATAAAAATGCTTGGACTAACTAGTCCTTATATTATGATAACCGAAGAAAACATACCTTCGGTTCGTGGCGCTTCACAAGCTTATGGATTGTCTTTTACACCAGGAACTTGGGTGGAAAGTATCCAAATTACCAAAGGCGCAGGAAGCGTTGTTAATGGTTACGAAAGCATTTCAGGCCAAATCAATACGGAATTAATAAAACCGATGAAAGACATTCCGTTTTTCTTGAATGCTTATGGCGACTCAGGAAGTAGATTTGAATTGAATACACATTTCAACAAGCAAGTTTCCGATTATTGGGCAACAAGTTTGTTTGTTCATGGTAATGCGCGTGTGGCCAAAAATGACATGAACGACGATGGATTTATGGATAATCCGTTGGGAAAACAATTCAATATTGTCAATCGTTGGCAATATTCTAATCCTGAAACAGGTTGGGTTTCATTTTTAAATCTCCGATTTATGAATGATGAGAAGCAAACAGGAGAACTCAATTTTGATCCCGACAGCGATAAACTGACAACCAATTATTGGGGTTCAGAAATCAATACGGAACGATTGGATTTCACCTCAAAAGTAGGTTATGTTTTCAAAGACATGCCCTATCAAAGCATTGGTTTTCAAAACGCTTTTACCAGTCATAATCAGCAATCGTATTTTGGATTAAACCAATACGATATCAAGCAACAAAGTTTTTATTCGAATTTGATTTTCAATTCTATAATCAGCAATACGATGCATAAGTTTGCCACTGGATTGAATTTTACATATGATAAATATGCGGAGTTTGTAAACCTTACTGATGTTAGTAGAATTGACAATTCTGTCGGTGCTTTTTTTGAATATACCTTTGACGACGACGATAAATTCAGTTATATATTAGGTGGAAGATTGGATTATCACAATAGGTTAGGGGTATTTTTTACGCCAAGATTGCATGTGAAATATAATCCTTGGGATAAATCAGTCATTCGATTTTCTGCCGGAAGAGGAAAACGCGCTGCCAATATTTTTGCCGAAAATCAAAATCTTTTTGCGAGTTCAAGAGTTTTTTCAGTGCTAGACACTGATGGAAAAATATATGGTTTAAATCCAGAGATTGCATGGAATTATGGGCTGAGTTTTACTCAAAACTTTATGTTGTTTGGTAAAAGTGCTGATGTAGGATTTGATTTTTATCGAACCGATTTCCAAAATCAAGCTGTTGTAGATGTTATGAACTCTCCGCAACAAGTTTTGTTTTATGATTTAAAAGGAAAATCATTTGCCAACAGTTTGCAACTCGATTTTAATTTAGAAATTATCAAACATTTGAATTTGAGAACTGCTTATAAATACTATGATATTTCAACAGATTACCTTTCGGGAAGTTTTCAAAGACCTTTGCAAGCCAAGCATCGTTTCTTTGGAAATATAGAATATGAAACACATATAAAAGAAAAAGGGAAACAATGGAAATTTGATTACACTTTGAATTGGCTTGGAAAACAACAATTACCCAATACAGCTAGTAATCCTGAGCAAGATAGACTTCCTGAATTTTCACCATCATTTGCCGTTATGAATGCGCAAATTACTCGAACTTTTTCTAGTACTTTTGAAATGTATATTGGTGGAGAGAATATTGGAAATTATCGTCAAGATAAAGCGGTTTTGGGAAGTGACAACCCATTTGGTCCAACTTTTGATACTTCTATAGTGTATGCGCCAATTTTTGGTCAAATGTATTATGCTGGATTGCGATTTAAAATAAAATAGAAATCAATTTAAATAACAATAAAAAAATAGAAAATATGAAAAATACAATTTTAGGAATGATGTTACTGTTCTTCGCCTTTTCAACTCAAGCGCAAGAACAAAAAAGTAAAAATGCTAAATATGAGTTCGAAGTAAATGGCAACTGTGAACAATGTCAAAAGCGAATTCAGAAAGCGGCTTTTTCTGTTAGCGGTGTCAAATCAGCGACTTGGAATGTTGAAACACATCAAATGGTAGTAATTATCAATGAGGAAAAATGTTCGTTGCTAGATGTTAAAAAAGCCATTGCCAAAGTTGGTCACGATACCGAAGAAGTCAAAACTACTCAAGAGGTTTATGATAATCTTCATGGCTGTTGCAAATACGAAAGAAAATAATTTATGAACTCCCAAAAGTAATTTTTTGGGAGTTTTTCTTTTTTACTCAAGGCGAAAATTGTTTTTATATAAAAGTCAAAAATCATTTTTTTTTGATTAATTTCACGCTCGATTTTTACACAATTTAATTATAAAATGCATGAATGATTTTGATTGGTTGCAATTGCTAAATCCAGAGTTTTACATAACAATGTCTGTTGGTGGAGTAAAAATTGGACTTTGGATAGTACTGTTTATAGTTTTTGCCGAAACAGGATTGTTCGCAGGTTTCTTTCTTCCGGGTGACAGTTTACTTTTTTTAGCAGGCATTTATAGCCGTAGTTTAATCGAAAATTTCACTTTCATCGAGAGTGATTTGGTCAATGTAGTGCTATTGTCAACTCTAGTTGCACTTGCTGGAATTCTTGGGAATATGATGGGTTATTGGTTTGGAGCTAAAAGTGGTTATTACTTATATAAAAAAGAAGACAGCTTTTGGTTTAAGAAAAAGTACTTAATTCAGTCCAAGGATTTCTTCGAAAGATTTGGTGGGAAAGCCATTATTTTTGCTCGTTTCTTGCCTATTGTCAGAACTTTTGCACCTATTGTTGCTGGAATTGTAACAATGGACAAAAAGAAATTCATGTTCTACAACATCGTAAGTTCTTTTCTTTGGTCTTTTGTGTTAATTTTTTCTGGACATTATTTGTATGGGATGTTCCTTGATAAATATGATATTGATTTAAAACATCATATCGAAAAAATAGTTATTGGAATAATATTCATATCAACTTTGCCTGTCTTTTTGAAAATGATTAAGAAGCATCCAAAAACTGAAGGGGAAGAATAAAAACATACATTTAATTAATCTATAGAGATTTTGAATTCTTTATTAATTAATTCACCGTTTATGGTAAATCCCTGAATGATGACTTTGTATTTTTTTATATTCGCATCTTGAAATTCAAATAAAAAATTTCCTTTTTCATCTGTTAGTATTGTTTGACGCCAGTCAACAATTCCAAAATTTTCAAATCCTTTACTAGCAAAATTTTCATAATCGCTATTTGTAAAACTTGAAATATTTTCAAAGCCGTCTTTTATTAAAAAAGGAACTGATTTTGAAACTGACTTGGCGGTGAAATTTTTTCTCCGGTAGATTTTTATAATTCCTTGTTTGTTTCTAGTTGATGGAACAATGGCATTAGCATTGATATAAATTTCGTCAATTTCAGTCATGTCCATCATATCCAGTTCTGCAAACGAGAATAAGACTCTTTCATCAAGATATACTTCTGGAGTAGCTCTTGGTCCAGAAAAGGATGTTATTTGTCTTGAAGTTATTGAAACGTCACCAGTAGCAGTTCTGCTTACGTTAAACCCATTTTGTTCTATAAATCCTAATAAACTAGAAGTGTCGTTTTCGTCTATTTTATAACCTCGCAAATAGGAATTTCCAAATTTATTTTCATTTACCAAAACTCTTTTTGGTTTGGATTTGACAATTACATCTTTTAGATTGATAATTTCACCATTAAATTTTGGCAAATCATACAGATCAGAATAAACATTATCTTGAAGTTTTTTACAATCACCGAAAGGCACCAAAAAGGGCTTTGTATATGGTCTGTTTCTATTGTAAACTTGCGTTACAAAGTTGGTTGAAACCGCATTCATTTCTGGGGATTTTAGCAAAGACAATTCAACAACAGTAGAGTCGGGTATTGCTATATTTTCAAACGCATATTCATTTTTTTCATTCACTTCAGACAATACTAAAATTAAATCTTTGATAGAATATAACCTGACTTTATATGCCTCTTTGTTTTTTAGTTCTTGATTGATAGTCCCTTTTATCGTTAAACCAATGTCAAAACTATAGTTGGATTTTGGTGGATTTGAAACGATGTTTTTCCATTCATATTTGGGTTTGCTTTGGTTTAGTAAAGCCAAATCTAATTCATAAAATTGTTTTCTTGATGGTTCAGTAAAATAATAATTAACTTCATTAAATGGGTCTTTTAAATAGGGAAATATGGTGGAGGAATATAAAAGATTGTTTTCTATTTCTTGCGCTTTGGTTTCTTCGGGTAAAACAGCAATACTTAGATTAGCATTAGCATATTCAGAATAACCAACCATTTTTACTTTACCATTTTTTTTAGAATTAAACAGTAAACTTATAGGTTTGTCTTTTTTAGGATATATATAGATAGCTCTCTCACACCATTGATTTAACTCATTGTCTATTATTCTAATGGTATTAATTCCTTCATATAGATTTTCATTTAAAATCGAAACGACTTGTTCCAAATTTTGACTATTTAATTTCAAAGGGAAAATTAAATTTTTATCATCTTGATTGACTAGAAGATAAATGGTTTTGTTTTCTATAATAGGAATGCTTTCCAAATTAGTTTTAACCTTAAAAATCGTTTTATCGAGAAAGGTGAAACTATTTATTTCTAGTGATATCCCCGTTTTTGTGGAAGTTTGTAAAATGGTTTCAATTTTTTTAGTATCAAAATTGCAAACGGCTTTAATTAAAGTATTGTCAGGTACAATTTCAAATCTTCCAAAACCAAACGGGTTTAATTTTACAGTTTGCAAAATATCACCGTTATTATTTTGTATTTGAACTTCGGTATTACTAACTGTTTTTCCAGAACAATCGGATAATTTTATGCCAACAACATTTGTAATTCCTTTAATTAAACTTCCGCCTTCAGGATGTAATTTTAATTCGAGCGTTTCTTTATCTGGATTTTGGTTTTCTGTCAATGCTCCTTCTGCTGAATTAATGACATTGATTTTTTGTATGGTTGACTCATCTTCAATGAAATTATTCATCCAATTGGTGTAAACGTGAATGAAATAATTGCCTGAATGAAGTTTTTCATTGAGCTCAAACTTCCCAGTAAAAGTTCCGTTACTGACAAAAAGTAATTTTTCAAAAATTTTAACTCCTTTGTCATCATACAATATGGCAAAAACATTTGTGGTGTTGAAAAAGGGCTGGTGCGTTTTTCTATTAACGACATATCCTTTAAACCAAATAGTTTCATTTGTTAAAAATGTGGTTTTGTTAAGATGTAGATTTATATTCTCTCTTTCTAATGAAAAATAGGAGGTAAGTTTGTTTTGAATTTCTTTTTTTGCACTATCATTAGTGTCTGTTTGAGAAAACACTGAAAAGCTGCAAAGTACAAGTAAGGCAGTGATGAAATCTTTTTTTCTATCCATGAAATAAAAGTAATAAAAAAATGACATCAAAAAAATATTTTTGTTTAAAACAAAAAAATGCTTCAAGAAATTGAAGCATTTTTATAGTATTTATTAGATATTAAATTACATCATTCCTGGCATTCCACCGCCCATTGGCATTCCACCACCAGCGTTTTCTTCTTTAATTTCAACTAAAGCACATTCAGTAGTTAAAATCATTCCAGCCACTGATGCAGCGTTTTCAAGTGCTACACGAGTTACTTTTTTAGGATCTATGATACCAGCTTTTAACATGTCAACATATTCGTCTGTTTTGGCATTGTAACCAAAGTTTCCTTTTCCTTCAGTAACTTTTGCTACCACTACAGAACCTTCTAAACCTGCATTTTCAACAATAGTTCTTAATGGAGATTCCACCGCACGAGAAACTATTTGAATTCCTGTAGCTTCATCTGCATTTTCTGATTTTAGACTGGTCAATACATTTTTAGCTCTAAGAAGTGCAACACCACCACCAGCAACTATTCCTTCTTCAACGGCAGCACGAGTGGCGTGTAACGCATCGTCAACTCTATCTTTTTTCTCTTTCATTTCTACTTCAGAAGCAGCACCAACATAAAGAACAGCAACACCACCAGCTAATTTAGCCAAACGTTCTTGCAATTTTTCTTTGTCATAATCAGAAGTTGTAGTTTCCATTTGACCTTTTATTTGGTTCACACGATTTTTAATCATGTAAGCATCTCCAGCACCATTTACAAGGGTTGTATTATCTTTGTCAATAGTAACTTTTTCTGCTGTTCCAAGCATTTCTAAAGTAGCATTTTCTAGTGTGTAACCACTTTCTTCCGCAATAACAGTTCCACCAGTTAAGATAGCTATATCTTCTAACATGGCTTTTCTTCTGTCTCCAAATCCTGGAGCTTTAACCGCTGCAATTTTCAAAGCACCTCGTAATTTGTTTACCACCAAAGTTGATAAAGCTTCGCCATCAACATCTTCTGCAATAATCAATAATGGTTTTCCTGATTGTGCTACTGGCTCTAAAACAGGTAATAATTCTTTTAAAGAAGATACTTTTTTATCGTACAATAATATATAAGGTCTTTCTAATTCCACTTCCATTTTCTCTGGATTTGTCACAAAGTATGGAGATAAATAACCTCTATCAAATTGCATTCCTTCTACAACATCTACATAGGTATCTGTTCCTTTTGCTTCTTCAACAGTGATTACACCTTCTTTGCCTACTTTTCCAAAAGCTGTAGCAATAAGTTCACCAATTACTTCATCATTATTAGCAGAAATGGAAGCAATTTGTTTAATTTTTTCAGAGTCACTTCCTACTACTTGAGCTTGTTTTCCAAGGTCAGCAACGATAGCTTCAACTGCTTTGTCAATCCCACGTTTTAAATCCATTGGGTTGGCTCCAGCTGCAACGTTTTTCAATCCTTCTTTCACAATTGCCTGCGCTAAAACGGTTGCAGTTGTAGTTCCATCACCAGCTAAATCATTGGTTTTTGAAGCTACTTCTTTTACCATTTGTGCACCCATGTTTTCTAGTGCATCTTTCAATTCTATTTCTTTTGCTACAGTAACACCGTCTTTTGTAACGGTTGGTCCACCAAATGATTTTGATATAATTACATTTCTTCCTTTTGGTCCAAGGGTTACTTTTACTGCATTTGCTAAAGCGTCTACACCACGTTTTAAACCGTCGCGAGCTTCAATATCGAATTTTATGTCTTTTGCCATTTTAATTTTTTTGTTTAAAGTTATTTTGTTTAACGTTTAAAGTTGTTTTTTTTAAAGTTGTTTTTAGGGATAAAACCTGAAACTTGAAACCTGAAACAAATTTTAGATTATTGCTAAAATATCGTCTTCGCGCATGATTAAATAATCTTTTCCATCGAATTTCAAATCGGTTCCAGCATATTTTCCATAAAGGACAGTGTCACCAATTTTCACAGTCATTGGTTCATCTTTTTTACCGTTTCCTACCGCTACAACAGTTCCTTTTTGTGGTTTTTCTTTAGCGGTATCTGGAATTATTATTCCAGAAGCAGTTTGAGTTTCGGCAGCTGCTGGTTCCACGATTACTCTGTCTGAAAGAGGTTTAATGTTTAATGCCATAATTATATATTTTTATTTTATTTGAATGAATGCTTTTGTTTTTTCAGAAATTGTGCCAAGTCAATAAAACTGACATTTTTTCCTAAAAAAAATGCCAGCATGTCAGCGCTGGCATTGAATATTTATTATGTCTCTTAGTTATTTTTTTGGCGTCTCAACTGGTTTAGCCGGAGTTGATTTTGTGGTAGTGCTTTTTGGAGCAAGAGTTTCTGTTTGGTCGATTACTTTTGAATCTGATTGTCCAGTCATACTAGGAAAACTCAGACTTGATAATAAAATCAAAAGGATTAATGCTGTAGCTAATACCCAAGTACTTCTGTCTAAAAAATCAGTAGTTTTTTGAACACCACCTAGCATTTGTGATCCACCTAATGAAGAAGATAAACCGCCACCTTTAGGGTTTTGAACCATAACTGCGATTATCAATAAAAAACAAACGATTGTTATTAATACTAAAAAAATTGTAAACATGATGAATTGTAATTAATTATTATTTTGTTGTAAAATTTTAATATCCGAAATTCGGTCTGCAAAGAAACTACTTTTTTCTGGATATTTCAAAATTAATATTTCATAAGCTTGAATGGCTTTTGAATATTTTTTTTGTTCTAAATAAACTCTAGCCAAGGTTTCTGTCATCAAATAACTGGTATCATCGGCTATTGGTTCAATTATAGGAACAGTGGCATCTTTTGTAATGGGAGAAATTTTAGGATTATTTTCAATAAATTTATCAATTAAATCCAGTTTTTTCATTTTATCATGATCAACTGATGGAGTTTCCTTCTTTGAATTTTCTCTGTCAATTGGTTTTAATCGTGATAATTGTAACCATTCTTGAAATGAATGTTTTTCATTTTTTGAAAACTCTAAAGGTTTGCCAATGGCTAATTTTTCAGAAACTTTTTGCTCCTCTGAAGTTGTGGCTTCCTTAATGGAGGTTAAAATCGACTGTTCCAAAGGATCAATTGCTGGTTTGTATGCAACAATTACTTCTTCACTGCCTATAACACTCATGTTCATTAACTCTTCTAGCTTTTTTTCATACAACCCTTTTTGAACCGAAACAAAAGTATCTGAAGTGATAAAATCAAACAAAATACTTCTGTCGGTAGTATAAGCAGCGGTAACTTTCAGTGCTTGATTATAATGAAAACTGTCTTGATTATACAGGTGTTTTAACTTCAAAACACGAGCACTTTGCAAATAGGGAAATGCATTCAAAACAGTATCCAATGTTTCAGCATGTCTATCGTTGATAGTGTCGGGTTTGTTAAGTAAATAAGTATAATCAGTTAAGTTCATTTTATAAATCTACCATTTTGCTAATGATTCATTGAAAACATCTTGTGTAATTCTTTCAAAAATCACATCCAAAGCTTCTGTTAATTTTGACCCAGTTAATTGTGATGTTGCATCATAATCAAAGAAGAATGAAAATGATTTTTCAAAATTATCTTCTTCTTTATTCTTATTGCTAAACCGGACATTTACTCTAATGGTTAATCTGTTTTGTGCCGCTCTTTGATCAGCAGTGGCGGTCATCGGTGTAATTCTATAATCCGTAATTTCGCCTTCATAAAGTAAATCGCCATTGGAACTGGTCAAATTCAAGTTGGTTTGATTCTGAATAATTTCCTGAAGTTTTATCGTAAAAGTTCTTTCAATTCCAGGCTCTATCAAATCCGCATTGTTTTGAAAATAATTCACCTGAAACGTTTTAGCATCAATTTTTCCTGTTCCTGTAAAATTATAAACAGAACAACTGTTGATGCTTAAAGCAATGAGGATAAGTAAAATGTATTTTATGTTTTTCATTTGGATTTCAAAGATATACTTTTTCAAATTTCATTCGTCTTTTATATTACAAATCAAACTGCTTAATTTTTCGATAAAGTGTTCGCTCAGAGATTCCAAGTTCATCGGCTGCAGCTTTTCGCTTGCCTTTGTGTCGTTCTAATGATTTCTTGATGAGTTCAATTTCTTTTTGTTCCAATTTCAATACTTCTTCCTCTTCAATAGTTTCTGCATCCAAATAATTTTGGTTTTCCTCATCATCAAATTCCTCTTGTTGCAATTGATTTTGAGTAGGTATTATATTCATCCTTGGTTCCTCTTCAAACGAAATTTCACTTTCTGTCTCTTTTGAACCGTATACTTTTTGAATCAAACTTGGATTAATGTCTTGCACTTTAGTCCCGTTTTTCATCAATTCCAAAGTCAATTTTTTCAAATCATTCAAATCACTTTTCATATCAAAAAGCACTTTGTATAAAATATCTCTTTCGGTAGAAAAATCATTTTCCGATTTTTTTCCGCCAATAACGGATGGCAAATTACTGCCTTCCGCCGGAAGATAAGATTGTAAAGTGGCTAAGGAAATATCTCTATTGGTTTCTAAAACAGAAATCTGTTCGGCTACATTGCGCAACTGACGTATATTGCCACTCCAACGGTATTTTTGTAAAAAGACAATAGCATCGTCGCTCAATTTTATCGGGGGCATTTTATATTTATGAGCAAAATCGGCAGCAAATTTTCGAAATAACAAATGAATATCATCTTTTCTATCACGCAGTGGTGGAATAGGAATATCCACAGTGCTCAAACGATAGTATAAATCTTCTCGGAATTTCCCTTTTTCAATCGCGTCAAACAAATTCACATTGGTTGCGGCTACAATTCTTACATTGGTTTTTTGTACTTGAGACGAACCCACTTTAATAAATTCTCCATTTTCTAACACACGTAGCAAACGAACTTGCGTAGTCAAAGGCAATTCGCCCACTTCGTCCAAAAAAATTGTGCCACCATCAGCTACTTCAAAATAGCCTTCACGAGTATTGGTAGCGCCTGTAAATGCTCCTTTTTCGTGACCAAAAAGTTCACTGTCAATTGTGCCTTCGGGAATAGCGCCACAGTTTACAGCAATGTATTTTCCATGTTTTCTATGCGAAAGCGAATGTATAATTCTAGGAATACTCTCTTTACCAACGCCACTTTCACCTACAACCAATACCGAAATATCAGTAGGAGCAACCTGAATGGCTTTCTCTATGGCACGATTGAGTTTTGGGTCATTCCCAATAATCTCAAACCGTTGTTTTATGTTTTGAACTGATTCCATTTTATGCTGAATTTATTTCAGTATCTTTTATTAATTCATCTCACTATACCCAACCGCTTCTCCAATCAAAGTTGCCGTAGTACAATCATTTACTTTTACCATTACAAAATCCCCAACTTTATAATCTCCTTTTGGGAAAACCGTCACCACATTTTCAGAGTTTCTTCCGCTCCAATGTTGATTGGATTTCTTCGATTCTTTTTCAATTAAAACTTCAACCGTTTCGCCCAAGAATCGTTTGGTTCTCTTTTCGCTTAGTATTTGTTGTAAATCTACAATCTCTTGCAAACGTCTTTTCTTCACCACTTCTGGTACATCATCTTCCATTTTTCTCGCTGCCAAAGTGCCCGGACGTTCTGAATACGAGAACATATAACCAAAATCATATTCCACATATTCCATCAAACTCAACGTGTCTTGATGATCTTCCTCCGTTTCTGTTGGAAAACCCGCAATCAAGTCTTGTGAAATAGAACAACCTGGTAAAATTCTTTTTATTTTATCAATCAATGCCATGTACTCTTCACGAGTGTGTTGGCGATTCATTTCCTTTAATATTCTCGTACTTCCACTTTGCACCGGCAAATGGATATAATTACAAACATTATCATATTTAGCAATCACATGCAGCACTTCTTCGTGCATATCCTGCGGATTAGAAGTCGAAAAGCGAAAACGCATTTTAGGAAAAGCAATCGCACATTGTTCTAATAACTGAGCAAAATCAGTAGCAGTCGCTTTTTGCATTTCGGTAGCTTTCACAAAATCTTTCTTCAAACCGCCGCCATACCATAGGTAACTATCTACGTTTTGTCCCAAAAGACAAACTTCTTTAAAACCTCTATCCCACAAATCTTTGATTTCTTCCAAAATACTTTGCGGTTCACGACTGCGTTCTCTACCACGAGTAAACGGAACCACACAAAACGTACACATATTATCGCAACCACGAGTGATCGAAACGAACGCATTCACACCGTTGCTATTCAAACGGACAGGTGCAATATCGCCATACGTTTCGTCTTTCGATAAAATCACATTGATAGCATCTCTACCTTCTTCCACTTCTTTCAACAAGTTGGGCAAATCCTTGTAAGCATCAGGACCAACCACCATGTCAACAATTTTTTCTTGCTCCAAAAACTGGTCTTTCAATCGTTCCGCCATGCAGCCCAAAACACCCACTTTCATTCCAGGATTGATACTACGTTTTACCGCATTGTATTTCTCTAGACGCTTGCGCACCGTTTGCTCTGCCTTGTCTCGGATAGAACACGTGTTAACCAAAACCAAGTCGGCTTCTTCCAAATTTTGAGTAGTGTTATAACCTTGATTGGTCAAGATAGATGCTACAATCTCGCTGTCCGAAAAATTCATCGCACAGCCATAGCTTTCTATAAATAGTTTCTTGGTATTCTCTTTTTTGTATTCCAAAACAAGACTAGTACCTTGTTTCTTCTCGTCAATTTCCTTTTCCATTTATGCTGAATTTATTTCAGTATCTAATTTATTTTACGCTTTCTCGCTCCGAAACTTCGGATTCGGACAGCAAAGATAATACTAAATTCTAAAATATGACAAGTTGGCAGATGAGGTTTAACAAAAGATTTTGAAGCTAATCACTTAAACTTATGAAATATTAATTAAAAATGGATTTTTGTATTAAGTTAGAATAATTATTTAATATTGAATGTTGCTAATGAAATACTTTCAAAATAACTGTATTTACCTTTAGGTAATCTGCTCATCATTTGGATATATTTTTGTTCTAAATTAATTTTTTTGTCTAGAAATCTGACTATTTTTATGCACTGTCTTCTATTTAAAGCAGTGTTTTTTATAATTTTCTCTTTAGGCGTTACACTATTGAATGATACACTTTTCTGTAGATAGTTTGTGTAAATTTCAATTTTTGTATCATCTCCATCTAATATAAAGGCACAGTCATTGTTTTTTATGCAATCTTCTATGCTTTCAATGCCTATATCATAAAATTTTGAAATCAGTTTTTCAACAATAATTGATTCTAAATCAATTTTGCCAACAAATTTTTCCCATTTCCCGTTTATTTGTGTATCAAAATTTATATTAACTGTTCCTTTATATTCTCCATTATTAAATTCAATTAAATCAACAGAAAGTCGAGAGTAAGCTACCTTTATTTGATAAACTTTTTTATGAATATTATTGTCAAAAATAATTGTATCATTACTTCTGTTAATTAATTTATCAACCGATTGACCATAGCTTAAATTTCCAATTAAATAAAGTGAAATTAATAAAGTGATATTTTTCATTTCTATATTTCTTTTTTTCAAATATAATTGAAATAAACAAGTCTTGTGTAATCTCTTTATGCTCAATTTTCAAACAAAACAATTGTCATTCATCGCTAAAAAACAACAAGAAAACGGATTTTTAAAAAAAACGTTTACTTTTGCCCACACAAACAATCGGGATATGGCAAAGAATTTAGTAATAGTGGAATCACCTGCAAAGGCAAAAACAATCGAAAAATTTCTAGGGAACGACTACCAAGTAGAGTCAAGTTACGGGCACATTGCCGACTTGCCTTCCAAAGAAATAGGAGTAGATGTATTAAACGGTTTCAAACCTAAATATGAAGTCTCCGCCGATAAAAAAGCTTTAGTCACCAAGCTAAAAGGACTAGCCAAAAACGCCGACATGGTGTGGTTAGCTTCCGATGAAGACCGCGAAGGAGAAGCCATCTCTTGGCACTTAGCGGAAGAATTAAAACTAGACAAAAAGAAAACCAAACGAATTGTTTTCCACGAAATCACCAAAAATGCCATCCTAAAAGCCATCGATAATCCTCGCGAAATCGATTATAACTTAGTCAATGCGCAACAAGCACGTAGAGTTTTGGACCGATTAGTGGGTTACGAACTTTCTCCAGTATTATGGAAAAAAGTAAAAGGCGGATTATCTGCCGGTCGTGTACAATCGGTATCCGTGCGTTTAATAGTAGAACGCGAAAGAGAAATCCAAGACTTTAAATCGGTTGCATCTTATTCCGTTACTGCCGAGTTTACTAACGAAGCTGGGAAAGTAGTAAAAGCCAAATTGCCAAAAAACTTTGCTACCAAAAAAGAAGCCGAAGATTTTCTAAACAAAAACATCGGTTCTACCTATAAAGTAGCCGATTTAGAAACCAAACCCACCAAGAAAACACCAGCAGCACCTTTTACAACTTCCACGTTGCAACAGGAAGCAGCACGTAAATTATATTTACCCGTAGGAATCACAATGCAAATTGCACAACGTTTATACGAAGCTGGACTCATTACTTATATGAGAACCGACAGTGTTAACCTTTCCAAAGAAGCATCAGAAGCAGCACAAGCCGAAATCACAAAATCATACGGAAGAGAGTATTCTAAACCAAGAACATTCGCCACCAAAAGCAAAGGCGCACAAGAAGCACACGAAGCCATTCGTCCAACAGATATGTCTCGTCACACCGTGAATGTCGAAAGAGATCAAGCGCGTCTTTACGATTTGATTTGGAAAAGAACCTTAGCTTCTCAAATGAGCGATGCTGAATTAGAGAGAACCAACGTTAAGATTGAAGCCAATAACCACAGTGAAGTTTTCCAAGCCACAGGCGAAGTAATCAAGTTTGAAGGCTTCCTAAAAGTATATTTAGAAGGAAGTGACGACGATGATGAAGAACAAGAAGGTATGTTGCCTGCCTTGAAAGTCAACGAAAAATTGTCCAATAAAATCATCACCGCCACCGAAAGATATTCGCGTGCAGCTTCAAGATACACTGAAGCATCATTAGTAAAAAAATTAGAAGAACTAGGAATTGGTCGTCCATCGACTTATGCGCCAACAATTTCTACTATTATTAATAGAAACTATGTCGAAAAAGGAAACTTAGAAGGCGTAGAACGAAAATATGTGCAGTTAACCTTAGCTGCTAATAAAGTAGACGAAAAAATATTAAAAGAAAACACTGGTTCCGATAAAGGAAAACTAGTGCCGACGGATATTGGAACGATTGTAAACGACTTTTTGGTTAAAAACTTTTCGGCCATATTAGATTATAATTTTACGGCAAAAGTAGAGCAAGACTTTGACGAAATAGCCGAAGGAAACATCGATTGGGCAAAAATGATGCAGGATTTCTACAACAAGTTCCACCCCAATGTTATTGAAGTGCAAGACAACGCAGAGAGAGAAAGCGGTGAGCGAATATTAGGAAAAGATCCAAAAACTGGAAAACAAGTTTTAGTTCGTTTAGGAAAGTTTGGTCCAGTAGCACAAATTGGCGAAGCCGATGATGAAGAAAAACAATTTGCCAGTTTGCGTCAAGAACAAAATATCAGCAACATTACTTTGGAAGAAGCTTTAAATTTATTTTTGTTGCCAAAAAACTTAGGAGAATATAAAGGAGAAGAAGTCGAAGTTAGCAATGGTCGTTTTGGACCTTATGTTCGTTTCGGAAAACAATTCATATCCTTGCCAAAAGGCGAAGATCCACTAGACGTCACAATGGAAAGAGCGCAAGAACTGATTAATGAAAAAACAAAAGCTGATGCTCCAATTGCTACATACAAAGGAGAAGGAGTTCAAAAAGGAACTGGACGTTTTGGTCCTTTTATCAAATGGAATGGAATTTTCATCAATGTTTCAAAAAAATACAATTTTGACAACCTATCTCAATCGGATGTAGCGGAATTGATAGAAGATAAATTACAAAAAAACATTGATAAAGTCATACACAATTGGGAAGAAGAAGGGATTTTAGTTCAAAAAGCGCGATGGGGAAGATCTGAAATTACCAAAGGCAAAATCAAAATCGAACTCAACAAAGATATTGATGCTTCCAAATTAACTTTGGAAGAAGTAAAAGAAATGATTGCTAAAAAAACTCCAGAGAAAAAACCAGCAGCTAAGAAACCAGCAGCCAAAAAAACTCCAACCAAAAAAGCACCTGCTAAAAAGAAATAAACTATGGAATTTGATTTTCTATCACCAGTTGATAACGAAATTATTCAATATATAAATGGATTGTCTTCGCAGCACCTAGGAAGTAAAGTATCATTTCACACCGATAAAGACTTCCCAGATACCAATAAAGTTAAGATTGCCATTATTGGCGTTTTAGAAAATCGTGGTGACTTGAAAGCTTTTGAGGAAGTTAATCTTAATGCCATTCGAAAAGAATTATACGGTTTGTTTCCTGGGAATTGGCAAAGTTCTATAGCTGATTTAGGAGATATATTACCAGGAAATTCCCTTGAGGACACTTTTTTTGCCTTGCAAAAAGTTGCTTCTAAATTAATTCGAAAAGGAATTATCCCAATTATTATAGGTGGAACACAAGATTTAACATACGCATTATATCGTTCATACGATAATTTGGAACAAATGGTCAATCTGGTTTCCATCGATAGTAGATTGGACATTGGAAAACATGAGGAAGGAATAACAGCGAATTCTTATTTATCAAAAATTATTCTTGACGAGCCTAATAATCTTTTTAACTACAGTAATGTTGGCTATCAAACCTATTATAATTCACAAGAAGAAATAGATTTAGTAGAAAAATTATATTTTGATGCTTACAGATTAGGAGAAATATCCAACAATATTGAATTGTCCGAACCCGTTTTTCGCGATGCTGATATTGTCAGTGTTGATTTAAATGCTGTAAAGTCTTCAAGTTCAGGAAATATGATTAACTTTACTCCAAATGGATTTGATGGCAAGGAAATTTGTAGCTTATCTAGATATGCCGGAATAAGTGATAAGGTTAGTTCTTTAGGGATTTTCAATCATAACAATACAAAAGAAGAATCTGTGCTCATTGCACAAATTATTTGGTATTTCATTGAAGGGGTTAATTATCGTTCCAATGAGTATCCTTTTGGAACCAAAGAAAATTATATTAAGTACATAGTACCTCTAGAAGCAGAAGAATTGATATTTTACAAGAGTAACAAAACGGATAGATGGTGGATAGAGATAAATTATTTTGCTTATCAACACAATAAACTAAAAAAAAATACGTTATTACCATGTTCACATGACGAGTATCTTGAAGCATGCAATCAAGAGATACCCGAAAGATGGTGGAAAGCACAAAGAAAAAACAGCATTTAATTGCTAGAAGCAAGTAAGAGAGTTAAATATTATAATTAAAAGATTACAAATATATATTATTATCGTATTTTAGCGTTAAAAAGTGCATTTTGTCGATAAAATATTTTTTTATTACTATTTTAAATGTTACTTTTGAAATGTGTAATACTGTTTAGCAATTATAGATTATAAAATTTAATACTATTTAATTGCTTTTTTAAAAAATAATAAATAGGTTTACGCCCTTAAAAATAAAGTATTAAATAACCCCAATATATATGAAGAAGTTCATTGCATTTGCATCACTTTTAGCTTTATTAACAAGCTGTGGAGGATCAAGCGACAAAGGCGAGTTAGTAGGAGTTAAAGGAAAGAAATGGAATCCAGAAAAGCCTTTTGGTATGACATTAATTCCTGGTGGAGCATATATCATGGGTAAATCAGATGATGATTTAGCCAATGTTCAAGATGCGCCAACAAAAACAGTTACTGTAAGAGCCTTTTACATGGATGAAACCGAAATTACAAATAGCGAATACCGTCAATTTGTAGAATGGGTGAAAGATTCAACAATAAGAGTTCGATTGGCAATACTTGCTGATGAAGTAGGACAAACTGCAGGTTCTGGTGGTAAAGGTGGAAAAAATGCTGGAAGTATTGGTGACTTTGCCTTCAATGACACTGATCCTGCAAAAATGACTCCTTACGACAAATATATGTATGAGAATTATTACAGTGTAGGAACTGATGATGATCCTTATGCTGGAAGAAGATTAAACAGAAAAGTTAAACTTATTAAAGATACAAGTAAATATCCAGATGAATACTATTCTGAGGTTATGGATACGATGTACTTGCCTGTAGCAGAATCATTCAATGGTTTGAGAACAATAGATGTAAGAAAGTTAAAATTCAGATATTCTTGGATGGATATTCAAGCAGCAGCAAAAGCTAAAACGGGTAAGAGAAGTTCTTTTATTAGAACAGAACAACAAGAAGTATATCCAGATACTACAGTTTGGATTAAAGATTTTGCTTATTCTTATAACGAGCCGATGCACAATGATTATTTCTGGCACCAAGCTTATGGAGAATATCCTGTGGTAGGTGTTAACTGGAAACAAGCCAAAGCTTTTTGTGCTTGGAGAACTTTAAATAAAAACACTTATATCAAATCTAAAAAGAAGAAACAAGATTTAATCAATGCCTTTAGATTGCCTACAGAAGCAGAATGGGAATACGCTGCAAGAGGTGGATTAGAATCGGCTACTTACCCTTGGGGTGGACCTTATGCAAAAAATGACAGAGGTTGTTTCTTAGCAAACTTTAAACCAAATCGTGGGGATTATGCAGCTGATCAAGCTTTATATACAGTAGAAGCTAAATCATATGAGCCAAATGGCTATAATTTATACAACATGTCAGGTAACGTTTCAGAATGGACAGATTCTTCATACGATGCCGCAGCTTACGAATATGTTTCCTCAATGAACCCGAATGTTGCAGACAACAAAAACATGAGAAAAGTAGTTCGTGGTGGTTCGTGGAAAGATGTTGCTTACTTTTTACAAGTTGGAACTAGAGATTTTGAATATGCTGATACTGCTAGAAGTTACATAGGTTTCAGAACGGTTCAAGATTATATGGGAACTCAAGTAACAAAAAATGGTAAAGCACCAAGAAAGTAATTTCAAACTAAACTAAATTATATTTTAAACTTAACTAACTAAAATTTTTATTATTATGGCATTATTAAGCAAAAAAACAATGAATTTCGCTTACGGTATGGGAGCGGCAGTTGTAATTATCGGAGCATTATTCAAAATTCAACACTGGACAGGTGCTAGTGCGATGTTAATCATAGGACTTGGAGTTGAAGCATTCATTTTTGCATTATCTGCATTTGATGCACCAGACAATGAACTAGATTGGTCATTAGTATATCCTGAATTAGCAGGTGGCCAAGCAAAAGAAAAAGGAAAAAAAGAAGAAACAAAAGATGCTCAAGGTTTATTATCTCAAAAACTTGACGCTATGTTGAAAGAAGCTAAAATTGATGGCGAGTTAATGGCAAGTTTAGGAAATAGCATCAAGAACTTTGAAGGTGCTGCAAAAGCAATTTCTCCAACAGTTGACTCTGTTGCTTCAACAAAAAAATATGCTGAAGAAATGACAAAAGCGGCTACTCAATTAGAGACATTAAATGGTTTATACCATGTTCAAGTGCAAAGCGCTGAGAGAAATGCTCAAATTAACAATGAAGTTGCTGAAAACAATTTAAAATTAAAAGATCAAATGCAATCATTAACCTCTAATTTATCTACATTAAACAATGTATATGGAGGAATGCTTTCTGCAATGAGTAATAAAGGATAATTAGTTTTTTAACTATATATTTTAAACAAAATAATAATTTAAACTAATTAGAAAAAATGGCAGGAGGAAAATTAACCCCTAGACAGAAGATGATTAACCTGATGTATTTGGTTTTCATCGCAATGTTGGCATTAAACATGTCAAAAGAAGTATTGACCGCTTTTGGTCTGATGAACGAAAAATTTGAAGGTGTAAATAAATTTTCTGAGGAGTATAACACTAGTTTGTTAACTACTTTAGAAACCAAAGCAAGTGATGACCCAACTCGTTTTAAAGCGCCACTTGAAAAAGCAAATCAAGTAAAAGCAATATCTAAAGAGTTATACACTTATTTAGGTAACTTGAAAAATGATGTGTCTAAAGAATTTGAAAGAGAAAAAGACGGAAAATTACCTTACGAGGCAATGGACAAAGGTGGTTACATCGATGAAAATTGGTTTGAAGGAGATAATTATTCCAAAAAGGGCGCAGAAGTTATTGCTAATATTGAAAAATACAAAAAGGATTTGATTGCTGTTTTTGGAAACGATGTTAAATACCAAATAATTGTCAATAAAATTAATGAGAAATTTAATTTAAGTGACGTTAAAGATAAGGAAGGCGTTTCTAAGAAGTATTTAGCTTACCATTTTGAAGGTTTTCCTGCAATTGCATCTATCGCAAAGTTAACTAGTATGCAAAATGATGTTCAAGCTACTGAGCAAGATATTTATAATGCATTAATTGGTAATACAATTGCACAAGCAGCTTCTTTGAAAAACTTCCAAGCTATGGTTGTTCTAGATAAGAATGTTTTCTTTGAAGGAGAAACTGTAAAAGGTAAAGTGGTATTAGGAAAATATGATGCTAATACTGTTCCTACATCTTTCTCTGGTCCAGGTAAAATAGAGAATGGTCAAGCCGTTATCTCTATGACTGCTGGTGGAGTTGGAGAAAAAACAATCAACGGTACTTTCTCTTTTATGGAAGATGGGAAACCAGTTCCTTTAAAATTTGAAGGTAAATATGTAGTTGTTCCTCGTCCAAATTCTGCTAACATTTCTGCAGATAAAATGAATGTGGTTTATAGAGGTTTAGACAACCCAATGACAATATCTTTTGCAGGAATTCCTGATACTGATGTGTCTGCTTCAGCAACTGGATTGACAAAAACAGGTAAAGGTGGAAAATATAACCTAAACCCAGGTTCAGGTACTGAAGTAATCGTTTCGGTTACTGGTAAAATGGCTGATGGTAAATCTGCTGTAGATAAAAAAGTATTTAGAATTAAAAATATTCCTGCTCCTGCTGGTGCTATTGGAAAACAAGTAGGTGTACTTAAAGGTGCTAAATCACGTTTGGAAGTGTCTCAAGTTACTGCTGAGTTACAAGATTTCTTGTATGATTTAAATTTCCAAGTAACTCGTTTCACATTTAAAGTTCCAGGTCAACCTGCAATTATTGTTAATGGAGATAGAGTAAATAGTCAGTGTAAAGCAGCTTTAGCAAGAGCAACAAGAGGTGACCAAGTTACTATCTCTGAAATTAAAACTAAGATTGTTGGTGGTGCTAATGTAATTACAAAAGATGCAGCTCCGGTTGTATACGAAATACAATAATATTTTGAGTTATTAATTACCTACTATAACTTATTTGAAAACTATGAAAATTAAAAATCTTTTATTCGCAGCATCTGCATTAGTATTGAGCGCAAGTTCATTTGCTCAGTCTAATTTGCTTAATGCAAAGACTCCAGATGAAATTGGAAAGAAAACTCCAGCGCAATTAATTTCTGATAATGACAAACCATTACCATATGGTTATGTTCATGATAGAGATGTATTGATGGGAAAAACAGTGTGGGAGTTGATTGATATCGATGAAAGAATTAATTTTCCTTTGTACTATCCAATTGATACTGCATTTGTTGGAAAAGAAAGAAGGTCTTTATTTGATGTTTTGTTAAAAAATATTAAAAGTGGTGCTATCACTGAAGTTTATACTGATGATTATTTCAACACCAAGAAAACTTTTAAAGACATGGGTTCGTCATTTACTTTTATTGATACTATTCCTGCTGGAAAAGATTATATCAATGATCATTATGATGAATTTTACCCAAAACCTACTACACGTAGAGTAAAGCAAGGTAAAACTTGGGTAACAGAAACAGTTCCTTCTGCTTCTGCTGCAGTTTTGGATCCTCAGTATATTGATAAGAGAGAATTAGGAGCACAAGACATTTCTGGATATAAAATAAAAGGTTTTTGGTATTTTGATAAACGTCAAGGAGAATTGAAGTATCGTTTGCTAGCCATTTGTCCAATTGCTCCAGAAGCAAGAGATATTGGTAAAGAAAATGGAGATGTTATCGAATTGTTTTGGGTTTATTTCCCTGCCATTCGAGATATTCTTCATGATGCAAAGGCTTTTAATGATAAGAACTCTGCCATGCCAATTACCTTTGACCATTTGTTAAACTCACGACGTTTTAATGGTGAGATTTACAAAGAAGAGAATGTATATGGCGATAGACAAATTGCAGATTACATGAAAGATAATGCTCAAAATCAACTTTTAGAATCTGAACGTGTTAAAGAAAAAATACGTAGTTTCGAATCTGATATGTGGAATTACTAAAATATATTTCATAATACAATATAAAACTCTCACCTTTATGGTGGGAGTTTTTTTTAGTTTACCATTATGCTAGATTATATTATTGTTGGTTCAGGATTGGCGGGAATTGCTTTTGCAGAAACACTTTTGCAAAACAATAAATCGTTTATGGTTTTTGATAATCATTCCCAAAACTCTACCAAAATTGCAGGTGGATTGTATAATCCAGTTATTTTAAAACGGTTTAGCGAAGTGTGGAACGCCAAAGTTCAACTTGATATTGCGGATAGTTTTTATAAAAGCATTGAAGAAAAACTAGCCACGCAAGTCGATTTTAAAATGCCTATTTACCGAAAGTTTTTTTCTGTTGAGGAACAAAACAATTGGTTTACTGCTTCGGATAAACCCAATTTATCAGCGTTTCTTTCTACTGCACTTATTAATAAAAAATACAATGCTATTGATTCTCCTTTTGGTTATGGGGAAGTTTTGCAAACGGGTTATGTGGATACGGTTATTTTGCTTGAACACTATCATTCCTATTTGCGTCAAATTAATTTGTTGGCTGAAAGCACTTTTGATTATAATCAATTGCAACTATTTGATGATTATTTGGAATATCACGATGTAAAAGCAAAACACATCGTCTTTGCAGAAGGATTTGGGGTGCATGCTAATCCATTTTTTAAGTATTTACCGCTTGATGGTACTAAAGGGGAATTATTTATCATCAGCGCTCCCGAATTGGATATTGATGTGATTGTGAATACAAGTGTTTTTATTTTGCCATTGGGCAATTATCTTTTTAAAGTGGGTGCAACTTACAATTGGGAAGATAAAACAAACCTACCAACAGCTGAAGGAAAGCAAGAACTACTAGATAGAATTAAAGAAATTATCACGTGTGATTTTGAAATTGTGGAACATTTTGCTGGCGTTCGTCCTACGGTGAAAGACAGAAGACCTTTATTAGGGACACATTCTAAATACAAAAATCTTCATATTCTTAATGGTCTTGGTACGCGTGGTGTGATGCTGGCACCAGCTATGGCTTTGGATTTATATGATTATATTGAAAGGGGAAAGCCACTTGATAAGACTATTGATGTTAAGAGGTATCAGGGAGCAAAAGGGAATAGGGATTAGGTTAAAGGGATTGGGATAAGAAAAAAAGGGATTAGGGATAAGGCAAAAGGGAGAAGTGGTTCATTAATAAGTGATATTAAATTAACCATAAATAAGGTTGGTTAAATAATTGATGAAGTAGTTTCAAGAATAAGCAAGATGCTCTTTTACTGTACTCCGGCTTCGCTCAGTATAAACTATGGTGACAAAACTATTAACAAGATGCCCTTCGACTACGCTCAGGGTGACAAAACTATTAACAAGCACGGCTTATCTATTAACAAGCAAGGCTCAACAATAAGCAAGATAGGCATAACCATTGACAAGATAGGTTCAACAATAAGCAAGATAGGTATAACTATTGACAAGATAGGCTCAACAATAAGCAAGATAGGCTTAAATATTAACAAGCAAGGCTCAACAATAAGCAAGATAGGTTCAACAATAAGCAAGATAGGCATAACCATTGGCTAGATAGGTTCAACAATAAGCAAGATGCCCTTCGACTGCGATCAGGGTGACAAAACTATTAACAAGCAAGGCTTAACCATTGACAAGACGCCTTTTGACTACGCTCAGGGTGACAAAACCATTGACAAGATATGAGATTGCTTCACTTCGTCTATGCTCAGTGCAGGTTACTCGCAATTATATTTGTACTTAACTCCTTGGAGCACTACACAATGACTAGGATATTTTAATTGCATAAAAAAACCTGATAGTTTTTGCTATCAGGTTTTTGGTTTTTGGTTTTTCTCGATAGAATCCCATTTTGTTTTTGATAACGAGTTGGGATTACTTGAACTGGTGTATTTAGTTTTATATTTTTAATCCTTTTATGAGCAGGTACTCTGTTGATTTTACACCGTATTGCGATTTTATGCTGTCTTTAATTCGGATAGCTGTTTGTGACAGTTCGTAATATTTATCGTTTCTGGTTTTATTGTTTTGTGCAAATTGTGTGAAAGTGTTCATTACTTCTGCATTGGCGGCAATTGCACTGTTATAAATGTTTGTTAGATTATCTGTTGTAAGGTCGTTGTTTGCTGGAGTGTAATTGTTTCCGTAGTTTGTTAGGTTTATCACTAAATCAGAGAAGAATTGTGCTTTTGAATTATAGGATTGGTATGATTGGCTGACTGTTTCTTCATCGGGATTGGCTGATTTGTTTTTTTTGATGTTTGCTCCTCTTATTTTTGCAATGATGCTTGCTACATCTGTTGACTCTTTTGCTGTTCTTCCATAAATTACTTTAACGGCTGCATTGATTGGGGAAAGTAATTTATCAATGGAGGTGTTGCTAACTTCAAAGATTTTTTTACGGTTGTCTACTGCTAGAGAATAGCTTTGTTTGTTGGTAGCAATTGTATTGTTTTGATTTTTGATTTCAGCGATTAGTGCACTATAGGCCGTTACACTGTACTCAGGTTTTACTGGGATGTAGCCGTTATAGTTTAGTACTGCTGCTACTAGTTTTTCTGCGTTGCCGATGCGTGCACCGTAACTTGTTTCTGAATTTGAACTCATAATTTTTTTGTTTTTAATGGTTATTGTGAATTATTTCACCAGAAATATTTATCAAATGGTTTTCCAAAGAATGTGATGGAAAATTTAAAGTTTTGTTAAAGTTTTTAGTTGTTCTTTTAGGGTGTTGTTTTCTTCTTCAAGTTTATTGTTGTATTTTATAATGATTTCAAAGGCGTTTTTTGGAATTAAAATATGGTTTTTATCATCTTGAATATTTTCAATAGGTAAATCTTTATCTCTAATATCTTCTACTGTTACTTCTAAAATTTTTGCAAAACGTATCCATTCTTCATTTCTTATAGGAGATATTCCTCTTTCTTTTTTGGAATATGTTGTTTGTTCCATTGCAATTCCATCAGCCATTTGTTTTTGAGTTAACCCTTTTGTTTTTCTGGCTTTTCTTAAGTTTTTATGTACCATGATGACTATTTTAATTATGAGTAGTTTGGGAATACTAATATACAGTTATTTCTTAAATAATAAATTAGTCACTTTTTTTATCCTAAAAATATCCTAAAACGTTCCTAAGAAAACTGGATGTTAAATGAAGTTTTGTTGGAGATTTAAAAAAACTTTAATTACTTAAACAACTTTACTATGAAAAAAATTATTTTGTTATTTGTTTTGTTTAATTGTCTTTCACTATTCTCTCAAGAACAAATCAACCCTGTTATTTACTCACCAGATGGAGTTCTAGAAAATGTATTAGATAATTATGGAAATGTTTATAAGCTTTCAGATATATTAATAGACAACAATATTAATGGTGGATCATCAAGTCAACGAGGAGTACTATTTAGTTGTCCCAATTCTATATTTGAACTTTATTTAGAAGATGGTTGTGGTATGGAACTTATGACAGATTCACAGCATATTGAAAGAAGAGCAGTTGTTTGTAAATTCTTTCAGGATTTATCAAGCTTTATTACAACCCCTACTTCACCCATAGTTGTTTCGGGAAATAAAGTAAAGATATGGGTAAGAAATATTACTAATGTTGGTGTGCCAAATACTGTTTTGGGTTTAGCAAGCCCTTTTTATAATTTGCCTGTTTCTGGAGGTATTGGCGGTATCGTAGATAATGAAATCTGGAAAACTATTCATACTGGTATTGATTCTTATGCTAATGTTGCCTATCCCATTCAAGCAACTAATCCAGATGCTACCCCATATTTCTACCATGGTATGATAGCTTTTAGATTTAATAATACAAATTGGAATACTAGTTTAAGTTTACCTGCTTCATCAAATCAATATGATTTATATACGGTTTTGCTACATGAAATGACTCATGCTTTAGGATTTACTAGTTTAATTAATAAAGATGGTCAATCAGTCTTAGGTAATTCTCTTTGGAGATATTATTCCAGATATGATCAATTTTTACGAACAAACAATACCATAACACCCCTGATAACGGCACCAAATGTCACCTTTCCAATGTATAACAATGGATTTAATACTACTTTAAATCTGAGTGTACTTAGGCCGAATTGTATTTTGCCAGATAATCATAATTTGAATGAATCAATTGATGCCACCCTATGTAATGACGCTTTGCAATATAGAAGTGCTATAACAGTACCTATTTATACACCTACTTGCTTTGAAAACGGGAGTAGTTTTAGTCATTTTGAAGATAGCTGTATCGCCCCATTTGCAAATAACCAATATTTTGTAATGAGTAATGCTAACGGAATAGGTGTAAGTAAGAGATATTTAAAACCACAAGAGAGAATAGCTTTGTGTGATATTGGATATCAAGTAAATAGTACGTTTGGCACTAATGATACTGCAAATGGATTTTATGATTATGGAACTGGAAGTTCCTGCGCAGGAATTAATGTAGCAGGAGTTAACGATGGAATTGCGTCAAACAACACCTTTACATTTGCGGGTGTAGCTGGCAGTAATATTCCGATAAGTAGCACTGTATTATTGGGCAATGATAGAAACGCTATTAGTTTTGAAGGTCTTGTGGATTTTTATGGAACTGGAACCATCAATGGGAGTACTAATCCGATTTCAGGAAATACTGGCACACTACAATTTAATAGCAACACTCTTGGAGTGCATTTATTGCGTTATGTACCTGTTGGTGTTGGTGGTGTAAGAGGTAATATAACTTATGTTTATGTATTTGTTTTTCCAGCGACTTCCACATGCCAAGTAAATCCATGTAATCTAGTTGTAAATGGGGATTTTGAACAGTCCACGTCACTGCCTACTAGTTTTGGAGATATAAATAAAGCTTGTGGATGGAATGAAACAAATTCAGCTTCACCTGATTATTATCATTTAAATTCGGTAACCCAAAATTTATCTCCACCTTGTACATTTTTTGGCATTCAAGCCAGTAATAATGGGCAAGGATTAGCATATGTTGGTATGTCCAATCGTACTCAAACAAATGGTTTTAAATTTAATGAAAGTATTTATTCTAAACTTTCAACTCCTTTATCAGCCAATACCAATTACCAATTGAGTTTTGATGTTTCCTTAGCAGAAGGAAGTAGTTCTTTTGTAAATAAACTACAAGCTTATTTATCTGTTAACCCAGTAGCTGTCTTTGGTTCTGGTGATATTCCCATAGCTAATCCAACTATGTTATTTACAAACCCAACATTTTCTACTAATTTTAATGGATGGGAAACGATAACCTTTAATTTTATGACAACAACTGGTGGGGAACAATATATTTATTTAGGAGGATTGAATAATGTTGAAATTCATGATTCTACAGCTGCTCTAGTTGACCCAAGTTGCGGTTATTTTGATAATAATTCTCCTAGCAATGCACAAAATAGGTCTGCTTATTATTATTTGGATAATGTTAAATTAGTTCCTCTAAATGGAGCTACTTTTAATTTGCCCTCAATAGTTTGTATTGGTAATAATTTATCAAATCTAACTACATATTTATCATCTGTTCCCACTACTGGGGTTTTTACTGGACAAGGTGTTACGTTGAATGCTGGAATTTACTCTTTTAATTCTACTACTGCTCAAGTTGGATTACATATAATAAATTATACATATCTTAATTCTTCGAATTGTTCTATTACAATTTCAAAAACCATTGAAGTTAGTTCTTGTCTCTCAGATTTACAAATTGTAAAAAGTATTAATAGCTTAATGCCAGCCGTTGGAAGTAATGTTACATTCACTTTGACGGCAACTAATAATGGGCCAAGTAATGCGACTGGTGTTGTGGTTACCGATGTTATACCTAGTGGTTATACTATCCAAAGTGCGACAACAAGTGTTGGTAGTTGGAGTGCTCCGAATTGGACTATTGGAAATTTAGCTAATGGCGCAACAGTTACCATGACAATAATGGCAACTGTTAATAGTAGTGGTAGTTTTACTAACAGAGCTACCATAACGGGTAATCAAACTGACCCTTTCCCAAAAAATAATTCTAGTTCAGTGTCACCGAAAGTAATTTATGCTGCACCTGATACCTTTTCAATAAACAGTTGCATGGGAGGGACAACTTCATCTGTTTTAAGTAATGATATGGTAAGTGGTTCATTGGTAAGCCCTGCTAACGTAACTATAACTCTTTTGAATACTAATGTTTTACCAGGAGCTATTATTAATGCTAATGGGACAATATCCGTTCCTGCTGGAACTTCTCCAAACTCTTATCAAATACCGTATAGGATTTGTCAAACAGCAACAGGGTATATGACAAATTGTTCCCAAGCTATAGCAATAGTAGTTGTGGGTTATGATCCAATTATTGCTATTGATGATGATTTTAGTGTAACAAATCCAATAAACACTTTGACAGGTGGAACAACTCCAAGTATTTTGAGTAATGATACTTTAAATAATGTTGCGGCTACTAGTAGTAATGTTACCATTTTATATGATGTGTCAGACCCTGAAATACTGCCTCCACCAACAATAAATGTAGATGGTACTATTGAGTTACCCCAAGGTTTAACGATAGATGATTATACTATATATTATACCATTTCTGAAAATGGGTGTCCTGAGAATATGTCATCAGCTAGTGTTAAAATAATTGTAAACGAACAAGTTATTGTAACTCCTCAAATAGTTTCTGGAACTAGGGCTAATAGTATTGTAGAAGATGTCGACATTCAAGTTGATAGTCAAGGAAATGGGAAAATCATTATTTCAGGACAATTTACTACATACAATAATGTTCCTTGTAATAAGATTGCTCGATTAAATTCTAATTTGACTTTAGACACAACTACTAATTTTCAGGTCAGTGGTCCAATACCTGCACTCTATAACGCTAATGACATGAAGGTAATTAAAAACATGGGAGATAATTATAATAAAATCCTTTTGGTTGGTTTGTTTGATGGATTTAGCGGTGGTTCTAATGGAAAGAGTATTGTTCGACTGATGCCAGATGGGACACTTGATACTAGTTTTAATGCTAATTATTTTGGTTCGGATAAAGGGGTTTCTGGTAGTAACTCGCAAATTTATTGTTGTTATGTTTATCCTGATGGTAGCGGAGACAACACAGGTAAAATATTAATTGGAGGAATGTTTAATGCTTATAATGGAGAACCAAGATATAAAATTGCTAGATTAAATGTAGATGGGTCACTTGATTATACTTTTAACCCCAATATTTTTAATGATGATGAATTATATTTCGGACCAGGTTTTAATAGTGCTGTGATGAAAATAGTTGTACAACCAGTGGATCAAAAAATAATTGTTGGGGGTTATTTTCAACGTTTTAATGGTGTATTAGTAAATGGGATCGCTAGATTAAATGATGATGGAACTATTGATAGTACTTTTAATAATGGAAATATATCTTCCTCAAGAGGTATTACAAAGACACCTCCAAGACCTGCGAATTATGGAGTACATATTGAAGATATTGTTTTGCAAGACAATGGTTCTATTATTATAGGCGGTCAATTTGAAAAATATAATAACGTTATTAGAAATGGTATTGCACGATTAACGCCTACAGGAGCTCTAGATACTTTTTTTGCTGTTAATACAGGTTTTAATACTACATTAAATCCAATTACTGATACCTATGGAATGGTACGAGATTTGGATTTAGAAGGCACAGGTGTTACTACAAAAGTATATGTTAGTGGTGATTTTACAAGTTATCAAGGAGTTGCTTGTCATGAAATAATTAAGTTAAATAATAGTGGGTTTTTAGATGTTTCTCCATCTTTTAATCTATCAGGAGGTGGGCCAAACGGAAGTAGTAATGGTCCAGTGTGGTGCATGAAAAGGCAAAATGACGGTAAAATGATTATAGGAGGAATGTTTACAACTTATGCTATAATACCTGCTCTTAATGTTACTCGAATATTTCCGTCTCCAAATAGTTTAGAAGCTAAAAACGGAACAGATTACTATGACAGTGAGCCAGATGCAATTGATTTAGCTACTTTAGACGGTAAAATATTTATTTACCCTAATCCGAGTAATGGAGAGATTAAATTTGCTACGGGTAATTTCAAGAATAAATTATTTTCTATTAAAATTTATAATGTTATGGGGCAAAAAGTTTTTGAAAGAATTGGTTTGACCGAAATTGATGATACTTTAAATTTAAATGATTTTAGACAGGGAACTTATTTTGTTACATTTGTTAATGAAATTGAAACTATAACCAAAACTATAATTATTGAATAAAATTTAATTTCAAATTTTTAAGTATTTTACCAAATTTTTAATGTCATTATTTTTATATAATTAACCATGAGAAAATTATTCTTATTGTCGTTTGTTTTGTTCTCAACAACTTGTTTCTCTCAAGCAGGTTCTTTTGATACTAGTTTTAGTGAAGATGGTAGAAATAGAAAATGCTTTCCACTTTCCACAGCATCATTTACATCTGCTTTTCAGTCTACTGGTAAAATAGTATGTTATGGTAACGATTATCAAGGCAGTGGATGTTTAAACAGATTTAATATTGATGGTTCTGTTGATGAAACGTTTGGAAATAGTGGTGTCATTATAAATATTTTACCTACTTCTGGTTATTATCCACAAGACATGGTTATACAATCCGACAATAGAATTATTATTATGGGTATAATACAAAATAATATTTATCCAAATGCTTATTGGGTAGCTCGATTGTTGCCCGATGGCGCATTAGACCCTAGCTTTAGCGGAGATGGTTATTTGGATTTGAGTTTTGGGACGGAACAAGATAGGGGTACTTGTGTGGCTCTTCAAACTGATGGTAAAATTTTAGTAGGTGGTACGTCGGGCAGTACTGCACAATATTTCACCGTTGCTCGATTGCTAAGTAATGGTAATTTAGACACTACTTTTGGGATCAACGGGGTGGTGCAAACTCCTTTTTCGGGTTCTGAAAGTTTTGCTAATTGTATTGCTGTGCAGCAAGATGGAAAGATTATTTTGGGAGGATATACTGTAAACGCTCCTTTCGCTAAGGATTTTGCCATGATACGCTATGATGGTAACGGTACTATTGATACTGGTTTTGGAATTAACGGAAAAGTTATCACCACTTTAAACACCACTTACTCTGATTATATAGATAAAATTATCATTGACCCACAAGGTAGAATTATTGCTAGTGGATGCTCTTCGTTTGAGGTTAATTATAAATTAGCTATGGTTCGCTACACAAGTAACGGGACTTTAGATACGAGTTTTGGTACTAATGGAAAGGTTATATCAAATATTGGTAGTTGGTACTCGGATGTTGCAAGGCAAGTTGATGGTAAAATAGTTTTGGTTGGGGGCTATTATGGAGATATTTTTGCAGTATTAAGATACCTAGATAATGGTGCTTTAGATAATGGCTTTGGCGCAAATGGACTCGTAACAGGAGGTTTTGAATTTGGGGGTTTTGCTTCATCAGTTTTAATACAATCTGATAATAAAATAGTAGTTACAGGAAATACTCCAAATCCTGAATTTACATTAGCATGTTCCGCAATCATTAGGTTAAACCCTGGCACTTTGTCAACTGAAGAGTTTACCAATTCTGAGGTGAAATTATACCCTAATCCAACGAGTGGCGTGGTGTTTTTTGATAACAGTGAAAGGATGTTTGAAAAAGTGAGTGTTTATAATTACTTAGGACAAGAGGTTGTGAAATCCTTCGACTGCGCTCATAGAGACAATGTATCTTTTGACTTAAGTAATCTTTCTAATGGAGTTTATCTTTTGAAGTTTGAAGGTAATGGCAGGAATGGTGTGGCAAAGGTTGTGAAAGAGTAGGTATTTGGAATAAAGGAAATAAAAAGGCAAACTAGACGGTTTGCCTTTTTTATGCTTGGTAAAATCGTGAATGAGATTTTAGAAAATAAGGGTGAAAATGGGATATTATTTAGCCCCGATTGTAGTGAAAATCCTGGCATTGCGACAGTGATAATTTAATGATGAGATTGCTTGGTTCCTCGCAATGACAGATTGTAACGGAAAGCGGGAAAATGGAAAGCAAGAATGCGCAAACGATTCGCTCCTACTTCTTAACTGCTTCTTTATCAAAATGCACAAAAATATTGATGTAAATGTTACGTGCTAATCTAGCGGTAACAGGCATTAAGACAATTAATGCTGCAATAATGGCGATAAAAGAGTGTACTAAACTCAATCCGATGAATACTTTTGAAATGATAAAAGCGGCTATACCTATGGCTACTGTTAAACCATAACTGACATACATAGCGCCATAAAAAAAGGAAGGTTCTATTTGATAATGCAGTCCACAATGGCTACAATTTTCGTGCATTTTGTAAACATTGGTAATATGATATGGATTTTGGTCCACGTACATACTTTCTTGATGGCATTTTGGACAACTTCCTGTTAAAATGCTATATAATGTGGTTCCTTTTTTTAACATTTGCAAAAATTTTAAATTTTGTATCGATTGGTCAAATGACCTTGAGTTCGCAAAGGTACTTTATTGAAAGTTTTTGAATGTAACAATTGTAACAAATTAATATGTTAAATATACACAACTTATCGGTTTCGTTTGGTGGTACGTATCTTTTTGAAGAGGTAACTTTTCGATTGGGTTCGGGTGATAGAGTAGGATTAGTAGGGAAAAACGGTGCTGGAAAATCGACCATGCTCAAGATTTTGGCTGGTGATTTTAAACCTGATAGTGGACAAATTGCCACGGAGAAAGAAGTAAAAATGGGATTTCTTCGTCAGGATATTGATTTTGAACAAGGACGAACGGTGCTTGAAGAAGCTTATGAAGCTTTTACCGATATAAAAGTAGTCGAAAAAAAGCTTGAAAAGATTAACCATCTTTTAGTCACTAGAACGGATTATGAAAGTGATGAATATGCCCAAATTATTGAGGATTTATCAGACTACACGCATCGTTTTGAATTGCTTGGCGGTTATAATTATGTAGGAGATACGGAGAAAATTCTTTTGGGATTGGGTTTTAAAAGAGAAGATTTTGAAAACCAAACCGACACTTTTTCTGGTGGATGGAGAATGCGTATTGAGTTGGCTAAATTGTTATTGCAATCCAATGATATTCTTTTGCTGGATGAGCCAACGAATCACTTGGATATTGAAAGTATTATTTGGCTGGAAGGTTTCTTGAGAAATTTTCCAGGTGTTGTGGTGATTGTATCGCACGATAAAATGTTTTTGGATAATGTGACCAATAGAACGATAGAAATCTCTTTGGGGAAAGCGTATGATTTTAATAAACCGTATTCGCAATATTTGGTTTTAAGAGAAGAAATTCGCGAAAAGCAATTGGCTACGCAAAAAAATCAAGCGAAGAAAATTGAAGAAACCGAGAAGTTAATCGAAAAATTTAGAGCAAAAGCTTCCAAAGCTTCGATGGCACAATCGCTTATCAAAAAACTGGATAAAGTAGAGCGCATTGAAGTGGATGAAGATGATAATTCGGTGATGAATATTTCGTTTCCCTTGTCTCAAACTCCGGGACGTGTAGTTATAGAAGCCGATCATGTGACAAAAGCCTATGGTGATAAAGTGATTTTAAAGGATATTTCACTTTTGGTAGAACGCGGAAGCAAGATTGCATTCGTTGGTCAAAACGGTCAAGGAAAATCAACTTTTATCAAAGCTATAGTCAATGAGTTTAAGTACGACGGAACAATCAAACTAGGACATAATGTGCAGTTGGGTTATTTTGCGCAAAACCAAGCGGAATATTTGGATGGTGAAATTACCTTATTAGAAACCATGACAAATGCCGCAACGGATGGCAATCGTTCTAGAGTTCGAGATATGTTGGGTTCATTTCTTTTTCGTGGCGATGATGTAGAGAAAAAGGTAAAAGTGCTTTCTGGAGGTGAAAGAAACCGATTAGCGTTATGCAAATTGTTGTTACAACCCATCAACGTTTTAGTGATGGATGAGCCAACGAATCACTTGGATATTAAATCAAAAAATGTATTAAAAGCAGCATTACAAAAATACGAAGGCACATTGCTTTTAGTTTCTCACGATAGGGATTTTCTTCAAGGCATGTCCAACATTGTTTATGAGTTTAAAGACCAAAAGATTAAAGAATATTTGGGCGACATCAATTTTTTCTTAGAACAACGAAACGCGATGAATATGCGTGAAATTGAGAAGAAAGATGTGGTAGTGAATACAAATTCTAATGCGGTCAACAAAAATATTTCCTATGAAGATCAAAAGAAAAGCAAATCTTTACAAAACCGTTTGAGCAAAATAGAAAGTCAAATCAAACAATTGGAAATTGATATTCAAAACGATGACAAGGCTTTGGCTTCTAATTATGACAAGCATATCGAAGATGCTAATTTCTTCATGGCATACAATAAGAAAAAGAAAGAATTGGATAAATTACTCGAAGATTGGGAACTAGTCCAAGGTGAAATAGACGCACTTTAGAGTTTGAATAACATGAAAAATTTACATCTTATTATTTCAATACTAATTGTAATTCCAGTAGGATGTATTTATGGTTTTCAACCTAATCTACTTTTTGATGTGAGCTTAAATACAATTGATGAAGCCACTATTTTCAAAGCTATCACGGGATTGTATTTAGCTTTTGCTACCTTATGGATTATTGGAATTTTCAAACCTAGTTTTTGGAAAATTGCCACAGTTTCTAATCTGATTTTTATGTTGGGATTGGGATTTGGGAGAATTATTTCAATTGGTTTTGACGGAATACCATCTTTCGTTTTTGTATTTGGAACGATTGGTGAATTGGTTTTGGGTTGGTATGCATTTATACAATTACAAAAAAGGAGCTCTAATTAGAGCTCCTTTTTTTATTACTATAATAATCCAAGCTTAGCCTTCCGCTACCAAATCCAAAGATTAATAAAAAGCAAAAGAAGTATAGTTGTTGAAAATACATCCCAGTAATAAACTCTGGATTGTCATACCAAATATGGGAGATTACAAAAAATTGAAAGGCTAATTGCAATGCACTAAATCTTGTAAATAATCCAAGTATAATACACAAACCACCAATGAATTCGCCATAGGTTGCAGCATAAGCCCAAAAAGTTGGATTTGGAAATGTAAAACCAATTTCACCAACTTGTTTCACAAACCATACTGGAACTCCAAAAGCAAGATTAGCCCAATCTTCTGTTCCTTTTTCATCAATTTTATGAAACACTTTTGATAAACCTGCGCCAAAGGCAATGGTAAATCCAACATGAATTCGGAAAAGTAGATAAATAATTTCAATATAAATTTCGTTTGAATTTATTGTGCCAGTTAAGAAAGAATGAATTTTTCTCATAATTATTTAGTTTTTATACCCCATTGATAATCCGGTATCGCCAGTCACATATAAATCTACCGAAGCTTCTTCGTCTGACCTATTTTCAATAACAAGCGCGGTATTGCGTTCCGCTTTTACAGTTACAGTTTCTCTAGGTTTCACTATAACTGGTGAATGTGTTCCGCCATCTATTGGTGCCATAAAAACTTTTAAATCATGGTTACAAACATTTTTGAGTTTTACTTTGAAACTTCCATGCTCGTTGTTTCCCAACACAAAACTATCATTAGGTTGAATGATTGTGTTGGATGTTAATGAACCAAAAACACCACATGATGTGAGTGTTAGTAGTAGAAAAAGTGTTGTAATCGTTGTTCTCATTTTATTTTTTTTATGAAACCGATTGTTGGGTTTCTGGTTATTTGATGAGGCAAAGATGAAACAACAGCATAAGCCAAACGCTTCAAATTATGATTTGAAACCTTTTTATGGTAAAATAAATTATTTGATACTCGATGGAAAAGAGGAAGTTATGATTTGAGACGTCTTACCTAGGTTTGACTTAGAAAATCTTTTGGTGAAAGCCCTGTGTTTTTTTTGAAAGCTCTATTGAAAGTAGCTTTCGAATTAAAGCCGCAATCAAAGGCAATACCGAGTAAAGTGGATTTTTTATGTTCTCCTTTTTCAAAACGTTGTTTTACCGCTTCGATTCTGTAATTATTGATAAAGTCGTTAAAGTTGATTTGAAACCCTTGATTAATTGCTTTGGAAATAACTGCTGCGTTGGTTTGAAGTTTTTTGGCAACATCGGTTAACGTTAATTCGGGATTTTGAAAGAGTTTTTCTTCATTGATTACAGTTTCTATTTTTGTTTTCCAAAGTTCAATTTCGGCAGAATGATTTTCTTCAAAAACTTCGTGCTCAATATCGATTATGGCATTTTCGTTAGTGTTAAAATTAGACAAAAGCAAAGCAGGTTTTTTATCAAAAACAGATATTTCAAAAGGAATTTTGGTTATAATTGGGTTGGAATAACCCGTTATGGCTACATAATACATAACGATCGAAAAGAATAGAAAAAACCACCACGAACCTTTGTAAGAGTTCAGTTCAGGATAAAAAAGCGAAAGTATGTCAAAAACAACCGGTAGTAATAACATTATTAAAAAACTGTATAAATAGGTTTTAATCCAATTGAATAAAACACCATCAGCATAGCTTACTACTTGAAACATTAATTTTCGATACAAATTATAGTATCTAATGGACATTACAAAGTAAATAATCATGGAAACCAAACCAGTTTTTTGATACCAAAAATCAAAATCTTTATCCATTCCATCTTTATAAAAATAATAATCTTCTAAAATCAATTTGTCATAAATCCAAATGATCAATGAATAAAGCAGGTATAAAATACCTGGAAGCAAATGCAAAAAGTTCTTTTTAGTTAAACGAAAAGAAGGATTGAGCAAACTTTGTGTATAAAAATAAATGACTGGACCAATAAAAAATAAATGTTGGAATGGCATATAAAACAAAAAATCTCGATAAGGTTGATTGTCATACCATCCGCCAAAACCTAGCATCCATGGCGCGACAAACAAACTGCATAAAAAAACAAACAAACTCAACCAGTAGTTAGATTTTGTCTCTGTTTGGATTGCTTTTTTTAATAAAAGAAAACTGTAAATTATCCCCTGAGAAAAAGTGATTAAAAGGAGTGAAGAATAAAATCCAAAAGAAAAATACATTGATTAATTTTTATAAAGATATAAAACTTTATGAATCCTTAAACGGATGGCGTTGTTGCCAAACTAATGTTGGTTCTAGTTTTGGGAATATATTGGCCATTACTTTATTCACATATTTATTAGTGTGGTAAATAAATCCAGACATTATAATCGGTTGTGCACCAATGGAACTTTTGATTTCTAAAGCAGTTCTACCAAAGATTATTTTTTTGAATTGATTTTCAATTCCAAATTTTGTCATGTTGTATAGCATGTTGAGATACAACATTTTCTCTTTTTGAACCTGATTATCATATCCAAGGAAATAGGTTTCTAATACTGAACCGTTCAAAAGTAACGTGTGAAAACCAACTAGTCTTTCTTTGTCGAAATAGCCACACAACACAAATCGGTTGCCACATTGCTTTTTAAAAGTCGTAAAGTGGTGTTTGTCGAGAAAAAAAGTGTTGAAAGGTGCGTTTTTGGCAACGTGATGATACAATTCATAAATTCTTTCTTCATGAGTGATTATTTCTTCTAATGATAAAGCTCTTGTTTCAATTCCGTCAAATTTTTTATGAGCACGTTTGTATTGATCACGGTATTTCTTTGAAAAAGTAGCAACATAATCGTCATTATTTTTCCAATGATGTGGTAACTCAAAAACCATATTAGGTTGTGTGTTGAATTCGTAGATTGATTTAAAGGCAAACTCGTTAAATGCTATTGCACATTCTTTATAAAAATCTTTAAACGATACAATGTGGATGGTGATATTTTGTTTTTTGAAGTAACTTGTAATTTCACTCGCACATCGAATAAGTAATTTACTTATGGTTTCGAAATCAATTGTTTCATTAAACGCATAACAATTTTGTCCAGTAATCATGTTGTTGCCAAGAAATAAAACATGTGAGGCAAAGTTTTTAAAAATAAAATTTCTCACATAGGTTTTAATACATCTATCTCTTTCTCCAAATGATTCTAATTTATTCAAATCAAGATATTGGGCCAATGCCACTCCAATAAGTTCTGATTTTTTAAAAATTCCAATATAAAAGCATTGCATATTGGTAGGTGCAACGTTTTCTAAAACTTTCAAATACGGAGTTTGCAAAAAAGCATTTTCATGCGCCACTTCATCCCATGAAATTGGGAGTTCAGCTATAGAAGAATAAATTTGATAAGTAGTTGTTTCCAATAAATAAAAAAATCGCTTCACAAATGTAGAGCGATTGGCTTATAAAAAAATGTTAATTATTCCATCATACAGATTATGCCACCCATTATGGTAAAGCATACAATCCAAAAGCCAGCAGTTACTAAAACATATTTAAAACTTTTTCTTTCATAAAGTGCATTGGTACCAATTACAGGTAAAATCATTAATAATCCGGCAATAAAGCCATGCAATGCGCCATGTTTGAGAGTTCGAAATGCTGTTCCATAATCGGCCATAAAAGCATCATACGAAGGTTTAGCTTTAGTTATATCACCACCAATCATTCCTAAAGCTCCATATTGATGGATAACTAAGAATTGAAGGATTATAGCAATAAAAAAAGCATAAACAATGGAAAGGCCAAACATTTTCAGCATATTAAAATCTTTCAACTGTTCTTCATTCAGTCCAGCTTCTTTCATCCAAATGTTTCCAAAAACTTTTGGATTGTACCAAACAAAGCCAACTACTAATGTGGATAACGCCGCAAGTAAAATTGCTAAGAAATTGATGTTCATAATGGTATGTTTAATGGGTTAGTATATCAAATATAAATATTTTTTTTTAATGATAACTTTTACCTTTCAACAACGATTAAATATAAAAATGTAAGATATAATTTAAATAAAATATAATAAAAATGCATTTCATCGATTATTTTTGTTTTTAAACGATTAACTCTATAGTTTTACTTCGTCATAAACCCTAAAACTTAATGATATGAAAATTATTTTTACCTACGTTGCCCTACTTTTTGTTTCTGCATCAGTTTTTGCAGATATATCTTCAACAGAAAAAAATGCTTTATTAAAATTAAATAAAGCAACCAAAGGTTCACAATGGACCAATAAATGGGATTTGAAATCTCCAGCTACTACATGGTATGGAGTTGAAATCAAAAATGATAAAGTGGTTTCCATTAATTTGATGAACAATAACCTTGTTGGTGTATTACCAAATGAATTAGGCGATTTAACTTCGTTAGAAACTCTAAATTTATTCAGAAATGATATTTCAGGGGTTTTGCCTGCAAGTTTAGGAAATCTAAAAAAGTTAACAAATCTTAATGTTGCTTTTAACAAAATATCTGGACAATTACCTGAAACTATTGGGAATGCCTCACAATTGAAATCAATCGAATTGCACATGAACCGATTGACAGGTGTTTTACCAGTAAGTATAGGTAGTTTGTCAAACTTGGAAACTCTTTCGTTATTTAACAATGAGATTGAAGGACAAATTCCAACATCCTATTATCAATTAAAATCTTTAAAAGTTTTGCTATTAAACAGCAATAAACTATCAGGAAAATTAGAAAAAGAAGTGGCTAACCTTTCCTCACTTGAAACCTTAAGTTTATTTGAAAATAGAATGGATGGTCAAGTACCTTTTGATTTAGAGAAGTTAGGAAACTTGAAAGAAATGAATATTTCGTATAATATGTTTAATGGTTTGGTTTCAAGAAATTTGGCTAAACTAGATACGTTAAACATGACAATGGTAAATGAGCAAGGTGTTGCTACCACTTTAAAAGTTAGTATTGATAAAAACTCAGCTTATGCTGCAGATGAATAATATAGATTAAATTTAAGTTAGTTGATTAGATGGGAAATCTGAGACTGTCTGAAAAGTAATTTTCAGGCAGTTTTTTTATAATATGACGTATCCAAAAACCAAAAAAACCGTTTTGAGAATTTCAAAACGGGTTTTAAATGATTTTTTAATCTTACTACTAAAATCTATAACGAAGTGATAGTGCAAGGTCTCCGCCAAAATTATCTTCTCTATAATCTTCAGAGTCAAAATAGTATTGAGGTCTGAAATCAAGAGAGATTTGTAAAGGAATTGGAAAATTATATTCAATTCCAATATCACCAGCAAGAAGAAGGATCATTCCGCTGTCATCATAACCATTTTGATCATAGCTCCAGCTACCAATTCCAGCTCCAAGTCCGGCATACCAGTTAAAACCTTTGTCAATTCCCCATACCCATTGGTACAATCCAACAAGTTTAAAATTATCGACATCATTATTGTCGCTTCTCCAGCCTAAGTCAAGTTCTAAACGATTGTTTTTAGACAATCCTCTTTGATAAGAAATCTCTGTTCCAAAACCATTGTCTCCACCTAAACGTAACCCTAACGCATTTTTAGAAAATTCTTGAGCTTGTGTGCTGAATGCTAAACCTAGTAGCAAAAATGCAGATAAAAGTAACTTTTTCATTTTTATATTATTTATGATTTTGGCTAAGATAGTTTAAAAAGCCCGTATTTACAAGCATTTTCTTTTAAAGTGTATTAAATAATTTTAAGTAAGTGCCAACTTTCTACTATTCTACTATTTCTTTGGGACTACTTTTACACATCTAAAACCAAGATGATTAGTTCCTGTTAGAATGTCACCTTTGCCACGTGTTCCCATAACATAGCGTGAGCAATATTGGTCAGAACATAAAAATGAACCTCCTTTGTGAACTTTTTTTGGAATTCCAGGCTCAGTTGGGTCATAACTATCAGTTGGTCCTTGTGGGTTTTTAGTTATTTCGTTTTGAGATAAAGTATTGAAATAATCATTTTTGTACCAATCAGAACACCATTCCCATACGTTTCCCGTCATATCGTATAAGCCATAACCATTTTTTGGATATTGCTTAATAGGAGCAATTCCTTTAAACCCATCTGAACCGCTATCCTTAGTTGGAAAAACACCTTGAAAAGTATTGGCCATATACTTTCCATTGGGAATAAATTCATCACCCCAAGCAAATTTTTTGGCACTCAAACCTCCTCTTGCGGCAAATTCCCATTCCGCTTCTGTTGGCAATCGTTTTCCTGCCCATTTTGCATAGGCTACAGCATCATCCCATGCAATATGAATTACTGGATAGTTTTCTTTTCCTTTTAAATTACTCTCTGGTCCAGATGGATGACGCCAATTGGCACCTTTTATATAATCCCACCATTGGTAAAAATTATTTAAACTCTGAACTTGTTTTGGTGGACTAAAAACTACTGAACCTGCCACTAACATATCGGGCAACGCATTAGGGAATTCCTCTCTAGTTGGTGTTATTTCTGCAATAGTTTTGTAACCTGTTGCTTTTACAAATGCTTCAAACTCGGCATTGGTTACTTCATGTTCATCCATCCAAAAACCATCAACATATACTTGGTGAACTTTACAATCTGAAGTTAATCCTCCAATTTGGCACATTGATTCGCATTTTTCATCGGTGCCCATAAAAAAAGTTCCACCCGGAATCCAAACCATTCCTTTTTCTTTAGCAGTTAGAGTTGGTTCTTTATTTTCAAAAGTTTGCATTTCCGAAGCTGTACTATTGTTGATAGCCAATTCAGCTTTTATATCTGTTTTATCGTTATTTTTTTTACAAGAAAACAATATAAAAGCCGATAACAAGACCATGTATAAATGCGAAATAGTAAATTTCATTAGAGTTGATTTTTAGTATGGGTATAAATAAATATTCAAAAAAAGTTCATCAAAGTTATGATTTATTTTAATAAAAAAGAGAGCTTAATTTAGCTCTCTTCTGATTTTTTTTGTTCAATCTAATATTATTCAGCAACAACCAATTTAGAAGCACTGCGATATATATAGTCATTGTAAATATGTCTTCTTGCAAAACGACTTGGCGATTCTGCATTCACCATTTTAATATAAATAGGTCTTAAAACGCCAAAGTATTCAAAGGAACTTCCATCCAAGAAAGTAATATAAAGCACTCCTTTTTCATAATAAAAATCTGCAATATTAGTACTTGAGGTGATTCTTGTGTATTCTGCTTTGTCCTTTTCTAAAGTTTCAGGAGCAATGCTAACCAAAAAATGGTATGCAGCAATGATCTCGGTACTTTTCTCTTCTGCTGCTAAACGTTCAGCATCGTCCTGAATAGTATCTGGATGAATATCCTTCATGCAATTTCTATAAATTGTTTTAAGCTCTTTCAAAGTAGCTGTCTTTGTAACGCCAAGTAACGTTCTGTACTCGATAATTTTTTTTGTATTCATAGTTTCAAAATAAAAACCCATCAATTGTGATTAATGAGTTGCTTTAGCATTATAAATAGTATTTTTTCTTATAAAAATCTATTTCGGGTGCAAATATAGGCTTTTATTTTGAATGGCTTTTATTTCTTTAAAAATGAAATATTTACAGCCATGAAGTTATAATTTGTAATTTTTTTTAAAAAAAATGTCTCTGTGTAACACATGTTACTGCCAACCGTTTTTCACCGTCATATTTTTGCTCCATAATTAATTAAAATCTATTATGAAGAAAATAAAGGGAATCGTTCTATTGGGAGTGCTTTTGGTCTACTTTTCAGGACACAGTCAAGATACTTTGTCAATCTCTAAATCTGATTTGTTCCAAAAAGTAGCTGACAAAAACCTCCAAATTAAAATAGCCGAAAAAAGCTATCAGTCTGCAAAGGCGGATTATAATCAAACCAACACACTCTTTTTGCCCAATATTAATGTGTCCTATACTGGAATCTCAACCACTAATCCTTTGATGGCTTTTGGTTCTAAATTAAATCAGGAAATTTTGACGCCTGCCGATTTCAATCCAGCAGTATTGAATGATCCAGCGGTTACGCAAAACTTTGCTACTAAATTTGAAATTCAACAACCTTTAATTAATGTTGATGGGATTTATGGTAGACAAGCAGCCAAAACTAAAATGGAAGCTTATCAGTTGCAAACCGAGAGAACAAAAGAGTATCTGGTGCTAGAGGTTACCAAGGCGTATATGCAACTCCAATTGACCTACAAAGCGGTAAAAGTTTTGGAAAAAGCACAAACTACTGCTAATGCTAATTTGAAAATGGTTGAGAACTATTTTAAACAAGGCCTATTGCAAAAAACAGATGTACTAAACGTGAAAGTAAGAGTAGGTGAAATAAACAATCAACTACAATATGCCAAAAGTAATGTGCAAAATACTTCTGATTATTTGGCTTTTCTATTGAATGAAGATAGCAAAGGGAAAACATACAAACCTGCTGAAGAATTGGAAAATGCTATCGAAATTGAAGCCATAAATACGCAATTATCCGAAAATAGAAAAGACATTCAAGCGATGAACAAATCTTCTGAAGCCTATGAAAAAATGATGCAAATGAGTAAAATGAATTTCTTACCAAGATTAAACGCTTTTGGAAGTTATGAATTGTATGACTCTACTTTTTTAGGAACAGCAGCCAAAGGATATTTAGTAGGTGCACAATTATCATGGAATGTTTTTGATGGTTACAAATCCATAGGAAAATATGACAAAGCCAAAGCCGATTTCCAAAAAGCAGAAGTCGAAACAGAACAATATATAAAACAGAGCCAAATGGAATTGAATAAAACCAATCGTCAGTTGAAAGATGCCGAGAACAAAGTGAATTTATCACAACTGGCTTTTGAACAATCGCAAGAAGCTTTTAGAATTCGTCAAAATCGTTTCGCTCAAGGATTAGAAAAGACAACCGATTTATTACTATCTGAAACCCAAGTGATACAAAAAGAATTAGAGTATTCACAATCGGTTTTTGAATACAATTTCACTAAGCATTATTTACAATTTTTAACAAAATAATAATTTAACCAACACATTTTTAAGAAATTAAAAAAGGAAACACAGATTGGAGAAATCAGAGAAATTTTTAAAATTATTATAATTTCTCAAATCTGTGTTCCAAAAAAACAAAATATTATCATGAGAAAAACAATAACCATTCTAACCCTTTCAACATTCATATTCCTATCATGTGGAAAAGAAAAGAAAGAAACAACTAATAACGAATCGGCAATTCCAGTAAAAGTAAGTGGTATTTCAGCTGATACTAATGGTGAATTTGTAACCGCAAGCGGAAAAATTGAAGCCGAAAATAGTGCCAATGTTTCCACAAGAATGATGGGTTATGTCACCAAAGTAAATGTCAAAGTAGGACAAAAAGTAACCGCCGGACAACTTTTAGTGAGTATCAACAACACCGATTTACAGGCCAAAAAAGCTCAAGTTGATGCTTCTATATTACAAGCATCAGCAGCTTTCAATAATGCAAAAAAAGATTATGAACGTTTTACAGCGTTATTCAATCAGCAAAGTGCTTCGCAAAAAGAGTTAGACGATATGACCTCGCGTTACGAAATGGCAAAAGCAGGTTTAGAAGGTGCAAAACAAATGCGAAACGAAGTAATGGCACAGTTTTCTTATACCAATATTACCGCACCATTTTCGGGCGAAGTGACCAATACTTTTGTCAAAGAAGGTGACATGGCAAATCCCGGAATGCCGTTAGTAAGTATAGAAGGCGCATCAAGATTACAGGTTACCGCTATGGTTTCGGAAAGTGATATTATTGCTATAAAAAACGGAATGAACGTAAAAGTTCTCGTAAAATCTACCAATCAAGAAATAGCAGGAAAAGTAACTGAAGTAAGCGGCTCGGCTAAAAATACAGGTGGACAATATTTAGTAAAAGTCGCTTTGAATAACACCGGAAGTAAGGTTTTATCTGGAATGTTTGTGAATGTACAATTTCCAATTTCCAACAAGCCTCAAACTACAGTGACACAATCTGATAAAGTTTTGGTTCCTCAAAGTGCCTTGGTAAAACAAGGTCAACTCACCGGAATTTATACTATCGGAACAGAGAAAACAGCTATTTTAAGATGGTTACGCATTGGAAAATCGTATGGTAATCAAGTGGAAGTATTGTCGGGATTATCGGCTAACGAACAATATATCGTTTCGGCAGAAGGCAAATTATATAATGGCGCTAAAGTTAGTATTCAGTAAACAGTAGCAGTTTTCAGGTTTGGTTGGAAAACAACTTTAAACTTTTAAACTCATAAACTTTTAAACTTAAAAAAATGCAAGAAGGTATATCAGGTAAAATAGCGCAGTTTTTCATCAATTCTAAATTAACTATTTTGTTAATGATTGGTTTGATGATTATTGGCACTTACAGTTCGTTCTTAATTCCGAGAGAAGAAGAACCACAAATTAATGTTCCGATGGCCGACGTTATGGTGGGTTATCCTGGAGCAAGTCCAAGTGAAGTCGAAAATCGTGTGGTAAAACCATTAGAAAAAATACTTTCTAATATCAAAGGTGTAGAGCACGTGCACAGTATGGCTATGAACGGACAAGCCATGTTGATTGTTCAGTTTTATGTGGGTCAAGATGTAGAACGTTCCTATGTGAAGTTATACGATGAGTTGGCAAAGCACGAAAATATGTTTCCTCAAGGCGTATATAAACCCATGGTAAAAACACGTTCCATTGACGATGTTCCTATGCTGGGATTAACACTTTGGAGTGAAAAATTAAACGATTTTGAAATACGTCAAATTGCGGAAGAAGTAACTTCTGAAATTGAAAAAGTAAAAGATGTTGCTATTACCAAAGAAATTGGTGGTAGAAACCGCGAAGTGAAAGTGGTTTTAGACAAAGATAAAATGGCCGAAAACGGTATCGATGCTTTGGGAATTATACAAATGATTCAAGCCAATAATAGCAGTTCACAATCGGGAAGTTTTGTAGCTTCTGACGAAGAATATTTGGTAACAACGGGTGAATTTCTAAAATCTTCAGAAGATATAGAAAATTTGGTAGTTGGAGTTAATGCCAACATGCCAGTCTATTTAAAACAAGTGGCTTCTGTTCAAGATGGTCCATCCACACCAAGAAGTTATGTATCTTTTGGTTATGGAAAAGCCAATGAAAAGTTTGCGAAAAATAATTCAGAATATCCGGCTGTTACCATTTCTATCGGAAAAGTAAAAGGTGCCGATGCTATGAAAATTTCTGAAAAGATTTTGGAAAAAGTCGCCCATTTAAAACAAACCATTATCACCGATGATGTTCATGTTGAAGTATCGCGAAATTATGGAGAAACAGCTTCTGATAAAGTAGGCGAATTGTTACTGCACTTAGGGATTGCAATTATTGCGGTGACTGTTTTAGTAATGTTGGCCATGGGTTGGCGTGGTGGATTGGTCGTTTTCTTTTCTGTGCCATTAACGTTTGCTTTAACTTTATTCGCTTATTATTTATTAGGATATACACTAAATAGAATTACACTTTTCGCCTTAGTTTTTGTAGTCGGAATTGTTGTTGACGATAGTATTATCATTGCTGAGAACATGCACCGACATTTCAAGATGAAGCGACTGCCGTTCAAGCAAGCGGCTATTTATGCCATTAATGAAGTTGGAAATCCTACTATTTTGGCAACATTCACGGTGATTGCCGCCATACTTCCAATGGCTTTCGTATCGGGAATGATGGGACCATATATGAGTCCTATGCCAATTGGTGCTTCAATTGCCATGTTATTATCGCTTTTTGTGGCACTGACTGTTACACCTTATTTAGGCTATCATTTGTTGCATGAAAAAGAAGAACAAGAACACAAAGCAGAGCAAGGATTAGAAACGTCATGGATTTATAAAGTCTACAACAAAATGGAGCGTCCGTTTTTGGAAAGTTCAAAAAAACGCCGTGTAATGGTTGGAATTACTGTTGTGTTATTAATTGGTTCGATGGTAATGTTTTTTACCAAACAAGTGGTTGTGAAAATGTTACCTTTTGATAACAAAAATGAGTTTCAAGTGGTGGTTGATATGCCCGAAGGAACAACTCTTGAAAGAACGGCTGCGGTAACTCAAGAAATAGCTCAGTACCTTTCAACTATTCCCGAAGTGGTGAATTATCAAAACTATATTGGCACCTCAGCACCGATAACTTTCAACGGTTTGGTGCGCCATTACGATTTGCGTGGCGGAAGTAATATGGCGGATATTCAAGTGAATTTATTACACAAAGAAGACCGTGATTTACAAAGTCATGATATTGCTAAAGTGGTGCGTCCCGAAATTCAGAAGATTGCCAAAAAATTTGGTGCTAACGTAAAGATTATTGAAGTTCCACCTGGACCACCAGTTTTATCCACATTGGTTGCTGAGATTTATGGTTCAAATTATAAACAACAAATCGAAGTTGCCAATCAGGTGAAAACTATTTTGGAAACCACTTCGGATATTGTGGATGTCGATTGGATGGTGGAAGACAACCAAACCGAATACAAACTAGAAGTCGATAAGGAGAAAGCGATGTTAAACGGAATTGCACCGCAACAAATCGTTGGCAACCTAACCTATTTACTGAAAGAATATCCAGTTTCTAATTTGTATGATGAAAATTCTAATGACAATGTTGGAATCGTGCTTTCGCTTGACGATAAAGACAAAACCTCATTGCAAGACATTCAGAATTTGAAGATTAAAGGAAGTCGTGGTAATGTTGTTCCCGTGAGTGATTTGGTAAAAGTAGTTACGGATACTTTACAAAAAACAATTTACAGAAAAGACCAAAAACGAGTAGTTTACGTTACCGCTGATATGGCTGGAGCGTTGGAAAGTCCCGTTTATGCTATTTTGGGAATGAATGAAAAGCTACAAAAAATGAACTTGCCAAAAGGGTATAAAGTCAACGAATTATATATGGAACAACCGGCAGATGAAAGCGATTTTACCGTAAAATGGGATGGCGAATGGCAGATTACTTTAGAGGTTTTCCGCGATTTAGGTGCTGCTTTTTTAATTGTAATTGTGATTATTTACATGCTGATTGTAGGTTGGTTCCAAAACTTCAAAACACCAATGGTAATGATGATGGCCATTCCACTTTCGCTAATCGGAATTGTATTAGGACATTGGTTGTTAGGAGCGTTTTTTACAGCCACTTCATTTATCGGAATGATTGCTTTAGCTGGTGTAATGGTTCGAAACTCTGTCTTGCTGATTGACTTTATCGAAATCCGACTGAACGACGGAATTCCGCTAAAACAAGCCATTATAGAAGCTGGTGCGGTGAGAACAACCCCAATTTTATTAACTACTGGAGCAGTTGTTATTGGAGCATCCATCATTTTGTTTGATCCAATATTTCAAGGATTGGCTATTTCGTTAGTTTTTGGAGCTATAGTTTCCACAATTCTAACACTAATCGTTGTTCCTATCATTTACTACATTACCGAAAGAAAAAAATGGGAAGGTAATTCCAATAGTGATTTGCAAAAAAGTGAAGAACAAGAATCTAATATTTAAAAATATGAAACTACTACTAATTACAGCAATAGCAGAATTTGAAAATGATATCAAAACCATGTTGAAAAAAGCTAGAGTAAAATCATTTAGCTATAAAAATGTCATTGGGCACAATGATATTTCGGAAGAAAGAATAGAAACTAATTGGTTTGCCAGTGAAATGAATGAAACAAATTCTATTTTGTTCTACGCTTTTGTCAACAAGGAAAATGTAGATTTATTATTTGACTTGGTAAAGGATTTTAATAACAAACAGGAAACGGCATCTCACATTCATGTGGCATCTGTAAGCATCGAAAAATCAAATTAAATTTAAAACAATTAAATATGAAAAACAGAATTGTAAGAGCAATAGCGGGAACATTTATACTAATCAGTATACTATTATCCATTTATGTAAATCAAAACTGGTTATGGTTCACCGCCTTTGTTGGAGCCAATTTACTGCAATCGTCTATAACCAAATGGTGTTTGATGGACGATATTTTGACAAAATTGGGTGTAAAAGATTAATTTTTGAAAAATATATTGGAAAGAAAAGGCAGACTGTAAAGTCTGCCTTTTTTATATAGAAATCTTTTTTTTAAAAAAATAAACCCAGCGATTGCTGGGTTTTTAGTAGCGGGAACAGGACTCGAACCTGTGACCTTCGGGTTATGAGCCCGACGAGCTGCCTACTGCTCTATCCCGCGATGTTTCGAGTGCAAATATACAATGAATATCAAGAAATGCAACAAAAATTGCAAAAAATCTTTATTTCCTCTATTGAACTGATATGACTACCTTTGCAACAATTAAATCAGAATACATGTCACACAAAGCAGGATTTGTAAATATAATCGGAAACCCAAATGTGGGTAAATCAACTTTAATGAATGCATTTGTTGGGGAAAGATTATCAATCATAACCTCAAAAGCGCAAACTACACGTCACCGAATTTTAGGAATTGTGAATGGCGAAGACTTCCAGGTAATTCTTTCGGATACACCTGGAATTATAAAACCAGCCTACGAAATGCAAAAATCAATGATGGATTTCGTAAAATCTGCTTTTGAAGATGCTGATGTATTGATTTATATGGTCGAAATAGGGGAAAAGGAATTGAAAGACGAGGCATTTTTTAATAAAATAATCCATTCAAAAATCCCAGTTTTATTACTTTTAAATAAAATAGACAAATCCAACCAAGAAGAACTAGAAGAGCAAATAGCGCTTTGGAAAGAAAAAGTTCCTAATGCAGAAATTTATCCAATATCTGCTTTAGAAAATTTTAATGTGAAAGAAGTTTTTGCGCGCATATTAGAATTGCTTCCAGTTTCACCTCCTTATTATCCAAAAGACGCTTTGACCGACAAACCCGAACGTTTTTTTGTGAATGAAACTATTCGTGAAAAAATTCTCTTGAATTACGATAAAGAAATTCCATACGCAGTAGAAATTGAAACGGAAGAGTTTCTAGAAGATGAAAAAATCATCAGAATTCGTTCTGTAATCATGGTGGAACGCGATACGCAAAAAGGAATTATCATCGGTCACAAAGGTGCCGCATTGAAAAGAGTAGGAGTAGAATCTCGTGAAGATTTAGAGAAGTTTTTTGGGAAACAAATCCACATCGAATTGTATGTGAAAGTCAATAAAGACTGGAGAAGCAATGCCTATCAACTAAGACGTTTTGGCTACAATCAATAGTTATTAACTTGTAATAATTTTTTCGAATTCGTTTTCCAAATCATTCATTTGATCATGGCCTCTTTCACGCAATTGTCGAGCAATGACATAGAGTAAAAACCAAACGATGACCATGATAAACATAATGACCAAATCCATCATCATTGGTTCTTTCAAGGTGTAGTTGGAGTAGGCAAACATGCCAAAAAGAGTAAAAATTCCGGCAACAAGAAAATGTAAAAACATAAAAAAGGTCCATAAAGTTTGTGCTGGTCCAAATAAACCTCTTATGTGAGTGGCATTTTTTTCGTTTCCTTCCTTTTCTTCCAATTCAATAGATAAATGAGGCGACCAATACTTTTGCTTTTCGCCTTGAATAGTAAATTGAATATGATTTGGTCTAATTTTTATTAAAAAGCCAGAGGGCAAATTCTTGGCATAATCCACAAACTTTTGTCTTACCACATCAATATTTTCTTCTACATCTTTAAAAAAACGAAGACGCAATCTAATTTCATTATCCGTTTCCATAGAAAATTACTTATTGGTTATGCTACACTAAAATAAGAAAAAAATTGATATTGTGTTCTTTAATAGTACCTTTGCACCATATTTAAAATGATAATGAATAATATTGTAGCCATAGTAGGAAGACCAAACGTAGGGAAATCAACATTTTTTAACCGATTAATTCAAAGAAGAGAAGCCATTGTCGACTCGGTTAGTGGTGTTACTCGCGATAGAAATTATGGAAAAAGTGAGTGGAATGGGAAAGAGTTTTCTGTTATTGATACTGGAGGTTATATCAAAGGTTCGGATGATATTTTTGAAGCTGAAATTCGTCGCCAAGTTGAATTAGCGATTGATGAAGCCGATGCCATTATTTTTGTTGTAGATGTGGAAGAGGGAATTACGCCAATGGATGCTGAGGTGGCAAAACTTTTAAGAAAAGTGACCAAACCAATTCTATTGGCCGTAAATAAAGTGGATAATGCGATGCGTGAAAAAGACGCCATCGAATTTTATAATTTAGGATTAGGCGAATATTTTACCATTGCCAGCATTAGCGGAAGTGGAACAGGAGATTTACTAGATAAGTTAGTAGAAGTATTACCTGAATTACCCGAGACAACTGAAGAAGAAATATTACCAAGATTTTGTGTTGTTGGTCGTCCAAATGCTGGAAAATCATCATTCATCAATGCTTTGATTGGTGAAGACAGGTATATTGTTACCGATATTGCTGGAACTACAAGAGACTCTATTGACACAAGATACAACCGTTTCGGATTTGAATTTAACCTTGTTGATACTGCTGGAATTCGAAGAAAAGCTAAGGTAAAAGAAGATTTAGAATTCTACTCTGTTATGCGTTCCGTTCGTGCAATTGAACATTCAGATGTGTGTATTCTTTTGATTGATGCTACTCGTGGTTTTGAAGGACAAGATCAAAGTATTTTTTGGTTAGCAGAGAAAAACAGAAAAGGAGTAATTATTTTGGTAAACAAATGGGATTTGGTCGAAAAGGATACCATGTCAACACGTGACTACGAAGCTAAAATCCGTGAAGAATTACAACCTTTTACCGATGTGCCTATTATTTTTACATCGGCATTAACCAAGCAACGTTTACTGAAAGCATTAGAAGAAACAGTAAAAGTTTATGAAAACAGAAAGCAACGTATTCCTACTTCAAAATTCAACGACTTTATGTTGAAATTGATTGAGGCCTATCCGCCACCAGCGCTGAAAGGAAAATATGTAAAAATTAAATATTGTATGCAGTTGCCAACACCAACACCACAGTTTGTGTTTTTTGCCAATTTACCACAATATGTAAAAGAACCATACAAACGTTTTCTAGAAAATAAAATCCGTGAACATTGGGATTTCTCAGGAGTTCCAATCGATATTTATATTAGAGAAAAATAGTGAAATGTTAAATTTTCGTAAGATTTTTTGACATTACATAATAAAATTATTATTTAGCCGTTATTATTGTTTTAAATCCATAATAACAGCTAAATTTTTATGCCAAAATCACTTTTTCTTTTTTGTTCTTTACTTTTAAGTTCGTTTATTTACTCTCAAAATTCAATTACTTTAAAGGGAAAAGTAATTGACCAAACGACCAAATTACCCATCGAATCGGCAACGGTTTATTTAACTTCGGTAAAGGATTCATCGGTTATTGATTATACAATTACTAATAAACTAGGTTTTTTTACTTTTAAAATTAAAAAAAGTGATAAACCAATTTCTTTAAAAGTATCCTACATCAGTTTTCAGGATTTCAAAGAAGATTTATCATTGTTAAAGTCAGATAAAGATTTTGGAACCATTGAGCTTAAAGAATCAGTAAATGCGCTCGATGAAGTGGTTATCAAATCAGAAATTCCACCTATCAGGATTAAAAAAGACACTTTAGAGTTTAATGCGGCTTCTTTTAAAACGGGTGCTGATGCTAATGTGGAAGCATTATTGAAACAATTGCCTGGTGTTGAAGTTTCTCCAGAAGGAAAAATTACTGTTAATGGCAAAGAAGTCAATAATATCTTGGTAAATGGAAAACCTTTTTTTGGTAAAGATGGAAAAATTGCTACCCAAAATCTTCCAGCCGAAATTATAGATAAAGTTCAAGTGGTAGATACAAAAACGAAATCCGAAGAAATATCGGGCGAAAGTTCTGGTTCACAAGAAAAAACGATAAATCTCACCATTCAAGAAGATAAAAACAAAGGGTTTTTTGGTAAAATTGTGGCTGGTTTAGGTTCGGACAGTCGCTATGAATCGAGTTTGTTATTAAATTATTTCAAAGGAGAACGGAAGGTTAGCGTGTTAGCTTCATCAAACAATATTAATTCGGTTGGTTTTTCAATGGATGAAATTTTTGATAATATGGGTGGCGGAAGAAATAGTTCTGTTTACTATAATGATAACGGAACTTTTGGCATCAACAACATGAGTTTTGGCGGAAATACGGGAATTACAAAATCAAATTTAATTGGGGTTAACTACCAAGATAAATGGTTTAAAAAGTTGGATCAAAATGGGAGTTATTATTTTTCAAATGCTGAAACCGAAAATGCTAACAGAACCAGTAAGACTAATTTATTACCCACAGGAAAGACGTTTACTAATTCACTAAATTCAACAAATTTCTCCAACACAGGTCATAACTTAAGTTTAGATTTTGAAGTAAAAATCGACACAACTTCTACCATTTATTTTGCACCAAAATTTTCCAGAAGTTTATCAAAAAACAGGTTTTTGGGAACACAAATTACTACTGATGAAAGCTCGGCCGAATTGAATAGTAGTTCAAATGATGAATACAGCGAAAATGAAAATGCAAATTTTGGAATGGACGCCAGCTACAGCAAAAAATTCAACAAGAAGAACAGAGCAATGGTCGTAAATTTCAATACAGAAATTCAAAAGCGTGATAATACTGCAAATACAAATTCTGCAACACTTTTTTCCGACTCTACGCCAGATGATATAAGAAATCAGAACCGATTTGAAAATGATAATAATGATTTTCTAAAATTAGAAGTGCGTTATGGAGAGCCATTAACAGACTCACTTCGGTTGAGCTTGACTTCAGAAGTGACTTATAGGAACATTAAAAATGATTTAAACACCTTTGATTTTGATGAAGTTTCTAATGAATATGATAATTTTAATGAGGAACAATCAAACGAAACATTTTCTAAAACAACCACTTTTTTTCCATCAACAGGGTTAATTATAGGTAAGGAAAAAACAAATGGACGAATAAATTTTGGTCCTGAGTTTATCAATTTTGACAACCAATCCAATTATTTGAGTTTAATTACCACAAGAAATAGAGATTATGTTTTCCCAAGAATAAAAGGCTATATAAGTCACAACATAGGAAAATCAAAATCGATTTACTCTTTCTATGATTATGGTGTTGAATTGCCTCAGGCAAGTCAAGTTTTGCCAGTTGAAAACTTGACAAATCCTTTAAGTTCTTTTATTGGAAACGAAAATCTTGAACCTACACAAAAGCATAGTTTTTATTTAAGTTTTAATAATTATGATTACGCTTCTCGTTCGGGTTATTTTATTTATTCAGGATTTGATTTAAGTAAAAATGGCGTAGTATCGTCTACTGTTTACGATGATAATTTTAAAGCTATTACCACTTTTCAAAACGTAGATAGAATTGCTACTTCTTATCTTGGATTTAATTGGAGCAAATCACACAAAAAAGAAAAACGAACGTTCCGTTATAGTACTGGAATTAATTTGAACTACAATTTTGACCAAGGATTAACTAATGCAGTTTTGTATGAGTCTAGAGGTTTGCAGATCAATCCAAAAGTAAATTTATCGTGGAGTATTGACGAGTTAGTTACTATTTCTCCGTCCTATCGTTATACTTATTTCTCCACCAATTATAAAAATTATGTAATTGACAATGCGAATAACTTTTTGCACAATGCCAAACTTGAAATCACATCTTATGTGCCAAAGCATTTTGTAATAGGAAGCGATTTTAGCTACACCTATAATTCGAATATTGATGAAGGATTTAAAAAAGATTTTTATTTATGGAATGTGAGTTTGGGATATAATTTTTTCAAAGACCAATTTTTGGCAAAAGTAAAAGTGTATGATTTATTAGACCAGAATATTAACAACACACGAACCATTACTCCAACAGCCATTGTTGATTCTCAAAACACGGTTTTACAACGGTATATCATGTTTTCACTTACTTATAAACTTGAGAAATTTGCAGGTAAGAAAAAGAATGAAGGCGGAATATTTATAGAGGATTAGATTAGAAAATGAATTCTAAAAAAAAGCTCGGCCAAATCTGACCGAGCTTTTTTTATTTTTGAGATTTATATTTTACCAACTTCCACCAGAACCACCACCAGAAAATCCGCCACCGCCAAATCCGCCACCGAATCCACCGCCACCAGAACCTCCACCAAATCCACCACCGCCAGAGGAACCAAATCCTCGGCCAAGACTACTTAAAAGAATAATATCAGCTAAATCCATTCCGCCACCTCTGTTTCCAGAGTTACCACCGCCATTTTTCTTGCTATTAGCTATGATAATGATGATGACAATTATAATAACGAGTATCGGAAAAAAAGGGAATTTACCGTCTTTTTTATTTTGTTTTCGCTCGCCTTTGTATTTGCCTTTAAAAACATCAAATAAAGCATCGGCACCTTTGTCTAAACCTTTGTAATAACTGCCAGCTTTGAACTCGGGAATGATAATGTTTCGGGTAATTTCTCCACCAATACCAGCTGTTAATCGGTCTTCTAATCCATAACCTGCCGAAATCCATATTTTTCGTTCGGCTTTCGCCAAAAGAATAATGACACCATTATCATTTTTTTCGCTTCCACCAATTCCCCATGTTTGTCCCCATTTTGGTGTAAGGATTCCAATGTCTTCTCCTTTCAAACTTTCGATAGTGATGACTACAATTTGAGTTGAGGTACTGTCTGAATAGCGTATTAGCTTTTCTTCTAATTGTGCTTTTTCATCGGCGCTTAAAACATTGGCATAATCATAAACCGAGGTTTGCAGTTTTGGGATTTCCGGAATAGTAAATTGAGCAAAAGTTCGAGAGAAACTAAAGAGACAAACTACGAAAAATAGGATTTGCAAAATTCCTTTACGATTTGGAATTTGGAATTTAGAATTTGAAATTTTCATAATTTATCCTTTTGATATTTCGTTTGAAAGTTCGTTGGTGTCACCATCTTGGTATGGGAAGTATTTTTGAAGTTGTTCACCAGCTCTTAAAACGCCGTTAACAAGTCCTTGTTTGAAGTTTCCTTCTTTAAAATGGTTGACCATAACATCACGAGTGCAATCCCAAAAATCATTGGGAACCAAATCGTTGATGCCTTTATCACCACATATAACGAAAGTTTTATCTTTTACGGCAAGGTAAATTAAAACACCATTTTTGAGTTCGGTTTCATCCATTTTTAACAAATGGAAAACTTCCATCGCACGATCATACGCTTCGATGGAAGTTGTTTTTTCTATATGAACTCTAATTTCGCCAGAAGTATTTTTTTCAGCCACGCGAATAGCTTCAACAATTTCTTGTTCTTCTTCTTGGGTTAAAAAATTTTCTACTTTTGACATTGGTAAAATTTTTGAATGAAGATTAACGACTTTTGATTTTAGAAGTATAAAATTCTGCAATCAGAAATCGTTAATCGAAAATCTGAAATCTTTTTTAGAATTTTACTTCAACTGGTTTTTCTGCTCCTTCAACAGCTTGGAAATACGCTTTTTCTTTGAAGCCAAATAGCCCTGCAAATAGTGAATTAGGGAACGTTTTGATATGTGTATTGTATGGTTTTACGGCTTCGTTAAAACGTGTTCTAGCCGTTAAAATTTGATTTTCGGTACTTGCCAATTCATCTTGTAATTTCAAGAAATTAGCATTAGCCTTTAAATCAGGATAACGTTCCACAGATACCAATAATCTTGATAAAGATGATGAAACGCCAGATTGTGCCGAATTAAATGCCGCCAATTGTTCAGGTGTAATATTTGTTGGGTCAACAGTAACAGCAGTAGCTTTTGCTCTAGCTTCAATAACAGCAGTCAATGTACTTTTTTCAAAATCAGCAGCACCTTTCACAGTATTTACTAAGTTGCCAATTAAGTCATTTCTTCTTTGATAGGAAGTGTTAACATTACCCCAAGCTTCGTTGATGGTTTGTTCATAGCCAACGGCTGTATTATTAATTCCTTTAACCCAGCTGTAAATTCCGAAAATAACAACTGCTCCAATAATCCAAGGTAAAAATTTTTTAAAATCCATTTTTGTTTAATTTAAAGTTTAATTTATTTAGTTAGTAATAATTCTTTTTCTGGCTGACAAAATGTAAACAAGTCCTGTAATAGTTCCTATAAAAATGAAACCTATAAACCACATGAACTTTTCTGTTCCGTCAATTTTATCCGATTTTGATATTTCGGTTAAGCTTAGGATGATGAAAACCAACTGTGACAAAAGTCCTATTGTCATTACTTCTGTAGCATATGGCCAATGCATGATTTTTAGCAACGAACCAAAAATTACAATAAGGATAGCCAAAACAAAACTCAGCGTTATTATTTTCTTTGCATCCATTTTACAATTGATTTTTAATATTTAATAATTGTGCTTTAACTGTTTCTAGTTTGCTTATGATTTCAAATTTATCCAATGTTTTCTTTTGGCCTTCTTTCAAATGTGTTTTAGCACCATCAAGCGTAAAACCTCTTTCTTTGACCAAATGATAAATCAACTGCAAGTTTTTCACATCTTCGGGTGTGAACATTCTATTGCCTTTTGCATTTTTCTTGGGTTTCAGAATATCAAATTCTTTGTCCCAAAAACGAATCAACGAAGCATTAACGTTGAAAGCTTTGGCTACTTCGCCAATGCTGTAATATCTCTTGCCTTCTTTTAATTCTATATGCATATCATATTTTTTATTCATTCAAAAATCAAAATTCTTCAATCTTAAATCGTTAATCAAGCGATTGATTCTCTTGATTAGCCATTTTTGAAATAACAATATATTCTGCTGCCGAAATATTGCCATAATAAAAATTCAACGGATTGACTACTTTACCATCTTTGTGCACTTCATAGTGCAAATGTGGTGCTTCACTTCTTCCAGTACTTCCCACATATCCAATTACATCGCCACGTTTGACTCTTTGTCCAGCTCTGCATTTGTACTTACTCAAATGACCATACAAAGTTTCATACCCAAAACCATGTCGCAACACAATATGATTTCCATAACCCGAAGCAGTATTATCGGCACGAGCAACAACACCATCGCCAGTAGCAAAAATTGGTGTTCCAGTCTTAGCTGTAAAATCCATGCCTTCGTGCATTTTTCTCACTTTGGTAAATGGGTCATTTCTATATCCAAAACCAGAAGCGATTCTTTTTAATTGTTCATTTTTTACAGGTTGAATGGCAGGAATAGCGGCAAGTAATTTATTTTTTTGCTTAGCTAAAGCCAATATTTCATCCAATGATTTTGACTGAATGGCCAATTCTTTTGAAATAATATCAACTCGTTTTGACGTATTAATAACCAATTCTGAATTGTCAAACCCTTCCAACTCTTTGTATCGATTAACACCACCAAAACCAGCTTTACGTTGCTCAGTAGGAATAGGTGAGGTATTAAAATAAGCTCTATAAATATTGTTATCTCGGTCTTCTACATCAGCCAAAACCTCTTCAACTTGTTCAATTTTTTTATTCAAAATAGCATAGCGCAATTTCATCGTTTCAATTTCTCGTGCTTGTAACCTGTCTTTTGGCGTTTCTAGATAGGAAGTATTTAATAAAGCCACAAAACACAAAAATCCAAATAAAGCAGATGCTAATAAAAATAATCCAATATAGCCCAGTTTTTTGGACAGATTAGTCTTGATTTTACGGTAAGCCAAACTTTCGGTATCGAAATAATACTTTACTTTTTTCGCCATCTTTTATTTTATACTATTTTTGTGCAAGTTTTAAAAACAATGGTTATACGAACAAATTTAACAAATGTTTCAATTTAATCTGAACTTGTTTCAGATTCTTTAAAAATCTTTTGAAGGAGCGAAACGTTTGGGCATTTTCAATAAACCATTTTCCTGCTTTTCGTTGCAATAACTTTTTCAAAGTTTTAAACTTTGACAAAGTTGATTTCGACTTCAATCAGGGCTAAACAGTAAACCATTTTTTTTAAACCTCAGTTTTCAACTTGGAACCTGAAACTTTAAACTTGAAACCAATTAATAATGAAATCACAAGACATTCGTAAAGCATACTTACAATTCTTTGAAAGCAAAGGACATTTAATCGTTCCTTCGGCACCAATCGTGCTAAAAGATGACCCAACTTTGATGTTCAATAACTCAGGAATGGCACAATTCAAAGAATACTTTTTAGGAAATGGAACGCCAAAAAGTAAAAGAATAGCCGATACACAAAAATGTCTTCGCGTTTCAGGAAAACACAACGATTTGGAAGATGTAGGTTTTGATACCTATCATCACACCATGTTTGAAATGTTAGGTAACTGGTCATTTGGCGATTATTTCAAGAAAGAAGCATTGGATTGGGCTTGGGAATTTTTAACCGAAGTTTTAAAACTAGACAAAGACCGTTTGTATGTTTCTGTTTTTGAAGGAAATCCTGCTGAAAATGTAGCATTCGATCAAGAAGCTTGGGATATTTGGAAGCAATATGTGCCTGAGGATAGAATTATTTTAGGCAACAAAAAGGACAACTTTTGGGAAATGGGCGATCAAGGTCCGTGTGGTCCATGTTCTGAAATTCATATCGATTTAAGAACTGATGAAGAAAGAGCAGCAGTTTCAGGGCGTAGTTTAGTAAACGCCGATCATCCACAAGTAGTGGAAATTTGGAACAACGTTTTCATGGAATTCAATCGAAAAGCAGATGGTTCATTAGAAAAATTACCAGCACAACACGTTGATACCGGAATGGGATTTGAGCGTTTGTGTATGGCAATGCAAAACGTAACTTCCAATTATGATACCGATGTGTTTACACCACTGATTGAAAAAGTGGAACAAATTACGGGACTGAAATATACTTCAAACGAAGTTGCAACCATAAGTGAAGAACAAAACAAAACCAACATTGCCATTCGTGTTGTTGTTGACCATGTTCGTGCCGTAGCTTTTGCTATTGCAGATGGACAATTGCCTTCCAATACTGGTGCAGGTTATGTTATTCGTAGAATTTTGCGTCGTGCTATTCGTTACGGATTTACGTTCTTGAATACTAAAGAACCATTTATCAATAAACTAGTTGAAGTTTTGGCCAATCAAATGGGTGAGTTTTTCCCAGAAATTAAAGCACAACAACAATTGGTGACCAATGTAATCCGCGAGGAAGAAGCGTCTTTTTTGCGTACATTAGATCAAGGATTACTGTTGTTAGAAAATATTATTACCAATTCAAATGAGAAAGTTATTTCGGGTAAAAAAGCTTTTGAATTGTATGACACATATGGTTTTCCAATAGACTTAACAGCTTTAATTCTTCGCGAACGCGGATTGGATTTGGATGTACAAGCTTTTGAAACCGAGTTGCAAATTCAAAAAGAACGTTCTCGTGCTGCATCCAAAGTAAAAGCCGGTGATTGGCAAATTTTGATTGATGACGAAGAAGAAGAATTTATTGGCTATGATTATACCGAAGCCAAAATAAAAATTACCCGATACAGAAAAGTAGAAAGCGCCAAGGATGGTGAAGTATACCAGTTGGTTTTTAATATGACACCGTTTTATCCAGAAGGTGGAGGACAAATTGGAGATACAGGAGTGCTTGAAGCAGCCAATGGCGATGTAATTTATATTATAGATACCAAAAAAGAGAATAACTTAATTATGCATTTTGCCAAAGAGTTACCTTCTAATCTATCCGAAATTTTCAAAGTAATTGTTGGTCCAGATCGCAGAAGAAAATCGGCGGCTAATCACTCTGCAACCCATTTGATGCATTTAGGATTACGAACTATATTGGGAACACATGTGGAGCAAAAAGGTTCGTTGGTTAATCCAAACTACTTGCGTTTTGACTTTTCACATTTTAGCAAAGTTTCCGATGAAGAACTGAAACTAGTGGAAGCATTTGTTAACTCGCGAATTGCAGCCCAACTGCAATTAAAAGAACATAGAAACATTCCTATTCAGCAAGCGATGGAACAAGGTGCAATGGCATTGTTTGGAGAAAAATATGGTGATACAGTTCGAATGATTGAGTTTGGCGATAGCAAAGAATTATGTGGTGGAATTCATGTGAAGAATACGGCTGAGATTTGGCATTTCAAAATCATTTCTGAAGGTGCTGTAGCGGCTGGAATTCGTCGTATTGAAGCAATTACTGGTGATGCCGTAAAAGAGTTTTTTGCCCAACAAGAAAATGCTTTAGCATCGATTAAAGAAACACTAAAAAATCCACAAGACACTATTAAAGCAGTCGTTTCTTTGCAAGAAGATAACGCAAAATTGAAAAAACAAATTGAGCAGTTGTTAAAGGAAAAAGCAAAAAACCTGAAAGGGGAATTAGCTTCACAACTGCAAACTATAAATGGAATTCAATTCTTAGCTGTTCAAGTAGATTTAAATCCTGAAGTAGCAAAAGACTTAGCATACGAGCTAGGAACTTTAGGAACTAACATTTTCTTAGTTTTAGCCACCGCAGAAGACGATAAACCAATGTTGAGTTGTTACATATCCAAAGAATTAGTCGCTTTAAAAAATCTAAATGCTGGAACCATAGTTCGTGAACTAGGTAAATACATTCAAGGTGGCGGTGGAGGACAACCGTTTTTTGCTACTGCAGGTGGAAAAAATGTTTCAGGTATCAAAGAAGCTTTGGAAAAAGCCATTGACTTTGTAAAATAATCTAATTAAATTTATTCTATAAACCCTTTTAATCAAACGATTAAAAGGGTTTTATTTTATCGATAAACGGTTCAAAAGTGTTCAAAATCTGCCGAATAACAGATTTATTGACTGTATATCGAAAATTTTTCTTCACAAAGATTGGCTTCTCTACATTTGACCTGTTAAGAAATACGCCCCAGTAAATCTATACAATAAACTACTAATGTGATTATGAGAAAAGCTACGCAATTTTTATTACTTGTTTCCCTTTTTATTTTAACGTTTACTTCGTGTTCTAATGACAGCGACACATCAAATGTTGTATTGCTTAATAAAGTGACAGCAGTTACATTGGGACAACAATCGGAATATACTTTTTCTTATAGTGGAACCAAATTAAACAGAGTAGATTTTGAAATCCAAGCATTAACTGATGGTGTTGGTTATGATAAATACTATTATACTAATGACTTGATTACTCAAATCAAACGCTTTAATGCTGCTAACCAAAATACTGCTAACACAGTTTTCACTTATAATACCAACAAACAATTGACACAAGTGGTAAGAGTGGTTCCAAGCAATAACTATGGTTTTAAAAGTGTTTTTACTTATAACTCCGATGGAACAGTTTTGATGACAGGATATTATGGTGATATAACTTCTCAAAATACACTTTCTGGAACTACTGAGAAGTATTATTTTCAAAATGGGGAAGTAAGTCAAAAGGATTTTAACACAAACTCTTTTTCATCTAGTGTGACCTATAACTATGATACTGCCAATCATCCTATGCAAAATGTAACGGGTTTAGATGCTATCAAATTATACACTTTCATAGGCGATGGTTTATTTGGCTTCAAGCATAACGTAATCCAACAAACTACTTATATCACTCCAGGAGTTGTAGACAACCAAGTGGTATTTGAAGCAAATTACAATACCAACAATTATCCTACCGCAATAAGCAGTTCAGCTACTTCACCTGGTGGATACCAATATAGTTTTCAATATTTCAAATAAATAAAAATCAAACACTATTTCCCGAAAACCCTTTCCACTGTCAAGGAAAGGGTTTTCATTTTTTTACTGAGAATACTATATATTTGTTTGGAAATTAAATAAAACCATGCAATTCAACACTAAAGTTCCCTTAACACAATCTAAAACTCCAATAAATTATCAATCCAAGATAGTGTCGTTGGGTTCTTGTTTTGCGGAGAATATGGGAGAAAAGTTGGAGTACTTCAAGTTTCAGAACGCTGTCAATCCGTTTGGTATTATTTTTAATCCCGTTTCCATAGAAAAGCTTATGGAAAGAGTAGTGCATCAAAAACGGTTTACAGAAAAAGATATTTTTTTTCACAACGAATTGTGGCATTGCTATGAAGTGCATTCTGAATTAAGTAATCCAGATAAAGAAATATTACTCAATAATCTAAATCAAATTCTCGAAGCAACTCATCACCAAGTAACCCAATCTACTCACGTTATTATTACCTATGGAACATCTTGGGTTTACCGATTGAAATCTTCCCAAGAAATTGTGGCTAACTGCCATAAAGTACCTCAAAATCTATTTGACAAAGAAATCCTTTCGGTAGAAACAATTCAGAAATCTATTCAAAACACAATTGATTTAATTCAAAAAGTTAATCCTAATTGCCATTTTATATTCACCGTTTCGCCTGTTCGACACATCAAAGATGGCTTCCCAGAAAACCAACAGAGCAAAGCGCACTTAATAACTGCTATTCACAACTCGCAACTCGCAACTCGTAATTCGAATTATTTTCCTTCCTACGAAATCATGATGGATGAACTTCGCGATTATCGTTTTTATGCGACAGATATGCTACATCCAAATCAAGTAGCTATTGATTATATTTGGGAACGGTTTTCAGAAAGTTCAATTTCTGAGGAAAGTCATCCGATTATGAAAGAAGTGGAAACCATTCAAAAAGGGTTAGCTCACCGACCATTTAATCCCGAAACTGATAGTCATAAGCAATTTCGAAAATCACTCAACGATAAGATTATCAAACTACAAGCACAGTTTCCATATTTCCAATTTTAACAAAATACGACAAATGCCGTATTTTTTGATTTAGGTTTAAACTATAGGTTTGTTATGTATTTAACAACCTATAAATCATGAAACTAATTCAAACACTATTTGTATTGACCTTCTTTATGTTATCCACTCAAAATGGTTGGGCTCAAAAGCCTGTACTGACTGATGAGGAAGAAGTAACGGAAACGGTAACCAAAGAAATCGACCAAGTATTCCAATCGAGTGATTTCGTAAAGAGAAAAGAAAAAAAATATGCTCATGTCAAAGGCACTATGGTCGTTGATATCAGTGTGGTTCAAAACGGGAAAGTATCCTCTTTCTTTAAAGTCGATAGCGATATTAAGAATATTGATTTTATCAATTTCATGTCGGATTACATACTGCAACACAAATTTAATTTTAAACTACAAAAACAGCAGCGCTATAAAATTCGCTACACTGTAACCTTTTAATAACCTAACAATAAAAACAATAGAAACAATGAAAAAAAGTAATTTAGTAATGATGGTACTGTTTATAGCAGTCACATTACCAGCACAAGCCCAGTTTGGTAAACTTATGGATAAGGCAAAAGCCAAAATTGGTGGAGGTTCAAGCGCAGGAAAAAAATCGGGAAACTTTGCAACGGTTTGGGAATCTGAGTTTTCAAATAAAGCGTCATTTTTAGCAGCAAGTGATTCAGATGGTACCTATATCATTGGCACAGACGATAATTCTGCTTCCGTATTAGATTCTTCGGGCAAAACATTATGGAATGGTGATTATAAAAAAATCACAACCAATAATACCAATAATTCGGAGTATCAGTTTGTTGTTTGGAAAGAAAAAGGCGGCTATCTTTTTCTATTTGATGAACGTAAAATGGGAACCGATAGAGTGGCATGTCTGGATTTAATATCGGGCAAAGAATTGTGGAATTCCGAACTATATCAAAATTTAATTCCTAAAGGAACTAAAGGCATTGAAGGTTCAGATCAAGGCGAATTAGAAACCGTTAAATACATATCAGAACTAGATGCTTTTTTAGTTTCTCAAAAAGAATCTGTGATATTAGTAAAAGCAAATACAGGTGAAAAAATATGGGAAACCAATAGATTTAAAGGTGGTGTAGGTAAATACATTTACAATTCTAAAAAGAATGAAATCATTATGGTCAATTTTAAACCTACAGCATTGGGTGCTTTATTTGCAGGTTTTAAAAATCAATTAGTTAGAATAAATGCTTCTAATGGTGATGTTTTATGGGATGCAACTTTTGTGGGAACTGTAGAAAAAGAATTGGTAACACGACGCGCTATTATTGATTTATGGATAAAAAATGACAAAGTGTATTTATACCTCAACGGACTTATGGTTTATGATTATAAAAATGGTCAAAAATTGTGGGAATCAATATATGAGAATGATATGGATGGCGGTGGCGGCGGTATGTTTTCTAATACCAAAGAGAAAAAATATTACAGAACCATAGCTGATCCATTATTCACAGATAATGCAGTATATATTGTGATTTTAGGAGGAAGAGATAAAACAAAATACATAGAAAAACATGACTTGGACTCTGGAAAATTACTTTGGGCTTCAGAAAAAGTTACGGGTGCTTTTTGTGTGCCAAATGTTTATAAAGCGGGAGACAGACTTGTAGTGCAAATCGGAGGGAAAGTACAAGTACAAGAATACAGAATGGAAAGTAGATCTGATGGAATGGGCGGAACCTACAAAGTCAAAGTGCCTTATATTTATTGGGATTATAAAGCACAAAAAAATGGAGTTGCTTGTCTGGATGATTCAAATGGAAAAACAGCATGGCGTTCTGAAAAATTTGATAAAAGAATAACCGATTTAATTCTAGAAAATGATAAAACAGTATTTGTTGGTGATGGTGATCAATTTTACAGCTATGATATTGCTTCAGGAAATCAGTTATTTGATGTAAAACATGGTGATGCTGGAGTTGGAAAAGCCACTGATGTAATCGATTTTGGTGAAAATGTAGTTGTTTTATCCGAAAAAGGATTGGCTTCTTATGCTAAGAAAGATGGTAAAAGAAACTATTCTTCTGATAAAATAAAAGGTGTTGATTATTTCTATCATATTGGAGATAATTATTTCTTGAGAGACCAAAGAAACAGTAAAAATATTATTTACGGAATTGATATGGCAAACGGAGAAACAAAGGGTTCTGTTCAGTCAAAAGGAAAAGGCGGAAATCCAAATTATGGAAATGGAATTGATATTACCGATGATGGAGAATATATTTATGCCTTTAAAGGGAGAAAAGTAGAGAAAATAAAAGTAAATAATTAGTTTAAATTTGATTGGGACTGCAAGCAATTGCAGTCCTTTTTTTAATCACAACCATTATGAAAACAATTATTTTTCTTTCTTCTTTTCTCTTTTCTATTTGTTCGCTTCAAGCACAGCAAGTACAATGGGCAAATAAATTGATTAAATATTCATCTGATTTAGGTGGAAAACAAAACGGAATAAAAAGAGTTCTTGGCAAACCCGATGCATTTCCACAAGGCGGAAGCAGTCCAAATGCGTGGTCACCAAAAAATGCACTTGACGGCTATGAATGGATAGAAGTGAGTTTTGAAAAACCACAAACAGTAAAACAAGTGGCGGTTTGCGAAAATCTTAATGCAGGTTGTGTGGTGAAAATTGGGGTTGACAAAGGAAATGGCAAATATGAAACAGTGTGGACACGAAAACGAGATTATAAAACGCCCACTTTCAAAGCTACCATTCCTGCCGACAGGCAGTATTATTTTAAACGAAAAAGAAGAAAAGTGCAAGAAGCTGCAGATGTCATCAATCCCGGAATTGAACATGCCATTTTGGACAATGCTAGTTCAGGAGTTGTAGCGGTTCGAGTGGAATTTAATTTTGCATTATTGCCTGGAAAAAAGGAGATTGACGCTATTGGTATTTCGGACTCTGAAACGCCAATTCAGGCTACTATCAATACAAATGAAACTTTTGAAAAACTTCCTGAATCTAAAACAATAATCCTTACCAATGTAGTTCCAACAAATCCAGCATTAAGTCCTGATGGAAAGACACTTTTTATTACAAACATCAGTGACGAAAAGAATGAAATTATTTCATTTACAAAAGAATTCAATGGAAATTGGGGGAATAAAAAGGTAGAAACAATGCTCAATACAGGTGAATTTTATAATCATGTTGAGTATGTTGGGAATGATTTTTTAGTAAAAGGTGGTAACAATTATGATCGAAGTAATGGTGAGACAGGTTATGAAAAATTTTCCATAAACAATGGTAATTATCAATTGGCTGGACAAATAAAAGTTGCTGCTTATAATAATTATGATGAAACAGCTGAAGTTACTTCTACAGCAGATAGAAAGGTTTTAATCATGGGAATTGAAACCGATTTTACGCAAGGCGGAAGCGATTTGTATTTTGCATTGCAAAAAGAAGATGGAACCTATGGATTTCTGCAAAACATGGGTAAAATAATCAATTCTGCTGCTGATGAAGGTATGTGTCAATTGTTATCCGATACTAAAACACTGCTCTTTTGTAGCAATGGTTTCAGTAGTTATGGGAGTTATGATATTTTTATTTCGCACCGATTAGATGACACTTGGAAAAACTGGTCAGAACCCATCAATTTGGGAAGTAAAGTCAACACCTTTGATTTTGACGGGTTACCCTATTATGATGAAAAAAATGAGGTGTTGTTTTATATTTCAAGTGTAGAGGGAAACAATGTTTTGAAAACCATCGCTTTACCAAAGAGTACTTTGATAAAAAATAATTGATAAGGTAAGGTTTGTTAAAATAGGGCAAATGTCGTATTGTGTGTTACACTATAAAATTGAAGATTTGTATTATAACTTAAACAGTAAATAATATGAAAACAATGAAAAAATTCGGAATCGTTTTAGCATTAGCTTTAACAACTTTAATGTCGTCTTGCAGTAGTAGCGATGATAGCAGTGGTGGTAGTGGTGCAGCACTTGGAACAATGAAAGCTAAAATTGGAGGTACAAATTTCACTTCTATACCTCAAGGTACAACTGCAGCACTACTTTACAATGGCTCTTACTACAATCTTTCTATTGGTGGTGCAGATGCAACTGGAAAAGTAATCCAAATGATGATACTAGCAGAAAACATTACATCTGGTGCTACTTATCAAATTGATGAAAACAGTGATATTTTAGTTTCAACTGCTGCATACACAGCAATAGATATCAGTAATCCAACTTCAGCATTATCTTTTGGAGCTCCATATGATGGTGGAGGAAATTCAGGATCAATTACAATTTCTAGTAAAACAGAAACTAATGTTCAAGGAACATTTAGTTTTACGCTGAAAAACACCCAAGGTTCAGATACTAAATCAATAACCAATGGGTCTTTCAATATCAACTTGTCTAACTAATTTGTTAGATTAGAACTTTTAATTCCTTTTTATTGAAGTCAATGGAGGCCTTTTTTTAGGTCTCCATTTGTTTTTAAATACGCCATTTGCCGTATAGGTTGACTTAAAACTAAACATCAAATTTGTATTGTGAATTAGAATAGTCTGTTATCAATATTTCAAAACAATCATTCTTTTTTTAACTAACTAATAACGTAATTTTTAAAACGGCTCCAAATGATACATGTTTTAATCCCACTGACGGTTTTCTTTCTGGCACTAATTATTTATCTAGTTTTAAAAATACAATCTGATAAAGAAAGATTTCAGTCTAGAGTAAAATATTTAGAAGAAATAATCCAGCAGCTTTGCGTGGAACAAAAAGTTCAAAACAATCAATTGAAATTATCAGAGGAATTAAAGCAAAAAATAATTGAGGTTAATTCCACTATTAGTCAAGATATTTATGAGTTGAACTATAAATTAGTTGAAGGTTTGTATCCAAAAAACGAATAGGTATTTGTTTTTACATTTTTACTATATTTATCTAAATTTTCTAAGATGAAAACAACCTTACTTAGTTTATATTTCATTTTTTTCGTCTATTTTTTTGGGTATTCTCAAAATGCACAAGACAAAATTGATGGTTTAAAAAAAGAGTTAAATACAAATCCTGATGCCAAAAAGACAGCATCCATCTACTCAGATTTGACTTGGTATTATTCTAAAATCTCTACCGATTCGGCGCTTCATTATGGTGAAAAAGCCATTGATGCCTCAGTAAAATTAAAAGACTCCACTTTGTTGGCACAAGTTTATAGTGATATTGGTGCGGTTTATTTTATAAAAGGCGATTTTCAAAATTCTAAATCAAATTATCTTTCTGCCTATAAAATTAGAAAGTTAAGAAATGATACTAGAGGTTTGGCAAAAATCAATAATAACTTGGCAAACATTTACGAGAAAACACAACAATATAAACTAGCAATGGCTTCATTTCTTGAAGCTTTAAGTTATTTTGAAAGTATAAATGATGAAAAAAATTGCAGTATTATAAAAGGCAATATTGGTTTAATTGAGCTTAAATTGAAAAATTATCCAAAGGCATTACAATACATCAGTGACGTTGTAAAATATCAAGAAAAAAATAATTTCAAAGAAGAGTTATGTGTCAATTGTTTGAATTTGGGTAATGTTTATCTTCAAATGAATGATACTTTACATGCTTTACAATGGTACAATAAAAGTGTAAAAGAATGCACAGCTGTTGGAAATAAAAAGGGAGTTTCTAGTGGTTATAACAATATTGCAGCCATAAAAACAGAACAAAAAAAGTCAAAAGATGCTTTAGCTCTCTATGAAAAATCAAAAAAAGAGAGAGAGGAGTTAAATTCAGATTTAGATAAAACTAATTTCAATTTGAATTTAGCCAAAGAATATGTTGCTTCAAAAAAATATTCAGAAGCAAAAAAAATATTACTTACAACCAAGACTTTTTATGAAAAAGCGAACCTCAGAGACAAACTGCAAATAAATTATAATTCTTTGATTATGGTTTATACCAATTTAAATCAGCCCGATAGTGTAGGTTTTTATGTTCGAAAATTGGCAATTTTAAATGAGCAATTGCTTTCGGAGAATACGGTTAAACAAATTGCAGAATTAGAAACCAAATATCAGACTGAAAAAAAAGAAAAGCTCCTTGAAAAATCAAAAGCAGCTATCGCCATGCGTGAGCTTGAGATTAAGAAAAAAGAAACCCAGTTTTTGATTTTAGTATTAATTTCACTGGCCTTAATCATTATCGCCTTTTTAATTTATCGCCAACAGAAATTAAAAAACAAGCAACAAGAGCAAGAGTTTGAGCTTAAATCAGCCATAGCAAAAATTGAAACTCAAAACAAGTTACAAGAACAACGCCTTTCTATTTCAAGAGATTTACACGATAATATTGGTTCACAATTAACGTTTATTATTTCGTCTGTGGATAATATTAAATATGCTTTTGATATTCAAAACACAAAGTTGGATAATAAACTTTCTAGTATAAGCAATTTTGCAAAAGAAACAATTGTAGAGCTTCGTGATACTATTTGGGCAATGAATACTAATGAATTCACTTTTGAAGATTTGCGCTCACGTATCTTTAATTTTATCGAAAAAGCAAAAACTGCCAAAGAAAATATTGATTTTAAATTCAATGTAGATGATAGTCTAAATGAAGTAAAGTTTTCCTCGGTTGTGGGCATAAATTTATACAGGACAATGCAAGAAGCCGTAAATAATGCTATCAAATATGCTGAAGCAACTCAAATTGAAGTAAAAGTTTTTCAAAGTAATAATCAAATTCAAATTGAAATCAAAGACAACGGAAAAGGGTTTGATATTGAAACTGTTGATTTTGGGAATGGTTTAAACAATATGAAAAAACGAATAGAAGAAGTGAATGGTCATTTCGAAATTCAATCTATTGTTAATCAGGGCACAAACATAAAAATTGAACTTAAAATCAGCTAGTTTATGTGTTTTTAACGTTAAACAGAATAATAAAAAAAATACGACATTTGTCGTATTTTTTTTTGTCTTTAGTTGATACAATTTTGTAAAAACTAAAAAATAAATCATGAAAAAAATTACACTTCTTTTTTTATTGACTTTCAGTACATTTTCTTTTTCACAATGTTGGAGCAAATTGGAAGCTGGATCAGGACACACTCTAGGGATTAAAACTGACGGAACACTTTGGGCAACCGGCAATAATAGTTCAGGGCAATTAGGAGTTGGAGATTTTATTGCAAAAAGTACTTTCACCCAAGTAGGTTCAAGTAATAATTGGTCAAAAATTGCCGCAAGAGATAATGACAGTGCGGGCATCAAAACCGATGGGACATTATGGATTTGGGGTAATCATTTACCATCAAATGTGCCAGTACAAGTTGGAACCTCTACTAATTGGAAAGAAATCTCAGTTGGAAATTTATATTTTTTAGCTGTAAAAACAGATGGAACGCTTTGGGCTTGGGGTCAAAATAATTTCTCAAATTTAGGAGATGGCTCTGCTTTAGCGAGAGCAAATCCTGTACAAATTGGAAATGCGACAAATTGGGATAAAGTTTCTGCAGGACAAGGAAGTAGCTATGCTATTAAAACAGATGGAAGTCTGTGGTCGTGGGGCGGAAATACCTATGGACAATTGGGACATAATAATACAACAATTTATAATATTCCTACCAGAATAGGATTAGATACAAATTGGCTTGAAGTTTCAGCGGGAACGGGTCATGTTATTGCTTTAAAATCAAACGGTACTTTATGGTCTTGGGGTGCAAATTATTCTGGTGAAGCTGGAAATGGAGTGCCAAACAGCAGTAGTGTACCAACTCAGATTGGTACAGAAACAAATTGGTCTAAAATTGATGCTGGTTTTATTCATGGAATGGCTATTAAAAATAATGGAACTTTATGGACTTGGGGCTTTAACAATCAAGGAAGATTGGGAGATGGTACTACTACTAACCGTTTTGCGCCTGTTCAAATTGGCACAGCAACAAATTGGTCGCAAGTATCTGGTGCTTCAGCCTATTCGGTAGCTTTGGCAGATGTAGGTGTCATGAGTGCTTGGGGACTTAACGGAAATGGTTTTGGAAACGGAACCACGATAAATTCATTAATACCAATCGTTATTACTTGTGCTTCATTAGAAACGCCATCGTTATCAAAGTCTGAATTTAAAGTTTATCCAAATCCAGCAACAAATGAAATCAATTTAAATTTTGAAAATAATTTGGATAATGCTTCTCTAAAAATTATTTCATTCACAGGACAAGTTGTTTATGAAAATAATGATTTCTCAGGAAACAATAAATCTATTGATATTTCAAAGTTTAGCTCAGGAATTTATTTTGTCCAAGTGTTGAATGAGAATTTAGTAAATACTTCAAAATTTATAAAATATTAATTCAACAATTCATTTTAGAAATGAAAATCTAAATAGGTCATGTTTTAACATTGATGTTTCAAATAAAAATAGTTATTTATTTATTGTTCAATCGAAGTATGGCAATGAGTTTATTAAATCAAAAGTCATCAAAAAATGAGTAAAAGTTTTTTAAACAATCATTTATTCATCCCATCGTTTATTTTTTGAGATTATCATATCACTCAAATACGGCATTTGCCGTATTTTTTTTAAAATATCAAATCACCAATTTTGAAATGTCAAGTGGTATTGATAGTTAAAGCAAAAAACAATTAGGTTGTTTTTATTGTTGTCCTTTTCATTCTGTGGTTTCTTCAAATAAGTCAACATGTCTGAAAAGGACTTTTTTTATATAATAAATCTATTACCTGAAAAAAAATTATCAATTTTGTTATAGAAATCAAAATAGTATGCCAATAAAAATAGCCATAGTTGACGACAACACTTTTTTACAAAAAGCCATTCAAGATAAGCTTGCTTTTTTTGAAGATATTGAGACAAAGTTTAAAGCTTGTAATGGAGAAGATTTATTAGAAAAGTTAGAAAAAAATCATAACCTCGATGTGATTTTAATGGATATTGAAATGCCAAAAATGAATGGTATTGAAGCTACAGAAGCAGTAAAGAATAAATATCCGCAAATCAAAATCATCATGCTGACTGTTTTTGATAATGATGAAAATATTTTCAAGTCAATTAAAGCTGGAGCCGATGGTTATCTTCTCAAAGAAGTAAACCCTGGAGAACTTCACAATGCTATTATTGAAACTTTAAATGGCGGTGCAGCGATGAATCCATCCATTGCACTTAAAACACTGAAACTACTAAGAAATCCAATTGATTTTGAGCAAAAATGCGAGGATGATATAAAATTGACCTCAAGAGAAGTTGAGGTTTTAGAACAATTAAGCAAAGGATTGAATTATAATGTTATTGCAGATAATCTTTTCTTATCGCCATCCACAGTAAGGAAGCACATCGAAAATATTTATAAAAAACTCCAAGTTCACAATAAATTGGAAGCCATTCAAAAGGCAAAGAATAACAATTTGATTTAGTATAGAATACGACATTTGTCGTATTTTATTTTTTTGTGGCTCATTATAAATTTGTTAAATCATAACGAATTAAAATGAGAATAACATGAAATCAAGACTACTTATTATTGTATTATCAATCACTTTTTTTGCAAATGGGCAATGTTGGCAAAAAATTTCTGCTGGAAATCAATTTACAATTGCTATTAAAAGTGATGGCACGCTTTGGTCTTGGGGAGATCATCAATACGGTCAACTCGGAATTGGAGCTGTGACTACCGATGCAGGTTCACCAGTTCAAGTTGGAACAGACAACGATTGGTCTTTTGTGTTTGCTGGTTGGTATAGTGTTTTTGCAATTAAAACCAATGGAACACTTTGGGCTTGGGGACAAAATACTTATGGTAAATTAGGAGACGGAACTACAACACAAAAAAATACACCAATACAAATTGGTACTGACACTAACTGGTTGTCGATTTCTTCAAACCTTAATTGCACCATGGGAATCAAAACTGATGGCTCATTGTGGGCTTGGGGTGGAAATTTGTCAGGGCAATTAGGTGATGGAACTTTTACTAATCGTTCTACTCCAGTGAGAATTGGAACTGCTAATGATTGGGTTTCTATTTCAGTTGGAAGTTCGCACAACGTTGGACGACGTGCTAATAATACCTTATGGACTTGGGGTGTTGGACTTAATGGACAATTGGGATTAGGCGCTACAAACTTTATTAATGTTCCAACTCAAGTTGGGACAGCAACAGATTGGGCTTTTGCAACAGCAGGCGAACAGCATGTTGTAGCTGTTAAAACTAATGGAACGCTTTGGACATGGGGTTATAATGCACAAGGTCAATTAGGCGATACTACAACAGCCAATAAAACCTCTCCAGTACAAATTGGAACAGATACCGATTGGTTAAAAGCGCAAGCCAATAATCACAATTTGGCATTGAAAACTAATGGTACAGTATGGGGTTGGGGATTGAATACTACATATCAGTTAGGTGATGCAACAATTACAAATAGAACGGCACCTTTTCAGATTTCAGGATTGACTGGAATTCAGAATGTTACAGCGGGTTTGAGTTTTTCTTTTGCACAAAATACTACTTCGAGTACTTGGGGTTTTGGTAATAATTCTGATGGCATGTTGGGCGACGGTACTTTTACAATCAAAACAATCCCTACAGCATTATTCAACTGTACAGGATTAGGTTTAGATGATATTAGTTTAGCTACGATGAAAGTTTTTCCAAATCCGAGCAACGGTTTATTTAACTTTCAATCAGAGCAAAATGCGATTCAATCTATTGAGATTTATGATATTTTAGGAAAATTGTTGGTGTTTCAAAATGTTTTAGAAAAGGAATCTGTAATTGATTTGACAACACATCAACCAGGAATTTATTTGGCTAAAATTCACTTCGAAAATAATGCAATTGAGACTAGAAAAATAATTATAAAATAGTTTTTGAAGAAATAAAAAATGCCCCAAATAGTGTTTAACTTTTTGGGGCATTTTCAAATTTCAGAGTAAATTTTTATAATTTACTCTCCAAACCTTGCCATCCACCACCATTGATTACTTCAATGCCGTTTGATTTAAGAATTGAAGCCGCTTGAGCACTTCGCATTCCGCTGGCACAACAAACGATAACAGGTTTATTCCCTTTTTTAATAGCATCTATTTGATTTCCTATAGTATTCAATGGAATGTTTTTCGAACCTTTAATATGACCACCTTGAAATTCACCCGGAGATCTTACATCAATAATTACAGCTCCTTTGTCTGTAAATTCTTTTATACTTTCTGATTTACTTCCTAATCCTAACATGCTTAATAGTCCCATAATTAATATTTTTTTTGACAAAAGTAATTAGGTGTCAATAGGTTTGCAGTAACAAAAGTTACATAAGTGTTATATTGTTGCTTTTTCTAAAAATAATTCTAATCCACCCGAAATTAAATGAGCTACATCGGGACGATTTTGTTTTACTTTTTCTAAATGATTCAATACTTTAGAAAGTAAATCTGTATTGTTTTGTTTTTCCGCCAATTCAGCAATTTCTACTGATAATAACCAATCGTTTGGATGATTTGCTGTTACTGATGCAAAAGCTTCTTTTAATGTAGTTGTAGCCGTTTTGTTTTCACGAATGTTGCGAACAATCGCATATAACTTTTCTAATTCTTCGCGTTCAGGTGATTTTTTTGCTTTAATCGTATGGCTTGAAGGCACATGATTAATCATATCAAAACTATTCACATCAGCTGGACCAGAAAACGCCGAAATCACTTTTTTCCCCACAGCCATATCATAAGTTCCCCATTCGGGTTGGAATAGTACCGTATCGTTATGTGTAACGGTACAATTTTTAAAACTAATAATGATAATTTCCCCTTGCAGATTTCTAGAACCAGTAATGATTTCACCGGTAACCGTAATGTTTCCTTCAAATTCCAAGGTAACTTTCTCTGCTTCATAAACATCATAAGCTCTTAAATCTCTTGGGCTCATGTCTTCAATGGCCAAATTAATTCCTTTTAATTTTCCAATTGGAGAACCAAAACCTTCGGAGTGATATTGCGTGCCGTGACCTACTAATTCTTTCTCTCGGTAGGATAGCGCCGTTTTACCTATAGTTTGGATATAAATTGGTTTTCCTTCGTGTTCAATAACGTTAGTAAATAATCCTGATATTTGAATTCCTGTGCTTAATTCTATTGTTCCTAATGCTTTGGAAGTAATTAATTTTTTTATGCCCGATAATCCTCCTGTTCGTAATGCCATAGTATTAGCAAACTCTTCTAAAACTAAGCTTAAATGAGCAAAATCTGGAGTGACATAAAGTTGAGGTTGAGGTTTTGTAATATCAAAACTTTGATCAGCAGCCGAAATATCATAAGGAATTTTCTTTACGTTATCTGTCATGCACCAAGCACTTTCTCCAATAGAAGAAAGTAATCCTGCACCGTATATTTTTGGATTATCAACCGTTCCAATCAAACCATATTCTACAGTCCACCAGTGTAGATTGCGAATACGAGACATTTCAGAGAGTTCTCCCATGTTATTTTGTAGAAATGCTACTTGGTCTTCCGCTTTTTGAATTTCTGCTTCTGGAGTATCTTCTGCTTCTTTTAGAATAGATAATAATCGAATGGCTTCATACATTTCATAATCACGAGAAGAAGAAATGGCTTTACAACCTATTTCTCCAAAACGACGTAAATATTCAGCATACTCAGGATTAGCAATTATAGGAGCATGACCTGCACCTTCATGAATAATATCGGGTGCTGGAGTATATTCAATATGTTCTAACTGTCGAATATCCGAAGCAATGACCAATACATTATAGGCTTGAAATTCCATAAAAGCATTCGGCGGAATAAATCCATCAACGGCAACTGCAGCCCAACCAATTTCTTTTAGAATGCGATTCATGCCATACATATTGGGAATATTATCGACTTCCAAACCAGTTTTTTTCAAACCATCGAGATAAGAACTATGTGCAACTTTAGAAAGATAATCTACATTTTTACGCATCACATAGCGCCAAACTGCTTGGTTAATTGGAGTGTAATCAGCATAATCTTGTGGCTTAATGAATTGTTTTAGATGCTTAGGTAATCTATCTATCAAAGGATTGCTTTCAAAATGGGCTTCCATAAATTTAGTTTTGTTGTGATGGTAAATTTACAAATCTTTCTTTTAAAACAAATGTGATTTTCGACATAAAAAAACCGCAACATTTACTATTGCGGTTTGTGTATTTTTTATCTGAACAGTGCTACTTTTTTTCCGGTGGATATTGTTCTAGAATTTTTGTGACAAATTCTTTTATGAGTTCATCTTTTTTATTTGTGTCTTTGGTTAAAACACCTATTCCTTCACCTTGCCAAATTAATTCTTTTTTCTTGGCATCAATCAAATCTATAAATAATGTGCCTTCAACATATCTGTTTACAGAAGTATTTCCACCCCACATCCATGGATCCCAACCCCAACCCCAGCCATAACCCCAACCCATATTGAATTGGTTTACGTCAACTTGCTCTCTTTCTTTAGTAAAAAAATTAATTAGTAAATCGGGAGTTTCACTTTTGGTGAGTCCTTTTGTGGTTAATACATCATCAATCGAATTTAAAATTCTTCTTTTGTCTAAATCAGATATCTCAACTTTATCAATTCCAGCTTTGTAAAAGGCAAAGGTTTTGTAGGTTGTAAAATCTACTTTTTTATCATAATCTGAGTACACTTTCACAGTACTACAAGAGGAAAGTAGTAATACGAAAAACGAAAAAAAGACAAACTTTTTCATGGTTATAAATTTTGGTTACAATAAAGTCTCATCAACTAAATTAGGGATGGTAACTTTTAATAAAGGTTGCGTGTCCATCGCTCTTTTTATTGCAAAAATGGCTCCTTCATTTCTTGCCCAACTTCTTCTTGAAATTCCGTTGTTCACATCCCAAAAAAGCATTGATTCTAAGCGTCTTGACGCTTCTGAAGAACCATCAAGAACCATACCAAATCCACCATTTATTACTTCGCCCCAACCAACTCCGCCACCATTGTGAATAGAAACCCAAGTAGCACCACGAAAGCTATCACCAATAACATTTTGGATGGCCATATCGGCAGTGAAACGCGAACCGTCATAAATATTGGAAGTTTCACGATAAGGCGAATCAGTTCCCGAAACATCATGATGATCACGACCTAAAATAATATAATCAATTTCTCCACGAGCAATGGCTTGATTGAAAGCTTCGGCTATTTTTATTCTTCCTTCAGCATCAGCATAAAGGATTCTTGCTTGAGAACCAACGACTAATTTATTTTCTTGTGCACCTTTTATCCATTGAATATTATCGGCCATTTGTTGTTGAATTTCAGCAGGCGAGTTTTTCATCATTTCTTCTAAAACATCACAGGCAATTTTATCGGTTTTGGCTAAATCATCTGGATTTCCAGAAGCACAAACCCAACGGAAAGGGCCAAAACCGTAATCAAAACACATTGGTCCCATAATATCTTGGACGTAACTGTTGTATTTGAAATCGATGTGATTTTCAGCAAAAACATCGGCTCCAGCTCGAGAAGCTTCTAGCAAAAAGGCATTTCCGTAATCGAAAAAATAGGTTCCTTTGGCAGTATGTTTATTGATGGCGGAAGCATGACGTCGCAAGGTGCTTTGAACTTCTTCTTTGAATTTTGTTGGATTATTAGCCATTAAATCATTAGATTCTTCAAAGGTAAATCCAATTGGATAATAACCTCCAGCCCAAGGATTGTGCAGTGAAGTTTGATCGGAACCTAGATCGATATGCAGGTTTTCTTGGTCAAATCGTTCCCAAACATCAACTACATTTCCTAAATAAGCTATAGAAACTACTTCTTGATTTTCTAAGGCAATTTTAACTCTTGGTACTAATTCATCAATATTTTCAATTACTTCATTAATCCAACCTTGAGAATGACGAATGTGTGTGATTTTCGGATTTACTTCGGCGCAAACTGTTACGCAACCTGCAATATTTCCTGCTTTTGGTTGTGCGCCAGACATTCCTCCAAGTCCAGAAGTTACAAATAAACCACCTTTTGGAGATTTTTTTATTTTTCTAAATCCATTTAAAACTGTGATGGTTGTTCCGTGAACTATGCCTTGCGGACCGATGTACATATAACTTCCAGCAGTCATTTGTCCATATTGGGAAACGCCTAGTGCATTCATTTTTTCCCAATCGTCAGGTTTGGAATAATTTGGGATTACCATTCCGTTTGTAACTACAACTCGTGGTGCCTCTTTATGTGAAGGAAATAATCCCATTGGATGACCAGAATACATTGCCAAAGTTTGCTCTTCGGTCATTTCTGCCAAATACTTCATGGTCAATAAATATTGTGCCCAATTTTGAAAAACAGCTCCATTTCCTCCATATGTAATCAATTCATGTGGATGTTGTGCCACGGCATAATCCAAATTATTTTGAATCATCAACATGATAGCTTTTGCTTGTTCGCATTTTCCTGGATATTCCGAAATTGGTCGTGCGTACATTTTGTAATCAGGACGCAAACGGTACATGTAAATTCTTCCGTAAGTTTCTAATTCAACTTTGAATTCAGGAATCAATTCAGCATGATGTTTAGGTTCAAAATAGCGCAAAGCATTTTTCAACGCTAACTTTTTTTCCTCATTTGAGAGTATTTCTTTGCGTTTTGGCGCATGATTTATGTTAACTTCATAGGGTTTTGGTTGTGGTAAAATCGATGGAATTCCTTGTATTATTTGCTCTTGAAATGTCATTTTTTTAATGTAAATTGTATTGTTTTTTTTAATCTATGAATACTGCGACTGAGCACTCCTTACTTTTTAATTGTGCCCGTTTTTTTATCAAATCCATAAGGGCAATGCCGGCAACCGCTACGACAGCAGTAACCCCGTTTTAGATGGTATTTTTCAGTGAAGCAACGATAGCCTTCAGGGGTCAAATAATAATCTTCACCTTCAATTAATTTATTTTCGTTATTTTGGTCATTCATAGCTACAAATTTAAAGACTTTCTAAGTAATGATTCTAATCGTTTCAAAATATTTAATTCCAAGAGGGTTTAATAGCATTACTGTTTTCCCTTTTGTTTTTTTAAAATTTAAGGAATGTAAAAACGATTTGGTATTATTAAATCATGAAAGAATTCATCTTCGTCAGCAATTGGAATTGCTTATCGTGCTTTTTTTTATTTGGTATGGAATGGAGTTTTTAGTTCGTTTTTTTCAATTTAGAAATTGGAAAACTGCATATAAAAACATTTCGTTTGAAAGAGAAGCCTATGAAAATGAGAAAGACCTTAACTTTTTAAACAATAGGTTCTTGCTTAATCATCTAAAATTTATTAAACAATAATTATTTTTTTGTTTAAGTTTATTATTCTATTTTTACATTCGTCAAAATTATTTCAAAATGAGGAAGTTACTGTTTATTTTAATGTTTGTCTTATCTGTAAATTTACAGGCACAACTTTATGTGAGTAACAATAGTTATGTATTTAACAAAAATAGTTTGGTTTATGTAACTAGTGATGTTGAACTGAATGGTGCCAACAGTAATTTTTATTTAAGAAATGAAGGTCAATTATTGCAAGGCGGAACAACTGTTGGCGGCGTAAATAAAGGAATTGGTAAATTATCTGTTTTTCAAGAAGGAACAGTAAATAATTATGGATATAATTATTGGTGTTCACCAGTTGGTAATGCTTCAGCTTTAGTTGGTAATGAACCTTTTGGGATTACAATGTTAAATGTTCCAACAACTTTAACTTCGTCAAACCCCGCCATTATTAGTAGCGCTACCTATGATGGTGTTTCGGGAACTGGTTCACTGACAATTGCCTCATATTGGATTTGGAGATTTTTATCCTCTTCAAATTATTCTCAATGGGTTCAATCGGCAGCTAATACAGATATACTAACTGGGCAGGGATTTACTATGAAAGGAACAAGTGGCACCGATTTAACCAATGTTGGTGAAACAGAATTTAATAATCCTGGTAGTAAACAACGCTATGATTTTAGAGGAAAACCTAATGACGGAACTATTAACATTCCTGTTGCGGCACAAGTGACTGGAACACAATATGCCAATAATACTTTAACTGGAAATCCATATTCTTCCGCCATCAATTTAAATTATTTTTTATTAGAAAATAGTGGGTATAATGTCAATTATTCAACAGGTGCTGTAACAATTGGTGGTCCAGTAAATGTTATCAATGGTACCGCTTATTTCTGGGAACATGTAAAACCTGCTAATTCCCATGTTTTGATACAATATGTTGGTGGTTATGGCTATTATGTTGCCAATAATTCAAACGCTAATAGTCCAGGAACATACAATAGTGCAACTTGGAATACCTATAATATTGATGGCTCTCTTAACACAACTGGAGGAAGTTCGGGTTCTAACTACAGAAGAATGTTTTCTCCTGTTGGGCAAGGATTTATGGTGCAAGGTACTGCAAATGGAAATGCTCAAATGAAAAATATTTATAGAGTTTTCAGACAAGAAGGAATTGACCCTACTATATCTAATTCGCAATTTGAAAGAATTAATAATGTTAGTCAAACAAATAATAGTCAAAACTGGGAAGAAATTCCAAATGTTGCAGGTGTTGATTACACTCAATTTTCTAAAGATCTCGTGCCTCAAATAAAGTTACATACCATTATAAATAATCAGTTTACTAAAGAGGTGACAATTGCATTTAATCCTAATGCTTTTGATGGTTATGAGCAAGCTTTTGATGCATATTATAATAAGGACGATTTTGCTAATGATGCATTTCTTTCAATAATTGGTGTTTTAGACCCATTCGTAATTTCAACTTTGCCTTTTGATATTGATAAAAGAATCCCGTTTACTTTAAAAGCATCAGAACAATGTTCTTTTAAAATAAAAGTTGCCAATATCATTAATTTTAATGGTTCTGATAATGTTTACTTATTTGATGGAGCGACAGGACTTTACCATGATATTATAAACAATAATTTTGATATAACTTTACCATCTGGAGTTTATAATAATCGCTTTGAAATCACCTTCAAAAATTCTTCGTTGAGTATCAATGATGATATTAAATCCAATCTAATTATCACTCAAAATAATACCAATCAAACGGTTACAGTTCATAATCCTAACTTATTAGAATTAAAATCTGCAAAACTTTATGATTTAACAGGTAAACTAATTTTTGACAAACAAAGATTAGGATTTCAAAATAGTTATCAATTTTCAACAAGTGGCTTAGCCGACTCTGTTTATTTAATAGAAGTTTCTACTACTGATAATCGAAAAATGGTTCAAAAAATCATCGTGTCTTCTAACTAAATTAATTTATGAAAAGCGATTTAAAATTGCTTTTCATAGTATAAAATTTGTGTATTTCGTACCTTTGCAAAAAGTTATTTTTTGGAAAGCTATAATCAAAAAATTCAAATTGAACACCCTAATTACACGCTATTCATTAAGCGTGAGGACGAATTACACCCGTATATTTCAGGAAATAAATTTAGAAAATTAAAATACAATATCCTTCAAGCTAAGAAGGAAAATAAAGAAACTTTATTGACTTTTGGTGGCGCTTTTTCCAATCATATTTTGGCAGTGGCAGCTGCAGGAAAAGAACATGGTTTTAATACTATCGGTATCATTAGAGGCGAAGAGTTATGTGACAAAATTGCCGACAATCCAACTTTGAAAAAAGCGCAAGATTTCGGAATGGTTTTTGAGTTTGTTTCAAGAGAAAATTATAGGGATAAGAGTAATCCACAATTTATAAATCGATTAGGAGAGCAGTATGGAGATTTTTATCTTTTGCCCGAAGGTGGAACAAATGAATTAGCCATTCAAGGCTGTGAAGAGATTTTGACAGAAGATGATACTGAATTTGACTTTATTTGTTGTGCAGTGGGAACTGGAGGAACCATTTCGGGAATAATTAATTGTTCAAAACCTGGTCAACAAGTTTTGGGATTTCCAGCATTGAAAGGTGATTTTCTAACAGAAGATATTCGTAATTTTGCTAAAAATAGTAATTGGAATTTAGTAACGGATTACCATTTTGGAGGTTATGGAAAAGTTACGGAGGAGTTAATAATTTTTATTAATGATTTCTTTCTGAAATATAATATTCCTTTAGATCCAATTTATACGGGCAAAATGGTCTTTGGTGTTTTGGATTTAATAGAAAAAAAATGGTTTCCAGAACATTCAAAAATATTACTTATTCATACGGGAGGATTACAAGCAGTTACAGGAATGAACAATGTTTTACGACAAAAAAACCAAATCGAAATTAATATAAATGTATAGGAAATTAATTTTATTGTTTATCAGTATGTTTATTGTGTCGTGTGGCACCAATAATGCTGTGGTAAGAACTTCAAAACCAGACCCAAGAAAGTCTGGAACTTCAGTCGTACAATCGACTAGAAAGCCAATTCACAAACCAACAGACCAAAAGAAACCTGATGTGGAAACCCAAAAAACTACAGTATCAGTTTCAAATCAGGATAATTCCTCTGTAGTTTTGGAAGCGACAACTAGGGTAAAAGTTACTACTCAAATGGTGTTGGCTTATATTGAAAAATATAAAGAAATTGCCAAAGACAATATGTTAAAAACAGGAATACCTTCCAGTATTACACTTGGCCAAGCCATATTAGAATCGGGTGCAGGAACTGGTCCGTTGAGTGTGCAAGCCAATAATCATTTTGGGATAAAATGTCATAAAGAATGGACAGGACCAAGTATAAGTTATACTGATGATGCTGAAAACGAATGCTTTAGAAAATACAAAGATCCAAGCGAATCTTTCCGAGATCATTCCTATTTTTTAACAAGTAGACCACGATATTCACTTCTATTTCTATTAGGCAAAGATGATTATGTTGCCTGGGCAAAAGGACTAAAAACGGCAGGTTATGCTACAGATCCTAAGTATCCAGATAAGCTAATTGGATTAATAGAGCGTTATCAATTAGGAAAATATGATGCGGAAGTTTTGGGAAAAGATTATACTCCAATTGTAAAGTCACAACCTATCGTTTATGACAGTAAAGCTGAAATATATACCGTTACAAAAGGCGATACATTGTATTCCATTTCCAAAAAATTCAATATTTCTATTGAAGAATTGAAAAAGAAAAATAATTTAACAGACAATACTTTATCTCTTGGTCAAAGTATAATTGTTAAATAAAATAGTCTCATTTTAAAAATCCATTTACGATATGATTTATCAAAGAAGCAGTCAATTATTTATTGAAGCTGAAAAAGTTATTCCTGGAGGAGTCAATTCACCTGTAAGAGCATTCAAAGGTGTTGGTGGCACTCCAATTTTTGCCAAAAGTGCCAAAGGCGCTTATGTTTATGATGAAGATGATAATCGATTGATTGATTATATTAATTCTTGGGGTCCAATGATTTTAGGTCATGCCTTTCCACCAGTTGTCGATGCTGTAATTGCAAGGACAAAACAAGGAACTTCTTTTGGAATGCCTACAGAATTGGAAACTAAAATAGCAGCTTTGGCTATTTCAATGGTGCCTAATATTGATAAAATTCGTTTTGTGAATTCGGGAACAGAGGCTTGTATGAGTGCCATTCGATTGGCTAGAGGATTTACAAAAAGAGATAAAATCATAAAATTTGCTGGCTGTTATCATGGTCATTCTGATTCTTTTTTAATCCAGGCTGGAAGTGGCGCAAGTACATTTGGAACTCCTAACAGTCCTGGAGTTACACAAGGAACGGCAAAAGACACTTTATTGGCCAATTATAATGATTTGGAAAATGTAAAAGCTTTGTTTGAAGCTAATAAAAATGAAATTGCGGCCATTATTATTGAGCCTGTTGCTGGGAATATGGGTTGTGTTCCGCCGAAAACTGGTTTTTTACAATCACTTCGCCAACTTTGTGATGCTAATGATACGTTGTTAATTTTTGATGAAGTGATGACTGGTTTTCGTCTGGCCAAAGGTGGTGTACAAGAACTGTATAATGTAAAAGCAGATATAGTATGTTTTGGAAAAGTTATTGGTGGCGGTTTGCCTGTTGGAGCATTTGCTGCGCGCAATGAAATCATGAATTATCTAGCACCAATTGGTCCAGTATATCAAGCAGGAACTTTATCAGGAAATCCGTTGGCTATGGCTGCGGGATTGGCTATGCTTGAAGCATTGAATGCAGATCAAGAAGTTTTTAATAGACTGGAAGCCAAGTCAGCTTATCTGGAAAATGGAATTCGGGAAGTGTTGCAAAAGAACCATGTTGTTTTCACCATAAATAGAGTAGGTTCTATGATTTCAGTGCATTTTGATGCCAATCCTGTGGTTGACTTTCAAACCGCTAAAAACGGCGATAATGAAACTTTTAAGAAATTCTTCCACGGATTATTAAATGAAGGAATTTATATTGCACCATCAGCTTATGAAACTTGGTTTATTACTGATGCTTTGACCTATGAAGATTTAGATTTTACTATTAAAGCAATTGATACTGTTGCTAAAACATTATAAATAAAAAAGTCTCGATTTAATCGAGACTTTTTTTTGGGATTTAAACAGATATTAATTAATTAAAGTTTTAAATAATTCTGGGTTTTTTTCTAATTTTTCTATTTGATTTCCATCAAGAGAAGCTCTTATTTTTGCATCAACTACTCTTGATAATTCTTGCTTTCTTTCTGCAGTTAACGATTTGTCTTCTAGAACAGTATGTTTTTGAATAAAAAGTCTAGCGAAGTCAGCATTTTGAGTGTCGTTTAACCCCAGATATTCTGTTAACATTGCAGCTTCTTTTGTGCCTTTATCGGTTGAAGTCAACTCAGTTTTGTCTTGTGCATTTGCATTTATTGAAAATGCTAACAGTAAAGTTACAACAGCAATTAATTTTTTCATTTTTCTTAATTTTAATTTGATAATTATTTCAAAACTAATTTATTTTAATTGAATTGCAAAATTTATTTTCTATTTCTCCTCTGGAATCTCCATTAAATCTTTTGATCTCTTTTTTTGAGACATTTTTTCTTTCATTTTTTCTCTTCTTTCTTCACGGATTTTTTCCCACTTCGCAAATTGTTCAGTTGTTAAAATCTTTTTCATTTCTTGGCTTTTAGCAATGCTATCTTGCTTCATTTCTTTTCTTTTTTGAGCTCTTAGTGCTTCCATTTCAGCTTTTTTGCGCTCTCTTTTTTCAACTTCTTTTGCAACTAAAACTTTCATGTCCTTAATTTGCTTTTCATTTAAGTCTAGGTCTTTAGCCATTTTCTTCACTTGAAGTTCCACTTTTTGTTCTGAAGTTAACGAGGCATATTTTTCAGCATTGGCTCTTTTCATTTCTCTTTCTTGTCCTATTGCTGTGAGACCAACAATTAATAATAGGGCAACAACCAATTTTTTACTGACTATTCTAAAATTACTTTTTTGGAATTCATTACTGTTTGATTTCATCTTTATTATTTTTTAAGTTATGTTGCAATAGGACATACCCATATTTAAAAGGTTTAATCTTTAACATAATTTTATAAAAAAAGGAACTCAATTGAGTTCCTAGAATTATTTAGTTTAAAACTACTGTTTTGTTTTCGCCGTCAACGACTACTTTGGTTAGTCCATGTTTTGAAAGTCCTTTCATAGCAGCATCCCATTTTTTGCCGCTCAACTTTGATTTGTCTTTCAATTGAGAAAGTGACTGATTGTTTTCTGTTTTTAATAAACTGAGGATTACTTTTTCGTCTTCGGTTAAATCCAATTGTTTTTTCTCTGGTCGCATTTGCGGGAAGAAAAGCACTTCTTGAATGGAAGCGTTATTGGTTAAAAACATTATTAATCTATCCATTCCAATTCCTAAACCTGAGGTTGGTGGCATTCCATATTCCAATGCACGAAGGAAATCATTATCGATAAATTGAGTGGCTTCATCATCACCACGTTCGGCTAATTGTAACTGTGCTTCGAATCGTTCGCGTTGGTCAATTGGGTCGTTTAATTCTGAATAAGCATTGGCGACTTCTTTTCCACAAACCATTAATTCGAAACGTTCCGTCAATTCGGGATTATCTCTATGTTCCTTACACAACGGTGACATTTCTTTTGGATAATCAGTAATAAATGTCGGTTGGATGAAGTTGCCTTCACATTTTGCGCCAAAAATCTCATCGATTAATTTTCCTTTCCCCATAGTTTCATCTACTTCGATATTCATTTCTTTGGCAGCTGCAAAAAGTTCGGCTTCGCTTTTGCCTGAGATATCAAAACCTGTAAATTGCTTGATGGCATCGGTCATGGTAACTCTTGCATAAGGAGCTTTAAAGTTTACTTTATATTCGCCAAATGTAGCTTCGGTTGTTCCGTTTACTTCTTTGGCACAATATTCTAATAGGTTTTCTGTGAATTCCATCATCCAATTGTAATCTTTGTAGGCCACATAGATTTCCATAGCTGTAAATTCTGGATTGTGCGTTCTATCCATTCCTTCGTTACGGAAATTTTTAGAAAACTCATAAACACCATCAAAACCACCTACGATTAATCTTTTTAAATACAATTCGTTGGCAATTCTCAAATATAAAGGAATGTCCAAAGCGTTGTGATGGGTTATAAACGGACGCGCCGCAGCACCACCAGCAATAGATTGCAATACTGGAGTTTCTACTTCCATATAACCTGCAGCGTTAAAAAAGTTACGCATGGCAGAGAATAATTTGGTTCTTTTGATAAAAACTTCTTTCACTTGCGGATTTACGACTAAATCCACATAACGCATACGGTAACGCAATTCAGCATCGTTAAAAGCATCGTGCACATTTCCTTCTTCGTCTTTTTTAGGAAGCGGTAATGGACGCAATGTTTTACTTAAAAAAGTGAATTTATCTACACGTACTGATTTTTCGCCTACTTTGGTTAAAAACAATTCGCCTTCTATGCCGATGAAATCACCTAAGTCGGTTAATTTTCTGAAAACTTGAGTATATAATGTTTTGTCTTCGTCAGGGCAAAGCACATCACGATTGAAATACAATTGAATTCTTCCTTCGCTATCTTGTAATTCCACAAATGAAGCTTTCCCCATGTCACGGTCACTCATGATACGACCTGCCAAAATCACTTTCTTTCCTTCTTCGAAGTTTTCTTTGACCTGTTTTGAAGTATGATCAACAGGAAATAAATCCGCTGGATAAGGGTTTATGCCTAATTCGCGTAATGCGTTTAGTTTCTGTCTTCTAATGATTTCTTGTTCCGAAAGTTGCATAGTATTGTATTTAAGCGTGCAAAGATAGGTTTTAGTTTAAAAGTTTAAAAGTTTAAGAGTTTAAAAGTTTTTGTAAAATGGCAATAGTGTTTTCATACTTTATCAATACCTTATTTATACCTTATCCATACTTGTGTCATAGACTATCCATACACTAATGATACATTACCCATACACTATCCATACACTATCTATGCTTTATCTATGGAGTATCCATGGAGTATCTATAATGTAACATTAAAGTTTGTAACTTTGCGCTTCTACTTTTATAACCATGAATAAAAAAATCCAACTTCAAGATTTAGGCGCAAAAGATTATAAGGATACTTGGGATTATCAGGAAGAATTATTTAAAGCTATTGTTGATTTAAAAATTCAGAATAGGAGAGAAGGAACTGCTGTTGATACCCCTAATTATTTTCTATTTGTGGAACATCCGCATGTGTATACTTTGGGGAAAAGTGGAGACATGACCAATTTGTTGCTTTCTGAAAAACAATTGGAAGCCAAAGGTGCCACTTTTTATAAAATAAATCGTGGTGGTGATATTACGTATCATGGTCCGGGACAAATTGTGGGTTATCCGATATTGGATTTGGAAAACTTTTTTACTGATATCCACAAGTATTTGCGCTTTTTGGAAGAAGTGATAATACTTACTTTAGAGGAATATGGTTTGAAAGCAACTCGAAGTGAAGGAGAAACTGGAGTTTGGCTTGATGTGGGAACGACTTTTGCTCGGAAAATTTGTGCGATGGGAGTTCGAGCTTCGCGTTGGGTAACGATGCATGGTTTTGCTTTGAATGTCAATGCTGATTTGGGTTACTTTGATAATATTATTCCGTGTGGGATAAAAGGGAAGGCGGTTACTTCGATGCATGTTGAACTTGGAAGAGCGTTAGACGAGGTTGAAGTGAAAGAAAAAATTCTCACCCATTTTTCAGAATTATTTGAAGCTGAATTTTATTCATAACCACTAAGAGCACAAAGGAATCGCGAAGTTCACAAAGTTTTTATTTTTTTACCATATAAGAAATTTAAGGTCATTTAAGTTTGAAGCTTTAAAGGTCCTTTTTTTGTATAGCGTTTTCTTTGTGATTAAATATTAAGTTTTAACTGTTGGGGGTAATAATTGAAATGTCAATGCTGATTTGGGTTATTTTGATACGATTATTCCTTTTGGGATAAAAGGGAAGGCGGTTACTTCTTTGCATGTTGAACTTGGGCGACTAATTGATGAGGAAGAAGTGAAAGAAAAAATTCTCACCCATTTTTCAGAATTATTTGAAGCTGAATTTTATTCTTAACCACGAAGATTACAAAAGAGGCGTGAAGTTCACAAGGTTGCTAATTTTTTTACCATATAAGAAATTTAAGGTCATTTAAGGTTGGAACTTGAGAGGCACTTTTTTTGTGTAGCGTTAACTTTATGGTTAAATATCAAGTTTTAACTGTTCGGGTAATAATCGGAAAGACATTCTGTGGTATTTGGTGATGCCATATTTTCTGATTGCTTCACGATGTTCTTGTGTTGGGTAGCCTTTGTTTTTTTTCCAATTGTACATAGGGAATTCTTCGTGAATTATATTCATGTAGTCGTCGCGATAGGTTTTGGCTAAAACAGAAGCTGCGGCAATACTCATAAATTTACTGTCTCCTTTTATAATCGTTGAAAAAGGAATGTTGTTTATGGATTTGAATCGGTTTCCATCTACTATTATATAATTAGGTATAGGAATTAATTTCACAATACTTTCCTGCATGGCTTTGATGGATGCGTTTAAAATGTTTATTTCATCAATTATACTATGGTCTATATGTGTTACCGAAAACCCGATGGCTTTGTTTTCTATAATAGGTCTTAGTTGTTCTCTTATTTTTTCGGAAAGTTGTTTGGAGTCATTTAATACTTCTAATTCGAAATCATCAGGTAGTATTACAGCGGCAGCAGTAACAGGACCAGCAAGGCAACCTCTTCCTGCTTCATCGGTACCGCATTCTGTAGAATAATTAGAAAATTTATTTTGTAGCAATGGCTGATTTTAAAAACATTAACATTATTTTAAATAAAATATCAAAATTTACGCAACCTAACAAAGTTTTTTGTATCAATACTTTATGTTATGCAAATATCATTAAAACATTATCATATGGCTACAATTCTTTAAAATTTAGTTGTTAATATTTGGTTAATTAAGAAATAATTAAGAAGTTTGCAAAATAACTAACTCAAATAAAATTAATATGAGATCGAAGTTCAAATGGATTTTTACGCTTTTACTAGCGTTATCAATGCAGTTTTCGTTTGCACAGGAGAAAACTGTAACTGGAGTTGTTTCAGATAAAACTGGACCACTTCCTGGAGCAAATGTTGTTGTTAAAGGTACCACTCGTTCAGCGCAAGCTGATTTTGATGGTAAATTCAGCATCAAAGCTAAAGCCGGAGAGGTTTTAGTAATTTCTTTTACAGGTTACAACAATTCTACTGTAACCGTAGGAGCAGCCAATAATTATGCTGTTACTTTAAGTGATGGTATTAAATTGGAAGAAGTAGTAGTAGAGGGTTATAGAAATACTACTAAAGCGTCAACTGTGGTTGCGCAATCAACAGTAAGTGCTAAAACTATCGAAAACCGTCCAAATGCTTCGTTTATCCAAACATTGCAAGGACAAGTTGCTGGTTTGAATATTTCTTCAGGATCAGGACAACCTGGGGCTGGAAGTACAGTACTTATTCGTGGAGTAAGTTCACTAAATGGAAATAACGATCCATTGTATGTGATCGATGGAATTCCAACCAATTCTACTAATTTTAGATCTATCAATCCATCAGATATTGAGTCTGCTACCGTTTTGAAAGATGCTGCTGCTACTGCTATTTATGGTAACAGAGGTTCTGCGGGTGTAATTATTGTTAAAACAAAACGTGGTGGAACTGGAGATGCTAAAACAAGTTTTAGATATTCTACAACAACTGGTTATTCAGAGTTACAAGATGCTAAATATGCTTACGCCAACTCTAAACAATTATTAACTTTAGAAAGAACTTATGGTGTTGGAAGAGGAAATTTAAACCCTGCCACTGGGTTGCCTTTTACAGATGCTGAAATTAATGCTTACAGTATCAATACTGATTGGGTAAATTATTTCTTTAGAAAAGCTAAAACAACTGATCATCAATTCAGTATTGAATCTTCTGGTAAAAATTTAAATTCCTATACTTCGGTAAGTTACACTGATCAAGAAGGTATATTAGAGACTACTGGTCTTAAGCGTTTTACTCTAAGAAACAATTTATCTGGAAAATCTAATAATGATAAGTTTTCTTATTCTACTAACATCTCTTTAGGTTTTTCTAAAAATAATGAAGCAACTAGTTTAGGAACTGGTGCCATTAATAGAAACTACGTTTTAGGAGCTACTTTGTCAGCGCCATATATCAGTCCTGATGAATATACAGGTTCAGAAGATGTTTTTGAATTGTATAATAATGATGGTACACTATTGTATACTCCTTTATTCTTGATAGATAAATTGGCTACTTATAACAATAATACCGATGAGATTAGAATGAGTGCTGGTGCTGAGTTATCTTATGAAATATTTAAAAATGTAACCGTTAAATCTAGAACCTCATTTGAAAATATACAAACTAGATTTACCCAATCTGAAGATCCAATTTCATTTAATGCCCTTTTATTTTTGAACCCTGCTGCAGAGTATGGTGGATTTGAGGATGTAAATCAAAGAAGAGAATTCCGTTTCAATCAATTATGGCAATTGGGTTGGTCGAAAAAATTTGCAGAAAAACATACTGTAAGTTTACTTGGAAATGCAGAATATTATGGTTCTCAAGTGAATGCTGATAACCAAAGACAAAGAGGTCTTGACCCAAGAACTTTTGTGCCTAATACTGGTGCAGGTTATTTAGGAGATATTGCGGCTCATGATTTTTATGGTCCTACTGGAAGTGTTTCAGCATTAAAGTATAATTTAATTTCTTATTTTGGAGTATTGGATTATGATTTTAATGATAAATATGGTGTTGTTGGAACCTATCGTTATGATGGTACAAGCCGATTTGCTTCAGATTACCGTTGGGGTAGTTTCTGGTCTGTAGCTGGAAGATGGAATATCAATAAAGAAGATTTCATGAAAGATAGTGGTTTTCAAGTACTAAAATTGAGAGCTTCTTATGGAACGACTGGAAATGAAAGAGTACAACCAGGTACAGAGTGGGCTGGAACAAGTCCTACTTTGTATCAGGAGACTTATGCAAATAGTGCTGCTGTAGGTGGTCAATACAATGGAGCAGCTAGTTACGCTATCTCCTTTGGTCCTTCTAATTTACAATGGGAAACGACTACTCAATTGAACGTTGGTATCGATTTTGAATTCTTCAAAAATAGAGCTCGTGGTACAATCGATTACTATAACAGAGTAACTACTGATTTGTTTTTTCCAGACAATCCAACTTCTCCAGTAACAGGTACACCTTCTGTTTCTAACAATAGTCCAATCGAAATGACTAATGAGGGTGTTGAGTTGACTTTGGCATATGACGTTGTTAGAAATGACAATTTTAAATTTACATTAAGAGGTAATGCTTCAAAAAACAAAAATACAATTGATAATGTTACTGCAAACAATGGTAGAATCATCAATGGTAATACAGTAATTCAAAATGGTAGTCAATTAAATGAATATTTTGTTTACCCATATGCTGGTGTTAATCCAACTAACGGTAATTTATTGTTTACTGCAGCAGATGGTTCTTTAACTGAAACTCCAAGTACAGATACTGACAGAGTTGCTACAGGTAAATCAGCTACACCAATTTATCAAGGTGCTTTTGGATTTGATTTAGATTATAAAGGGTTCTTTGCTTCTAGTAACTTCACTTTCGTTCAAGATGTAACTCGTTTTGATTTTGATTTAGATGGTTTTTATGATCCAGGACAATTAGGACAATTTGTTGTAACAAATGATTTGTTAAATGCATGGACACCAACCAATACAAATACTAATGTTCCTTCATTGAACGCTTCTAATTTAGGTGCCGCTGGTAACTCTGATAGATTCCTTAAAGATGCTTCTTATGTAAGATTACGTTACTTACAAGTTGGATACAAACTACCTAAAAAGTTTATTGAAAAAACTTTCATGACAGGTTTAAGTTTCTATGTTCAAGGTGAAAACTTGTACACTTGGACTAAATGGCAAGGTTTTGACGCAGAGAGTAACAGAACAGCTGACCAAGGACAATATCCAACACCTAAGATTTACAGTTTTGGTGTAGATATTAAATTTTAATCAATAATTAAATAATAAAAAATATGAAAAAATATTTAGGTTTTTTTATTTTGGGTGCCAGTTTGTTTGTTACCTCGTGTGACGAAGATTTACTGGATCCTTTTGCTCCTGGAGCATTAACAGAGGATATAGCTGTACAATCAAGTGGTGATTTAGCGAAATTGATGAATGCCGCTTATGTACTTTTAACTCCTTCAAGTGAAATTGAATTTAGCTCAATTTTTACAGATGAGGCTAGTATTGGGTATGCTAATGGTGGACAAGGTTTGGATGATAATTATGCATTCTTAATGAATTCAGATTCTGATTCCCCTAACAGCATATGGGCACAAAATTATTATTGTTTGTCACGTGTGAATCGCGTTATCAAGTTTGCAGATAATTTTACTCCAGTTGATGCTGCTGACCAACAAGTGGTTAATAGGTTAAAAGCTGAGGCATATACATTAAGAGCTCACTGCCACATCCAGTTGTTAGCTTATTTCTCAACAAATCCAAAAGACAGAAATGCGCTAGGACCAATAATTTCTAATGATGTATATCCTACAAATTATAAAGGAGTTAGAGCCACTAATGGTGCTGTTTATGATTTAATTGATGCTGATTTAGCTGAAGCTGATGCTTTGTATGCTACTGTGACGTCTGCACCAAATCCTATATTTGCTAATAAAAACTTTACCACTGCTTTGAAAGCAAGAGTAAATGCTTTGAGAGGTGATTATGCAAATGCTATTGTTTTTGCTGACCAAGTTATTAATACTCCTGGATTATCATTGGCTACTTTTGCTAATTATCCTTCAGTATTTCACACAGACTCTAACCCTGCTGGTGTTGAGGTTATTTTCAAATTGAAAAAGCAAACTGGACAAACAAGAACAGGTGCTATTTGGGCTAGTGTTAACACTACTTTGAATGGTTCTCCTTTTTATGAAGTGGGAAGATCATTGTTTAATGTATTGAATACTACAAACCTTTCTTCTGCTTCTAACCTTACTATTACCGCTATTTCTGGTACTACATTAACTATTCCCGGAAATACACTACAAGTAAATGATATGTTTGTATCTACTGTTAGCAGACCTGCAAATGCAACTTCTACTAACGGTACAACTACTTCACCTGCTAATTCCTTACTAGGAGGTAAAGTTTATTATGTTAAAAGTGTTAATGGTGATAATATTACCCTTACCGTAGATCCTACATTGGCTACTTCAGCTACTGCTAATTTTGCTGGTGCAAATGGTACTGGACTTTCTATAGCTGCCAAAGCTAATTATGGTGATATTCGTTATACTACCAATGTTCACCCTACTTCTATTATAGATTATAATTACACTACAAGTACTGATTTTAGAAATACAGACAAACTTTGTTTCAGAAAATACCCTGGTACTACTACCAATGGTTTATTAGTAAACGATATGAAAATCTGTAGATTATCTGAAATGTATTTGATTAAAGCTGAAGCTTTAGTAGCTACTGGTGATTTAGCTGGTGCTGCTGCTGCTGTTAAAGCTGTAAGAGATGCACGTTCTAATAGAGTACAACCGTTACCAGTTTTTGCTAATGCAACGGATGGTTATAAAGCTGTATTGAATGAAAGAAGAATTGAGTTTATGTGTGAAGGTTATCGTTTCCTAGATTTAAAACGTCTTGGTGGTGTTGCTAATGAAGGTATTCTTAGAGACCCACAAGATTGTGCAGTTAATGGAGCTTGTTCTTTACCAGTTACTGACTATCGTTTTGCATTGCCAATACCAACGGTAGAGTCTAATGCTAATGGTGCTATTTTAGCGACACAAAATCCTGGATATTAATATCAAAATTCAGTAAATTATAAAAGCTACCTTACGAGGTAGCTTTTTTTTTGAACATTATATTTTATATATTTGTTTTATTATTTAATTATTTACCTCTTATAAATGAAAAATTTTATTTTATTCTTATTTATTTCTGTTACCGGGTTTGCTCAAACCATAGCCGATAAAAATAAAATTAAGGCTACTTATGATCAAGAAAAAATTGCTCTTTTGAAAAACAATGCTAAAGCCTATTACCAAGAACAAAAGGCATTGATAGCACAATATAAAAAAGAACATTCCTTTGTGGAAAGTGAAACTAACTCATTGCAGTTCATTGAAGATGGATTTCCTATTTTTTACACTGTTAACAATCAAGGTTCAGCAATAACTATTGGGACTAATAAATTATATCCAAGTGGAAGTATGGGATTAAATTTAACTGGTTCAGGAATGCTTACAGGTATTTGGGAAGGTGGAAGAGTTAGAGATACACACCAAGAATTAACAGGAGATAAAATATTTTTTGGTGGAGATGACAATCAAACTTTGAGTGATCATGCTACACATGTTAGTGGCACTATATTGGCTACTGGTGTAAGTCCTACGAGAAGAGGAATTGCTTATCAAGCGACAGCATTAACGTATAATTTCACAAATGACTATCTTGAAATGTTGGATTTTGCCGCTAATGGAAATATTGTTTCTAATCACTCTTATGGTTATATTGTTACTAGTTTTCCCAACTGGAGATTTGGGTCTTATGATGCACGTTCTGTAGAATTTGATGATTTGGCTAATGCTAATCCTTATTACACTATGGTCATTGCAGCAGGTAATGATAGAAATAATACTTCATTACCCCAAGTTCCTTTAAAAGGAGGTTATGATATGTTAACTGGTAGATGTCTTGCCAAAAATAGTATTATTGTAGCTGCCGTTAATGAAGTTCCTAGTTATATTGACAACTCTAGTGTGGTTATGTCATCTTTCAGTAATTTTGGTCCTACGGATGATGGTCGAATTAAACCCGATATTTCTGCTAAAGGAGTTGGGGTAAGTTCCTCTACAGGTCCAACTAATTCTTCTTATTCTACTTATCAAGGTACTTCGATGGCTACTCCAGCTATAACCGGTATGGTTTTGTTATTACAACAACATTATAATAATTTGTATGCTGAGTATATGAAGTCTGCTACTGTAAGAGGTTTAGTGTGTCATTCAGCAAAAGAAGCTGGAATTAATCAAGGACCAGATTATGAATTTGGTTGGGGATTAGCCGACGCTGAAGCAGCTGCTAGAATTATTTCTGGGAAAGATGTTACTACAGTTTTACAAGAAAACACATTGGCAAACGGACAAGTATTCACTAAAGAAATTTCTATAACTTCTTCACAAGATATAGCTGCTACTATATGCTGGACTGATCCTACAGCTTCACCAAATGCTAGTAATGAAACGGATAATAGAACTCCAAGATTGCGAAATAATTTGGATTTAAAAATTTTAAAAGATGGTATTACTTATTTTCCTTGGAAATTAAATGTAACTGACCCAGCGGCAGGGGCCACTAATGACTCAGAAAATAATGTAGATAATATTGAAAAAGTTGAAATTTTAGGAGCTGAGCCAGGTGTTTACACCATTCAAGTTACCCACAAAGGAACGCTTGTAGGTGGATCACAAAATTTTTCTTTGATTGCTAATGGTGTTAGTGGTTTAAGTTTGAATACTACAAATTACAGTTTGGAAAATGGCATTTTTGTTTATCCTAATCCAACTAGTGATTTTTTAAATTACACTATTAAAAATAATATCGAAATTTCATCTATTAACATTCATGATATTTCAGGAAAGGAAGTGTTTAGAGCTTCAAATGTAGTTGGTACTGCTCCAATAAATGTAGCTTCACTTTCATCAGGGGTTTATTTTGTTACCTTTACTTCTGAAAATAATTCAGTTACTAAGAAATTTATCAAGCAATAAATTTTATATGACAATCCGTAACTAACTCCAATAAACAAAATGTTTACAATTATTTTTCATTCTATATATAATTTATAACCACATAGAAACATAGAAGAAAATGAATGTAAAGAGGGAACATGAGCATTTCATTTACACATAGCTATGTATAACTATGAAAATCGAAGATTCTTTATAAAGTTTCAAATGGCTATATCTCTATGTGTTTAAATTTTTTTATTAATATTTGGTAATTGGTATCAGTGAAATAGTCATAAAATTATATTTCAATATATCCTAAAAACCATTCCACAATCGGGATGGTTTTTTTATGATTTTATTCCAAATTGTTTTGTGTATTTTTGCGTTGTAATTTATTCAAATGAGAAACTTAATTTTAGTTGTTTTTTTATTGACCTTTTCCATTGGGTTGTCTCAAGTGCAAAAGAATGGCGATCCAAAAACAACTGATTCTTCAGATGGACCACCAAAAAAAGCACCAAAAGCTGCCTTTGATCAATATAGGATTATAACCTTGCAAAGAGATACCACTTATGTAGATACTTCCTTAACCATTAAAAAGGAATATGAATACAACTATTTGCGTAAGGATATTTTTGGTTTGTTGCCTTTTGCTAATGAAGGGCAAACCTATACGGTGTTAGATTATAGTAAGAAAAATTATAGTTCTTTCCCTGAAATTGGTTTTTCGGGTAAGCATTTTAATTATCTTCAAGTGAATGATATTAATTATTATTCTGTTGCCACACCCATCACGGAGTTGTATTTTAAAACCGTAATGGAACAAGGTCAATCATTGGATGCATTTATTTCTCTCAATTTTTCTGAACGCTTCAATGTATCTATTGCCTATAAAGGTTTGCGTTCTTTGGGTAAATACATCAATCAATTGACTAGTGCAGGTAATTTCAGGTTTACAACCAGTTATAATACGCTGAACAAAAGGTATTTTCTCAATTTTCATTTCACGGGTCAAGACACTTCCAATGGAGAAAATGGAGGGATTACCACTATAGAGGATTTTGAAGGAGAAAATCCCGAGTTTGATAATCGTGCCCGATTAGAAGTTTATCTCAATGATGCTAAATCTTTTTTAAAAGGAAATCGGGTTTTTTTAGACCATAATTTTAGAATCAATTCTAAAAATGCCAACAATAATCTATACCTAACCCATCAATTCAATTATGAGTATAAATATTTTGAGTACAACCAAAAAACAGTTCCTTCAACAGTAGGTGACTCTCAAATTTTTCGTTTTGGTGATTCCTTCGTAAACAGTGATATTAATGATCAAACGCGTTACAATAGATTGTACAACAAAGTAGGTGCAGTATATGAAAATTCCTTGTTGGGTAAATTCCAATTCTTTGTTGAAGATTTCAGATACAATTTTTATTACGATTCCATTTTAATTTTGGATACAGGTGCAGTACCAAATGCTCTGAGTGACGAGATAAATACTATTGGAGGACAATATGAATACAGAAAGAACAAATGGAATGGCACTTTTGTGTACTCTAATTCAGTTACCAATCAGTCGTTATCCAATTTTGATGCGAAATTGAAATACCAATTGAACGAAAGAAACCAGTTTATTTTTCAATACCAAATGCTCACTAAAATTCCAGATCATATTTATAATTTGAGCCAAAGCAGTTATTTGAGCTACAATTGGTATAATGATTTTAAGAACGAGAAAATAAATAGTTTAGAAGCTACGGCAAAAACGCAATGGTTCGATGCTTCTTTGCAAATCACTTCTATGGATGACCATTTGTATTTCAGCCGAGATGCCTCGCCGGTAAGAACACAGCTCATTTCGCCAAAACAATATGCCAATACTATTAATTATCTCACTGTAAAAGCCAGTAAAGAATTTAAATGGGGAAAATTTGCCTTAGACAATACACTCCTTTACCAACAAGTGGATCAAGAAGAAGCTATACTCAATGTGCCGCAATTTGTTACCCGAAATACGCTGTATTTTACGGATTATTTCTTCAAAAAAGCGTTGTTTTTGCAAACCGGAATTATCTTTAATTATTTTTCAAAATATTATGCCAACGATTACAACCCTGTAATCACCGAAGCTTTTGTGCAAAATGAAAGAGAAATTGGTGCTTTTCCCATGTTTGATTTTTTTATAAATGCTCGAATTCGACAAACTCGAATTTTCCTTAAAGCTGAACATTTTAATTCGAGCTTTACGGGAAATATCTTTTATAATGCGCCCAATTATCCCTACAGAGACTTTATAGTTCGCTTCGGATTAGTTTGGAATTTCTTCCAATAATAATTTACGAACATTCATATATTCAATATCTTTGTTTCATCAAAAAAAGTAAACTTTACAATGGTTTGGGCTTGTGAAAGTATGAAATCATAAAACGATAAATAAAACGAATGAAATACGCCAAAAATATTTTAGAAACCATCGGAAACACTCCGTTAGTAAAACTAAACAAAGTTGTAGAAGGAATTGACGCTTTGGTATTGGCCAAGGTAGAGACTTTCAATCCTGGAAATTCTACCAAAGATAGAATGGCTCTAAAAATGGTGGAAGATGCTGAAGCCGACGGAAGACTAAAACCTGGAGGTACAATTATAGAAGGAACTTCTGGAAACACCGGAATGGGATTAGCATTAGCGGCAATCGTAAAAGGTTACAAATGTATTTTTGTGATTACCGACAAACAATCCAAAGAGAAAATGGATATTCTTCGTGCTGTTGGTGCCAAAGTAATTGTTTGCCCAACCGATGTGGAACCAACCGATCCGCGTTCCTATTATTCGGTTTCTAAAAGGTTAGGAACAGAGATTCCAAATTCATGGTATGTCAATCAATATGATAATCCGAGTAATGCTGTTGCTCATTATGAACAAACGGGTCCAGAAATTTGGGAACAAACCGATGGGAAAGTCACTCATTTTGTCGTAGGCGTTGGAACTGGCGGAACAATCTCTGGTGTGGCTAAATATTTAAAAGAAAAAAATCCAAATATTAAAATTTGGGGAATTGACACCTATGGTTCTGTGTTTAAAAAATACCACGAAACGGGCATTTTTGACGAAAACGAAATCTACTCTTATATTACCGAAGGCATTGGTGAAGATATACTTCCAAAAAATGTTGACTTCTCACTCATCGATGGTTTCACTAAAGTAACCGATAAAGACGCTGCGGTTTACACAAGAAGAATTGCGCTAGAAGAAGGCATATTTGTGGGCAATTCAGCTGGTGCTTGTGTCAAAGGATTGCACCAACTGAAAGAACATTTCAAACCCGAAGATGTGGTCGTGGTGTTGTTTCATGATAGCGGAAGCCGTTATGTTGGTAAAATGTTCAACGATGATTGGATGCGTGAAAGAGGTTTTTTAGAAGAAGAGATTACTACCGCGCAAGATGTTATTAAAGATCACATCGACAAACCATTAGTTGTTGTTCGTACTGAGGAATTGGTTTCTCATGCCATTGAACGATTGAAAAAATATAAAATTTCTCAAATTCCGGTGATTGATACTACTGGATTTGTGGGAAGTTTGGACGAAACCGATTTGTTCCGAAGTTATGTAGAAGATAAGGACATGGCCGATAAACCTATCAAAGACATTATGGGTAAACCGTATCCTATTGTCAATGCCAATGCACCGATAGAGGAAATTTCAAAGCTCATCAACAAAGACAATCAAGCGGTTTTAGTGGATTTAGGCAATGGAAAGCATCACATTATTACTAAGCACGATATTATTAGTTCGATTAAATAAATCTTGAAAGAAAAAGTCATCTATATTATCGCTGGATGTAATGGTGCTGGAAAAACTACCGCTTCGTTTACTATTTTGCCCGAGATTTTAGATTGTAAAGAATTTGTCAATGCTGATGAGATAGCCAAAGGACTTTCGCCTTTTCAACCCGAAAAAGTTGCTTTCGAAGCTGGAAGAATTATGCTTGAACGCATAGAGTTTTTATTATCAACTAACGAAAATTTTGCTTTTGAAACTACGCTTGCCACCAAAACGTATAAGCGTAAATTAGAAAAAGCGATTTCAAATGGCTACACTGTCAAGTTATTGTTTTTCTGGTTGCCGTCAATTGAAATGGCTATTAAAAGAGTCGCTATTAGAGTTTCAGAAGGTGGACATGATATTCCAACTGATGTAATTGCAAGAAGATATAAACGAGGTATTGACAATTTATTCAAAATATATTTACCTTTGTGTGATGAGTGGGCTGTTTTTGATAATTCCGAGGAGTTACCAGATTTAATTGCAAGAGGTAATTCTGATGAACAATTTATTTTTCAACACGACGCTTGGGAGTTACTTAAAACTAATTGTATTTAGATGAAAACTAAAAAAACAAATCATTCTAGTTTCATAGATAAAGTTATCAAAGGATTAAAATTATCTTCTGAAAGAATGATACAATCTAAAATTGAAAAAAATCAATCGGTAGTAATTATGCGAGAAGGTAAGATTATCACCGTTAAAGCCTCTGAATTACACAAATTATAATTCTGAAAAAAATGACAACCTGCAAATTTGCAGGTTTTTTTATTCCCCAATCAAAACACCCGAAACATTCCACGAACTGAAACTATTTCCTTCGGGTAATCCTTGTGGGATTTTTATTTGAATGGAATGATTTCCAGCTTCTAAATCGCCTAAGTCAATAAAGATTGGATTGGTTACTGTTCCCGGACACCAATTGGCTCTGCTGTAATCGGATGATGATAATCCGTTTGGAAAATTCCCCGATGCCGGATTGGATAATCGGTACGAACCACAATCTTGTCGCCAAGGAGTAAAGCTAAAAATTTCTTTATCATCTAAGAAAATCGAATTCTTTTTTGGTACAAATTCATCGCCGTTTTCCCAACCACCATGACCGGTTGTGATATAACGCAGCTTGACATTTTTCATCGGTTTGTCTAATTTGAAAGTAACTATTAATCCTTTATCAGTATTGAACATCGTACCATATTCTTGTCCTGCCATTTCCATAATGTTATTGGTACAAAAAAGTGGTACAATTTGATTTGGTTTGGTTTTGGCTTCTTCTTCATTGTGAATAGTGATATTCGCGGTAACTTTGTGTCCACCTTTGTCATAATTGCCAATGTTTATTCCCAACCAAACCTCTTTATCGCTCAACATCGTTCTCATTTCTGAAATATCCTGACGGTAGAGTACATTTTCTGCCCACGTTTTATCCTTTAGTTGCAGCGTGTTGTATTGTTTCACACCAAAAGGCGTAAAGAATCGCATTAGTTCTACCACAGGATTATAATTTTCATTGGCTACCACACCTTGATAGTTTTTGCCATTTCCATTGTTGTAAATTGGTAATGATTTCACTCCTTTTTGCAATCCTTCTAAAAACGAATTCGATTTGTCTGTTGGGATGATAAAAAATGAACCTGTTCTGTCATAGGCATCGCCATTGGATTCTTCGGTTATGTCCACAAAAATCTGACTTCCGAGTTTTATTTCAGGGATTTTTATTTTTCGAACGGCAATTGTTCCGTTGGCAAAACGAAGAATACTATCATTGGACTTGGAAGCATCCGAAAAATTAATGATTTGCTCTTTGAAAACGGAAATTGTTGTGAAACGACTTTTCCAAAGCAAATCTTTGTAGGTCAATCCATCAACATTGTTTATTGATATTTCAATCTGTGGAAAGAATTTTACTTTTTCCACTTTGGTTGCAGCAATCACAAAGTTGCCATTGCGAACCATTTCCAAAACTAATCCTAAATTTTGTCCCAAAACCGTTGGAGAACCTTTTACTTTTAATTCGTCAGTGTACCAAAATTCAATAGTATTTGAGTTGACTATGGTTTTAGCCTTTTTACAATTATAGCCTAAGATTTTTTTAGTGTCGTTTAGGTGTTCAAAAGTCTGCTTGGCTAAAGAAGCGCTATCCATTGTTTTAATAATGTCTTTGTAATGCAGTTTTGCGATTTGAAGAATTGAAGATGTTTTTCTATCTATATAGGTTTGTTCAAAAGGAAACGCTGCTTTTTGACTTATAATATTTTGGGTTGTCAATAGTGTATTGCTCTCATTGGTATAAACTAAAACTGCATCTTGGTTTTCTAGTAAACTTCCGTTGGTACTTTTCGAGTAGGTAATTTTGTAGTTTTGTGCTATTGTTGTTCCAAAAAATCAGAAGAGTAAAAATTAAAATCAAATTTTTCATGGTAATAGTTTTTAATATAAAAGTAAATTTCTTACTTTGGTTTTAAAATTGAGAAATCGTGAAAGAAGATTTTCTTCATTATGTATGGCAATATAAGAAGTTTACCTTTTCCAACCTAACTACGGTTTCGGGAGAACCGCTTACTATTATTAACTGTGGTCAGTATTTACAGTTAGCTGGTCCTGATTTTTTTAATGCGCAACTAGTTATTGGCACTCAAAAGTGGGCAGGAAATGTAGAAATCCATGTCAAATCTTCTGATTGGTATTTGCACCATCACGAAAAAGATTCCGCTTATGACAGTGTTATTCTGCATGTGGTTTGGGAACATGACACGCCTATTTTCAGAAAAGACAATTCGGAGTTACCCGTTTTGGAACTCAAGCATTTTGTTTCCAATGAAGTATTGCACAGTTATCAAGAATTGACTTCGCAGAAGAGTTGGATTTATTGTGAAAATCAAATCAAAACTGTCGATGATTTTGTTTTGCGAAATTGGCAAGAACGATTGTTTTTTGAACGTTTAGAGCGAAAGTCCATTCCTATTCAACAACTTTTGCAAGAAACCGAAAATGATTGGGAAGCTGTTTTGTTTTATATGTTGGCCAAGAATTTTGGACTGAATACCAATGGGGATATTTTTTTGAAAGTGGCAAAATCTATTCCGTTTTCTGTAGTCAGAAAAGAGCGTTTTGAGGTTGAAAACTTGGAAGCATTGTTTTTTGGTCGAGCCGATTTATTACCCTTGGAAGTTGAAGATTTGTATGCCAAAGAATTGAAAACTCGATTTGACTATATGGTTCAGAAACACCAATTAAAAAGTGTAGTAATTGAACCCGTTCAGTTTTTCAAACATCGTCCAGATAATTTTCCGACTATTCGTTTGGCACAATTGGCGATGTTGTATCACAAACAGCATAATTTATTTTCACAAATAATTGGCGCTAAAAATCTTCAAGAGTTTTATAAACTATTTGACATATCTGTTTCGGATTACTGGCAAACCCATTATCAATTTGATAAAGAAAGTCCCAAAAAGAAAAAGCAGTTTTCAAAATCGTTTGTCGATTTATTGCTTATCAATACTATTGTTCCTATTCAGTTTGTGTATGCTAAAAGTCTAGGTAAGGAAATTTCAGAAGAACTACTGGCGTTGTTTCGAACTATTTCTCCAGAAAAAAATAACATAATTGAGAAATTTTCACATTTTGGAATTAAGTCGAATAATGCTTTTGACACACAGTCATTGCTGGCTTTGAAAAATGATTATTGTAATCACAGTAAATGTTTGCAGTGCGCTATTGGAATTCAATTATTAAAAGAGTAATTTTATTTTTAATTTATCACATAGAAAAATATAGAGTATTAATGAAGGTAAAAAGATTATTAAAAAAAAGGTTCTACCATAATTTGAGTGGTTTTTTCTGTTTAAAATATAAATAGATAGTAAAACCATTAAGATTAATTAAGTTTCATTAAGTCTTAATTTCCTTAATTTCTTAATGGTTTTAGTTTGTTATTTTACATTTACTAAATGTTAAGTTTTTAATAATCGACTGTTTTAGTGATAGAACCAATAAAAATACCAAAAGAATAAACTATGTTTCTATGTTGTTAACATTTATACCGTAAGCTTATGTCACCCGTTTTACAATTAAAATATTTTTTCGAAAAGCATGGATTTCATGTGTCTTCTCGTTTGGCGGACAGGTTGGGTATGCGTGCTTCAAATGTGCGTTTGTTTTTTATTTATATTTCTTTTGTTACCGCTGGATTAGGTTTTGGGGTTTATTTGACTTTAGCTTTTTGGATTAGATTGAAAGATTTGATACGCGGAAAAAGAACATCTGTCTTTGATTTATAAATTAAAACGTTTCTTTTATTATGATTCACTCTTTTTTGAATTATTCAAAAAGTCAACGGATAGGAATTATATTGTTCTTCCTTTTGATACTTGTGGCGCAAAGTGTTTACTTTTTTGTCGATTTTGGTTCTTATGAAATTCAGGATAAGGAACAACAAGCTTGGTTGTCCAAGCAAAGTGCTATTGATAGTTTAAAACTTCAAAGTGTCAATTATAAACCTACTATTTACCCTTTCAATCCCAATTTTATTTCCGATTTCAAAGGATATAAACTAGGTATGTCGGTTGAAGAAATTGACAGATTATTGGCATATAGAAAACAAAATAAATTTGTCAATTCTGCCGAAGAGTTTCAAGCTGTGACTAAAGTTTCCGATTCCTTATTAAAAGTGATTTCTCCTTTTTTTAAATTTCCAGATTGGGTAAAAAATAAAAAAAGTAATTACCAACCCTTTGAAAAAAAATATGCAGCAAAACCCGAAAAGATTGTGGTACTCGATATCAATGAAGCCACAAAAGAAGATTTGATGAAAATTTATGGTATTGGTGATAAAATTTCCGATAGAATTTTGACAGAAAAGGAAAAATATGGTGGATTTGTGAGTATGGAACAGTTGCAGTATGTTTGGGGTTTATCGCCAGAAGTCCTTGAAAATCTGAATAAAAATTTTGTTGTAAAATCGGTTCCGAGTATTAAAAAAATTAATATCAATACGGCTTCGGTTAAAGAATTATCCCAATTCCCTTTTTTCAGATATGCTTTGGCCAAAGATATTGTCATTTATAGAAGTATGAATGGCGATATCAAAACTGAGGATTTAACAAAAATTAAGGGTTTTCCTGTTGATAAAGTCAAAATTATTGCCTTATATTTGGAATTCTAAAAAATAGCTCAAAAAAACAGCCTTATTTATATGAATTCAACATATTTTACCGAAGAACACGAATTGTTTAGAAAGAGTTTGCAAGATTTTTTGCAAAAAGAAGTAGTCCCACACATTGAAAAATGGGAAAAAACCGGAACCATCGAGCGTTTTATATGGAAAAAGTTTGGGGATATGGGCTTTTTTGGAATAGCTTATCCAGAAGCATATGGTGGAATGAATTTAGATTTATTTTACACTGTTGTTTTATTAGAGGAGCTTCAAAAAATCAAATCTTCAGGTTTTGCTGCTGCTATTTGGGCACATGCTTATTTAGCCATGACGCATCTGAATGCTGAAGGTGACGAAAGAATAAAGCAAGATTATTTGGCGCCAAGTATTGCAGGAGAAAAAATTGGGGCTTTGTGTCTTACAGAGCCTTTTGGAGGAAGTGATGTCGCCGGTATGCGAACCACAGCTGTTAAAAAAGGCGATAAATATATTATCAATGGATCTAAAACATTTATAACCAATGGTGTTTATGCCGATTATTATGTGGTTGCTGCTAAAACAAGTCCAGAGTTAGGAAATAAAGGCATTAGTATTTTTTTGATGGATACCAATTTAAAAGGTGTATCTGCTACTAAGTTAGATAAATTAGGATGGAGAGCGTCTGATACTGCTGAGATTTCCTTTGACAATGTTGAAATTCCTGCAGAAAATTTAATGGGAGAAGTTGGTAAAGGATTTCCCTACATCATGCAACATTTCGCTTTAGAGCGTTTGATTATGGCTATCAATGCGCATGCCAGAGCTGAATATGCTTTGGACTATACTATAGATTATATGTCGCAACGCGAAGCCTTTGGAAAAAAAATAAACACTTTTCAGGCTTTACGTCATACTATGGTTGATCATGCTACCGAAGTAGAACATTGTAAAATATTTAATTATGCGGCTGTTGCTCGATTAAACCAAGGAGAGTATGTGGTCAAAGAAGCTACTATGGCTAAATTAAAATCTACAAAAGTAGCCGATGAAGCTATTTACAGTTGTTTGCAAATGTTAGGTGGTTATGGTTATATGGAAGAATATCCCATGGCGCGTTTGTTAAGAGATAGTCGTTTAGGACCAATAGGCGGTGGAACTTCAGAAATTCTTAGAGAAATTTTATCAAAAATGATTATTGATAAGCAAAGTTATCAACCGGCGGTAAAATAATTTTTTAAATGGGAATAATTCCGATTCTTACTTTAATAATACTCTTTATACCAGTTTATATCCAATTCAAATTCGGAATCAAATCCGCTTCGGGATGGTTAAAAGTTAATCATTTTGTGTTTACTCTTTTAGTGTTTATTTCAGAATATATTATAGCATTTGTATTGTTTTGGATATTGATGTATTTAGATAAGGATAGTGGTATGCGATGTGGTCCAGGTTGGGTAATGATGTGTGTTTTTTCAATTCCTTTTTCTATCTTAATTCTAATTATTGGATTGCTTCAGAAAATCTTCTTAAAAAATAATTCATAATTCATAATTTATAATCCAAAATAAATAGTACTTTTGCACCCTTAACGAGAGGAGGTGTCTATATTATGTTAATTATACCAATTAAAGACGGAGAAAATATCGATAGAGCATTAAAGCGCTATAAAAGAAAATTTGACAAAACTGGAACTGTTCGTCAGTTGCGTTCACGTCAGGCTTTCATTAAACCTTCAGTTGTTAGAAGAGCACAAGTTCAAAAAGCTGCTTACATTCAAAACATGAGAGACAATATTGAAGGATAATTAAATTCCTTACAAGATATAACCGCTGTTACTTAAAGTTTCCTAACTTTGATGTCAGCGGTTTTTTTTATGGAAAATTTTAAAAATAAGTTTCAAGATTATTTGTTGTTAGAGAAAAATTATTCTCTGCATACCGTTACCGCTTATAGTAATGATATTTGTTTTTTCGAAACTTTTTTGTCGAGTCAATTTGATGATGCTGATTTACTTTCTGTTCATTATCCTCAAATCAGGTCTTGGATTGTTTCGTTATCCGATGATGGGCTTTCTAATTCTTCCATAAACCGAAAAATAAGTTCTTTAAAATCGTTTTACAAATTTTTGTTAAAAACCAAGCAAATTGAAACGAGTCCGCTTTTAAAACACAAAGCCTTAAAATCACCCAAAAAATTGCAAATCCCTTTTTCAGAAAAAGAACTTGATTTGGTTTTGAATCAATTAGTTTATACTGATGACTTTGATGGGATGCGTGATAAATTAATTATTGAGTTGTTTTACACCACAGGAATTAGAAGAACCGAATTGATTCACTTGAAAACTCAAAATGTTGATTTAGGAAATAATACTATTAAGGTATTGGGAAAAAGAAATAAGGAAAGGATAATTCCGATGTTACCCATAGTGGCGCAACAGGTAAAATTATATTTATTGAAAAGAGCTAGTTTACAAGAGATTATTGATGAAGAGTATTTTTTTCTTCTAATTAAAGGTGTTAAATTGAGTGATTCATTTGTGTATCGATTAATTAATTATTACTTTAGTAATGTCTCAGAGAAGGTAAAGAGAAGTCCGCATATACTAAGGCATACTTTTGCGACTCACTTACTAAATAACGGGGCAGATATAAATTCAGTTAAAGAATTGCTAGGACATTCTAGTTTGGCCTCCACCCAAGTCTATACTCACAGTAGTTTAGCTGCGCTTAAAAAAGTTTATGGGAATGCTCATCCGAGAAATAAAAAGTAATTTTAGAAAGTTTAACCATTAAAAATTTGAATATGAAGGTAAATGTTCATGCAGTAAATTTTACTGCCGACAAAAAACTAGTTGATTTCATCCAAGAACGACTTGGGAAATTGGAAAAATATTATGATAAATTGGTTTCGTCAGATGTTTTTTTGAAGGTGGAAAAGACTAGTGAAAAAGAAAATAAAATTGTAGAGATAAAAATTCATGTCCCTGGAGACGATTTTATGGTAAAGAAACAATGTAAAACATTTGAGGAAGCAGTGGAGTTATCTTCAGAGTCTCTAGAGCGATTATTGATAAAAAGAAAGGAAAAAATTAGAACACATATATAATTTAATTTTTTTTAAAAAAATGTTTTGATTAAACGATAAATATCATACATTTGCAGTCCGTTAGAAATAGCGGACTTTTTTTATTGCTAATGCCAGCGTAGCTCAGTTGGCTAGAGCAGCTGATTTGTAATCAGCAGGTCGTGGGTTCGAGTCCCTCCGCCGGCTCTAAATATAGGGTTTAACGATAAAAAAAGTTGGGGAGATACTCAAGCGGCCAACGAGGGCGGACTGTAAATCCGCTGACTACGTCTTCGCAGGTTCGAATCCTGCTCTCCCCACCAAAAGAATTTAGAAATAAGAGTTTTTTTGAATTCTTAAGTTCTAACTTCTGAACTAGGCTCAAGCCGACTTAGCTCAGGGGTAGAGTGCTTCCTTGGTAAGGAAGAGGTCACGGGTTCAATTCCCGTAGTTGGCTCAAAATTGTATAATTTGAACACTAAATATATATAAACTAAGATTAAAAATTAACTAAAATGGCAAAAGAAAATTTTAACCGTAACAAGCCCCACTTAAACATTGGAACAATTGGGCACGTTGACCACGGAAAAACAACTTTAACTGCAGCAATTACTAAAGTATTGTCTGATGCAGGTTACTGTCAAGCAAAATCATTTGATCAAATTGATAATGCTCCAGAAGAAAAAGAAAGAGGTATTACTATTAATACATCACACGTTGAGTATGAAACTGCTAATCGTCACTACGCACACGTTGACTGTCCTGGTCACGCGGATTACGTAAAAAACATGGTTACTGGTGCTGCTCAAATGGATGGTGCTATACTAGTGGTAGCTGCAACTGACGGACCAATGCCACAAACACGTGAGCACATCCTTTTAGGACGCCAAGTAGGTATTCCTAGAATTGTTGTATTCATGAACAAAGTGGATATGGTTGATGATGCAGAATTATTAGAATTAGTTGAAATGGAAATCAGAGATTTATTGTCATTCTACGATTATGATGGTGATAATAGTCCTGTTGTTCAAGGTTCAGCTTTAGGTGGATTGAATAACGATCCAGCTTGGACTCCAAAAATTCTTGAATTGATGGAAGCTGTTGATAATTGGATTCAAGAGCCAGAAAGAGATGTTGCAAAACCTTTCTTGATGCCAGTTGAAGACGTATTTACTATTACTGGTCGTGGAACTGTTGCTACAGGTCGTATCGAAACAGGTATCTGTAATACAGGAGATCCAGTTGAAATCATCGGTATGGGTGCTGAGAAATTAACTTCTACAGTAACTGGTATTGAAATGTTCCGTCAAATCCTTGATAGAGGTGAGGCAGGAGATAATGCAGGTATCTTGTTAAGAGGTGTTGCAAAAGAAGATATCAAAAGAGGAATGGTTATTTGTAAGCCAGGTTCTGTTAAACCACATGCTAAATTCAAAGCTGAGGTTTATATCTTGAAAAAAGAAGAAGGTGGTCGTCATACACCATTTCACAATAACTACCGTCCACAGTTTTATGTACGTACAACTGACGTAACAGGAGTTATTACTTTACCTACAGGTGTTGAAATGGTTATGCCAGGAGACAACTTAACCATTGAAGTATCTTTATTAAGTGCTATTGCATTAAATATTGGTTTACGTTTCGCTATCCGTGAAGGTGGTAGAACAGTTGGTGCAGGTCAGGTTACTGAAATTTTAGACTAATACCTATAAACTATATTACCAGTGTCGTTGTCTTTATGACGACACTGGTTTTTAATAAACGGGCGTAGTTCAAGGGTAGAATAGCGGTCTCCAAAACCGTTGATGGTGGTTCGAATCCTCCCGCCCGTGCAAAACAAACTATTTACAATGGCAAAAATTGTTAATTATATATCAGAGGCATTTGAAGAATTAAAGTCAAATGTAACTTGGCCAGAATGGGCTGAGGTTCAAAAGTACACTATTACAGTGGCTGTTTTTTCAATTGTTTTCGCCTTAGCAACCTGGGGTGTTGATGAGCTTTTTGCTAAATCAATTGCAGGATTTTTTAATTGGTTGAAACCATAATTTCTTTGAAATGGCTGATAATAATGTAAAAAAATGGTATGTCGTTAGAGCTGTTAGTGGTCAAGAAAATAAGGTAAAAGCTTATATTGAAACCGAGATTAACAGACTTGGCTTGACAGATTATATCTCTCAAGTGCTTGTTCCTACTGAGAAAGTAGTACAAGTAAGAGACGGTAAAAAGATAGCAAAGGATAAAGTATATTTTCCTGGTTATGTTATGATTGAAGCTAATTTGACTGGAGAAATTCCTCATATCATCAAATCAATTACAAGTGTTATTGGTTTTTTAGGCGAAGTTAAAGGTGGTGATCCAGTTCCTTTAAGGTTATCTGAAGTGAACAGAATGTTAGGAAAAGTGGATGAGTTAGCTGTCAATACAGACACTCAAAACATCCCTTACATTATTGGAGAAACAATAAAAGTTGTTGATGGTCCTTTTAATGGTTTCAATGGAACTATTGAGAAAATCAACGAAGAAAAGCGTAAGCTAGAAGTGATGGTGAAAATTTTCGGAAGAAAGACACCATTAGAATTAGCTTTTATGCAAGTTGAAAAAGTATAATTTGTTACACTATTATAAACCGCAATAATCCGCTTCCACAGATTATTGTAAATTTTTAAAAACAATGGCTAAAGAGATTAGTAAAGTAGTTAAACTACAAGTTAAGGGAGGTGCTGCGAACCCATCGCCACCGGTTGGACCTGCTCTGGGAGCTGCTGGTGTTAATATCATGGAGTTCTGTAAGCAATTTAATGCTAGAACTCAAGATCAACCTGGCAAAGTATTACCGGTACAAATTACCGTGTATAAAGACAAATCGTTTGATTTTGTTGTAAAAACTCCACCTGCTGCAATTCAATTATTGGATGCTGCTAAATTAAAATCTGGTTCAGGCGAGCCGAACAGAAAAAAAGTTGCTAAGGTAACTTGGGATCAAATTAAAGCTATCGCCGAAGACAAGATGGTCGATTTAAATGCTTTCACAATTGAATCTGCTATGAGCATGATTGCTGGAACAGCTAGATCTATGGGTATAACTGTAACTGGAGATTCTCCTCTAAAATAAGGTAAGAAATGGCAAAATTGACAAAAAAACAAAAAGAGGCTGCTTCAAAAATTGAAAAAAACAAACTATATTCTTTAAAAGATGCTTCGTCTTTATTGAAAGTTGTTGCTTCAGCAAAATTTGACGAGTCGGTAGATATTGCTGTTCGTTTAGGAGTTGATCCAAGAAAAGCAAATCAAATGGTAAGAGGTGTTGTAACCCTTCCACATGGTACTGGAAAAGATACTAAAGTATTAGCTTTAGTAACGCCAGATAAAGAAGCAGAAGCGAAAGCTGCTGGTGCTGACTATGTAGGATTGGACGATTACCTTCAAAAAATTAAAGATGGTTGGACTGATGTAGATGTTATCATCACGATGCCTGCTATCATGGGTAAATTAGGCCCATTAGGTCGTATATTAGGTCCTAGAGGTTTAATGCCAAATCCTAAAACTGGAACAGTAACCATGGAAATTGGTAAAGCTGTTGCTGAAGTTAAAGCAGGTAAAATCGACTTTAAAGTGGATAAAACGGGTATCGTACATGCAGGTATCGGAAGAATTTCTTTCGAAGCTGACAAACTTGTAGATAACGCTCACGAGATTATTCAAACATTACTTAAATTAAAACCAACTGCAGCTAAAGGTACTTACATCAAGTCTATTCACTTGTCTAGTACCATGAGTCCTGCTATTGCTTTAGACCCTAAAGCAGTATAATTGGTAGTTAAACAAATTTTATTATGACAAGAGAAGAAAAATCAATCGCGATAGAAGATTTAACTGCAAAGTTGGCTGAAAGTAATATATTATATATTGCAGATACTTCTGGGTTAAATGCAGAAACGACTTCAAACTTGAGAAGAGCCTGCTATAAAGCGGGTATCAAATTAGAAGTAGTGAAAAATACTTTGCTTGAGAAAGCAATGGAAGCTTCAAGTAATGATTATGGTGATTTATCATCTGTATTAAAAGGGAATTCCTCCATTTTTATGGCAGATATTGCTAACGCACCTGCTAAAATCATTAAAGATTTCAGAAAAAAATCTGATAAACCAGCTTTCAAAGGAGCATACATCAACGGTGAAATTTACATCGGCGATAACCTTCTTGATAGCTTAGCATCATTGAAATCTAAAGAAGAAGTTATTGGAGAAATCATCGGATTACTTCAATCTCCTGCTAAACGTGTAATTGCAGCATTGTTAAACAATGCAGAGCAAAAAGGCGAAACAGCAGAATAATTAGAGCAGACTAAAAAAATAATAATTAAAGAACATTTTAAACGATAGAAAAAATGGCAGATTTGAAACAATTCGCAGAACAATTAGTTAACCTTACAGTAAAAGAAGTTAACGATTTAGCTACAATATTAAAAGATGAGTATGGTATCGAACCAGCTGCTGCAGCTGTAGTAGTTGCTGCTGGCGGCGGTGGTGCTGAAGCTGTTGAAGAGCAAACAGAATTTACAGTTGTGTTGAAAGAAGCTGGTGCTTCTAAATTAGCTGTTGTAAAAGCAGTAAAAGAATTAACAGGTCTTGGTTTAAAAGAAGCTAAAGATTTAGTTGATGGCGCTCCATCAAACATCAAAGAAGGTGTTACTAAAGCAGAAGCTGAAGGTTTGAAAAAATCTTTAGAAGAAGCTGGAGCTGTTGTTGAGTTAAAATAACAAAACACCAGTTTTAGAACAAGGTTTAGGTCTTGAGTTTAACCACTCAAAGACCTAAACCATTTTTCGTATAATAAAATTATATCCAGTTTTATTGTTAGTACGAAAAATTTTTGATCGATAACGAAGAAAGAAAATGAGCGAACTTGGTTCATTTTTAAAGATGTATCGATGTAAAAAGAAAGTATGGATTACTAGTGTTTCTACACAATAAATCACTTTTTTTTAATCAAAATTTTCTCATTGATGATAACAAATCAGACTGAAAGATTGAATTTTGCCTCTACTAAAAACATACCTCAATATCCTGATTTTCTGGATGTTCAGGTTAAATCTTTTAAAGATTTCTTCCAATTGGAAACAAAATCTGACGAAAGAGGCAACGAAGGGTTATACAACACCTTCATGGAAAACTTTCCAATATCCGATACAAGAAACAATTTTGTACTGGAGTTTATAGATTATTTTGTTGATCCACCACGTTATACTATTCAAGAGTGTATTGAAAGAGGTTTGACATATAGTGTGCCATTAAAAGCACGACTTAAATTGTATTGTACTGATCCAGAACACGAAGATTTTGAAACTATTGTACAAGATGTTTATCTTGGAACAATTCCTTACATGACTCCAAGTGGTACTTTTGTAATTAACGGTGCTGAGCGTGTAGTAGTTTCTCAATTACACCGTTCACCAGGTGTTTTCTTTGGTCAATCCTTCCATGCTAATGGTACAAAGTTATATTCTGCCAGAGTAATTCCTTTCAAAGGGTCATGGATAGAATTTGCTACCGATATTAACAGCGTAATGTATGCTTATATCGATAGAAAGAAAAAATTACCTGTAACTACTTTATTCCGTGCGATTGGTTTCGAAAGAGACAAGGATATCCTTGAGATTTTTGACCTTGCAGAGGAAATTAAAGTATCTAAAACAGGACTTAAAAAATATGTTGGAAGACGATTGGCTGCAAGAGTATTAAATACTTGGCATGAAGACTTCGTTGATGAAGATACTGGTGAAGTAGTTTCTATAGAACGTAACGAAATCATCCTTGATAGAGATACCATTATCGATAAAGATAATGTGGAGGAAATCATCGATTCTAACGTAAAATCTATTTTGTTACACAAGGAAGATGCTAATCAAGGTGATTATGCCATCATTCATAATACGTTACAAAAAGATCCAACCAACTCTGAAAAAGAAGCCGTTGAGCACATCTACCGTCAATTGCGTAACGCAGAACCGCCTGATGAAGAAACTGCTCGTGGTATTATAGATAAATTATTCTTCTCTGACCAACGTTACAACTTAGGTGAAGTAGGTCGTTATAGAATGAACAAAAAACTTGGTTTGGATATCCCAATGGAAAAGCAAGTCTTGACCAAAGAAGATATCATTACCATTGTAAAGTATTTGATTGAATTAATCAACTCAAAAGCTGAGATTGATGATATTGATCACTTATCAAACCGTCGTGTTAGAACTGTTGGAGAACAATTGTCACAACAATTTGGCGTAGGTTTAGCGCGTATGGCGAGAACTATTCGTGAGAGAATGAACGTTAGAGATAACGAGGTGTTTACACCAATCGATTTGATTAATGCTAAGACATTATCATCGGTTATCAACTCTTTCTTTGGTACAAACCAGTTATCCCAATTTATGGATCAAACAAATCCATTGGCAGAGATTACACACAAAAGAAGATTATCTGCACTTGGACCTGGTGGACTTTCGAGAGAAAGAGCTGGTTTTGAGGTGCGTGACGTTCACTACACTCACTACGGAAGACTTTGTCCAATTGAAACACCAGAGGGACCAAACATTGGACTTATTTCATCACTTGGTGTTTATGCAAAAGTAAACGGAATGGGTTTCATCGAAACTCCATATCGTAAAGTAACTAATGGTGTTGTAGATTTAAATGCTACACCTATATACTTGAGCGCTGAGGAAGAAGAAGGAAAAATGATTGCGCAAGCTAACATTCAAATGGATGCCAAAGGAAAAATTACTGCTGATAAAGTTATTGCTCGTGAAGAAGGTGATTTCCCAGTAGTTGATCCTGGTCAAGTTCATTACACAGACGTAGCACCAAACCAAATTGCTTCGATTTCGGCTTCCTTAATTCCTTTCTTGGAGCATGATGATGCGAATAGAGCGTTGATGGGATCAAACATGATGCGTCAGGCTGTACCATTGTTACGTCCTGAAGCACCAATTGTTGGAACTGGTTTAGAGCGTCAAGTGGCTTCTGATTCAAGAGTATTGATTAATGCTGAAGGTGACGGAACTGTTGAATATGTTGATGCTAACATGATTACCATCAAATACGACAGAACTGAAGCGGAAAGAATGGTAAGTTTTGACCCAGATGAAAAAACATACCAATTAATCAAATTTAGAAAAACGAACCAAAGTACGTCTATCAACTTGAAACCTATCGTAAGAAAAGGTGACAGAGTGAAACTTGGACAAGTACTTTGTGAAGGATATGCAACACAAAACGGAGAGTTGGCTTTGGGTAGAAACCTAAAAGTAGCTTTTATGCCTTGGAAAGGGTATAACTTCGAGGATGCGATTGTAATTTCTGAAAAAGTAGTTCGTGATGATATTTTCACGTCTATTCACGTTGATGATTATTCTTTAGAAGTTAGAGATACTAAATTAGGTAACGAAGAGTTGACTAATGATATTCCTAACGTTTCTGAAGAAGCTACTAAAGACTTGGATGAAAACGGAATGATTAGAATTGGAGCAGAGGTTAAACCTGGCGATATCCTAATCGGAAAAATTACACCAAAAGGAGAATCAGATCCTACTCCAGAAGAGAAGTTATTAAGAGCTATCTTTGGAGATAAAGCAGGTGATGTTAAAGATGCTTCATTGAAAGCTTCTCCATCTTTACATGGTGTTGTTTTAGACAAAAAATTATTCGCTAGAGCGGTAAAAGATAAAAAGAAACGTACCAAAGATAAAGACGATTTGACGGCTTTAGAAATGGAATTCGAAACTAAATATGCTGATTTAAAAGACAAATTAGTTGAGAAACTTACTGCCATCGTTAACGGAAAAACATCGCAAGGTGTTATGAATGACTTGGGTGAAGAAGTATTGCCAAAAGGTAAAAAATACTCTCAGAAAATGTTGAACGCTGTTGATGACTTTGCGCATTTAACAAAAGGACAATGGGTTGCTGATGAAGAAACTAACACTTTGGTGAATGACTTAATTCACAACTACAAAATCAAATTGAATGACCTTCAAGGTGCTTTGCGTAGAGAGAAATTCACTATTACTGTTGGAGATGAATTACCAGCAGGTATCTTGAAATTGGCAAAAGTATATATCGCTAAAAAACGTAAGTTAAAAGTAGGTGATAAAATGGCTGGACGTCACGGTAACAAAGGTATTGTTGCTCGTATCGTTCGTCATGAAGACATGCCATTCTTAGAAGATGGGACGCCAGTTGATATTGTATTGAATCCACTTGGTGTACCTTCTCGTATGAACATTGGACAGATTTATGAAACGGTTCTTGGTTGGGCTGGAATGAATTTGGGTAGAAAATATGCTACTCCAATTTTTGATGGTGCGACATTGGATCAAATAAATGAATTGACTGATGAAGCTGGTATTCCGAGATTTGGTCATACTTATTTGTATGATGGAGGAACGGGAGAACGTTTCCATCAAGCGGCAACTGTAGGTGTTATCTATATGTTGAAACTTGGACATATGGTTGACGATAAAATGCACGCACGTTCTATTGGACCATACTCTCTTATTACACAACAACCATTGGGTGGTAAAGCTCAATTTGGAGGTCAGCGTTTTGGAGAAATGGAGGTTTGGGCACTTGAAGCTTATGGAGCATCAAGTACGCTTAGAGAAATTTTGACTGTTAAATCGGATGACGTTATAGGTAGAGCCAAAACTTACGAAGCTATCGTTAAGGGTGAAACTATGCCAGAGCCAGGATTACCAGAATCATTCAATGTATTGATGCATGAATTGAAAGGTCTTGGATTAGACATTAGATTAGAAGAATAGTTTTTTTGTTTGAAGTTTCAGGTTTCAAGTTATAAACCTGAAACTTTAAACTTGAAACAAAATAGTAACAACAAGTTTTTAAAGATTTATACCCGTAAACCGTTCCGATTTTTTATAGAAAGCCTTTTGGTTTTTATAACTAGCACTTCAAGAGGAAGTTTTGAAGTTTAGAGAAGTAATTCGAGGTAGTAGCTGAATGATTTTTTAGTAATTAGCCAAGAGTAATTAGTAATTAGCAAGAGAAAATATTTCAAAAACTAATCACTAATCACTAATCACTAATCACTTTTGAAATTATAAATCTAAAGTTCAATTTTAATTGCAAATAAATCAATAGTAAAAACTATGATGAATAATAGAAATAATAAGGATACAAGAAATACTATCAAAAGATTTGATAGAATTTCAATTGGTTTAGCTTCTCCAGAATCAATCTTGGCAGAGTCAAGAGGTGAAGTTTTGAAACCAGAAACCATAAACTATAGAACCCATAAACCAGAGCGTGATGGTCTTTTCTGCGAAAGAATTTTTGGTCCTGTAAAGGATTTCGAATGTGCTTGTGGAAAATACAAAAGAATCCGTTACAAAGGAATCGTTTGTGACCGTTGTGGTGTTGAAGTTACAGAGAAAAAAGTACGTCGTGATAGAGTAGGACACATCAACCTAGTTGTGCCTATTGCTCATATTTGGTATTTCCGTTCGCTTCCAAACAAAATCGGTTATATACTTGGCTTACCGTCTAAGAAATTAGACATGATTATTTACTACGAAAGATATGTAGTAATCCAAGCTGGTATTGCTGTGAATTCAGAAGGCGAGTCATTGCACCGTTTAGACTTTTTAACAGAAGAAGAATATCTCAATATTTTGGATACGCTTCCTATGGAAAATCAATATTTAGATGATAATGATCCTAATAAATTCATTGCCAAAATGGGTGCTGAATGTATTATGGATTTATTGGCTAGAACTGATTTGAATGCGTTGTCATACGAATTGCGTCACGCTGCTAATAATGAAACGTCTAAACAACGTAAAACAGAAGCATTAAAAAGATTACAAGTAGTAGAATCATTCCGTGACTCTAACAAGAACAGAGAAAATCGTCCTGAATGGATGATTATGAAAGTAGTACCTGTTATTCCGCCTGAATTGCGTCCATTGGTGCCACTAGATGGTGGTCGTTTCGCAACGTCAGATTTGAATGATTTGTACCGTAGAGTTATCATCAGAAACAACCGTTTGAAAAGATTGATGGAGATTAAAGCTCCTGAAGTTATCTTGAGAAACGAAAAACGTATGTTACAAGAATCAGTAGATTCGTTATTTGACAACACTCGTAAAGCTTCTGCTGTTAAAACAGAATCAAACAGACCATTAAAATCACTTTCAGATTCATTGAAAGGAAAACAAGGTCGTTTCCGTCAAAACTTATTAGGGAAACGTGTGGATTATTCTGCTCGTTCGGTAATTGTTGTTGGACCAGAAATGAAATTGTTCGAGTGTGGTTTGCCAAAAGATATGGCTGCTGAACTATACAAACCATTCGTTATTCGTAAATTAATCGAAAGAGGAATTGTTAAAACTGTTAAGTCGGCTAAGAAAATTATTGACAAAAAAGAGCCAGTAGTTTGGGATATCCTAGAGAATGTAATCAAAGGTCACCCAGTATTACTAAACCGTGCTCCTACGTTACACCGATTGGGTATTCAAGCGTTCCAACCTAAATTAATTGAAGGAAAAGCAATCCAATTACATCCATTAGTATGTACGGCTTTCAACGCGGATTTTGATGGTGACCAAATGGCGGTTCACTTACCACTTGGACCTGAGGCTATTTTGGAAGCACAATTATTAATGTTGGCTTCTCACAATATCTTGAATCCTGCTAATGGTGCGCCAATTACGGTTCCATCACAAGACATGGTATTGGGTCTTTACTATATGACCAAAGAAAGATTATCAACTCCAGAAATGAAAATTTTAGGTGAAGGTTTGACTTTTTATTCTGCTGAAGAGTGTAATATCGCTTTGAACGAAGGTAGAGTTGAGTTGAACGCACGTGTTAAAATCAGAGCTAAAGATTTTAATGAGAATGGAGAATTAGTTTATAAAATCATTCAAACTACTGCTGGTAGAGTATTATTTAATGAAGTAGTACCACAAGCAGCTGGTTATATCAATGAAGTATTGACTAAAAAATCATTACGTGATATTATTGGAAAAATCCTTGCTGTAACTGATGTTCCAACAACGGCTAGTTTCCTTGATAGCATGAAAGATATGGGTTATAAATTTGCGTTCAAAGGTGGATTGTCTTTCTCATTGGGTGATATTAGAATTCCAGAGCAAAAAGACAAATTAATTGCTGATGCTAGAGAACAAGTAGAAGGAATTTCGTTGAACTATAACATGGGGCTTATTACCAATAACGAACGTTACAATCAAGTTATTGATATTTGGACTTCTGCCAATGCTCAATTGACCGAGTTAGCTATGAAAAACATTAGAGAAGACCAACAAGGTTTCAACTCGGTGTATATGATGCTTGACTCTGGAGCAAGGGGTTCCAAAGAACAAATTCGTCAGTTAACTGGTATGCGTGGTTTGATGGCTAAGCCAAAAAAATCAACTGCTGGCGGTGGTGAAATTATTGAAAATCCAATTCTTTCTAACTTTAAAGAAGGTCTTTCTATCCTTGAATACTTTATTTCTACTCACGGTGCGCGTAAAGGACTTGCCGATACTGCTTTGAAAACGGCGGATGCTGGTTACTTAACCAGAAGATTACATGACGTTTCTCAAGACGTAATTGTGAACTCTGTAGATTGTGGCACATTGAGAGGAATTGAAGTTGCTGCTTTGAAGAAAAACGAAGAAATTGTTGAAACTTTAGGCGAAAGAATTTTAGGGCGTGTTGCATTACATGATGTAATCAATCCGTTGAATAATGAAGTTTTAATCCATTCAGGGGAACAAATTACCGAAGCGGTTGTTAAAGCTATTGAAGAATCTCCAATCGAAAAAGTGGAAGTACGTTCTCCATTAGTATGTGAAGCTAAAAAAGGTATTTGTGCTAAATGTTACGGAAGAAACTTAGCCACTGGAAAAATGACTCAAAAAGGAGAAGCAGTTGGTGTTATTGCTGCACAATCTATTGGTGAGCCAGGTACACAGTTAACCTTGCGTACTTTCCACGTTGGTGGAGTTGCAGGTGGTGTTTCTGAGGTGTCTACTATTGTAGCGCGTTTCGGTGGAAAATTAGAAATCGAAGATTTAAAAACAGTTGTAGGGGAAGATTCTGATGGAAACAAAGTAGATATCGTAGTTTCTCGTTCCACTGAATTAAAATTAGTAGATGTTAAAACAGGTATTTTATTAAGTACACACAATATTCCATACGGTTCTATCATCAATGTAAAAGATGGTGACGTAGTTGAAAAAGGTGCTGCTATTTGTAAATGGGATCCTTATAATGGTGTAATTGTTTCTGAATTTACAGGAAAAATTGCTTACGAAGATTTAGAACAAGGACAATCGTTCCAAGTTGAAATTGATGAGCAAACTGGTTTCCAAGAAAAAGTAATTTCAGAGGGAAGAAATAAAAAATTAATTCCAACCTTATTGGTTTATGGTAAAGATGGCGAGCTAATTCGTTCGTATAACTTACCAGTTGGAGCTCACTTGATGGTAGAAGATGGAGAGAAAATTAAAGCAGGTAAAATTCTTGTGAAAATTCCGCGTCGTTCTTCAAAAGCAAGCGATATTACAGGAGGTTTACCTAGAATTACTGAGTTGTTAGAAGCTCGTAATCCTTCCAATCCAGCGGTAGTTTCTGAAATTGATGGTGTTGTTTCTTTTGGAAAAATCAAAAGAGGTAACCGTGAGATTATCATTGAATCTAAATTTGGTGAGGTTAAGAAATACCTAGTTAAATTATCTAGTCAAATCTTGGTTCAAGAAAATGACTTCGTAAAAGCGGGAGTGCCTTTATCTGATGGTGCGATTACGCCAGATGATATCTTAAGAATTCAAGGACCATCAGCTGTTCAACAGTATTTGGTTAATGAAATTCAAGAGGTTTACCGTTTGCAAGGGGTAAAAATCAACGACAAACACTTTGAAGTGGTTATCCGTCAAATGATGCGTAAAGTAAGAGTGGAAGATCCAGGAGATACGTTGTTCTTAGAAGAGCAATTGATACACACGGCAGATTTCATTGTTGAAAACGATAAGTTATATGGCATGAAAGTGGTAGAAGATGCTGGTGACTCTGAAGTGTTAAAACCTGGTCAAATTATTTCTCCACGTGAATTGCGCGATGAAAACTCGTTGTTGAAACGAAATGATAAAAACCAAGTAGTAGCTCGTGATGTTATCACGGCAACCGCAACTCCAGTACTTCAAGGAATTACTAGAGCATCGTTACAAACCAAATCATTCATCTCTGCGGCATCGTTCCAAGAGACTACTAAAGTATTAAACGAAGCAGCAGTTGCTGGTAAAGTGGATACGCTTGAAGGTCTTAAAGAAAATGTAATCGTTGGACACAGAATTCCAGCGGGAACAGGTATGAGAGATTATGATCACACTATTGTAGGATCCAAAGATGACTACAATGAGATTATGGCGAGTAAAGAAGAGTACATTTATTAAAAAGCCTCACCCTAACCCTCTCCAAAGGAGAGGGAACGAGGATTGAGATAAATAAAAGCCACTAGTTTTAAATTTCATGTGAATTTTTAATTAGTGGCTTTTTTCAATGGCAAAAGTCAATGGCAAATTCAATATTAATGACAAAATCAATGACAATATCAATGACAAAATCAATATTTAATATCTAAAATCTAATATTTAAAATTTCATATCAAATGAGCGATAACAATCAACAACAAGGACAAATCAACATCGAACTTGATGAAAAAACAGCGGAAGGGATTTATTCCAACTTGGCTATTATTAATCATTCTGCTTCAGAGTTTGTGGTAGATTTTGTGACTATCATGCCAGGTGTGCCGAAAGCAAAGGTAAAATCGAGAATAGTTTTAACCCCACAACATGCCAAGCGTTTTCTAAAAGCATTGGGCGAAAACATTCATCGATTTGAAGTAGCCAATGGCGAAATTAAAGATGTAGAGCAACCTCAAATTCCTTTGAATTTCGGTCCTGCAGGTCAAGCGTAAATACTAGCACGTTATATAACAAACCTTTTTCCTGAAACTTTAGGAGAGAGGTTTTTTTATGACTTCTCGATGCTTTTCAGAATTAAAATTTTGAAGATGTTATTAAGTCAAAAACCTAATCAAGGAATTAAACTAGTAAACGAAATTTCAAACCGTTTTAAAATAGTATTCAGTGGTATTATTAATTTCTAAAAATATTTGGAAAAATGATATTAATATTAATATCTTTGTATGGTCATAATTAGATGATTATTCTATGAAATATTCTGAATTGGAATGAAAACTTAAAAAAGCTGGATGCCAATATATAAGGGATGGGAAAAAGCATCCTATTTGGTTTAGTCCAATAACTCAGAAAGAATTTCAAACAAGTCACCACAAAAGTGAAGAAGTTAAATTTGGAACATTACAAAGTATTTTGAGAGATTCTGGTTTAAAAAAATAAAAGAGATGAAAGTAAAAGTAATTATTGAAAGAGGAAATGATGGGAGTTATGGAGCATATATAGGTTCTAACAATGTCCCTTTTGGAATTTTAGGAGATGGAAAAACAGTACAAGAAGCTAAAGCTGATTTTTTAAATTCTTATCAAGAGATAAGAGCTTATTATCTGGAAACTAACAAAAAAATAATTGAATACGATTTTGATTTTCAGTTTGATATCGCTTCTTTTTTAGCTTACTATGGTAGCATTTTATCATTAGCAGGAATGGAACGTTTAACTGGTGTAAATCAAGGACAACTAAGTCATTATGTTACCGGTAGAAGAAAGCCATCAAGAAGAACTATTGAAAAAATTGAAAATAAATTACATGAGTTTGGAAAGGAATTAAATCAAGTTGAATTCATTTAATACAACTTATTATACTTAAAATTAAAAACCTCTCAGTCCCGAAACTTCGTGTGAGAGTTTTATTTGTTTGATGCTTCTCGATACTTTTCAAAATTAATATTTTGAAAAACTCGAAGAGACGTAATACATTTAGTTGAATTTTGGTTGAGTAAGGCAACATTAAGTTTTAAAACCTCTTCATTTGAAGAGGTTTTTTTATTTTCTGAGCTAGCATGTTTTTACTAGTTTTATATTTGGATTTAGGCCCTAATGGCGATTATCATCACAGTGTAAACTATTTTAGTTGGAACTTGATACTATAAAGAAAAGGATTTAGTATAAAGAAAACAGTATTTAACTTTATATTTAAGTAAATTTGCACATAAAATAAATATTTTATGTATTTCATCGATAAAATAGTAATATTATCGATTAAAATTTGTTCAATATCCAAATTACTACTTTATTTGTAAGATGAATAGGTATGGCTTGATTAACGCCATGTAAAACAATTATTTAGTGGCGGTTATTGAGTTTTTATCGTTATTTTTTACCAATAGACAGAAATAGTTGTTAAATCCCTATTTATTATTTATTTTAGCAACCTAATGATTTACAAGACATAAATTAAAATCACTTTATATGAATACACTATTACGCAACTCGAAATTACTTAGCACTGTTTTTATACTGTTTTGTTTGTTTTTTGTGGGGAATGCTTTTGGGCAAACCAATACATGGGACGGTTCGTCAAGCTTTAATTGGAATACGGCTGCTAACTGGTCATTAAATCTAGTGCCAACATCAGCTCATGACGTAGTAATTCCGAATAATTTTGATGTTACTATAAATACAGCTGCAGTTTGTAAAACTTTTACAATTAATGATGGAAATAGATCTAATACTGTTACTATAAGTACAGGAAATTCATTAACTGTATCTGGGGCTGTAACTATTGGAGCTGGAACTGGTAGTGCTGATGATAAATTGTTGAATGTAGGTTCTAATATATTTTCTTGTGCATCTATATCAGTCACAGCACCTGGATCTAATAATAGAATTTCAGGAATTACATTGTCAACAGGGACAATAACGGTTACTGGAAATATTACTTTGGGTAGTACAGATGCTGACTTTACTTTCACAGGATCGGGAATATTAAATGTTGGAGGAACTATGAGTGGAGGCTCTTTTACTAGTTCCACTGGAACTGTAAATTACAATGGTAGCGGCGCACAAAATATTGGAGCTTATACTTACAATAATTTGACAACTTCTGGGGGTAATACAAAAACATTGGTTGCAGCTACTACTGTTAGTGGAAGTTTAAATATTGTTTCTGGAACAACTTTAAATGCATCGACCTTTGCCATAACTGGTGCAGCTTTAACTACGACAGGAACAGGGATATTACGAACACAAAATACTTCAGGTACACCACTTCCAACTGGCAGAACTTGGTCAGGGACAGTGCAGTATGATGGCGCTAGTCAAACGGTTGTAACAGGAACTTATAATACTTTGAATTTTGCAGGTAGTGGCACTAAAACTTTGAGCGGTGCATTGACTATTGTTGGAAATTTATCAATTGCTTCAGGAGTTGTTTCTAACTTAGGAACTTTTAGACACACTTCAGCTACTTTAACTTTAGGAGCAACTGTTCAAACAACAGGAACTTCATATGGAGGAACGGGTTCTCCTGCTGCTAACATCAATTCTACTTATTTCGCTAACAATACAGGATATTTAAATGTGGGTACATGTAGCAGTACATATAGTCTAACTAGTATTGCAGCAGCTACACCAATTTGTATTGGAAACACTGCTACAATTAATGTAACCTCAACAGCGGCTAATTTGCCAAATGGTACCTATACTGTTTTTTATACACTTGGTGCTCCTAATGTCGGTACAGGAATTGCAACTATGACGGTTTCTGGTGGTACAGGTTCAGGTTCATTCACTACAACTACTTTAGCAAATAGTGGTGCTACAAGTATTACAATTAATTCTGTAAGGTTTGGAACTGCATGTGTCTATGTTATTAGTTCGGGAAATACAGGAACTATAACCTTCAATCCAAATTTACCTGCAAGTGTTTCAATTGCCGCTGCACCATCTTCGATAATTTGTCCAGGAACCAATGTAACGTTTACGGCAACGCCAACCAATGGCGGAACACCAAGTTACCAATGGAAACTCAATGGAGCAGACGTAGGAACGAATAGTGCTACTTATAGTAATAATGCATTAGCCAATAACGATTTGGTAACTGTTGTGATGACATCAACAGCATCTCCTTGTTTAACAGGTTCACCAGCAACATCGAATACTGTTACTATGACTGTTAATCCAATACCTACAGCCGTTACTGCAGTGGCTAGTGCAGCTACTATTTGTTCTGGAGGTAGTGTTAATTTAACATCAAGTGCTACTTCTAATTCAGCAACAGCTACAACCTTATTAAATCAAAACTTTAATGGAATACCTGCAGGTTGGACAACAACCAATACCAGCACAGGTGGTACTCCGGCTAATGCTGCTTGGACTTTGAGAGCCAATGGTTATAATGATGGTAATGAAACGTTTAATAGCAATGATGCCTCGCAATTTTATTTAAGTAATAGTGATGCTCAAGGTAATGGTGGTACAACTGCTACAACGCTACAATCCCCAGCATTTAGTACGATTGGTATGAGTGCAGCTTCGTTAAACTTTTTTCAATATTATCGATATAACGGGACAGAAACAGCCGTTGTACAAGTTTCAACAGATGGTTCAAATTGGGTAAACCTTAATACTGCTCCAACTGCTACAATAGGAACTAGAACTGCTTTTGCTTCCACTACTTTAAGTTTGTCAGCTTATCTAAATCAACCTACAGTTTCTATTCGATTTAAATATGATGGTAATTTTGATTGGTATTGGGCAATAGACAATGTAACTGTTACTTCAACGCCAGCTACACCAGCTATTAGTTATGCATGGACGTCAACACCATCAGGCTATACTTCATCGATTCAAAATCCAACAGGAGTTTCTCCAACAGTGGCAACAACCTATACTGTTACTGCAACTAATAATTATGGTTGTACTGCTAGTGCAACTACTGCTAGTGTGGCCGTTTCCAATACCAACACATGGACTGGTTCTACAAGTATAGCTTGGACCACAGCATCAAACTGGTCTTGTAATCTCGTGCCAACAGCTGTAACGGATGTAATTATTGGTACTTCGAGTAACTACCCAGAAATTTCATCAGATGTAGCCATTAATACTTTGACTTTAAATTCAGGAACTACCTTAAAAGTGAATTCCACTTTTGACTTAACCGTTACTGATTTGATTACTAATAATGGTACTCTAACCATAGAAAATAGTGGTAACTTATTACAAGTGAATAATGTTACTAATACAGGTTCAGGGTCAACAATAGTGAAACGTAATTCAAATCCATTAATCCGTTTGGATTATACCTTATGGTCATCGCCAGTTTCAGGACAAAATTTATTTAATTTTTCTCCGTTAACATCAGTTTCTCCTAACATTCGTTTTTATACTTATAATCCAACTATAAATGCTCCTGCGACAACTGGTTTCTACCAATCTGTTGCAGCTTATGCCACTACTGATTTTGCTATAGGTAAAGGATACTTAATCCGTTTGCCTTTCAATCATCCAACAGCTGCTACCATTTGGAATGGACAATTTACAGGCGTACCATTTAATGGAACTCCGTCACCAAGTGTCGCTATTTCAAGTACAGGTGATCGTTTTAATGCAGTAGGAAATCCTTATCCATCGCCAATTAGTATTTCTCAATTTGCAACAGACAATAGTGCTAATATTGAGACTACGCTTTATTTTTGGAGAAAAACAAATAATGCTGCTAATGCATCTTATTGTTCTTGGAATACAGCCACTAGTACCTATAGTGATAATGGTGAAGCTTATACCGAAAGTCCACTGGGTGTAATTCAAACAGGACAAGGATTTTTAGTACAAGCAAAAACCGGAGCTAGTAGTTTGGTATTTAATAATGGACAAAGAATAGGTGATAATGCTAATCAATTTTTTAGAACATCAGTTGGAGCAAGTATCAATACAACCTCTATTGAAGCTAACAGAATTTGGTTGAATATGACAGGTGCCACTTCAGGATTTTCACAATCGGTAGTAGGTTATTTTACCAACGGTACTTTAGGTTTAGACGATACGGATAGTAGGTATTTTAACGATGGTCCAATTGCTTTGACCTCTACCATTGCTAACGAAGATTATGTTATTCAAGGAAGACCAGTACCATTTGATGCCACAGATGTGGTGGCAATGAAATATAAAGTTACTACAGCCGGACAATATACTATTTCTATTGACCATGTTGATGGTTTGTTTGCTACAGGGCAAGAAATATTTTTACGTGATAATTTGACCACAACGGTTCATAACTTAACGGCTGGTGGTTATACTTTCACTTCAGAGGCTGGAACTTTTGCGTCTCGTTTTGAAATTATCTACCAAGGTGCTTTGGGTGTTACAAACCCAACCTTCAATGCTAATCAAGTAATTGTTTACAAAAATGAAGCGAATGACTTTGTAATTAATTCAGGAACTGTAATGATGGCATCTGTAAAAGTATTTGATATCAGAGGACGATTATTACTAGAAAGAAAAGGCATTAATGCTACTGAAACTAATCTAACTGTAGGTATGTCTAATGAAGTATTGTTAGTTCAAATTACTTCAGAAGATGGTGAAGTAGTGACTAAGAAAGTGCTGCGCTAACAGCTTTTATATACTCAATGAGGAAATCCTCTCCAGTTTTGGAGGGGATTTTTTGTTTAACCTTATTTTAATATTTTTTTAAAATTGAATTTACGTAACGCTTATTGTGTAGCGTTTTTTGTAAAAGTTGAAATATATCGTGATTATTTACCATTAAACAGAAATAGTTGTCCCTTATATAAATATTAATTATTTTTGTAAAGTAATGATTTACAAGACTAAAAATTAAAACCTCCGGTTATGAAAACATTTCTACATTCTTCGAAAATAGTACCAACGTTATTGCTTTTGTTTTCTTTGTTTTTCAATGGTTTAATTTTTGGGCAAGCCACCAAAACATGGGTGCCTACTACAGGAGGAAATTGGACTACTGCAGGGAATTGGAGTCCAAGTGGAGCACCAGCTGCAGGAGATAATGTAATTATTAATTCAGATCAATCGGCAGCTATTACAGCTCATCCCGCCATTAGTTTAGCAAGTCTAACTGTAAGCGGAAATTGCAACCTTCAAAGCGACGCACCGATCCTGCAAACCAGATTAATTACTGTCACGGGTGCTTTTTCTATCTCTGCTGGAAAAACGCTCACCTTAGGAATTTCTGGAACGGGAAGAACAGATTTTACTTTAGCTACAACTGCAACAGGAACTATTAATGGAACGCTTCGTCAAAACACTTCTGGTTTTGTTGCTAGAACAATTATTATTAATGGTAACCTTACCATATCAAGTGCTGGTTTAATCACTGGGGAAAATACAAATTCTAATTTCACTTTAGCATCAGGTGCTACGTTACAGATTGGTTCGGCTGATGGTATAGCAACTACTGGAGCTACTGGAAATGTTCAAGCTTCAGGAACAAGAACTTATAGTGCTGGTGCAAATTATTTTTATAACGGAACAGCTGCTCAAGTAACAGGAAGTGGATTGACACAAAATACTCCTGCTAATTTAACCATAAATAATAGTGCAGGTATTACATTGAGTGCGGCAACAACTATTTCGGGCTTACTTACCATGACAAATGGTACCTTGAATATGGCTAATGCCAATTTGACCGTTGGATCATTATCGGGTTCAGGGAATATTACAAATTCTTCTGGAACAGCAGGAGTTAGAACTATTACTATTGGTTCAGACAACACAAGTCCTGCTGCATACAGTGGTGTGATAAGTAATGGAACGGCAACATCGGTTGGGATAACCAAAACAGGAATAGGAACTTTAACGCTTTCAGGGAATAATACATATACTGGTGCTAGTACATTGAGTGGTGGTATTTTAGAATTAGGTGCAGCCGATAGAATTGCAAATACATCTGCTTTTACTTTTTCAGGAGGAACATTTAGTACTGGTGCAACAACAGGTTTTTCGGAGACTATTGGTGTTGCTACTTTGAGCGCTAATTCTGTTATAGATTTGGGAACGGGAATTCATACTTTAACTATAGCGAATAGTAGTGCAGCCACTTGGGGAGCATTTACTTTAACGATTAATAATTGGACAGGTATTGGAGGCGCAAGTGGTGGTGCAAGTGCTGGAAAAATACAAGTAGGAACAGGAGGATTAATTGCAGGACAATTGGCTAAAGTTCAATTTACCGGATATCCAATAGGTGCCGTTATAACGGCTTCAGGTGAATTAGTGCCTTCTAAAATTTATTATTATTCCAAAGGAAGTTTAGCACCACAAACATTAGCCAATTGGAACACAAAACGAGATGGAACTGGAACTAATGCCTCAGGTTCCGATTTTACAAGTGGAAATATATTCGTGGTTCAAAACACTCATACCATGACTACTGGTGCAGCATGGTCAGTATCGGGAACGGGTTCTAAAGTTCAAATTGAAAGTGGAGGAATTTTAGTTTCTACTTCAGCTATAACGCTTGCTACAGCCACTACTTTTCAAATAGATAATGGCGGTACTTATGTTCATAATAATACTAGTGCTCCATCAACAACAATATTCAATGGTACTGAAAGTTTTGCTTTTAACTCTAACGTAAGAATAGATAATTGGCAAAATAATACAACAGTAATAACTACCGGTGTTGCTTTACCTTTTGGAAATTTAGAATTAAATTGGACAGGTAATACTGGCAACTGGCAACAAGCATGGACAACGTCATTTACATTGTGTGCAGGAGATTTCAAAGTAACCTCTGTTGGTACTGGAACTTTGAGATTTAATGCTAATACACCAAGTCCAACTATCACAATTGGAGGAGACTATATTCAAACGGCTGGAACTGTTGATTTATCTAGTGGTTCTTCATTAACGGTAGTGAATGTTGGAGGCGATTTTTCATTAACTGGAGGTACTTTGACTGAAAGTGGTGGAGGGAATAATTCTACCATTGTTTTCAATAAATCAGGTATCCAAATCTTTACTTCTGGTGGAACAGTTTCAAACGTTATTAATTTTACAGTTAATAGTGGTTCTGCATTACAGATGGCGGCTGAGACAACAATAGTAACAGGCGGAGGAACTTTTACATTATCCTCAGGAGCTATTTTAGGGATTACATCAGCAAATGGAATCACTACTGTAGGTAATTCGACGGGAAATATCAGAACAACTACTGCTAGAACTTTTAATGCAGCAGCAAACTATATTTACAATGGAGGCGGAGCACAAGCAGCAGGAAATGCACTTCCCGCAACTATAGGAAGTTTGACTGTTAATAATAATACAACATTAACATTACCTAGTGTAAAGGCTGTAACCAATAATTTTTCTATTGCAGCAGGCTCTTTTGTAAATTTAGGAACATTCAGTCATACTGCAGGGACACTTACTTTGGGTGGTTTTGGAACACCATCAGGTTCACATGGTAGTACAACATCAGCAGCAACCAATAAAAACAATACTTTTTTTGCTGCTACAATAGGTATTATAACAGTAGGAACAGGAAGTTGTTTAGCTATTTCAGCAGTAATTTCAGGATCTGCTACTATCTGTTCAGGTAGTCCAACCAATATTCAAGTAGCCATCACTGGCGGATCATCACCATTTAATGTGGTTTATACATCAGGAAGTGTCAGCGGTTATGTGAGCGGATCTAACATTTCAGTTGCTCCGACAAGTTCTACCACTTATATTATAACATCAGTTACTGATTCTAATGGTTGCGCAGGAATAGGAAGCGGTTCTGCAGTGGTGACTATCGATAGCACTACATCAACTAATGGTGGAGTAACTTGGTCAAATGGAACACCTTCGGCCACTAAATCAGTCGTTTTTGATGGTGGTACGGGAACTATAGGCGCTAATTTTGCTGGTTGTTCACTACGATTAATTAATAATGCAGCGGTAACGGTTTCGTCTGGTTTTGATGTTACTTTAGAAGGTAGATTAACTGTTGACTCGGGAAGTACATTTACGTTGAACAACAATGCTAATTTGTTACAAAACAATACACTTACTAATTCGGGTAATATCATTGTAAAACGTAATTCAAATCCATTAATCCGTTTGGATTATACCTTATGGTCATCGCCAGTTTCAGGACAAAATTTATTTAATTTTTCTCCGTTAACATCAGTTTCTCCTAACATTCGTTTTTATACTTATAATCCAACTATAAATGCTCCTGCGACAACTGGTTTCTACCAATCTGTTGCAGCTTATGCCATTACTGATTTTGCTATAGGTAAAGGATACTTAATCCGTTTGCCTTTCAATCATCCAACAGCTGCTACCATTTGGAATGGACAATTTACAGGCGTACCATTTAATGGAACTCCGTCACCAAGTGTCGCTATTTCAAGTACAGGTGATCGTTTTAATGCAGTAGGAAATCCTTATCCATCGCCAATTAGTATTTCTCAATTTGCAACAGACAATAGTGCTAATATTGAGACTACGCTTTATTTTTGGAGAAAAACAAATAATGCTGCTAATGCATCTTATTGTTCTTGGAATACAGCCACTAGTACCTATAGTGATAATGGTGAAGCTTATACCGAAAGTCCACTGGGTGTAATTCAAACAGGACAAGGATTTTTAGTACAAGCAAAAACCGGAGCTAGTAGTTTGGTATTTAATAATGGACAAAGAATAGGTGATAATGCTAATCAATTTTTTAGAACATCAGTTGGAGCAAGTATCAATACAACCTCTATTGAAGCTAACAGAATTTGGTTGAATATGACAGGTGCCACTTCAGGATTTTCACAATCGGTAGTAGGTTATTTTACCAACGGTACTTTAGGTTTAGACGATACGGATAGTAGGTATTTTAACGATGGTCCAATTGCTTTGACCTCTACCATTGCTAACGAAGATTATGTTATTCAAGGAAGACCAGTACCATTTGATGCCACAGATGTGGTGGCAATGAAATATAAAGTTACTACAGCCGGACAATATACTATTTCTATTGACCATGTTGATGGTTTGTTTGCTACAGGGCAAGAAATATTTTTACGTGATAATTTGACCACAACGGTTCATAACTTAACGGCTGGTGGTTATACTTTCACTTCAGAGGCTGGAACTTTTGCGTCTCGTTTTGAAATTATCTACCAAGGTGCTTTGGGTGTTACAAACCCAACCTTCAATGCTAATCAAGTAATTGTTTACAAAAATGAAGCGAATGACTTTGTAATTAATTCAGGAACTGTAATGATGGCATCTGTAAAAGTATTTGATATCAGAGGACGATTATTACTAGAAAGAAAAGGCATTAATGCTACTGAAACTAATCTAACTGTAGGTATGTCTAATGAAGTATTGTTGGTTCAAATTACTTCAGAAGATGGTGAAGTAGTGACTAAGAAAGTGCTGCGATAGTATTTTTATTACCATCTATGGTATTAAAATTAATAACCATTTAAGGCATAGAAGTTCCTATAAGAAATAGAATGCTCCTCAAGGTTTTGGGGAGTATTTTTTTTTGGAGACGAGAAGTCATAAAAAAACCATTCCGTTTAGATTGAAATGGTTTGGTATAAAGTATGTTTATAACTAAACGGTTCTTTTATTGTTTCTGAATGTGTATAATACAAATAAAACACCAACTATGGCTAAAATTACTAATTTGCTATTGATTGGTGCTGGTGCCGGGTCACCACCTTCAAGACCACCTCCACCATCATCATCTCCTGGTTGTGCATACATCGCAAAATCTGACACAAGGACAAAAGCAAGTAAATAATATTTAAATATATTTTTCATACAAATCTATTTCAGTTGGTAAATATAGTAATCCTTTTTGAACTTCAAAAATTTAGTTCACTTTTTTCGATAATTAGTCAAATTCGGAGGTGAAATACAACTTTACATTCGGGAACTTACTCTGTGTCATTTGAATGGTGAATTCTGAGTCGGCAAGGAAAACTAATTGTCCGTACTTGTCATGGGCTAAGAATTTTTGTTTTATTCTTTTAAATTCTTTGAATTCTTCGCTTTTTGGGTCGTTTGGTTTTACCCAACATGCTTTGTGCACTGGGAACATTTCGTAGCTACATTTGGCTCCATATTCATGCTCCAATCGGTATTGAATTACTTCATATTGCAGTGCGCCCACAGTTCCAATTACTTTTCGGTTGTTCATTTCTAATGTAAACAATTGTGCAACACCTTCATCCATTAATTGGTCCACGCCTTTGTCTAACTGTTTTGCTTTCAAAGGGTCGGCATTGTTAATATATCTAAAATGTTCAGGTGAAAAACTTGGAATTCCTTTAAAGTTTATGATTTCGCCTTCAGTTAAAGTATCGCCAATTTTAAAGTTGCCCGTATCGTGTAAACCTACAATGTCTCCAGGATAAGAGATGTCAACAATCTCTTTTTTCTCAGCAAAAAAGGCATTTGGACTAGAAAATTTTAGATTTTTATTCAGTCGAACATGCAGGTAAGGTTTGTTTCTTTCAAAAGTTCCTGAAACAATTTTCACAAAAGCCAAACGGTCTCTGTGTTTTGGATCCATATTGGCATGAATTTTAAAAACAAAACCAGCCATTTTTTCTTCTTCGGGTTTTATTAATCTCGTTTCCGATTCTTTTGGTTTTGGTGAAGGGGCAATTTCGATAAAACAATCCAATAATTCTCTAACACCAAAATTATTCAACGCCGAACCAAAGAAAACTGGTTGTAACTTCCCATTGAGGTAGTCGACTCTTTCAAAAGCAGGATACACTTCTGAAATCAATTCCAGCTCTTCTCTCAATTTTACGGCAGGTTTTTCACCAATGATTTTCTCCAACTCTGGGCTGTTGATATCAGAAAAAGCGATAGTATCTTCAATATTTTTGCGGCTGTCACCACTAAACAAATTGATGTTTTGTTCCCAAATATTATAAATTCCTTGGAAATCATAACCCATTCCGATAGGAAAACTCAAGGGAGTAACACTCAATCCCAATTTTTGTTCTACTTCATCCATTAGGTCAAAAGCGTCTTTTCCTTCTCGGTCTAATTTGTTGATGAAAACAATCATCGGAATGTTTCGCATTCTACAAACTTCTACTAACTTTTCGGTTTGTTCCTCCACACCTTTTGCCACGTCAATTACCACAATAACGCTATCAACGGCAGTTAATGTTCTGAAAGTGTCTTCAGCAAAATCCTTGTGACCAGGCGTGTCTAGGATGTTAATCTTTTTATTTTTATAATTAAAAGCCAACACCGATGTGGAAACTGAAATCCCTCTTTGGCGTTCAATTTCCATGAAATCGGAAGTAGCTCCTTTTTTAATTTTATTATTTTTTACTGCACCAGCTTCTTGAATGGCACCTCCAAAAAGCAATAATTTTTCAGTTAGCGTTGTCTTTCCAGCATCGGGATGCGAGATGATTCCAAAGGTTCGGCGGCGTTGTATTTCTTTTAAAAAACTCATGATTTTCAATAAATAGTTTGCAAAAATACTATTATTTACTCATTATTCCTTTATCAATTCCATTTCTGATTTGTCATTTGTGAAACCTAGTAAAAGTGCTGTTAATAAATTTTTGTTAATAGTAGACATGATACTTGTATAATGTGTTTGAATTGTTACTTTTGTTGATTGTAATGTCAATAAACCAAAGTGTTTTAGGCATGTCAATAAAACCAACATTTTTGTGTAAAATTTTTAATCGAATTTATAAAATCATGAGTTTAAAACAGTTTTTTTTCGGGTTGTTCTTTCTAATGTCAATAGCCAGTAATGCGCAAAATAATGCTAAAGAAGTTTTGTTTACCATCAATGAGAAACCCTATTATTCGGATGAATTTTCACGAGTATATAAAAAGAATTTAGACTTAGTTAAAGATGAATCGCAAAAAGATTTAAACCAATATTTAGAACTTTTTATTGGGTATAAATTAAAAGTAAACAAAGCTTATAAACTAGGTTTAGAAAACAATACAAAATATCAAAACGAGTTAAAATCGTATCGCACACAATTGGCCAAAAATTACTTCAACGATACTAAAATTACCGATGCACTTATAACGGAAGGTTATAATCGTTTGCAAAAAGAAATTAAAGCGTCTCACATTTTGATTTTAGCCGATGAAAATGCCACGCCTGAAGATACTTTAAAAGCGTATAAAAAAATTGAAGATATAAGAAAGAAAGCATTGGCTGGAGAGGATTTTGGTAATTTAGCTGTTCAATATTCTGAAGATCCATCAGCAAAAGAAAACAAAGGGAATTTGGGTTATTTTACTGCTTTTAGAATGGTGTATGCTTTTGAAAATGCCGCTTACAACACGCCAAAAGGACAAATTTCAAAAATTACTAGAACTCGATTTGGCTATCATATTTTGAAAGTAGATGATATTAGAGATAATCGAGGTGAAATTACGGTGGCTCATATCATGATATTAAACCCAAAGACCGAAGATACTGACCAAGATAAAGCTAAAAATACCATCAACGATATTTATAGAAAAATCCAACAAGGTGAAAAGTTTGAGGATTTGGCCAAACAGTTTTCGGAAGACAAATCGTCTGCTGGAAAAGGTGGGGTTTTAAATAAATTTGGTTCTGGACAATTGAGTTCAGAAGAATTTGAGAATGCTGCCTTTTCATTAAATACTCCTAATGAAATTTCAAAACCATTTCAATCTCAATTTGGTTGGCATATTATCAAGTTGATAGAAAAGCATCCTATAAAAACGATGGATGAAATGAGAAACGAATTGGAAGGCAAAATTGGGAAAGACGACAGGTCTAAAAAGTTGGTTTCTTCTTTAAATGAAAAATTAAGAAAAAAATATACCTACAAAAAAGACTCAAAGCAATTTGGCTTACTTTCAAAATTAGTAACCAATGATTTTTATGAGGCCAAATGGACACTTCCAGCAAATGCAAAAGAATACACAGCTACTTTGTTAACTATTAATGGTACTAAGAAGATTGACGGAAAAACGTTTTTAGAATTTGTAGATAAACAACAAAAATCAGGAATAGCCGTTAAACCTTTGAATAAATTGGTAGATGCTATTTATGAGAAATTTTTAGACGAACAGTTGACAGCCTACTACGATGAAAATTTAGAAAATGAATTTCCCGAATTTGCCAATGTGATGGAAGAATATCGCGATGGATTATTGTTGTTTGATTTGATGGAAAAAGAGATTTGGGAACGTGCAAAGACTGACACTGTTGGGTTACAAAATTTTTATAACGAACACAAATCAGAACATTTGTGGAAAAAAAGAGTGGAAGCTAGCGTTCTTTCTTCAACCAAAATGGATGTAATCAAAAAAGCATTGGCCATGTTGAAGAAAAAAACAGAATTGCCAAAGATTAAAGAAACACTAAACGTTGATAATGTCGTTAATATAATGGTAAACACAGGTACTTTTGAAGAAGGTAGCGATGCTTTGCCAAAAGGAACAAAATATGATGTTGGCATTTCTGATATTTTCAAAGAAGGTGAATATTATTTTGTAATCAAAGTGGACAAAGTGTTACCTGCAGGTATCAAAACGTTTGACGAATGCAAAGGAAAAATTGTCAATGATTATCAACAGTATTTAGAGCAACGTTGGGTAGATGATTTGAAAAAAGAATTTACCATAAAAGTCAACAACGATGTTTTTGAACGTGTAAAAAAACAATTACAGCCCTAAACATGGTTAGAAATAGTTTTTTCCTCTTTTTTTTGATGGCTTGTTCTTGTAGTTATTTCAAACCAGAACAAAAACCTGAGTCAATTGCTAGAGTAGGGAAAAGTTATTTGTATAAAAGTGATGTTGCTACACTAGTTCCAGCGGGAACTTCAAAAGAAGATAGTTTGCTATTGGTAAGAGATTTTATTAACCGATGGGCAAGTCAGAAATTGTTGATTGAAGCGGCAGAACGAAATTTAAGCGATGCAAAAAAAGGCGAATATAATGCCTTAATAAAACAGTATAAAATAGATTTATATACTAAGGCATACATTGAAGAAGTAGTAAAAAACACCGTTGATACTATAATTTCACAAGAAGAATTAAAACAATATTACGACGAAAATAAAGAGAATTTTAAAACCAATGGAACATTAGTAAGACTGCGATACATCAATCTTTCGAAAGATAATCCACGTTTTGCTACCATAAGAAGTAAATTCTTTGATTATAACAAAAAAGATAAAAAGTTTTGGGAAACTTATGCATTACAGTTCAAAAGTTTTGCGTTGAATGATAGTGTTTGGGTCGATATGAATCAAGTATATGTCAAGCTACCTTTTATCACACCAGACAATAGAGATGCAATAATTTCTTCGGGGAAAAGAATAGAAAAAACAGTAAATAATGATGTTTATTTAGTAAAAATTACCAATGTAATTGATAAAAATCAAATTTCCCCTTTTGATTATATAAAACCAACTTTGAGAGAAGTATTACTGAATAAACGAAAATTAGAATTGATAAAAAAGTTTGAAAAAGAAATCACTGATGATGCCATTAAAAATAAAGATTATGAAATATACCAATAGTAAAATTACACTAACAATTATTGCCCTTATTTGTTCGGTGTTTTTTACGCATTCTCAAGAGATTATCAAAGATTCGGTGAAGACAAAACCAACTTTGGTGGCTTCCTCCAAAAAGCAAAAAATTGATGGAGTTATCGCTACCGTAGGTGATTATATTATTTTAGATTCTGATATTGACAAAACCTATTTAGAAATGTCAAGTCAAGGAAATTCGATTAAAGATATTACCCGATGTCAAATGTTGGGTAAATTATTAGAAGATAAATTGTATGCTCATCAAGCCATCCAAGATAGTATCGTTATCAGAGATGAAGAAGTCAAAGAGAAAATGAATGAACAGTTGAATTATATGGTGGAACAACTGGGTTCAATGGAAAAAGTGATAAGTTATTTCAAAAAAAGTAATGAGGAAGAATTCAGAAATGAATTATTTGAAATTATCAAGATGAACAAACTTACCGGTGAGATGCAAAAGAAAATTATTGATGCCGTTGAAATCACTCCAGAGGAAACACGTACTTTTTTTAAATCAATCCCTGCAGCTGACTTGCCTGTTTTTGGAGCGGAAATGGAAGTGGCTCAAATTGTAATTGCACCGGTAATTTCTCAAGAAGAAAAACAAAGAGTGATTACTAGATTGCGAGAAATCAAAGGCGAAGTATTGTCGGGTGCTAGTTTTAAAACACGAGCCGTAATTTATTCAGACGATAAAGGTTCTGCTTCGAGTGGTGGATATTATAAAATTAATAGGAAGACGCAATTCGTGAAAGAATTTAAGGATGTTGCCTTCAGTTTACAGGAAGGTGAAATATCAGAACCTTTTGAAACGGAGTATGGCTATCATATCATTATGGTTGAGAGAATTAAAGGGCAAGAAGTTGAGTTGAGACATATTTTGATGATGCCTAAAGTTTCTGACAAAGCTTTGAAAGAAGCCAAAGAGAAAATTATTACCATTAAAAAGAAAATTGAAAGTGGTGAAATTACCTTTTCCGAAGCAGCCAGAACATTATCTGATGAAAAAGAAACTAGAGCTAATGGTGGTGTTTTGATTAATCCAAAAACTCAAGACACCCATTTCGAATTGACTAAAATGGATCCAAGTTTGTATAGCGAAGTTTCCAATTTAAAAGAAAATGCTATCACTTCACCGATTTTAGACGACGATCCAAGAACCGGAAAGAAATACAAAATCATTACTGTTACCAACAGAATCAATGAACATACAGCAGATTATGCCAAGGATTACATCAAAATTAAAGATTTGGCTTTGAAAGAAAAACAAATCAAAGCTATTGCTAAATGGAGTGATGAAAAAATCAAAGAAACCTATATTAAAATTAATGGAGAATATCAAGACTGTTTGTTTACCAATAATTGGTTAAAGAAATAGTTGTTCAGTCCCACAAAATCGGGATACTGATTGGTGTTTTGAACACTAAAATTTGTATATTGTCATTCTAAATTCTATAAAAGTATTATGTCAGACGTAGCAGCCATTCAAAATTTAGTTCAAAAAAGAGTAGAACTAAAGAGAGAGATTTCCAAGATTATTGTTGGTCAAGACGATGTGGTTGACCAAATATTACTCAGTATATTTTCTGGAGGACATGCACTGCTTATAGGCGTTCCTGGATTAGCAAAGACCTTAATGGTCAATACTATTTCTCAAGCATTAGGATTGGATTTTAAACGCATACAGTTTACACCCGATTTAATGCCTTCGGACATTTTAGGAAGCGAAATTCTAGATGACAGTCGTCAATTTAAATTCATCAAAGGACCGATATTTGCTAATATTATTTTGGCTGACGAGATTAACAGAACACCACCAAAAACACAAGCTGCCTTACTCGAAGCGATGCAAGAACGCTCGGTAACCATAGCAGGTCAAAATTATAAATTAGATTTACCCTATTTTGTTTTAGCAACGCAAAACCCAATTGAGCAAGAAGGAACTTATCCTTTGCCAGAAGCCCAATTAGACCGTTTTATGTTTGCTATTAAACTAGATTATCCTTCTTATGATGAAGAAGTTCAAGTTGTAAAAAGTACTACTTCTGACGATAAACCAGTTATTAATCCATTGTTTACGGCGCAAGAAATTATTGATTTCCAACATCTAATTCGCCGTATTCCTGTGGCTGACAATGTTATTGAATATGCGGTAACTTTAGTTAGCAAAACAAGACCTAACAATCCGTTGTCTAATGATTATATCAAAAATTATATCGATTGGGGTGCAGGTCCAAGAGCTTCACAAAACTTAATATTGGCCGCTAAAGCCAATGCCGCATTCAACGGGAAATTTTCTCCAGATATAGAAGATGTCAAAGCAGTAGCTACTGGAATTTTACGTCACAGAATTATCAAAAACTATAAAGCTGATGCCGAAGGTATTTCAGAAGAAATGATTATTGCTACTTTGTTGTAATTTACTTTGACTATTTATTACATTTAGTTAATGAATAAAACAGTGGAAGAATCTAAACAAGTCACTAGAATTTTTGGTCTCGATTTAATGCGAGCCACAGCTATTACTATGGTTGTAGCAGGTCATTGTTTGTGGATTTACCCTCAAGACGACAGTCTTTTTCATCAAATTTTACAATTGTTTGGTTTTTTTGGTGTAGAAATTTTCTTTGTGCTAAGCGGTTTTCTTATTGGTAAAATTCTATATCAATTGTATCTTAAGGAAGATTTTTCTCTAGCTACTGTCTTCTATTTCTTGAAAAGAAGATGGTTTAGGACACTTCCTAATTATTATTTGGTTTTGCTAATCAATATTTTAATAGCAGGAATTATTGGTTATGAAATGCCTCAGTTGTGGCGGTATTTTTTCTTTTTGCAAAATTTTAAAATTACCATGTTGCTCTTTTTTACAGAGTCATGGAGTTTATCAGTAGAAGAGTTTGCCTATGTAGTTTTGCCTTTTTTTATACTGTTTTTGGGTGTTTTTATCAAGCCAAAAAATAAATCAAAGTTCTTTTTTTGGGCAATTCTACTATTAATTCTACTTTTTATTTTTAATAAACTTTACTATCAAAATACGACAAACAATACGACTTTAGACCAATGGAATGTTTCTTTAAAAGCGGTTGTTTTGTATCGATTGGATAGTATTTTTATCGGTGTTTTATTCAGTTGGATTTACTTGAACTTTTCTTCTTTTTGGGAGAAGACTAAATACCTGTTCTTTATTTTAGGAACCTTATTGCTATTATTTTTATTTTTTAGTTTGGGTTATTTTGGGTTATTAATTGCCATTCAACCATTGTTTTGGAATGTCTTATACCTTCCCCTATTATCCATTGCAGTAGCTTGCTTTTTACCTTTTTTATCCGATTGGAAAGCAGCACCTTCTTTTATTGCAAAACCAATAACTTATATCAGTATTATTTCCTACTCCATTTATTTATTGCACTATAGTGTGGTACTCCAATTGATGAAGTATTTTTTCCCAATGGATGTAGAAAACAGACTAGGATTATACTTTTTTACGATCATTTATCTCCTTATAACTCTTGTTTTAAGTACTATTTTGTACCGTTTTTATGAAAAACCTATGATGGATTTGAGGGATAAATAGTGAGAATTATTATTTTTTGGCCTTTAAAATAGTAAATCAATAAAATAAAGGTATCTAAAATATTAATATCTTAAAACACTATACTGTTGCAACTTATTTCATCAAAAGCTTTTTAGAAGTACATCGATTTCGTAAATTTGCACTGCAAACAAATAAACCTATTTATATTATGGCTTTTGATATTGAAATGATTAAAAAAGTTTACGGAACAATGGCTTCTCGTGTAGACAAAGCAAGAGAATTAGTTGGACGTCCTTTAACACTTTCCGAAAAAATATTATACTCTCATTTATGGGAAGGAACTCCTTCTCAATCTTTTACTAGAGGAAAAGATTATGTAGATTTTGCTCCAGATAGAGTAGCTTGTCAAGATGCGACGGCTCAAATGGCCTTGTTGCAATTTATGCATGCTGGGAAAAAGACCGTTGCTGTTCCTACAACAGTTCATTGTGATCACTTAATTTTGGCTAAAAACGGAGCTAAACAAGATTTAGAATTAGCCAACAGTCAATCTAAAGAAGTTTTTGATTTTCTTTCTTCGGTTTCTAACAAGTATGGTATCGGATTTTGGAAACCAGGTTCAGGTATCATTCACCAAATTGTATTGGAAAATTATGCTTTTCCAGGAGGAATGATGATTGGTACAGATTCACATACGGTTAATGCCGGTGGATTAGGTATGTTAGCCATTGGTGTTGGCGGTGCTGATGCTGTGGACGTAATGAGTGGTATGTCATGGGAATTGAAATTTCCAAAGTTGATAGGAGTAAAGTTAACCGGAAAATTAAGTGGTTGGACTGCTCCGAAAGATGTTATTTTAAAAGTAGCTGATATTCTTACCGTAAAAGGTGGAACAGGAGCTATTGTAGAATATTTTGGTGAAGGTGCCATCAATATGTCGTGTACAGGAAAAGGAACTATCTGTAATATGGGCGCAGAAATTGGGGCTACGACTTCTACTTTTGGGTACGATGACTCTATGCGCAGGTATTTAGCCGCAACTGGTCGTCAAGATGTTGTTGACGCTGCCGATAAAGTGGCTGATTATTTAACAGCAGATTCAGAGGTTTATGCTAATCCAGAACAGTATTTTGATCAATTAATTGAAATCAATCTATCAGAATTAGAACCACATATCAACGGACCTTTTACTCCAGATAGAGGAACACCAGTTTCAAAAATGAAGGAAGAAGCAACTGCAAACGGTTGGCCTTTAAAAGTAGAATGGGGATTAATAGGTTCTTGTACCAATTCATCTTATGAAGATATGGCTCGTGCTGCATCCATTGTTGAACAAGCAGTGGCTCACGGAATTACTCCAAAAGCAGAATTTGGTATAAATCCAGGTTCTGAACAAATCCGTTACACCATAGAAAGAGATGGTATCATTGCCACTTTTGAGAAAATGGGCACCAAAGTATTTACTAATGCTTGTGGACCTTGTATTGGTCAATGGGATAGAGCAGGTGCCGATAAACAAGAAAAAAATACTATTGTGCATTCTTTCAATAGAAACTTTTCAAAACGTGCTGATGGAAATCCAAACACACATGCTTTTGTAACTTCGCCAGAAATGGTAGCTGCTTTGGCAATTTCTGGAGATTTAACTTTTAATCCACTTACAGATACTTTATTAAATGACAAAGGTGAAGCTGTAAAATTAAATGCTCCATTTGGAGATGAATTACCTAAAAGAGGTTTTGATGTTGATGATGCTGGATTTCAAGCGCCAGCGGAAGATGGTTCTTCTGTTCAAGTTGCTGTATCACCAACATCAGATAGATTACAATTACTAGCTCCTTTTGATGCTTGGGATGGAAAAAATATTAGTGGTGCCAAATTATTAATCAAAGCATTTGGTAAATGTACCACAGACCATATTTCTATGGCTGGACCTTGGTTGCGTTTCCGTGGTCATTTAGATAATATTTCGAATAATATGTTGATTGGAGCTGTGAATGCTTTTAATCAAGAAGCCAATAAAGTAAAAAATCAGTTAACTGGAACTTATGACGCTGTTCCTGCTGTTCAAAGAGCGTACAAAGCGGCTGGTGTTGCCTCAATTGTTGTAGGCGATCATAACTATGGTGAAGGTTCTTCAAGAGAACATGCCGCTATGGAACCAAGATTTTTAGGTGTTAAAGCTGTTTTAGTAAAATCATTTGCTCGTATTCACGAAACCAACCTGAAAAAACAAGGAATGTTAGCCTTGACTTTTGCTAACGAAGCTGATTATGATAAAATTCAAGAAAATGATACTATCAACTTCTTAGACTTAACTGAATTTGCTCCTGGAAAACCTTTGACATTAGAGTTTGTTCATGCTGATGGTTCAAAAGATGTTATTTTGGCAAATCATACGTACAATGATAGCCAAATTGGATGGTTTGTGGCTGGTTCAGCTTTGAACTTGATTGCTGCTGGAAAAGCGTAAGAATAATTAATATTTAAGCATAAAAAAAGCTCAACTTATTGGTTGAGCTTTTTTGTTTTATATATTCTTTTTGTAAATTTCTGTAACTCCTGTACACCATTCTACCGTTTCATAGTAAAAATCTACGGTTGTTAAATTGTCTTTTTTCCTGATGATGCATTTTCCAGTTACGTCTGCTTCTGTACCAAAAACAGTTGTTTTTTTATTGTTTTCTAATTTATGCTCTAAATACATTTCATAAATTTTTGATGCAATATCTTGTCTTATTGTCATTTTTGAATTAAACGTGCTTATAATAACTGTCCCATTTTTACTGCGAGCAACATATTCCATCCCATTGTGACCATAACTGTAGGTTGTTACTTTTGGTTCTTCATTTGAAAATGCTAGACAAGACAGAATGGATAAACTTAAAATTAATTTCTTCATAAGTGATTTAAGGACTTTACTTTAGCGGTGGAAAAGTAGTGATTATTTTTTAATATGACTTTTTTTTAACAATTCATTTTACATAAAACAAAAAAATCCCATTTTACCCTAACAGCATGACGAGATTTTTTTTGAATTAATAATCGGTATTAACTACTAATAATAAGTGTAGCGTCTTACTTTCGCAATATATTTTGCTAAACGGATTACTTGATGACTATAACCATATTCATTGTCATACCATACATAGAGTACAATGTTTTTTCCATCTCCAGATACTATAGTAGCATTACTGTCATAAATTGACGGCGCAGATGTGCCAACGATATCAGAAGAAACTAATTCGTTGTTCAATGAATATTTGATTTGTTCTACCAATTCACCTTCCAAAGCATATTTTCTCATGATAGCATTGATGCTTTCCAAAGATGTTTCTTTGTTAACTTCTAAATTCAAAACTACTAAAGACCCATTTGGAACTGGAACACGAATAGCATTGGAAGTTAATTTTCCGGCTAAACTTGGTAATGCTTTTGCAACAGCACTGCCAGCGCCAGTTTCTGTAATTACCATATTTAAGGCAGCAGCACGACCACGACGGTATTTTTTGTGCATATTGTCTACCAAATTTTGGTCATTGGTATAGGCATGAATTGTTTCTAAATGTCCTTTTACCACTCCCAACGTATCTTCTACTGCTTTTAGTATAGGAGTAATTGCGTTTGTTGTACAAGATGCAGCTGAAAAAATAGCTACTTCATCTGGATTGTATTCGTTGTGGTTTACGCCATAAACAATATTTGGAACTCCTTTTCCTGGAGCTGTCAATAATACTTTTTCAACTCCATTTGAAACCAAGTGACGTTTTAATGCTTCTTCGGTAGTAAAAGCACCTGTATTGTCAATTAGTAAAGAGTCTTTAATACCATATTTTGTATAGTCAATTTCTTCGGGAGCATTAGCCGTGATTATATGAACCGTAGTTCCATTAATAATCAATGCATTATTAGCAACATCTGCTTGAACAGTTCCTTCAAAATCACCGTGAATAGAATCGTGTCTTAATAATGAAGCCCTTTTTTCTAATGAAACAGCATCGTTTTTATCACGAGTTACAATAGCACGAAGTCGCAACTGTTGTCCTTTCCCGATTTTACTCATCATTTCACGAGCTAACAAACGACCAATACGACCAAAACCATATAAAACAACATCTTTTGGTTTGATGTTTTTTGTATTTTTTGCATTTTTAAGTTTATCAATTACAAACGCTCTACAGTCATGGTATTTATTATCTTCTAAATGGTATTCATAAGTTAATTTTCCAATGTCAATTCGTGATGGTGGTAAATCAAGATTTTCGATAGCTCTTGCAATCTCAACCGTGTCAAAAACGTTAATTGGTTTTTGAACAAATTCACCAGCATATTCATGAAGATTCATGATGTCACTAACATTTCTGTCAATCAATTGATTTCTAAAAAATATCAATTCAATGGATTTATCATACCACAAATCGCTAATGATTTTGATGAATTCTACTGCTGCTTTTCGCCTGTCAGCTTGAAAAGACAATTCTTTTTCGTATAAAGTGTTGCTGTTCATAAAAAGAGAATAATTGTTAGTTGTGTTGTAAAAAAATAATTTTGCGCAAAAGTATAAAATAGAAGTGTTTAACGAAAACGATTTCGTAAATTTTTTCAATAAAAAAAGTCAATCCATATTTGAATTGACTTTTCAGAAAAATAAGTAAGATGAATTATAAGATGACTTGAATAATTTGTCCTATTCTATTAATCATTTGAATACTTACATTTTGATTCTCGTCTTTTTTGTTTAGTAATCTGGAAACAGACTCTACATCAGTTGCTTTCACATTGTCAATTGATAAAATGACACCACCTTTTAACTGATCATAATAAGGTCTTAAATTATCGTTATTGATATCTTTAATACGAACACCGTAGTCTATTTTATATTTCTTTTTATCAGAAGCATCAATGTTTTCAAGTTCTAAACCTTTAAATTCAGTGGTAAAAACATCATTTTTGATTAATGTTACCGATGCTGTTTTGGTTTGACCGTCTCGGATAAATGTTACTTGTACTTTGTCATTTGGTCTTTTGGTATTGATGTAACCCGAAAGTTCAGAGTAAGAATTAATTTTTTGGGTATCTAATTTTTTAATAATATCTCCTTTTTGCAGACCGGCTTTTTCAGCACCTGAGTTTTTAGTTACTTTATTAATATAGAAACCTTCAGCATCTTCAAGTCCGAGTTCTTTAGAAATTTTACTGTTTAATTCAGAACCTTCAACTCCTAAAATACCTCTTTGTACACCTCCAAACTCCATGATGTCTTCAATTATCTTTCGGGTAATGTTGGATGGAACAGCAAAAGAATAACCCGCGTAGCTTCCAGTAGGAGATGAAATCATGGTGTTAATACCAATTAATTCTCCACGCGTGTTGACTAACGCTCCACCTGAATTTCCTGGGTTTACAGCAGCATCGGTTTGTATAAAGGATTGAATTCCGTTTGTATCTAAATTTCTTGCTTTTGCCGAAACTATTCCGGCCGTTACTGTTGAGTTTAAGTTGTATGGATTTCCAACTGCCAAAACCCATTCGCCCACTTTTACTAAATCAGAATCTGCGAAAGTAGCATAAGGCAATTTTTGATTGGCATTTATTTTCAATAAAGCAATATCCATTTTGGAGTCAGTTCCAATTAGTTTTGCTTTATAAGATTGGTTATTATTTAGTGTTACTTCCAATTCGGTCGCATCTTTAATTACATGATTATTAGTTACTATATAGCCATCCTCTGAAATAATTACACCTGAACCAGTACCAATTTGTTCTTGTTGTTGTCCACCACGTGTGCCATAGAAATATTCCATAATAGGATTAGAAATAGTTCTAATCGATACATTTTTTACGTGAACAACGTTGTGAACAGCGCTTTCGGCTGCCGTTGTAAAATCTACGGCTTCTCCATTAAAACCAACCGTTCTATTGTAATTTGCTGGTGCAGAAGTTACAATCGAACTGCGATTATTATTGTCTTCAATAAATAATTTGTAGGCACCAAGTGTAGTTGCACCACTTAATAAAGAAATCATAAATAAACTTGAAAGTCGTTTCATAACTATTACTATTTAAATTATTTGAGAGTAAAATTAAATACATTATCATTTTTAACAAATATCCTTAACGCTGGTTTAACAATTTTTAAGTTAATCTTAATATTTGCTATATTTGTGACAGTATCTACAGCTATGAAAACTATTTTTGCCAAATATCAAGGAACTGGAAACGACTTTGTGATGATTGATAATCGTCAAAATAGTTTCCCAAAAGACAATACAAATCTCATTAAAAAACTTTGTGACAGACGTTTTGGAATTGGAGCAGATGGATTGATTTTGCTAGAAAACGATATCGAAACCGATTTCAGAATGGTTTATTTTAATTCCGATGGAAATCAAAGTTCGATGTGTGGCAATGGCGGACGTTGTTTGGTTGCCTTCGCCAAAAGTTTGTCAATCATTGATAAACAAACTACTTTTTTGGCTACTGATGGTTTGCATCATGCTTCGGTTTTAGAAAATGATATCATTTCGTTGCAAATGAAAAATGTATCAGATGTTAAAGTTAAAGAAGATTATGTTTTCCTAAACACAGGTTCTCCACATCATGTGATGATGGTTGAGTATTTAGAAAATTATGATGTGAAAACGAATGGAGCAACCATTCGTTATTCTGAATTGTATGGAAAAGAAGGCAGTAATGTTAATTTTGTGAAACAATTGTCCGAAAATCATTTTGCATTACGAACCTATGAACGAGGTGTGGAAGACGAAACGCTTTCTTGCGGCACTGGTGCAACAGCTGTTGCAATCGCTATGAATGCTATTGGAAAGACAAATTCTCATCATATCTATTTAGATGTTGAAGGCGGAAAATTAGAGGTTACTTATGTGAAAGAAGGCGATAAGTACAACAAAGTTTTTTTAAAAGGGCCAGCAACTTTCGTTTTTGAGGGACAAATAGCATGGTAACATTACAAGGAAAAAATATTTTTTTAAGAGCACTCGAACCAGAAGATTTAGAGTTTATATATGCTATAGAAAACGATGAAACTATTTGGGAAGTGAGCAACACACAAACACCTTATAGCAAATTTCTCATTCATCAATACCTTGAAAATGCCCATCAAGATATTTACGAAGCCAAACAATTGCGATTGGCTATTTGTAAAAAATCGACCTTTGAAGCTATAGGTTTGATTGACTTATTTGATTTTGATGCCAAAAATAAACGAGCAGGTGTTGGTATTATTATTCAAAATGAAGTGGATAGAAACAATGGTTTTGGAAAAGAAGCTTTGGGCTTGATGATTCAGTATGCTTTTCAGCAATTACAATTGCATCAACTATTTGCAAATATAGGAACTGAAAACACTGCGAGTATAGCTCTTTTTGCTACATTTGAATTTGAAAAAATAGGTGTAAAAAAAGATTGGAATTTCATTAATAATTCCTTTAAAGATGAGGTATTGTTGCAATTAATTAAAAAAATAAACTAAAACATTTTCGGTTTTGAATACAAAGAGAAATACTATTTTTAAAGTGCTGGCAATAGTTTTTTTGCTGATTGTCATTGTTGTTTTTTTTATGTTTTTCACCTCAAATACTAAATTTGAGAAAGAAGAACTTTATGTTCAAATCCCCACAGGTTCAACTTATGCCGATGTAGAGAAAATTATTTCGCCTTATGTAAAAAGTATGAGCAGCTTTGAATTTATTGCTAATCGTCGTTCGTATCCCGAAAATGTAAAACCGGGAAGATTTTTGCTAAGGAAAGGAATGAGTGCTTTTCAATTGGTAGCAGCCATGCGAAGAAATGTTCCAGTGAAATTGGCTTTTAACAATCAGGAAAGACTAGAAAATCTATGTGAGAGACTGAGTTCGCAAATCGAGCCAGATACCACTAAACTATTGGCAACATTTCGCGATACCGTTTTTTTGAATGCCAATGATTTCACCAAAGACAATGTTTTTGCTATGTTTTTACCAAATACTTATGAAGTATATTGGAATATTTCAGCAGAAAAATTCAGAAATAAAATGTTAGACGAATACAACCGTTTTTGGACTAAAGAGCGAATTTCCAAAGCAGAAGCATTGAATTTAACACCGGTTCAAGTCATTACGTTAGCTTCTATTGTTCATAAGGAAACCGTTAAAAAAAGCGAAAGACCAACTGTTGCTGGAGTTTATCTAAACAGATTAAATCAAGGAATGCCTTTACAAGCTGACCCAACAGTAATTTATGCTTTAAAATTGAGAGACAATAATTTTGACCAAATTATAAAAAGGGTTTTGTATATCGATTTGTTTATCAAGTCGCCATTCAATACGTATCAAAATATTGGATTGCCACCAGGACCAATTGCCATGCCCGATATAGATGCTATTGATGCCGTTTTAACTCCTGAAAAACACAATTATCTATATTTCTGTGCTAGTGTGGAACGATTTGGATATCATGAGTTTGCTTCAACAATAGCGCAGCATAATCTTAATGCCAAAAAATATTCAAGTTGGTTGAATGCTCAAGGCACAAAGCGATAACGGTTGAAAACGAGGCTTTATTTTCTCTTGTTTTTATTTTTCTCTAGTTTTCTTTATTCTCAAAGTTCGCTTGAAAGTTTTTTGAAACCTTCTGACACCTTAAATAAGAAGCGTTTAAATACAGTAATTATTTCAGAAGTAGCCATTGGTTCAGTTGCTCTAATTGGTTTAAATCAATTGTGGTATGCTGATTATCCTCGTTCCAACTTTCATTTTATTAATGACAATGCTGAATGGTTACAAATGGATAAAATGGGGCATGTTTTCTCTTCCTATCAAATTGGAAGTTATGGCGCCGATGTTTTGAAATGGTCTGGAGCAAGCAAAAAAAGTCAATTAATTTATGGGTCAACGTTGGGTTTAGCCTTTTTAACCGCTGTGGAAGTTTTTGATGGTTATTCAGAAAATTGGGGTGCTTCGATGGGTGATGTTGCAGCAAATGTTGCTGGAACGGCTTTGTATGTTTCGCAAGAATTACTTTGGAAAGAGCAACGAATTATTCCAAAATTTTCCTTTCATACCACGCCTTATGCTTCTGCTCGACCAGAAGTTTTGGGAAGTACTATAACAGAGCAAATAGTAAAAGATTATAATGGACAAACGTATTGGTTGTCTGCCAATATTCATTCTTTTGCTAAGACTTCAACAATTCCAAAATGGCTCAATGTTGCTTTTGGTTATGGTGCTGAAGGCATGATTACTGGAGAAGATGCCTTTGTCAACACTATTTTTCTTCCCGAAAGTGAAAGATACCGGCAATTTTATCTAAGTCTTGACGTAGATTTGACAAAAATCGAAACAAAATCACACTTTGTTAAGACAATTTTAACAGTTTTTAATTTTATCAAAATTCCTGCTCCAACGTTTGAAATAAGGAGTAACGGAGGTACAAAGTTTCATTTCATCTATTTTTAAGGTAGTTCAACTACTTGATATTCAATTTTATAAATTTATTTGTATATTTGCACTCGGAAATATCATGTCGGTGACAGCGCTTGAGAAATAAATTTTAATGATAAAAAAAGGAATTTTTTACACATCAATCCTACTAATTGTAGCTTTCATAAGCTCGGGTTTTAAACCCTATAACTCCCAGATCAACAGCGGTTTTCGTGTTGATGAAAACGAAGAACTATTATATGTTTTTCCCTCTCAAAATATCATTGACTATGTAACTTTAAGAGTTCCATTTACAGGAAGGTATTTTATTGGCTATAAGGAAGCCATTGCTCACAAAGAATCACAAGGAAAATACAGAAAAATCAATACTTTAGGGTATATCGGTAAATACCAATTTGGTTTTGAGACTTTAAAATCAATTGGTATTCATGATAGCGTTGGTTTTTTAAACAGTCCAAAGCTTCAAGAAAAAGCTTTTGTTGTTTTGCTTTCTAAAAACAAGTACGAATTACGAAACTACATCAACTATTTTGAGGGCAGAATTGTGGATGGTGTTAAAATAACCGAATCAGGAATTTTAGCTGCAGCACATTTAGGTGGTGTTGGTTCGGTTAAAAAGTTTTTGAATACAGATGGAGAAAGAGCCAAAAAAGACGCTTATGGAACTTCGATTAAAACCTATATTCGTGACTTTGGAGGTTTTGAAACCAAAGGAATCAAAGCGATAAAAAACGCAAAAATCAAGTAATTACATTTTGTGAATAATAAAAATAGTAGGTCGATTGTGTAAATCGACCTTTATTTTTTTCCAATCGGCCACTCGTAACGTTTTTATATATTCTGTTGGTAAAGTAATATCAGTTGCAATACAAAGATGGGTGTTGGGCTGTAATGTTGACAGCAAATCTTCTAATAATTTATTATTTCGGTAAGGCGTTTCAATAAAAATCTGTGATTGATTTTTGGTGTTTGAAAGATTTTCAAAGTTTTTTAAAGCCGCTTTTTTATCTCCTTTGTCAATAGGCAAATAGCCATTGAAAGCAAAACTTTGACCATTCATTCCTGAACCCATCATAGCCATTAAAATGGAAGATGGTCCAACTAACGGGATAACTTGTATCCCTTTTTCATGTGCTATTTTCACAATTACAGCGCCAGGATCAGCAACACCAGGACAACCAGCTTCGCTCATTAAACCGACATTAATGCCATTTAAGCAAGGCGAAATCATAGCATTGTGTTCGGAAATCTCAGTATGTTTATTGAGTATTGAGAGTTTTAAACTCGCTTGAACCTTTTCGGGATTGATTGCTTTAATGAATTTTCGAGCTGTTTTTTCATTTTCTACAATGTAAAAATCTATGAAATCTATGGCTCTTTTTACAGTTTGTGGCAACACATCATGAGGATTCATATCTCCCAAAGTGGTTGGAATTAAGTACAATTTTCCTCTGAGTGTTACGGGTTTCATTTTAAAAGTTTGTTTGTTATTTTCAGAGTCTTTTTGCCCGCTTTTTAAGAATGCTTTTCAATTAATTTTTTGGCAAGAATATCACAAGTTTCATCAAGCATTTCATAAACCATATCAAAGCCATTTTGTAATCCGTAATATGGATCAGGAACATCAACATTTTCCCCTGGAAATAAGTGATTGAGAATCATTTCGACTTTGTTTTTATGAGCTTCACTTTTGGCTAATTGTATCACATCATCATAATTGGAGCTATCCATAACGAAAATATAATCAAAGTAATCAAAGTCGTTTGCTGTAAATTGCCTTCCTTTTTGATTGGTAATATCTAAACCATTTTTTTGGGCTGTGAGTATAGACCGTTGATCTGGTTGTTTGCCAATATGGTAATTTCCGGTTCCAGCGGAGTCTACAATAAATTTGTCTTTTGGGAGTTTTGAAGCCAAAAGTCCTTCCGCTAATGGGGAACGACAAATATTTCCAAGGCAAACCATTAAAATTTTAACGGACATACTAAAGTGTTTCTCTAAGGAGCAAACTTAATCAAAAAAAGCTAATTATAAAGATAGTTTTTTGTGAATGTCTTCTACGAATTTTTTGAATTGTTTGTCTGTTGACACTAAGTTGTCCACAGTTTTACAAGCGTGTAGAACGGTTGCGTGATCTCTATCGCCAATTTGTGAACCTATGTTTGCTAAAGAAGATTTAGTAAACTTTTTTGCAAAAAACATAGCCAACTGTCTTGCTTGAACCACATGACGTTTTCTGGTTTTGGACTGTAGTGTATCAATGTCTAACTGGAAATAATCTGAGACTACCTTTTGGATATAGTCTATTGAGATTTCTCGTTTTACATTTTTTACAAATTTCTCAACTACACTTTTAGCTAAATCGAGAGTGACTTCTTTTTTATTGAATGAAGATTGTGCGATTAAAGAAATGATAGCACCTTCTAATTCTCTAACATTGGATTTGATATTTCTAGCCACATATTCTATAATTTCATCGGGCATTTCAACGCCATCGCGGTATAAAATATTTTTTAAGATAGAAATTCTTGTTTCATAATCAGGTTGGTGTAATTCAGCAGATAATCCCCATTTGAAACGAGACAATAAACGTTGTTCGATGTCTTGCATATCAACAGGAGCTTTGTCTGAAGTTAGAATTACTTGTTTTCCGTTTTGGTGTAAATAATTAAAGATATGGAAGAATACATCTTGTGTTCCTGTTTTTCCTGATAGGAACTGAACATCATCAATAATCAACACATCAATCAATTGATAGAAATGAATAAAATCGTTTCTGTTGTTTTTCTTTACCGAATCAATATATTGTTGTGTAAATACTTCGGCTGAAATATACAATACCGTTTTCTCTGGATATTTATCTTTGATTTCAACGCCAATAGCATGTGCTAAATGCGTTTTTCCTAATCCAACACCGCCAAAAATTAATAATGGGTTGAATGAAGTTCCTCCAGGTTTATTGGCAACTGCCATACCGGCTGAACGCGCTAATCTGTTAGAATCTCCTTCAAGGAAATTATCGAAACTATAATTTGGATTAAGTTGCGACTCGATTTTTAGGTTTCTAATTCCAGGAATCACAAAAGGATTTTTTAGTTCTGGATTCAGATTTTTAAATGGTGCGTCAACATCTTGAGATTTCAAAGGACTTCTATGAGAACTTGGTAATTGTTCAGTATACGGTTGTTTATTGCCATAAGTGTTCTCCATTTTGATTTTATAGAGTAACTTTGCATTTTTTCCGAGTTCTTTGGTTAGTGCTACTTTTAATAATTTTACGTAATGTTCTTCAAGCCACTCATAGAAAAATTTGCTAGGCACTTGAATGTACAATGCGTTATCTGTAAGTTCAACTGACTTAATCGGTTCAAACCAAGTTTTAAAAGCTTGCTCTTGAATATTGTCTTTAATAAACTCAAGACAGTTTTCCCATACCGATTGCGCAGTTTTGCTCATATTTGATTTAAAATTATTATTATTAGTTTAGGTTTTTTTGTAAAAAAGACAACAAAAATTGTCTAGCTTTTCGGGGTAACAAATATGTGAATAAAATTTGTTAAAAAAAATTTTAATGGCATTGATTTTTAAAAAATATTGTCGTAAGGAGAGTAAAAATAATAGATTAAAAGCAAAAATAATAGATGAAAGAACATCAAATAAATGTTAGAGTTCGGTATTCAGAAACCGACCAAATGAGTGTCGTTTATCATGGTAATTACATACCTTATTTCGAGATGGGACGCGTGGAATGGCTTAGAAACAAAGGGATTTCATATAAATCGCTTGAAGAAAATGGAATTGCGCTTCCAATAGTTTACATGACTATAAATTACAAAAAGCCAGCACGTTATGACGACTTACTTACAGTCATTACGAAGTTTAAAAGTCAAACTTCTGTAAAGATTGAATTTGATTGTGAAATTCGCAATGAAAACGATGAGTTATTAACAACTGCACAATTTATATTGGTTTTTGTGGACATGAATTTAGGAAAACCTATTGCGCCACCAAAGTATATTTTAGAAGTCTTAGAGAACTAAAAAAAATTAAAGTTTTTTTATTTCAATTTCAAACATTGCAGCAAAGATGTCGAAAATATTTTCGGCATTTTTTTTTCGTGTAGCCATTTCTATTTGACAATTTTCAGTCAGATTTTGGGAAATAATGTCAAGATTTTTTTCTTTGATGACTCTCATGACTTTATTCATATTCTTATAGTCAAAGTTCACTTGGAAATGGATGTCAATCGTTTTTTCGATAATTTCAGCATTTTCTAATGTCATTTGAGCTGCAGTTTTGTATGCAGTAATCAATCCTCCAACGCCTAATTTTACACCTCCAAAAAAACGAACTATGACCACTAGAATATTGGTTAAACCAAAAGATTGAATTTGTCCATAAATGGGCATTCCTGCTGAATTGCTAGGTTCGCCATCATCATTAGCTCTGAACGTGACTTTTTCGGTGCCTAATTGATATGCGTAACAAAAATGGACAGCGCCATGATGTTGCTTTCTCAGTATTTCCAAATGATTTTTTATTTCTTCTTCAGTTGCAACAGGAAAGGCATAGCCAAAAAACTTACTGTTTTTTTCTTTAAATAAAATTTCTGCAGTTGGATTGACTATTGTTTTATAAGTATCTTTTTCAATCAAAACTTAAAAGGGAAGGTGTTTTTGTTCAAATAATTGCACTACATCTTCTTCGCCAACTTTTAAATTCCACACATGTAAGCCCAAACTTTCTGCTATGTCAGTGTTTGATTTTTTATCATCTACAAATAAGGTTCTTTTGGGAGACAAGTCGTGTTTGCGAATTAAAGTATTGAAAATTTCTGGGTCGGGTTTTCTCATTCCCATTTCATAAGAGTAATACACTTTTTCAAAGCAACGATAAAAATCGCTATAAAAACTCATATCAACTTTGTGTTCAAAGCGGCTAATGTGAATAGAGTCAGTGTTGGTTAATAGAAACAAGCGGTATTTACTAGAAAGCAACTGTAAAAATTCTAATCGGTGTAGCGGAAAATCGCCAATGGAAGCATTCCAAGCTTTTCTAATATCTTCAATACTCGCGTTAGGAATGTATTTTTGAAAAGTTTCAATAAATTGTAATTCTGTAATTTTTCCTTTTTCGAATAAATCATTGTGAGCTAATAAATCCTCATTTGGACCATCTAATCCTAATTTTTTAAACTCCTCGATGGATGCTTCTTTATCTAGGTTGATGAAAACATCGCCAAAATCAAAAATAATAGTGTTAATCATGATTTATAAAAAGTTTAAGTTGGTCTTCTTTAATTTTTTTTGTGTCGAAAATTCCTTTTATCACAGGTGCTTTTATCCCGTTGTTTAGATTTTTATTTCCAATAAATACTCTCGCTTCGTCCCAAAGATTTTCATCTATGAAAGTTTGAATAGTTTGACTTCCTCCTTCAATTAGTATGGATTGAATGTCATTATTATATGAAATATCGCCTATTTTTTTCGAAAGTTTAACATCAAATATACTACTTTCATAAATAAGATTTACACTATTTGTTAAATTTTCTTCTTCAGTTATACTAATTGTTTTTGTCTTTTTGTCTTTAACAAAGTAATCATCGGATATTTTACCTTTTCTGTCAAGAATAATTCTAATTGGATTTTTTCCTGTCCAATCCCGAACATCCAGTTTTGGATTATCTTCAATTACGGTATTTGTTCCCACTAAAATTGCTTGCTCCTCACTACGCCATTTGTGAACTAACTGTCTTGAAAATTCATTGGTAATCCAAACGGGTTCTTTTCTTTCTTTGGTTAATGGTGCGATAAACCCATCACTACTTTCTGCCCATTTCAGGATGATGTAAGGTCGCTTTTTGTTGTGAAAAGTAAAAAAGCGTTTGTTCAATTCGTTGCATTCTTTTTCCAAAATGCCAAGCGTAACATTGATGCCGTTTTCCATCAATCGTTTTATGCCAGTGCCAGCAACTTTACTGTTTGGATCAATAGTGCCCACTACCACATTTGGAATTTTAGAAGCAATAATCATATCGCAACATGGTGGTGTTTTGCCATAATGACTGCAAGGTTCTAAAGAAACATAAATAGTAGCTTTTGAAAGTAACGATTTGTCTTTGACTGAATTTATAGCATTGACTTCGGCATGGGATTCGCCTGCTTTTCGGTGCCAACCTTCACCAATAATTTTGTTGTTATATACAATCACACTGCCTACTAATGGGTTTGGATAGGTTGTTCCCAAACCATTTTTGGCCAATTCAATACAGCGATTTATATATTTTTCATGTATCTTCACCTCACAAAAATAGTTAAATTTGAATAGTGATTTAAGATTAACGATTTAAGATTTTTGAAGTATAATAAATCTAGTCTGAAATCAACATTCGTTAATACTCAATCTAAAATCAATGAAATGATCAGAGAAATTCAAAAGGAAGATAATCAGCAAATTGCAGCCGTAATTCGGGAAGTTTTTATTTCGGATGATTATCCAAAAACAGGAACGGCATTTGCCGATACCCAATTGGATTTTATGTTTGAAGCATATGATAAACCACGTGCTGCCTATTTTGTGATTGAAAATAATGGAAAAATTATAGGTGGAGCAGGAGTGAGCCAATTAGAAAATACTGAGGAGAACATCTGTGAATTGCAGAAAATGTACTTTCTAAAGGAAGCTAGAGGAAAAGGACTAGGATTGCAAATGATTAATAAATGTATAGAAAAGGCATCCGAATTTGGATATTCCTACTGTTATCTTGAAACCTTACCCGAAATGAAGGTAGCTCAAAGTTTATATACCAAAGTAGGTTTTGAATACCTTAGTTCACCTATAGGAAATACTGGTCATACTACTTGTCCGGTTTGGATGATAAAGAAATTATAAATGCTACTTAAAAATTACAAAACCATTTTTCTTCAAGAACTTTCCACATTGTATGATGAAAAGGAAATCGAGAGTTTTTTTTATTTAACGTTAGAAAAATTCCATCAAAAAAAACGAATAGATTTGGCCTTGCATCCCGAAATGGAAATGGACACTTTGCAACGAGAACAATGGGAAAGTGTTTTGTCAGCATTAAAAAAACAAAAACCTATTCAATATATTTTAGGAGAAACGGAGTTTTATGGTTTGCGCTTTTTAGTCAATCCATCGGTATTAATTCCAAGGCCAGAAACCGAAGAATTAGTTGATTTGATTGTTTCCAATTTCAAGTCAAAAGTTTCCAATTCCACATTAAAAATTCTAGATATTGGAACGGGCAGTGGTTGTATTCCTATTGCTTTAAAAAAGAATTTACCCCATGCTGAAGTTTTTGCTATCGATGTTTCGGAAAAAGCATTGGAAACTGCTACTAAGAATGCAGCACTCAATTCAGTTGAAGTCACTTTTCTTTTAAAAAATATACTTGAAACCGAAGATTTAGGACAGCAATTTGATATTATTGTTTCTAATCCGCCTTATGTTAGAAATTTAGAAAAAGCGGAAATAAACCCCAATGTTTTGGAAAATGAACCCCATTTGGCATTGTTTGTAGATGATGACGATGCCTTGCTTTTTTATAGAAAAATAGCTCAGTTAGCTCAGAAGAATCTAAATCCAAATGGACAACTTTATTTTGAAATTAATCAATATTTAGGCAAAGAAACGCTAGAATTAGTAGAAAGTTTTGGATTTAAAAAAGTCATACTTCACAAGGATATATATGGGAATGACAGAATGATTAAATGTACGAGGTAAGAAATACGAAATTAAAAGAAAAAAATAAACTTATGATAAATATGAAAGATAGAACTAAAAAGTTTACAGTTGATTGTTCACTTTTATGTTCAAAGTTACCAAACTCTAGAGAATACAACGCCTATGTTAATCAACTAATAAGATGTTCAAGTTCAGTTGGGGCAAATTATAGATCATCACAAATAGCAAAATCTACTGCTGATTTTATAAACAAATTAAAAATAGTAGAAGAGGAAGCAGATGAGTCTAATTTTTTTATTGAAATTTTATTAGAGATTAATGAAAATGATGAGTTGAAAACAGAAATGCTAAGACTTCTAAAAGAAGGAAATGAAATTTTAGCAATTGTTGTAGCTTCTATCAAAACCGCGAGAAATAACCAAAATAAAAAGTAGTTTTTAATTTTTATACCTCGTATTTTGTACCTCGTACTTCTAACTTTTACTCATATCGCAACGCTTCAATTGGATCAAGTTGTGAGGCTTTGATTGCTGGATATAAGCCAGAAACTAATGCAACTACAAAACTAGTAGCAAAAGCAGCAAAAATCGCTTGCCAAGGAATTACAAAGTCCCAACCTGCTGCCAAGCATATTCCATATCCAATTAATATTCCGAATACAATTCCGAAAAGGCCACCAATTTGGCCAATGGTTAGCGTTTCAATAAAAAATTGAAAGGCAATGGTTCTTTTTGTAGCGCCAAGAGCTTTTCTAACCCCAATTTCTCTTGTTCTTTCGGTTACAGAAACTACCATAATATTCATTAATGCGATAGAAGAACCAAGAATAGTAATGATACCCATTACCCATGCAGAAATACTTAATACGCCTGTAATATTTGCTATTCTGTTTATTAGGTCATCGCTCCTAGAAATGCCAAAATTATTGTCTTCTACTGGGCTTAGTTTTCTCACTTTTCGCATAGTATTGAGTGCATAATCAACAGCATCATCAAGCAATTCTTTTTTTTCAATCATTGTGCTCAAAGAGTAATTGATATTAGGTGCAGAAAACATGGAACGTGCTACTTGTATTGGAATTAAGACGCGTAAATCTTGGCTGTTTCCGAAGGTTGAACCTCGTTCTTTGAGCACACCAACTACTTTGAACTTAGCGCCACGAATAGAGAGCATTTTTCCTATAGGATTGGTGTCTTTAAACAAACCTTTTGAAACAAAATCAGAGCCAATGATGCAGTTATAAACATTATTTGAAATATCAAAACTATTAAAGTTTCTACCTTGAGTGGCCTCAAGACCAGAGTTAGTCATATAATATTCATCAATACCAATAACTGTAATTTCTGGGTCAGTTTTTTTATTTTCATATTTTACTTCAGCATTAGAAGTTGCTATAAACGATAAAGAGGTTTGTGTTAAAGGATAATTGTAGAGTTCTTTGTACCTTTTTGCTTCAATATAGGAAATGATAGGGTTATTTTTTTGAACTTCTAAACTGCTGCTCCTACGGTTTCTGTTTTCATATTGATTAATATTAAAAGTGTTTGAACCCATTGTTGCAAAACTTGAATTCAAACTATTATCAATAGCTGCAACCACAGTTAAAATTCCCACTAATGCAGTAATTCCAATGGCTATAATTATTACTGTCAACACAGTTCGAAGTAATTGAGTTTTTATTGAACCCAACGCTATTTTTACATTTTCTCTAAATAATCCAATCATAACGATAATTTGACACTAAAATACATCATTTGTTACAAGAATATTGGATTGGTTGTGTAAATAATTTTAAAAATAAGATATTTGCAAAGTCAATTACGAATTGTCAATTACGAATAACGGTTAATTACTGTTTTTTTTTTGATAATTCGTAATTCGTAATTCATAACTAATTAAGATGGCACAAAAACCAAGTATTCCAAAAGGTACCAGAGATTTTTCTCCTACAGAAGTTTCAAAGCGTAATTATATTGTTTCAATTATGCGAAATCATTTTGAGAAATTTGGTTATCAACCTATAGAAACACCATCCTTTGAAAATTCTGAAACCCTGATGGGAAAATACGGAGAAGAAGGCGATCGTTTGATTTTTAAGATATTGAATTCAGGAGATTATTTGGATAAAGTTTCACCAGAGGAATTAACTACCATAAACTATAAAAAGCTTACTGGAAAGATATCTGAAAAAGCGTTGCGTTATGACTTAACGGTACCTTTTGCACGTTATGTAGTCCAACACCAAAGCGAGATAGAATTTCCTTTCAAGCGTTACCAAATACAACCCGTTTGGAGAGCAGACCGACCGCAAAAAGGGCGTTTCAGAGAGTTTTATCAATGCGATGCTGATGTTGTTGGGTCAACGTCTTTATGGCAAGAAGTAGAATTGGTACAATTGTATGATTCTGTTTTTTCGGACTTAGGTTTGAATGGTGTTACTATCAAAATCAATAATCGAAAAATTCTTTCGGGTATTGCTGAGGTAATTGGCGCTTCGGATAAATTGATTGATTTTACTGTGGCATTGGATAAATTGGACAAAATAGGTGAGGAAGGCGTGAAGAACGAAATGTTAGAAAAAGGTATTTCGGAAAGTGCGATTTTAAAAGTGCAACCTTTGTTTACGTTTTCGGGAACTATCCATGAAAAATTAGAAAAACTTACCGCTTTACTTTCTACTTCGGAAGAAGGAAAAAAAGGAATTGAAGAGTTACGCTTTGTGTGTGATAACGTTACAAAATTAGGGTTGCAAAAAGCTATTTTAGATTTGGATGTGACATTGGCAAGAGGATTAAATTATTATACGGGTGCTATTTTTGAAGTAGCAGCGCCAGCCACAGTTTCGATGGGTTCCATAGGTGGTGGCGGACGATATGATGATTTGACTGGGATTTTTGGTTTGAAAAACATGAGTGGTGTTGGGATTTCTTTTGGACTGGATAGAATTTATCTCGTGCTCGAGGAGCTAAATTTATTTCCGCAAACCGTAACGTCTTCTACGAAAGTATTGTTTTTAAACTTCGGCGAAAGCCAAAATTTTGAAGCGATGAAAGCTGTAACCCATTTGCGTGAGCAAAATATTAAAGCCGAAATGTATCCCGACAATGCCAAGATTGACAAACAGTTTAAGCATGCTGAACGTCGCGGAATTTTGTTTGTGGTAAAAGAGATAGCGGGCAATACCTTCATGCTGAAAGATATTCAAACGGGAGTGCAACTCTCGGTAGACATAAATACACTTATTGAAAAATTAGTTTAAGATTATTGTACATTTAGTACAAGCAGTTAAAAATGGTTTCTATATATAGGGTACGCTCAGACCCATATATGCGAAACCATTTCTATATATATAGTACGCCCAGAGTATAGTATCCCCAAAGCTTCGGATATATATAGTACGCCCAGAGGATAGTATCCTGAACGTTTCAGATATATATAGTACGCACAGAACCTATAAGTTAAAATAAAAATCCCCGCCGAGTGGCAGGGAATTTATTCTTGTGCTTACAAAAAGCGCTAGTTAGTGTCAAATAATCAGCTGAACAAGATATTATTTTACAAGTATTTTTTTGGTAACATCACCTTTATCGGTGATTACTTTAACAATATAAGCACCAGTGCTCACATTAATAACAGGCAATTCAATTTTTGTTTGTGTTGGATTTTCAATATCCCAAGTCGTTATTCTTTGCCCAACAAGATTGAAAAGCATTACGGATTTAATTTCAACACTTAGCAATTCATTTTTGATAGTAATGATATTATCTGATTGAGAATGGATGATTCCAATTTCATTTTGTATCTCATTATCATTTGTTCCCAATGAAGTTGAGGTTGTAAAGCGAAGAGAAAATCTATTTTCAGTCACACCAGCTGGCAAATTGATTTCAAAATCTTGCGATTTTATGCTGTGGTATTGATTGTTTTGATTGTCATAAATATAGATTTCTTGGTCATCATTAAAATTCTCTTTGTTATCGATACCGAATTTCACGTTTCCAGCCGTAGCATTTTTAACACCTAATGGGTAAACATTATTTACATTAAAATAACCGTCTCCTTGTATGTTCAATTTGTTTGTGCCTTGCATGAAATACATATCATTTGTTAAAGTCTCAATGCTCAATCCATCATATCCTTCATCATAACCGGCAGTTGCATTTTGATCCATAAATCCTAACAATATTTGTCTGTGGTAATTGTTAGTTGAGGTATATCCTAATCTCAATTTCATGAACTCTTCTGTTACAAAGCTGTCATTAGCATTATTGTTAGCTGCAGTTGAGGAAACAGTAGGGTTACTATTTCTAAACAAAGTATATGAACTTGAGTTATCTTCTTTCACAAATAGTCTTTGACCATTGTTAAAAGTAATTGTTCCTCCAGTTGGTGTACCTGTTACAAAGAAACCTTGTCCTACTGGGATAAATCTTTTTGGCGTTTTACTACTTGCACCCAAACCACTTATTCCTACTGGAGCTACTGGAGCTGTTCCACCTACTTTTGTGTAAGTTGCATAACCACCTTGATATTCCACTGTGTTGTGCGAAGTATTGGTGTCAAAATGTTCCCAGAAAAACAATGTACCTTTTATACTAGCGGCATTGTCATCAATAAATTGGTCAGCATCTATGGCAGAAGCATATGGATTACCACAAAGGTTTAAGTTGTTAGCAGAAACAGGTGATGTGATTGTTCCGTTATTTGGTTTACCTACAAAAGTATAGTTTTGATTTGGCGTTGCAGCACCACTTCCTTTCATAGTAAACCCTTGACCTGCTAATAGTGTACCGTTTTGTCCCACTGATGCCCAGTTTGCATAGCTGTTATTTAAATTTTGGAATTTGAATATCCAATAGCTACTCAATGTAATTGGGCTAGTTGGTGCACCATTGATACCACTTGTCCAAGTGATGTTTTGTGGTGTAGTAGTGGTACCATCTTTCATTACTCCATTCACCGTAAATCCATGATTAATAGAAGTATTGTTGATTGAACTTACAGGCGATGACCAGTAGTTATAGTTAAATCTATTAGGATCTCCTTCTTGGTCTCTTTCAATAAATCCAGCACTTGTTACATCTAAATCGCTGTTAGCAGTTTGTACCAATTGTGATTTACCTACTAAGTCAATTTTTCCATCCAATTCTAAATACCAATCGTTTTGTATTTTTGTATCGTTTGTCATATTCACTGTAACTCCTGCATCTACAAACATTGCTAAATCGGTATTATTAGCCGTTTCAGTAATATTGTGTTTTACTTGGATAATAGAAGCATCATAGTCAATAACATCCATACCTCTGATGTCTTTGGTTACATCATTTACTGCGGTAGCAAATGATCCTGCTCTTACAGTTGTAAATGGCATTGGCGCTTGTTGCACATTGATTACTTTATGATTATACAACTTCATTCCAGTTCCAGTATCTATTGATGGAGTTGTTAAATCATCAACAATATCATCTTTATAAGTATCCATTCTGTAATATTTCAATACGTTTGCAAATGGAAGTGAACCAATGTCTTTAGGTACAATAGCACCTCTTACTTGCGACGCAGTATTTTGAATTTCTTGGTATACCATTCTTTGAACTTGATCTGTTGTTAGAGCAACATTAAATACTCTTACCTCATCAATTTTTCCTCTGAAATACTGAGTATTTGAAACAGCGTTTTTACCTAAAGTTAATCTTGATGCATCTGCATTGATAGGTCCAGCGGTCAATGCTTGCGAAGCAACTACTTTTCCATTTAAATACAGTGTTAAATTTCCATTAGCATAAGTAGCCGCAACATGATACCATTGAGCAGTATTTAAAGGTGTTCCAAAAGATAATATTGTTCCGTTAGCAACAGCTTGTAATATTTTAGAACCAGTAACTCTAATATGAAATCTATTTTGTCCTACTACAACACCAATTCCGTTGTATGCACTATTTAGGTCAATCCACGCCATTAAAGAAGCATTAGTTAAACCTCCAAGTATTGAAGAGTCTTCAGCATAATCATTTCTACCATCAAAATCTAAGAACAGTTTTCTGTCTATATCTCTTGGTGAACCTTTTACAACATCATTTGTATCAAAAACATTTAAGATACCATCTCTGTCTGTGTCTCCTGTTCCGTCAATTATACCGTCATTATTAACATCAAAACTTGCATATAAACCAGTTTGTATATCATTGATACCATCATCATTAGAGTCTAACTGTAAATAATCTGGCGTACCATTACCATCAGAGTCTTGAGCATACGCTCTTGTTGTTGTTCCGAAAGTAGATGAGTTATCGTATAAGTTTAATAATCCATCACCTTCTGTATCTAATCCGTCACCTTTTCCATCACCAGTAATATCTCCATCACCATTGAATAATCCTGCTTCATCCACATCAAATAATGTGTCGTTATCACTATCAAGATCTAAATAATTTGGAGTTCCATCACCATCAGTATCAGGTAATGAATATGTACCTCCAGAAATCATTGCGTCAATATAATCATTAAGTCCGTTTGTGTTGGCATCAACCCATGTCACAGCAGCACTTCTATCCATAGTTGATAAGCCATTACTATAGGCTTTAAATCCTGCTTCTTCAACATCTGAAATACCATCATTTTCATCATCAACATCTAATAAGTCAGCTATTCCATCACCATCAGAGTCAATACAGTTTTGGTTGATGATAATTTGTACATCATCAATAAAATTACCATATGATAAACCACCTACTGATGATACAGCAACAAATGCTAAAACAATACTGGTTTGTCCAACTGGAATGTTATAAGTCCCTGAATACGATCCCCAAGATGTATTTCCATCGATCATAATCGCCACAGGACTTGAACTTTGAGCTAAAGCTAAAGTTTCTCCAAATCGTACATCGGCTCTATCTGTTCCTGATCTACCTCTGTGTTTAATTGCCCAGTTGATAGTTCCACCTGCACCATTTAAACAAAATGATTGATACAATGTTCCTGCCACATTAGCATTTAATTCGGCAAATTGATTTCCAGCTGCTGCTGGCACTCCATTAAAACCAGTACTCCAAATTTCAATAAAAGCTTCTGCACTATTTGTCCATCCAGGTACGTTGGCATCAGGAGCAATACTATAACTAGTAGGTGCTATTACAGGTGTTTCAAAACCACCATTTACAAAAGGGTCACTAATACAAGTTCCACATTCTATGGTGTCAATAATTCCATCATTATCATCATCTTGATCTAAATTATTTTCTACTCCATCACCGTCGTTGTCTAATAAACCTGTCCCTTGAATAACGAAAGTATATGGGTTTTCATCGCTATCGTTATTTACAATATTAATTTGAGCAACTCTTGTAAAAACCCCACTAGGATTGAAAGTTACTGAAAAAGTTGTACTATCTCCAGCTCCAATTACAAGGGTGCTTGGATTAGCTGAAATGCTGAATTCTGAAGCATTAAGTCCTGTAATTGTTGGGTTAGAGATTGTTAAGGCAAGCGAACCTGTATTTCTTATAGAAAAAGTACGAGTTACAGTCGCCAAATTTATATCGGCTGGACCAAAATCTGTTCCATCTGAAACTGAAGGTACAGCATCTCCATTTGAAATGGATAAACTAAGTCCTTCTACATCAATTTCTCTTGGAGTACCAGTTCCTTGAATGTTAAAATTATATGGATTTTCATTACTGTCATTATTATCAATATTGATTGTAGCTGTTCTGACTCCAGTGGTAGTTGGTGTGAAGGTTACTACAAAAGTAGTACTACTGAAAGCAGCTACTGTTGCACTTGGGAAAGTAGTAACCGTGAACTCAGAAGCATTAGCTCCAGTAATTGTTATAGTTCCAACAGTTAATGCGATATTTCCAAAATTGAATATTGTATAAGTTCTTGTAGCAGATGTTGAACCGAAATCTGTCCAGTCTGAAAGAGAAGGAGTTACGTCACCATCAACAATTGAAGTTGCATTTCCTTGTACATCTATTTCAGGTATTATCCCAAATCCTTGTATGGCAAAATTATACGGATTTTCAGTATTATCGTTATTTACAATATTAATTGTAGCCGTTCTTGAATTGATAGCACTAGGCGAAAATGTTACTGTAAATGTAGTAGTTCCATATGCAGCTATTGTTGCACTTGGTGGAGTAGTAATTGTAAAGTCACCTGCATTTGTACCTGTTATAGTAATTGCACCAATAGATAAAGCAATATTCCCTAGATTACGGATAGTAAAAGTTCTAGTTCCTGCAACGTTACTAAAATCTGTCCAATCTGCCGTGCTTGGGGTAGTATCACCATCCAGAATTGAAATCGCGTTTCCTTGAATATCAATTTCTTGTTCAACACCAGTACCTTGTATGTCAAAAGTAAATGGGTTTTCGTCGGTATCATTGTTTGAAAGTGTAATAGTAGCTGTTCTTACTCCAACGGCTGTTGGTGCAAAAGTTACAGTGAATGTGGTACTAGAACCAACTGCAACTATAGCGCTTGGAGCACTAGTAACACTAAATTCACTTGCATTTGTACCAGAAATAGAAATTGTACCAATCGTTAGTAATGCACTACCTGTATTGCGAATAGTGAAAGTTCTACTTATGTTTGTTGATCCAAAATCTGTCCAATCTGTTAAGGAAGGAGTTATATCTCCGCTAACAATAGAAGTCGCATTTCCTAAAACATCTATTTCACCATAATTAACAGTTGCTACCACTGCCGTTCTCGTACCTGTGGTACAACCATTATTGGTAGCATCCACATAAAAAGTAGTAGTAGTTGAAATAACAGGTGTAGTAAAAGATGTTCCAGTGCCTAAGCTAGCACCACCAGTAGCAGCAGCATACCAGTTTATAGTACCTGCACTTGCCGTTGCTCCAAGGTTTACTGTTCCAGCACCCGTTCTTGAACCAGGAGTTGTACCTGTGATTGTTGGAACTGGAGTAACGGTAAAAGTACCAGTAGCCGTTGTTAGAGGTCCACAACCACCTGTCAAAGTAACAGTATAATTAAATGTTCCTAAACCAGTAGGAGCACCCGAAATGGTTACTGCATTAGCAGCCCAGTTTCCAGTAACACCAGCAGGTAATCCAGAGAAAGTAGCTCCAGTAGCCGAAACAGTAGTATAGGTAATATTTGTTATAGGTGTATTAATACATATATTTTGGTTGTTCGTTCCAACTGCAGAAGTTAAAGTAATAGAATTATTAGCATTAACAGTAATAGTTCCAGTTACTGTTGTTAGAGGACAACCACCAGTGGTAGTAACCGTATAGTTAAATATTCCAGAAACAGTTGGTGTACCACTAATAGTGGCAACATTACTTGCCCAAGAACCAGTTACACCAGCTGGTAATCCAGAGAATGTAGCACCAGTTGCACCAGTTGTATTATATCTTATTTGAGTAATAGCAGTACTAATACACATTGTTTGGTTATCCGTTCCAGCAGCAGAAGCTAAAGTTATAGTATTATTTGGTGTAACAGTAATGGTTCCACTAGTAGTTACAGTTCCACAACCACCCGTTAAAGTAACCGTGTAAGGAAAAGAACCAGAAGCTGTTGGCGTTCCGCTTATCGTAACTAGATTAGCGGCCCAGTTTCCAGTTACACCAGCAGGTAATCCAGTGATTGTTGCTCCAGTAGCTCCAGTAGTTGCTAAAGTGATATTTGTAATTGATGAATTATTACAAGTTGTTCTGTTAACTCCCGCAGCAATGTTATTTAAAGGTGTAACCGTAATTGTTCCTGTTGTTGTTGCAGGAAGACAACCACCTGTTGTAGTAACTGTATAGTTAAATGTTCCAGAAGCAGTAGGTGTTCCCGAAATAGTAGCCACATTAGCCGACCATGAACCCGTTACACCAGCAGGTAATCCAGTGAATGTTACGCTAGTTGCTCCAGTTGTTGCTAAAGTGATACTTGTAATTGCTGTATTAACACAATTTGTTCTATTACTTCCAGCTGCAATCGTGTTTAAAGGGTTTACTGTAATTGTTCCTGTTGCTGTTACTGGAGCACAACCACCTGTGGTGGTAACCGTATAGTTGAATATTCCAGAAACAGTAGGTGTTCCTATAATATTAACTTGATTAGCTGCCCAAGAACCATTAACACCCGCTGGTAAACCAGTAACTGTAGCACCAGTAGCACCAGTTGTATTATATCTTATTTGAGTAATAACAGTACTAATACATCTTGTTTGGTTATCTGTTCCAGCCGCAGAAGCTAAAGTTATGGTGTTATTAGTAACAGTAATTGTTCCACCAGTAGTTATAGTTCCACAACCACCTGTTGTGGTAACCGTGTAGTTAAAAGTACCCGAAGCAGTTGGCGTTCCCGAAATAGTAGCCACATTAGCCGCCCACGAACCTGTAACACCAGCAGGTAATCCTGTGAATGTTGCTCCAGTGGCTCCAGTTGTTGCTAAAGTGATGCTTGTGATTGCCGTATTTACACAAGTTGTTCTGTTAACTCCAGCAGCAATGGTATTTAAAGGAGTAACTGTAATTGTTCCTGTTGTTGTTGCAGGAAGACAACCACCCGTAGTTGTAACGGTGTAGTTAAAAGTACCAGAAGCGGTTGGCGTACCTGAAATAGTAGCCATATTCGCCGCCCATGAACCTGTAACACCAGCAGGTAATCCTGTGAATGTTGCTCCAGTTGCTCCGGTTGTTGCTAAAGTTATCGAAGTGATTGCTGAGTTGATACAAGTTGTTATGTTACTTCCAGCTGCAATCGTATTTAAAGGATTAACCGTAATTGTTCCAGTAGTTGTAGCTGGAGGACAACCACCAGTCGTTGTAACAGTATAATTGAATGTACCAGAAGCAGTTGGAGTTCCGCTTATAGTAACTTGATTAGTTGCCCAAGTTCCAGTAACACCAGCAGGTAAACCCGTTACAGTAGCACCAGTTGCACCTGTTGTTGCTAAAGTGATGCTTGTAACAGCAGTATTAATACAAGTTGTTCTGTTAATTCCAGCAGCAATGGTATTTAAAGGTGTAACCGTAATTGTTCCTGTTGCTGTTACTGGAGCACATCCTCCTAAAGTTGTAACCGTATAGTTGAATGTTCCAGCTACAGTTGGTGTACCCGAAATAGTAGCCATATTAGCAGCCCATGAACCTGAAATACCAGTTGGTAATCCAGAGAAAGTTGCACCAGTAGCACCTGTCGTTGCTAAATTGATAGTTGAGATTGCATTATTAATACAAGCTGTTCTGTTAATTCCTGATGCAATGGTATTTGATGTTGAAACGATTATTGTTCCTGTTGCAGTTGAAGTTCCACAACCACCTGTTAAAGTAATAGTGTAATTATAAGTTCCGATAAGAGAAGGTGTCCCTGAAATTGTAACTACATTTCCAGCCCATGAACCCGAAACACCAGCAGGTAATCCTGAAATTGTAGCACCAGTGGCACCAGCTGTATTATATGTGATTGTAGTTATTGCTGAACCCACACATCTAGTTTGGTTATCGGTCCCAATTGCTGAGGTTAATGAGATACTGTTACTTGTATTAATTATTACACTTGCAGTATTATTTGAACTTACAGAATTTGAACATACTGTTCCCGATGCTAGATTGGTAATTGTTATATTGGTAGTTCCAATATTTAATATAGGAGTTGTAAATGTTCCAGTACCTGGTGTTCCTACAGTAAAATTCATCGTAGCAGTAACTCCTGTTGCTGAAGTTGCTCCAGACAGGTTATACGTTACAGTATAAGTTCCTGTTGGTATTGAAGTTGAACTTAAAGTTACATCAGAAGTTGATGTGCCACAAAATGGACCCGTTGCTGTAGTGGCTGAGGTAAGAGAATAAGTTGGGCAAGTCCAAGTTATTCTTACTTGACCATGACCACCATCACCACCCTTTCTAGAAGCAGCATCGTCACTTCCACCACCACCACCACCAGGAGGATTTCCATTACTTCCATCTGAAGAATTTGAGCCATTTCCGCCAGTTCCACCACCTACACCTGCAGCTGTACCTCCATTTCCACCACCGCTGTTGCTTCCTGCAGCTCCAGTTGCACCTGTGATAAAGGCATTATTTCCAAATGCAGTTCCACCATTGTTTGGTGAAGTATTAGAGTTATTTACTCCTGCACCACCGCCATTAGCTAATGCTCCGTTTCCAAAATTTGTTGGAGGAGTCATTGAAGATGCGATAGCTTTAAACCAAGAAACAGTTCCTGCTGTTGGAACAACTGTACTGTTTGCAGGACCACCTGTTCCCTTTGTCCCTACGGTATAATAATAGGTACTACCAGGAGTTACGGTATGTATTCCTCTAGCATAGGCACCGCCACCGCCGCCAGAACCACCATTAGAATTAGTATTGTTACTGCTTCCACCACCACCACCTGCACCCCAGGCTTCAACAGTAATTGTTGTTACACCAGCTGGTATAACAACAGAACCTAAACCAGGTGTTGTGAATGTTTGTGATGTTTGGGTATATCCGAAATTAATTACTAGTAAAAGTGTAATTAATGATATACATTTTTTTTCATTTAACTTAAGTAATAAATTTTTCATAACTCGGGGTTTTAGTTATTCTTAATTATTTAAATGAAGTTTTAATTTTTCTTCATCTGATTATTTGACACTCCAAAAATAGAAAGTGTTTTTTAAATAATCGATAAAAAGCATAAAAAAATCGACGAAATGCACTTTAAAGTATTTTTAAAATATAAAAATCTTACATAAAATAATTTTTTTATCATTTTAAGTAAATATTTTTAGATACTGAAAATTAGATTGTTGTGGATTTTTGAAAAAAGATAGGATGGCATAAAATTAAAAAAGGTCTGGAAAAATCCAAACCTTTCAATTTTGTAGCGAGAGGGAGATTTGAACTCCCGACCTCAGGGTTATGAATCCTGCGCTCTAACCGACTGAGCTACCTCGCCATTAAGATGGCATTCCTTGAATGCGGGTGCAAATATAAAATTAAAATTTATGGCTACAAACTTATAGCAGTTATTTTTTTAATTTTTAGAAAAACGCTTTTTTTTTAATTTTTATTCTATATATTTCCAAAAAATTTATTCAAGTCATGGATAGTAAAATACGTTACGAATTAGAATTTCCTTTAAATTCATCACCTCAATTATTATATCAATATATATCAACTCCTTCAGGTTTGCAAGAATGGTTTGCCGATAATGTTAATTCAAGAGGTGAGTTTTTTACTTTTATTTGGGATGGCAATGAAGAAAACGCTAGACTTGCTTCAAAAAAAACGGGAGAAAAAGTAAAATTTAAATGGGTTGATGAGTCAAATAAAGATACTGAATATTATTTTGAATTAAGAATTTTGGAAGATGAAATTACAAAGGATGTTTCATTAATGGTTGTTGACTATGCATTAGAAGACGAACTTGAAGAATCTAAACTATTATGGGAAAATCAAGTTTCTGATTTAAAACACGTCATTGGCTCAATATAATTCAATTTTTTAAAGTTAAATTTGTCCCGTCTCATTCTAAAAATCGAGACGGGATTTTTTTATGATTAATTTTAATGGTGTTATTGTAGATTCTAATTTACAATTGTCGGTGAACAACCGATCTTTTTTATATGGTGATGGTGTTTTTGAAACTTTAAAAATTGTAGACAATACAATCTTGTTTTTTGAAGATCATTATTTTAGATTAATGGCTTCGATGCGTATTGTTAGGATGGAGATCCCAATGTCTTTTACGCTAGAGTTTTTAGAAAATCAAATTTTGAGTTTGACACGTCAATTAGGAATCGAAAACTCAGCTCGAGTTAGGATTACGGTATATAGGAATGAAGGAGGATATTATGCGCCAAGTCAAAATTCGGTTTCGTTTATTATTCAAGCATCACCACTTTTAGATAAGACATATAAAATTGAAAAGAGTAATTTTGAAGTTGATTTGTATAAAGATTTTGTGGTAACCAAGCAGTTGCTTTCTACACTAAAAACAACTAATAAGATGATTCAAGTAACGGCAAGTGTCTTTGCCAAGGAGAATCAATTAGATTCTTGTTTGCTTATTAATGATTCGAAAAATGTAATTGAGTCTATTAGTGGGAATCTATTTATGTTGATGGGTAATACTTTAATTACACCACCCATTTCAGAAGGTTGTTTGAATGGAATAATGAGAAAACAAATCATCAGTTTCGCCAAACAAATTGAAACTATTGAAGTGATAGAAGGAGAAATTTCTCCTTTCGATTTACAAAAAGCAGACGAATTGTTTATCACAAACGTAATTACGGGAATTCAACCTATCACAAAGTATAGAAAAAAGGAATTTGAAGTAAAATTAGCGGTTCAATTACTAGAAAAATTAAACAATGGAATTAATTAAGAATTGGATTTTCGGGAGCGTTTGACCAAATTAAATATTCTCCACCCAATTCTAAAATCCGTTCTTTCCAAAAATGAACAGAAGCTTTTCCTAAAATTTTATTTTCATAGATATTCTTGGTTAATATCCAAGAGTTAGCTTCCATTTCGCTTTCTAATTGTTCCGAGTCCCAACCAGTGTATCCTAAGAAGAATCGAATGTTTTTTTTGGTTATAATCCCATTATTAATCAAGTCCCTAGTTAACTCAAAATCGCCTCCCCAAAAAATTCCATTTGAAATTTCGATACTGTCAGGAATAAGGTTAGGGACATTATGGATAAAGTATAAATTGTCTTGTTCAACTGGACCACCATTATAAATTTTAAAATTGGCCTCAATTTCTGGAAGTAAATCTTTAATAGTGTATTTGAGCGGTTTGTTTAATATAAAACCAACTGAACCTTCTTTATTATGATCGGCCAATAAAATTACAGACCTATTAAACGATAAGTCACCAATTATAGACGGTTCAGCAATTAATAATTGTCCTTTCTTTAATATTTCTGTAATCATATGTATTAAAGTTTTAATAAAGTTAACAAAAAAAATATTTAAAAACCAAATATTATTTATGTAAAATAAAAAAAGCCACATCGTTTGATGTAGCTTTTATATTTTTGAAGAACTAAATTATTAGTTTACTGCTCCGTCTAATTCAGCACCAGCTTTGAATTTAACTACATTTTTAGCAGCAATTTTGATAGTTTTACCAGTTTGTGGATTTCTTCCATCTCTTGCAGCTCTTTTAGATACTGACCAAGAACCGAAACCTACTAAAGATACTCTTCCACCTTTTTTCAAGGTACCGCTTACATTTCCTAAAAATGATTCTAAAGCTAATTTTGCTGCCGCTTTTGTAATTCCTGCATCAGCTGCAATTGCATCGATTAATTCTGATTTGTTCATAATGTTAGTTATTAATTGTTGGTTAAACATTTTGTTAATTGTAACAAATTTAATAGGAATTCCTTACTGTACAAGCGATTTAGTGATTTTTTCAAAAATTTGTTGATAACTTGGGTTATTTGTTGATAAACCAATGCTTTTCTTAGTATTTTGAAGTCATAAAACGCTTTGAGACCTTACTCTGCTTGTGCTTTTTCTGAAAAAGTCACTCCGTTTAATAGCTCATGAGCTTGCATTTTTTTCTTCCCAGGTAGTTGAAGACTTAGAATTTGAATAAAACCATCTTTAACCGCTATTTTAATTTCTTTTTTTGAAGTACTAATTTGACCAATTTTGAAAGCATGTTTTTCTGAAATAATTTTAGCTTCATAAAGTTTAACACTCCATTCGTCATCATTATTTTTTATGATGCACCAAGCCGAAGGATAAGGCGATAATCCACGAATTAAATTGTAAATTTCTGTTGCTGATTTAGTCCAATCTACTTTACAATTTTCACGATTGAGTTTATAGGCTGTTTTAATTTCTGCATTGTCAACTTGAGTAGTTGTTGTTACTGTTCCTTTTTCGATTAATGCTAAAGTATCTGTCACTACTTCGCTACCTAATAGCATTAATCGGTCATGAAGTTCACCCGCATTTTCATCGGAACTGATTTCAATTTCTTTTCGCAATATCATCGCACCTGTATCAATCTTGTCATCTATAAAAAAGGTAGTCACGCCAGTTTTGGTTTCGCCATTAATAATTGCCCAATTTATAGGTGCAGCTCCACGATAGTTTGGTAATAAAGAAGCGTGAAGATTAAATGTTCCCAATTTTGGCATACGCCAAACTAATTCGGGCAACATTCTGAAGGCAACTACTACTTGCAGGTTGGCATTTAAACTTCTTAATTCGGATAGAAAACTTTCGTCTTTTAAGTTTGTTGGCTGTAATAATTTTAGGTTATGTTCCAATGCATATTCTTTGACTGCCGAATATTTAATTTTTTGACCACGACCTGCAGGTTTATCGGCTGCGGTTATAACACCAACAACCTCGTAATTATTTTTTATAATGGTGTCCAAAATACCAACGGCAAATTCCGGTGTTCCCATGAAGACTATGCGTAGCTTTTCCATTTATGCTGATTAAAGTTCAGTATTCTTATTTTAAAGAATATAAATTATTTGATTTGATACTGATGGTATCATTTTCTAATAAGTTTTGAAGGGCAAAGATAACATCGTCTTTTGGAAATTTTGATAACTTTTGAATATCTCTAGAATTGAAATCTTGTATTTTTAGTAATTCGATGATTTTTTCTGAAATCTCACTGGTTTTAGTTGTCTTTTTTGTCTTCGATATACAATGAGAGCAAATGCCACAATCTTTTTTTAAGGTTTCACCAAAATAGCGCATCAACAATTTGTTTTTACAAGTTTTGGTGTCTTTACAATAATATAAAACCGCTTGTAGTTGTTCTACCTTTAATTTGTTTTGTGCTATTAAATGTTTTGATATTCGATTAATGGTATGTTCGTCTTCTCTAATTTCATTGAAGGTAATGGTAGCATCATTATTTTTGGAAATCATTTCGATGATATCTTTTTCTTTTAATTTTTGGAGAAGTGATAGTACTGTATTTTCGGTACTGTTTGATTTCTTGGCAATAATTTGAGGATTAAAAGGCGTTTGCATGTCATATATTCCAGGATAGGTTCGCAACAGTGTCAATAGTATTTCCTCATCATTTGGATTTAAACTCATATAGCGAATAACTTCTTTGGAAGGAATGATAAATTGAATACTTATTTTTTCTGAGAATTCTTGTGATAAAGTAATAACTCCTTGTCGGTCCAAAAACTGTAAGGCATTATAGGTTTTCAATATCGGAAAATTGTATTTTCCACAAAATTGATTGAGGTTAAAACTAAATTGTTCGTCAATTCCTTCGCCATAGGCAATCTTAAAATAATTGCAGAGTTTAGTAAATACCAAATTCAAAAATGCTTTATCGGGTAAAACACTGATGAATTGTGCTTCGGCATGTAAAATATCGGATGGATTATTGAGTATAACGGCAAAAGCTTTATCGCCATTTCTTCCTGCGCGACCCGATTCTTGGTAATAATTTTCTAAGTTTTGAGGTAAATGCAAATGAATAATGGTTTTTACATTGGCTTTATCTATTCCCATTCCAAAAGCATTAGTGGCAACCATTACTTGCACCTTTTCTTCCATCCAAAGTTTCATGTGGTTTTCTTTGTCTTTATAGGACAAACCACCATGATAGTAAGTGGCTTTGAAACCTAAATTTTCTAACTGATAAACAGTGTCAGAGCATGCTTTTCTATTGGTTACATAAATTATAGAAGATTGCGAATTTTTATGAAGTATTTGTTGAAGCAAATTTAGTTTGTCTTCCGTTTCAAAAACCATGTAAGCAATATTGTCTCGGTAAAATGATTTTGAAAAAGTTTGAGGATTATCAAGTTGTAATTGAAGAATAATATCTTCTTTTACTCTGGGTGTAGCCGAAGCTGTCAAAGCCAGAAATGGTACTTTTGGAAAATATTCTTTGAGCTTTGCAATTTTTAAATACGCCGGACGAAAGTCATGTCCCCATTGTGAAACGCAATGTGCTTCGTCTATCGCGATGAGATTTATAGGTAGATTTTTGATGCGTTCCAAAATCCAATCATTTTGCAATCGTTCAGGGGAAAGGTATAGAAATTTGTAGTTTCCAAATTGACAATTATCCAACAAATCGATTATTTCATCCTGATGAATTCCTCCAGTTAATGCAATGGCTTTTATGCCTTTGTTTTGTAAATTTTGAACTTGGTCACGCATCAAAGCAATCAACGGCGAAATGACCAGGCAAATTCCTTCTTGCATCATAGCTGGCACTTGAAAACAAATCGATTTTCCTCCACCAGTTGGCATCAGTGCCAAAGTGTCTTTTCCTTCCAACACAGAAGCAATGATTTCTTCCTGCGGCGAACGAAAAGCGTCGTGTTTCCAATACTTTTGAAGAATATCTACTGCAGTATTCAATTTGCTGATTGTTTGTTTATCAAAACTACTTATTTTTTATGAAAATAGAGGAAAGAGAAGAGAAAATAGAAAAAAGAATGAAACTCGAAACTTGGAACTCGAAATCCGCAACCCGCAATTTTTTAAAATAGCTGATTTAAAATAAATTGGATACGTTCTTCTACCGTTCCTCTTGGCACTTCGATTAGTTCATAACCATAGTGTTGATAGGTTTCTTTTAGATGTTCGAAGATTAGTTTGGCTTGTTCAAAGTTTTCATAACGCGCTTCATCACTCTCATAGATATCTTCCCAAGGTGGAAGAACAAATACTTTTGAGTAGCTATGTTCTTTACTGGCATGGTCAAAAAAAGCAGGATAACTATCGCCAATGTAGTGCATGTATGCCAAAATATCTGGAATTCCTCTGTCAAGGAAAACAATTTCGGCATGGTCGCTAGTAGCTTGTTGGTGTTGTTTTTTTCTTCCTTCTAGTAACAATTCGCTAAATAGAAGTGGTCTTTCGAGAAACAATTGTTCGATGCCTTGTTTTTTGGCTTCAAGTGTGATTTGACGTGAAATTTCGGGGAAACACGCATAGCCTTGCTCGATGAGTGCATCGATTATTGTGGTTTTTCCTGTTCCTGGACCACCAGTAATGACTATGAGTTCTTTTTTCAAGTTTATTGAAATGAGGCGCAAATTTATTGAAACAAATTAGAATATGAGAAGTGTTTTGCGTTTTATTTTACAGGAACGAAAAACACTTACTTCAACTGCAAAACCCTTACTTAAATGCAATTTTTTTAACCGCCAAGATCGCAAAGGTTTTCGCTAAGTTCGCTAGGTTTTTTTGTTACGGATTAAACGGATTTCACAGTTTTTAACCAGCTTTGCAAATATCTGAAGACATGGTTTTTACTATGAACTTTGATAAAAAATGATTTAAACGATAACTTTCATGGAAGAAAAAGTCGAATTGTCAACATCAATTTCTATTATGAAATTCTCATTACAATTTAACGTTTCTATTTTATCTAGGTTTGTTTCAATTATTTTTATCAAGTCGATGTTTGAGATGTTCCCTAAATTAATTTTAACTAATTTTTTTGGAGTATTTTTTATGAAGTAACTATCTCTGAAATCTGCATCTTTTGTAATTAAAATACAATCATTTTCATCAGCATATTTTGCAATCAATTGATCTTCTGTGAACCATTTATTTAAAATAGCATTAACATGAATACATTCAAAACCTTTTGAGCTCAAGAAATTCACCAGTTTGAATGAAATATGGACATCACAAAGAAATTTCATCAATTAATACTTTGAATGGATTGTCCTGACAAATACATTTTGGCAAATTTAAGACTGGCCAAAATGTCTTCCTTTTCGAGTTCGGGATGGTCTTCTAAAATTTCTTGGCTTGACATTCCAGAACCAAGTAAATCAATAATCATTTCGACTGTCCATCGCATTCCTCGTATTGCGGGTTTACCATGAACAACATTTGGGTCTATTGTAATTCTTTCAAGTAAGTTCATAATACAATAATTTTAAATTCAAATTTACATTTTTTATGAATTACAATTAAAAAAAGTTAGCTGTTTTTCTTGATTTTCTGTTTACAGATAGTTTTTATTTTAATAACATTTCAAATCAAAATTACTCTATTAGTAATTACAGAAAAAATTTCAATCATTTCTAAACAAAAACTTCATTTTTTCCTTTTTTTTTTTTTTATTTGTACAAATGTTATTTTTATGAAAAAAATTCTAATCTTCACGATCATTTCTGTTCTGTTTTATAGTTGTAGCAGTAATGATGATACAAATGTTGTCAATCCAGAAAATATATTTAAAGTAGAAACAAACTCCGTCACAAATTTAGGTCATCAATCAGCCAATGTTATTGGAAGATTTAACCGGGCATTTGAAAACGAGGTTTCCGTTTATGGTATATGCTATGGTTTATCACCAAACCCAACTATTAGTGGTACTCATACAACAGCTACAAACTATTATGCACCCAATGAAAATTTTTCAAGTAATCTATCACCTCTTTCTCAAAACACCACTTACTATGTAAGAGCTTATGGAACGACTTCTGATGGTACATTTTATGGTGATCAAATTACATTTACTACTTTGAGCCAGGTATATTCAGATGCGAGCTCTGTTACTGATGTTGATGGAAATTCTTATCCAACTATTATTATCAATTCAAAGCAGTGGATGAAAAAAAATCTAAATGTGAGTAAATATAGAAATGGCGATGTTATACCACAAGTAACAGATTTGACTCAATGGGACAATTTAACCACTGGAGCTTGGTGCTACTATGCCAATGATACTGCCAACGGAACTGTATATGGAAAATTATACAATTGGTATGCCGTTAATGACCCAAGAGGTTTAGCTCCTACTGGTTGGCATATTCCTACTGATCAAGAATGGACATCATTAACTACTTTTTTAGGAGGCACTAGTGTTGCTGGTTCTAAAATGAGAGACGCTGGAGCATTATGGTCTCCCGCAGCGGCAGTGGCTACAAATCAATCAGGTTTTAGTGCGCTTCCTGGTGGATATAGTTATTTAACAACTACCTACACTCCGGCTGGGGAACCATTTAAAAATATAGGTGAAGTTGCCTACTGGTGGAGCACTACTTCGTCAAGCACAAATACTGCCTATAGTGTAAATATAAGTCTTACCAACTCGCTAACAAGAAGCTCTATTAGAAGCAAAGCCGCTATTTCTGTACGTTGTGTAAAGAATTAATACTATTTTTTCAAGAATATTTAAAAGCTCTAATTATAAACATTAGGGCTTTTTTTATTCCTTTTTTGAAAGTTGAAAAGAGATTTTTTCTAAATCATGCATTCCCATCCAAAAATCTAAAACCAATACTGTATATTTGCTTTTATTTTATTTTAAATGGATAAGAAGACCGAAGAATTTTATAACAGATTGCGTGAAGAGTTGAACAATACGTCAACATGGCCAGGGGAATATTTATATAAATTTATTATACCTACAGACCCCAAAAAAATTGAAGAAGTAGAAAATGCTTTTGATAATATAGGCGCTGTAATCCAAACTACACAATCCAAAACTGGAAAATATACTAGTGTATCAATTAATGTCATGATGGATAGTCCTGAAAGCGTGGTTGAAAAATACATTGAAGTATCAAATATTGAAGGAATAATATCATTATGATGGCTGAAAAATATAGTAAAGAAAACGCTAACGATGTGGTGCATCACATGGAATATAATGCAGAAAGACCGCATTTAATTATTCCAGAATATGGACGCCATTTACAGAAATTAATTTCTCAAGCAACAGAAATTGAAGACAGAGTAGAGCGCAATAAAGCAGCAAAATATATCATTCAAGTCATGGGTAGTTTGAACCCTCATTTGCGTGATGTGCTTGATTTTCAACACAAGTTGTGGGATCAGCTTTTTATAATGTCTGATTTCAAATTGGATGTAGATTCTCCTTATCCAATTCCAACAAAAGATGTTATCTTTTTGAAACCTGAGCGATTAGCTTATCCTCAAAAAAATCCAAAATATCGTTTTTATGGCAATAATATCAAGTACATGATAAACGTTGCCAACAGTTGGGAAGATGGCGAAATGAAAAATGCCTTGGTCAAAGTGATTGCCAACCACATGAAAAAATCGTATTTGAGTTGGAATAAAGATACCGTAACCGATATCGTGATTTTTGAACATCTCTATGAATTATCCGATGGTAAACTCAATTTATTAGGAAGTACGGAGGAATTATTGAACACCAATGATTTAATGCGTACCAATAAAAAAATGTCTAATAAAAATATGCCTCCTCAAAATGCTAAGATTAAAAGCAATAAAATTGGCAAAAAACCTTTTATAAAAAATAATAATTCAAAATAGTTGTCAGTTGGCAGTTATCGGTTGAATGTTATTTGTAAATAGTTGAATAATGTCCGTTTTGTTGACTAACCGAAAACTTATAATACCTATAACTGATAACCGATAACTGATAATTGACAACCGATAACCAATAAAAACATGGGAACTTTTAAAATTGAAGGAGGCATCCAACTAAAAGGTGATGTAACACCACAAGGAGCCAAAAACGAAGCATTACAAATATTATGTGCAGTACTATTAACTCCTGAAAAAGTAACAATCAATAATATTCCTGATATCATTGATGTCAATAAATTAATAACACTTTTAGGTAACTTAGGTGTTAAAATCCAAAAAAACGGACCAGGTTCTATAACTTTTCAAGCAGATGAAGTGAATGTGGGTTATCTTGAAACCGAAGCGTTCAAAAAAGAAGGTGGCAGTTTAAGAGGTTCTATAATGATTGTTGGTCCATTGTTAGCTCGTTTTGGTAAAGGATATATTCCAAAACCTGGTGGGGATAAAATTGGTCGTCGTCGTTTGGATACCCATTTTGAAGGTTTCATTAATTTGGGAGCAAAATTCCGTTACGAAAGAGAAGATCATTTTTATGGTGTAGAAAACAAAGGCAGATTGAAAGGTGCGCATATGCTACTTGATGAAGCTTCTGTTACAGGAACGGCTAATATAGTTATGGCTGCCGTTCTTGCCGAAGGAATTACAACGGTTTACAATGCGGCTTGCGAACCTTATTTGCAACAATTGTGTAAAATGTTGAACTCTATGGGTGCCAAAATCACTGGAGTTGGTTCTAATTTATTGACTATTGAAGGTGTTGAAAGTCTTGGTGGTTGCGAACATAGAATTCTTCCTGATATGATTGAAATCGGTTCTTGGATTGGCTTAGCGGCAATGACAAGAAGCGAAATCACTATTAAAAATGTGTCTTGGGAAAATCTTGGTGTAATTCCAAGTGTGTTTAGAAAATTGGGAATTACTTTAGAGAAAAAAGGAGACGATATTTATATTCCTGCTCATACTAAAGGATATACCGTGAAAACCGATATTGACGGTTCAATTTTGACCATTGCTGATGCACCATGGCCAGGTTTTACACCCGATTTATTGAGTATTATTTTGGTTGTAGCTACACAAGCCAATGGTGATGTGTTGATACACCAAAAAATGTTTGAAAGCCGTTTGTTCTTTGTGGATAAATTGATTGATATGGGAGCCAAAATTATGTTGTGTGATCCACACAGAGCTGTAGTGATGGGACATGATTTCAAATCGCAATTAAAAGCAACGGTAATGTCTTCGCCTGATATTCGTGCCGGAATTTCATTATTGATTGCTGCACTTTCTGCCAAAGGAACTTCAACTATTCAAAATATTGAGCAAATTGATAGAGGTTACGAACGTATTGACGAAAGACTTCGTGCGCTTGGAGCTAATATCGTTAGATTATAAACCGATAGAATTTTATTTTAAACCATTAAGGTATTAAGAGAATTAAGAACGACTTAATGAAACTTAATACCTTAATGGTTTTTTAGTTTTAGTATTTTTTACTATTTATGGAAACTTACATCATCATTTTGCTTTGTATTGCCGCTTTCCTCGCAGGATTTGTGGATGCTATTGTTGGCGGTGGCGGTTTGATACAAACGCCTGTAGCAATGATTTTGTTGCCCAATTTAGCGGTAGCCAATATCATTGGTTCCTTGAAAATCCCAGCGTTTAGTGGCACTAGCTTTGCAGCGTATCAGTATTTAAAAAAGGTGCAAATGAATTGGAAATTGCTTTCCATCATGGCAATTGTAGCTTTTGTTTCTGCTTTTTTAGGGTCTAATTTATTGACATTGGTACATAACGATTTTATGAAACCGTTGCTGTTAGTGGTTTTGATTTTGATTGCTATTTACACCTTTACCAAAAAAGATTTTGGAATACATCAAGCCAAAGAACATTCTGTTAAAAGACAACTTTTATTAGCTGTTTCCATGAGTGTTTGCATTGGTTTTTATGATGGATTTATTGGTCCAGGAACAGGTAGTTTTCTAGTATTGGCTTTTGTTTCTGTGCTAGGATTTGATTTTCTTCATGCTTCGGCTAATGCCAAAATGGTGAACTTGGCAACTAATTTTGGCTCCATTTGTCTGTTTATTTTAAAAGGAAAAATCATTTGGGCAATTGCTATTCCAATGGCCGTTTGCAATGCAGTTGGTGGTTGGATAGGAGCAAAGCTGGCTATCAAAAAAGGAAACGAATTCATTAGAATCTTTTTTCTTTTTGTCGTTGTTTTAACTTTAATCCGATTTGGGTATGATGTGTTTTTGAAGTAATAGTAAAAAATTTGTAGACATATACTCCCTGATGAGGGAATGCCATCCAACAACTTGTAGACATATACTCCCTGATGAGGGAATGCCATCCAACAACTTGTAGATATATACTCCATGATGAGGGAATGCCATCCAACAACTTGTAGACATATATCCCCTGATGAAGTAATGCCATCCAACAACTTGTAGACATATACTCCCTGATGAGGGAATGCCATCCAACAACTTGTAGATATATATCCCCTGATGAGGGTATGCCATCCAACAACTTGTAGATATATACCCTACGAGCGTAGCATATAGTAAACTAGTTTGTAGACCTATACCCTACGAACGTAGCATGTAGTAAAATAGTTTGTAGACCTATACCCTACGAGCGTAGGATATAGTAAATTATTCAAAAACATTCAAAAATTTCAGTCCAAAGATTACGCCATCACCTTGATAGCCGTTTTGATAGGAGCGAATATAATCTACTCGAAAAAATCTATATTTTCCAAAACCTAAGTTGTCCAATCCTACTGTAAACTCTTGATAGGGTTTTCGTTCTGGTATGGCAAGATTGTGAAATCCAAGAACCAACTGTGATTGTAAATATTTCAACAACGGAATTTTATTCATTAAATAGCCTTTGTCATTGTGTTCGATATGGGTTTCAAAGTAGCTGTCATTAGTACTGGCTGTGTAATAAGGCAGAAAATTAAATACATTGGTGTAACTATCACTTTGTCCAATATGGGTTTGATTTCCATTGAAATGTTTGTAATCTACAAACGAGATGTTCTCTCCATTAAAAAACTTTCCTGCTTTGATATTCATTTGAAGTAAACCTTTGTTACCAAGCGTTACATCATAATTCACTCTTCCCATAATCAAATCGTATTCATAATTTTTGGCTGTGGCAGCAAATGTTTTTTCATAACCAAAAGTCAAAGTAGGATAATCATCATTTGGGATATTGAATTTTCCGTCGGGTCTTGTCCAATATTTTTGACCAAAGTTAAAACGCATCAGGATATTGGCTTTAACTAAATTGTGTTTTTCAATGGCTGCAGTAGTTTCATTAGTTGGGTCCAAAGGATTGTTGGAAGTATATAAATCATCGCTTTGAATTATGGTGTAATCCGTTGTATTGTAGAGTGGTTTTCGTTCGGCATATTCTGCATTTACGTTCATATATAAACCATTGAGCACTTCTCTTCCATAAAAAGCGGAAGCAAAATTCTTTTCATACAATTTCATGAAATTGTTTTCGAAAAATAACGTACTCACCATGTTCACCACATTTGAAATAGGGTTGCTTCCATTGAATTGATTGATGGAACTTCCACCATTCACGGTTACGGTGCTGTTATTATTGTTGTTGAATTTATGAGTGAAACTAGCAGTTGCTCTTAGTTTGTTTTCTGAAAAACCATAGTCAAATCGCGAACCAATTCTAGTGTACGTTCTTTTTTCTTCGTCTCTTTTGGTATAGGATAAACCGGCATTTAATTTCCATCCTTGTACGGTGTTAAATGTGGTTGACATCAGTGGGCTATCATAGTCTAGTGACCATTTTTTAAAGGAATTTTTATAACTGTATCCCATCAAAATATCCATGAATTTGAATTTGTTTTTCTTGTTGTCGATAGAGTCTAAATATGGTTTGGATTTCTTTTTGGTTTGCAAGACATCTTTTTTCAAATAATCGGTTGTTTCCTCCTCTGTTAAAGGAACTGGGCGAATAGTATTCCAAAATTCATTGTCTTTTTTATTGGCGTTCTCTTCAAACTTCAAAACTTCACGGGAAAACGTTTTCTTTTCAAATTGGTTGGGGAATTCAAAATTAGAATACACATACGTAAACCGTCCGTTAAGTTTTATACTCAGTAAACCTGCTACAAAATCTATGGTTTGGGTGTTTTTTACCCAAATTTTATTGTTGGAATTATAACTAAAACTTTGTTTTAAAGTCAGCATATCAATAGCAGGAGATTGCATTTGTTTGCCTTTGATAGTTAAATCTATAGCGTAAACAGAGTAGGTTTCATCTTCTATATAAATGTAACCTTCCATTACGGGTTCAGAGTCACGACGCGGAATTACTTTTATTTTGTTAATCTGTTGCCGATTTTCGGTAAAAAAGGAACCTTCAAATTTGTATTTATAATAACTAAAAGCATTATCGGCAATAGGAGAAACAACATTAATCTCAAAAGGAAGATAGTTTTCATAAATATCAAAATTGGCAGAATCTGCATTATTAAAACTAAAACCATTATCATTGCCACTCACTTTTGAAGCCAATATAACTTCTTTCATTTTATCGGGCTTTTGGAAAGTGATTTTCGAAACGGTTTCTGATAGATAAAGAATTCCACTTCTTGTAGAATCTAATACTTCATCAAAAAAATCAAACTTTTGGCCTAAAATTGTTTTTGGAGCATCTTTAATTCTAAAAATTCCTCTCGAATAAAAATCAGCTTTGTAGCGTGCTGTTTTTTCGGAATTCTCTTTTTTATTGGCAATGGCTTTGCGGATAATTTCGTTGGCAGGATTGTCTTTTGGATTGATAACAACCTCATTTAAGGCAATGTTTTCTTCTTGCAAAACCACATCTAAAACAACTATGGCATTAGTAATATCAACTATTTCTCTGGATGTTTTATATCCTAAAAATTGAAAAATAATTTTATGTGTTCCTGCTGTTCTTATATTCAAAATGTATTTTCCTTGGTCATTGGTGGTTGTCCCAGTATAGGTATTCTCTTCAAAAATGTTTACCAAAGGAATTGGTTTACCATTACTATCAGTAACCGTTCCTTTGATTTGAGAAAATGAATAACAGGATAAAAATAGAAATAGGAGTGAAGTAATTTTTTTCATAGTTTTTTGTTACACAGAGATTTTTATTTGTGTGTCTATGGAAATTTTTGTTACACAGAGATTCACAGAGTTTTTTTTTTTTTTGAGTTTCACAGAGATAAAGAAAACTTCGTGTATCTCTATTTTTCTCCGTGTGTCTCTGTGAAATTATTTTTGAGTTTCACAAAGTTTTAAATTTTTCATGTGTATCTCTTTTTTTCTCCGTGTATCTCTGTGTAACAAAATAATCTAACAAAGATTATATTTTAAACCTTTTTATTCCTTGTTTTAGCATTTTAGTGTTAAAATTTATCAATAATCCTGTTGAATAATTTCCAAGTTTCATATAAGTTAATATTTGAGCAAAATGAACATCAGTAAAATTTTCAACTGTTTTTAATTCGATTACTAGTTTGTTTTCAATTAACAAATCAATTCTGTATCCTTGCTCAAGCCTAATTTCTTTATAAACTAATGGCAATGCTTTCTCGCATTCAACATGAATATCTTGTTTCTTAATTTCATAAAACAAACATTCTTTATAAGCAGACTCTAATAACCCTGGACCAAGATGTCTATGTACTTCAATCGCTAATCCTATTATTTTTGAAGTTAAATCATTTATTTCCATAATCTCCGTGTATCTCTATTTTTTCTCTGTGCGTCTCTGTGTAACAAAAATAATTTCACAGAGATTCACAGAGTTTCTTTTTGTTTTTCTTTTTTTGAGATTCACTGAGATGTATTACTTACTAAATTTTCTCAGTGCATCTCATTTTTCTCCTTGTATTTCTGTGTAATTTTCTCATCTCTTTGTGAAACTAAAGAAAAGATTGTAATGCCAATTCATAACTTTTCAAACCAAAACCAATGATGATTCCTTTAGCATTCGGCGAAATAAAGGATTGATGACGAAATGTTTCTCTAGAAAAGGTATTGGAAATGTGCACTTCAATAACAGGAGTTGTAATGGCTTTTACAGCATCACCAATTCCTATAGATGTATGAGTATATGCAGCTGCATTAAGTATTATTCCATCAAAAGTAAACCCGACTTCTTGAATTTTATCAATAAGTTCTCCTTCAATATTGCTTTGGAAATAGCTCAAATTTATCAAAGGATATTTACTTTTTAAATCTTCCAAAAACATTTCAAATGTAGTATTGCCATAAATCTCAGGTTCTCTTTTACCGAGTAAATTAAGGTTTGGTCCATTAATGATGATGATATTCATAACAAGTTGTTTTTCGTAAAAGTATTAAAAATCAATATTAATTAGGCGGTTGTGTTGCTAAAATAGTATGGAAACAAATTTTTTTGATGACAAAATTTCCCAATAATTGGGTGAATACTATTTTTTTATTTGAATTGAAAGTGTTTAATAGTATGCATTACAGTTTGTTATCCTTTGAAATTGTTAACAATTTTGTTAATAACTGCAATATACCTAGAGAAACCCTACATTATAATACTTATAAATTTGTGGTATACTAATTTTAAAATTAACAAACATGAAAAAAATTATTTTAACAGTAGCTGCGGTATTTGCATTTGGTTTTGCTAACGCACAAGATGCTACAACAGAAACAAAAGGTTTCAGCAAAGGTGATAAGTGGGTTGAAGGCGCTTTCAGCTTTAGATCTGGAGACGTTGAAGACAGTTGGTCATTTACTCCAAAAATGGGATATATGATTAATGACAAAGTTGGTTTAGGAGGTTTCTTAGCTTTTGCTGGAGCAACTGATAATTTCACAGAAGACAAATCTGGTGTTTTTGGAGTAGGTGCTTTTGTACGTTATTACTTTTTATCTTTAGGTTCTGACAAAGCTTTCCAAGCTTACGGTGAATTTGGTTTAGGGTATTCTGCTTTAACAAATGAGCCAAACGGGTTTGATAAAACTACGGATAGTGCATTCAATGCAAATATTGATTTAGGAATGAATTATTTCTTCACAAATCACTGGGCTGCAACTTTTGAATTAGCTAACATTTTAGCTTATAATAATGCAAATCCAGAAAATGGCGATAATTCAAGTGATTTAACTGTGAACGTGAATTTGTTTAACAACATCTTCGCTCAACCACAATTTGGATTACTATACAAATGGTAATTTAATCTTTACGATTTCAAAAACCTTTCCAATTGGAGAGGTTTTTTTTGACTTATTGCATCGTTTGAATACTTAATCACCATAATATTGTTGATAAAATTAAACAATTGTTAATAATTTTGTTGATAACTGACTTGGTTGATTTGGTCGTTTGGAACTGAAAATTATAAATTTGTTCTTATTAATCTTAAATTAAACAAACATGAAAAAAATCATTTTAACTATGGCAGCTGTATTAGCTGTAAGTTTTGCAAATGCGCAAGACGCAAAAAGCGGAGGAGACTCTGGAATGAAATTCGGTGTTAAAGCTGGTTATCTAAGCTCTAATTTTACCGGAGATTTTGACGGAGGATCTGCAAGATCAAGTTTCTACATTGGTGGTCTTGTTGATTTTGCTGTTTCTGAAAAATTCCACGTTCAACCAGAACTTTTGTATTCTATGGAAGGTAACGGAGAAGATGAAGGAAATTTAGATTTCATCAGAATTCCAGTAATGGCTAAATTTTATGTAGCTGAAGGTTTCAATATTCAAGCTGGTCCAGAAGTTGCGTTTGTAGCTGGTGGTGGTCAAGTTAAAGATTTTACTAAATCAACTGATTTCCGTTTAGGATTTGGAGCTGGATATGAATTATCTTCTGGATTATTTTTCGATGCTAGATATAACTTAGGTTTATCAAATGTTTCTGATATTGATGGAACAGATGCTAAGACTACATCATTTAACATTGGTTTAGGATACAGATTCTAATCAAAAATTGTTATATTGTTTAAACCACGCCATTGGCGTGGTTTTTTTATGTTTTTGAAATATATATTAAACTAAAAAGTAGTACATTTACATCATATTAATAACTAAAAATATTATATAATGAAAAGAATTTTTTTATTAGTTGCTTTTTTATCGTTCGTTAATTTAGCAACCGCACAAAAGCCAGCCTTTGGATTAAAAGGAGGTTTGAATATTGCCAATATCTCTGTTTCTGGAGATGGATCACCAGACACAAAATCGTTTACTAGTTTTCATGTTGGTGGATTTATGGAAATTATGTTGAACAAGAAAGTTTCTTTTCAACCAGAACTTTTGTATTCACAACAAGGAGCAAAATTTGATCAATTAGTAGATGTTGAAGGAACATTATATAATACAAGTAACACATTCAAGTTCTCTTATATTAATATTCCTTTGATGATTAAATACTATCCAGAAAGTAAGTTTTTCCTCGAAGCTGGACCTCAAGTTGGATTTTTAACTTCTGCAAAATTAAATGTTGAAGTTTCCGGTTTTGGTTCTAATGAACAAGATGTAAAAGATTTTTTTAAATCGGTAGATTTTGGTTTAGGTATTGGAGCTGGATATTATTTTACTAAAGAATTATCGGCAAACGTTCGGTATAATTTTGGTTTAACCAATATAGCTGAAACTGAAGCAGGAGACAATACGGAGATTAAGAACAATGTATTTGCCATATCTTTAGGATATAAGTTTAAATAACAAAAACCTCTCAGCTGAGAGGTTTTTTTTTGATATTTTTTTTATTGAACTTATTTTAGAAATGATAATTACTTTAAAATAAGTAGGATTATAATGGAAGTGTTATTGTTGTGTTAATAAATTTGATTGCGTCTTACTTATCAATATAATCTTATATTTTTGAATAAATTAAAAATTAAACAAAATGAATAAAGTTATTTTAACTATTGCTACTGTATTGGTAGTTTCTTTTGCAAATGGACAAGAAAAAGAAACAAGTGGAAACGATGTAATTAAATTTGGTGTAAAAGCTGGAGTTAATTTTGCAAATCTCACAGCTAGTGAAGATTTAACTATGAAAGTAGGTTTCCATATTGGAGGATTTATGGAGTATAAATTAAGTAAAAAATTTACTTTACAACCTGAATTGTTGTACTCAACACAAGGCGCAAAGTATCAAGGGTCAGACGCTCTAAGTGGTTATATTATATCAGGAGAATCTAATTATAAGTTAGCTTACCTGAATCTCCCAGTTATGGCAAAATATTATGTAAGTAGTAAGTTTAGTTTGGAAGCTGGGCCACAAATCGGATTTCTATTAAGTGCAAAAAATGAATTTGATTATTCTGGAACTTTACTAGGTGAACCAATATCTGAGTCAGGTGAAGTTGATATTAAGGATGATTTTAATGCTTTTGATTATGGAATAAACTTTGGTGCTGGGTATGATTTTAATGATAAAATATCCTTAGGACTGCGTTATAATCTAGGATTATCTGATGTTTCTGATTTTTATTATTTTGATAAAAATTCTGTAATTCAATTGTCATTAGGTTATAAATTCTAATTTGGTTTGGAGAATTTACGATTATAAAACCTCTCCATGTTGAGAGGTTTTTTTATACCCAAACATTTCGTTTCTTTACAATATGAACTGGAACAATTATATCAAGAGTTTTCAATCCTATTTAAAAATTGAACGAGGTTTATCAAAGAATACTATTGATAATTATACATTCGATTTAGAGCGATTGTGTCATTTTTTAAATGAAAATGCTATTACCATTTCGCCCGAAAAAATAAATGAAGAAACCATTCAACAATTTATTTATTCGGTTTCCAAAGAAGTCAATGCTCGTTCTCAAGCCCGAATTATCTCTGGGTTGAAAAGTTTCTTTTCCTATTTGATTTTTGAAGATTACCGAAACGATAATCCCATGGAACTAATAGAAGCGCCAAAGATTGGTAGAAAACTACCTGACACGCTTTCCGTTGATGATATTGATAATTTGATTTCCGCTATCGATTTGTCAACAGATGAAGGAGAACGCAACAGAGCCATTTTAGAAACGCTCTACAGTTGTGGTCTTCGTGTTACCGAATTGATAACACTAAAAATTTCGGATTTGTTTTTTGATGAAGGATTTATAAAAATTACCGGAAAAGGGAATAAACAGCGATTTGTTCCTGTAGCAAAATCTACCCAAAAATACATTGAGCTTTATAAAAATAACATTAGAACACATTTAAATATTGTTAAGGGTTTTGAGGATACATTATTCTTGAATAGAAGAGGGAAACAGTTAACGCGTGCTATGATTTTTACTATAATTAAAACATTAGCCGTAAAAATCAATTTATCAAAAAATATTAGTCCGCATACTTTGCGACATTCTTTTGCAACTCATTTATTAGAAAATGGTGCCGATTTGCGCTCTATTCAAATGATGCTTGGACATGAGTCAATCACAACTACCGAAATCTATGTTCATTTAGACAGAAAACATTTAACACAAATATTACATACATTTCATCCGAGAAAAGAGTAGTTAGTCGATTTTTTAATTATTTTTGTCCAGTCAAAAAAATGATAAAACTCCCAAATCTATTTTAAAAATGAAATTTAACAATGTATTTGTCGTAGATGATGATAAAATTTATCACTTTCTAATCAAAAAGTTATTGTCAAGTAATAATATTGAAGTAAGCCCGTTTTTTTTTGAAAATGGACTTGAAGCGATAGACGGAATTAAGGATAAATTAGATAAAGGAGAAAATCCACCCGATTTGATTTTGCTAGATATTAACATGCCTGTTTTAGACGGATGGCAGTTTTTAGAAGAATATAAAAAGATAAAAGAATATATTAAAAAAGAAATCAGCATCTATATTATTAGTTCTTCTGATAACTCGATGGATAGAAATAGAGCCAAAGAATTTGAAGAGGAAATCACAAATTACTATTTGAAACCAATGACTAGTGACGCCATAAAATCAATATTTGCTATATAAAAATAGGCGACCATTTGGTCGCCTATTTACTTTTTAATATTTACCTAATTTACTTAGCAATATTCACCGCACGTGTTTCCCTGATTACTGTAATTTTTACTTGACCAGGATACGTCATTTCGGTTTGTATTTTTTGAGAAATCTCAAAAGATAAACTTGAAGCTAATTCATCGCTTACTTTTTCGCTTTCAACTATCACACGAAGTTCACGTCCCGCTTGAATGGCATAGGCATTTTTAACGCCATTAAATCCAAAAGCAATATTCTCTAAATCTTTTAATCGTTGAATGTATGAGTCTAAAACTTGACGTCTTGCTCCAGGTCTTGCTCCAGAAATCGCATCACAAACCTGAATAATTGGAGAAATTAAATATTTCATTTCAATTTCATCGTGGTGTGCTCCAATAGCGTTACAAACTTCTTCTTTTTCCCCAAATTTTTCAGCCCATTGCATTCCTAATAATGCGTGTGGTAAATCACTTTCAGTATCAGGCACTTTTCCAATATCATGTAGTAAACCAGCACGTTTGGCAAGTTTTACATTTAGTCCTAATTCGGCTGCCATGATTCCACAAAGTTTTGAAACTTCTCGTGAGTGTTGTAGTAAGTTTTGTCCGTATGAAGAACGGTATTTCATTCTTCCTACTACTTTTATTAATTCAGGATGTAACCCGTGAATTCCTAAATCGATAACAGTACGTTTTCCAACTTCGATGATTTCGTCATCAATTTGTTTGGTTGTTTTGGCAACAACTTCTTCAATTCGTGCCGGATGAATACGTCCATCAGTTACTAATTTGTGTAATGAAAGACGAGCTATTTCTCTTCTCACTGGATCAAAACAGGATAGAATAATGGCTTCTGGCGTATCATCTACAATAATTTCAACTCCAGTAGCAGCTTCAAGTGCACGAATGTTTCTTCCTTCACGACCAATAATTCTACCTTTCACATCATCAGATTCAATATTGAAAACAGAAACACAATTCTCAACTGCTTCTTCTGTTCCAACACGTTGAATAGTGTTGATAATTACTTTCTTGGCTTCTTGTTGAGCAGTAAGTTTTGCTTCTTCAATGGTGTCTTGAATATGCGACATGGCTTTTGTCTTAGCTTCTGCTTTTAAGCTTTCCACCAATTGTTCTCTTGCGTCTTCTGCAGAAAGACCAGATATAACCTCCAATTGCTCTACTTGACTTTTGTGTAATCTTTCAAGCTCTTGTTGTTTTTTATCTAATAATTCAATTTTAGCATTGTATTCTGCTGTTTTGGCTTCAAAATCGTCGTTTACTTTTTTGGCTTTTGCCAATTCATTTGAAACTTGAGACTCTTTATCTCGAGTTCTCTTTTCTACTTCAGCAACTCTTTTGTCTTTGTTTAAAATCTCTTTTTCATGCTCTGATTTTAGTTCTAAAAACTTTTCTTTTGCCTGAAGTAATTTGTCTTTTTTGATGTTTTCTGCTTCAAGGTTTGCATCTCTTAAAATAGAGGCAGCTTCCTTTTTTGCATTTTTAACCATGTTGGAGATGTTGCTTTTCTCTAAGAATTTTGCTATTCCAAAACCTCCACCAACTCCTGCGATTAACGCAATTATTATAAATGTAATTTCCATTTTTTGTTTGTGTTTATATATAAAAAAAGCCTACATTAGGTGAATGCATAAACTCGAAAAGACAAGTTTTGAGCTAACTCGTTGGTCAAGTTTCCACGATATAGTGGCATGCTTTAGTAACGACGATTTGCTCATTCTAATTTGTTAGTGTTGAGTTTACCAATTAAAATCTAATGTAGGCAGTGTTGTAATTCTATGTTAAGAACGTTATTTTTTTTCGAGATACTCGAATAATAAATCATTAATTTTTTTCAATCTTTGCAGAGTTTCAGAACCGTCTATGGCATTATTCACTTGCTTTTGTTCTACTTGAGAAGCAAACTGTAAAGCACACATGGCTAACACATCTTGCTTGTCTCGAACAGCATAGTTTTCTTCGAATTGCTTAATCATAGCATCAATCTTCTTTGAAGCACTTCGCAGACCTTCTTCTTGAGACATTTCTACCGTTAACGGATAAACTCTGTCTGCAATTGATAATTTTATTTTAAGCTTTTCATCCATATTTTTAGTCTGATAACTGAGCAATACAGTAATCTATCTCTCGAATTAATGAATTTATTTTAAGCTTTGTATCTCTTTTATTTTCTTCACCGCCTAATAATGAATTAGCCATTTTAAGTGAGTCACAATCTGATTTTAATTTTGCAATTTCGTCAGCTTGTTTTTTTATTATTGTTGCAGCTTTCTCTAATTCTGATGTTATTGAAATAGAATTTTTTTCTAAACTGTCTATTTTTATAAAAAGTTTTTCTATCCTATCTTCAAGAGAATTAATTATTTCTGCAATTTCACTCATGAAATATTTTGTTCATTACTTACTTTACAAAGTTAGGATTCTATTTTGTTTTCGCAATTTTTTTGTCAATTATTTATTCTTGTTTTATCTTCTCTTTATATTAAATTGAATTTTAATGAGTTATATATGAATTTTTTATTGTAATTTTTTACTCACTTTCATTAACTTAGCACAAACAAGAGTTATGTATAAATTCTATTTAATTTTTTTATTCCCTTTTTTTGTGCTTGGTCAAAACCAATATCCAAAGGATTACTTTCGTTCACCTTTAGATATTCCGTTACAACTTTCAGGGAATTTTGGAGAGTTAAGACCCAATCATTTTCATTCGGGATTTGATTTCAAAACCCAAAAAATCGAAGGATTTAATGTTTATGCAGCAGCTGATGGTTATGTTTCACGGATAAAAATTTCAGTTTCGGGTTATGGAAAAGCAATATATATTACTCATCCAAATGGTTTTACAACTGTTTATGGACATTTGCAATCGGGTTATGGAGAAATTGAAAAATGGATAAAAAAGGAACAATACTTGGCAAAATCATTTGAAATCGATGTGTATTTAAAACCTACTGATTTATTGGTTAAAAAAGGAGATGTCATAGCCATTTCTGGAAATACTGGTGGTTCAGATGGACCACATTTGCATTTTGAATTTCGAGATACACAATCGGAAAAAATTATTAACCCAATGTATTTTGGTTTTGATTCAGTTATTATTGATGAAAAGCGTCCAATAATTAGCAGTTTATGGGTATATCCTTTAGATAAAAACGCTATTATAAATCAATCTAAAAGACCATTTTCTATCAATTTATCGCTTCAACCAGATGGAAGTTATATTGCTGAAAAAATACATGCTACAGGCAAAATTGGTTTTGGAATCACTGCAATTGATTTTGACAATGTTTCTTGGAATGCCAATGGTATTTTTAAAGTACAAACTTTTTTAAATGGAAAAACATCTTTTAAATATCAATTTGACACTTTTTCTTTTGACGAAACCCGATATGTAAATGCTCTAATTGACTATAAACGATATAAAGAATCAGGGCAACGTGTACAAAAATTGTTCATGACAAATCCATACCCATTAAGCATACTAAATTCAGATAGCGATAACGGTACAATAACACTAAAACCTGATTTAACCCAGATTTACAGAATTGAGGTATCTGATTATCAAGAAAATATAACCAAAATTTTCATCCCTATTGAATATTCTCCACGTACAGCAAGAGTTTATGAAGAGCCAACACAGGCAAAGTATGTAGTCAAAGCCAAAAAGGATAATATTTTTGCTCTGGAAAATGTGACAGTAACTATTCCTGCGAATACTTTCTTGGAGGATTTTAAATTGAATTTTGAGGTAAAACAGGGAGTTTTAAAACTTCACGATGATAGTGTTCCCGCATTCAGCAATTTTCAAATTACATTTGAAGACAGTCTATCATCAGAAAAAGACAGAGAGAAAATGTTTATTGGTTCGGTGAGTGATAAAAAAATCTATTTCTACAATACTAAAAGATTTAAAAATTCGTTTACTATTTACACCAAATATTTAGGTGATTACAAGCTGTTTAAAGATACAATAGGGCCAAAGATAAAGATTGATAAAAACATTGATGGCAAATGGATTAGTGCACAAAATGAATTGCAATTTACAATCTCTGATGATTTATCGGGCATTAAAAGTTATGATGGCTATTTGAATGGCAAATGGATTTTATTAGAATATGAATCTAAAACAAAAAAACTCATTCATCGTTTTGCTGATGGCATTGTGGCCGAAGGGAAAAACGATTTAAAAGTAGTCATCACTGATAATGTTGGAAATTCTACTATCTTTGAAACACAATTTTTTAGAAGTCAAAAACCTTAATTCTATAATTTGAGAACAATTAAATACTTTTTTACGCTCCTTTTTTTTACGCTTAGTAGTATTGCTTTTGCACAAACCCAAACCGCCAAAGTTGCTGGTATTGTTTTAGATGAAAATAATATTCCAGTCGAAAACGTCAACGTGAGCTATCAAACAAAAACGGCAACAACAAATGCTGATGGATTTTATGAATTAACGGTTCCTGCTAATCAACGGATAGTGTTGGTTTTTACTCATGTTTCTTTAAAAAGTATTACAGCTACTATACAACTCAAACCAGGAGAAAATTTTGAATTCAATGTGGTAATGAATGACAAAGCGGAACAGTTGAACGACGTTGTTATAACCAATAACAAAAAAAGAGTGCAAGGAATTACCACTATTCAACCCGAAGTAATTCGAAAAAATCCTAGTGCCAATGCTGGAATTGAGAGTGTTTTAAAGACTTTTGCTGGCGTAAATTCTAATAGTGAATTGAGTACACAATATGCTGTTCGTGGTGGAAATTATGATGAAAATTTAGTTTATGTTAATGAAATTGAAGTCTATCGTCCGTTTTTAATTCGTTCTGGACAACAAGAAGGATTGAGTTTTACCAATACAGATATGGTACAAAATGTTGACTTTTCTGCTGGTGGATTTCAAGCTAAATATGGAGATAAATTATCATCGGTTTTGGATATTACCTATCGCAAACCAACCAAATTTGGACTTGCTGCAGAAGCCAGTTTTCTTGGAGGAAGTATCACTGCAGATATGATTTCTAAAAACAAAAAATGGTCAAATATTACAGGTGTTCGTTATCGTGACAACTCGCTTTTAGTTAACAGTCAGGAAACTCAAACTAATTACAGACCGACATTTGCTGATGTTCAAACCATTGTGAATTTTAACCCAAATGAAAAATGGCAGTTTAGTTTTTTAGGGAATGCTGCTCAAAATATATATAATTATCAACCGTTAACAAGACAAACCAATTTTGGTACTATTGATGAGCCAATTGCATTGCAAGTTTTTTATGAAGGTCAGGAAAATGATCAATATCAAACCCTTTTTGGTGCTTTTAAAACCTCATTTGTAGCAAACGAAAATAACACATATAAACTTATTGCTTCTGTTTATCACACTCAGGAACAAGAGTATTTTGATATTTTTGCCGCTTATTTTTTGGGAGAAGTTGATACTAACATTGGTTCAGAAAATTTAGGGAATGTGGTTTTCAATCGTGGTATTGGAACACAATTAAATCATGCACGAAATGATTTGGATGCTTTAATTATTAATGCCGAAGTTAAAGGAACACATTTTATCAACAACAAAAAACACCAAATCGACTGGGGTTTTAAATATACTCGCGAAAATATCAGAGACAGATTAGTGGAGTGGGAAGTAATCGATTCGGCTGGGTTTTCTATAAATCCTCCTATTATAGATTTTCCTAATGACCAACCTTATACGCCTTACACTGGACCTTTGGCTCCATACCAAAATGTCAGAGCTACCAACTTTGTTGACATCAATAGATTTTCAGGTTTTGCACAATGGAATACCAAAACTTCTCTTGGCAATAGTCAATTTTGGGTAACAGCTGGTGCTCGTTTTCATAATTGGATAGTTTCTGGAGAAGGAATTTCTGGTGGCAAAGCACAAACGGTTTTTAGTCCGAGAGCACAATTCGCGTTAAAACCCGATTGGGATAAAGACATGTTGTTTAGATTGTCTCTTGGTTTTTATCATCAACCGCCTTTTTATCGTGAATTGAGAGATATGGATGGCGTTGTAAATCCAAATGTAAAAGCACAACAGTCTGTGCATTTTGTATTGAGTAACGATTATAATTTTAAAATGAATAATCGTCCGTTCAAATTGGTTTCAGAAGCCTATTATAAAAACATGTCCGATGTCAATACTTATACCTTAGAAAACGTTAGAATTCGATACCGAGCCAATAATGAAGCGGTAGCTTATGCCTATGGATTTGATATGAGATTGAATGGTGAATTCGTTCCTGGAACCGAATCATGGTTGAGTTTTGGTTATATGAAAACCGAAGAGAACCAAAATGACAGAGGATATATTGCTCGTCCTACAGATCAAAGATTAAAATTTGGAATTTTGTTTCAAGACTACATGCCCAATTTGCCTAATATGAAATTGTATTTGAATTTGGTATACAACACCGGTTTGCCTGGCGGTTCACCATCCTATGCTGATGCTTATGAATATCAAAATCGTTTGCGAGATTATCGTCGTGCTGATGTTGGGTTTTCGTATGTGTTTACCGAAAAAAATAACGAAAGACCCGATGGCCATTGGTTAAAAAAATTCCAAGATTTGTCACTTGGTTTTGAAATTTTCAATTTGTTTAACAACCAAAATGCGATTACCAATACTTGGGTTCGTGATGTTTATACTAAAAATCAGTATGCCATTCCAAATTATATGACTACACGTGTTTTCAATATTAAATTCTCTGCCAAATTGTAGAAATTATTCACTATTTTTGATTGTCTAATAATCAGTTTCAAAATGAAAAACTACTTTCTTTATATTTCTCTCGCATTCCTTTTTGTTTTTTCAAGTTGTAAAAAAGAAGAAACACCAAAACCAAAAGTGATATATGAAGATACATCAAAAGCAAAACGAGATGTTACTGTTGATGCAACCCAACTAGAAATTGCCGATTTACCAATACACATGGAAGGAACAAATTATTTGATACATCCAATAGGTGAAGTGTCTAATAATAAAAAAAGCATCAAATATTCGTATGATTCAGAAGCTGGATTTACAATTTCAAATTATGGAGAGTTTCAAATTACAGGTAATTTAAGAAACTTGAAATTTCAAGAATTAGGTAAGGACACGATATATGCTTTGACAGAAAAGCCCATTTTTATTGAAACAGCAACCTATTTAAAAGCTTTTTCTGAAAAATCAAAACAACAATTGTTGGTCTACACACTCTCTGATTTAGACACTAATAAAGATAACAAATTAGATTCTGATGATATAAAGTCAATTTGTATTAGTGAAATTTCAGGAAAGAAACTCACTAAGCTATCAACTGATTTTCAGGAGTTAATTGATTGGAAAATAATAGAAGAGAAAAATAAATTATTTTTCAGAACTATTGAAGACACTAATAAAAACGGTGTATTTGACAAAGAAGACGGATTGCATTACTACTTTGTAAATTTATTGGATAAAGATTGGAAAGTTCAAGAATACAAACCTATTTAATCAAACGACTGCATCGAAACTAATTTAGAATAAGTTCCGTTTTTCACCAAAAGTTCCTCATGAGTTCCTTGTTCAACAATTTCTCCTTTTTGCATCACCACAATTACATCTGCTTTTTGTATAGTTGAAAGACGATGCGCAATGACAACTGAAGTTCTGTTTTGCATCATGTTTTCCAATGCTTGTTGCACTAACCTTTCACTTTCTGTGTCTAAAGCTGATGTTGCTTCGTCCAAAATCATAATGGGTGGATTTTTCAAAACGGCACGAGCAATAGATAGACGTTGTTTTTGTCCACCTGAAAGTTTGTTACCACTATCGCCAACATTAGCATAGATGCCTTCGGGTAAATCTTTTACAAATTCATAGGCATTTGCAATTTTCAAAGCAGCAATAATCTCATCATCTGTGGCGTCTAATTTCCCTAAGGAAATATTAGCTTTTATCGTATCGTTAAATAAAATAGAGTCTTGAGTTACTAATCCCATTAAACCACGTAAGGATTGCAAATCCATGTCTTTGATATCCGTTCCATCAATAGAGATTTTACCTTCGTTTACATCATAAAAACGGGTTAGCAAGTTAGCAATGGTACTTTTACCACTTCCAGATTGTCCAACCAAAGCAACGGTTTTTCCTTTCGGAACGTAGAGTGAAAAGTTTTTAAGCACGTTTTCATCCTCGTATCTGAAGTTGATATTTTCTAAAGAAATGCCGCTTTCAAAAGTGGTTTTATGAATAGCATTTTCTTTGCTTTCTATTGGATTTTCTTGTTCTAAAATTTCTAATATTCTTTCGGCTGCTGCTTCCCCTTTTTTAACCCCGTAACTTGCTTTAGAAATGGCTTTTGCTGGTGTTAAAATATTGTAAGCCAATCCCATGTAGCCAATAAATTTTGCGCCCGAAAGTGTTGCATCTACTAAAACCATTGTTCCGCCATATACTAAGAGAACTGCAATGATTAATATTCCTAAAAATTCACTCAATGGCGAAGAAAGATTTTGTCGGTTTAATATTTTGTTGTTTAAATGAAAAAATCTGTCGGTTGAGTTGGTGAATTTTCCTTTAAATACATTCTCACTATTAAAACCTTTTATTACTTTTAGTCCACTTAGTGTTTCTTCAATAATAGAAAGAAAATAACCTTGTTCAATAGCTGCTCTGTCTGATTTTTTCTTTAGCGATTTACCTACTTTTGAAATAATAAACCCTGAAATTGGGATGAAAATAAAAACAAACAATGTCAGTTTTACACTGATAAAAAACATGGCACCAATAGTAAATAGTATGGTTAAAGGTTCTCGAACAATTAACTCTAAAACTGATAGAAAAGAGTGTTGAATTTCTAAAACATCAGAAGTCATTCTTGAAATGACATCACCTTTTCTTTTTTCTGAAAAATAAGAAATCGGTAGTTCTACCGTTTTTTTGTACATGGCATTTCTAATGTCTCTCAATACACCATTTCTCAAGAAAGTAATAAAGTACATGGCCCAATAATTGCATAGATTTTTCAATAAGAATAAGGTGATTATTATTGAAATCATTATAAGTAAAGTATATTGAGCTCCTTTTGTTTCGTTGTAATAGGTTATAAAATAACCCATATAATCCTCAACGTATTTTCCAAAATGTTCTATACCATTTAATACAGGCTTAGTAGTTATTTTATTGTCTTCTTTAAAAAGTACAGACAGCATAGGAATTAATGCTACAAAGGAAACAGCACTAAATAATGCATAAAAGACATTAAAAAAAATGTTCAAATAAACATACTTTTTATAGGGACGAATAAAAGGAAATATTTTTTTTATACTATTCATTAGTTCAACTGCATTTCAGAAATTATGTTTTTTATTTTTTCGTTCAAGAAAGCTTCTGCTGCTGGAATTTCATTGATACTTTCTATGGCGGTATTGACACTAAAGTAAAATTTGATCTTTGGTTCTGTTCCACTTGGACGTGCACAAATTTTGGAACCATCTTCTAAATAGTAAATCAAAACATCCGATTTAGGAATGTGTAACGTTTCAGTTTCGTTAGTCAATAAATTTTTTGCGGTGGAATTTTGATAATCTTCAACCATAATTACGCGTTGTCCGTTTATTTCGGCAACAGGTTTTTCGCGCATGTCAACCATCATTTGCTTGATTTCATTGGCGCCTTCAATTCCTTTTTTAGTGATAGAAATTAAATGCTCTTTAAAGAAACCAAAATCCACAAACATTTGTTGTAATTCTTTATAAACCGAACTTCCTTTTTCTTTGGCTTGAGCAGCAATTTCACACATTAATAAAATGGCACCAACAGCATCCTTATCACGAACCGCATCGCCAACCATGTAACCAAAACTTTCTTCTCCACCACCAATAAATGTAAGTTCAGGAAAATCTTTAATAAATTTCGCAATCCATTTAAATCCAGTTAGACCAACTTTACATTCTACGTTATATGCAGAAGCTAATTCAAGCATCATTGGCGTGGAAACTATAGTCGACCCGATAAATTGATTGCCATCAATCTTGCCTTCTTTTTTCCATTGTTCTAATAAATAATGGGTCATAACCACCATGGTTTGATTGCCATTTAATAATTGCATTTGCCCTTCATTATTTCTTACTGCAACGCCAAGTCTATCACTATCAGGATCAGTTCCAAAAACAATTTCGGCATTTGTCTTTTCTGCTAAAGCTAAGGCCATTGTCAGTGCCTCAGGTTCTTCAGGATTTGGAGATTTTACGGTTGGGAAATCACCATTGGGTACAGCTTGTTCAGGAACAATATTGACATCAGTATAACCAGCTTTTGCCAAAACATCTGGAACTAATTTTATAGAAGTACCATGTAATGAAGTATACACAATTTTTAAATTTTCTTTGGCTTTGGCCGAAGTATTAAAACTTGCATTTTCTATAGTCGAATTTATAAACGCTTTATCAATGGCTACGTCAATATATTCTATTAAACTTTCAGTAGCATTAAATTTTATTTCGCTGTATTTTAAGTCTTCAATTACTTGAATGATTCCCTCATCTTGTGGCGGAACCAATTGTCCTCCATCTTGCCAATATACTTTGTAGCCGTTATATTCTGGTGGATTGTGTGACGCTGTCAAAACAATACCGGCGTGACAATTAAGATGTTTTAATGCAAATGAAAGTTCTGGTGTTGGACGCATTTCCGAAAATAAGTAAACGTGTATACCATTTGCCGAAAATACATCAGCAACTATTTTCGCCAATGTATCACTGTTATGTCGACAATCATAAGCAATCACCACTTTCAATTGTTCGTTTGGAAAGGATTTTTTTAAATAATCGGATAATCCTTGAGTGTTTTTACCCAAAGTATATTTGTTGATACGATTGGTTCCAACACCCATTATTCCTCTCATTCCACCAGTTCCAAATTCCAAGTTTTTATAGAAACTCTCTTCTAAATTCTTTGGTGAAGTAGTCATCATTTCTGTAATTTGGTCTTGTGTTTCTTTGTCAAATGAAGGTGTTAACCATTCGTTTACTTTATCTAAAATATGTTTTTCGATGTGCATGTTGTTATTTTTTGTAACCAATTTTATTTCTTTCAATAATTACTTCGTTATTCTCTTTTTCAACTAAATAATTTAAGACATTATATATTTCTGGAAATTGTCCTTCAATTTCATTTATTCTTTTTTGCAATTCAGTATAATTTAAAGCAAATTGTCTGATTGTCACAAAAGTTCTCATTATTGAAATGTTAATCTCTATTGCTTTTTCACTATTCAAAACACTCGACAGCATTGCTATTCCCTGTTCTGTGAATGCAAATGGAAATGCACCTCCAAAATAACTTTTTGATGGTATCACAGATTGTGATACCAGTTGATTTAACTCAACATCATTTAGAATAAACATAAAATCTTCAGGAAATCTATTGATATTTCTTCGAATGGCTTGTTTTAAAACCCTAGTTTCTAAATTATATAACAAAGCCAAATCAAAATCAAGCATGACTTTAAATCCTCGAATTTCATGAATTTTATTTTGAATAACTTCTAATTCCATATTTTAAAATGTTTGAGGACGCAAATTGTGACCTCAAGAAAATCATAAATTCACCTCACTTGAAATTTTATAACGCTCTTCATTATTTTTTGTACGAAGAATTATTTCACCCAAAAATCCTGCTAAAAATAGTTGGGAACCAATAATCATAGCAGTTAAGGCAATGTAAAAAAGAGGATTTTCAGTGACTAAAACAGTTTTATATCCAGAATAGAGTCTAATGAGTTTAATAGAAATTATAAAACCAGTAGAAAGGAATCCAATGATGAACATCAAAACGCCACCAGCACCAAAAAGGTGCATAGGTCTTTTACCATAACGTGATAAAAACCAAATAGTAATTAAGTCTAAAAATCCATTAATGAAACGACTCATGCCAAATTTAGATTCACCATATTTTCTGGCTTGATGTTTAACTACCTTTTCACCAATTTTTGAAAATCCTGCATTCTTAGCTAAAACAGGAATGTAACGGTGCATTTCTCCCGAAACCTCAATGTTTTTAATTACCGTATTTTTATACCCTTTTAAACCACAATTAAAGTCGTTGAGATATACGCCAGAAGTTTTTCTTGCTGCCCAATTGAATAATTTGGAAGGTAAATTTTTAAATACTACCGAATCATACCGTTTCTTTTTCCATCCTGAAACCAAATCATAATTTTGGTTCATTACCATATTGTATAAATCTGGGATTTCCTCTGGACTGTCTTGCAAGTCAGCATCCATAGTGATTACAACATCGCCTTGAGCCTTGGCAAATCCGGCATGCAGCGCTTGAGATTTCCCAAAATTCCTCATAAAACGTATCCCTTTTACATTTGGATTTTCTTTCGATAACGTTTCAATTATTGACCAAGAATTATCCGTGCTGCCATCATCGATAAAAATAATTTCATAGGAATAGTTGTGAGTCGTCATTACTTTGACAATCCATTGGTGTAATTCGGGTAAAGATTCCTGCTCGTTAAGAAGCGGAATGATTATGGATAAATTCATTTATAATCCTTCGTTCGATTTTGATTTAAAAATAGCCGCTAAAATTAAGCCGAAAATAGCATGAAAAACTAAACCTAAAGTAAAGCCAAAAAATATGTTGCTCAGGGAATAATTATCAGTTTCAGCTGCCTTTTGCATGGCTTCGTTAACTGCTGATGCTGGAGCGCCAAATTTTTCCATCACCTCAGTAGTGTACTTTATAGTGATTTCTTTAATGGTTTCTTTGGCTTGTGGGTCAATAAAATTGAATAATACATATTCATATATTTTAGCTATAAAAGAACCAATTAAGGCAGCAATGAAATATACAGTGAAGGCATCTTTGAAAACTAGAATTCCGTTCAATTGCTTTTTAGTTTTTGAAACTAAAACAACACCAATAATGATTGGTATAACAATCGCAACGCCACCAATCCACCAACTAGTAAATAAATTTAAATCAATAGCATAAATAGCCGTTGTGATAAGAACTGAAAATAATCCTAAGATAATTCCAAAAGTAATTCCGTTTTTCTTAATAATTTCATTCATAGTTTTTAGGTTTTAAATTTTAACAAATATAAGTAAATCCTATATTAAGTAGGAAACAATTAAAAAAAGTTACACATCGCTTTGATTTTTATAAAATAGTTGTATTTTTGCACTCTCAAATTAAAAACAAGAGAAATTAAAAGTTGTAGCTAGTTTATACCTTTCGTAGGGAAAGCATCAAAACAAACTACTTCATAACCATAAAAAAGATTTATCATGAAAAAAGGAATTCACCCAGAAAATTACAGATTAGTTGCTTTCAAAGACATGTCAAACGAAGATGTTTTTATTACTAAATCAACAGTTGAAACTAAAGAAACTATCATGCACGAAGGTGTTGAATATCCAGTATTCAAAATGGAGATTTCTAGAAGTTCTCACCCTTTTTACACAGGTAAATCTAAACTTATTGATACTGCAGGACGTATTGATAAATTTAAAACTAAATACGCAAAACACGCTAAATAAGTCCCGAGCCTTCGGGATAAGTGTTCCAATTATAGCAAAACCATTCACGAAAGTGAGTGGTTTTTTTATGCCATAAACTTTTGACCCAAGGCATTGTCAAACGGATTTTTTTTATAAACTTTGAACTCGCAACTTAATAACACGCAACCAAAATGAACTATATACTTTTTGACGGAACAGTTCGCAATGCCTTACTTCCTTTTACTTTCACTCGTCCAGTAGCAGATATTCGTGTTGGAATATTAACTATTCGTGAAAAATGGGAAAAATATTTAGGGTCAACCACAACCACAGTAACAGAAGAATATCTTTCAGATAAATTCCCAATGGTGGAAATGGAAAACAATGTTATGATTAATGCTTCTTTTTTGCCCAATGATATTTTGGTCGAATTGGTCAAAAGTTTAGAAAAAAATCAAGCCATTTTTCAAGGGGAAGAAGTGATTGCTTTTTATACTAATGAAACTCAGGAAGAAGTTGATTTTGATTTGTATGAAGTAATTGAGTTTAATGAAGAATGCATAAAAATTCAACATACTTGGGATATTTTTGCCAAAAATGAAGCTGCTCTTCGTGAAGATTTTGAATTAATCACCGAAGATAGAAAATCACAACCCATACCAAAAAGTGTCAATGTAATGGCACCTGAAAATATTTTTATTGAAGAAGGAGCAAAGCTTGAATTTGTTACGCTGAATGCATCAACTGGACCAATCTACATTGGTAAAAATGCCGAAATTATGGAAGGTTCTGTAATTCGTGGACCATTTGCTTTGTGTGAATCAGGAAGAGTGAAATTGGCAACCAAAGTCTATGGTGCAACCACTGTTGGTCCACATTCCGTTATTGGTGGTGAAGTTAGTAATTCGGTTCTTTTTGGGTATTCCAACAAAGGGCACGATGGATTTTTAGGAAATGCTGTGCTTGGAGAATGGTGTAATATTGGCGCAGATAGTAATAATTCTAATTTAAAGAATAACTATGAAGAAGTGCGATTGTGGAGTTATGAAACCGAAGGTTTTGCCCGAACAGGCTTGCAGTTTTGCGGCTTAATGATGGGAGATCATAGCAAGTGTGGAATAAATACCATGTTCAATACTGGAACTGTAGTTGGAGTTTCTGCGAATATTTTTGGAGCAGGATTTCCAAGAAATTTTGTACCTAGTTTTTCTTGGGGTGGAAGTTCTGGTTTTACAACCTATTTGACTTCAAAGGCATTTCAAACTGCTAAGATTGTAATGGCAAGACGTAATGTAGAATTTTCAGAAGAAGATGCTAAGATTTTGGAACACGTTTTTGAAGAAACTAAAAAGTTTAGAAAAGAATAAACTTCATTTAATTTTTATAAAACCATTAAGAGCAGTAAGAGAATTAAGCAAAATCTCAATCTAACTTAATGTTCTTAATGGTTTTATATTTTAATTTTTTGCTTAAATTTGCCCACTCAATTTTTTGACAACGATTTCATTAATTGAGCTTTACTATGGAAATAAAAAAGAAAGTAGCATTCTATACTTTAGGATGTAAATTGAATTTCTCCGAAACTTCTACTATAGCGAGAAATTTTCAGGACGAAGGTTTTGATAGAGTAGATTTTGAAGAAGTGGCCGATATTTATGTTATCAATACCTGTTCGGTTACCGAAAATGCCGATAAACAATTCAAGCAAGTAGTTAAAAAAGCCATGAAGCTCAACGACAAAGCATTTGTTGCTGCTGTTGGTTGTTATGCGCAATTAAAACCTGAGGAATTAGCAGCAGTTGATGGTGTTGATTTAGTTCTTGGTGCTACTGAAAAATTTAAAATTACAGATTACATCAATGATTTGTCCAAAAATGATATGGGCGAAGTGCATTCATGTGAAATTGAAGAAGCCGATTTTTATGTTGGTAGCTATTCGATTGGCGATAGAACGCGTGCTTTCTTGAAAGTTCAAGATGGTTGCGATTATAAATGTACTTATTGCACTATTCCTTTGGCACGTGGAATTTCGAGAAGCGATGCTTTGGAAAATGTATTAAAAAATGCATTCGAAATTTCGCAACAAGGAATAAAAGAAATTGTTCTTACAGGTGTCAATATCGGAGATTATGGCAAAGGAGAATTTGGTAATAAAAAACACGAACATACATTTCTAGATTTAGTAAAAGCGTTGGACGAAGTAGAAGGCATTGAACGACTACGGATTTCGTCTATCGAACCTAATTTATTAAAAAACGAAACCATAGAATTTGTCTCAAAAAGCAGAACTTTTGTGCCACATTTTCACATTCCATTGCAAAGTGGTAGCAATGAGATTTTAGGTAAAATGAAACGCCGTTACCAGCGAGAAGTTTACTCTGAAAGAGTTGCTAAAATTAGAGAAGTCATGCCACATGCTTGTATCGGTGTTGATGTTATAGTTGGATTTCCTGGTGAAACTGATGAGCATTTTTTGGAAACCTATCATTTCTTAAACGAAATGGATATTTCCTATTTGCATGTTTTTACTTATTCTGAACGCGATAATACCGAAGCGGCAATTATGGATGGTGTTGTCCCAATGAATATTCGTTCAAAAAGAAGTAAAATGTTACGCGGATTATCCGTTAAAAAACGACGTGCTTTTTATGAAAGTCAGATTGGAACCAACAGAACCATTCTTTTTGAAAGCGAAAATAAAGAAGGTTACATTCACGGATTTACAGAGAATTACGTAAAAGTAAAAACACCTTGGAATCCGGATTTAGTGAATACTTTACACGAAATCAATTTGACCAGAATTGATGAAGACGGAAGCGTTAGAATGGAGTTTTTGAATATAGAAGTGTAATTCTAAACTGTGACAATATGGTGAAATCTGTGTTTAATATTTATAATGAAAATTAATTTTAGTAATTCTAAAGACAGTTTCACCATATTGTTCTATAAACTCAAATTTATTTCGTCCGGGTTGTTTGAAATCAATTAGTTTTTCGGCTGCAATTTCAAAATAGTTGCCATTTCCTTCAAACATAAATTTTCCGCCATTGTTGCGATATGCAGAACGAATAAGTTTAAATTCTGATAAATTCCAAGTGGTTAATGCTGCGTTTACATCATCCATTTTAGAAAATAATCCTGAAGTAATTTCTGTTTTGCTACCATAATATTTGTCTATGGTTTCAAAAAAGGCAATGATATTGTCGTTTAGTTCTTCGGAATTCATTTTATAAAAATAGATAAAAAAAGCCCAAATTCTATTTGAATAATTAGAATTTGGGATATTATTATTTAGTGTGTTTTGAAACTAGATTTTTATTCCTGGTGGTAATAAATCTCTGTAGGTTGTATTTTTTCTAAAGAAAAGTGCAATTTTAGGTAAAATAGGAACAACCTTTAATTTCCTTTCATAGGCAATTTCCATAATGTTTTTCAATAAATCATTGATAAAACCTTCATCTTCAAAACCATCAAATGTGTTAATTCTAGTTAGGAATATTTTTTTTTCTTGAAATGAATATTCAACTGAAATTAATTTTCCATCAACCAAAGTCTCAAATTGACGGGCAAAAGTGTTATCTTTAATTTCCATTTTTTCTGAAATTAATGCATCGTTCATAATCAAGTAAATTAAAAGGATTAATTTCATGCAAAAATACGAATAATTAACTGATTTTGAGTAAAAAAATGACTAAAATTCATGTGTATTTTATGCCCGGCATGGCTGCAAGTTCCAGTATATTCGAAAGGATACAACTTCCAAATGCTATTTTTGAAGTTCACTATTTAGAATGGTTTATTCCAAACCAAGGAGAAAGTTTGCAATCTTATGCTGAACGAATGGCCAAAAATGTGTTACACGAAAATGCAGTTTTAATTGGAGTCTCTTTTGGTGGAATTTTGGTTCAGGAAATGAAACAATTTTTAAACCCTATGAAAGTGATTATTATTTCAAGTGTAAAATCAAGCACAGAATTGCCAAGGAGAATGAAAATTGCTAAAACTACCAAAGCGTATAAACTGATTCCCACTAAATTGTTTGAAAATATAGAACTCTTGGTGAAATTCACCTTTGGTTCCTCAATTATTAAGCAGAGGTTAGCTTTGTATGAAAAATTCCTTTCGGTTAGAGATAAACGATATTTAGATTGGGCCATTGAAGAAATTATTAACTGGGAAAGAATAGCAATAGACCCAGAAATTATTCATATTCATGGCGATTTGGATGAAGTTTTCCCTTCAAAATACATCAAAAATTTCATTTCAGTAAAAGGTGGTACTCATATTATGATTTTGAGTAAATACCGATGGTTGAATGATAATCTTCCTAAAATAATTCAAGAATAAATGCAATTCAGGCTTGATTTTTGTAGCTTTACAAAAAGAAATAATATTTTATGCAAAAGAGTAAAACCCCCATTTCAATCCTAATTGTTATTATAATTTCTGGATTTTTAATTTTTGCCATCTCTGGTGATAATAAAGATAAATTATTACGCGAAGGAACTGCTTTTTATTTTCCTTCGGCGGTTGATTTTGCAGGAGAAAGCGCTCCACTAAAAATTACTGACGTAAAAGAAAGATTGGACAGAGAGTTATTAATCAACACTAATTTACATTCAACCACAACCTTAATTTTAAAACGCGCCAATAGGGTTTTCCCTATCATTGAACCAATACTTCAAAAATATAATGTGCCAGATGATTTTAAATATTTGGCCGTTATTGAAAGTGGTTTGACCAATGCTGTTTCCTCTGCTGGAGCAAGAGGAGTTTGGCAATTTATGCCGGATACTGCCAAAGAAAAAGGAATGGAAGTCAATGAAATTGTTGACGAACGCTACCATTTAGAGAAATCAACCGAAGCGGCTTGTAAATATTTGTTGGCTGCCAAAGAAAAATTTGGTTCATGGACACTTGCAGCTGCATCATACAATGGAGGAATGAGTGGCATTTCAAAAAGGATTGAAGAACAAAAAGTCACTAATTATTACGATTTGGGTTTAACAGAAGAAACGTCTCGTTATGTATTCAGAATTTTGGCCTTGAAAGAAATCATGAAACAACCAGCCAAATATGGGTTTAGTGTTTTTTCAAGTGATTTATATCCATCAATTCCAACAAAAAAAATTGAAGTTGATAGCACTATCAATGATTTAACAAGTTTTGCTATCTCGCAAGGTATTAATTATAAAATTCTGAAAATTCATAATCCTTGGTTGCGTGACAAAAAGTTACTAAATCCAACGAAGAAAAAATACGAAATCGAAATTCCAACAGAAGGTTATTAGAAAGTTTCGAGTTTCGGGTTTCGAGTTTAAAATAGTATTCATAAAAAAAAAGTTCGCAATTTTTGCGAACTTTTTTCTATTCAAAGAAACTCGTAACTTGAAATCCGAAACTGCAATTAAATCTTCTTCATTTGCTCTTTCATCATTTTTATTTGATCTTTTAACATGCCTTGTTTGTCTAGCTTTTTAGCTTCGTTCAAAAGATTGGTTGCTTCTAACTTTCTTCTTCTTGACATGGCAACTCCAGCCAAATTTAATTTGGCAACAGCCAAATCCATGTCCATGTTTAATCCCAGTTCGATGGCTTTTTTGAAATATTTTTCGGCTTGTGTCAAATTGGTTTGCGAAAGCATTAATCCGTGCAAGTAGTTGTAATATCCTTGTTGTTTTCTAACCAAAGCAGTTTCTGGATTTTTTATTTTACCCAACCAAACTTTTGCACCAGCAAAATCTTGTTTTCTAAGTTTTAGAAAAGCCATAAGAATGTATTCATTTTTATAATAAAGAAAAACAGGAATAGCTGTTAGTAATACTAAAAAAATTCCATTACCAATATTTCCTTCTGTAAATTGCCAAACGCTTGTAAATAGTAATAAAGCTGCAATTATTAATTTAATAAATCTGTGAAACATAATTATATTTTTTTTGTGATTGCAAAGGTAATAAAAGGATTTGAAAATATTTTTATAAAACTACTTGCCAGAAAAAAAAAGGTTTGTATATTTGCACTCGGTTTAAAAAGAGCCGTATTACAAAGAAATTAATACACGATTTTAAAGATACAAAGCAATGAGCAAAAGAACGTTTCAACCATCGAAAAGAAAAAGAAGAAATAAGCACGGATTTATGGACAGAATGGCTTCTGCAAATGGAAGAAAAGTCCTTGCGCGTCGTAGAGCTAAAGGAAGACATAAATTGACAGTTTCTTGTGAACCAAGACACAAAAAATAATGGTTAAGTAATTAATCAATATAAAGCCGTTACTTTTATTAGTAGCGGCTTTTTTTTAAATCTGTTTATAATTTTTGATAAGTTTCAAACGTCAATTTTCCCTTTTCAAATCAAACAGATTACATTTGAACAAGAAACATACAACTACAAAATAACTACAATGCCAAAAGACAACTCAATAAAATCAGTTTTAATAATAGGTTCAGGTCCAATCGTAATTGGGCAAGCCTGCGAATTTGATTATGCAGGTTCACAATCTGCGCGTTCCATTCGCGAAGAAGGAATTGAAGTCATCTTGATTAATTCAAATCCGGCAACGATTATGACTGATCCTTCTATGGCGGATCATGTTTACTTATTGCCATTGACCACTAAATCTATTATCAAAATCTTAAAAGAACATCCTCAAATTGATGCTGTTTTGCCAACAATGGGTGGACAAACAGCTTTGAACCTATGTTTAGAAGCGGATGAAAAAGGAATTTGGGAAGATTTTGGAGTAAAATTAATTGGGGTTGATGTAAATGCCATCAATATCACCGAAGACAGAGAACAGTTCAAACAATTACTTAAAAAAATAGGAGTTCCATCTGCACCAGCTGAAATATGTACCTCATTTTTACGTGGTAAAGAAATTGCTCAAGAATTTGGATTTCCTTTAGTAATTCGACCTTCCTTTACTTTGGGTGGAACAGGAGCAGCAATTGTTTATAAAAAAGAGGATTTTGCAGAAAAGCTTACTTATGGACTAGAAATGTCGCCCATTCATGAAGTCTTAATTGACAAAGCTTTGATGGGTTGGAAAGAATACGAATTAGAATTACTTCGTGATAAAAATGACAACGTAGTTATCATTTGTTCCATCGAAAATATGGATCCAATGGGAATTCATACAGGTGATTCAATTACAGTAGCACCAGCAATGACTTTGTCGGATACTACTTTTCAAAAAATGCGAGATTATGCCATTTTAATGATGCGTTCCATTGGTAATTTTGCTGGAGGTTGTAACGTGCAATTTGCTGTTTCACCTGATGAAAAAGAAGATATTGTGGCCATAGAAATTAATCCACGTGTTTCTCGTTCCTCAGCTTTAGCATCAAAAGCAACGGGTTATCCAATTGCGAAAGTAGCTTCAAAGCTGGCTTTAGGATACAATCTCGATGAATTGCCAAATCAAATTACCAAATTAACTTCAGCTTTATTTGAACCAACATTGGATTATGTAATCGTAAAAATTCCACGTTGGAATTTTGACAAATTTGAAGGTGCTGATAGAACCTTAGGATTGCAAATGAAATCGGTTGGAGAAGTGATGGGAATTGGTCGTTCGTTTCAAGAAGCGCTTCATAAAGCCACACAATCATTGGAAATAAAACGCAACGGACTTGGAGCTGACGGAAAAGGATATAAAAATTACGAACAAATTATCGAAAAATTAACCAATGCAAGTTGGGATCGCGTTTTTGTAATTTACGATGCCATTGCTATGGGAATTCCGTTGAGTAGAATTCACGAAATCACAAAAATTGACATGTGGTTTTTGAAACAATACGAAGAATTATACCTGTTAGAAAGAGAAATTTCCAATTATAAAATTGACACACTACCAAAAGAATTGGTTCTTGAAGCCAAACAAAAAGGATATGGTGACCGACAAATAGCACACATGTTAGGATGTTTAGAAAGTCAAGTGTACAAGCTTCGGGAAGAAATGAATATTAAGCGTGTTTATAAATTGGTAGATACTTGTGCCGCCGAATTTAAAGCGCTAACACCTTATTATTATTCCACTTTTGAAGCCGAAATCCAAACTCCTGACGGAAAACGCTTTGTTCACAATGAAAGCGTAGTTACTGATAAGAAAAAAGTAGTGGTTTTAGGTTCTGGGCCAAATAGAATTGGGCAAGGAATTGAGTTTGATTATTCTTGTGTTCACGGTGTTTTGGCAGCCAAAGAATGTGGTTTTGAAACTATCATGATTAATTGTAATCCAGAAACGGTTTCAACTGATTTTGACACTGCAGATAAATTGTATTTCGAACCTGTTTTTTGGGAACATATTTATGATATCATTCGCCACGAAAATCCAGAAGGTGTAATTGTACAATTGGGTGGTCAAACCGCTTTGAAATTAGCTGAAAAAATATCAAAATATGGTATAAAAATTCTTGGAACTTCTTTTGATGCTTTGGATTTAGCTGAAGATAGAGGTCGTTTTTCAGAATTGTTAACCGAACTTAAAATCCCTTTTCCAAAATTCGGAATTGCCGAAAGTGCAGATGAAGCGTCAAAATTAGCTGATACATTAGACTTTCCTTTGTTAGTTCGTCCTTCGTATGTTTTGGGCGGACAAGGCATGAAGATTGTCATCAACAAACAAGAATTAGAAGAACACGTTATTGATTTATTGAAATCGATTCCAGGAAATAAATTGCTGTTAGATCATTATTTGGATGGTGCAATTGAGGCAGAAGCCGATGCGATTTGCGATGGTGAAAATGTGTACATTATAGGAATAATGGAACACATTGAACCCTGTGGAATTCACTCAGGCGACTCAAATGCGACGTTACCACCTTTCAATTTAGGGGAATTTGTTATGCAACAGATCAAAGACCATACTAAGAAAATAGCTTTAGCATTGCGAACCGTTGGTTTAATCAATATTCAATTTGCTATTAAAGACGATATTGTTTACATCATAGAGGCCAATCCTAGAGCTTCGAGAACGGTTCCTTTTATTGCCAAAGCGTATGGCGAACCTTATGTAAATTATGCCACTAAAGTGATGCTAGGTGTAAACAAAGTAACCGATTTTACATTCAATCCTCAGTTAAAAGGTTATGCTATCAAACAACCTGTTTTCTCTTTTAGTAAATTCCAAAATGTGAATAAAGCATTGGGACCAGAAATGAAATCAACTGGTGAAAGTATATTGTTTATTGATGATTTAAAAGACGATCAGTTTTATGAATTGTACAGTAGAAGAAAAATGTATTTGAGTAAATAAACCTTGAGTTTAGATATAAAAAGCCCCATTCGGGGCTTTTTTTGGTATAATTTTATTTTTTATTCCTTCACTTTGCGACTGTTGTGAACTTCGGAACTAATTATTTTCTGTTAAAAATAATATTTCTTGCACAACGTAAATATGAATATAATGCAAAATTCGATATTAGTTGAAACGGCTAATAGCATTAAGCGATTACCTTTTTAAGTATTCTTTTGCCGTCATAATAGGAAGTTTTGAATTTTTAAAGTCTTTTTTATTCCGTGTAATTATAATGTCAATTCCATTTTCTAACGCAGTATGATATTGTATTGCATCTTCAAAATCTTTAAAGTCTGAAACTAAAGCAAGTTCTATTACTTTGTCATCCAATGGCGAAATATTTACCAACACTTTAAACTTAATTAAAGTCTTTCGAGCATCATCAAGTTTTTGATACTTGCTAAGTAAATAATGTGTATTGGCGAAAGTTAAAGCGGAAACATAAAGTTGAACTTTTTTATTATCTGCGAGTGTAAATAATTCTTGAGCTTCTTGAAAAAATTCTTCTCGTTTAGAAAGTAAATCTATGACGATATTTGTGTCAACTAATAATTTCTCCATTATGAATATTTTTCAGAAAGATAATCTTTATAATCTTTTCTGTCATCATAGTTTCCACTTGGAATAACTCCGGTTAAACTTTCTACTAAAGGACTAATTTTGGATTTTTTCTCTGATCTTTTTGTTAGAGAATCAAGATAGTTTTCTATAAGTTTAGAAAGGCTAACACGATTATCTTTCGCATAGTTTTTCGCTTGGTCGATTACACCTTTGTCAAGATTTAATGTGAGTTTAGTATTCATGATAAATTTATTTACGTACAAAAATAATAATTTGTTACGTAAAAGTCTAATTTATTTCTATTTTTTTTGGAGATAGCGGTTGGACGCTTGTCGAATTTGGGGAAATCTACAGGTGAAAGTATATTGTTTATTGATGATTTAAAAGACGACCAGTTTTATGAATTGTATAGTAGAAGAAAAATGTATTTGAGTAAATAATGTTGAGAATTAATAAAAAATGCCCCAAATAGTTTCTAACTTTTAGGGCATTTTCATTTTCTTGGGACTTATTTTATTTTCTTCGCACATAAATATGCTTTATGTTGTTTTTACCGCTTTCGCGTTCATCAATTTCAAAACGATTCATGCTTTTGAGTAAAGCTAACATTTTTGGAAATCCATAATTTCTTGAGTCAAAATCGGGTTTCTTTTTAAGCATTAAGTTGCCTAAATCACCTAGGAAAGCCCAGCCGTTTTCATCTTCTAAATCGGTAATACTGTCTGCAAAAAGTTTGATGATTTTTGGATCAATTTTGCTCAATGGAATATTGGCTTGCGGTTTATTCTTTTGGGAAGATTTTTTATTATTTGGCTCCAGAGAAACTTCAGTATCTTGTTTTTTCAAAATTTCGATATAGATGAATTTATCACAAGCGGTAATAAATGGTGTTAATGTTTTTTTCTCACCAATACCAATAACTTTCATTCCCGCTTCACGAAGTCGAGTGGCTAATCGTGTAAAATCGGAATCACTGGAAACAATACAAAAACCATCAACTTTTCCCGTATAAAGTATGTCCATGGCATCAATTATCAAAGCACTGTCGCTGGCATTTTTTCCTGTAGAATAGCTGTATTGTTGAATAGGAGTGATAGCATTTTCGAGTAAAACATTTTTCCATCCAGAAACGGTTGGTTTTGTCCAATCGGCATATATTCTTTTAAAAGTTGGCGTTCCATATTTGGCGATTTCCTCAAACATTTCTTTTACATTGGCATAAGGAACATTATCAGCATCAATTAATACAGCAAGTTTTAGATCTTTCTTAATTTCCATATTGCGAGTTTATTTAAAATAGGAATAATTAAATAGTTGTTAGTCAAAGGTAAGTATAATTTGCTCAGACTATTTGTCCTCAATCAAATCACTTAAATGTACCCTTAGTGCTTTCACTGAAATACTTATTTCCCAAAACGATATTCCAAGTGAAATCAATAAACTCAATAAGCTTAACCCAAATAGGTAAATGCCAACTAATTGTTGTTCAAAAAACAATAATAACATAGCAAATACGGAGAGAAATAGACTGAGTACACCAAAAAGTTGCATGTAACGGATGAGTGTTAATCGCAAGTTGAGGTTTTTAATTTCTATCAAAATGCTTTTGTTTTGTTTCTCATCATAGTTTTTCTTCAAACCACGAACTATTTGTGCAATGGTCAAAAAACGATTGGTATAAGCTAATAAAATTAATGAAGTAGCAGAGAAAAGTAATGCTGGAGTTTCGATGTTGAGTGTCATTTAGCGTTTGTTTTAGAATTTTACCGTAACGGTTTTTTTCTCACCATTTCTAATAAAGGTTACAGGAACTTCATCACCTGAATTTAATTTTGCCAAACATTCCATGTAGCCATAAACTTCTTTTATTTCGCAAGTTCCTATTTTGATGATTACGTCTCCAGCTTGAATACCCGCTTTTTGAGCTGGTCTGTCATCAGTAACGCCATCAACATGCAAACCATCACCAGTATCAGCATAATCGGGCATAATTCCTAAGCTGACTTTGTATTTTGCTCCTTTTTTTGCGGCATTACTTTTGGTTTTAACAAATTCTACTTTGTCTAAATTTGCAATACTATTACTCACTCTGAAAGCATAATCAACAATATTTTTTGTACCTGTATAATTGATTTTATCTTCATCATCACTTGGTTTATGATAATCAGTGTGTGTTCCTGTAAAGAAAAATAGCACTGGAATATCCTTCAAATAAAATGAAGTGTGATCCGATGGACCAATGCCACTTTCGTCTAATGTGATATTGAAACCTGCAGGTTTATTTTTTTCAACAAGATTTTTAAATTCTGGACTCGTCCCAATACCACCAACGGTCAATTCTTTTTTGTCGTTTAATCGTCCAATCATATCCATATTAATCATGGAAATTACATTTGGATATTTGTTTTTCAAAGTTTCAGCCATGTGTTTTGAGCCAATCAAACCATCTTCTTCACCCGAAAAAAGAGCGAAAATATAATTTACGTTTTCGATGGTTTTATTTTGAGAATACATTTGGGCCAATTCTAAAACTCCTGCTACACCTGACGCATTATCATCAGCACCATTGTGAATTTCTCCAACGGAATTAACTTTAGTGGAATTGTTATGCTCGTTTAAACCTAAATGGTCATAATGAGCACCAATAACTATCGTTTTATTGGCTTTGTTGTCTAGGAATGCAATCACATTTTTTCCTGTATTATTTACACCACTATTGGCAATGGTATCGTGTGGATTCAATTTTACTTTATAGCTAAAATCTTGAATGTAAGTTGCCCCATCATATGGTTTTAAATTCAAGCTTTTGAATTGTTTTACCAAATAATTGGCTGCAACAGTCTCTTCTTTGGAACCTGTCAGTCTTCCTTTTAAATCATCGGAAGCTAAGAATGAAATATTTTTTTTGAGATTGGCAGTTTTTGCCATTTCAGTATCATCAGTATCGATCCAATCTGCGATAAAAACATTGGTTTCGCGTGCTGCACTTTGCTGGCGATTGCTAGAGAAAACCAATTTTTTTCCGTCGGGTGAAAACATTGGAAACGCATTGAATTCACTTTCCCAAGTGATTTGTTCCAAATTTTCTCCGTTACTATCAATCATGTACAATTGAAAATCATAACCACGAGTTGAATGGTGATTAGAAGAAAATATTATTTTTTTATCGGATGGATGAAAAAATGGAGCCCAATTTGCTTTTCCTAAATGTGTAATTTGTTTTAGATTGGTTCCATCAACATTGCAAGTGTAAATTTCCATTTCGGTAGGCGCAACAACATTATCATTTAAAAGCGCTTTGTAATCGGCAATTTCGGCTTCTGTTTTTGGACGCGAAGAACGAAACACTAATTTTTTGCTATCGTGTGAAAAGAAACTTCCGCCATCATAACCTAAACTATTGGTTATTTGTTTCAAATTTGTTCCATCAATATCCATTGTCCAAAGTTCTAAATCACCACTACGAGTGCTTGTAAAAGCAATTTTTTTTCCATCTGGCGAAACCACAGCTTCGGCATCATAACCTCGAGAATTTGTTAATTGTTTTACGATTTTCCCATTTAAATCGGCCATATAAATATCAAATTCAGGATAAACAGCCCAAAGGTATTTTCCATCTTTTGGTTTCGGTGGTGGTGGACATTCATTGGCAAAAGCATGAGTTGATGCATAAATGATGTGCTTTCCGTCAGGCATAAAATAGGAGCAAGTGGTACGGCCTTTTCCAGTTGAAATTAGTTTCAAATTTTCAGATGAATAGGTTTTGCTTTGTAAATCATACAAATAGATTTGATCACAAAGAATTCCTGCTTTTGGATTGGAGACTTGCATTGTAAGCATTTGACTATTCGGACTAAAATAAGCTTCGGCATTATCTCCACCAAAAGTTAGTTTTTGGATATTTTTGAGGTGTTTTTCTTGTGCAAAACTATTTGTAAAAATGGCTGTAAGTAGAAAAGTAAAAATTAAATTTTTGTGTAAGGATTTAATATGCATGTAGTAAGTTTTTTATATTAAATATAATGTGATTTTTATTTAGGTTGTAAAGTTCGTTAATTTTTATTTTAAACGATTAAATTAAAAACAAAAGACCTGCAAATTTTCACTTGCAGGTCTTACTTCTTATTTTTTTTTTGATATTTATTTAATCAACTCAAAACTACGTTTTACAAAAGCAGTCAATTCTTCGCCTTTCAATAATCCTTGAGAGATTTTTGCCAAATCAAGTGCCTGTTTTACCAAGCTTTCTTGCGCTGATTTATCATCAGTATGCAAAATTGTAGAAGCCAAGTCAGAATTTGTATTAACTACTAAGTTATACATTTCAGGGAAATTACCCATGCCGAACATTCCACCGCCACCAGTTTGGCTCATTTCTTTCATTCGTCGCATAAATTCAGGTTGTGTAATGATAAATGGAGCAGCGCTGCTGTCCATTGGTTCTAATTGCACTGAATAATTTGCTTTTGGAACAATTTCTTCCACTACTGTTTTTAATTTGTTAGACTCATCTTCAGACAATTTTGAAATTTGAGTATCTTCTTTCTGAATTAATTTATCGATATGATCAGAGTCAACTCTAACAAAAGTCATGTTCTGGTTATCTGACTCTAATTTTTGAATTAAATGCGAAACAATAGGAGAGTCTAATAGTATAACTTCATACCCTTTTTCTTTGGCAATTTCAACATAACCGTGTTGAGCATCTTTGTTTGAAGTATAAAGGACTACCAGTTTTCCGTTTTTATCGGTTTGATTGGCAGTGATGGCTTCTTTCAATTCTGCCAAAGTATAATATTTATCGTCTACAGATGGATACAATACAAAGTCGCCTGCTTTTTCATAGAATTTAGGTTCAGAGAGCATTCCGTATTCCAAAACGATTTTGATATCATTCCATTTTTTTTCAAAATCTTCACGGTTTTCTGTGAATAATGATTTCAATTTATCAGCTACTTTACGAGTGATATAGTTGGATATTTTCTTCACATTTCCATCTGATTGAAGATAAGAACGCGAAACATTTAACGGAATATCTGGAGAGTCAATTACACCTTTCAACATGCCAAGGAATTCAGGTACAATTCCTTCTACATTGTCAGTTACATATACTTGATTTTGGTATAACTGAATTTTGTCTTTTTGCATTTGCAAATCGGCAGACATTTTTGGAAAATATAAAATACCTGTTAAGTTAAATGGATAATCCACATTCAAATGAATATTGAATAATGGTTCTTCAAATTGCATTGGATACAACTCGCGGTAGAAATTCTTGTAATCTTCATCCGTTAAATCAACTGGTTGTTTTGTCCAAGCCGGATTTGGATTATTAATAATATTGTCCACTTCAACTTCGGTGAAAATATTGTCTTTGTCTTCTTCGGCAACACTTTCTCCTTTTTTCTGTTCGATTTTTTCTTTGCGTGTTCCAAATTTAATTGGCACTGGCATGAACTTGTTGTATTTAGTCAACAACTCACGGATTTTGAATTCTTCCAAAAATTCTAATGAATCTTCTGCAATATGTAGAATAATTTCTGTTCCTCTTTCGGTTTTGTCATGAGAAACAAGTGTAAACTCTGGACTTCCATCACATGTCCAATGTGCTGCTGGTTCGTCTTTATATGATTTGGTAATAATCTCCACTTTGGAAGCTACCATAAAAGCAGAATAAAATCCAAGACCAAAATGACCAATGATTCCTGAATCTTTGGCAGAGTCTTTGTATTTTTCTAAAAATTCTTCCGCACCAGAAAATGCCACTTGGTTGATGTATTTTTCAACTTCTTCAGCGGTCATTCCCAAACCTTGATCAATGAGGTGTAATTTTTTGCCTTCTTTGTCAATTTTAACCTCAATGATTGGATTTCCATATTCTACTTTGGCTTCACCAATACTTGTTAAATGCTTTAATTTTAAAGTAGCATCTGTAGCATTGGATACTAATTCGCGCAAGAATATTTCATGGTCGCTGTATAAAAATTTTTTAATTAGTGGAAAGATGTTTTCTACTGATACATTAATTTTTCCTGTTGTCATTTTTTTAATTTTTATGTTCTACAAATTGTACTTTTTAACACTTGTCAAATAGAATACCAATATCTAAAATATGACAAATTGGCGTAGCAGAATTGTATAAGAATAATTTAATATCATATAAAACTTAATAAAAAAATGGATGTATATTTGTGTTTACTAATTAATACTTTATTTAATATGAAAAAAATTATTTTATCGAGTTTACTTTGTCTTTTAATTTTGTCATGTAAATCGTCAAGTTCGGCCACGAGTACAAAATTAGATAACAAAACTGAAGCTGCTCTTAAAGGAAATTGGAAAATTTCTGCAGTTACTTATCCTGGTTCTGATGTGATAAAAGTGACTTCGTTTGACCTAGCAGATTCAAAATGTTTTATTGGAAGTACATGGAAATTTGTATCAAACAATAACAAAGGTCAATTGACATTGAACAATGCAAGTTGTACTGCGTACACAACACCAATTACATGGTTTATAAATAAGGAAGGACAATTTGTTATGAAAATTCTTGACGAAGCCAAATCAAAAACGGTTAAGTCAGGATATGTTTTAAACATCGCAAATCTAAAAGAAAGTACTTTTCAGCTAACAGAAAAAATTAATGTTGCCGGAAAAACAGTTGATGTAGTATATCAATTTGAAAAATTAAATTAAAAAAATATGAGAAAGTTAAATATTTATATAGTTGTAGGTCTTTTGGCCTTAGGAAATGTATTTACTAGTTGTGAAGCTGTAAAAAACACAAACAACACGCAACGTGGTGCTGGAATTGGTGCCGTTAGTGGTGCTGTTATCGGTGGTATTTTAGGAAATAACCTTGGAAAAGGAGGAAACGGTGCCATGGGTGCAGTTCTTGGCGGTGTAATTGGCGGTGTTGCTGGTGGCGTTATTGGGAATAAAATGGATAAGCAAGCTAGAGAAATCGAAACTGCTTTGCCTGGAGCGCAAGTGGAAAGAGTTGGAGAAGGAATAAAATTGGTTTTAGGTGAAAATGCAGTGCGTTTTGATACCAATAAATCAACATTAACAGCAACTGCAAAAACTAATTTAGACAAATTAGTTCCTGTTTTTAATCAATATCCTAATACCAATATTCAAATTTATGGCTATACAGATAGTACTGGAACTCCAGAATATAATTTAAAATTATCCGATCAAAGAGCTGCTTCAGTAAAAACCTATTTATCAAGTAAAGGATTAGCTGCAGCTCGATTTGTAACCACTGGTTTAGGAATTGCTGACCCAATTGCAACAAATGAAACACCAGAAGGCAGAAGTCAAAACCGTCGTGTGGAGTTTGCTATAACAGCAAACGAAAAAATGGTGCAAGATGCTCAAAAAGAAGCTGGGAAATAATAAATAGTACTCATAAAATATTATAAAACTGTCTTTTTTAAAGGCAGTTTTTTTTTGGAATGAAAAATTTAACAAAACTTTTTGTTTAATTAAAATTGAAAATAATTAAACACTTTGTATCTTTACACAGTATAAAAAAATTGAGTTATGGCAACTACAAAAAAGGCAAAATCAGAAAAAAACTTGGTCGACGACAACTACATCATTTCATTATATATGAATGCTATTTTGGAAAATCAGGAAGCACCAAAGAATGTTTATATTTTTTGTAAAAACAATGGTATTGAAGAAAGTGATTTTTATTCTTTTTTTGGGTCTTTTGACTCTATAAAGCAACAAATATGGGTTAAGTTTTTTGAAAATGCAGTGGCAACTATTGAAAAAGAAGCGGCATTTGAAACCTATTCAGATAAGAATAAATTATTGACGTTACATTTCACTTTATTTGAATTATTGACTTTAAATAGAAGTTATGTTTTGTATTCTTTGAGAGATAATAAGGAAGGATTGAAAAATTTAAAAGATTTAAAACTTTTCAGAAATGACTTTAAGGATTTTATTAAAACTATTATGCACTCAAATCAAGAAGAGAAAAGCGATAAGTTAGCTCGTGTAACTGAGCCCGTTTTTTCTGAAGGTGCATGGATTCAGTTTTTGTTTATTTTGAAATTTTGGATGGATGATACCTCAAAAAGTTTTGAGAAAACCGATGTTTTGATTGAAAAATCAGTGAATACAGTTGTTGATTTATTAGATACTAAACCACTTGAAAGTTTGTTTGATTTAGGAAAGTTTCTTTGGAAAGAAAAAAAACAATAGCACTGAAATACATTCAGCATAAATGAAAACATTAGATAAAATTCCAACAGGGAAAATAGAACGTGCTAGTCAATTAGTCAAAACAGGCTTTAAAGTAGGTGGAAATTATGTGGCCTATTATGGTGAGAAAATTGTGAATCCTACTTTAAATCGAGATAAATTAAATGAAAATAATGCTGAAGACATTTATGACGGATTGAAAAACTTGAAAGGAAGTGCTTTGAAAGTAGCTCAAATGTTGAGCATGGACAAAAGCATCATGCCTCAAGCTTATGTGGATAAATTTTCATTATCTCAGTTTTCTGTTCCGCCTTTGTCAGCACCATTAGTTAGAAAAACATTTAAAAAATACTTGGGTAAATACCCAGAGGAATTATACGATTCGTTCACTCCAGATGCTAAGAATGCCGCGAGTATCGGTCAGGTACACAAAGCAACTAAAGATGGGGAAAAACTTGCTGTGAAAATCCAATATCCTGGAGTGGCGGATAGTATAAGTTCTGATTTAGCAATTGTCAAGCCTTTTGCTACTAGAATGTTCAACATTAAAGGTAAAGATTCTGATAAGTATTTCAAGGAAGTAGAGGATAAATTGTTAGAAGAAACCGATTATGTTTTAGAGTTAAAACAAAGTCTCGAAGTATCTGAATGGTGTAAAGAAATAGAAAATTTGCGTTTTCCAAAATACTATCCACAATATTCCTCAGAAAAGATTTTGACTATGGAATGGATAGATGGTGAGCATCTTTCAGAATTTACTTCTCACAATGAAGATAGAGTAAAAGGAGACAAAATAGGACAAGCATTATGGGATTTTTATATGTACCAAATGCATCATTTGAAACAAGTTCATGCTGATCCTCATCCTGGAAATTTTTTAATTGATGAAAATGATTATTTAGTTGCCATTGATTTTGGTTGTATCAAGCATGTGCCAGAGGATTTTTATGTTCCTTATTTTGAATTGGCTAAGCCTGAAATAATTGACAATCCCAAACTGTTCAATGAAAAACTCTACGAACTGGAAATATTACGTAGAGACGATAGTCAAGAGGAAATCCTTTATTTTACCAAGATTTTTCATGATTTGTTGAGTTTGTTTACTAAGCCGTTTCATGGCGATTTTTTCGATTTTTCTGATGAAGATTTCTTTGGAAAAATAGCTCAGATGGGAGAAGATTTTGCCAAAGACAGCCAGTTAAGAAAAATGAATGGGAACAGAGGTTCAAAACATTTTTTATACATCAACAGAACGTTCTTCGGACTGTATAATTTGTTACACGATTTAAAAGCAAGAATTGACACTAAGTCATTTGAAAAATATATTTCTTAATTGAGATTACGATTGTTTATTGGTTAGGTTGATAAGAGCAGTTTCCCTTTTGTGGGTGCTGCTCTTATTTTTTTGATTGGTAATTAAAACACCAAAAACATTTTAATTTATAAATATAACCTTAATTGACATAAATTTGCAATTCATCAAACCGATATGCTTCAAGTTCAAAATATTATTTTTTCATACCAAGAAAGTACTGCTATAGATTGTGTTTCTTTTGAATTATTAAAGGGAAAAAATTTAGCAATAATTGGTGAAAGTGGTTGTGGAAAAAGCACACTGCTAAAGTTGATTTATGGTCTGTATGATGTAGAGAAAGGTCAGATATTTTGGAATGAAAAAGAAGTTTTAGGGCCAAAATTTAATCTTATTCCTGGTATGGATTTCATGAAATACTTGGCTCAGGATTTTGATTTAATGCCATTCATAACTGTTGCTGAAAATGTTGGCAAATACCTTTCCAATGTTTATGCTGACAAGAAACAGCAAAGGATTTTAGAACTTTTGGAAATTGTTGAAATGACTGATTATGCTAATGTGAAAGCCAAAAACTTAAGTGGAGGTCAAATGCAACGTGTAGCAATAGCCAGAGTTCTAGCACTTGAACCCGAAGTTTTATTGTTAGACGAACCCTTTAGTCATATTGATAATTTCAGGAAAAACAGTTTGCGACGAAAACTTTTTGCCTATTTAAAAGAAAAGAAAATTACCACGATTGTTGCTACTCACGATAGCACCGATGTGCTGTCATTTTCCGATGAAGTTTTGGTTTTAAAAAAGGGACAAATTATAGAAAAAGGCACTCCAAAATATATTTATGAAAACCCAAAAAACAAATATGTTGCCTCTCTTTTTGGCGATGTAAATGAAATAGTTGTTGATGGAGTTCCACATTTTGTTTACCCGCATCAATTGCAAATTGTGGCAGAGTCGGATTTAGAAGTTGAAATAGTAAATGCCTATTTCAGAGGAAGCCATTATTTGATTGAAGCGAAATTTAGGAATGAGATTTTATTTTTTGAAAATGACGAATATATTTTAACCGCTTCTACTGTGTGTTTGGCAATAAAATAGCATTTAAGGTTACAAAACCCCAATTGTTAATAAAAGCGAATAAAGTAATAGCATTATGGCCACTAAATTTTGCACCGCTTTAAATGTAGTTTTTTGAAGTAATTTGTTGCCAAAATACACTCCAGAAAAAGCAGATAGTGTTGCGAAAATTAAAAGTGTGTAATCTAAATTAATTTTATTTTCTATAATCTGTGGAAAATATACAGATAACCTAGAAACGTCGACTAGACAAGCAATAACCACTCCTGTTGCTATAAATGCTTCTTTTGACAAATTTGCTCGAATTAAAAAAGCACTTCGCAAAGCGCCTTGGTGTCCAGAAATACCACCAAAAAATCCACTTAAAATGCCGCCTATGGGTAAGTATTTTTTATCAAAAGAGATATTTTTATATTTTGGAATGAATTCAATTAATGCAAATAGCATCAATAAAATTCCAACCATCAATTTTACTGGCATTACCGTAAAAGTTTGTTCACTAATGGTATATTGAAATATAGGTTCCATAGTTGTTAATAATTTTAAAGAATATGCTCCTACATAGGCAAACAAAATTGCTGGAATTCCAAAAACTAATATTACATTCTTGTTGGCTTTTTTACCAAAAAGAAAAAGCTTGAAAAAATTATTTAAAAAATGAACTATTGAGGTTAAAACAATTGCAATTTCAATTGGGAAAAACAATCCAAATACAGGAAGCAAAAGGGTTCCTAATCCAAATCCAGAGAATAGTGTTAGAGCCGAACCAACAAGTGCCACGATACAAATTACAACGTAATCCATAAAAGTTTTATTTTACTTGCAAAATACTAAATTTTTGATTTATGCTACTAAGTCTATTTGTTTTTTTAAAATATCAAATTGCTAAAAATTAACTAAACAAAGTCTGTAGTATTCAAAAGTTGATTATTTTTGAATTCAATTTTTATCAATTTAACAAATATATAATGTATCATTCAAAAATAAATGGATTAGGATTTTATGTTCCAGATAATGTTGTTACCAATGACGATTTGGCCAAAATAATGGATACAACAGATGAATGGATTCAAGAAAGAACTGGAATAAAAGAAAGACGTCATATCATTAGAGGTGAAGATACAACAACATCAATGGGTGTAAAGGCAGCTAAAATTGCCATAGAGCGTTCAGGATTAGAATATGATGACATCGATTTTATAGTTTTTGCTACTATTTCACCCGATTATTATTTTCCTGGACCAGGCGTTGCGTTACAAAAAGAGTTGGGACTGAAAACTATTGGTGCTTTGGATATCAGAAATCAATGTTCAGGTTTTATTTATGCTTTGTCTGTTGCCGATCAGTATATAAAAACAGGTATGTACAAAAATATATTGGTTGTGGCCTCAGAATTACAATCTCTAGGTTTAGACATGACAGACAGAGGAAGAAGTGTTTCGGTTATTTTTGGTGATGGTGCTGGAGCAGCTATTATTTCCAGAGAAACTGATTTGTCAAAAGGAATTCTCTCTACACATTTACATTCAGAGGGTGAACATGCTGCAGAATTAGCTGTTTTAGCGCCTGGAATGGGTGGAAGATGGGTTACTGATATTATAGCTGATAATGACCCCAATGATGAAAGTTATTTTCCTCACATGAATGGACAATTTGTTTTTAAAAATGCTGTTGTTCGTTTTAGCGAAGTGATAAATGAAGCATTGCAAGCCAATAATTTGGAAGTTTCCGATATTGATATGTTAATTCCGCATCAAGCCAATTTGAGGATTTCTCAATTCATCCAACAAAAGTTTAAATTGACAGATGATCAAGTTTTCAATAATATTCAAAAATACGGTAATACTACTGCTGCTTCTATTCCAATTGCTTTGGCAGAAGCATGGGAACAAGGTAAAATAAAAACAGGAGACACTGTTGTATTAGCTGCTTTTGGTAGTGGATTTACTTGGGCAAGTGCTATAATAAAATGGTAATTTTTTTTAACTTTGTAAAAATTTAAAAATTATAATCATGAGTCGCAAAGTTGTTCATAATTCAGGGCAAGCTCAATTGTTTAAAAACAAATATTTAGAAATGTTAACCAAGACTGATCCGTTGGTTATTTGGGGTGTTTATATTCCAATTTTATCATTTGTTTTATATAAAGCACACACCACAATTCTGTTACCAATAAGCACTATTGCATTTTTGTTTATTGGCGGAATGTTGTACTGGACTTTATTTGAATATTTAGCACATCGTTATATTTTCCATTGGATAAGTGACAATGTAAAAATTAAAAAACTATCCTATATTTTACATGGCAATCATCATGAATATCCTCGTGATAGACAACGTTTGTTCATGCCATTAGTGCCAAGTTTAATTTTGGCAACAACACTTTTTAGCATACATTATTTAGTTTTTTGGGATTATAATTGGGCATTTTTTCCTGGATTTATGTTTGGGTATTTATTATACGCTTCCACTCATTATGCCATTCATGCCTTTGAACCACCGTTTGAATTTATGAAACCTTTATGGCGAAATCATCAAATGCACCATTATAGAAATGAACATCTTGGTTTCGGTGTGAGTAATACGTTTTGGGATAGGATTTTTAAAACAACCTTCGATATTAGAAAGCATAAAGAAGATCCCGATAAAGCAAAAGAATTAAAGTTTGAATAAATAAAAAATGGTTGTTTCAATTAACTGAAGCAACCATTTTTATTTTTTTTAACTATTTCTAAAAAACACCTCCGCTACCTTGAGTTTCATTGGCATCTCTTTGTTTGCGTTGTAGCGCACTGTTTTTTCCACCACCGAAAACGTAATTAAATCCAACATAAAATGTTTGGCTCTCCCAGTAGAAAGCTCCAACTTGCTTGTAAGGAATGTTTCCTTCAAAACTAAAATTCATAGTCTCAAAAACATCATTTACTCTAGCGGTGATACTTCCTTTTCCTTTAAGTATGTTATAGGTTGCACCAATATCCATTTTATACATTGGTTTTCTGGCATATTGTAATCCCAAATCTTCTCCTCTGTACATAGAAAATAAATTGAACCTTAAATTTTTTGTTGCCACAAAATTATTATTCAATCTTGTGTTAAATACAATAACATCAGCTTCGGCTTTTTCTTGTTCTCCAGTATTGGCATTTTCAACGGTTCCTCTTACTGTTTTGAAATAAGAATCGGCACTGGCATTGATAGACCACCAGCTTGTAAGTTTCAAATTAGCTGATGCTTCAATTCCAAAAGAATTGTTGTTATCAAAGTTATCATAGGAAATAATGTCTTGATTTGGATTATCTGGGTTTTTGTAAACAACTCTTCCAATTTCATCATTAATTAATCTATAAAAAACACCTGCCGTAATAGAACCTATTTTGGTAATTCGAGTATAATTGACTTCCAATGAATTTGTGAATTGTGGCTCTAATGCTGGATTTCCTCTCGACTCAACTAATGGTGTTGTCCACTCTCTAATAGGACTAATTTGCCCTACACTTGGTCTATCAACACGTCTTGAATAATTGAAGTTATAAGAGTCTTTATCGTTGGGTTTGTAATTGAAAAATAGGGAAGGATAAATGGAGAAAATATTATCAGTTATACTACTTTTTTCGTCTATATTTTCAGCTGGATTTGTTGAACTTACAACGTTTTCAAAATCGCCTTGAATTTCATAATATTCTAATCTAGCACCCATTTGTGCACTCCATTTTCCCCATTGCTTTCCGATATTAGTATAAAAAGAATAGATGTTACGGTCAAAATCAAAATTTGAATTTCCTACTCTACTATATGAAGTTGAAGCGTCATTTACTGTTTCATTAAAATCATTTGTGATTTTTTGATTTCGTGATTCTGCTCCCATTTCTAATTTTAGAGTTTCTGTTAATGGGTTTGTATAATCTACATTTATTTGTAAATAATCAGTAAAACGGTCAATATCATTATTGCTTATTCTATTGGATGGTGGAGTTTCAATAATTAAATTGAAATCGGCATATTCTGGATTTTTTGTGTTCGAAAAATTAGTTTGAAACTCAATATTTTCTCCTTTTTTATCAAAATCATGTTTAAAAACCAAATCATAGGTTTGGGTATAATTATCAGTATCAGAGTCTAATAATTGACTTGAATCGCTAAACGATGGATTGATATAATTGATATCAGTCACACCTTCATTATGGCCATTTGAAATGTTTTGATTGGTATAAATAGAAAACGTATTTTTTTCATTTATATAATAATCCATTCCGAATTTAAGTAGGTGTGAAGTGTTTAAATTAGAAGAATTGAAATCTTGTTCGTTTTCCAAGTTAGGTCTAAAACTATTGATATAGCCATTATTGGCATTTTTCCCATGATTTAGGCCATAGTTTGTGTAGAAATTTACTTTCCCCACTTTGTAATTTAAGTTCAAAGCATTGTTTACTTTTGGTGTAATGCCAAAAGTTACTCCTGCATTAATACTACCATTAAAACCGTCTTGAGAATTTTTATGTAAAATAATATTAATAATTCCACTCATTCCTTCAGGATTGTATTTTGCCGAAGGATTTGTAATAAGTTCAATTTGTTTTATGGATGAAGATGGAATTTGTTGCAATAATTGTGCAGGATCAATATTGGAAGGTTTGCCATCAATAAGTACTCTCACATTTGAATTTCCCCGTAAACTAAGTTCTTTGGTTTGCGGATCAACGCTAACAGTTGGGATATTATTCATTATCTCAGAAGCGGTATTTCCTGATGCAATCAAATCTTTTCCAACGTTTATAACTTTTCTATCTATTTTTTGTTCGATGGTAGAGCGTTCTTTTACGATTTCAACACCAGCTAGTTGAACTGCTTCTTCTTCCAAAGAAATAGTGTTTAAATGGATAGTTTTGTTGCTTTCGGTAAGGACAATTTCTTGAGTAATTTTTTTATAACCTATATACTGAATCTCTATGGTGTATTTTTTCAACAACAAATTTTTTATCGAAAAATTTCCATTTTCTTGAGTAATTCCACCTGTAATTATTTTATTGTTTTCTAACAAAGAAACATTTACATAAGGAATGGGCTGTTTGCTGTTTTTATCGATTATTTTTCCTGAGACAACCCCTGAATTTTGAGCTATTAGTAGCGAAATATTGCTCACTAAAGCAAGTAGTAAAAATTTTAATTTCATTTTTTGATTGATGATGATTTATGTTAATTGAAATCATTTTTTTTGGCAATAGTGATTACATATGATTTCAATATTTCAGTAGACGCAAAAAGTTGTTATTTGTTACAAAAAAACTCTCAAAGAATTTTTTGAGAGTTTTTGAATTGTCTAAATATGATTTTTTAATTATCTTTTCATGGCAAAATGTGCTTTAAATTCTTGGTCAACTTGGTTTTCATCTTTGTAAGTTACACTAAACCAATAATCATCAGAAGGCATTAAATTTCCGTTATAGGTTCCATCCCAACCAGAATTACTTGGTTTAATTTGTTTTAGTATTTTACCATAGCGATCATAAATTAGAATACTGGCGCTTGGTTGATTTGATAAATCTTTTATGTTCCAAGTGTCATTATACCCATCACTATTTGGAGTGAAAAACTTAGGATAGTTAATTACTACAGCTTGAATGGTTGTAATGCCACAACCGTATTTGTCTCTAACCGTTACAGTGTGTAACCCAGATGTTACATTTTGGAAGATAGGACTATCTTGAAAAGGACCATTGTCTAATTGATATTCAAAATTATTTCCTTGTCCAGTTGCAACAACAGTAATGGATTGAGAGTCTGCAAAATCATCACTTACCGTATAAGTTACAACAGCTGGCTCAGATGGACTTACGGTTATACTTACAGGTTCTGAGCTACAACCAGTAGCAATACTTGTCGCTACCAAAGTGTAAACTCCAGGTAATATTGCTTGATAAGAATTTCCATTTCCTACTGTTACACCAGCTTCATTTGTCCAAACAAAATGATGTGTAGCAGTGCTCAAACCACTGAAAATTGTATATGGATTTAACAAAGTTCCAGTCTCACTATCAATACAGATTATCCCATCAACTGGTGTTGGTTCAGGTAATTTATTGACAATTATTGATATAGGTTTGATATCATAGCAACTTGGTGCTAAAGTATTATTAACTCTAACATATACTGTTGTAAGTGTAGTAGAAATAATTGCATTTGTTTGATTTGTGGCATTAGCTAAGTTTTCATAATATGCGATTGTGAATTCACTTCCTGTTTGTGTTCCAAGAACAGCGGCTGTTAAATTTGATAAGTTAAAAGAAATTACACCATCATTTGTGCCATCTTGATCGCATATAGTTCTCAATGAAGCTGGAACTGAATTTGCAATTGGGGTATCAATTATAGTTACCGTAAAAGAACTTTCGTCTGAACATCTAGGTAAATAGGGTGAAACCGCATAAATATAAATTGTTTGAGATGTTGTAATAACTGTTCCAGCAACTAATGATGTCCCAGTCCCATTTGGGCCAGTAAAGTATTGTCCAATTGTTAATGTTGGTAAAGTGTAATTTTCACAAATGGTGACATTAGGTTTGTCGTCTACATTAAATATCGTAACCGTAAAGCTTACTTGACTTGAACAATCAGGTGATGTAGCAGTGTTTGCATACACATAAACTGTTTGTGAAGAAGTTAATACATCACCTACATTCAATAAATTTCCTGTTCCATTTGGACCGGTGTAATAGTTACCAATTGGTAATGGTCTTAATGTATATGAATTACAAGAATTAACATTTAAAATTGTTGGAATAATAGGTGTATCGTTAATAGTTACAGTAAATGAAGTTTCATCAATACAAGAAAAAGCAGTTCTAATTTGAGATTCTTTGAAAATGAAAATTGTTTGAGTTGACGTTATAACCGTTCCTGGTAATAATTCAACAGTTCCCTCATTTGGTCCACCAGATTGAGTGTAATATTTATTGTTTGGCGTCAGACTTGGTAATGTATAATTATCACAAGCAGTCACATTTGCAAGTATGTCCGCTGAAGTTGAAAAAATATTTATTTGAAAACTATTTTGCGCTGAACAAGGTGGTGTTGTGTTTGAAATTGCATAGATGTAAATTCTCTGAGATGTTGTAATCACTGTTCCTGCTGTTAGTAATGTGCCAGTTCCATTAGGTCCAGTGTAATAATTACCAACATTCAGTGCTGTCAAAACATATTGATCACATATATCAATATCAGAGCGCGAATCAATTTGTGGAATTCCAAGAACAGTTACAGTAAAACTATTTTGATTGAAACAGCTATTATCTAATCTTTTGAAGATATAAATAGTTTGAGTAGTAATTATAACATCACCAGGATAAAGCATGGTTCCAGTTCCATCAATACCGGTATAATATTCACCGCTAGTTATAGTAGGCAATGTATAACTTTCACAAACAGACACATCAGTTAAACTATCAATTTGTGGTTGAGCAATAGATAAAGTGAAAAACAAGTTGTCAGTACAATTTGCTCCACTTCCACTTGTTGTTGGTGCATATATGTAAATAGTTGTACTTGTATTTACTACTGTACCAGCTGGAATTTGTGTACCTGTTCCCATTGGTCCAGTAAAGTAATTACCAATGGGTAAAGTAGGTAGGGTGTAACCATTACATTGTGAAATATTTGGAGGTTGATTAATACCAATGATTACTTCAAAACTATCTTCGTCAGAACACGGTGTTGGACCAGTAGTTGCTGCATAAACATAAATAGTCTGACTTGCTGTCAATACGGTTCCTACAGGAATTTGATTGCCAGTTCCACCAGATTGTGAATAGTAATTTCCGAGTGTTAGAGCAGGCAATGTGTAAGAACTACATTCAAAAATATCATTTCTAGTTCCAACTTCAATAGTAGATAAAATAGAAACTGTAAAACTGGAATCAACTACGCAAGGTGGTGTAGTTGTAGTAGTAAAGTAATAATATATTAACTGTGAAGAGGCAATAATTGTTCCAGCTGGTATTTCGGTTCCTCCACCTCCAGGAGCAGTTCGGTATTTTCCGTATTGTAATGAAGGCAGTGTGTAGCTTCCACAACTGTTTACATTTGGGGGAGTTAATGAACTTTCATCAACTATTTTAACTTGAAATGAACTCCCAGCTCCACAAGTTCCTGGTCCACCAGGTTGATTGTAAATATAGATTGTTTGTGTTTCAGTTATAACATCTCCAGCAAATAAAGGAGTTCCAGAGCCATTAGGTGCAGTAAAATAATTTCCATTTGTTAATGAAGGCAAAGAGTAATCACTACATACTAATACGTTTTGTAGAACATCAACAATTGGTCTTTGATTTAGAATAATATTAAAACTAGAGATACTATAACAAGATTGATCAGATATATTTTCTACTCTTACATAAATAGTTGAACTAGTTAATTGAGCATATGATGGATTGTTAATTGGATTTGTTCCAATATTTGCATTATTTAGTGTCGTATAAAAACTAATTAAATTTATTGATGTTGATTGGACACCCAATATAAGTGGATTTTGTTGTGTTAAATCAATGTATTGATATTGTTGAGTGTTTGATCTCATACATCCAATTATATCCGTTGGTTGGTGTGCAACTGGTGGTGGTGAAGTCAATAATTGAAAAGACTTAATTACAAAGCAAAGACTATTAGGTAATTGAATTCGAACATATATAGTTTGTCCAGGAGCACTATTGTACTGCAATGGTAGAGTATTCACATTGTTATCTGCATCATTTTGTGTTGCGAAATATGCTACTGTTGTCAATGGGTCTAAGCCTTGTTTTACTCTTGAAGTATTCAAATCTAAATTATAAGTATAGGTCGCAGCACCACTATCACATCTGTAAATAGGCGTTGGATTTGGGGATGAAATTTGTGGATAATACTCCACTAGAATAGTGTCCGTAATAGGTAAACAGGTACTGAAAAGATTTGTGTATGTCACACTGTAATTGCCGGGCTGACTTACATTCAAAGTTGCCCCATTTTCACCCGCTAAAATTTCACCGTCTTTTTTCCATACAAAAGAATAATTTGAAGGATTTAATCCAGTATCTAAAGTATGAGTAGTTCCGAAGCATATTGCATTGTTAGTGGTTGTTGACATATCAAGACCCAACACATCTTGTCCAATGTTAAAACTATCAGAAGAAATAAAAATTGCAGAGTCAGATTGTGGGTCAACTCTATCGGCAATTACTAATTTTATGTGATAAGGTACACCAGGTGTTAAGGCAGAAGCTGCCGTTAAAACTTTTGTTTGTCCATTAAAATTTGTTGCCGAATTTATAACATTTGAACCACCATTAAAACTACCAAAGTATTGCTCATTGGCAGATGGACAAGCAGAATTATATTGATTATCCCGAATAGTCACAACTGAAATAGGAAGATTAGTGCTTGGAACTACAGCTAAATTTGTAGTAACACCAGTATTCATATTTGTTAGTAAAAATGCGAAAGCATCTGAATATAAACATTGAAAATTCCCATATTCTTCTGAAGCAAAAATAAAATCAAAACTGAAATTTGGGGAGATTGGTGTAAAATCGAACTCTAAGACTGTAGCATTTTTAGAAACCATTGTAATTCCTGCTGCTGCTAATGTAGCTTCCAAATTTGAGTCACCAGGCCACGAAGGTGAACCGTCGTTAAGAATTGATGTATTTGGTCCAGCAGTATTTACTGCATTTCCTGTACTCAATACTACACCGCTTTGCATTGGAAAATTCAGATTTGTGTTTTGGAAAAATCCAATTCCATTTGAGGAACCAAAGTTGGAACCCGTACTCCATGTAATATTTGTAGCTGATACACATGGGGAATTTATCAATACATTATTGACTAATTGTGGAACAGTGTAACTTGAGGAACTTACGGTTATTGGTTGGGAAAAACCATAGGAAGTAAGTAAGATTGCAATTAAAAGTATTATTTTTTTCATGACTTGGGGATTTTGACATGACAAATATTGATTATTAAATCGTTTAAATGCAAATAAAATCGATGAAATGCATTAAATGTATAATTAAATAAATAATAAACTTACAAAATATATTAATCCACAACTCAATTATTAATTTTATAAATTATTCTTGTTATAAAAATTATGATGTTATGTTTATCTTTGCCCATTTAAATGAAATACAATGAATCTTTCACAACTACTGCACAATCAAATTCAACTTGCCATAAAGGGATTATATGAAATCAATATTGAAAAAGTTGAATTTCAATTGACTCGTAATGAATTTGAAGGTGATATTACAATGGTTATTTTTCCTTTATTGAAAATAATCAAAGGAAATCCAATTGAAATCGGAACTAAAATTGGAAATTATCTAGTTGATAATGTGGAGGAAGTAATTCGTTTTAATGTAGTTTCGGGTTTTCTAAATATTGTAATTTCAGATGTTTATTATCTTAATTTTTTCAATGAAATAAAGAACAATGATAGTTTCGGTTTTGTAACTCGTTCTGAAAATGATAAAGCAGTAATGGTCGAATATTCTTCTCCAAATACTAATAAGCCACTACATCTTGGGCATGTTCGTAATAATTTATTAGGTTTTTCAGTAGCTGAAATCATTAAAGCTTCGGGCAAAAAAGTATACAAAACCCAAATCATCAACGATAGAGGCATTCATATTTGCAAATCAATGTTGGCTTGGCAAAAGTTTGGAGAAGGCAAAACTCCCAAGTCTTCTGGTTTAAAAGGAGATAAATTGGTAGGTAACTTCTATGTAAAATTTGATCAAGAATATAAAGCCCAAATTAGCGATTTAATTACTCAAGGAAAAACAGAAGAAGAAGCCAAAAAGCAAGCACCAATTATTATGGAAGCACAACAAATGCTTCTTGATTGGGAAGCTGGAAAACCAGAAGTAGTGGCGTTATGGAAAACAATGAATCAATGGGTTTATGATGGTTTTGCTGTAACCTATAAAAATCTTGGTGTTGATTTCGATAGTTATTACTATGAAAGTAATACCTATTTATTGGGTAAAGAAGTGGTTCAATTTGGATTAGAAGAAGGCATTTTCGAAAAAGATCCTGATGGTTCAGTATGGATTGATTTAACCGCCGACGGTTTGGATAGAAAAATTGTATTGCGATCTGACGGAACAGCGGTGTATATGACTCAAGATATTGGAACTGCTATTCAGCGAGTAAAAGATTTTCCAGATGTTGGTGGAATGGTTTATACTGTTGGAAACGAGCAAGATTATCACTTCAAAGTATTATTTTTAATCCTAAAAAAGCTTGGTTTTGAGTGGGCAGAAAGTCTATATCATCTTTCGTATGGAATGGTAGAATTGCCTTCGGGAAAAATGAAATCACGAGAAGGAACTGTAGTCGATGCAGATGATTTAATGGAAGAAATGACCGATACTGCTAAAAGAATTTCTACCGAATTAGGAAAACTAGAAGGTTATTCAAATGAGGAGAAAGACAAACTATTTAAAACCATTGGACTTGGTGCCTTGAAATATTATATTTTAAAAGTTGATCCAAAGAAACAAATTCTCTTCAATCCTGAGGAATCAGTAGATTTTGCTGGAAATACTGGACCATTTATTCAATATACATATGCTCGAATACAATCCATTTCACGAAAAGCTGATTTTGATTTGAATGTCGATATCACCGATATATCATTGCATCAAAAAGAGAAAGAATTACTAAAACAATTGGAACTTTTCCCAGAAGTAATTCAAAATGCTGCTCAAAATCATAGCCCAGCATTAGTGGCTAATTATACCTATGAATTAGTGAAAGAATACAATTCATTTTATCAATCGGTTTCTATTTTAGGGGAAGACGATATGACCAAAAAAACCTTTAGAGTGCAGCTTTCAAAAAAAGTAGGTGAAACCATAAAAGTGGCTATTAAATTACTCGGTATAGAAGTTCCAGAGAGAATGTAAAATTTAGGTTTATATCAACTCTATTTTTTAAAAAATAACCTTGATATTTATGTTAGGTGTCAGTTCCAAAGCATAAGTATCAACACTTTCTACTGTATTGTTGGTTGTATTAACTCTATAAAACCTATTGATACTATTTTTGGTATTCAGAAGATTTAAAACTGAAATATTTGCCTGTAAATTTACTTTGGAATTCAGTTTCCATTCTTTTGAAGCCGAAATATTTAACTGAAAAAAATCATCAAGTTTGTCATTGTTAGGAGATAAATACCCTATTTGAGGATTTAATGTTTCGACTGATGTTGAAGTAGGTGTTGTGATAGGTTTTCCTGTGTGCCATTTACAACCTAAAGCAAATTTAACTCTATGCCACTCATAGATTCCAGCCCAATTAACACAATGTTTTATTTCAAAATTATTCAAAAATTCATTTGGGGATAAGGAATTAAAAAAATATTTATTGTCATTGTAACTATAACTTAACCAAGAATAAAATTTGCCAAAATTCTTTTGGATTAAAAATTCAGAACCCAAAACTTGGTAATCTCCACTAGTTTTAACTGATTCAAATTGATTTTGAAAACCTTGGCTACTTGTTGTAATTCCATTAATTTTTTTGTAAAAATTATCTAAAGTTATAAGCCAATTGTTTTTTTTAAAAGATAATCCAATTGAGATTTGATTGCTTTTTTGAATTGGAATTGTAGTTTCATTAGCCATTGTCCATCTCCTTTTTTCAATGCCCAAAAAATCGCTTTGTAAATCTATAATTTGAGACAGTGTCTGACTTTTTTGTTCTCCCAAAATCTCCAAACGAATGGACTCATTTAATACTTGACTGAATTGAAGTCTTGGCTCTACAACAAAAGAATTAAATTTTGTGAAGTAATTTGCTCTAAGTCCAGTTTTTAAAAAAGTTTTTTTATTTTCAGTTTCAAAAATTCCTTCTGCGATAAATACATGACTTAATAAAACTTCCACAGTTTTTCTGGAGAAAAAAGGGAGATTAATTTCATCAAAATTAGTAACACCTGTCTCGTCTAATTGATATCCATTATTGAAAGTTATTGTTTCTGAAATTTTATGTGAATTCTTTATTTGAAATCCAAAATCAAGCACATCATTTTCCTGATTTAATATTTGATTACTCTCAATGGTTTCATTTTTTGAAACCAGAGAATATTGGGTAGCATATAAATAAATTTGACTGGAATTGTTCTCATTCCAATTCGTCCTCCAATTAATAGTTCCTCCAATACTTCCCTGATTTAAATCACTATTTTTGTTTTCATCAGGTATATATTGATTTACTAACAGTGAATTTTTTATCACTATAGCATCTATGGTAAGCTCATGGTTTAATCCTATTTTTTGTTGGTACTGAGTGGTAAAATCATAAAAGTAAAATTTCTCGTCTGTTTTAATATCTACGGTTTGATTGTTGTTCAAATTGGTTATTACAGTATTTTGAAAAATTCGGTCTCTATAGTTTTTGTACGTTGGAGATTCAAAAAAATCAGTCAACGATCGCCTACCAGAAATTGTAAAATTGGCTTTTTCGGAAGCTTTGATTTTTGTATAAAATTCAACATTAATCAAATTAGCACTCACACTTGAGTTCGTTTTTTCAATCTCTTTTGAATGGGAAGAAATAGCTACTACACTAGAAACACCTTCTCCAAAAAATGCAGAACTTCCATTTTTGGAAACTGATATAATTTGTGCTAATGAAGGATTGAAAGCGGAAATTAAACCAAAAAAATGACCCGTTTGAAACATCCTGATTCCATTCCATAAAAAGAGATTTTGATCATGAGTTCCGCCACGAACATTGATGTTTGAAATTGTTTCGTCTACTGAGGTGATTCCGGGTATTTGTTGTATTGTTTGAAGCACATCGGGTTCTATCAAACCAGGTAAAATTCCAAATTTTTTGGGTTTTATTTCAACGGTGCCATCATTTTTTTTGTAAATTCCTGTGGTGAGATAATGATGCGTGATTACTTCATCTAATTTTTGCGTAGTTAAATAAAGTTCGATTTTTGGACAATCTGAAGTATATATTTCAGTTGGCTTTAGTGCTTTTTTTTCATAATTAATGTGGGAAATCTCAATTGTATTTGGAGAGATTAAAGGCAATTCAAAATATCCATTTTCATCCGAAATGGTACTTGTTTGGGTATCTGTTATTTTTAAGTTAGCATTTTCAATAGGAAGTTTTGTTTCATTATCTATTAGATATCCACAAAGTGGTTTGTCAAGTTGTCTATTGTTATAAATAGAATAATAATTGGTACTAACTAGTTTAATTTTTAGTCTGGTTTTAGTTTCTATGTATGCAATTTTTTCTGAAAGTGATAAACTAGTATTCGGTGGAGTTATTTTATAAATAATGATTTCTTCATCTATATAATTGAATTTGATATTATAACTTGAACTTAAATCATCCAAAACCGACTTTAATGGAATAGTAACTACCTCATTCTGTGCAAAACACAGAACAGAGAAGAACAGAAATAGCAAAAAAAATATTTTTTTTTTGGTATGCATTAAAAATCCTCTAAAATAATTTTCTTAGGTTCAAATTTAGAGATTTTTAAATGATAAGTTGAAGAAACTACATTTAATGCAGTTTTAATATTATTAGTTGGTAATGTTCCTGAAAAAAGTTGATTGTTTTCTTTCGAGTTAAGTATTATTTCACAATCATATTGTCTTTGTAATTCGTCTAATATGTTTTGTAGTTTTTCTTTTTTGAAAACTATTTCATTAACTGTCCATTCTGGTTTGGTAGACTCTATGTTTTCTTTTTCAAAATAATTAGCATCAAAACTAACTGAAATTCCTTTTGTTATAATTACTGTTTGTTTTTTGTATACTACTTTTACTCTTCCTTCGTAGCAAGTAACATCAAACCTATTATTTCTAGATTTTACATTAAATTGTGTGCCAAGAACGCTAACTTTTCCAAGATTGGTATTCACTTCAAATTTTTTACCATGCGCTACTTTGAAATATGCTTCACCTTTTAAATCTATATTTCTATTGTTGTCCCAATTCCATTTCTTGTATTGAATTTCAGAGCCACTATTTAATACTATTTGGGAATTGTCAGGTAAAGAAAAACTGGTTTTTTTGCCATTTTCTGCTATTTGAGTAGCAGTAGCCGTAGTTTTGAAAAAGAACGAAATACCCAAAAGGACAAGAAATATAGCAGCAATTTTCAACCATTTTGTTTGGTAAAATGGAATGACTTTTGGCGTTACTTTCTTATGACTGATGACATTTTTATACAACGCATCGGCATCAAAATCGGGAGTTTTCAATTGACTTGAATACTCAGCAATTTTAATATAAGTTGCATACTCAGGAGTTTGCTGAAAAGCGATTAATTCTTTCTCAGTCATTTCTCCAGCCAGCCATTTTGCTAATTCGTAATTTTCTTCCATTGCATTCATTATGATAGTAAACAATTCTCAATTAAAAAACCCTACTTGAACTCTTCAATTTCAGTTCTTAAGGTTACTAAAGCTCCATGAATTCTTTTCTCTACTGCTTTTACACTTATGTTTAACATTACAGCTATTTCGTGATATTTTTTTCCTTCAATCCTATTCAAAAGAAACGCTACTCGTTGTGCTTCGGTTAATTTATCAATAGCTTTTTCAAGTTTGTATTTGAATTGATTTTCCTCAATCAAATACTCGGGATTTTCATTATTTATTTTGTCCGAAGTAGAATTCTGCGTATATTTTAAAACTACTTTTTGGTGAGCAATATCATTTAAAGAAGCATTTGTAGCTATGGTAAACAAAAAGGACTTAGCCTTCTCTAAAGGTACATTTTTACAATTCTCCCAGAGTTTTATGAAGGAATCTTGTGCAATATCATTTGCCTTCTCTTCATTTCCAAATTTGTAATATAAATAATTGCGCAACGATTTTACATTGTCTTTAAAAAAATGAGAAAAAACTATTTCATCACAAACACTTTTAGGATTTGTGTTTTCCATTATAAAAAATTTGAGTGCCTAAATTTAAAATATTTTTTTAAAGTAGGGTTTTTTATTGCAACTTTGTTTAATCAATGTTTAATCAATGTTTAATCAACATTCTTTTAATGAAAAAAACTTTATTCTTTCTGGTACTTTTTAGTTTGTTTTTATCTTCATGTCAAAATGAAGAGGAAACTATTATTCAAAATCCGGAAAATAGTTTTGTGAAATCCTCTCCTTTGGCTTCATTGATTTCAAGAGTATCACAAAATGAAACTACAAAAGATAATGTGTTGGATGGTACAAGTTGTTTCAGTGTGAAATTACCTGTTTCAATCAATATTAATAATCAAAATATAACAGTTTCAAATGAAAATGATTATGAAGAAGTTCAAGAAATTAAAGATGAATATTCAACTGATAATGATATTGTGTATTTTGTTTTTCCAATAACTATTGTTTATACAAATTTTCAGCAAATTACAGTTAACAATCAAAACCAGTGGAATACAATAATCGCTCAATGTGGTGATGATTCTGATTTTCATGAAATAACATGTGCCGATTTTAACTATCCTATTTCCATTAACATATACAATACAAACAATCAGATAGGTAGTTCAATAACGATTACCAATGATTCTCAACTGAATAATTTTATACAAGATTTGACAGATTCTGAAGTTGTTGGAATTGTTTATCCTATAACATTAACCAATACAAGTAATCAAATTATCACTGTAAATAACAACACCCAACTGGAGAATTATATAGATAGTGTGATTGATGATTGTGAAACTCCTGGAACCGTTAGTTTGGCAGATGTTTTAACTGATGGTACATGGTATATTTCCTATTGCTATCTTGACGATGACGATACTTATTATTACAATGGTTATAATTTTACTTTTAGCAATGATGGGACTATTATTGCTCAAAAAAACTCTACGATTGTTGAAGGTGACTGGGATATTCATAATGAAAATAGTTATCAAGAACTTGAATTGCATTTTGATGGTGATTTTTTTGAAGAAATTGAAACTGGATGGAAAGTCATAGAATTTGACAATAACAATGTAAGAACGAAAAAGCAAACTAGTAATGGTACTTACTATTTGAATTTCAAGAAAAATTAATTTTTTTACTTTTAACATACAATTTTTTCCATTTTTTACGTTATTTATTACCAAGTAACATTATTAATTAAATTATAAAACAATAAACCATGAAAAAACTAATTTTAATTCCGGCTCTTTTCTGTTTATTTATGCTTAATGTAGCATCAATGTGCAGTTCTGATGATGATAACTCTAGCAATAATCCTGGTACTGGAACAGTAACTGACAATGTTACCACTGGAACATGGCGTGTAACTTCTTTTCAAGAAGATGGAACAAACAATACTAGCCAATTTACGGGCTATGCTTTTAGTATTAATACTAATGGCAGTATGGTTGCTGTTAACGGTTCAGTAACAAAAACAGGAACTTGGTCAACCTATTTAGATAGTGGTTTGACAAAATTTGATATTATGTTTCCTGATACTAGCGGACCATTTGAGTCAATATCAGAAGATTGGAGAGTTTTATCATCAACAGCAACAAAGTTAGAACTAAAGCACATTAGCGGCGGTGATGGCAGTATTGATTTATTGACCTTTGAGAAAAATTAAATAAAAAAATATTTCAATAATTTTAACCACGTTTTTGCGTGGTTTTTTTATTTAGTTTACTATAAAACTTAAAAATCAAATCCTTAAATTTGCACTTCATAAAAATCAAAGCTCACCATTATGTTCAATAATTTAAGTGATAAACTAGATAAAGCATTTCATATCCTTAAAGGACATGGAAAAATCACCGAAGTCAATGTAGCCGAAACGTTAAAAGAAGTTCGTCGTGCCTTGCTTGATGCTGATGTTAATTTTAAGATTGCCAAAGATTTCACCACAAGAGTTAAAGATAAAGCAATTGGTCAAAATGTATTAACCACATTACAGCCTGGACAATTACTGGTTAAACTGGTAAAAGATGAGTTGACCGAATTGATGGGTGGTGAAGCCACAGGAATTAATCTTTCTGGAAATCCTTCAATCATTTTAATGTCGGGTTTACAAGGTTCGGGGAAAACTACTTTTTCTGGAAAATTAGCCAATTATTTGAAAACCAAAAAAGGAAAGAAACCACTTTTGGTTGCCTGTGATATCTATCGTCCTGCTGCGATTAATCAATTACATGTTGTTGGAGATCAAATTGGGGTTGAAGTATATTCAGAACCAGAAAATAAAAATGCAGTTCAAATAGCCTTGAATGCTATACAACATGCCAAATCAAATGGTTTTAACGTAGTGATTGTCGATACTGCTGGTCGTTTAGCTATTGACGAGCAAATGATGAACGAGATTGCCAATGTTCATGCTGCCATAAAACCACAAGAAACTTTATTTGTAGTTGACTCTATGACAGGTCAAGATGCGGTAAATACGGCAAAAGCATTTAATGACAGATTAAATTTTGATGGTGTTATATTAACCAAATTAGATGGTGATACTCGCGGTGGAGCAGCTATTTCTATCAAATCGGTAGTCGATAAACCAATTAAGTTTATTGGAACTGGCGAAAAAATGGAAGCCATTGATGTTTTCTATCCTTCGCGTATGGCGGAAAGAATTCTTGGAATGGGAGATGTTGTTTCCTTGGTTGAAAGAGCTCAAGAGCAATATGACGAGGAAGAAGCTAGAAAAATCCAAAAGAAAATTGCTAAAAACGAATTTGGTTTTGACGATTTCTTATCCCAAATCCAACAAGTGAAAAAAATGGGTAATATGAAAGACCTTGTAGGAATGATACCTGGAGCAGGAAAAGCTTTAAAAGATGTTGAAATTGAAGATGATGCTTTCAAACATATCGAAGCCATCATTCATTCGATGACACCAAAAGAAAGAACCAAACCTGCCATATTAGACATGAAAAGAAAAACCAGAATTGCAAAAGGTTCGGGTAGAAAAATTGAAGAAGTAAATCAGTTGTTAAAGCAATTTGAGCAAATGAGCAAAATGATGAAAATGATGCAAGGTGGCGGTGGAAAGAATTTAATGCGAATGATGGGAGGAATGAAATAATATACAAAGGCGCGATTTCGCGTCTTTTTTTATAGATAGCAACAACACACAAAAGGATATAGTATGCAAATTTTAGACGGAAAAAAAGTATCAGAAGATATCAAAAATGAAATCGCAGCCGAAGTTCAAAAGATGAAGGCTAATGGTGAAAAAGTACCACATTTAGCCGCCATTATTGTTGGAAATGATGGAGCAAGTTTAACTTATGTAGGTAGTAAAGTAAAATCCTGTGAGAGAGTAGGATTTGAGTCGACTTTAATTAAAATGCCAAGTACAACTTCTGAAACAGAACTGCTAAAAAAAATAAAAGAACTCAACCAAGACGATAACATCGATGGGTTTATAGTGCAATTGCCATTGCCAAAACAAATTGATACACAACATATCATCATGTCAATTGATCCTAGCAAAGATGTTGATGGTTTTCATCCAGAAAACTTTGGTAAAATGGCATTGGATATGACCACTTTTATACCAGCAACACCTTTTGGAATTTTAGAATTGCTTGAAAGATATGGAGTAGAAACTCAAGGAAAACATACCGTTGTTATTGGCAGAAGTCACATCGTGGGAAGACCAATGAGTATATTAATGGGAAGAAAAGGATTTCCAGGAAATTCAACTGTTACCTTAACGCACAGTTACACTAAAAATATCGCACAAATCACTACACAAGCCGATATTATCATAACAGCACTTGGCGTTCCAAATTATTTGAAAGCCGAAATGATAAAAGATGATGCAGTAGTAATTGATGTGGGCATTACCCGTGTCAATGATGAAACTGATCCAAGAGGATATAAAATTACTGGTGATGTAGATTTTGAATTTGTTTCTAAAAAAGCGTCTTATATTACTCCAGTTCCTGGCGGTGTTGGACCAATGACCATTGCCATGTTATTGAAAAATACATTATTAGCTAGAGAACAAAAGCGATTAAAACAAGTATAAAAAAATCCTGAGTGAGAGTTCAGGATTTTTTGTCTTAATTATACATGATTGTCGATTGCTTATTTTTTTAAATATCTTTACCAATAAAAATAAAAGTATGAAAAGAACTATTTTTTTACTAAGCGCCTCTATCGCGACATTCATGAGTAACGCCCAAGTAATAGTTACCACCTTAGCTGGATCCACATCTGGTTTTGCTGATGGTCCAGGGAATGTGGCTCAATTTAATGCACCATGGGGAGTGGCAACCGATGCTGCAGGCAATGTATATGTTGGGGATTCTTCTAACCACAAAATCAGAAAAATTACTCCAGCGGGTGTGGTGAGCACTTTCGCGGGTTCTACCCAAGGTTATACCGATGACACAGGTGATGCGGCTCAGTTTAATACTCCTACAGGAGTGGCAACGGATGCCACAGGGAATGTGTATTTAGGGGATTTATTTAATTACAATATCCGAAAAATTATCCAAGCTGCTGAAGTGAGTACCTTGGCAGGTTCTACTATTGGCTATGCAGATGGTCCAGGGGATATGGCTCAATTTAGTGCACCATGGGGAGTGGCAATCGATGCTGTAGGCAATGTGTATGTAGCGGATATTAGTAACGACAATATTCGAAAAATTACTCCAGCGGGAGTGGTGAGTACCTTGGCCGGTTTTGGACAAGGCTTTGCTGATGGCATAGGGGCAGCAGCTAAGTTTTGTCAACCCAGAGGAGTTGCAACCGATAGCGCAGGCAATGTATACATAGCAGATACATGTAACAGCAAAATACGGAAAATTACACCAGCTGGCGAGGTGAGTACTTTGGCAGGTTCTACTGCTGGCTTTGCCGATGGAACAGGAGCTACGGCTCAGTTTAATCAACCTTTTGGATTGACGACAGATTCTGCTGGAAATGTCTATGTAGCAGATACACTTAACAACAAAATCAGGAAAATTACCCCTGAGGGATTGGTAAGCACTTTGGCAGGTTCTACTGCTGGCTTTGCCGATGGAACAGGAGCTACGGCTAAATTTGATCTTCCTGCTTCTGTGGCAACTGACGCAGCAGGGAATGTCTATATAGCGGACAAGAATAACCACAAAATCAGGAAAATTACACAACAACTTGGTGTTGATCAAAACGAAATTAATTCAAAAATTACGATGTATCCAAATCCTGTTACTAATGTGCTTACTTTACAATTAGAAAATGGTTGTGTTTTAGATAAAATCAGTATAACAGATCTTTCTGGAAAAATAATCATTACTCTTACCCAAAATATTACTGCGGTAAATGTAGAAAACTTATCGCAAGGGATTTATATTCTTGAGGTGTACTCAGGCGAAGAAAAATATGTTGGTAGGTTTGTGAAAGAATAAAAAAATCCTGAGTGAGCTCAAGATTTTTTGTTTTTACCGTTTTTGTATTGCACTTTTTCAACCACTTGGACTTTTGGCGCTTGCTTTTTGTCCTTTGGATTAAAAGGTTTTTTCTTGAAGTCTGTTTTCGGTTTTGGTTTAAACTCGGTCTTAGGTTTAAACTCAGTCCCGACACTTTGAGATGGTCTATCGGTTATATTTTTCTTAACCGTTTCTTGGTTTTGTTTAATAACATCCATAGCATTTTTTGGACTCTCTTTCGTGCCACGCAAATGAATTACCAAGCCGTTTAAAAAGTTGCGCAACACTTGATCGCCACAAACCATAAAATTAGGATGGTCTTCATTGCGAAATAGATTTCCAATTTCGCCTTTCGACATTCTGAAATCAACCAATTCAAGGATTTCTACAATTTGATCATCGCGCAACTGAAGTGCTACACGAAGTTTTTTAAATATATCGTTGTTATTCATTATAAGTTTATAGTTTATAGTTTGTTGTTTGTGGTTAGAAACTATAAACAATTAACCACAAACCATCAACTGTTAAAAAAGCCAAAGGTACGCCTTTTTAAAATTCTCTCTCCACAATTTTTCATTGTGCTGTCCGCCTTTGACAATTACCTTTTTATTCAGTTTTTTGCATTCACAGCGTTTAGTGTTTACCCAATGTTCCACATTTTCCATATCTCGGATAACATCGGCATCACCTTCATTATCACCACAGAGAAAGAAAACTTTAGTTTTAAAATCATTGGTTTGTTCCATCAAATCATTCATTTGTTTTCGGTTGAACCAAAAAGCAGGAGAGAAGCATCCCACTTTTCCAAAAACATCAGGATATTTCAATGCAGCGTAAAAAGAGGTTAATCCACCGAGAGAACTTCCTACTATAGCAGTATTTTGGGAATTGGTTTTGGTTCTGTAGGTTGAATCTACTTTTGGTTTTAGGGTTTTGACAATAAATTCTAAATAGTCATCGGCTTTGCCACCACCATATTTCGCATTTTTGAATGGTGTTAATTCATCCATACGTTTGCCGTCACTATTTTCTATTCCAATGATAATTACTTTTGCATTAATACTATCTAATGTTTCATCTACATTCCATTCGCCTGCATAAGAAGTTTTCGAATCAAATAGATTTTGTGCATCATGCATATAAATCACAGGATATTTTTTGGTAGAAGATTCGTAATTCTTTGGCAAATACACCCAAATTTTTTTGGTTGTTTTTAGTTGAGGTGATTCAATAATGAAAGTCGAGACTTGTTTGCTGGCGGTGTTTTCCTGAGCATTCAAGCTTAGGAGAACAGATATAAGTAGTAAAGAAAAAAAGTTTTTCAAATGGAAAAAAAATAGTATGAATGTATTAATTTGTCACAGCAGTGTTGTTTTCTTCGGCTTTCTTTTTCTTTTTATCTTTCTCTTTCTTTTTTGTGTTTTTTTCTTCCAAAAACAGTCTGTATTTCTCTTTTTGGTCAGTATTCAAATAACTGTTGATATTTTTTTCTGTTTTTTCCTGCATGGCTCTTACTTCTTCTGCTTTGTCTTCTTCAGAATTGCTGCTTTTCATTACAATATCCATACGCTTACTTGTAGCAAGAATATCATTTTTTATGGCAATATATTGAAGATCATCCAGTGTCAAGGCAGCTTTCATCTTCACCATAAACTCTTCAATTCGTTCATTTCTACTTTTTTCAATATCTGCTGCAGATGGAGTAGGAGGGTTTGATTGCGGTACTTGATTATTTTGATTGAGCATTCGGTTATTCATACTATTCATGCTGTTTCCCATTTGTGCTGAGGCGCTAAATGAGGTAATAATCAAACTGAAAAAAACTATTTTGAAGGGTTTCATGATGTTTAGAATTTTAATCAAGCAAAATTAAATAAAATAAGACAACTTAATTGTTAAAAAATAATTGATTACCGTTTCCCAAAAAATTATATTTTAGCTAAAAATAAATTATTGATGGAAAAGTACGAAGAGAAATTAGCCCTTTTGGCAGAAATGATTGCCTTTTCAGTTGTAGACGGAAAATTACATGAAAGAGAATATCTATTTCTATCAATGATTGCAGAGGAACTTTCAATTGAAAAAACGGATTTTAAAAACTTATTCCATCAAGAGAATGACAGAGTTGTTATAAAATCAGAGTTTGAACGTATTCAACAGTTTTATAGATTGGCCTTGCTAATGCATTGTGATGGTGTGTTGCACGAACGAGAACAAATTAAAATTCACGAAATAGGAATTAACATGGGTTTAAACCCACATGCTATCAAACGGGTGTTAAAAGCCATGGAAACTTCATCTACCAAAATAATTTCTCCAGAGTTTTTACTCGAGGTTTTTCAAGAGCAATTAAACTAATTACAGCTTAACTTAGTAATTATTGTTCATGAATCTTAAATAGTTTCTTTACCAAGGATACAATTGTAGTAGAAATAATTGCACCCATAAAAGCCATGAAAATATCTTTTTGTGCATCCCAAATATCACCTTGAGTTCCAAGATAAGCATCGCCTTGTGCTTTGAAAAAAACATCGGCTACAGCCCATTCAATCAATTCATACAGTGCGCTAATGGAAAGTGTAATTTCTATAGGCAAAATCCAAGAAACCGTTTTGGGATATTTCAGCCAACGCAAAAATAGTTCCCGCATGGGATAGGCAAGTAAAAAGCCAAAACAAAAATGGACAATTCGGTCATAATGATTTCTTTCAAAGCCAAAGTAATCTTTTAACCAATACCCAAAAGGATTTTCGGCATAAGTATATTTTGCGCCATATACATGCAAGCAGAGGTAAACACAAATCAAAAGATAGGAAAGATCACTGAACTGGTATTTTCGAAATGAAAAAACAAGAAACAACATGAATAGTACCGTCAGTGTGTTTTCTAAAAACCAGTTGTTGAGGTCATTGGTTCCAAGCAAAGTGTTAATCCAAATGGTGATGAAAACAGTTGGAAAAATCCACAACCAATAGTTTTTTTGGAATGGTATTCTGTAGTTTGAAATGGCGAGTGAAAAAGGCATAGTTTTATTTTTGGTTAACTTCTTATAAACGAAGGTAATAAATAAAATGTTTTTTTAGTTGCATTGAGATGACTAATAGTCATTAACAACTTTTTTTGATTGTGGTAACGTTTTGCTGTCAGAAGCGTGGCTTGGCTTGGAAAACATTATTTCTACATCAGGAGAAACGAATAAAGGGAAAAGAATTTTACAATACACCTAAAACTAGCGATTACTTTTGTCAGCTATTACCGGCTGGCATTCTTTAGTATTCTTTGGCTTCTTTTAAAGCTTGCAATTCAATTTCAGCCGAAATTCTAAAATTAGTTTCTTTGATTTTTTCAAGATATGGTTTAATAGAAGGAATTATTCCGTTTAGTTTAGCTTTAATAATAATTCCAATTGTTCCAGTAAATGAAATTCCAAGTTGTTGCGCTATTTTTCGAGCTTTAAAATCATCTAATATTAAAGTGCTTTTTGGTATTTCTAAAGCTAAAGCTATCGCGCTTGACTCGCCTCTGTCAATTTGTAATTCAAGAATTCGTTGTCTAGATTTATCAGAAACATTTTCAATAATAACCCAATTTGGTAATGTTTCTCCATATTCTTCAACAATATCTGATGTAGTTACGATTTGTCCATAAACTTTTTTCAACAAATCAAGTTCTTCAATTTTTGATAAAATGATAAAACAACTTGTATCAGAAATTATTGTCTTACGCATTTTTAACGTCGCTTGATAAATCTGTAGAAGGGAAATTGAATATTGAAACATTGTACTGATTCAATAATTCAGCAAACGTGCGTTTAGTTAGACCAGCAAGTTCGGCAGCTTGACCCAAAGAAAGCTTTCCTTGTTCATATAATCTAGAAGCAACAATCATAACCAGTTCTCCATTGGTTAAATCTAAATTATCTGGGATGTTAAGTGTCAATGTTTTCATATCTCAAATGTAACACTTTTTTTTATAGGAGCAAATTATTTTGCTTCGCGACTCGCTAGCAGTTACAGTCCGGTGCTTCACGCAGTTTCGAACTTCAGTTTTAATATTTTCTAAAAAAAAAATATTCTTGGGAAACGTTAACGTGAATTCATAACAAAATTTTCAATTGCTTGGAGTAGCTTTCGCCAGCTGGCGCTTTAAGTAAAATTTTTAGGATTTATTCAGCATCGTCATCTTTCTCATATCCTTCATAATAATAGGACTGCTCAATTCCTTTAAAAATAACTTCTCTATTGTTTATTTCGTCGGTTAAGTTGTGACTTAATAAAGTTCTTAATTCCAAACCATTAATTGGGCTTCTTTCCATAGCTTGTAAGTAAAGTGTTTTATCTATAAATTGCCAATTCACTAATTTTTTAAGTCTTGTTTTTAAAATCATATCGAGCCAAATGCGCATTGTTCTTCCGTTACCTTCCATAAAAGGATGCGCTATATTCATTTCAATATATTTTGCGATAATTTCCTCGAAATTGTTTTCAGGCATTTGTTCAATTTTTACCAAAATTTCGTTTAAATACAAAGCGTTTGCAAATCTAAAACCTCCTTTTGAAATATTCATTTTGCGTATCTCTCCAGCGAAATCATATAATCCACCAAATAAGTAATTGTGAATTTGCTGAAGTCCTTTGGTCGTGCCAACTTCTATTTTATTAATATCATTTGATTCAAACAAGCGATATGCATTTTCTAAACTGTTCTTATCAATGTTTTTCATATAAAATCAGATTTATTCAGCTGAATATTTATTGTCAAAAATACTTCAAATGATTGTCATTTACTTCAAATGATTTTACTTTTTTTGGAAGTAATTAATAGTATAGATTTACTGGTGAGGATGCTTGCTTAACGTTTTGCCGCTTTGCGAAGGCGGGGATTTTTAGCACTAAACTTCATTAGATGCACAAAGCTTGAATTTAGCACTTCACTTTCATAGAAGCACGAAACCCCCGCTTTTGCAAAACGGCTGTTGGCAGTAGTGCTTCTTTTGTCGCTATTTATCATTTTTAAATCTGTCTTTAACTTCATTGATTTGTTTAAAGGTCAGGTCTGTAATGTTTATGGAAAAGTCGTCTTTCCAAACGTCTTTTTCTAATTGACTTTGAAGGGATAACAAAAAATCTTTTCCGTCCAAAATTATTCGCTTTCTATTATTTTCAATAATCCACGAACCAAAATCTTTGTCCGAATAGTTGTCTACCAAAATCCTTTTGTCAGTGAGAAAATATTTGAAGGTGTCGTATATAAATTTATTGAGAGAGTTGCCAAGTTGCTTTTCTATGTCAAACGCATAGGAAATACAAGTTTCAATTGCTCTATCTAAATCGTGGTCTGTTGTTCCTGATTTCCTGCCAAATTTGTCCATAAGTTCTACTTGATAGACATTATTTGAAACTTCGTCAAAATGCAAAGTCCAATTACCTACTAATTCTGAATTATTCTTAATCATTTCTAGCAAATTTTCGTTCTCCCTTAATGTCGTATGTCTTCAAATGTTCTCCGTTATGATTATAAATTGAACACTCAAATTCTGGTTTTCTTTTTATAAAATTTAAAACAAATATTTCTGCATCATCAAAATTTTCGAAAAACTGATAAACTTCTTCTTCATTATCACCTTTACGGAATAATGTCAAGTCTTTTTTAAAAACGTGTCCTGTCGCATATTCAGCAATTAATATAGAACATTTATTTTCTTCTAAAAGTGGTGCTTTCATTTATTCGTTGTTTATCGGTCGCTGTCGGTTTTAGCATTACTGCCAACTATTTTATATGCACAATAAACATTCGCCAATCTACCCCTATTTGGGTGTATAGGTGAAGTTTTTTTTCACTTTATTTTTCAAATGTAGCAAATAATTTCCCTTTCAATCAAGCAAATACTTTCTTCGTTAAGGTTAATACCTTCTTGCAAGAAGCAAAAAACCTCTTCGAATAAGCAAAAAGCTTCTTCTAACAAGCAAAAAACCTCTTCGAACAGGCTAAAACCCTCATCGAACAAGCAAAAAGCCTCTTCGAAGTAGCAAAAAGCCTCTTCGAGGAAGTTAATAACCTCGTCGACGAGGTAAAAAGCCTCGTTTTTTAATTTTGATGGAGTGATTAACTCGTTTTGAAGGTGATTAACTCATTTTTGGAGTGATAAACTCGTTTCGGAAGTGATGAACTCATTTTGGAAGTGATTAACTCATTTTTGGAGTGATTAACTCATTTCGGAAGTGATTAAGAAAAGGAAAACTCTCCAAAGAAATCTTTGAAAAGATAGGGTGAAGACGATTTGTTGCGTATAATTTGATAAAATGTTCAGCAACAATTTTTTTTCTTGCGCAACAATGCCTTCGTTCTTGCGCAACAAAAATATTTTCTTGAGCAACAAAATTAATTTCTTGAGCAAGAATTAAAGTGGGTCATTTAAGCCTGACAGAAATGCATATTTTTTATGAAAAAATTACAGTAATTTGTTATAAAAAAGTTAATGAAAATGTCAATTTGACCTTTAAAATAATTGGTGAATAATTTTTAGAAACTAATTTTTTGCTTGGTATTTTTTTTGTTGCGGTGTGAGTATGTTTAACTTTAAATTTTTAAAATCATGAACTTAATTAAAAGAAACGGCAATTTAGTTTTTCCATCTTTATTGGATGAATTCTTAAGACCAGATTGGAATGGTGGTGTGCAAAATTTTAAAAACACAGTGCCAGCGGTTAACATTAAGGAAAATGAAACTGATTATAAGTTAGAGTTTTATGCTCCTGGATTAAAAAAAGAAGATTTCACTATTGAAATCGAACAACAAACCTTGAGTATTTCATCCGAAAAACAAGCTGAACAAGAAGAAAATAACGAAAAGTATTCTTTAAAAGAATTTAGTTTGTCTTCTTTCAAAAGAACTTTCAGCCTTCCAGAAAGTGTTGATTTTGATGCCATTGCTGCCAATTATGAGAATGGTGTGTTACATGTTACACTACCAAAACGCGAAGAGGCATTGCAAAAATCAAAAAGATTGATTGCTATAAATTAATTAAAAAAAAAAAAAAACAGCAAACTAATCATTTGGTTTGCTGTTTTTTTTATGAATTAAGGTTAAAATTAAAAGCAATTGCTGGTTTTTTTATATCCTTTCTTGCAACGCTTTAATCTCATCTCGAAACTTTGCCGCTTGCATAAAGTCTAAATCCTTGGCGGCTTTTTCCATGGCTTTGCGTGCGTCTCTTATTTTCTTCTCTATTTCGGGTTTGGATAAGTACAAACTTTCGGGTTCGGCAGCTTTAGCAATTTTATCTTCAAAATATTGTGTAGAAACCGAATTGTTGCTCAATGCATTGCCCAAACTTTTGTTCAGTGCTTTAGGTTCCAATCCGTGTAAGGTGTTGTAGGCAATTTGCTTTTCGCGACGGTAATTGGTTTCATCCATCGTTTTTTGCATGCTGTTAGTAATCTTGTCGGCATATAAAATCGCTTTTCCGTTTACGTTTCGTGCTGCACGACCTACTGTTTGTGTTAGCGAACGATGACTGCGCAGGAAACCTTCTTTATCAGCATCCAAAATAGCGACTAAAGATACTTCGGGTAAATCCAATCCTTCTCGCAACAAGTTCACGCCAATCAACACATCAAACAAACCTTTACGCAAATCTTGCATGATTTCCACACGTTCCAAAGTATCCACATCAGAGTGAATATAACGACACCGAATAGCCACTTTGGTTAAATATTTAGTCAGTTCTTCTGCCATTCTTTTGGTTAAAGTAGTTACCAAAACACGTTCATCTGCTTCGCATCTTACTTGAATTTCTTCAATCAAATCATCAATTTGGTTCAAACTTGGGCGCACTTCTATCACTGGATCAAGCAATCCTGTAGGACGAATGACTTGTTCTACATAAATGCCTTCACTTTTTTGCAACTCATAATCGGCTGGTGTTGCCGAAACATAAATCACTTGGTTTTGCATGCTTTCAAATTCCTCAAACTTCAGCGGACGGTTATCCATAGCTGCAGGCAATCGAAAACCATATTCTACCAAATTCTCTTTTCTACTTCTATCGCCACCATACATGGCATGCACTTGCGAAATGGTTACGTGACTTTCATCTACCACCATCAAATAATCCTCAGGAAAATAATCGAGCAAACAGAATGGTCGCGTTCCTGGCAAACGTCTATCCAAGTATCGGGAATAATTTTCAATTCCAGAACAGTAGCCCAATTCGCGTATCATTTCAAGGTCAAAATTGGTGCGTTCTTCCAAGCGTTTGGCTTCCAAATGTTTGCCTATTTCTTTGAAATAATCCACTTGTTTCACCAAGTCTTGTTGAATATCCCAAATGGCGGCTTGCAACACATCGGGCGATGTTACAAACATGTTGGCTGGATAAATATTTAGTTTTTCATAGCGTTCTAACACTTTAGTGCTTTTTGCATCAAAGGCTTCAATTTCTTCAATTTCATCGCCAAAGAAATGTACACGATAAGGTTCATCAGCATAACTCGGAAAAATATCGACCGTATCGCCTTTTATTCGAAAAGTTCCCGGAGTAAAATCGGCTTCCGTTCTAGAATATAAACTTTGAACCAAGCGATGCAATAATTTGGTACGCGAAATGACCTGACCTTTGTCAATTGAAATGACATTTTTTTGAAACTCCACTGGATTTCCAATTCCATACAAACACGAAACAGAAGCGACCACTAATACATCTCTTCGTCCCGAAAGTAGGGCAGAAGTGGTACTCAAACGGAGTTTTTCTAATTCATCATTGATGGATAAATCTTTCTCGATATACGTTCCAGTAACAGGAATGTAGGCTTCGGGTTGGTAATAATCATAATACGATACAAAATATTGTACCGAATTATTGGGGAAAAATTGTTTGAACTCAGAATATAATTGTGCTGCCAAAGTTTTATTATGAGCAAGCACCAATGTAGGTTTTTGTACTTCTTCAATGACATTGGCCACGGTAAATGTTTTCCCAGAACCTGTAACGCCAAGCAACGTTTGGTATTTGTCACCATCGATAATGCCTTTGGCTAATTTTTCAATAGCTAGAGGTTGATCACCTGTAGGTTTATATTCGGATACGACTTGGAATTTCATATATAGGTTGTGATTGGCTAAGTTACAAAGAAAAATTATCTTAAAACTTCCAATCCTTTTGTTGTGTTTCGCTCAAGAAAGTCCAAGCTACAATGCGACTAATTTTCTGCCCTTGAGCCATGTCGATGGTCTTTATTTCTGATGCGCCTACTTTGTTAAGCAGTTTGTAAATCCTTGAAAGATTGTCTTTTTTTGAAACCAATGTAGTAAACCAAAATACTTGTAACGGATACTTAACACTTTCATAAATCATTTGGGTGATGAAACCTAATTCTCCGCCTTTGCACCACAATTCAGCATGTTGACCGCCAAAGTTTAAAACGGGCATTTCTGATTTCTTATTTTCTAAAGTATTCACTTTTCGCAACGCACTTTTGGCTGCTTCCTCAGCTGAAGTATGAAACGGTGGATTGCAAAGCGTAAAAGCAAATTTATCTTCGGGCAAAATAATATTCTTAAAAATAAATCTTGGTTCTACCTGAAGTTGTAAACTGATAGCGTCGATTAGTTTTGGATTGTCAGCTATTATTTTTTTGCAATTTTGAAGTGCTTTTTCATCGATATCACAACCTACAAAACTCCAACCATAAGCCGTATTTCCAATGATGGGATAAATACAGTTGGATCCAATGCCAATATCCAATCCCACGACGTTTTCCCCTTCGGGAATACTACCATTACTAGAAGCTAATAAATCTGCGATGTAATGAATATAATCGGCTCTGCCAGGAATTGGCGGACAAAGATAATCGGTAGGAATGTCCCAATTTTGAATATCGTAATAGGTAATCAACAAGGCTTTGTTCAATGTTTTTACAGCATCAGGATTGCTGAAATCTATGGTTTCTAAACCGTGTTCATTGGTAAAAATAAAGTTTTTTAGTTGGGGACAATCTTTTATCAATAGTTCAAAATCATATCGAAACCGATGCGGATTTCTAGGATGTAAACTTGTTTTTTGCTTCGCCTGTTCGCCCTTTGGGCTCGAGTCTGTTGTATTTTGAGTTTTTTTCAAAGTTTTTTTGGATTAATCCCAACATTCCATTAATAATAAATCGCCTTCAGTATGCACAATCGAAACCATTCCGTCCGCTATAACGTGATTGCTACTTCCAGTTCGGTAACCGATGGTTAACGTTTCATTTTTTAAGGAATAGAAAAGATTTTGGGTTGTAATACCAATTACTTTTCCAATGGGAATTAAGGATAGAATAGTATTGGCAGTGTACCATTTTTCAAATTGATTTTGCAATAAAAACACTTTGGAATGGTCGTCAAGTATAACTACTTTCAATGCGTCGCGATAGGCAACAATGTTCGTTAAATTAGTAATGGTGTGATCGGCTCGTCTTCCGGTTGCCCATATGACATTGGCAGCTTTGTGACCTTTATCTATTAAATAATCAAACGCTTTTTCCAAATCGGTTTTGTCTTGATTGGGCGCATACACAATTTCAATCGGATATTGTTTTTCCTTATAATAATTGGCGTCAAATCCTCGGTCAAAATCTCCCAACAGTACATCCACTTTAATCCCCAATTCCAAAACACGTTCAATAGCAGAATCCAAAACAATAACTAGTGGTGACCATTCTAACAATTGTCCTAATAATTCAGTACTGCACATTTCACCATTGGCAATAATCAATGCTGGTTCTTGGTCGTCGCGAACAATGTGGTGTGAAGACATGGGATTTTAGATATTTGATTACTGATTTTTGGTTTTAGAAATGTAAAAATAACAATATCCTTTCAGATTATCCTCAGTCTTAAAATCTAAAATCGTTAATCTCTGTTCTTAAATCTCTAATCTATTGAATTACGTAATTTCTATAATCGGTTTCAGATAGATTGAAATAACCTAAGGCATAATTATCTGCATTTGATTGATTGACAATATTTCCTCGAACAGTTGCTGGCGGTGTTGAAAATGGACTACCGGTATTTCCACCTCGTATCGATACAATTTTTTTCATGTATTCATAATATCTTCGTGAAACACCATTAATAGTAATTTCTAAATTGTCATTAGTGTCTATATCTTCATTAATGTATAATCCAAAATTTTCATTTCCTTGTGTAAAACTATCGTCAAATAGGTCATATTCTGGAACGGCTGCAATACTAGATTTAAATGTAAACATATAATAATTAATAACACTTGGTGGGTCATTAAAAAATGCTTTAACTTCTATTTCATCGCCTGTAAAACCACCTTCATCATTTTGCTCAATGGACGTGATGGGAGCAACGCTCATCAAGGTTTCGTTAGCAGTGTAGGTTTCTCCATTGAGAATAACGGTTAAATTGTAATTTTTATCAATTTCGGGAACAAAATTATGACAAAGGTAAATACCCGAATTTGGCTCTTCTTCAATAAAATTAAAAGTTACATTATCACTATTAGTTACAAATACAATAGCACCAGAAACAGTGGGAATGTTAGTATCATAAAAACCCGTAGTGGTTGTTAATTTTACTTTTTGTTCGTTGCCCGAAGTCCCTTTTTGCCATTGAATAGAGGCATCAATCACCAATCTTGGTGCTGAAGTGTTAAGGTCAACAGTAATGACGTCTTCACAACTCGAAGCGAAGATAGTTAATAGCAATAATAGGGTGATTTTATATAGTTTCATCGTATTTAAAATTTAAAGTTATAAGTAATTCCTGGAACAATACCAAAAATGGATAAACGTGTAGCTTCGTTGGCACCGGTGGTTTCATTTTGACCAAAAGAAATGGAAGCAGCATTTTTTCTGGAATAAAGATTGTAGATACTAAAAACCCATTCGCCTTGCCATTTCTTTTTCTTGTCTTGTTTAGGAACAAGGGTTGCAGAAATATCTAAATGGTGATAGGCAGGAAGTCTGTCGGCGTTTCGTAAACCATAGCTCGGAATAAGAATACCTTGATATTCATATTGTCCGTTAGGATACGTTACCGGTTGGCCACTTTGTAAAACAAAATTAGCGCCAAATGTCCATTTTTTACTGTAGTTATAAGAACTTGTAATAGACAAATTATGCAATTTATCATAAGCAGAACTATACCATTGTCCTTGATTTATACCTGTTTCAGAAGCGTTTCTTCCAGGTGTTCGTTGCTCTGACCTTGACAAAGTATAAGCAATCCAACCATTTAATTTTCCTATGTTTTTGCGTAATAAAAGTTCTAATCCATAGGCACGCATTTCACCATTTAATATTACTTGTTCAATGGCTTCGTTGGCAATTAAATCAGCACCGTCAATGTAATCAATACGGTTTTTTATCTTCTTATAAAAAGTTTCGATTTCTAATGAATAGTTATCCTCGTTAAAGTTTTTGAAAAACCCCAAAGCTACTTGATCTAAAATTTGAGGTCGAATGTAGTTGTCACTTGCTGTCCAAATGTCAAGAGGCGTTGGAGATGCAGTATTAGAAATCAATTGTAAGTATTGTGTCATGCGATTATAGCTTGCCTTCACCGATTGGTTTTCGTTCAATTGATAGGCTAATGCAAAACGAGGTTCGAGATTATCGTAACTTTTTATAACTTCATTAGTTCCGTAATATTCAGTGCGGATAGGAGTTCCTTTTTCATATATCTGTAGTTCCTGATTAAACACGACTGCTTGGTTGTTTTCGTAGAAATCAACATTTGAACTTCCCAAACGATAAAACAAACTATATCTCAAACCATAGGAGAGCGATAAATCTTTGGTTATTTTTTGTTCAGCATCAATGTAGATAGAAGGTTCAAAAGCATACTTTTTATCTAATTGTTTAAAATTTATAGCAGATGTAGCATTAGAAGGTTCAATCGTTCCTGGGTTAAAGTCATAATAAATACCACTTACACCATAATTCAATTTCACATTATTGGATATGTAGTGTTTGAAATCATATTTTAAATTATAATTTTTAATACCAGAATTCCATTGGAAACCAACAAAATCTAAATCAAGACCATAGTAATAATCGCTATAAATGGTAGAAAGATTGGAGAATAGTTTGTCAGAAAATAAATGATTCCAACGCAAGTTCAGTGTGGCGTTCCCATAGATATTTACAAAAGTGTCGTTCAAACTAAAAACATCTCTACCAAAATATCCTGAGAGATATACATTATTGTTTTCATTGAATTTATAATTCAATTTGGTATTCAAATCATAAAAATAAGCTGCATTTTTATTGTTACTTAATTTTAAAAATAAATGCACATAAGATGCTCGTCCAGCCAATAAAAATGAACCTTTGTCTTTCACTATTGGTCCTTCGGCCAGTAATCTACTCGATACAATTCCTATTCCTCCACTCATGTGAAAGTCGTTACTATTTCCTTCCTTTTGATATACATCCAACACTGAAGAAACTCTTCCGCCATAACGAGCTGGAATACCTCCTTTGTACAACTTTAAATCTTTAATAGCATCAGGATTGAATACCGAGAAAAAGCCAAAAACGTGAGAGGAATTGAAAATTGTAGCTTCGTCTAGCAAAATAAGATTTTGATCTGCACCACCACCACGAACATTAAAGCCAGATTGTCCTTCGCCCGCATTTGTTACTCCAGGCAACGTTAAAAGTGCTCTAATAATGTCAACTTCGCCAAGTACTACAGGTATTTTTTTGATAGTACTTATGCTAAGTTTGTTCACACTCATTTCAGCTTTTCTCGTGTTAGTTGCTGTTTTTTCAGTGATAATTACTTCATCTAGTTGTTCACCTGTTTCCAGTAATGAAAAATTCTTTTTTGTTGTATTGTTTAGAACTATAGTTTCAACTAAAGTTTCATAACCTACATAAGTGATTTGAATGGTATAATTTCCTTTTGGTATAGTTATTGAATAAAACCCATATTCATTAGTGACTACTCCAGCTTTAATTTCTGGAATAAAAAGATTGACACCAATAAGTGTTTCGTTATTTTTAATATCAGAAATAGTACCACTAAGGGTAACTTTCTCTTGCGAAAAGGAATATAAAGAAAGTAAAAGAAATAATAAAAGCGTTATTTTTTTTGGCATTTAAGTATTGATTTTTATTGGTTTAAACATTTGCGTGCAAATATCGTATTAACTTGTATGATAAATTGTTAAGCTTTGGTTAATTGTAAAGATTTTATTGAATGATTTTAAATACTTTTACAACGTTTTAAATTAAAAAAATGAAATTTTTAATACCATTTTTTGTCTTTTTATTAATCTCTTTTTCTGGTTATTCTCAGTTTGAAATGCCAAAAAAGACTCTCAAAATCGCTCCTATTTCTAATAGTTCTGGGCAAATATCACCTACTTCATCCAGAGAAATAAAATATCCAAGTATTTTTGATAAAAAAGATAAATTATTAGGAGGCGTTTCTTTAATCAACAAAAAACCAGAAGATGAACCTAGTATAATGGAAAAGGAAAGTTTTGCCGATCCTTCCAAAATTTATACGGATAAAATGAATAAAAATGATGGGCAAATTCTAGAAAAATTTAAAAGTGATAGTTTTCTTGGTGAGTTTAAAACAGGTACAAAGATTATCAGTATCGCCTGTCGAGACCACGAAGCTCCAGACGGCGATGTGGTGAGAATTTGGCTCAATGATAAAATTGTTGTTAATGCCATTTTACTAGAAGTAGAATTTAAAGAAGTTTTTTTAGACTTAAACGAGGGTTTTAATAAAATTGAAATAGAGGCATTAAATCAAGGAGAATCAGGTCCAAATACAGCTCAGTTTGTTATTTACGATGAAAAGAAGGGAATGATAACCACTAACAAATGGAATTTAACTACCGGTGTAAAAGCGAAGATGATTATTCTTAAAACGGATGGAGAATTACAAAAGCAATAAAAAAGCGTCCCGAATTTCGGGACGCTTTTGTATGTATAATTTGAATAGTATGTTATCCTAATTTGGTATCCAAATTTTCTTTAATAGCTGCCAAAAATCCTTCAGTAGTTAAATAATCAGCACTAGTTAATCCTTCAGGTTTTACTAACATAGCCAAGTCTTTAGTCATTTTTCCACTTTCTACTGTTTCGATACAAACTTGTTCTAATGTCAAACAAAAATCAATTAACGCCTGATTTCCGTCTAGTTTTCCTCTGTGTTCTAAACCCCTTGTCCATGCAAAGATAGATGCAATCGGATTAGTAGAAGTAGCTCTTCCTTTTTGGTGTTCTCTGTAGTGACGTGTAACGGTTCCGTGTGCTGCTTCTGCTTCCACTGTTTTGCCATCAGGAGTTACCAGTACAGAAGTCATTAGTCCAAGTGAACCAAATCCTTGTGCAACAGTATCCGATTGTACATCGCCATCATAGTTTTTACAAGCCCAAACAAATCCACCATTCCATTTCATGCACGAAGCTACCATATCATCAATAAGTCGGTGTTCGTATATCATTCCGTTTGCTTCAAAATCTGATTTGTAAGTAGTTTGATATACTTCTTCAAAGATGTCTTTGAAACGACCATCATAGGCTTTTAAGATGGTATTTTTTGTTGAAAGATATAACGGCCACTTTTTTGTTAATGCCATTTGGAAAGAAGAATGGGCAAAACCATAAATACTTTCGTCAGTATTGTACATTGCCATAGCAACGCCATCACCTTCAAAATCATAAACGTCCCAAGTTTTAGTTTCTCCAGATTCATTGGTAAAACTCATCGTCAGTTTTCCTTTTCCTTTTATAACAGTATCGGTTGCTTTGTACTGGTCTCCAAAAGCGTGACGTCCAATAACGATTGGTTTTGTCCAACCTTGAACATAACGAGGTACATTACTCATAATAATTGGTTCACGAAAAACAGTTCCTCCAACGATATTACGGATGGTTCCATTTGGTGATTTCCACATTTTAGAAAGGTTGAATTCTTTTACACGCTCTTCGTCAGGAGTGATGGTAGCACATTTGATACCCACATTGTATTTTTTTATAGCTTCAGCTGAGTCAATAGTAATTTGATCTTTTGTAGCTTCTCTACTTTCAATTCCTAAATCATAATATTTGATATCCAAATCAAGGTAAGGAAGAATTAATTGTTCTTTAATGAAGCTCCAAATAATTCGTGTCATTTCATCGCCATCCAATTCTACTACTGGATTAGCTACTTTAATTTTAGCCATATTGTTGTTGTTTGTTTAATAATAATTTTAGCGGAAGCAAATATAATTAATATGATAGAAATTCCTTTTTTTACTTCAACGAAATCGATTGAATTATGAAATTATTATTTTAAGGTTTTATAAATAGGAATATCATAATTATAAGTCTTATTTTTTGTCATAAAAAAAGTCCTCTCGTTTTTATTTCAACGAGAGGACAATTTTTATTCTTAGAAAGTGAAGAATTATCTTCTTCTTTCTTTAATTTTTGCTTTTTTACCAGTAAGTTCTCTGAAGTAGTAAATACGTGCTCTACGAACTTTACCTCTTTGGTTTACTTCTACTTTTTGCAAAGCTGGCATGTTTACTGGGAAGATACGCTCTACTCCAACAGCACCAGACATTTTACGAATTGTAAAAGTTTCAGTTATTCCTGAACCTTTTCTTTGAATAACAACTCCTTTGAAAAACTGAGTTCTAGTTTTTTCACCCTCTTTAATTTCGTAGAACACAGTGATAGTATCACCAGCTCCGAATGCAGGGAAATCTTTTTTTGTTGATAATTCGTTATTTACGAAATCTACTAAATTTGCCATTTTTATAATTATTATGGTTTAAATCTGAATAACATTCACGGTTTTCGCCAGAGGTTAATCAAATGTGGGTGCAAATTTAAATAAAAAAGTTTAGAAAAAGTTTAAAAGTTTAGAAAAAGTTTAAAGTTGTTATTTGCTTAAACAATTTAAACCACAATGAGACATATTAAACTATTCGTTTAATAAATCAGGCCTTCTATTCTTTGTATGTTCATACGCCATGTCTTCGCGCCATTTGTCAATTTTTGCAAAGTGACCACTCGTCAAAACCTCAGGAACTTTCCACCCTTTATAATCAGCAGGACGAGTATATATAGGACCTGAGAGTAATCCATCTTGAAAACTATCTGTTAATGCTGAAGTTTCATCACTCAAAACACCTGGAATTAGTCTAATAATGGCATCGCAAAAAACGATTGCACCAATTTCTCCTCCAGAAAGCACATAATCGCCAATGGAAATTTCTTTTGTTATTAAATGATCTCGAACACGTTGATCAACTCCTTTATAGTGACCACAAAGAATGATAACATTTTCTAACATCGACATGGAATTTGCCATTTTTTGGTTCAAGGTTTCGCCGTCGGGAGACATGTAGATGATTTCGTCGTAGTGTCGCTGACTTTTTAAATGTGCAATACAATCATCAATGGGTTGAATATTCATCACCATTCCAGCGCCACCACCAAATGGGTAGTCGTCAACACTTTTTTGCTTGTTGGTAGTGTAATCTCTCAAATTATGAAAATGCACTTCCACCAATCCTTTTTCGATAGCGCGTTTCATGATAGACGCTTCAAAAGGACTTCGCATCAATTCAGGTAATATGGTGATAATATCTATTCGCATTGGGCAAAGATAAATATTATTTTTTTGTAGCTTCGATGGAAAACACCATTGGAATTTTATTGCCTAAATGTTTTATTCTAAATTTTCCTTTTTCAAATTCTTCGGTTTGATTAAAGCAATTATATGGAGAATATTCGTATTCATTAAAACAATTTATCTCTAACCCATCATTAATTAAAGAATTCAAAATTTCAGAAATAGGATGATTCCAACCAATTGTTTGTTCAGAAATTTGAGCAATTTTATCAGCATACGTTCCTTCTTCATTCTCAATAATTGGTTCAATATTAAAATAACTATAAAACACTTCCTTAAAATCGTTGTCATACATCCAAACAACGGGATGAAAATCGGCCATTATAAATTTACCTTTGGGTTTTAAAAAATGAGAAACTACATTTGCCCATTTTGTTAAATCAGGTAACCAACCAACAGTTCCGTAACTTGTAAAAACAATGTCAAATTTTTCGTCAAGATGTTTTGGCGTATCATAAATATCACAGCAAATAAAAGTGGTATCAAGATTTAGTTTTTCCGAAAACGCTTTTGCTCTTTCTATAGCTTTGTCTGATAAATCTATTCCGGTAGCTTTTGCACCCATTCTAGAAAATGTCATCGTGTCTTGCCCAAAATGACATTGAAGATGTAGTATTTTTTTATCTTTTACATCACCCAAAAGCAAAAGTTCAATGGCATTTAAAGTTGACTTACCTTCCAAAAAACTTTTGTTATCATAAAACTCAGACTCTATATGGATATCTGTTTTATTGTTCCAAGTTTGCTTATTTATGTTGATATAATCTTGATTTTCCATAATTTAAAATTTAATATTTCAAATGTAGTTTTTATGTAAATAGGAACAATTTAAATTTTGTAAATTTGCACCAGATTTAAAAACTCAAAAAATGGAAAACGGAATATATGCTAAATTCAACACCACAAAAGGTACGATTTTAGTAAAATTAACACACGATTTAACACCAGGAACAGTTGGGAACTTTGTAGGATTGGCAGAAGGTCAATTAGAAAATTCGGCAAAACCAATGGGAAAACCCTATTATGATGGATTAAAATTCCACAGAGTAATTCCTGATTTTATGATACAAGGTGGTTGCCCACAAGGAATTGGAACAGGTGGTCCAGGATATAATTTTGATGATGAATTTCATGTTGATTTAAGACATGATAAACCAGGCGTTTTGTCAATGGCAAATGCTGGTCCAGGAAGTAATGGTTCGCAGTTTTTTATTACTCATGTACCCACAACTTGGTTGGATGACAAACATACTGTTTTTGGTCATGTAGTCGAAGGTCAAGACATAGTCAATGAAGTGGCACAAGGCGATATTATTGAAAGTCTTGAAATTATCAGAGTAGGTGAGGAAGCTCAAAAATGGAATGCTATTGAGTCTTTCAGAACTTTTGAAGGTTCGAGACAAAAAAGAATTGAAGAAGCCAAAAAACAAGCTGAAGCCGCTATGGAAAAATTAGCTGCTGGATTTGATAAAACCGATAGCGGTTTGCGTTATCAATTCATTCAAAAAGGAAACGGAAAGCAAGCTGAAAAAGGGAAAACAGTTTCTGTTCACTACCAAGGTTCATTGGATAACGGAAAAGTTTTTGATAGCTCATATCCACGTAAAAAACCTATCGAATTTAAATTAGGTCAAGGTCAAGTGATTGAAGGTTGGGACGAAGGAATCGCGTTATTAAAAGTGGGTGATAAAGCAAGATTTGTTATTCCGTCTTATTTAGGATATGGTTCCAGTGGTGCTGGCGGTGTAATTCCACCCGATGCTACTTTAATTTTTGATGTAGAATTGATGGATGTAAAATAGTTAACTTAATTTTTGATTAGGATACAATCCCAACAGGTTACTGTTGGGATTTTTTTTTACATTTACTTTTATCAAAATTAAATTTTATGAAAAAAACAATTCTCTCAGCATTAGTTATTTTTATTCTTGTATCGTGTAAGTCTAAAAAAGTAGTAACGGAAAATAAAACTGAAATTGAAGTAACTTCAGCAGTTTCAAGTGAAATAAGTATGGCTGACATGATAGCTCAAGGGGAAACATTATATACCAATAAATGTGGTAACTGCCACGCTTTGCCAAAAGTAAAAGAACACTCACCTGAAAATTGGAAACCAATATTATTGCGAATGCAAAAAGAGGCTGGGTTATCAGATAAAGAAAGAGAATATGTTTATAATTATATAGTAATGCAGTAAAAGTTCTCCATAAATCGCCTTGTGTTTTATAGAAATTATTCTTTTTTATTTCAATTTCTTTTTTCAAACAGTTTACAAATATTTGTTAAACTTAATTTGTCTATAATTTAATCTCGTAAGTTTGTTTAAGTATTTAACAAAATAATTAAACAAATAAAAAAATTATGAAATCAATTAAAGTATTAGCAGTTGCGTTAGTAGCAACTTTAGGAAGTTTTAGTGCACAAGCACAAGGAACAAAAACAATTGTTGAAAATGCTGTTGGATCTAAAGATCACACAACATTAGTAGCAGCTGTTAAAGCGGCTGAATTAGTGGATGTATTGTCAAGTAAAGGTCCGTTTACTGTTTTCGCACCAACTAACGAAGCATTTGCAAAATTACCAAAAGGAACAGTTGAAACTTTATTAAAGCCAGAGAACAAAGCTACTTTACAAGCTGTTTTAACTTACCATGTTGTTGCTGGAAATCTTGATAGCAAAGCGGTAGTTGAAGCTATTACAAAAGGAAAAGGAAGCGTTACTTTAACTACTGTACAAGGTGGAAAATTAGTAGCATCACTTTCCGGAAAAAATGTAATTTTAACAGATGAAAAAGGTAACAAATCAACTATCACTGCTGTTGATATTACATCTTCAAATGGTGTAATTCACGTTATAGACACTGTAGTTTTACCAAAATCTTAATTTGAATAATTAGCATTCAAAATTAAAAAACTCGTATCGTATTAAAACGATACGAGTTTTTTTATTTTATTAAAATGCTATTTTAAACCGTAAAACCATTAGGTAAAACAGCTCCTTTTTTTACCACTATTATACCATCTCGAATAGTATACAATTCAGTATTGGTATCTTCCAAATGTTTTCCTCCATTGAGACGAACATCATTTCCAATTCTACAATTTTTATCTACAATAGTATTACTTATAAAGCATCGCTCACCAATACCAATGTTTATAATTCCATGAATATTGTTGTTTCTTATTTCATCAATGTTTTGATAATAATCGTTACCCATTAAATAAGAGTCGATAATTGTGGAACCATATCCAATTCTGCTTCTTATTCCGACTACAGAATGTTCTACGGTTACACCATTTATAATACAACCCTCAGCCACAATAGACTTATCAATGGTAGATGCGCCAGTTATTTTTGATGGTGGCAAAACCCTTGCACGAGTATAAATTTTACTCGAATTATCAAACAAATTGAACTTTGGAATATCATCTGTCAATCCCAAATTAGCTTCAAAAAACGAGTCGATATTTCCAATGTCTGTCCAATATCCTTCATATTGGTAACTCAATATTTTATGCTTCCCGATAGCTTGAGGAATAATTTCTTTTCCAAAATCTTTGGTGTCTGGATTTTTCATTAATTCTACCAACAATTCTCTATTGAAAATATAAATTCCCATTGAAGCCAAGTAAAGTTTACCTTCCGCTTTTGATTCATCGCTTACTTCAGAAGTCCATTCTGGTAACAGACTAACGTTTGGTTTTTCAATAAAAGAAGTAATAAAATTTTCAGAATCTGTTTTCAGAATTCCAAATTCAGGAGCTTCTTTAGCATTGACAGGTAAAGTGGCTATAGAAATAGCAGCACCACTATCATGATGTGCTTTGATCATTTCGTTGAAATCCATTTGATATAATTGATCACCCGATAAAATCAAGGCATAATCAAATTCATGGTTCATAAAATGATGCATACATTGTCTTACTGCGTCAGCAGTTCCTTGAAACCAAGTGACATTATTGGGTGTTTGTTCAGCAGCCAAAATATCCACAAAGGCAGTGCTAAAATGACTAAAGTGATACGTGTTTTTGATGTGTTGATTCAATGAAGCCGAATTGAATTGTGTCAATACAAACATTCTTTTTATATCAGAATTGATACAATTGGAAATTGGAATATCCACTAATCTGTATTTTCCAGCTATTGGAACGGCTGGTTTTGAACGACTCTCTGTCAGTGGTGCTAATCTGGAACCTTGTCCGCCACCAAGAATAATGGCTAATGTGCTTTTGTTTATCATTTTTTTATCGTTTTAAGGAATACAAAAACTCCTCAATTACTATTATTTTTTTTTGGGCAACTATTCCGCCTTCCACTCCCGCTTTTTTATCTTTTCAAAAAAAGAAAAGATAAAAAGAGCTCCGTTCAAGTCGGGTTGCATTCGTCTGTCTTGAATCGGAAATCTTCAGTTATCAATTTGTAATCTTCAAAGATAAATTTGTAATCTTCAAACATAAAATTGTAATCTTCAAACATAAATTTGTAATCTTCAGTTATCAATTTGTAATCTTCAAAGATAAATTTGTAATCTTCAAAGATAAATTTGTAATCTTCAAACATAAATTTGTAATCTCCAATTATAAATTTGTAGTATTCAAACATAAATTTGTAATCTTCAAACATAAATTTGTAATCTCCAATTATAAATTTGTAGTATTCAAATATAAATTTGTTATCTTCAAATATAAATTTGTAATCTCCAATTATAAATTTCTAATATTTAATCATTAATTCCTAATATCACGCTTTTTCTTTTTCAAAATTAGCAATAACTTCTGAATAATAGTTGAATGTAGTTCTGGCAATTGATTCCCAGCTAAATTTTTCTAAAACTTTTTCTCTTCCTGCTTTTCCCATTTTTGTAGCTAGTATTTCATCATATAGTAATACATTTATTTTAGCTGCGAAATCTTTCTGAAAAGCTTCAGGATATTTTGGGTTGAAATCGGTTCGAGAAACACTTTCTAACGGAATCAAATACCCAGTTTCGCCTTCTACTATAATTTCGGGAATGCCTCCAACAGCACTTCCTACAACGGGTGTTTCACAAGACATCGCTTCGAGATTAATTATGCCAAAAGGTTCATAAAGTGATGGACATGCAAAAACACGAGCATGACTATATAAAACTTTTATTTTTTCTCGTGGAAGCATTTCTGAAATTAAAATTACACCATCGCGTTGCGATGTTAATTCAGCAATTAATTCTTCGGTTTCTTTGGCTATTTCTGGTGTATCTGGCGCACCAGCACAAAGTACAATTTGACAATTTTTGTTGAAATATTTCGCAGCCGAAATCAGTTGTGAAATTCCTTTTTGGCGTGTAATTCTGCCTACGAAAAGCACAAAAGGAATAGTTGGATTAATTCCTAATTCTAGCAACAAATCAGTATCAAAAGTAGGTTTGTAAAACTCAGGATCAATACCATTATGTATAACAGTTACTTTTTCTGGAGCAACGCCATAAGCTTCAATCACATCGGTTTTCATTTGTTCACTCACAGCTATAATTCCATCGGCAGTATTATAAGCATGGTTTTCAATCCATCTTGATAGAAAATAGCCGTTACCAAGTTGTTCCACTTTCCATGGACGATGTGTTTCTAAACTGTGTGTAGTTAATATTAATGGCGACTGCAACAACTCTCTCGTAAATATTCCAGCCAAATGCGTATACCAAGTATGGCAATGAATGACATCAGCTTCTAAAGTGTTTTGTGACATTTCCACATTGCGACTTAAATTTTGAAACATTTTGATGTGTGGATTTGTGGCATCTTCCATCTTGTTCAAAGAAGGTTGAATCCCAAGTACATTTAGTTGGGCCGTTTCTTCCATTTGATTACCAAAACAACGCACTTCCACTTTAGCTAATTTTTTTAATTCTTGGCTAAGAAAATCAATGTGAACGCCTGCACCACCGTATATATTTGGAGGAAATTCATTGGTAAAAAGAGCTATTTTCATATAATATTTTAGTTGTATGATTTCTACATCTTAAAAGTATAAAATATTATTCTTAAAATTCTTATTTAAACCTATATAATAACTATACATTAGTATTTGTTTCTTTATTTTTGAATTAAAATCACAAATTAAATGGAAAAAATGCCCAAAGAACCGTTGAAATGGGAAGATTTTGAGAAAGTTGAAATGCGAGTGGGAACAATCATCGAAGCGAATGATTTCCCTGAAGCAAGAAAATCTGCATTTCAATTAACCATTGATTTTGGTAATGAAATGGGTATAAAAAAATCTTCGGCACAAATCACTAAACGGTACACAAAAGAAAGTTTATTAGGAAAACAAATCATTGCTGTTGTCAATTTTCCAAAGAAACAAATTGGCAATTTTAAGAGCGAATGTTTGGTGTTGGGTTCCGTAAATGATGAAGATATTGTATTGTTGACTTCGGATTTTAAAGTTGAAAATGGATTGCGGATTGGTTAAGATTTTTTAAATTTTTTTATCACACTCATAATTAAATTGAAGATTGACAATACAATAAAAACGATAGTGATGTAAAAAGAAATTTTCAATCCCAGCAACTTGTCTCTGTCAGGATTATTGATGTTTAAGTTTAAAATCCAAACCCAAAACACTAAACTCAAACTATGGAAAACAATTCCGTGTTTGTCAACAAAGTCGGTGAATGACTTTATAAAGTTCGCTAATTTTTGCATAGAAGTTGGTTAATTTAAAAAAAGCCCAAAAAAAATTAATGTTGGGCTTTGTTTTTTGAATTAAATATCGTCAAAATCAATATCAGTAAAACTTTTATCAATTTTAGAAGGTTCTAGATTTTCTGTTTCAGAAGGATATTCTTTTTTGAAATCTTTTTGGTGTCTTTCCGAAATTACTTCTTCTCCTTTGTGGTTTAAAACATAAGCAGTCATTTCGCCTAAAATTTCAGTGAAAGCCGCAAAATCTTCTTTGTATAAATAGATTTTATGTTTTTTGAAATGAAATGAACCATCTTCTTCGGTGAATTTTTTACTTTCGGTAATAGTAATGTAATAATCGTCAGCTTTGGTAGCTCTCACATCAAAGAAATAGGTTCTTCTTCCGGCTCTTAAAACTTTAGAAAAAATCTCATCTTTTTCTAACATATCATTTTCTCTCATAATTCTTTCGGTCAATAATTAGTGTTTCTATACAGTTCAAAAATGATAATTTTTTTGTTACGAAACAACAATTAATTTAATTCTTTTTCCGAAAGTTGTTTCAAATACAACTCAGCATAATACCCTTTTTGGTTTACTAATTGATTATGAGAACCTTCTTGTATGATTTGTCCTTCTTCAATAATGATAATTTTGTCTGCATTTTTTGCTGAGGAAACTCTGTGACTAACAATTATGGTGGTTTTGTCTTTCGAAATTTCGAGTAAGTTATTCAGAATTTGTTCTTCGGTATCGGTATCAACTGCCGATAGACAGTCGTCAAACAATAATATTTGAGGATTTTTTATAATCGCTCTCGCAATAGAAACTCGTTGTTTTTGTCCACCAGAAAGTGTTATACCTCTTTCGCCTAGAATAGTTTCGTATTTGTTTTTGAAATGAACAATGTTATTATGAACAACTGCTTTTTTTGCAGCATTAAATACCTCTTCATCGGTGGCGTTTTCTTTACCAAATTTGATGTTATTCTTAATAGTGTCAGAGAAAAGGAAAGCGTCTTGAGGCACAATTCCAATGCTGTTGCGCAAATCGTTTAAATTAACTTCGTCTATCTTTTTTCCATCTATAGTGATGCTTCCTTCTTTGATGTCATATAAACGTGTTATTAAGGATAAAATACTTGATTTTCCTGCGCCAGTTTTGCCGAGAATAGCCAAAGTTTCTCCTTTTTTTACCTTAAAAGAAATGTTTTTTAATGCGGTGATTTCGGTATCTTCATAAGTAAAACTTACGTTTTTGAATTCTATCTCGCCATGAATAATGGAGTTCTCTGTAGCTTTATTTTTGATTTCGGGTTCAATTTTCAGGAATTCATTAATGCGTTTTTGTGAAGCTTCTGCTTCTTGAACCAACGAGGAAACCCAGCCGATAGATGCCACAGGCCAAGTTAACATATTGACATATAAAATAAACTCTGCAATAGTTCCAATACTTTTTATGGTACCATCGATGTACATCAATCCACCAAAATAAATCACCACTAAGTTACTCACACCAATAAGCGCTATCATTAAAGGACCAAAAAGTGATTGCACTTTAGCCAAACTCATGCTTTTGGTTTTGCTTTCTTGTGCTAAATCAACAATATTGTTCTGAAATTGTTTTTCTAGCGCATAAGCTTTAACCACTCTGATACCTGAAAAAATCTCTTGAGTAAAACTAGAAACTTTAGATAAATATTGTTGAAAAATGGTACTCCGGATATTGATTTCTTTACTCAATTTGAAAATGATAAAAGACAAAATAGGTAACGGTAATATGGTATAAAGTGTCAGCAGCGGCGAAACATTATACATGTAAATGATTACCACCGTAAAGCGAATGAATGTGTTGATAGTATACATGACAGCTGGACCAACATACATGCGGACTTTGCCCACATCTTCACTGATTCTGTTCATTAAATCACCTGTTCTATTTCGTTTGTAAAAGTTTTGGTCTAAAACTTCATAATGTTGAAACACTTCATTTTTTAAATCAAACTCCACGTGACGTGACATTACAATTAAGGTTTGGCGCATCAAGAACGTTAAAATTCCCGCAATCAATGTGGTGCCAACTATCCAAAATATATTATGAATGAGTTCGGTTTTGATGACATCGCTACTCAAATCGTTTTTGTGAAAATTTTCAATCACTTGAAAAGACTTACTCACTAGTTTTGGAGTGAAAAGCGAAAAGATTTGTGCTACAATAGTGATGAAAATCCCTAGTAAAAAATGGAATTTATATTTGATGAAATATTTATTTAAATACTGAAGTTCTTTCATGTTTTATTATCAGAATTGGGCTTAAATACTTGTTTTATGTTAAAATTATTGATTATTATTAAATTATGCTATTCTCGATATAAATCAATTTTATTAACAATTTGCTAATTTTATTTGGGTTTTGTGCGATTAATTGAATTTAGTTATATTTTTGTGTTGACTTTTTGAAAAAGTCTTAATCAATAGTATTCAAATATGACTTCAGAAATTATCACACCCGCTGAATTAAAAAAAATGGATCCAGTTTTTGGTCAAATCTCTTTTGATAACCACGAACAAATTGTTTTTTGTAACGACAAAGATACAGGATTAAAAGCAATTATTGGTATTCATAATACTGTAATGGGACCAGCACTTGGTGGCACTAGAATGTGGAAATATGCAAACGAATGGGAAGCATTAAACGATGTTTTGCGTTTGTCTCGCGGAATGACTTATAAATCAGCCATTACAGGGTTAAACCTTGGTGGTGGAAAAGCGGTTATCATTGGCGATTCTAAAGTGGATAAAACACCAGAGATGATTACTAAATTTGGTGAATATGTAAACTCACTAAGCGGAAAATATATTACTGCCGAAGATGTAGGAACAACTACTGAAGACATGGATAGAATTCATGAAGTAACCAATTTTGTTACTGGAATTTCTGAGACAATAGGTGGATCTGGAAATCCTTCGCCTGTAACAGCTTATGGCGTTTATATGGGGATGAAAGCTGCCGCTAAATACCAATTTGGTACAGATAATTTAGCCGGTAAAAAAGTACTAGTACAAGGAACAGGTCATGTAGGTGAAACACTTATTAGCTATTTGACAAAAGAAGGTGCTATAGTTTTTGTATCTGATATTCATCAAGACAAAATGGAAAATATGGTGGCAAAGTATGGCGCTAAAATTTTCATGGGAAGTGATTTGTACAGTGCAGATGTTGATATTTATTCACCATGTGCATTGGGTGCAACCATAAATGACGATACTGTTTACAGAATAAATGCTAAAGTTATTGCTGGTGCTGCCAACAATCAATTAGCGGTTGAAGCTATTCATGGTCAAATTTTAAAAGAAAGAGGTATTGCTTATGCTCCTGATTTCTTGATAAACGCTGGTGGAATTATTAATGTATATGGCGAAATTGCAAAATATGATAAAGCAGAAGCCATGAGAAGAACAGAAAATATTTATAATACTACTTTAGAGATTTTCCATTTTGCAGATGTTAATAATATGACTACACAGTTTGCCGCTATGCAAATTGCTCAAAATAGAATTGACCAACGAAAAAAAGAAAACGCAAATAAATAATAGTAGATTTTAAAATAGTACTATTTTTGCAGAGCGAAAGGTTTCTTTCGCTCTGTTAATTTTAAAAAGTTCTTACAAGGTGTTAAACAGAAGACATATTCGAGTGAAAGTGATGCAATCCATTTATGCCATGCATCAAAAAAGTTCTGACGATATTGAAAAGGAAGAAAAATTTTTACGTCAAAGTATTGATAACATCAATGATTTGTACCTGATAATGTTAACTTCTTTAACCGAAATCAGAAAAAAAGAAATTGTTTTTTTAGAAGCTTCCAGTAAAAAACATTTAGCCACACCTGAAGAAAAAAATCCAAATAAGAAATTTGTAAACAATGCAGTTCTTCTACTATTAGAGGAAAATAATTCATTGAATGCTGCTTTGGAGAAAAGAAAAATCAACAATTGGTCTATGAATGATGACTATATTTTGATTTTACTCAGTGAAGTGAAGAAAAGTGATTTATACCAAAACTATATGAGTAGCAAAACTTCTTCTTTTGAGGAAGATAAACGATTTGTTATTGACATGTTTACGGAGTTAATTGCGCCAAATGAAAAGCTTTACGAATATCTAGAAGATGATAAACTCACTTGGATTGATGATATTCCGTTAGTAAATACTCAAATTTTAAAACAGTTAACTCAAATTTCTGAAAAATCAGAATTTAAGGTTTCAAAGCTCTATAAAGACGAGGAAGATAAAGAGTTTGTGAGTTTGTTATTCAGAAAAACTGTTTTAAATGAATTAGATTTAGCCAAAGAATATATTGATAAAACACCCAATTGGGATGCAGAGCGAATAGCAGAAATAGACACCATTATTTTAAAAATGGCCATTTGCGAATTTTTAAAATTCCCTTCAATTCCTGTAAAAGTGACTATAAATGAATACTTAGAAATTGCTAAAGAATATTCTACCCCAAAAAGCAGTATTTTTATCAACGGAATTTTAGATAATTTAGTCAAGGAATTTCAAACTCAAAATAAAATTTTAAAAACCGGAAGAGGTTTGATGTAATTTCAAAAGAATATGAAAAAAATAATTTTACTATATGTTTCAACACTATTTGTTTTAACGACTTCGTGTAAAAAGGAAGCTGTAAGTCCTGTAGCAGGGCAAATTGATGAAAATGTTGTAGCACCAGAAGCAACACAAACGCCGGCAGTATCGTTAGAAGAAGCACCGACTCCTCCACCTGCTGATGGAAAATATCCTGTATTCACTTTTGAAACTATCGAACACGATTTTGGGACTATTACACAAGGTGATAAAGTGAGTTATGATTTTAAATTTAAAAATACTGGAGAAGCAGATTTAATAATTACAGATGCCAAAGGTTCTTGTGGTTGTACCGTTCCTGACTATCCTAAAACACCCATTAAACCAGGTGAAGACGGGATAATAAAAGTGTCTTTTGACTCGACTGGAAAAATAGGGTTGAATTCAAAATCAGTAACGCTTACTTGTAATATCAAGGAAGGAAAGAAAATTATACTAATCAAAGCGAATATCGAACCTTCGCAAAAAACTAAATAAATAATTATTATGGGACAATTAGGTCAATTTTTACCGTTTTTATTAATGTTTGTGGTTATCTATTTCTTTATGATTAGACCACAACAAAAGAAAATCAAACAAGAAAAAGAATTTGAATCAGCGCTAAAAGTAGGCGATAAAATCATCACCAAAAGTGGTTTCCACGGAAAAATAGCAGAGCTTACAGAAACAGCTGCCGTTATTGAAACCATGTCAGGAAAGTTGAAAATAGAGCGTTCTGCTATTTCTTTAGAGTTGACAGCAGCAATGAATAAGAAAGCTTAGGTTTTATAAATTCAAAAAAATAAATTCCAAATTCCAATTATACAATCGGAATTTGGAATTTTTGTATTTTTTCTAATCGTATTATTTTTTCTTTTTATCCTTTGCTTTTTTGGTAAAATCAGTTGTTGCCGTTAGTTGTGCTATTTTCACAATAACATCTACTGCTTTTTGCATGCTTTCTACGGGAACGTATTCATATTTCCCATGGAAGTTGTGTCCTCCAGCAAAAATATTAGGACATGGTAATCCCATATAAGATAATCTACAACCATCTGTACCACCACGAATAGGTTTTATCAAAGGTTTTATTCCTAAGGATTTCATTGCTTTTTCGGCTAAATCTACAATAAACATTACTGGTACTACTTTCTCTTTCATGTTGTAATATTGGTCTTTGATTTCCGTAATTACAATATCTTCACCAAATTGTTTTTTATATTCTTTATTGAATTTCTTAGTGATTTTATGAATCAACTCTTTTCTTTTGGTGAATTTTTTCATGTCGTGGTCACGAATGATTAATTCCAATTTGGTCTCTTCAATACTGCCTTGCAATTGCGTTACATGGAAAAAACCTTCGTAACCTTTCGTTTCTTGTGGTGTTTCGCCTTTTGGTAATTCGTTGATGAAATCGGTAGCAATTAACATGGAGTTGATCATTTTTCCTTTGGCATAACCAGGATGAACAGATTTTCCTTTGAAAGTAATTTTTACTCCAGCCGCATTAAAGTTTTCATATTCCAATTCGCCTATCTGACTTCCGTCCATGGTGTATGCCCATTCGGCACCAAATTTTTCTACATCAAATAAGTCCGCACCACGACCTATTTCTTCATCAGGTGTGAAACAAACTCTAATTTTTCCGTGTTTGATTTCAGGATTTTGAATAAGAAATTCCATGGCCGTCATGATTTCGGTAATGCCCGCTTTGTCATCAGCACCAAGAAGTGTTAAACCGTTTGTTGTAATTAAGGTTTGTCCTTTGTATTGCAATAAATCTTTGAAATAACTTGGCGATAAAACGATATTATGTTCCTCGTTCAAGATAATATCGCCTCCATCATAATTAGGAATGACTTGTGGTTTTACATCTTTTCCTGTAAAATCGGGTGTAGTATCAAAGTGTGATACAAAACCGATAGTGGGTACATGATGCTCCACATTTGACGGCAAGGTTGCCATAACATAACCATGCTTATCCATAGTAACCTCTTTCATGCCAATGGCTTTGAGTTCAGTCACTAATTTTTTTGCTAAATCAAATTGTTTTTTGGTGCTTGGTGTGGTTTCAGAATTGGGATCCGATTCGGTATCAATAGTGACATAGCTTATAAAGCGGTCGATGATGTGTTGCATAGTTTTTCGTTTTTTCAAAGATAATTAATTTATGAATTATATGATAAACTTTATGGATTGTAAGTTCTTAATTTTAGTTGTTTAAAAAGTCAACTATTGATTTTAAATTTTAACAAGGATTTTAATCTCACTAAATTATGTTGTTGTATTATAAGTTATTACGAAAAATATTTTTGTATTTTTTATTTTTTTTAAATAAGTTTGTTTAACTAACCAAAAATTTACAACTATGAGTTTATTAAAAAAATCAGCACTATTTATTATCATTTCCAATTTTATGAGTATCAATGCACAAGTTGTTTCTGAATTAAAACCCTCTATAGATGGAAAAATGGGTGAGTTTACAGAATGGAAGACTTCTAGTGTGAATTTTGATGATGGGACTTCTGCAACTTTCGATTACAGAATTGCTTTAGCAGACAGAAAAGGGATTGGTTGTCATTATGAGCTCGAAGTAAAGAATACTTCTGCTTTAAAACTTGAATTTAAAATGAAATCTTCTTACTTTGATAAATTAGTAAAATCTCAATTTGGTGATGAAATAAAAGAAACATTAAAACCTGAAAAATCTGTTTTAGCAAAATTTATTGCTCAAGGATGTAAAAAGGAAAAAGGAGTTGAGAAAGATGATTATGGACATTGTATGGCTTGTGACTTTGGAATAAACATTTATGTTACAAAAAAATAATCAATCATCTATTCATATAAAAAATAAGGAGCCAATTGGCTCCTTATTTTTTTATTTTTGATATAGTCTTTTTATTTATTTAAAAAAACTTTTATCTTATTTACTATTCGAGTTTTATAATGTGCCAACAATAGGAAAAGACAAAAAATCAAAGCCCAACTTACTCTAGCTTGCAATCTGTCATAAATGTTAGCCAGCGATGCAGTTACTATGGCGTTAATTATAATTCCTATGAGTAGGGTGGAAATTATAATTTGTGTTTCGGTAGTATATTGATGTCTTTTTTTACTTAAGATAAACACAGTTAGGATTGTAATAGCAGCAATAATTAGCAGAAAAAAAGTAATGAAATTGATGAGCGTTAAGTCTAAATTTTGCTCCCATAAGTTGGTGTTTTGTCTGGATTGTTTGTATTGATTTAATTCAAAAGGAAAATATTTTGAAATTACTTGATATGGTGGACTTGTTGGGTCATTGTACCAATTGGAAACTATTCCAGAACCCACTTCGTTTTGAAAAAGTTGTGTTATTGAAGAACAAGAAGCATTGAATAGAAATAGCGATAAGTGTTTTGGACTGGTGGCTATGTCTAGTAGAATTTGATTATAACTGGCTTCTGAGTCTTTCCAATCGCCTTTCTTTTGTAACGGACTTTTACTATCCCAAAGTAGCATTCGGCTTGTTTCGGGCAAAGAGTCTTTACAGTCGCATAATTCATATTTTTTTGTGGCACAGTTGTCATCCAAAAAAGATTTTAAAACGCCGCTGTCGATCATTTTTCCCATCAAAAAGACATGACTATTTTGGCTTACTTTAAAGGTGTTTCCAATACTAAAATTGGTTATCGAACCAATAAAAATCCCAAGTATAGCTACTAGAATAGGGAGTCGAAACGAAACTTCTTTTTTAGCATTTGGAAAAATAGTACTTCTGGTTATTCCGAATAGTATGGCGATTGTTGCTAGGGCAATAAGATAATTTGAGAAGTGCGTATTGATTGAAAAGATTAATAATACCGAGAATACTATATTTTGATACCAATTGTACTTTTTCCTGAACAGTAATAACACGATAAGACAAAGGGTTACCATTGTAAAAATGTCGGGCATGAGTTGACTAGTGTACCAACCTAATCCAGTGAACCAAGAAAATAATGCCATCGAAATGATGAAAAATCTTTTGGAAATTGTGTTTACAGCTAGTGTAGCAATATGCCAAAGGACATAAAAAACGATAAAGGATTGCGCGAAAATAACGAGCCACAACGAAAAATTAAAACTAAATAAATGGACGAAAAGGCCATACATTATCGGTCTATCTTTTGGGATAGTCAATTCCATTCCATTGATAATATACGAACCCGTATCCGAATAAACTAAAGGATAGCCATTATAAAACGCTGGAATAAGTAGAGTAAAAGCACCAATAATGTAAAAAAAAAGTTTCTTGAATTGCATATTGATGATTTTAATCAAAGCATTTAATTTTAGTATAAACTTGGATATTGAGTAGGTTTGGCTTCATACATAATCGCGTATACTTTTTCAAAAACATCTTCTACTGATGGTTTGGAGAAATAATCGCCATCTGTTCCATAAGCAGGACGATGTGGTTTGGATGCCAAAGTTTGTGGTTGGCTGTCAAGGTATTGATATCCGTTTTGCTCGTCTATGATTTGTTGCAAAAGATATGCACTGGCACCACCAGGAACGTCTTCATCAACCACTAATAATCGATTGGTTTTAATAATACTTTTTACACAATCTTGATGGATATCAAAAGGTAATAAAGATTGCGCATCAATAATTTCACAATCAATACCAACTTCCATTAATTCTTTGGCAGCTTGTTCCACAACACGAATGGTTGATCCATAGGAAACAATGGTAATATCGGTTCCTTGTTTTATTGTTTCCACAACGCCAATCGGAGTTTTGAATTCGCCTAAATTGGTTGGCATTTTTTCTTTTAAACGATAGCCGTTCAAACATTCAATAATCAATGCAGGTTCGTCAGTTTCTAATAATGTGTTGTAAAATCCAGCTGCTTTAGTCATGTTTCTTGGCACTAAAACATGAATGCCACGAATAGCATTGATTATCATTCCCATTGGTGAACCCGAATGCCAAATGCCTTCTAGTCTGTGGCCACGAGTACGAATTATCAAAGGTGCTTTTTGTCTGCCTTGTGTTCTGTATTGTAGTGTTGCTAAATCATCGCTCATGATTTGAATAGCATACAATAAATAATCTAAATATTGAATTTCGGCTATAGGTCGTAAACCACGCATGGCCATTCCAATTCCTTGTCCCAAGATAGTTGCCTCACGAATTCCTGCATCAGCCACACGCATTTCGCCGTATTTCTCTTGCATGCCTTCTAAACCTTGGTTGACATCACCAATGTTTCCAGCATCTTCTCCAAAAATTACTACTTCTGGATATTTACTAAAAATGGCATCAAAATTATCTCTTAAAATCAAACGGGCATCTACTTCTTCTACTGAATCATCATAGCTGGCGTGTGTTTCTGTATTTTTTAAAACAGTTGCATCCGATTGAGAAAATAAGTGCGAACTGAATTTTGGTTGGATTTTGTTAGTGTAATCTGTTATCCATGATGCTAATTGATTTTTTCCACTTTCATTGACTATTAATCGCAATACTTTTCGTGCTGTGGATAAAATTTCTTTTCGAATAGGTTCTTTTATGGCAGCTAATTCATTGGTCTGTTTTTCAATAAAAACTTTATTGGCACTGGTTTCTGCAATAGTTTTTAATAATGAAATCAATTCTTGTTGCTCTTCTTTCATTGGAGTAACAAAAGCATTCCAAGCTAGTTTTTTACCTTCTAAAACTTCTTTTTTGGCATTTTCATCAATGACATCTAATTCTTCGACTGTAGCTATATTATTATCAAGTAACCAAGTTCGCATTTGAGCCAAGCAGTCAAATTCTCTTTCCCAAGCCAATCGTTCTTCATTTTTATAGCGTTCATGTGAACCCGAAGTAGAATGACCTTGTGGTTGTGTTAATTCTTGTACATGAATTAAAACGGGTACATGTTCTTCACGTGCAATGGCGGAAGCTTTTTCATAAGTTTCCACTAAAGCAGGATAATCCCAACCTTTTACTCTTAGAATTTCGTAGCCTTTATTTTCATTATCTCTTTGAAATCCTTTCAAAATTTCAGAGATGTTTTCTTTTGTAGTTTGGTATTTGGCATGAACTGAAATTCCATATTCGTCATCCCAAACACTGATTACCATTGGTACTTGCAAAACTCCAGCAGCATTAATAGTTTCAAAAAACAATCCTTCAGAAGTAGAAGCATTTCCAATAGTTCCCCATGCTACTTCATTTCCTTCTTTAGAAAAATTAGTAAAATGGTCCAATCCTCGAACGTTTCTGTATATTTTTGATGCTTGTGCTAAACCCAGCAAACGTGGCATTTGTCCAGCAGTTGGAGAAATATCAGCACTCGAATTTTTTTGTTGCATCAAGTTGTTCCAATTTCCATTTTCATCTAGAGAATGAGTGGCAAAGTGTCCGCCCATTTGTCGTCCAGCACTCATTGGGTCATGCGCTAAATCAGTATGACCATACAATCCTGCAAAAAACTGTTGAATTGATAATTGACCAATCGCCATCATGAAGGTTTGATCGCGATAATAGCCCGAACGAAAATCACCATTTTGAAAAGCTTTGGCTAAAGCTAGTTGAGGTACTTCTTTGCCATCGCCAAAAATTCCGAATTTAGCTTTTCCAGTGAGTACTTCTTTTCTTCCCAATAAACTACATTCTCTGCTGATTTTAGCAATTTTATAATCGTTTACTACTTCTGCTTTGAAATCTTCAAACGAAATTTCGGTTTTAGTTTGCTCTTCGGTCATAATTGAAAGGATATCTTGAAGTAACAAATTTAAATAAAAAGTAGCAACTTTTGCTATTCTTTACAGAAAATAAAATTTAATTATCTGTAAATTAAAGGTGATAAAAAGTGTTTTGGCTAACAAATATGTAATGATTGTTTAAATAAATGAAGAAAAGCGTAATAAATCAATAGTATAATTGAATTTTAAAACCATTTTCGAGTGAAAAGATTCATGAGTGTGTTAGGTTTAAAAGTTATTATAAAACGAATTTTTTCAACATAATTTGGTTGTGCTATTTCCCAACCATTTTTTGAATATACGGGAAAAAATAGTTCAAAATAATCAGTCAACAAGTTCAATCGGATACCACTATCGTAGACAAATTCGGCATTATAGTTTTTGTTTTTAATCATACCAATGTCACCATACACTTCCACCCAATTCCAGATACTGTAACTGGCATTGGTGGTAATCATCCATCGATTAGCAAAACGATTTTCTAATTTTGATTTAAAAAATCCATCGGCAACAATGGACTGTTGACTAAAAAAACCACTTGTTTCAGAACGACCATAATAATCACTTTCAAATAGATAATCAGATGGTCTATCAAGGCCAAAGTCAAAGTAATCAGAATCCGTTTTGTTGTATAAAAATGTACCGGCAAACAAACGCAGATTTAACTGTTTGTTGTTGTCAAATAGTTTTCGGTATTGAATTTCAGTTGCCAGTTTTCCAAAATCTTTTGAATATTGAAAATCAATGGTGTAATTAAAATGATGGGTGCTTTCGGTTTTTGTATTGATGTATTTTGCATTAAAAACATTGTAGTTTTCCGTGTTTTCTGAAGTTGTAAATTCCGATTGTTGCTTGTTTACCATTACTTCTTTGATTACAAAAGCTTCTTTTCTATTGTCTCTAAAATCATCGGGACGAATATTGAAAATTACGCCAGGAGATAATTTTGTATAAAAAGCATCGGGTGCATAATGCAAATATTGGCCACTTAATTGATAACGAATATTATACAAATTACTATCTCTATTATATTGATTGTAAAAAACATGTCCTTTTCCTGATAAAGTCAATGTTTTTGTTGAAATGGTTGGGTTCACATCAAAAATAAAAGGTTTGTCTAATATGGTTTTGTTGTGAAAACGAAATCCTAATAAAAACCCGTCATATAAATTGTATTCAAGCGTTGGAACATATAAGATTTGGTTATAATAGGGATCTTCCAAATCTTTCATGAAGTTAAATTTTATGGGACGATTGTTTACTTTAAATCCTCTGAGGGAATGCCAATTGTTTCTCAAATTTATTTCGGGAACTTCATTTTTATAATTGATGACAATTTTTTCAGCACCATTTCTCGGAATAGTGTGAATGCTGTCATTTTGAAACGTATCAATCCATTCTTTGAAAACGATGTTTTTACCTTTTACGCCATATATTGATATTGGAACATTGGTTTCGGTTTTATTTTTTAATGAAAAACTAATGCTGTCTTTGGTTCGGGTAACATTTTCAAATTTGTAATCGATGATATCCCGAGAGTCAATGATTTTATCAAAAAACCAATTGATTTTTTTGGGAGAATTTTGGGTTAAAATAGTTTCAAAATCCTTTCTATTAGTTTGTTGGATTTTATTTTTTGAAATAAACTGTCGAACACTGTTTTGAACAATATTGTTTTCTAAATAACTATCTAAATATTTTAAACTCAAACCAGCTCTGTACTTAGAGGCAATTTTTTCGTTAAATTTTATTAAAGTATTCTTTGCATCACCAAGTGGTTGGTCTAAGTTTTTTCGCGCCATCAGCATATAAAAATAACTGTATTGTCCATTAAAATCAAGACTTACCATGTTATAACCTCTGAATAATTTTACATTGGCCACGTTGCCCATCATCTTAGCATTGGGATGAAATTCTTCAATATATTTCATCATAATATATATTTGAATACCATCAAACACCCAATTGTCTTTTCGTGGGTCAAGTTGTAACGTTGTATGTAAATAATTATTCAAATACGTTTTCATGAATTTTATTTCATACAAAAACTCATCAGGAAACGGACTAACAAATACGGGCAATTGGTTCAAACCATAAAACGGATTTCTATCATAATCCACTTGAGAAACCGTTATTTTTTCATGAGGATATTTACCGATGTTTTCACTCACAAATCGGATTACTTTATCTATTACAATGGCTCTTTGTATGTCCGTTAATCGGTTATCTTTCAAATTAGAAATGACTTCAACTTCATCGTTTTTATAAATTGAAAATTCCTTTTTGTCATCAATAAATAAATTAAATTCTAATCTGTTTTTCCCTGATAACGTATAACTATTTAAGTTGTTTAAAGTTGATTTCCCAACTTCATTCAAATCGGTACGTAAGTCCTTGTTTGCAGGTATTTTGATTTGGATATCATAATCAGAAAGGCTGTTGGCGCAATCATCTAAATTTAAATTATCATATTTTATAAAGTCTTTATTTTCATAACGTGCTGGCGTCAAAAATATGTTTTTTAAATTCATTTTTCCGTTGTCGCCATACCCATATTTTGTAAACTTATCACTTGGAATTTTGACCAAATAAGTGAGTGTGTAGGTTGCTTTTTGATGGGGTAATAGTTTTTCTCGAAGTCTAATTTGGATAACATCAGGATAGTATTCATCTCTTTCCCAAGTCAGGAAAGTTTTGTTTTGGTCAAGGATTGTGATATTGCTTGTTCGTCCTCGTTCTCTTTCTTTGGCCAAATGAAAACTTCTTTCAAATTCATCTGAAAATCGTTTGGCTAATGGCGTATTTTTATCTGTGTAGGCATTATTCCAATCGTTAAGAACTATAAACGAAAGGGTATCATTCGTTTGGTTATTAAAAGTAAGTTCTTGTAAAACAGTTAATACTTTTTTTTCTTCATCAACTTCCACAATCATTTTAGAATGATGTTGTGCAAATGAAATGAAACTAAAAAGAAATACTATATAGGTTAGTTTTTTCAAGGTTTTGATTTGGGTTTGAAAAAGGCATTAAACACAACTTTTGTAAATTCGATTGCACCTTCTTTGTTCATGTGTCCGCAAGTTGCAAAATATTTGTCATCAGTTACCGCATTTTCAAAGTTATAAATTTCGGGGTAAACTGATTTAATATGATTGAAATAATCACGATTAATGGTACTCATACACATCGGAGTAGTAATGGCTAGTAAACGAATGTTATTTTTTTTACAAATGGCTTTGATTTCTTCGTAGGCAACATTCTTTTTTGGGTAATATTTTGATAAATCGGCGGCAACCATTGGGCGTTCATTCCTTGTCAAAGGATGAAATCCATCATTGTCTAAAACATTTGTTCTTTTGTGAATGGCTGAATAATACATTTCTCTAAAACCAATTCGGGCATCATAATTCATATATCGATAAAACGGAATATATAGTAGTTTATTATATTCAGGAATAGATTTATAGTGGTTTCTGATGATTTTTGATTGATGCAAATAGGGCATGAATAAAGAACGTATAGCTTCAGAATGGTCATTGGTATTGATGTTCAAATCCACTTGAAGGATAAGTGTTTTGATTTTGTAATTGCGTTCTACCATTAGTTTAAGCATCAAAGCCGATTCTTCTAAACGTGAACGAGTAATTCCAAAATTATACGTTTTATAACCGTTGTCATTGAAAATTTTGGGGACAAAATGATTGTTTACTCTGGATGAACCAAGGAAAATAACATCGTAGTTTTTGTCTTTGGAATTGTATAAATAGTCAATTTTACTTCTTGAATTGGATTGTAAATAAACAGCAGTATACAATACATCTAGCAATACCATTGTGAGAATTAGTATTGCCAAAGCCTTAATTGTAAATTGTAAAAACTTGTTCATTAAAATTGAAAATATATAAATTCTTTGTAATCAGAAAAAACCCCCAAAGCCAATATTGCTGCCAAACACAAACTCAATTTCACCCAACTGTATTTACCCGAAATAGGTTCAATTTTCATTCGGTTGTTCCATTCTACTAAAACGAAAATGACTATAAGCGTTAAAAGTTCATAGTTGTATCGTTGAATACTAAAATATTGTTCTGAAAAAATTCCGTTTTCAAAGAGTCGTTTGATGTAAAAAAATGCATCTTGAATGGTTTTGGCTCTGAAAAAAATCCAAGCAAAACAAGTGATGGTAAACGTTACAAGAATATTAAAAACTATTCTGAGTGAAGAAAAATTAAAATCTAAACTGAAATCTTCTAAGTTTTTTCGGTTTCTATTCAAAAGCAAAAGCGGTATAAAATACAAGGCATTGATAAATCCCCAAGCAACAAATGTCCAACTGGCGCCATGCCAAAAACCGCTCACCAAAAAAATGATAAAAGTATTTCTAACTTTAAACCATTTTGAACCTTTGCTTCCACCAAGTGGAATATACAAATAATCTCTAAACCATGTAGTTAAAGAAATGTGCCATCGTCGCCAAAACTCAGCGATATCTCTAGAGAAATAAGGATAATTAAAGTTTTTTAGTAAATCAATTCCAAAGAGTTTTGAAGTTCCAAGGGCAATATCTGAATAACCAGAGAAGTCACCATAAATTTGGAAAGCAAAGTAAATAGCTCCCAAAATCAAGGACAAGGAATTCATAGAATTATAATTATCAAAAATAGCATTGGCATAATTAGCACAACTATCGGCGATGACTACTTTTTTAACCAAACCCCAAATGATTTGATAGATTCCTTCTTTGGCTTTTTCAAAATTGAATTCTCGTTTTTCCTTCAATTGAGGCAAAAGGTGTGTAGCTCTTTCAATTGGACCGGCAACTAACAGTGGAAAATAACTCACAAACAACGAATAATCTACAAAGTTTTTCTCAGTTTTAATTCGTTTGTAATAGATGTCAATGATATAAGATAATCCGTGGAAAGTATAAAAGGATATCCCAACAGGAAGAATTACTTTCAAAAGTAGCGGACTTGAATTTAATCCAAATGCTTGCAGTAATTCAGAAAAGGAAGTGACAAAAAAGTTGTAGTATTTGAAAATGCCAAGAAACCCTAAATTTAAAGAAATGCACAACCACAACCAAAATTTTCTACTCGATAGTGTTTTACTGTTTTCTATTTGTATCGCTAAAATATAACACAATAATGTTGAAAAAATGAGCAGAAATAAAAACCTAAAATCCCAACATGAATAGAAATAATAACTGGCAAAAATCAGTATGTAGTTTTGATGTTTTTTTGATTTATTCGCTACAGTCCAATAAAGTATAAATACTATTGGAAGGAAAATAGCAAAATGTAACGAATTAAAAAACATTTTTAAGAGCTGATTTGTTTCTAGAAATTTGGACTTAAATTGTATTTTTTATAGAAATTATCCAATGCTTCAACTACTTCATCTTCAGTATCAACCACTTTGATGAGGTTCATGTCTTCTGCACTTACTGTTTTTTCTCTTTCAATCATTACTGTTTTTACCCAATCCAATAGTCCTGACCAAAATTCAGATCCTACTAGTATAATAGGGAATTTTCCAATTTTTTTGGTTTGGATTAAGGTCATCGCTTCAAATAATTCATCTAAAGTTCCAAAACCTCCGGGCATTACGATAAATCCTTGAGAATATTTTACAAACATGACTTTGCGAACAAAGAAATAATCAAAATTCAGATTTTTATCTTTATCAATAAAAGGATTGAAATGTTGTTCAAAAGGTAATTCAATATTCAGTCCTACCGAAGTTCCACCACCATTGTGAGCACCTTTATTTCCAGCTTCCATAATTCCTGGTCCACCACCAGTGATTACTCCATAACCCGCTTTACTGATTTTGTAAGCAATTTTTTCTGCTAATAAATAGTATTTATCATCTGGTTTTGTGCGAGCCGAACCAAAAATAGAAACACAAGGTCCAATTCTCGCCATGCTTTCATAGCCATTAACAAACTCGGACATGATTTTAAAAATTGCCCAAGAGTCATTAGTTCTTATTTCGTTCCAAGTTTTTTGTTTTAGTTTTTCTTGAATTTTATCATCTTCATTTTGAAAATCGTCTTTCATCATTTTAAATATTTTAAATTTTAAGCAAACGTGCTAAAGTAATTCTTTTTTCAAAAACTGTGCAGTATAGCTTTTTTTATTTTTTACTAGTTCTTCGGGTGTTCCTTTAGCAACAACTTCGCCACCACCTTTTCCGCCTTCGGGACCAATGTCAATAATATAATCGGCAAGTTTGATAACATCCATATTGTGTTCAATAATCAAAATGGAATTTCCTTTATCGACTAATTTATTAATCACATCCATCAACACACGAATATCTTCAAAATGCAAACCAGTTGTGGGTTCGTCCATGATGTAGAAGGTATTTCCAGTATCTTTTTTAGACAATTCTGTAGCCAATTTTATTCGCTGTGCTTCACCACCCGAAAGCGTTGTGCTTTGTTGACCTAAAGTGATATAACCCAAACCAACATCTTGTATCGTTTTGACTTTTCGATAGATTTTTGGAATGTTTTCAAAAAATGGTACCGCTTCATCCACAGTCATATTCAACACATCCGAAATGGATTTTCCTTTGTATCTAATTTCCAAAGTTTCACGATTAAATCGCTTTCCTTGACACGTTTCACATTCTACATACACATCGGGCAAGAAACTCATTTCAATAGTTCGAACTCCCGAACCTTCGCAGGTTTCACATCTTCCACCAGCAACATTAAAACTAAAACGTCCTGCTTTGTAACCACGAATCATCGCTTCAGGCATTTGCATATACAAACTTCTGATTTCCGAAAATACATCGGTATACGTTGCAGGATTGCTTCTTGGTGTTCTTCCAATCGGACTTTGGTCAATATCAATTACTTTATCAATATATTCCAAACCTTCAATTTTTTTGTAAGGTTGCGGTTTTTTGACGCCATTAAAATAATACGCATTTAAAATAGGGTAGAGTGTTTCATTAATCAAAGTCGATTTTCCACTTCCCGAAACTCCAGTTACACAAATCAATTTTCCTAAAGGCAACTCGATGGAAACATTTTTCAAATTATTTCCTGTTGCGCCAGTTAGTTTTAAAAACTTTCCATTGCCTTCGCGCCGCGTTGTAGGCACTTCAATTTTCATTTCACCATTCAAGTACATGGCTGTCATGGTATGTTCTTTGAGTAATTCGGCAGGTGTTCCTTTACTGATGATTTCGCCTCCAAACTTTCCAGCTTTTGGGCCAATATCAATCACATAATCAGCACGTTCAATCATGTCTTTGTCGTGTTCAACCACTAAAACCGAGTTGCCAATATCACGCAATTGTTCCAAAGAATGAATGAGTTTTTCGTTATCTCTTTGATGTAAACCGATACTTGGTTCGTCCAAAATGTATAACACACCAACCAATTGCGAACCAATTTGTGTTGCCAATCGAATGCGTTGTGCTTCTCCGCCAGAAAGTGATTTTGAACTTCTGTTTATAGATAAATAATTCAATCCTACATTTACTAAAAAGCGCAAACGGTCTTTAATTTCCTTGACAACTTCTGTAGCAATGAGTTGCTGTTTTTCGGAAAGTTTTTTGTCTAATTCATCAAACCAAACTGATAAATCTGAAATATCCATAACAGACAAATCAAAAATATTTTTTCCATTTATACGAAAGTAAAGTGCTTCTTTTTTCAATCGCGAACCATGACATTCTGGACATTCAATTTCGTCCATAAACTCTTTAGCCCAACGTTTTATGGAAGTAGAGTTGCTTTCATCAAATTGGTTTTTGATGAAATGCGAAATGCCTTCAAACTCAATTTTATATTCTTTGGTAATGCCTAAAGTTTTCGATTCGACAGCAAATTTTTCTTTTCCACCATGTAAAATTATTTGCATGGCTTCCTCGGAGATTGTTTCAATAGCATCAGTCAATTTGAAACCAAATTTTTCGCCAATAATTTCCAATTGTTTGAAAATCCATGAACTTTTATATTCTCCCAACGGAGCAAAACCTCCATTTTTGATGGATAGTTTTGAATTTGGAATTATCTTTTTCAGATTTATTTCGTGTATAGTTCCCAATCCTTTGCAATGTTCGCATGCGCCTTTTGGAGAGTTGAATGAGAATAAATTTGGCTCTGGATTTTGATACGATATTCCAGAAGTTGGACACATTAAGTTTCTACTGAAATAACGCACTTCATTAGTGTCTTGATCTAAAATCATTAGCACATTTTCACCATGATACATGGCGGTTTTGATACTTTCGGCTAAACGTTTTTCATTATCTTCAGTAGCATCAATTACCATTCTGTCAATGACAATTTCAATATCATGAGTTTTGTATCGGTCAAGTTTCATTCCGGGAAGCAAATCTTGAACTTCACCATTTACGCGAACTTTCAGAAATCCTTGTTTGGTAATTTGTTGGAATAGTTCAGCGTAATGTCCTTTTCTGGCTCGAATAATTGGAGCCAAAATATTAATACGTTTTCCAGTGAAATTTTGAATAATCAAATCTTTGATTTGTTCATCCGAATACGAAACCATTTTCTCACCTGATACGTAGCTGTATGCTTCACCAGCTCTTGCATATAATAATCGAAGAAAATCGTAAATTTCAGTAATGGTGCCAACAGTAGAACGCGGACTTTTGCTAGTTGTTTTTTGCTCAATAGCAATAACTGGAGAAAGTCCATCGATTTTATCAACATCAGGACGTTCTAATCCACCAAGAAACTGACGTGCATAAGCTGAAAACGTTTCAATATAACGACGTTGTCCTTCAGCATAAATAGTATCAAAAGCCAAAGACGATTTCCCCGAACCTGAAAGACCAGTAATAACTACCAGTTTTTCTCTAGGAATATTAATGTCAATATTTTTGAGATTGTGAACTCGAGCACCGAGAACTTCTATCATATTTTCCGTTTCAACCATAGCATTTTTTGCAAAACGCAAAGGTAGTGTTTTAGAAAGAAATTTAGATTAGACAGTTCAAAAGTTATTGTTAAACAAAAGCACTAATGTTGCTTTAGCGCTTTCGTTTTCTATTGCTTATATAATCGTCAATAGCTTTCTTGGTCGTAAACCAATTTCTACCTTCTTTATGAGCGTCAATCTTTCCTTGACGAGCCAAGAGCGATATGTATTCTTGTCCATAAGGAGAACTTGGTTCGTTTACGATATTCGAAATTTCTTGGAAATCATAATCATTATCGGGTAATGAACTAATATATATATTTAAAGTTCTCTCTAAAGCTTGGCACATTAATAAAGTGAGTTTTTGGTAATTTCCACCATTCGCTTGATTTAGCGCTTCATAATATTTTTTTCTATCATTTTTTAAAATAATAGCTGGAGGAAAACCCTTTCGCATCAATAGTAAATTCATAGCTAGGCGAACGGTTCTACCATTTCCATCAAAAAAAGGATGTATCCAAACTAGTTTATGATGAAAAACAGTAGCCAATTCAATATCATTTAAATTAAGAGGATTTGTATTCACAAAATCAATCAATTCATCTAATAAATCAGAAACTTTATTGGCGTTTGGTGGAACGAAATTGGCTCCTGTAATTCTAACACCACCATTTCTAATTCTACCAGCAAAATCATCTTCAATGGAACGTAAAACTAAACCATGTAATGAAAGAATATCAATACTTTTTAATGTGTAATCAGCATTGATGATAGAGTACAAATAATTGATTGCATTTTCATGGTTTTTTGCTTCAAAATGTTCTCGAAGGGTAATTCCTTTTATGGTAATTCCTTCTTGAAGTACCATTTGGGTTTCTCTTAAGGTTAATGTATTTCCTTCAATACTATTTGAATTATAAGTCCATTCTATGGAAAGCGTTTCTTTTATTTTTTGCAAAGCGATATTTGGCAGTGGTCTGCTTCTTTGCAAAACGGCCTTTTTTTCATACAATCTCTCGAAAGTTGTTTTGAATTCTTCTCGATATGTTAAGTCAATATTCCACATAATAACCACAAAGATATAACTATTATCGGGGATATTAAAATTTTTATCTATCCGATATTAAAATTATTCAATTATCATTTCTTTTAATCGTTGACGGTAGTTTTCGAGCATATCAATTTTTGATAAAAATCCAATGTATTTTCCTTTATGGATAACTGGTAAAACGGTTGTTTTAGTATTTTCAAATTGTTTAATTACTTCTTCAACTTTATTTTCAAGAACTATCAATGCTTTGGGTTTGCTTATGATTTCATTCATGTTCATGAATTTCAATTTCAAAGGATTGAAAATAATGGATTTAACTTCTTCAAAGTCGATTATTCCAATTAGTGATTTTTCTTCATTTAGTATTGGAATCATTTTTTGTTCGGTAGAAGAAAAAATTTCAACCACACTTTCCATGGTACTTGAAATAGTTAGCGACTTATAGTTTTGATCAACCAAATTGTAAATATCAATACTTTGGAGGATGTTTTTATCTTTATCACTTGTAAAAACTTCACCTTTATCCGCCAATGCTTTTACATCCATCGAATGTTTTTCAAATTGTTTAGAAACGGCAAAACTAACAGATGACACAATCATTAATGGCACCATCAAATCATAACCACCAGTAATTTCAACAATTAGAAATATAGCAGTCAATGGTGCATGAAACAAACCACTTAAGATTCCTGCCATACCTACAATAGTAAAATTAGCAATAGGTAAATGATGTGTAAAGTTCAAAAGATTCACTGTTTTGGCTACAAAATAACCCAAATACGAACCTACAAAAAGAGATGGAGCAAAGTTTCCTCCATTTCCTCCACTTCCTAAAGTTAGTCCAGTGGCAAAAGCTTTCAATAACATCGATATACCTACAAATAAAAGCAAAACCCATTCACTACTTTTAAAGTTTTCAAGGAGTGTATTGTCCAATAAAACACTTGGATTTTTGGAAGCCAATGTCTTTATACTTTCATAACCTTCGCCAAATAATGTAGGACAAAAGAAAATTAAAATAGCTAAAATGACAGCACCAAATAATGCTTTTCGATACCCTTTGTTTTTAAAGGTTCCAAAAAACTTTTCTACTTTTTGAAAATTCCGAGCATGATAAATTGAAGTTAATCCAGCAAGAATCCCAAGTAAAACATAATAGGGCGTATTGTGATAATCAAATTTTAATGTTTGTTCAAAATTTAACAAAACATCTCGACTTAAAACGATTGTAGAAATCAAAGCGCCAGTAGCAGCCGAAATAATAATAGGAATGAAAGCAGCAATAGAAATATCAGTAAGTACTACTTCAATGGCAAATAAAACACCAGCAATAGGAGCATTAAACGCCGCACCAATTCCTGCTGCAACACCACAAGCTAGGAGTAAAATTCGGTCTTTTTGGGAGAGATGGTATTTTTGAGCAAAATTAGAACCAAAAGCAGCGCCAGTAATCACAATTGGACTTTCTAATCCAGCAGAACCGCCAAGTCCAACCGTTAAAGAACTCGTTACAATTTGAGCGTACATTTGTTTTTTTGGCATTATGCCACCTTTTTTGGCAACCGCATATAAAACTCTTGAACTTCCTTTTTCTAGATGATTATTGAGAAAATTTCGAATAACAAAAACGGTTAGTAAAATACCAGCTATAGGAAGTAAACTGTTGATGTAAGGAAGTTTGAGAAATCCATTAATGTCATTGGCCCAAAGGAAAATATTGTGCGCAAAACTTTTTAGGATAATTACAGCAAAAGCACAGGTAATCCCAACAACAACACACGCAAAGTAAATAAAATTCCTTTCACTCAATTTATCCCTCAAAAGGAAAATTAAATTTTCGGCTCTTCTGAAAACACTTCTGAAAATGATTTTAAAAATGGAAGCTTTATTTGATGGCATATGTCCCAAATATTTGAATTGCTAAAATACGATTTCAAAATACAAATTCAATAGCAATAACAAATTCAATATTAAAGTTGGGCTAATTTTTCTTTACAATGCAATATTAATTCTTCAAAAAACAAAGTAAACTCGTGCTCAAATTCAGTATAAAATTGTTTTAATTCCACTATCGATTCGTGCATGGCAACACGATTTTTGGTGCGGTGATCCATTTGAAACATAATCATTTCCAATCCTTCAATTGTAGCGTAACTCACTAACCAATTTCTTCCCAACATATAAGGTAACATGCCTTTACCTTTATCTGTAAGTAATTCGTAATTGTCTTGAAGAAGCTTGTAAAACCTCTGGGCATAGTCTTCCAAGGTAACATCCGAATAGGTTTTCCAGTTTTTAGCTAAAAAATGGTCATAAAAAATGTCCATAATCACACCCGAGTAATGTCCGTATTTTTCATGTAAGCGATGTTTACTTTGTCTATAAATAGGATGCATATCAGTAAAACTATCTATTGAACGGTGCAAAAGAATTCCTTTTCTAATTTCATCAGGATAGTCATTAAACTTGTTGCCGTGAATACTATCCGCCATGAAATTTCCGATTTTTAACAAATCGTTGTCACCCGAAAGATATATGTGCGCTAAGAAGTTCATTTTTTTGAGTTGCTAAGTTACTGAGCAACTTAGTGACTTAGTAACTTCTGTAAATATAGAAAAAAAACTTAGCAACATAGCCACTCAGTAACTCAGCAACTTTTTTATATTTGTATTCAAAATTATATTTAAAATGACATTAATAAAATCAATATCGGGAATTCGCGGCACAATAGGAGGAAAAGTGGGTGAGAATTTAACACCAGTGGATGCTGTGAAATTTGCATCGGCTTATGGAACTTTTTTAAAACAAAACTCCGCTAAAGAAAAACTTAAAGTAGTTATTGGTCGTGATGCTCGAATTTCTGGACCAATGATTCACAATTTGGTAGTGAATACTTTAATTGGTTTAGGCATAGATGTTATTGATTTAGGTTTGTCAACAACGCCAACAGTAGAAATTGCTGTGCCATTAGAAAATGCCGATGGTGGAATAATTCTGACCGCTTCACACAACCCAAAACAATGGAATGCTTTGAAGTTACTAAATGATAAAGGAGAATTTTTAAGTGGTGCCAATGGTGAAAAAATTCTTGAGATTGCAGAAGCAGAAGCTTTTGATTTTTCTGATGTAGATAGTTTGGGCGAAATTACCCTAAATGATTCCTACATGGATATTCATATTGATGAAGTTTTAGAACTTCCTTTGGTAGATGCAGAAGCTGTTGCTAAACGAAAATTTAAAGTAGTTGTTGACGGTGTGAATTCTAGCGGAGGAATTATTATTCCAAAATTATTAGAAGAAATGGGTGTGGAGTGTGTGAAATTATACTGTGAACCAAACGGAGATTTTCCTCATAATCCAGAACCTTTGAAAGAACATCTTGGTGATATTTGTAAATTAGTTGTGGAAGAGAAAGCCGATTTCGGAATTGTAGTAGATCCAGATGTAGATAGATTGGCGTTTATTTCTAACGATGGCGAAATGTTTGGTGAAGAATATACTTTAGTGGCTTGTGCTGATTATGTATTAAGCAAAACACCAGGAAATACAGTATCTAATATGTCGTCTTCACGTGCTTTGCATGATATTACTACCAAGCATAACGGAAGCTATCAAGCTAGTGCCGTTGGTGAAGTGAATGTGGTAGAACTAATGAAAAAAAACAATGCCATTATTGGCGGTGAAGGAAACGGCGGCATTATTTATCCTGAGTTGCATTATGGAAGAGATAGTTTGGTTGGTGTGGCGTTGTTTCTAACTTATTTGGCAAATCAAGAGAAAACTGTGGCCGAATTGCGCGCTTCTTATCCTCAATATTATATGAGTAAAAATAAAATTGAATTGACACCACAAATTGATGTTGACGGAATTTTGGTAGCAATGACTGAAAAATATAAGAACGAAGACATAACAACAATTGATGGTGTAAAAATTGATTTTCCGACAGAATGGGTTCATCTGCGAAAATCGAATACCGAACCGATTATTAGAATTTATACTGAAGCACCAACTCAAGAATTAGCCGATACTTTGGCTTTCAGAATAATTGATGAGATTAAAACGGTAGCTGGGTTTTAAATTTTAGTTTACAAAAAAAAATCAATAACCCTTTCATTAACTTGAAAGGGTTTTGTTTTTAATAACTAATGTCAGTTTTAAATTTAATATTAATGTTTTTCAAATTTTTGGCGAAACATCTGAAACGTATTCTAAAATATCTGCTGGTTGACAATCTAGAGCTTTACATATAGATTCTAAAGTGCTAAATCGTATTGCTTTTGCTTTTCCTGTTTTTAGAATAGAGAGATTAGATAGAGTTAAATCAACTCTTTCAGAAAGTTCATTTAGCGAAATTTTCCTTTTCGCCATCATAACATCTAAGTTTACTACTATTGCCATAAATTAAATTGTTAATTCGTTTTCTGATTGGATTTCTATTCCTCGTTTAAAAATTTGTGCAATTACTAAAAGAATAATTCCCATAAATAACCAAACGTCAGCACCACTAAATCCCATACTATTGTCATCAGGCATAGATATTCCTTTTTCAAGAAACCAATGGTTGTGCTTTGCTCCCCAATTGGAAAATAGCGCTATACCTATTGCTAGATAAGACATGTTGGCAACAAAACGTTTTAAGTCATTATTAAATGGCTGTAAAAGGTTTAGTTTTTTGTCGTGCAGTATTTTTACAATCAAATAAAAAAGGATGGCTTTTAGAACTGCAACGATAGTCATTAGAAAAGTAGTTACCATAAAATACCCTTTATCAAAATCAAGTAAACTTGACAAATCGATTTGATGCCAAAAGTTTTTAGCAGCGATTGGGTTTAAGAAAAGTGTAAAAAAAGTATTGAATATAATTCCTCCAGCTTCAATGCAAAGACCAATAAAAATAATCCAAGAAAGCACGTGAAGTACTTTTAAAAAATGATTTGTTGTGATTTTAATTTCCATAATTAAGTTTATAAAGTTATAAATTATGGAACAAATATAATAAATATTTATTGATAAACAATAAAAATGTATTTATTATAAATAAAATAGCTATGACTATTAGTTCATCCTGATTATTTTCAAAGTCTTTATGATTACTGAATTTATTTCTTCGGATAAATTGGCTTTAAAAGAAAGAAAGACATAAAGTAAAGTGACTAAAATAGATTTCAAACCGATATTGATAATGGCGTGAAACGGAAAGTCCCAAAAGTAAAACAACAAGAAACAAAGGGATAAAATGCCAAGAGATTTCAATGTATTGTTAGTGAAGGGATACAAATCCATTTTCTTTATTACAAAGAAGAGTTTGATGGTGTTGTAAATCATTACTGTAATCAAAGTTGCAAAAGCAGAACCTTCGATACCATACAAGGGAATGAAAATCATGTTCAAGACAATCATTAACACCACGGTGAAAACTCCGAATAGCAAAACCGTTCGATAGTGTTTTGTATTTACAATAATAGAATTATTATTGCCTAACAGCACATCATAGAACTTAGACAAACCAATGAGGAATACTACCAAAATACCACCACTGTAATCTTTTGGGATAAGTTGGTACATTTCTTTGATGTTTACAAAAATGAGTATCATGATAAATCCACCAATCACTTGAAGGTTGATAGCGCTCTTTTTATATAAATCGTTTAGTTCGTCGTGTTTGTTTTCGGTCATCAATTTGGCAGTAATTGGCGCGATGATCTGTGTCATTGCTCTGCTTGGTACTATAATGACTGTTGAGATAAAAATGGCCACAGCATACAGTGCATTTTGGCTAATGTCTTTGTATTGAGGTATCATTACTTTATCAAAATCAACCAGCATTACAGCAACACCACCAGAAACTATAATGAAACCGGAGTATTGAATAATTTCTTTAACGTTTTTAGGAATGACTAGTCGCAAAACAGGCATTTTTACAGAAATGGCATAGAGTTTCATGGCAATCATTTGTGCCAAATAAGCCAAAGCCACACAATAGACAAAAGTATCTTTTGATAACCAATTGAAATGAACGGCAAAGAGTAATCCCATCACAATAACCCTAACCAATACTTCGCTGATAAAATTCCCCATCACCGATTGCATGTGCACTTTTGCCCAAGCATAAAATACTTCAAAATAGGCCATGAACAAACCAATAACGGGAATAAGCCAAAAGAAAGGTTTTAGAGTTGGGTTTTCTTCTATCCAACTGTGTGAAATATCATCGTAGAAAATATAAAAACCCAATCCAAGCGGAATGATTAATGCCAAAGGAAGAAAGAGCATAAAGGTGAGAAACTCGTCGCGCTCTTTTTGATTTTTATAAGAAGAGAAAAAACGAATTAAAGTATTCTGTGCTCCAAAAGCCATCAATGGCATCATAATATTAGCACCCGAAAGCACTGTAGATACAATTCCATAATGTTGTTTTTCTAAAAAGAGCGTGTACAAAAACAAGGCATTAATAGCTCCAATTCCAAACCCAAGGAAAGTAATAATGGTATTTTTGATGGATTGATTGATGACGATGCCCATGTTTGATTTAGGATTTAGGAATTACGATTTAGGATTTCAACCAATTTTTCTGTCAAACTCTTTCTAGAAAATTGTTGTAAACCAACGGCGTGAACTTTTAAATTTTGTGATTTATATAAACTGTAATACTTCAAAAGTAGTTCTTTTAAACGCTCTTTTTCGTTATATAAAAAGAAAACACCTGTATTGGTTGACGTAATAATTTCGGCAAAATCAGAACCTTCAGGACCAAGAGCAATAATAGGTCTTTCGGAAACCATATATTCAAATAACTTTCCGGGAATGATACTTTTTGTATCATTGGAATTGATTTCAATAAGCAATAAGACTTGTGATTTGCGTTGGTGTTCCACCGCTTCTTGATGAGAAACGTAACCCAAGTTTAATACAAAATCAGTGAGTTTGAATTCTGAAATAGTGTCCAAAACTTCCTGACTAACCGCCCCAATTAATTTTAACTGAAAATCATTTTTAAAGTTTTCATTTTCTGTAACTAACTCCTGTAAAACTTGCCACAGCATTCTAGGATTTCTTTCGGAAAGAAACGAACCAATATGCGCCAAAGTGAATTTCTCGTCTAATTGTTGATCAGTTATTTTTTCAATGTCATAACCATTTGTAATTACTTCAATGGGTTGTGAAGTTATCGCTTGAAACTCGGTTTTGGTAGTTTTACTGGTTACTATAATGGTATCAGCAGAGGTTAATACTGCTTTTTCTAATGCTTTGTGTTTTTTCTCGGCATAAGGCGACAATTTCAACGCTTTATGATAACCAATGGTTGTCCAAGGATCACGAAAATCGGCTAACCATTTTATGTTCAACTCTTTTTTTAATTGTAAGCCAATAAGATGCAAACTATGTGGTGGTCCAGAAGTAACAATGGTATCGATATTGTTTTCTTGAATGTATTTCTTTAAGTAATTAACAGATGGTTTTACCCAAAGAAAACGAGCATCGGGAATAAAAATATTGCCACGAACCCAAAGTAATGTCTTCTCCAAAAAAGATTGCTTCTTTTGATTAGGAATAATCCCAGAACTGATTTTCTTGGTTTTGTTTTTTCCTAAAAAAGAAGCTATACCATAAGGTTCAAAGATTTTATTTTTTAGAATAATCGCTTTATCCGAAACTTCGCTTTGTAATCCATTATCAATAATAGGATAGGTTGGATTTTCGGGAATATACACTATAGGTTGAATGTTAAAATCGGGCAGATATTTCACAAACTTTAACCATCGTTGCACTCCTGGCCCACCAGCTGGCGGCCAATAATAGGTGATGATTAAAAGTTTTTGCCCCCTAACCCCCAAAGGGGGAATACCCTTAGTGTCAATTAGATTTGAATTCATTATTGACGGTTTCTATTGATTTTTTCTAACTCTTCAATATCTAAAATATCCTTAGGACGATTGGCTGCTTTTTTGGCTTTAATCAAACTGTCATAATCTAAAAAATAAACAGGAATATCATTAATTTCGGTAATATAAGCTTTTTCTAAAAGTTGCTTAAAAGAATTATTTTCTAATCCTTTTACGGAAGTCATGATGTCTAATCGCAAATTAAAATTTAGCGTAATATCAGTCCAACCAGGAATAAATTGCATAGTCTTTATGCTTTCAAAGTCTCCAATTCCAGCTTTTTTTAATGCCTCTCTTAAGTTTTCTCTATTTTCTATTGTGTCTTCGATGAATATATCTATGTCGCCAGTATTTCTTCCATATCCATAAATGTTTACAGCAAAACCTCCTATAGTTAAATATTTGACTTTATGTAAGGAAAAGTATTTCCAAATTTCAATTATTTGACTATTCATGTAGTTATTTTGATATTTTTTTTGCTGTTTTCAAAAGATATGAAATTTCAATAATAGCCATCAGTTTTTCAAAGCGTTGCTGAGGTGATAATTTTTTAATTTCATCAATATGACGCAACTCCATTTTAGATGGATGATCATGATTTAATCGTGCTATTGTCTGCTTCGTCATAAGAGAAAAAATTAACAATCAAATTTACAAAATTTCTTTTAATCTACTTTCTTCTTTTTTCTATCAAAATAAACGCCCCCAACAATAACCAACAACATTCCTATCGAGCTAAACAAGGCAATAGTACTTCCGGTTTTTACTACTTGTGGTTCAAACTTGAATTCGATGGTATGTTTTCCTTTTGGAATTTCTATTCCTCTCAAGGTATAATCTACTCTGAAAATGGCAGTTTCTTTTCCATCAACAGTAGCTTTCCAACCATTTTTATAATAGATTTCAGAGAAGACTGCGAAACCATCATTTGAATTATTAGAAGTATATATTAGGTGATTTGGTTTATATAAATCTACTTTTATACTAGCTAAGCTGTCTTTTCTATATGAATGTATACCCATAGGTTTAAACCAAATTCCAAATTCAGCATTTAGAGTAGCTACTTCTTTAGTATCAATTTTACCTAAAGTTTTAAGTTCTTCATCGGCATTGTTAACCATTTTTATTTCCTTAACAAACCAAGCATTACCATTGTGAAAAGGATTGACAATAGGAATATCACCTTGTTCTGTGCCGACTATCAAATACTTTATATTAAAAGCATTGATAACAGGAATACTTTTGGTGAGTGAAAGTGTTTTTGGGTCAATGATACTTCCTAAATCAGAAATACTTTTTTCAATTAAATGCTCATACACTTCTTCAAAACGTCTTGGTTTTACCGCACTATAACCTCCAATAGATTTATGGAAATAGGATGACCTTGGGTTGGATAATCCGCCATCAAGTTCAAATACTCTAAAGTTAGTTTCGTCTGCCAGTATAAGTGAGTCTGCTGAGGTTGGTTCATAAGGAACGTCTACTTCGCGAGCACTTCTAAATTGTTGACCATCGTTACTCACATAGTTTTTATCGACAAAAAATAAATCGCCAACCATAAAAATACCAACGATGATAATGGCAGTGTTTTGAGCCAATTTATTTTTAATGTACATATAAAGCACACCAAAAGTAACCAACATTAAAAACCCTGAACGCAATAAATCGGCATTGTATAAATCTCTTCTATCTTCTCTCAATGCATCAATAAAACCAGTTCCAAAAGACTTATCAGGATGTTGTTTTAACATTGATAGTAATTGACTATCAATCTCACCTACAAAATTGAACATGCCTTTGGCTAAAAATAATACAAGAATTATCCCCAAAGTAGTTGCGGCAGTTTTCCATAAGCTAGTCCATTGTTTTTCTTTGTCGGTGGTAAAAAAGGATTGTAATCCCATTATAGCCAATGCTGGAATACACAATTCTAATAAAACTTGTATCGATGAAACCGCTCTAAACTTATCATAAACCGGAACATAATCGATGAAAAAATCGGTTAATAGTGAGAAGTTTTTCCCCCAAGAAAGGAGTAAAGAAAAAATAGCGCCAGCCAAGAAGGCATATTTTATTTTTCGTTTGTCATGATACATCGCCAAAACAAAAAGGAAGAAAACTATAGCGCCAATATAAGCAGGTGCAGCAACTTGAGGTTGATCTCCCCAATAGGTAATGGCATAACTATCGGTGAATTCTTTTGCTTCTTCTGGCGATGCTCCATAATTGAGCATGAAATTATATACATGAGAATCGTCAGTAAGTTTTTGGTTATTTCCTCCGCCAAAAAGGCGTGGTGCAAACAAATTCAAACTTTCTGTAATACCATAGCTATATTGAGTAATATACTCTCTGTCCATAGCAATATTGGCTTCCTTTTTTGTGCCGTCAGGATTGGTAGTTAATTCGCTTTTTCCACGCGTACTAAAATCGGCGTATTCTTTTGTTGCTAGTAAACTTGTGGCATTCGCACCAATGGCAAAAACCAAAGCAATAGCAAACGTTCCTATGATTTTTGGTAAAGCTTTTAAATCCTTTTCTTCATATAATCGGTACAAAAAGTAAAAACTCATCACTATCAAAAGCAGTAACAAATAATAGGTCATTTGAAAGTGATTGGCTGTAATTTCAAGTGCAACGGCTAGCATTGTTAGTATTCCACCATGAAGGTAACGCTTCCTAAAAACCAATATAAATCCAGCGATAACCAATGGCATGTATGCAATTGCATGCGCTTTTGCATTATGACCTACACCAATGATAACTATTAAATAAGTGGATAATCCGAAAGCCAAAGCGCCAAAAAATGCTTTTAGCGGATCAATCCTTAAAACCAGAAGCAATCCATAAAACCCTAGGAAATAAAGGAATAAATAATCGGCTGGTCTTGGTAGAAAGCGCAACATATCATCTAGTTTTCCTATATAATCATTAGGGTATTTAGCACCCGATTGGTAGGTTGGCATGCCGCCAAAAGAAGAATTTGTCCAATAAGGTTCTTCATGATATTCTGCTCTGAAATCGTTTTGTTCTTTGGCCATACCAGTATATTGCACGATGTCGTGTTGGTATATTTTTTTACCTTGAATAACGGGATAAAAATAAAGAAGAGAAACGATTATAAAACCAAGAATGGCTAGAAAGTGTGGATAAAACTTTTGAAGTTGCTTCATGTTTTTGGTTTAGGTTTTCAGGGAAAATTACTTAATTTCTTCGAAATCTATGTATTCGCCAACGATTTTTTTGGCTTTAGGCTTTTCTGAAGTGGTTGAATGAGTATTGGTTTGTTGCTGTTGTTGGAATTGCTCCGATGCTTTTTCGACAACTTTTTTGGCAATAACGGGTAAAAACAGACGTGCTAAGAACTTAAAAATATAGTAAAAAGCTAAGATGTATAGTATTGCTTTTAATAATCCGTTGAAAGAAGCAGTTTCCATTGAATAAATAATTTTTGTCAAAAATACTAAATTCTGTAATGTAAAATTCGCTTTGACTTCTTAAATAAATGATAAATTATATTACTTTTGGAAGGCGATATCTACATCAAACTATTATACTATGTTTAAAATAAAATCATTTTTTATTGTTGGGTTTTTGATGACTTCAACCATGCAATATGGGCAATATACCGATATTATTAATTCCAACAGACCAGGAAAATCGATGTCCGCTTTCTCTGTTGGTAAAACGGTTATTCAAGCCGAAATGGGATTGTATGGTATTAGCGAAGAGCATGACTTGGAGCGATATGAAGCTAATGGTTTTGGGACAGAATTGAGTGTGCGCTATGGCGCTTTTTTTGATCAATTTGAATTTAATTTAGAAACACAATACCAGTACGATTGGTACGAATCTCCTCTAGTAAGTGATACACGCAGTGGTTTCAAACAGTTTACAATTGGAGCAAAATATTTGGTTTACGACCCTTTTTTGAGAGCCAATGACAAACCCAATTTATACAGTTGGAAAGCCAATCATAAATTTAGTTGGAAACAATTTATCCCGGCAGTAGCTGTTTATGGAGGTTTCAATTTAAACATTGGAAATAATCCTTACACTTTTGAAACAGATCCAGCTATTAGTCCGAAATTGATGTTGATTACTCAAAATCATTTTGGTTCCAAATGGGTTTTTATAACCAATATTATTGCCGATAAATACATGACAGATTATCCAACCTTAGCATTAATCACCACATTAACTAGAGGATTTAACATGCGATGGTCTGGGTTTGTAGAAGTACAAGGATATAAAAGTGATTTTTACGCTGATACTGTTTTCCGAATTGGTGCTGCCTATTTAGTTCGAGAAAATATTCAATTAGACGCTTCTATTTCTAAAAATTTTAAAGATACTCCAGCCATTTTATACGGAGGTTTTGGTCTTTCTTGGCGTTTTGATAGTAATTATGAGACGAATTACAAAAGAATAAAAACCGAAAGTAAAGACGATAAGAAGAAGGATAAAAAATCTAAAGCGGACAAAGGTAAAAAACGTAAAGACGAAGTAGAATTAGAAAACACTAAACCATAATGATTACCATAGTAGAAGCCAATACCAAAAAGTTACTTACTGATTTTGTAAAATTTCCTTTTGAATTGTACAAAAATCATCCCTATTGGGTTCCACCTTTAATAAGCGATGAATTACAAACTTTTGACAAAACTAAAAATCCCGTTTTTGAGTCTGCTGAAGCTTATTTTTATTTAGCGTATAGCGATAACAAAATTGTAGGCAGGATTGCTGCAATTATTAATTGGAATGAAGTGAAAGACCAACAGAAAATGAAAGTTCGTTTTGGTTGGTGGGATGTTATTGATGATATTGAAGTTACCAAAGCGTTGCTTGAAAAAGTATATGAATTGGGAAGAAAAAATAATTTAGAACATGTTGAAGGACCAATGGGTTTTTCAAATCTAGATAAAGTTGGGGTTATGACTGCAGGATTTGATGAAATAGGTTCCATGATGAGTTGGTATAACTATCCTTATTATGCCACTCATTTGGAGAAATTGGGCTATGTGAAAGAGAAAGAATTTCATGAAAATAAATTTCCCTTTTCAAACGTTAAGCCAACTTTATTTGAAAAAGCAAATGAATTAATTAAAAAACGATACGAATTAAAGGAACTTAATTTCACAAACACTAATGACATCATGCCTTATGTGGATAAGATGTTTGATTTGTTCAATGCCAGTTATGCTAATCTTTCTTCTTTTGTTGCTATTACTGATGCTCAAAAAGATTTTTTCAAGAAAAAGTATATTAGCTTTATCAATCCAGAATATGTAAAGTTTGTATTGGATAAAAACAATACTTTAGTTGCTTTTAGTATTGTGATGCCAAACTTTTCCCAAGCATTACAAAAGGCAAAAGGCAAATTATTTCCATTTGGATTTTATCATTTGCTTAAAGCAAAAAAAGAGAGCAAAGATGTATTGTTCTATTTAATAGGTATTGACCCTGATTATCAAAGTAGAGGTGTAACCGCTATTATTTTCAATGAATATTATAATACTTTCAAAGAAAGAGGTATTCTAAATTGTACTAATACTCCATTTTTAGAGGATAATTATGCCATGATTAACCTTTGGAAACACTTTGAACCAGTTGTTTTTAGAAAACGTAGAACATATATTAAGAAATTACATTACTAACTTTTAATAGTTAGCTAAGTCATATATAAACTTAAAAGAACCATTTTTTTAGTTTTAAAACCATATTTTTTTTGTTAAAATTCAATAACTTTCTTATTTTTTGTAGTACAAAATTATTATAATGATAATTCACTCAAAATCATTTGAATTTAAAACAAGGATTTATATAAAATGATGTATTTCATCGATGAAATAGTTTTGTTCGTAGAAAACTTACGATTTTTTTAACATCTCACATTTTTTCTTTTTAATTTCACATTCCCTTTTAAATCTACACATTCTATTTTACTAATGTTGTTTCAAAATAACGTTAATAGTGCTTTCCCCAAAGATACTTATAATCAACTGCTCATGATGTGGTATTAACTAATACCTTAATACATTATGAAGAATTTTTTTCTATTTAATTTTTTTGCATTTTCAAAGTATCGTAATTATCAATTAATTACTGGAGAAAATGGGTTTAGATTGGATTTTAGTCAAGCGAATTATTCGCAGAGAGACAATCATCCAATGATTGAGTCTTCCACAAAAAAGAATAGACTGACAAGTTTTCTTTTACTTGTTCTACTTTTTTTGTTTACAAACTTTTTGTTTGCTCAGCAACCAGCATGTAATCTTAGCGGACCGCTAAAGGCAAGTTATGGTAAGAAAGGGGAAATAATCAGAATTAACTCTGAAGTTTTGAATGCTGTAAAAGAGACAAAGTACATTTGGTCTTTTAAAACAAACACCTCAAATGCGAGTTTTGCTACAGAAAATGGAGAAAATTCTATAAAAATTAATGCTGGAAATACAGGTGGATCATTTACTGTTCAACTTCAGGTAATTAATCCAAATCCACAAGATATTAGAAGAAATCTTTCTTGTACATGTACACAATCGGTCTCCGTTAATCAATAAATTATTCCAACCAAAAATAATATTCAATTATGAATTTAAATTTACTCAGTAATTCATCCACATGTAAAACATCTTGTTGTCATAGCGATAACAATGTAGTAGGATGGAAAAATAATATCAATAAAGTGATGTTATTTGTCATGTTGGTTTTAGGATATGTATCTTCATATTCACAAGCGCCAAGTATTTCTTCTTTTTCGCCAACTTCAGCGGCTCAAGGACAGTTAGTAACTATTACAGGTACTAATTTTACTGGAGTAACATCGGTTAAGTTTGGTCTAATTGAAGCTACTTCTTTTACAATTGTTAATCCTACTACGATAACTGCTACAGTTGCTACAGGAAATACGGGTTCCGTTAGGGTAACAAAACCAGGTTTTTTATCAGCAAACTTAACTGGATTCACATTTATACCCGCACCTTCATGTAATTTAGTTGGTCCTCTCAAAGCTTGTCTTAGTGATGGGAATATTTTAATTACAGCTACTATTCAATTTAGCGGCGCTAGTCCAGGACTTACTTTTTCATTTCCTGCAGGACCTCAAAATACCACTGGCGCCTCTTTAATATCAACGACACCTTTTGTTTTTAATCCAATTACAAATTCAGGTACAACTACAGCTCTAATTCATCCTGGGACCAATGGAGGTCAAATCAATTTTCAATTAATCGTTTCAGCGCTTGGAGGAAGTTGTGAATGTAGTAAATCTATAACAATTATAGATTTAGAATTAACCAATGAGTTTGAACCAATTTTATGTTATGGTGGGACAACTACTTTACATTCCGATGCTAGCTCAAGCGGATCTAGTTCCTATACATTTACATTAAATCCTGGTAATATTGTTGTAGGGCCGCAATCAGATCCTACAACCGAGTTTCCAGGATTAACAGCTGGAAATTATACGATGACAGTTGTTGACGATAATGGATGTTCAAAAGTTGCAAATTTTACAATTACTGAGCCACCTCTTAACCCAGTAGTGTTGAGATGTCCAGAAAGTAAAACTGAATTATCTTGTCAATCACAAGCTGATGTCAATATTGCATTTAACTCATGGCTTAATTCATTTGGTTTTTCAGGTGGTACAAATCCAATATTAACTAGAAATCCTTTAACACCCAATGCACCCTCAGCATGTGGTGGAAGTGTAGATGTTACATGGACTGTAACCGATGATTGTGGACAACCGCAAACATGTACAAGAACTTTTACTGTAACTTCAGATACAATACCACCTGTAATTACTGCAACAGGAACAACTTTATCTCTAGGTTGTAATCCTACAACAGCAGCAATAAATGCAGCTTTAGGAACTGCAAGTGCAACTGATAATTGTACCGTTGTTAACCCTACATCTACAGAAGGTCAATTAGTATCAGACGGATGTTTTCGATCTCTAACTAGAACATGGAATGTATCTGATGGCTGTGGTAACCCAGCGTTAGCAGTATCGAGAACTGTAACATGGACTGCGTCTATAGCAGTTGCTGTAACAGGACCATCGAATGTAGCTAAAACATCTTGTGAT